>CALUTQ010000001.1 GCA_944323745.1 Candidatus Avelusimicrobium pullarium
ATCTCAAACGGAATTTCATCGGTTATATCTACTTCTTTATCGCCCATCTTCTCATAATGGCGATTATCACGCTTATAGATATAACTCTCTATTTTGTCTTTTTTAATCTTTCCCGCTTTGATAAGTTTTTGCTTTTCGGCTTTTATTTTTTCTAATAATACCGAAGCAGGTTCATCATTGGGATCCTGTGGAACTAGTTTTCCTTGGATAGCGTATTGTAGAAGAGATTTTTTTATCTGTTCGGGAAATGCGGCGTTAAGTTCAGATAGTTCCGTTTCTGCCTGAGCATATTCTTCTATGAAAGTTTCTAATTCTTCTATCTTCTTAACAATTCTCTGCTGCTCTTTTAGAGGTGGCAAAGGAATCAATTTAGGAGTAATCATCGGTACCGTTAACTGTTTGATACTTGTTCCAACTCCTTGTTCTAACAACGAAGACATAGCGTACTTAAGAAAGTTTAAGTTTATTCCGCCAAACGGAGTGATGGTTATTAACCTAACAATAGGGAAATATGGTTTTAACCTAACACAGGAAAAACCGATAGTACCGCGTCCTGAAACAGTGATACTAGGATCGGTAATAGTTGCCTTGTTTGTATAACCAAAAATTCCCTCATTTCTTTCTCCATTAGATAAAACGGGAATTTGACATAAGTCTGTCTGTATCTTACTAAAATACTGAGGTTTATCTCCTCCAGCAGATATTTTAGAAGAGATATTTCTCAATCTCACCCACGCCCAAGAATCCGGAATTTCAAACGGAATCTCATCCGTTATATTGCGGATGTCTTTACCAATCTTCTCATAATAGTTGTTATCGTCACCTTTGTAGATAAAACTTTCCTGCTTGTCTTTCTTTATCTTCCCTTCTTTGACAAGTTTTTGCTTGGCGGCACGAATTTTTTCCAATAGTTTGGAAGCGGGCTCATCTTTGGGGTCTTGAGGAACCAGTTTGCCTTGAATCGCCAATTGTAGGATAGAATTCTTTAAATCTTTCGCTTTCATTACTTGGTCTCCAAGATGGTTGTAATCTGCGATAAGATAGAATCTATATTAGCATTGAGAGTGGCGCGTTTTTCTTGGTATTGCGCTATCAGCTCTTTAGGCTCTAAAATTTCTTCCTCTTCGTGAGGGAAACCACACAGATCAATATTGTAGTTCTTCTCTTTGATTTCATTAAGGCTATATTTTTGTGCTTTGGGAGCATCATCTACAATAATTTCTTTACGATCATTCCACCACTCGATGACTGGCGCAAAGTGTTCCAACTTGATAGGTTTGGTTTTGGAAAAATGCTTATATCCCTCCGGCATATCCATACGATAGAACCATGTTTCTTTAGTCGGACCCGTCTTATCAAAAAACAACAAGTTGGTGGTAATAGACGTATAAGGCGCAAACACACTATGCGGCAAACGAATTACCGTATGTAGATTATATTCACTTAAAAGTTTTTCTTTAATAGCCACTTTTGCATTGTCTTCCCCAAACAAAAAGCCATCCGGCAAGACAATGGCCACACGTCCGTTTTGTTTCAAACGGAACATAATTACATCCATAAACAAATCAGCAGTTTCGCTGCTGCGAAGCGCTACAGGGAAATTTTGTTTTACCACCTCTTTTTCACTGCCGCCATAAGGAGGGTTCATCAAAATCACATCAAATTTATCTTCCTCCGTATAATCCCGTACATTCTTTTCTAACGAATTTCCATGAATTACGCGAGGCTGATCAATATCGTGTAATAAGAGGTTAGTCGCACACAACAAATAGGGCAAGGCCTTTTTCTCTACGCCATATACGCAACTACAATAGATTTCTTTATCTGATACGTTTTTTACTTGGGGAAGCAAATGCTTGAGCGAAGATGTTAAAAAGCCACCCGTTCCACAGGCAAAATCAGCAATTTGTTCACCCAACCGTGGATTTACCATTTTTACCATAAAATCCGTTACAGCACGCGGCGTATAAAACTCCCCGGCGTTTCCGGCGGATTGAAGATCTTTTAAAATTTGCTCATAAATTTCGTTAAAAGCATGGCGTTCGGCATATTCCGCAAAATTGATTTCATCAATCACATTAATTACTTGCCGTAAAAGAACGCCATCTTTCATATAGTTATAACTATCCGCAAAAGTAGCTTGAACCACCAGTTTACTCATAGGGGTAGTTTCATCAAGTTCAATATTTTTTAATGCGGGGAATAATTCTGTATTTACAAAGGAAAGCAAGGCGTCCCCGGTAAGAGCCTTACCATCTTTATGGTCTACGGCCCAGTTGCGCCAACGAAATTTTTCTGGGATAATAGAAGTATATTCATTTTCAGTCAGTTCCCATTCTTCTTCCTTAGCATCATATACTTTTAAAAATAACAGCCATGTCATTTGCTCAATACGCTGGGCGTCCCCGTTAATACCCGCATCGTTGCGCATGATGTCTTGCAGTCTTTTGACGATATTATTTAAACTCATAAATTCTTCCTAATTGTAATACATAGACGAACTATACAGTTGGTCTTGAAGGTCCTTTACGGCCTGCATATAAGCATTTTTCCCGCCAAATTCGCGCATAATTACAGGCAGGCTGGCAATTTGCCGGAACCGGTCAATTGTTAATACCTGCGTGCCGCACAAATCTTTAATGCCCTCATTCTTGTACTGCTCCAAAAGCGCATTTAAGACGCGCTGCGCCAGCGCAGAATACTTGTGCAAATATCCCTGTTTTTGCACATTTCTAACACGTTCTGCTTTAGTAAGTGGAGGCCGGTCATAAGCGATGTGACAGATAAGGTCAAAGTCATCTAAATCTTTATTTCCAGCCTCCTCTCGCAAGGCATCCAAAAGGACGCCTTCTCCTTGGAGTTCCTCAATAATAGCCTGTTTCTGAGCGTCTTTATTCCATCGCTGCAAAAAAGCATCCAAGGTAGCATATTTACCTAAAATATTCTTTTTGGTGTAGTTCGTCAAACTTTCAGTAATCAATTTACCGTCTTTGTTGTAGTATTGAACGCGCTCTGATAGCAAATATACCTCTACATCTTTTATTTTCACTTTTTTACGAAGTGTCTCCGGTGGAAAAGGAGGATCTACCAATATAGGCCCTCGGTCTGTTCCCGAGCCCTCGCTAGGCATCTCCGGAGGCAATGGAGTCTCCTCGGGAGGCACAGGATCTGGGTTCACGCCCGTAGGTTCATAAATAGATATTGGTTCCCCATCAAATCCTTTATCGGCAAATTTACGCGTCACCCCTCGAAAGTCCATTATTGTAAAATATTCTTTTCCCGCACTAGGGTATAAACGCGTTCCTCGGCCAATAATTTGCTTGAATTCCGTCATAGATTCAATATTGTTTTCGAGCACGATTAATTTACAAGTTTTGCAATCTACCCCGGTGGTCATTAACTTAGAAGAAGTCACTATCGTGGGAGTTTTTTCTGCAACATCAATAAAGTTGTCCAATTGGGCTTTGCCCTCAGCGTTATCCCCCGTAATACGCATAATATATCGTGGATATTGTGCTACCAAATCGGAATTTTCATTTACAAGCGCTTGACGCATACGTTCAGCATGATCAACATCTACGCAAAATACAATCGTTTTGGCGAAACGATCCGTTTTTTTAAGAAACTCTGTAATCTTATGAGCCACAGCTTCGGTGCGTTCGTAAATAATCAAATTACGATCGAAATCTTTGACATTATATTCCCGATCTTCTACAAGGTTCCCTTCTACATCAGTTTTACCCATTTCTGGTCGATATCCTTGAGAATCAACATTTAGATCCAAGCGTATAACTTTATAGGGAGCTAAGAAGCCATCATCAATCCCTTGTTTTAGGCTATAAGTGTAAATTGGATCACCGAAATAATGGATATTGGAAATTTCCTTGGTTTCTTTGGGTGTGGCGGTCATCCCAATATGAGTAGCCGAGTGGAAATACTCCAAAATCGCACGCCATTTTGACTTTTCATCTGCACTTCCTCTATGGCACTCATCAACAATAATCAAATCGAAAAAATCTGGTTTTAGCTGTTTCAATATAGCCAGAGGATCGGTATCGGCATTTTCAACCAACTGCTGATATAGGGCGAAATAGACCTCGTAAGAACTATCTAACTTTTTATTTTTGACTTTCGTTAGCACCTTTTCTAATGGTTTAAAATCATTTGCGATAGTTTGATCCACTAGAATATTTCTGTCCGAAAGATACAGGACCTTCTTTTTAAGACCAGATTTAAGCAGCCTCCAAACAATCTGAAAAGCGGTAAAAGTTTTCCCCGTTCCAGTAGCCATAGTAATCAAAATACGTTGTTGTCCACGAGCAATCGCTTCTACGGTACGGTTAATAGCAATACGTTGATAATAACGAGGAGTTTTATGTTCTATCCCGGAATAATAACGTTCATTAATAATTTTTTCTTCCGAGACAGAAATAGAACGTTCTTTTTTCACTCTCTCCCAAAGCTCATTTGGGGTCGGGAAATCTTCCAATTGGAGCTCTCTTTCTTTACCTGTAAGCATATCATGCTCCAAAAAACCTGTGCCATTCGAACTATACACAAAAGGAACGTCAAGCATTTCCGCATAACCAATAGCCTGCTGCATACCCGCTCCAAGAGAATGAGTATTGTCTTTGGCTTCAATAATAGCAATAGGAAAATTTTTCCGCAGTGATAGTAAGTAATCTACTCTTTTTTTGGGACCACGTTTAACAACATTCCCTCGTACTAAAACTTGACCCGCAGTAAATTCACAATGAATTTGGGTCATTTTATCCCACTTTTTCTCAATAGCAGGGGTAATAAATTTCAATTTAATATCTTCTTCAGAAAAACGTTCCATAATACAAGTAAAAAACAGAATTATGACTAATTTATTTATATTATACGTTATTTATACAAAGAGGCTGTTTCCGCTTTATTACTGGGAGTAATTCCCTTATCATTATTATGCTGTATTATAGTCATTAACTCTTCTATTACTTTAAAATTTTCTTTATTTTCTTTGAGATAAGGAATTCGCAAAAATCCACCCATCGCATATAAGTCTATACTACAATAGTGCCCAAATTTGCCACAAAAAGAACGTGTTAACTCTATATTATTGATTTCATCAATATACAACTTATCATACCCAATATTCAGAAATCCTCTTTTTACAGTGATATAGCCAGGGCCTTTCCATACCTTAATAAAAACGGATTCAAAACAATCTTTTGCATCTTTTAAAGAATATAAAAGAGGCAACACTAATACCGAATATAAAATATCTGAGTTAAATCCCCCTTGTATGAAAAAGTTATTTTGAGCTAATTCCTCCCCGATAATATTTAAAATACAGAACAAAAGGAGCAATAATAAAACTTTTAAGCAGATCTTACCTATTTCCTCAAAACATTGTTTCTTTTCTATTTTTAACTCTATACCTTTTTCTTCTTTAAATAATTCATCTATATCATTCATATAATTTTGTTTTTTAAATTTAGGGAAGAGTGTATAATACAATCTGTGCCCGTCAATTTCCTCCAATAAATAAGTCCATTATACTAAATACCCAAAGGTGGCTTCTGAACACCTCTACAATTTCTTCTATGAAGAGATTTTAATCACCTTTCACTATATAGATAGAGGGTTTTGGAAATAAAATAAGATAAAATAAAATTATTCTAAGGAGGCCTTATGAAAAAAATTTGGTTTTTACGTTCCCTACATGGAGAATTAGTTCCCTTTTTTATAGATAAGTCATGTGTAGCGTTAGGGTGGGACAAATTAGCAGAAGATTTAAGTCAGAAAAGTACTGCAGCGCTTAAAAAAGATTTATTAAGAGCTTATCCAGAAAGAGAA
Source organism: Candidatus Avelusimicrobium pullarium (assembly GCA_944323745.1). Lineage (GTDB taxonomy): Bacteria > Elusimicrobiota > Elusimicrobia > Elusimicrobiales > Elusimicrobiaceae > Avelusimicrobium > Avelusimicrobium pullorum. The sequence continues at coordinate 5,842 of CALUTQ010000001.1, forward strand.
ACCGCTATCAACATCTGGGCTTCCTATTTTGAAAAATTTATTCATAAAATACAAATTGGAGATATGGTATTAACCTATAATTCATCGGAAAGGAATTATTTACTTGGAGAAATCACCGGACAGTATCAATACAACCCCAAAATGTATTTTCTAGGTCAATATTGGCCCCATATTCGCAAAACTAAATGGAATCCAAAACCTATATCCCGAGATATTCTTTCTCAAAATACAAAAAATTTTTTAGGAACCACATTAACACTCTCCGAGCTACAACAAGATCAAGTAAGAGAAATCTTGCAGTTGCTTGAGAAACCTTCTTCTGCAAAAGAAACAACTCTGGATACTAAAGAGGAAAATTCTATTGGTATTGAAGAAGCTTTTGAACGTCTAAAGGACAAAATCATGTCTTTAGATTCCGATCAAATGGAAAAATTATTAAAAGAAATCTTAAATGCAATGGGTTATATTGCAGAACAAACGCCAAAAGGGCCAGATCGAGCCTTAGATGTTTTTGCCTCAAAAGATGGGTTGGGATTGGAAGATCCGAGAATTTTCGTGGAAGTTAAACATCGAAAAGGGAAAATGGGCTCTAAAGAAATAAGACAATTTCTAGGAAGCAGGAAAGAAGCTGACAAATGCTTATATGTAAGCACCGGTGGTTTCACAAAAGATGCCCACTATGAAGCAGAGAGATCAAATGTTCCACTTACATTAGTAGATATAGACAAATTAGCTTCAATTATTGAAAGATATTACGATAATTTTTCATCAGAGGGACGGACTCTCTTGCCTCTCAAGAAGACTTATTTGCCTCTATAATCAAAATATGAAACAAAGCAATAAAGAGCAATTATTTAATTGCAAAGGTTGGTTAGCCTGCAATAGAATAGGACATTTGGCGGAAATGCATCATATATTCAATGAAAACTATAACACATTGTTAAATACTATTGATGAAATCCGCCAACAATGTTTTCCAAAAGAGATATTCTTTTCGCCCCATGACCGTTTCAAAAGGCATGCTTTTAACTTTCTGATGTCGGCAACAGCCTTGAGAGACAATTGTCGCAGAATAATTAATTATTATAAAGAAACAGAAATCAAACGAGAATACGAACAAAAAGTAAAAGTATTTCAATGCAGTTTAGTCAGTTTCGTAGAAGGTTTAAGAAATTACAATGCACATGTTAGTATTATCCTACCTGATATTGTCAAAAGCCCAATCAATTCCCAGCAGTGGGATATAATACTAATGACACCTAATTTATTACAAACCAATTTTAATTGGTCTACCTTAGCTCGGACATATATGAAGCAGTATGGGCCTGAAATTAATTTCAAGGATCTTTGTCTGCAATATCATACTATGATAGATCAATTTTATAACTGGCTATATGCTCGGTTGCTAGCATATCATAAAGAAGATTTTATTGCTAAAGAGCGTTTAATAGATAAGTTAGGCCTACGACAAGAATTAAAACAAATTACAAGTTTGTTTCGCAATTAACTTGTTTAGTCTCTTTCCGAATCACTATACAGTGAAAATTGCGGTCACTTTTTGCGAGAGAAAGAACGCGCTAAACCGAAAGGAGGATGTTACTAAAGTTAGTATATGGCATTCAGCCAACATTCACGGAAATATTACACAAAATGTTCTATTAATCGCATTTTCCTTTTGTTTACTTTTGCCATTTTCAAATAAAATACACCTATTTCTATAGATTTTTCTGATTGATAAACAACATGGCTTCGTAGATATGTTTAATATGTGAAGCTGTTTGGTCTATCCCAGCTAAACTACCAAGTATTAAATTGGCCGACTTTTCAGTCACACCTTCTTGTGCTTGCATAATTTGTTTTTGCAAATCCGTTGATAATTCCTTCAAAACTTGCAAACTTTGTGTTAATATTTCTAATTTTCTCATAAACTCCCTCGTAAATTTCATTCATCAATTACAATACGCATTACTTCTTATATGCAAGTCAACTAAATAAAATCAAAGGTTTTGGGTTTCCAATACTCTAATAATTGGGATAATGCGTCCACTTGGTCATCGTGCTTGGTATGCGGAAAACCCAGCACTTCGTGCTTAAAGTCAGCCAGCCATGAGGCTTCCCCTTCCGGCAGGAAACAACGCCCCGCCTCTAAAGCAGGGGTTACATTTTTAAGGCGGGTTTCCTTATCATCTACGGGTTTAACCGGCCGAACAGAACCGTGGAAGTATTTGCGCTGTATTTCCTGCAAAAACCCTATGCCGCAGCCAGCTTCTTCCACCAGGACCTTAAAAGATAAGCCATATCTAAGCCGTTTGAACAGCGCGCGTTTTTCCTCCATATACGCATAACCAGTTTTAACCAGTTCGGGCAGTTCCAATTTCCAGCGTTTTACATCCAAAATATACCACCCCTTATCGGTACGCAAAGCACAAATGCACACGCTATAATCATTTTCCTTGCCGCGTTTGATGGCCAAATCCCAGCTAAACATCATTTGCAGAACAGAAAACTCCCCGTTGTAAACGCTCTGTTGCAATGCGTCCCAGCGGTAACGTTTAAACCATTCCCATTTGACGATATTCCCGCCCGGCGCCAACGGATTCTGCTGGCACTGGCAGGCAAACGCCATGCGCCCCATAGAGTTTTTGATACGCTCTATTTCCGCCAATCCTTCCCTGGCCGGGTGTAACGGCTCATCAGGCAGCCGGTCATAGTGAAACTGGCGCGTTATATTCCCTATCCGCCGTGTCCAAACCCAATGCTCGGCTTGCCGGGCCAGCAACGGAATAGCCATATGCTTAAACCCGGCCTGGCTTTCCAGCAGATAACCGGTCAAATCCTGTTCGTGTGTGCGCTGCATAATAAGAATAATCTTCCCGTTTTTCTTGTCATTTAATCGGCTGTAAAGTGTATTCCCATACCACTCGTTCACTTTATTGCGTATTAAGTCCGAATTTGCGTCAGCAGGCTTAATGGGGTCATCTATCACCAACCAATTGCCACCGCGCCCGGTTAAGGTGCCGCCTACCGTCGTTGAATACCGCCCACCGCCGCGGGTAGTTTCAAAATCCATCACTTCCCGGCGGGCCGGCGCCAGGCGCGTCCAGGGAAACACACGCTTATACCAAGGGGTTTCCATCACGCGCCGACAATCTGCCGCCAGTTTTTTGGATAATTCATCTGCGTAACTCACACAAACTACGGCCTCCTGCGGACAATGCCCCAGCACATAGGCCGGCCACGCCACAGAACAAATAATGGATTTCATATAGCGCGGCGGGATATTGATAATTAATCGGTTATTTTCGCCGCGGAGCATAGCCTCCAACTCGGCGCAAATAAGACTGATGTGCCAATTATCCTGGTAAACCGCTCCCGGGCTGATTTCCAAAAACACCTTACAGACGAATGTTTTAAAATCCTGCCGCAGAAGCGCGTCCAACTGTTTTCGGTAAAGAATTATTTCTTCATCCACGCGCCTCTTCCCCCAAAAACTCTTTTAAAACAGCGTCAAGCAAGGCTTTGTCATCTTGCTGAAGGACCTCCCGCTGGACGGCCTGCTCCGCCTGGCTGTGTTCCAGGCGTTCGCATAACTCCAGGATACGTTTAATCGCCCCCTCTTTGCCCTGCAATCCCGCCACAAAAAGTTTGCGGATAATTCCCTCCAGCATCGTCATCTTTAGCACCTCGCCATTTTTCAAAATGCTAATTTTTTCTTTTAATACTTTTCCTACGATGGTGTGCAAATTGGGATGACCTTTTGGGCGGCCTTTTTTATTGCCGCTAAAGCCCGGCTTAAACCGGTTCTTCTTTGGAGGCTTGCCGTATCCGACCTCATAATCATTCAACATGCGCGGCCTCCCGCCGTTTTTCGGCCAGCAACTCTTGATATGTTTTCCCGCTGGGCAGATGCACGGCCGTCCGGCCGCCCCCAAGGCCCTCATAGCGCCGGATAGCCGTATCCACATATTTGGGCTCCAATTCCACCCCATAGCAAATCCGCCCGGCCTTTTCGGCGGCAATAAGAGTACTGCCGGAGCCTAAAAAGCTGTCCAGCACCAATCCGCCGCGGTTGGACGCGTCCAAGATTGTGTCTTTAATCATTTCTACCGGTTTGACGGTGGGGTGCATAGAGCGTTTTTCGGTATTTTCTTCCCCCGGGGTATTGACGCTGGGATAACACCATACATTGGTGCGGTAACGACCGTGTATGCCCAGTTCCACATTGTTGATGTGCGGCTCGGTTCCGTGCTTAAACATAAAAACCAGTTCGTGCTGGGAACGGTAAAACGAGCCCATCCCCGCATTGTTTTTGCGCCATACACACAGATTTTTAAACTGGTCATATACTTCTCCCGCCGTCACCATCTCTTTAATATGCCGCCAGTCCATACAAATATAATGCAAAGAGCCGGATTTGCTGAACGCACACAGACATTCAAACGCCGTACGCAAAAAATGCGTAAATTGCTCGCTGGTCATTTCGCCGGAGGCAAATTTAAATTCATCGTGTTTGACACTGCCGGCCCCGCAGACATGCCCGTTAATTTTTACATTGTACGGAGGATCCGCAAACACCATATCGGCTTTCTTGTCCTCCATCAGTGCCCGCAGGGTTTCCTCCTGCAGGGAATTGCCGCAAATCAGGCGGTGTGCCCCCAACTGCCAAAGGTCACCCTCCCGGGAAATGATATCGCTGTCTGCAATAAACGGGATTTGATTGGTTTTGGGGTCCGCCTCGCGCTGTTCCCCCTCCAAAATGAGGTCTATATCCCCCATATCATACCCCGTAAGCGTAAGCGGAACGTCCAAATGCAGTTCTTCTATCGCTTTAAATTCCGCCTGCAGCAGCTCTATGCTCCAGGTGCCCAGTTCCATCAAGCGGTTGTCGGCAATACGATAAGCCTTCTTTTGGGCTGGGGATAAGTGTTTTAAGCGAATAACGGGCACTTTTTCCATACGGGCGGCTTGAGCGGCCGCAAAACGGGCGTGGCCGGCTATAATTTCATTCTGCTCGTCGATTAAAATAGGGTTGATAAAACCAAAATGCTCAATAGAACGCGTAATTTGCGCGATTTGTTTATGACTGTGCTGCCGCGGGTTGCCTTGATATTCTTTTAAACTAGACAAAGCGGCATACTCCACCACCAAAGGCGTAATTAATATATGGTCCGTCATAGAGAAGAACTCCTAATGGGTGTATTGAGGGAAACCCTCAGGTTTTTATAGCAGTTGGCCTTGCTTCTTCATGTTAAGGCAGGAAAGAGGTGCCGGCACATTTGTCCTTGTGCCAAGGGTAGGGTACTGTGACCTTTCCAAAGGTAAGATAATTTAGTTTTTGCACTCTTTTGATATTGCCATCAAACGAATACAAAGGTAATTTATAGCATTATTTTGAAACAAAAATCAAATTTTTGCCATTTATTATCATAAATAAATAGTCTTAAAAAATAAGGATTTCCAATAAAATACGACGACAAATTATTAGATTTTTATTTTTAAAAATTTTTCGGTAACGCGGAAGCCATTTATCCATTAAAACACCCTAATTAATGCTTTTAAAAACTATTTTGCAACAAATTGCTACAATGAAAGTAACTTTTAAGGAGGACTGACATTTAACATTATCTTTAACATTTTTACCCTGGCTTAGTGCCGCACCAACGGCACGCTTTTACAAAAGTAAAAGGAAACCAATACTAAGAAGGCCAATTAGCCGCAAGAAGGTAGGAAGTCATGAGCCTGCCGACTTACGGTCAATGTTATTTGCCATTTTGGTAAGTAACTACGGCTGTGTTTCTAATGCGTATTGGTTTCCATTGGAAATAACAGCCGTTTTTTATTGCCATCCTGTTTGACTTCCCGGCTGTTCTTAGCGATAATACGTTGTCGCCCAATCAATTCGACATAACTGAGGAAAAAGGAAAATGAATACCCAATTATTTGATAAGGACCAACTAAACATTGAAGAAATTTTTAAAAAATTTTATGAAGTACCAGACTACCAGCGTGAATATGTATGGCGAAAAGCAAATGTATTAGCTTTGCTAAATGATATTTATTGCGCATTCAAAGAAAATGCGCAAAATGCCTATTTCATTGGGACCACTGTCGTAGCAACTAATCTAAAGAGCTCCACTTTAGAAGTCATTGACGGACAGCAACGTTTAACCACTTTGTTCATTTTATTAAGTATATTTACACAAAAAGTTACAAACGATCGTCAACAATTCCTTAATGACCTTATTAAAAATAAAAGCTGGGACTCATTTGGGGATTTATCCTCACGTTATCATCTTAATCTCAATTATGCCAATGCACAAAAATTCTTAGAAATAATTAACACGCAACCGAGTAATCTTATCAAGCAATTGCATTCCGATTATGGGAACCGACTGCCAGACACTATTAAAAATCTATATAATGCTTATCAACAAATTAATGATTTTTTAGATGAACATTGTTCATCCGCAGAAGAGCTTTTCGCTTTTATTACATACACACTGCATCAAGTTTTTGTACTGCAAATCACGACAGATATCAACAAAGCTTTACAAATCTTTGAGACCATTAATGAGCGCGGTGTCGGGTTAAATCCACTAGATTTGATTAAAAACCGTTTGTTCTGTCATATCGATAAAAAAGATTTTAAAATCCTAAAAGACAAATGGCAAGAAATATTCAAACTGTTTCGCAAAAATGAAACCCATAAATTACGTTTTATCCGTTATTTTCTCATGGCCAATTTCCCGGATAAAATTGATTCCGGCATTTATAAAAATGGCATCCTAAGAACCGATGATATCTTTGACTTTACCTCTAATCTCGAGGATATATCTAAGCCCCAGGATTTTTTACAAAATTTATATCAAGCTGCCCTCGATTACAATGGTTTTCTGGAAGGGAAACTTAACGGTGAAGACAACGAACATTTGCAGAATATTAACACCTTAAATGGAGGGCTGTCTACATACATTATTGCCTTGCTGTCCGCCAAAAATTTGCCTTTGCCTATTCTAAAACATTTTATTAAGCAAGTAGAATCTTTTATGTTCTTCTATATCATACCAGGGAATAATACTAATGCGTTAGAGCGTGAGTGTGCCAGCTGGGCAAAGCAACTATATAGTTTGAGCAAAATACAAAATGAAGAAGAACAACTTTCCTCATATAATAAATTTATTACTAGCGCTTTAATAACTCCTACTCAGCAAAGAATGAATAATTTTGATGATTATTTTAGGCGTCTACAAATGGGAAAAAATAGAACACGTACTCGTTATATTTTGAATAAAATTAGTCTTTATGTACAAGAGAAATGGAATGGCTGCCATGTATCCAACAACTTATTCTCGGGGTTGGATATTGAGCACATTTTACCCAACCATCCAAAAGAAGGGTTAAGAGAAGCGTTTGGAGTAGAAATATATGAAGAATATAAAAATAGGCTAGGAAATCTTACCTTATTAGAAGCCCCGCTTAACAGATCGTTAGGGAATGATTTCTTTGAAATCAAAAAGCAAACTTACACAACAAGCAATTGTGTATTTACGAAAAGCATTATTGCCCTCCCAAACACAACCGGGGCAACAAGTCAACATGGGCAATTTTTCCGACATATCCCCCATTGGGATACTTGGACAAAGGAATCCATCGAGCAACGCCAAGAATTACTATTAAAATTAACCAAAGAGGTGTGGCCCTTAACTACTTATTAAGACAAATTTTAAGAGCCCCTTTAACAGCCCTCTGAACTCCTCGGAGAGGGCTATTCATAATTAATATATCATTAAATTGAAATCGATTTTTATACATCCACTAGTATCATCTTAACCTTTAGACATTCGGACATACTGTTTAAACGGATAATCTAATATCAGAACTTATTCCAATCATTATTACTCTTCCTCTGATTGGAACAGTAATACAACAAAGCTTAAATTTATAAATATTAACTATAATTTATTTCCAATCCGATGGAATTAATTTTTCTTGATTCGTTTCATTCCAACGAGCAGCCAAATGGACATTAGGCAAATCTCCCCACAAGCTTTCATCTGCATGTTCTAAAATTATTACTTGCAAGGATGGTGATAATTTTTCGACAACAGCACTAATTAAACTAAAGATCTTTCTAACCGCTTGTTCATCTGTTGTATATTCTGTTGAAATATCTTTTTTAGTAATTACTTTTGCTTCTTTTTCTTTGGTGGGGAAATATACCTGGCTCGGTTGATCAAATATTAAAAAAGAAGGAACAAAACTTTGAAAAGTAGAGAAATATTCTGCTAAAGCAAGCATAGCAGCAATATGATAAGATAGCCAGTTTGCGCCACTACCTAACATGCTGAGATATCGCCGTTGCATTTCGTCAGTTTGTATAACTACTGTAAGAGCTTTCCAATCAAATTCTGCTTTAGAATCAGGATATTCAATATTTAGTTGAGAAGCATATGAAGTGAGTCTATCTGCCAAGAATTTCCTAACTTTTTCTCTCTTCTCTTTTATTTCTTTCTCAGAAATAATATCTTGTATATCAGCAAGCTGAGATTGAAGCTGATTAATTTTTGTATCTAAACCCGCACTATCTCCAATATCTCTATACAACTCAATAAACTCCTCAATACCTCCTATTAATCTAGCCACTTCTCCTTGTGTTAACAAATCTTGATGCTTTTCTTTGGACTCGCTTTCTAAAGCAGAAATTTGCCTTTGTATCTTGCGCAAACTAATTTTTTTAGAGGCGACATCTTTTTCAACTTCAGCTAACTGTTTAATAAAATTAGATGAAGATAAATCTAACACCTCTAAAGAAGCTTCTGTTTCTCTCAGAGCCTCTTGTAATCTTTTTAGCGATTCATTCTCTTGTTTAACAATCGAATGACAGAAAGGGCACTTTTCTTGAGATATTTTTAAATTCTCGGAAATATACAAACGATCTGCTTGAATCTGAAATGTTTCACGAAACATACCATTACAACTTGTAGTATTAATTAATGTATGCAATCGAGTTTCTGTGCAGAGTAATTCTCTCAAAGCTAAAGCTAATGTTTGTTCTTCCTTCTTCAAAAGGAGTAGTTTTTCATTAACAAGATTTTCCGTATCCTTCACCCCAAAAGGATTTTTCTTATAGTTTTCCACAACTTCTAATAAAAGGTTAAACATTTCTTTACTTTTCATGTTTTGATGAATTGTTTTATCCAACAGACCAGCTCTAGTAGCCAAAAGTAATTTATCAAGCAAATCTTCTTTCTTGCTTTCTGCTATTTTTTTCAATTCTTTTTTTTCTTTATAACAGGCATCCAATTCCTCTTGTATTTGTTTGATTTTCTCTCTATTCTGCATGATTGTAGCATCAATAATATCTAATACCAATTCTGAAATTACCTTTAATTTTTCTCTATGTTCAAATGATTCTGTTTTAAAAAACAGACTAGTTGGATTGGCAATAATATATTGAGGTTGATATAAAAAAGCTGCTAAATCTCGAAATCCTGCTCTATTCTTAAATCCATTTTTTTCATCTGCACTTCCTTCTTTAAAATCCATTTCAGGTAAATTCGCCAGAAGATCCAATCTTTTTTTAAATTCCGCAAAAGGAATATTAGCAGTTAACACTTCTGGCACACAAATATCTTTGCCAATATCCAAAAATACTTCCATCTTAGAAATATCAGGATTTCGCCGCGCAACAATTAGCGTTTCATTGTTATCAAGAGAACATACCATTCCAAACCAATCAACTTTTTGCAAAATGATTCCAGATGGTATTTGAGATGAATCGGAACCCAAAATATAATCGATGATAAAAATAATAGCAGTTTTACCAGTCAAGGAATTACCCACAATAAAATTTATCTTCCCTTCTTGAAAAGCAATCTCCCTATATTTCTGTTCAATTTTTGAAGTAATAAATAATTTTTTGATTTGCATTTTCATATCATTTCACCATAGTTATCCGAATAATTTGAGATAAAGATAACTTTTCAAACCATTTACCTAATTTAATTCCTTGTGTTCCCATATCCCGAACCACTTCCTGAGGGGTAATATTTATTTTGAGAGGAACAATCCTATCTTTTCCATCATATTTGATAAGCCCAGTTCTAGCTGCCAATCCCAAGGATTCAAATGTTAATTCTTTATACAAAGACACTCCCTCATTAATCTGTATAAATTCATTTGGAGTAAGCTTTGAAATTAAATTATAAAGTGTAGATGTTGCTTTTGTAGCTTTTACTTTCTGATATATTTTCTGATTAAGTAACATAGGTATTACAAGAAATAAAAGATGCATAGAAACAAATGGGTGCTGCTTAGAACAGTAACCTAATGCTGTTTTCCAAATTAAATAGGCCCCAATTGCTGGATTCTGTATATTTTTAATTGTTTCCCGAATCATTTTTTAATTCTCGTTCATAGTCTGGATGCCAACCAATTAACAATCTGTCTGCTAAATCTTGACAAGTTCCTCTAACAAAAAGTCGTGGGGAATCTTGTCCTTGGAGTTTTGTTTTTAAAAGCAACGTTTTATTATAAATCAAACGTCCTGCGCGTTTTTTATCTAAAGACTCTGGCGGAAAAGAATTAACCGTTATATCTTTGATATTTTTCCAATCAGACTGGATCTCTTTACGAAAAATTTGATAACTTTCCTCGTTCACTACTCCATCAGCCGCCATCCTTGCCCAGGTATTTCCTGCGGTAACAAAATCAATGATGGCTAATTCTTTGTCTTTATTAGAACACTCAATTAGATTAAGTTGCTCAATAAAAGTACTTTTTTTATATTTTTCTTTATCACTTTCTGAACAAATATCTTCCGAAGCCAAGGAATAAGAAGAAAGAGGATCGGCTTTTAATCTATTCCAATAACTCAAATATTCTTTTCGAAATTCATTCCGAGGAACAGCCATTACTCGACCTTGTTTAAATTGTTCACGAATAAAATCACAAATCCATCCTAACAAATGAACTTTAACTTGATTTGCTTGAATAGGATTAGGAATAGCATCTTTAATGAGTTTATCAAGGCCATCGGGTTTCGTTGGATCTTCATGAATAAACTCAAAATTGGTTATAATTAATATCAAAAGAGGATTCTGAATTAAATTGAGAATTTTATCCTTATTTTTCTTTAACCTAGAACTATTTAATAAACTCTGTGTTTTCAAAATAGCTTCTTGTGCCTGAGCTTTAGAACTAGCGTTATGGTATTGTAAAATTAACTCGCCTGGAGATTTCTTAGTGCTACAACAATACACAAACTTAAGACGATTCCTTGATTTTGGATAACTATTCATTACTTGTATCCAATTTTCGATAGTTTTCCAAAAAGCAGGAGACCAATTCGAAGCCGGTGTCGCCGTGGTATATTGCTTTGCTTGTTCTAAAGTTATCAGACCATTCTTCTTTTTAAGAGCAAGATCATCATAATGTTCAAGACAAATGATATCCCCGTCATCACCACCCCAAAGACGAGAAAACAATCGGCATATCTGGTAATAATATCCCTGAAAAGAAGCAGGGACACTAGATGAATAACTCATGATCTTCTAATATATAAAGCCCTTAGGTATTAATTATTTTTATTTATAAAAATACAGTTGCTATTTATATTATAGTTGTTTTTTGCAACATGGACGCATGTTATTATTTATTAATTCCCTGTTATGATTTTAGGGAATTTGGGCAAATTATACAGGGGCGGCACTATACAGAAGGCCGTCCCTTTCCTTATGTAATAGGGCTAGAAACCCACCAATTCCCTGTATTTTCCCTGTTTATCAGGGAATTTATCTAATTTTTGAATACATTCTCTTATTATCTTTATATCCGCTTGCAAAGCAGATACAAACGCTCTTTTGGATAAAGCGAGATATTCCCTGTTTAGCACAGGGAAAAGCTATCTTTTGCGCGGGATTCGGATAGAAATGAGGTACCGGCAATTGGTTAGCACCCCAATAATTTCTGCTACAACTTTTAGATGCGCCTTGAGCGCTTTTATCGTCGTAGATTTCCAAACAGCCCTTATTTAAAAGGGCTGTTTTTTTATCCTTTTCCGCTTCTTTGGCTTCTGTCTGGGCCAAATGCTTGGCTTCATAAATGGCCTTAAACGGCTCTTTATACTCCACCACAATTTGATTATCTTGCGTAAGCAGGAACTTGGCCCCTACCGCACGCAATAAGTCCGCCTTGCCGTAATTATCCGCTTCCCGGTAACACTTTTTAAGCCCGGACAGCATAGCCAGCCCCTGTACAGCCCGCTGGGCCCCTTCGGCACTGCCCGTACAGCGGGCGAGTCCTCCCTCAATACGTTCCCGTTCTTCCTGTAATTGGCGGTTTTTGGCCTGATAGGCCGCATCGGTTATTTTACGGTCCAAATACATATCCAGCAAGGCTTCTATACGGCCATTTGCGCGCTCCAGTTCCTTTTGCAATATCTGCTTAGTACCTGCATTAATTTGGTTTGCATGTAAACCTTTCTGCTTAAGCCCCTTACAAAGCACCTCTACCACTTCTTTGGGCAGTTCAATGTCTTGTATAGTATCTGCCAATTGTTCGGCCAAGCGGGCTTCCGTCAAATACCCGCTCTTTTTATGGTCTTTATTGTAATGCGCACACCGATAATACAAATACTTATGCTTGGCTTTGGCCCCCAATATATAATGCCCGCAATGTTCGCAGATAATTAAGCGGTTAAAGGGATAATTGTGCCGTGTATCATAGCGGTGGGCCTTAGCGGCCAGGGCTTCTTGGGTTTTATCCCATACAGCTTTGCTAACAAGCGACGGATGCGTCCCTTGGTAAAGCTTTTTACCCCACTTAAATACACCGTAATAAAAGGGAGAATGAAGCATTTTGGATATACTTTTTAACGAGACTCGGTTCCCCCTGCTTTTGGTTCTAAGCCCTTTACCGTAAAAGATTTCTTCCAACTCTTCCAAAGAATACTTGCCCGTAGAGGCATATTCAAACAGTTCCGTCACCAACGGGGCATTAACCGGGTCCGCTTCGATAATGGACTCTTTCTCTTTCGTAGTTACGTTTATATACCCCAGCGGCGCATTGCCCGGATAAATGCCCTGTTCGGCCTTTTCCACCATACCCATACGGGTTTTATAGGCAATGTCGTTAGATAACTTTTTGGAAGCCGCTACTTCCACATCCATCATAAATTCCTTATTGGAATCCAGCGTCTGGTCATTTAACAACTGGTTGGTTCGGGAAAAATGAATACTTTTGTGGTATTCCCGGATTAAGCGGATTATCCGTATTTTGTCGGCATCGTTACGGGTCATACGGTCTACCACGTCAAAGATCACGTGTTTTACGCTGTCATTACGCTTTACAAAGTCCAGCATGGCGCTAAACTCCTTGCGTTCTTTCTTACCCCAGGCAGATTCCTGTACTTTCCACATTTTTACTATCTGCAAATTATTTCGTTGAGCATACGAACGGGCCAACTTCTCCTGTGCGTCCAGGGAGTATCCATCTTCCTGCTTAATGCTGGAAACACGCAAAAAGATGACGGCTTTTTCTTGAAATTGATTTTCTTTATTTACCATACTGCACTTCCTTATCTTGTAAAAGTTGTTTAATCTGATATACCTGTAATTTTTGGGGTCTGGCGTGGCCATTTAACCACCTGTTTACCGATACAAAGGATACGCCCAATTTACGGGCTAAATCCTGCTGTGTAATACGATGTTTCAATCTGTATTCTTCTAGTTGAATGATTATATTATCCATATATCTATATATCCCTTTATAAAACTTTATAGCAGCTAAGCTTATCATCCTATGAGAAAGATGTAAAGCCCTCATTTTGAGGGGCTCCCTGCACCTTTCTGACTACTTCTTCCAGTTCCAGGAAAGAATTAATAATACTTTCCACTTCCTCTAAACTTAAAGGACGCTGAAAATATTGCTCCAATACGGGCCTGCTTTCTTCCAAATAGGCCTCGTCAAATGGTCTGAGTGAGATATTATAAGCGTCCATAACTACCCCACCCCGCTGGATATTTTCCACTCTGTACGTCTACAGATTCCGCCACATCCCAATTATTACCCAATACACAAGATGCAAATATGTCATTTACATACTTACCCCGCTTGCTATTAGAGGACCATGCCTCATTATTCCTTTCGTTTTTATCAATACTACCTTTCATTTCCTTCAACATTTATATCACCTTAATTTCATAAGATGCACGGTTCTAAAACCGGGAACCCTTTATCGGGGTTCATATAATGGGTAAGTGTAAACCATTTTCAATTTGTATAGCGGATTATAAAGGAAACAATTGTAGCAATTTAGTTTTTGGGGGCTTATTGGAGCGTTTCAGCCTCAAAATAAACATTTTTAGGGGTTTTTATCCATCGTTTGCAGTTACAGGCATAAAATTGCCCTTATCTTGCGTGTTTTTTGTTCATTAAGCACACTGTATAATGAGCTAATATGTTATGTTATATAGGAGAACAGTGGAGCCTTTAATTAGGAGAATATTATGAAGAAGATCCTTTGTATTGTTTTTAGTCTATTTCTAGTAGCAGGATGTGCCACCGCATATAAAGCCGCTAAAAAACCAACGGCTAATGGCTATTTTTCGGTGCAATTACAAGAAGGCTTATTCAATGTTTCTTTCAAAGGCAACGAAGAAACAAGCGTAAAGGTGGCAAAAGACTATGCTTTATTAAGAAGTGCTGAGGTTTGTTTAGAAAACGGTTATCAATCTTTCTCTATCGCGGAGTCTCGAGATATGTCTATAACTGAAGAGTTCTTTGTAAATGGATATGGAGGCTCCTCTACACAACCACACATAGATTTGACTATTCAATGCTCCCTAGATACCGATTTATTATATCAGGCAGTACAAATTCAGCAAAATATCCGAGAGATATACGATATTAAGGAATAAAAAGCCCAAAAATTTTCCAGAAAATTTTTTGACCAGACTTTTTATTCTAAAATCCCAAAATTTGTTTTTGTGATGTTATCTTCCGCTCTTGGTGGTCTCCGTCCGCCATCCTTATTTTTGGCAGGCGAAAAATAGCCACTAAGTTCTGCCGTTTATTTCATTAATTGATTTAATTATTTAAAGCAAAACTCCTCACACAATTGTGAGGAGTTTTAACATACTGGCAATAAAGCACTATTGATTATTTTAGCAATTGATAATATTGTTTGATTTTTTGTGCCATTAAATAACGACGTTTATCCAAAAAATCTTCGAATTTTGTATAGTCCATATCAAAAATCTCTGGAGGAATACAATTTTCTTTCATATTCTTATTCAACTTTTCCATTGAATTAATGCCGCCATAACCTATATCATTAGCAAGGCATTGTTCCTTTACTAGAGCCATATAATCTCGAGGGGCTTGGTCTTTAATCTTGATATTAATTTCAGATTGAGTATATACATAGTTAGCAATTTGGTTATACAAACTACGTTCTTTAATCCCAAATTTCTGTAAATATTTTTTAGGGAAAATATGATGAATATCCCCTCGTTGCTCTATAAGAGTTTTCACGTCTATCTGCTCTGATAAAAAGCCAAAATCTCCCATTTTGACTTGTGCCATCAAGAAGACATTGAACATGGGGCTACTAGCTACGGCGGTATCCAACTTCGTTACCAATATATTATTCCAGAAAGCCTCCGACAATTCCCCTTCTTCGGTATGCTGTAATAAATCCATTGGATCATTCATGTGGAAACGTTTAATATCATAATCAAAGGTAGATTCCGGCGAACCAGAATATCTGCCAGTCAAAATAGTTAATACAATCCAGCGGCGCACGACTTTTTCAATCACAGCATTTTCGATTCCTCTTTCACGCAAAAGCAAATACAAAGCATAACCAAAATTCAAAACATTTTGCGAGCGAATCATAGACGGAGAAATAATGCCCGTTGATTTCACAATCATTAAGTAGCGTTGAAAATTGGTTTTATTTACGAACGCCAATACACCTTCCTTAAGCCTGGCAAAAGAATCCGCAGCTATTGCTTCCTGATACTCCCGCGAGTTAAAATCTCTGCCAGATAAAAGACTTACTAAATCAGCAATCTTTCCACGCAGGAACTTAAAGGTAAATGCTACGCGCAATACATCGGTATAATCTGGCACATAAATATCTTCATTTTCTGTAACAATCCATTTAATCTCAGTAAAATCTTCCGTGGAAGAAAAATCTATATCATTATGTAAAATAGCATCATAATCTTCAGGTTTTTGCATTAGATGACAAAAATAATCCATTATTTTACGGATTTGATTGCCTCCATATTGATTATCAGAAGAAATCTTTGACATTGCAAAATCTGCTTGTGACAAAACAACCCCTTTGGAGTTAATACGAATAAAAATATCTGTAACCTGGGCAATATCCAACTGTGGCGAAAGTTCAATAACACCTAAATTATTATTTTGAATTTGTTGTAGACGCGTAATAACCGCATTGATATCACTACGTTTATTATCTTCCAATTTATTCTGTTTACAATAATTGATAACAAAGTTAAAAGAATCAAACCCCGGCTGATAAAGTGGCGCAATATCAGAGATCCAAGCAATGTCATTTTCAATGGCTGGGTTGGCAACTTCAAAGCATTCTTTTAATGGATTAAAAGCAATTTTAATGCGTTTTTTCCGGTAATTGCTCCCGACAATTGGTTCACCTACAATCGCTGCTTGCAAGGCAGTAATACGTTGTTGGCCATCAATTAAAATTTTCTTTCCGGAAGAAATAGTGCCATCTTTTAAATGAATATCTGGATTCTTCCAAACAATAATATACCCCACCGGAAACCCAGCATAAAGGGAATCAATCAAATCACGAACTTTGGTCGAATCCCACACAAAAGGGCGTTGAATTTCTGGTATTGCAATTTCTTCACTACGAATCCAAGATAATAATGTAGAAATAGATGTATTATTTACTTCATATTGGGCCATATTTGCTCTCCTTTAACTTTCTTCTTACCCCGCATTTCCTTATTCATCCTGCCAATTTATACAAACAGTGGAACATACTTAACAAACGAAAGAATAGCCAAAATATATTATATATAATATATGTCTAATAGCTTATTTGTCTTCTGATTAAGCGTCCGTCCTTACGAGCAAATTTTACGATACGATGGTCGTGGCTTTTAGAAAGAGACATATAATGTAGATAATTCTTTAATTAGCTCCTTCCAATAACAATCTATCCTTAGAAGAAATACGCGCTTATGCACAATGCCATCATATAAGTGCTCATTGTTTAGGCTGAACGGGCAAAAATGCAATATTTTAGAAGTCAGTTTATAAAAATAGGCATAATCGGCTTCCAACCCTAAATCATCTGCCATTTTTCGTACAGAAGGAAGTTTACACGGTTGGGCATATTTTCGTTGTAAAGAGTCCAAATCCTGTTGTTGCTTTATATCCCATTTGATAATTCCTTCCAAATAAGGGAATAAATCTAAATCGGCTTTAACTCGTGCCTTTTGGCCTTCTAGGTACTCTTTTCGGTCCCATTCACAGAATCCTACCACTTGTTCAAACAAATCGTGTTTTTGGATATATTTAACTGTAATAACACACTCTAAAAGGCGTCTCCCCTGTAGAAAGATTGAATCAATGTCCGATTTTTCATCTAACACCTTTAAATCACGGAGATATTCAGACACAAAAAAGCCAAAAGCATGTTTATATGCCAGATCTGGCCTGTCGGAGGGATTGGTTACTTTAAAATTTTTGAACTTTTCGTGTAATTCCACCAGTTTTAGATGATTCGTTTTAAGGGACAGAACTATTATATTATCTAATTGTTGAAAAAGTGTATTATCCCCTTGCATATGCCACTCCAAAACTCCTCAAATATTCGGTCCAAGTCTTTTATCATATCTTAATTGGGCAATTTTAAAATTAATTGTATAAAATGATTTCTAGTCAGAAAATATTTAGTCACAAATCACTATATACTTATAAAGGGCTTTGCAAGAAATTACATAAATTTTCTCTATAGAAATAATTTTTTTATTTAGTGTAATTTTGTAAAGTAATAGTAAATACAGTTTTTAAGGATTGATATTATGCCCATTTTGGATTGGTTAAATAAAAAAGAAGCCCTCACCACGGCAGATAAAACGCCGTATAAGGTATTGGTGGAAAATAAAGAACTGTCCGTGGGGGACCAAACCCAAGGCAATATGCTTATAAAAGGGGATAATCTGGAAGCACTAAAAGCCCTTTTGCCCTATTATAAAGGGCGGGTAAAATGCATTTATATTGATCCTCCTTACAATACAGGCTCTGCTTTTGACCATTACGATGACAACTTAGAACATTCCACCTGGCTTTCTATGATGTACCCCCGTTTGGAACTATTGCACGAACTATTAGCAGAAGATGGAAGTATTTGGATCTCCATCGACAGTGATGAAAAACACTATTTGAAAATTATTTGCGATGAAATCTTCAATCGAAAAAATTTTATTGACGAAATTATTTGGCAACGGGCCTTTTCTCCTGTAAACTTAAAGAAAACACTTTCCCGCAGCCATGACACTTTGTTAGTATATGCTAAAAATTTCTCAGCCAATTTTACCTTAAATTCTTTGCCTAGAAGCAACCATCAATTAGAAACTTATAAAAATCCTGATCAAGATCCCAGAGGGCCTTGGACATCTGCTGATTGTACAGTAGGACCTGTTATTAAAGAAAAATGTTTTCCTATTATTTTGCCAAGTGGAAGAATTGTATATCCGCCAGAAGGCCGTTGTTGGGTTTACACAAAAACACGATTTGAAGAAATGGTAAAAGACGGACGTATTTGGTTTGGGAAAAAAGGAGATAATGCCCCTCGTGTTAAGAAGTTTCTTGCTGATGTTAAACAGGGTGTGGTTTCTACAACTCTTTGGATGAGAGATGAAGTTGGTGACAGCCAAGAAGCCAAACGAGAAATAAAAATACTTAATTTGGGAACAATTTTTGCTACCCCCAAGCCGGAGCGTTTAATAGAACGTGTATTAATTTTAGCTACCCAACCCGGGGATTTGGTGTTAGACTCCTTTCTAGGATCCGGTACTACTGCCGCTGTGGCGCAAAAAATGGGACGCCAATATATAGGTGTAGAAATGGGAGAGCATGCTATCACCCACTGTGTTCCTCGTATGAAGAAAGTAATTGATGGAACAGACCAAGGTGGTATTTCTAAAGCCCTTGGGTGGACTGGCGGAGGCGGCTTTACATTTTATGACCTTGGCCAACCCATTTTTGATACTACCGGAAACATTAATCAGGGTATTTCTTTCAAAGATTTAGCCTTTCATGTGTGGTTTAGCGAAACCAAAACCCCTATGCAAAGTTATCAATATTCTCCTTTGCTAGGTGTACACCAAGGCACAGCATTTTATTTGCTCTATAATGGGGTTTTAGGGGATAAGAGTGTAAACGGGGGCAATGTATTAACTTCCAAAATTTTAGAAGGATTACCGCCCTTTGATGGTCCCAAGGTGATTTATGGGGAATCCTGCCGGTTAAGCCCGCAACGCTTAAAGAAAGAAAACATTGTATTCAAACAAACTCCCTATGCCATTCCCGCGAGGTAACAATGGACCATTTTTTTGCTAGCCTGTCGGTAAAATATGTATATATTGACGAGTCTGGGAATACGAGTATTTCTACAGATAAAGGTGCTACCCCTTTTTATGTCCCAGCAGCGATTATGATTGATGAGCAAGATTTACATATGGCCGCCGTGCAAGCAGAAGCCGTTCGTAAAAAATTTTTCAACCAAGGTCCTATTAAAAGTAAATCTATTTCCCAAGAAGAAAAACGCATACAGATTTTGGAAGCGATTAACGAACTGCCTTTTCGCTATTCATTCATGGTCATAGATAAGCGATTATTAGATAAAGACTCTGCTTTACAATATCGTCCTATTTTTTACAAATTTATCAACAAGCAGTTATATTCACACTTTTTACATAATTATTCCAAGCTAAAAATATTTATTGATAATTATGGCAGTAGCGAGTTTCAGGAAAGCTTTAAGAAATACATCAAAAACCATTGCAAAGACAGCCTTTTCACTCAGCCAGAATTAGATTATTTGTCTGGGAGAGATGATGCGCTAATAGGCGTTGCAGACTTTTTATCTGGAAGCATTCGCCTGATGTTAGAGCATAGATTCCAGAAGAAAGGTACTATTGCCAATCTTCTTACCAAAAAAGCATTGTATTATGATCGGTGGCCCATACCCAAGAATCCGTTGAAAGATAGGGATCTTTTCAAAGGATTTGATACATTTATCCGGGATATTTCTATATATAATGCCCAAATGTTTATAGAGAAACACCTTGACGATCCGGATGAATTTATACGGATGCAGAGTGCGGTATTAGTAGCATTATTAAAGGAGGTGCCCTTTGATCTAGATTCTAGAAAAGGCCTCTATACAGAAGAATTAATAGCTCACTTGTCTGAATTAAATTTTAAACCCATAACAGACCGCGTTTTTAGACAAAAAGTAATCGGTCCATTACGTGACCATGGTATTTTAATTTCCGGGTCAAAGAATGGATATTACTTGGCAGCTAATGCTAAAGATATTAAACAGTTTTTAGAACATGGAAAAAGAATTATATTCCCCATGCTAAATAGAATTGCTAGAGCACGTAATACCCTTTTAGAAGCTTCTTCTGCCGAGTGTGATATCTTATCTTCAGAGATGGGAGATATGCAACTTTTGCGGCAGTTTATTGACGACATGAAAGATAGTAAGGTTGGCTTTATTGAGCCAGAAGATTTAGACGAAAAATTATACGATATAGAACAGGAAAAAGGCCATGTTTCAACTGAAAAATTATCAAAATAACACTTTAGAAGTTTTGGCTAATTACTTAGAAGAAGCCCGCATTGTGGGGCCAAAAGAGGCGTTTTATAAAATATTAGGCAATGACCGGGTACCCTACCATGCCATTCCCGGGTTGGAAGACATCCCTTATGTTTGCTTGCGTTTGCCAACCGGCGGAGGAAAGACCTTTTTGGCTACCCATACTGTCAAATTAGCCGCACAACACTATGTGGATAAGGATTATCCAATGGTATTGTGGTTAACCCCTACATCGGCCATTAAACAACAAACCATAGAAACCTTAAAGAACCCAACCCACCCCAATAGGGAAGTATTAGACGCCGCTTTTAAAGGGAATGTGGCCATTTTTGATATTGATGATTTTGCAAACCTTCGTCCAACTGATATTGCCAACAAAACCTGTGTGTTTGTTTCTACTGTGCAATCTTTTAATGTAAAAGATACAGACATCCGCAATATATATGCGGATAATGAAAGTTTGGAGCCTCATTTTAAGGTTATTCCCGAAATTTATCTAGAATCTTTAGAAAAGGTAGAGAGTGGAAAGCCGGATGCTGGCCGGGTGAAAAACTCCTTTGCTAATTTATTGCACATGCACCAGCCTATTGTGATTGTAGACGAAGCACACAAGGCCGTAACAGAGTTAAACAGGGAAATTATGAAGCGTTTAAACCCTGCCTGCATTGTAGAGTTTACAGCCACTCCTAACGAAAAGGAAAGTAATGTATTATACCGGGTGAGTGCGGTGGAACTAAAAGCCGAAGAAATGATAAAACTACCCATTATGCTGACGGAAACACAAACCTGGCAACAAAGTTTAACAGAAGCCTGCCTAATGAGAAATAAATTAGCGCAAGATGCTAAACTGGAAAAAGAATATATCCGTCCTATTGTATTAATCCAGGCCGAAAGCAAAGGGCAGGAAATTACTGAAGATATTATCAAGCAATATCTAATTGATAATGAACATATTTCAGCAGATCGTATTGCAATTGCCACAGGAGAACAAAAAGAATTAGATGGAATTAACGTATTAGATCCCAATTGCCCCATAGACTTTATTATTACAAAGCAGGCCTTGCGAGAAGGATGGGACTGTCCGTTTGCATATATTTTCTGCTCTGTGGCTCAAACTAGGTCCTTAACTGCAGTAGAACAGTTTTTAGGCCGTATTTTGCGCATGCCTTATGCAAAACGGCGCTCCCAAGCCGATTTGAATAAAGCATATGCCTATGTGTCCAGTGCGTGCTGGACTAATGCCGTAGCCAAACTAAAAGATAGTTTGGTAGAAATGGGTTTTGATGAACAAGAAAGCCAAGAGTATTTAAAGCCCGAACCCAGCAAATTGGGTTTGACATATTCTTTTACAACCAGCCCAGTAGATACTTCTACCCTAACCGCAGAAGAAAAACAAGAGTTAGCCTTGCAACAACTTCCAGATGGGCGGGTAACTGTACAGGTAAAAACAGATATTCAACCGGCTCTGAGAGATAAGTTTGCAAGATTGCTTCCCAAACAAGAAGCTATTGCTTTTTTTAATACTTGCAATATAATTACCCCAAAAGAACCTTCTTTTGCTGAAAAAGGGGAGAAATTCTCTGTTCCACAATTGTGTTTATTTACAGATGACTCCTGGAACGTCATCCAAGATAGAGAATTTTACTTGCCTAATGGCTGGAAATTGTTAGATTTTCCTGCTGAGCTTACAGCGGCAGATTTCTCTATTGCCCAAAATGGGAAAATTTTTGAAATTGATATAGACGGAAAACGAGTTACAGAACGCGTAGCAAGCCGCTTATTTTTACATAATGTGGAAGAGGTAGAGGCAGCTTGGACCAATTTAGAATTATCCCGCTGGCTGGACCGGGAAATTCCCCAAATAGATGTGCCTCAACCAGTATTATTGGAATTTCTACGCCGTGTGGTTGATTTTTTAACTGTTACCCGTAAAATCAATATCAACTCTTTGGTGCGGACTAAATTTTTATTGGCTAAGGCAATTGATCAGAAAATCGACTCTTACCGTAAACAGGCCTATGCCAAAGGATATCAAGACCAATTATTCCATTTAGGCACAGTAGAAACAAAAATGGATTATTCCTTTACCTTTGGTCCTAACTATCCTTTGAACTCCAAATATGAGGGATCTAAACGCTTTAATAAGCATTTTTATAGTTTTATTGGACAAATGAATAACGAAGAGGCTGAATGCGCCCAAGCAATAGACTCTATGCCAGAAGTTAAATATTGGGTTCGGAACATAGAAAAATCGGCTTACTCCTTCTCTTTACCCACTTCTACGGATCGGTTCTATCCGGACTTTATTGCTTTATTAAACGATGGCAGATTATTAGCGGTGGAATATAAAGGAGAACATTTGATTTCAGCCCAAGACGCTCAGGAGAAAGAGAATATAGGCAAATTATGGGCTGAAAAGAGTCATGGAAAATGCTTATTTGCTATGGTTACTAAAGATAACTATCGGTCTATACTCCAGAATATATGCCAGGGATAAACATTTCATAAGCCAAAAACTCTACATAAAAATAAATAGATGAAAGGCTCTAGCTACATACTGGAGTCTTTTATTTTCTATTAATAGCATTTATCAATCGCTTTCAATTGAAACTTCCTGAGAATTTATAAGCTCCTAATAAGAGACATAATATCTGTCCTCTCTTTTCCAAGAGCTTGGTCGGTAATATCGATAGCAGGTTGGAAAATGCTTAAATTCCCTTCAAAGTGGTTAAACTCATTAATAAGAGTCTTCTTTGAAGTTAGACGAATACGATAGCGAATTTGCATAGGATCATTTCCATTAGGAAAAGCCTTATCTATTATTTGCCCGAGTTGCTTATTTTCTCTGGTATCAATATTAAATTTCTCAACAAGATTTTTCTCAACACACAGACGTAAAAACAAATATTCAAATGAATGGCATAGTGTTCTATCTAATAAAGGAAATTTTTCCTCATTTACTAGGTGCACTCCATCCACCGTTTTAGTAAGTATATCTTTCACAGAAACCTGATAACTACTAGGAAGGGATTGTTCCTGACGACCAAACAACTCTGAATATGCCTTTGCAATATCTACTTTTCCTGTTTTATATCCATGCATTACTTCCGTTAATTCTTCAAATAAATTTTTATTATTAATAATATTTGCATAACCACGCATAAAAGGAATCATGGAAATTAAAAATAACTCTTTATTACGCACTTCTTGGGGAATCTGTTCTCTAAAGGCTTTCAAAAGTTTTTCCAGACTAATTAACATCCCCTTTTCAAGATCGCTTAAAGGAACAAATCCATTATCCCCATCTTCGGTATTATTTAATAGATAAAGCTTAAAACTGCCTTTATGCTGGCCCTCAAGGAGACGGACTAAGTCTAAATTATGAGTGAGGATAATTCTTTTTTTATTATGTAAGATTTTGGCAATAGCATACACAACTTTATTCTTATATATAGAATCAAAGCTGGATACCGGATCATCTATTACTACTATTGAACAATCTGAGTTCTTGGCTTTCAGGAATTCAAAAGTTAGGGATAAGAAGTTTTGTTCTCCTGTACTTAATGGCAATTTTTTCCTATCTGTTTCCAAAAATTCTTGATCATTCAAGACAATACGAAGATGATGATGTGGATCTCTATCCAATTTTAGAGTCTTGTTCATGCTATTACTGATTATTTCCTGGATGTAAAGACAATCCTCATCACTAATAGTTGGTTGATTCTGTAAAATACGCTCATACTCAGCATAATTGGCAAAAAGTGGACTCTGTTCTGTCAGCTCCAGAATGTTATTTTCTAGTAATACACTATATAGATTTTTATAACCAGTTATTGTGCGGGCTAAGGCTCCCATTTCTTTCATACTTCCGGTAGAAACAGCATTTAACAGACATTGTTTGATGCCAAAAGGATCCTCAGAAGGTAGAATATTGACTGCTTGTTCTATAGCTTGCCTAACTTTATCGTCTAATGCCTCTAGCGTCTCCTTTTTCCGGGTTGTTTTTTGAGCTAACAATTTTTTCCGATCAATATTTTGATTATCACATACAATACATTGGTCTTTTTGAAAGCGATCAAGAATTTTAATTGCTTCTGTATTTTCTTCAATTTCCGTTACATGTATATTTGGAGAAATATGGCCCTTCATTAATTCTTCAAATTTTTTGATTATTGAGTTCTTATCTGCCAGATCTTTCTGAAGAAATAGGAGTTTATTTTCATCGTAGTGAGGAATTGATTGTTTGGTCAAAGACTGTAATAAATTTATAAGATCCTCTGCTGTGTAGGAAGAGCCCTTGGATCTACTATTAGCACAATCTTTGATAAAATCAATCAACTTCCGCTTTGATAACAACCCTATTAGCGGACTACTAGCAGACGAAATATTGAAAGTGGTTTTTATTAACTGTAAAATATCCCCAATAACCTTTTTGCGATCTTCCTCAACCTGTTTTTGTAATTCGAATTCACGCTGAATATTATCTCCAAGTAAAAAATCACGTGCCTCTCCATTAATAATATTACGATTATTTTGGTCATTAATAACATGAAAAATGCTTTTAGGATCCTGATAGTCTCTCCCTTCTAAGGAAAATTCTACCTTTGTGTTTGGGGCAGATTCTAATACTTTGATCAAACTACTTTTCCCTGTACCATTCGGCCCGTAGATGACTGCAATATTTTGGGAGCCAGAAAAGTGAATTTCATTATTACGTGCAAAGGGGCTAAAATCTCTTGTAAAAATATTTTGGTTTTCAATTTTTTTAAATACAAGTAACATTTTTGTATATCTCCTTTATTCCTTAAGATTCACTCACGTAACAGTGTGTTAGTATTGGATCTTGAAAATATAACTTGATAAATATTAATAAGTAGAGTTATAGGATGTAACGCAAGTAAGGACAGACAATGAAATAATCCAGAGGTCCAATTATTAAAACAAGATAACTACTTCGTGAAGTATCTAAACTTTGGCAATTATTGTTGCAACAGTTATATTACTATATATTTTAGATTAGTTTTATTATATTTCTAGATTCTATCTTGTAGAACCACCTCCTTCCCTACATCTCTAAATTGTCTTCTGATATCTTTCCAAATCCTATTTAAAGATTACCTTGTAATCTTGCCAAGTCTACTTCGTACCCTTGGCACTATACACTTATATCTTCTTTACTTATGTCTATTATTTATCTATATCTACTAACCTTACTTATTCTTACATAATATACACACCTCTTCCTCATCCCTGTCCCCTCTGTTTATTAATTGCTCAATCTGATAAATTTGCAACTTTTGGGGGCGCGTATGCCCGTTAAGCCATTTGTTGATTGATACATAAGAAACCCCCAATAATTGGGCCAGTTCTGCCTGTGTAAGTCTGTTTTTAAGTCTATAGTCTTCCAACTGTTTAATTAAGTTATCCATTTTATTACTCCTTTGTATTCCCCTGTTAGTAATCAATTATTTCTTTGGTCCTCATATCCACCCGAATAGGCTTAAAATCTCTAATCGTCCGTTTGATTTTTCTAATTGTCTGGTCCCGCTTAGTCTTAAAATATTCGGCTAATTTCTCTTGTTTATTCTTTGCGGCGCTGTACTGCATATATTGCTTTTTCCCTCCAGCGTATCTCTCTTCAATAGGATTAAACATTTCCTTAACGGTATTGGCTCCCAACTTTTTTTCTAGATTTTCCAACCCTTTGTATATGAGAATATCGCTAGTGGAGAATCCGCCCCTTATGGCTTCTTTTATTTGCCTTAGTTCTGCTTCTTTGGAACACCCAGCAGGGGGTAAATTGTTTAGCACCTCATTAGAGAAACTTATCAGCAACTCCCTGGCTAATTTACTATCCCACACTTCCCGTAATGTAAATTTCCCACTACATTGCTTAAACTTGGATAAATTAGCCTTTACGGAAGGGCTATTATAAAAAGTGGCTTCATATCTAAGCACTTGCTTCCCTTGCTCTAGCAACTTGCCATAGATTTCTTTGTTTTCCTTGTTATATAGGCTCTTTCCCACTATTTCCTTGGTTGTTTTGTCATAAAAAGCGATGTCTCGGCTGTCCAGGCTTATACCCACTTTATACCCGTCTCTTCTGTCTTTTCTATAGTGATGAAATTCAAGCGCATTATATCCTTTAGTTAAAGCCTTCCCAAACCGCTTGAACAAGGCGGTCATAGAAGTAGTTATAGGCAAAATAATGTTCTTTCCATACTCCAGATAATAAATCTGTGCGTTATATATCGCTTCTTTGGGCACATCTACGCCGTTTCTGGTAAATTCGCATTGAATAGCTGTCACTAACTCATCCAAGTCCGCATCCGTGGCTTCCGCCAGGTTATTGCCAAATAAACATCTTGGTGCGGCTACATCAAATACAACCTGTTGTTTTTTGCTGTGATAAGACACCACAGGTTTATTGTGGGGATTCTTAATTCTCTGGGCTTTCAAGGCCTCTATCGCCCCAGGCCACAATTCTTTTACATTTTCTGGTTCAATACCACCTTTTATTCGATCTATCATATTTGTCGAATCTCCTCAGTTCAAATCCAAGATTTTTCAATCTGGGAACTCTTTCGGGTTCAACAAATGTATAAGTGTATACCTTCTTTAATCTCTCTTAATAAAAGTTATGGGCTTTCTGGGTGGCCTTATAAACTGCCATTAGAACCTATAAATCCCGTTATAATTTCTTATCCTTCCTTGCTACTTAATGTATAAGTGTATACCAAGTACAATTCCTATTTACGGTATGGCACTTTCAACCTATATATCTGGGGCATTTTAGGCAAAAATCTTCCTCCCTTCTATATAATGGGTAAGTGTATACCATTTTTAACTTTTGCTTAGAAATATTGCATTAGGTAAACAGCCTAGGAGTGCACCCACGCTTTGCACAAGAGTGCACAAGCCTTCTTATTTCCAGAATCTTATTATGAGAAATATAATTCACAGATGATAGAGGCAAAAATCT
Organism: Candidatus Avelusimicrobium pullarium; assembly: GCA_944323745.1. Classification (GTDB taxonomy): domain Bacteria; phylum Elusimicrobiota; class Elusimicrobia; order Elusimicrobiales; family Elusimicrobiaceae; genus Avelusimicrobium; species Avelusimicrobium pullorum. Next base: position 33,714 of record CALUTQ010000001.1, read on the forward strand.
ACTTTTATGAAAGTAGTGAAGTAACTTCGGAAAATTCTATAGAATAAGCAGACAACTACCCCATCAAGAGAGGTCCGTCAAAATACCTGTCTTCTTAAATTAAAAGTTTATACAGGTAACGCTGTAAAAAACATTCTTTTCCCAATGAGGATAAATTGTGCGATATAGCCTTGTAATCCAAATAAGTCAGTTGTGGAGTCCAGCCCCAAAGTAGGCGTCTAGACAGACTGAATACACGCCGCAAATAGAGCAATACTAATGCTAGCTAGACACAAAAACATGTCCTTTCCATAACAAAATTATATCTTTATTGCTTTTTCTGCTTTTTCTCTAAAGTTTCAAGCATGTCCGTCGTCCCAGTATTAAACAACCAAGAAGGGATCGAAGTCAAAGCCACCTTCCTATCCACTTCATTGTTAATATTTTCTAATAGAGAAATCCAACGATATATAAACTTTTCACCTTCTGAGTCAGGAACTAAATATCTAAAAATCCATCCTTTTTCTCCTTTTTCCATTATCAATTCGAACTTAAAATTATTTTTAATTAGAATGGTAACATAAGCAATGTTTATAGGATTCCCATCATTATCCCTTATAATTCTTTCCTCAATTTTTTCTATTTTAGCAAAAGAGGGCTCTTTCATATAAATAAGAACATCAATAGCACTGAGAATATGATGCTTTATATCTCTGACTTGTTTGGCAACAGCTAAAAACTCTTTCAGCCCTTCCTTCTCAAATAATTCTCTCCTTAAATCCTGTTCAGTTAAAATATGTTTTTTATAGCTCCAATAACCTAGCACAACACTATCTTCAATTTTGGAACCCTCCAAATCATCAAATAATACCGTCGCTTCATTCTGAGCTTTTATATTACCCAGTTTCCCTTTCCACAAAACCTGTAAAGCATATTGAGGAGTTTGGATGACATAAGCATGGTATTTGTTATATCCCCAATATATTCCCAAACCTAATACTCCACATAACAAGACTCCTAGTAGAATAATTACTAAAATCTGTATTACTTTAGCTAAAGATAGGGGTTTTGAAGTTTCCATTTTCTCTCCAATTATTATTTTGTTTATTTTTGTTATATCATTAGTAGGTTTTGCTAAATTTTATTTCTTTTCAGAAAAAACACCTATTATGCCACAAACAATTAATTATAAATACGATGCTGATAGGAAGCAATAATAAACTTAGTTTTAATTGTAAATATGTTAGACATCCCATTACTGCACATAAAATGATTATGGCCAAAATAGAAAAAATTTTTTCCATAAATATACTCCTACATCTTAATTTTGTTTTTGTAGCCAGAGTTTAGCTGGCAGAAAATTCAAATCTGCAGCTTTTTGTATTAATTTCTTTCCTTTTTGTTTATCTTGCTGCACCCCTGTTCCATTAAAATAAGATAATCCCAAATAAAATAATCCAGGCTCAGACAGGGGATAATCATCTAAAAATAATTCTTCTAGATATTTGCTCCCTTTCATTATATTTTGGGTAGTTCCGATTCCTTCATAATAAAGTAAGCCCAGTAACATCTTAGCCTCTACATAATCTTGTTCAGCAGCTCGTTGCACAAGAATAAACCCCGTTTTCTGATCTGCAGGTATAACTTCTCCCCGAAGGTAAAAATTAGCAGTTGTATATTGGGCAGGGGGATATCCTTTGTTGGCAGACTCTGAAAACCATTGAAAAGCTTTTTTCATGTTTTGAGGAACAATTTCCCCTTCTAGATAGATAATTCCTAACAAATATTGAGGCAGAGCATACCCCTTTTCGGCATTTGTACGAGTCCACTGAAGTATTTCTTCTGCTCGTTCCTTTCTTGTTTTAGGATTCTCATAAAGCATCTTCACAAATCGTACTTGAGCTTGGATATTACCATGTTTTATTGCATCAATTAAATATTTCTTAGCTTTCTCTTTGTCCTCTTTGACGCCAAGACCAACCATATAGAACATAGATAATTGATCCATGGCAACGCTGTTCCCTTTATCGGCAGCCTGAGACAATAACTCTATAGCTTTGCTATATTCGTTTTGTTCAGCATGTTTTTTTGCTTGAATGATCAGCGGATCTTCTGATTCTTTCCAGGCATTACCCATATTAGTCCATTCGTTCAAACCGATATTGTTAGGCTGAGCGACATCTGCTTGCGTTATTCCAATAGAAGATTCAACTTTTTGTGGTACGGATTCAGATCTATTTACATTTTGTGCAAATTGCTCTTGTTGGCCACATCCCATACTAAGCAATCCTACTCCGAACAAAATTATTAATACTTGTTTCATTTTTTATCTTTCTCCTGAAGTACCCAAATAAAAACAGCTGTTATGCCTAGATTTTGAGAATTGGCCCCAATATAAAAATATTCCCATGACAGCAAGCACTCCGCATAGGACATTCAAAGGATCTCCTCGACTATACGGCACCTAATAACGACTATTCTGCAATTCGCTATGGCTATTACCACATCAATAGCTATCCGTATTTTTCATATACTCCAAACGAACAGGCTGTAACTGTGTATAAAGCTGCATTTAAAACTTATGTAGCCGATTTAACCTTTTTGTAGTACTATATTTATCAGTATAACAAAATATAAATATTTTCATTTGAATCGATTAGTACAATATATTCTAATACCCTCAAATCATACGGCCATTTACCATCAATCATAAAGAAAACCCCCTTTGTATGCAGCAAATGCATAAGCGTATATCATTTTCTCTTTTCCCCGTTCTATATAATGGGAAAGTGTAAAGCATTTTCAAATTTTCCTTAGAAAGATAACATCACGTAAATAAGCCAGGAGTGCGACATGTAGGCTCACGGTAGCAATATAGGAACACCCGAGATTAGGTATCTTAAACGCTCCCCAATATTCATAAATAGCCATAAATCCTAAAAGTTGTAGCGGACGGGCCTAAAATGCCGTTTTTAGGCTGAATTCAAGGCCCAAAGACACCTTGCAAAAAGTTATAAGAAGGGCCTTTTTGACCATTTTTAAGGGTTCGTTCTCGTCGGGAAAGCAAAATATGCCAATAAATGACATTGGTGGAGAAAAAGTTGTAAAAATATTCTAAAAGCGAACCCCATATTAAATGCTTAGAACTTTTAGGAGTTTTTTCCTTAATTTCTAAGCATTTTTTATCTCCTTCCGCAAAAATATTGAACGGTTCACGGTATTTGGGGTGAATTGTGTGCCCAGCCAATACAAAATCGCTGGCTATATGGCGCAAAAGCGACTTTTTTTCTGAAAGCGGAGCCGCGCGATAAATAGTACCCATATTACATACCAACTTTAAAAGATCTGTGCTTTTTTCCGTACGGCGTCCGGCTGTATAGTATAATTTGCTGTGTAAGCTCGGCAATAGCTGTTTTTAAGCGTTCTTCCGTGCGTTTTATAAACTCCGCCGGCTAGCCCTTTTCCCACCCCTCGTCATATAACCGTTCTAATTCCGTTTGCTTTTTGCTTAGTTCTGCTTTAAGCCCGCCCGTCGCCTTGTTTTGGGCCTTTTCCAAGTGTTTGAATCGTATTTCTATGGCTTTTTGTAGCCACGCGCTACTACCCCCGGCTTTAAACTAATAGCATCTATCAACGCCGCAAAGGCTTCATCCAGCTGATGTTCCCGAATGTATTTTTCGTGCGGATGTTGTCCTTTAGAAAATGAACAGCGGTAATATATATATTTCTTTTTGGCGAAATCCCCCACAATAGAATAGCCACAATCTTTACAACGGAGCAGATTAAAAAAAGGATGCCCATTATTAAGACTGAAAGGGCAAAAATGCAAGATTTTAGATGTCAATTTATCAGAGCAGATGTATTCTTCTGCTAATTTCACATTTTTGACCATTTTATACACAGCTGACAGTTTGTATAATTTGGGGTACTTTCCTACAATTCAAGCAAATTCTTTTCTTTATCAAAGTCAATTAGCCCTTGTAAAACAGAAAATAATATTAAATCTGCTTTCAGGCTTGCTTTTTAGCCTTCCAGATATTCCTTTCGTGCCCATTCCAAATATCCCAGCATTTGTTCAAATAAATCATATGTATCGTATAAAAACGATATTATTCTTTTATATTTAAACTTTAATTTATTCTTCTTTTAAAATAGTTATATAAATATATAAAAGTATTGGAAATACAATACTTTTATATTATAATATCAATATAGGAGGTCTATATGGCTTTTACATATAAACCGTTATGGAAATTGCTTATTGATAAAGAAATGACCAAAAAAGCATTGATGCAAGAGGTTGGAATCTCCAAGTCCACTATGGATAAAATGGGTCGTTCAGAAGAGGTTTCTTTGTCAATTATAAATAAAATATGCCGCTATTTTGATTGCAAAGTTGAAGATGTCATCGCCTATGTTAACAAAGAGGCCTCGAAATGAATTATATCGGCTCTAAATACTCTTTGCTTGATTTTATAGCAGAAACTATTAGCACCGTCACTGGCTGTACACAAGGGCAAAACCTTGTTTTCGGAGATTTATTTGCAGGAACAGGTGTAGTTGGCAGTTATTACCGTCAGCTGGGATATCGTGTTATTTCTAATGATATTCAATACTACAGCTATGTCATCAATAAACACTATATTGAAAACAACAAACCAATTAATAAAAAAATTGTGGAGAATTTAAATAAGCTGCCAGGGAAAAAAGGATTTATATACAAAAATTTCTGTTTAGGTTCCGGTTCCGGAAGAAATTATTTTAATGATGCAAATGGAAAAAAATGTGATGCGATTAGACAGGAAATTGAAAAACTCTACAAAAACAAAAAAATTAGCCGTTTGCATTACTTTTCTTTGCTTGGCAGTCTTGTCAATTCAATAGACAAATATGCAAATACAGCCTCTGTATACGGCGCGTTCCTTAAGCATTTGAAAAAATCTGCCCAGAAATCCTTTGTTTTAACACCATTAAGCACCATTGAGGGCCCTAAAGGAAAAGTCTATAATACTGATACTTCGATACTTATTGAAAAGATTAAAGGAGACATATTGTATCTAGATCCACCTTATAATGCTAGGCAATACTGTACCAATTACCATGTTTTAGAAACAATTTCTAAATATGACAATCCAACATTATTCGGAATTACTGGTCTTAGAAAGGAAGAGAATCAAAAAAGTGAATTTTGTTCCAGAAGAAATGTAAAAAAAGTTTTTGAACATTTAATTGCTAAAGCTCAGTTTAAATACATCTTTTTAAGTTATAACAATGAGGGGCTAATGGACTTGGCCACGATACAGCAAATAATGTCCAAGTATGGGGAATATAAAATATTCACAAAAGAATATAAAAGATTTCAAGCTGATAAAACAGCCAATCGCAATATTAACTCTTTTTCTACAACTGAGTATTTGCATTGTTTAATAAGAAAATAGCTCTATGCCAAAGTACAATGATTTAGACTTATCCAACTGGAAAAGACTAACAGATATATACACAGATTCTCTTTGGTTAATTGACAAAAGAGATAATACAGGTGTACATACCGGGGAATACCATGGTAATTTTATTCCTCAAATTCCGTACCAACTGCTCAATAGATATACTAAAAAAGGTGAGTGGGTATTAGATCCCTTTGCGGGGAGTGGAACCACTTTAATAGAAGCCCAGCGTCTTTCCCGTAATTCTTTAGGAATAGAATTACAAAAAGAAATAGCATCAGACGCTTTGAAAAGAATAAAAAAAGAACATCAAGCCGGGATCCAAACAAAGCTTGTAGTGGCTAACTCACAAAACATTGATTTAAGTAAGATTTTAGGTCAACTTAACATTTCTAAGATACAATTTGTTTTAATGCATCCGCCTTACTGGGATATCATTAAATTCTCATCCCGACCGGAAGATCTTTCCAACGCCCCAACAATTAAAGCATTTAAACAAAGATTAGGAAAAGTAATTGACAATACTACACGCTATTTAGAAAAAGACAGATATTGCGCCCTCGTCATAGGGGACAAATATGCCCATGGGCAAATTGTTCCTCTAGGGTTTGAGTGTATGCAATTATTCTTAGATAGGAACTTTATACTGAAAGCAATTATTGTAAAAAACTTTGGTGAAACCAAAGGCAAAGCCCATCAACAAGCTATTTGGAGATACCGAGCCCTGGCCGCTGATTATTATATTTTTAAGCACGAATATATTATGGTGTTTAAAAAAATCAAATAATTTTTATATTACCACCTTTCCATTTACAAACTGGAAGTGAATAATGCGCGTTCTTTCAATAGAGATATTCCCTGGGAGGGAAGACAAGGAACAAACATGCGCAGCAATTTGATTCTCTATTTCCCGTAACCTGTTTTTTCTGACCGCCCCAGCTGATGCTATACCATCAGAAATAATAATAGGGTGAATAGTTATATTTTTATGTTGCCGCAAGTAAAAAGGTGAAATATATTCAGAAACCCATCTCACATAAAAATCTATTTGAGGCATAATTCCGCAAGTTACTCCCTCATCTTTGAGTTCTATTACAGAAATATCAACTTGATCTCGCTCCTCTTGAATACACAACACATCAATACGCCGTTCGCCCACGCTACACATAACTTCATTTCCAATCCAAGTAATAGGAGTCGAAGAAGGAAGAATGCTTTGATAAGAAGGCCCTTTTAAGGTTAAAACAGTTAAATATTGCAGATAGTGTTCAAAAGCCTTTCCTTGGATATATTTGCGCCCCAGGTTTTCTTCCAATTGTGCTCTAATATCTATCTTGTCCTTAGTATATTCTGGGGCATTAGCTATCCCAACGATTTCTTGTCTGTCCTTATCATAGGTATAACCGGTTGATTGAATTAAACGATTATGGTCCGCTAATTTCCTGCTTAAAATCTGATATTCCTGATCAGTAATCGTCGTACAGCCTCTATTACCGCCCAACTTGCGGTAAATTAATGACCAGCAAATTTCATCAGGGAATTTTATTCCCTTTAAAGAATCTAACGCATCATATTCGGCCAGCCCTTGCCGGTAAACTTGACAGGGCTTAATTCGAATTCTATAAGTCAATTTTTTCCCCAATTGATCATAAAGATAATTATTATCATCATTGGGATCAAAAAAGAAATCGCTTGCAGCTTCAAAAATACCATAAAATTTTGCTATTTTTGTCACAAAAAAGAGGATTTTGTCTCCTTGGCGAATTCGCGACAGATCCGCAATCATTCCAACGGAGCGTTTTTCATTTTGGGAATGTATCTGAATAGACGGGTCAAAAATAAAATCTGTACTTACATCCGAAGCCCCTGTCCCCGCAAATTGGTATTCCAGATGTGTTTTAAATGTTTGCTCATTTACAATAAAAACATGTGCCATAAAAAACCCTCTGCCTCTTATTCTTCTGCTTTTTTTAAGTGTTTTTTAAACTCTAAAGGATCATACCAATAGCACCCCACACATGCATCTTCCTCAAAGTTATGTTTGGATCCCCCTGCATAAAAAGACATAGGATAACCTAATAATTTAGCATCATACCGCATTTGTGTTCTTTTACATTCCTTACAAAATTGCCGTTTGGCATCATTGGCCGCCTTGCTTAGAGGTTGAAAATCTGAAAGTTTTTGGTTTTCATTTTTCATTACTCTTGCTTCATTTTTCATGCCATTCTTATGATCCACCTCTGGGTTTGAGGTGCCAAGAATAACACAACGCTGATTTTTAATTATTTTTTTAATTTTTGGATCTATATATTGAGAGGAATCTATATTATTAAAACCATTTAATCTAATAGCATCTATACCATTTCCGGAAGTTATATTTTTATCAAACTCAATGACATATTTTTTTGCTAATGTAGATTCTTTTCTAGCCCAAGAGGCCCCGTTTCCAAAAGCCAAAACGCTGTATTTTCCCTTAAACTCAGTTACCTGCACCCAACGGCTCTTTCCTTTCTCATCAGGTTTAGCCAACTCCAAAAACAACTCATTTTTAGTCATCTACATTCTCCCTGCAGTGTCAAACTGAATAATTCATACTATACCTTATTTAAGAGAATATAATAAGAATTTTGATAAGCTACCAGGTTTCAAACGATTCAAAACGTTAATCTTCTGGCTTAAATTCAAACCAAGGAAAGACAGGTTAATCATAAGAGTAATTTCTAAATCTTACCTAAAGATTTCCCTGTAATTTTGCTGAACCTACTTTGTACTCTTGGATACATATATCTTCTGTATCCGTTACTATTATTTATCTATATCTGTTAACCTTGTTTAGCACGGGGAAAAAGCTATCTTTTTGGCGGAATTTGGATAGAAATGAGGTGCCGGCAATTGGTTAGCACCCTATATTTACTCCCATCAACCTTGTGATGAAAGTTTTGATACATTTTTCCGCCGCTCTCAGCAAGTAAAATATTCAAATGCAGAGCATAAATTTCTTATGTCCTTCATTTAGAGCAAACTGTTGGCTCTATTTTTCCGAAACACTTTTTATATCATATTATCCGTTTCAAACGTTTTTTGCCCGCTAACCAAAAAACGTTACTTCAAAGCAGTCTTTTTTTGTTTATAATAAAACCATAACCATTCCGTTGTAAACAGGAGCTGCTATGAAAAAATCTATTTTGTCTGTATGCTGTGCCGCGGCTTTGCTGCTGGCACAAATGCCCTCCGTCTGGGCTTGCACGGGCATTGCCTTTGCTGCCCAAGACGGCAGCCGCTTGCAGGCGCGCACCATTGAATGGGGCGGCTACGATTTAAACAGCCGCCTGATTGTGCTGCCGCGCGGCCAAAAAAACGTATCGCTCACCCAAGGGGGCAAAAACGGCCTGCGCTGGACAAACAAATACGGTGCCGTAGGCATCAGCGTGGTGCAGGACGGCTTTATTGGGGAAGGCGTAAATGAAAAAGGCCTGGCTGCCGGCGTTTTTTATTTTTCGGGTTATGGCAGTTTGTCGCCTTATAATGCCAAGAAAGCCAAAAAATCGGTGGGCGATATGGAACTGGTGCGCTGGATGCTGACCAACTTTGCCACCGTAGATGAAGTAATCAAAGGGCTGAAAAAAATAGAGATTGTGCCCATTTATCCGCCCGAAAAAGGACAAAGCGCCCCCACCGGCCATTGGCGCATTGCCGACGCCAACGGACGCAGCATTGTGCTGGAGATTGAAGACAACGGGGTGCGCCATATTTACGAAAATACGGTGGGCGTGCTGACCAACTCGCCTTCTTTTCCGTGGCAAATGACCAATTTAAACAATTATGTCCATTTGCTGCCGGGGCCTGTAGCGCCGGCCAAATTTGGCCAAACGGAGCTGAAAGCCTTTGGTATGGGGGCCGGAATGACAGGCCTGCCCGGCGATATTACGCCGCCGGCCCGCTTTGTGCGCGCCTTTTTTTACACGCACACAATGCCTGTGCCGGCCGACGCACAAAACGGGATGCTGCAGGCGTTCCATATTTTAAATAACTTTGATTTGCCCATCGGCATAGAGTTTGCCCCCGGCCAAAAAACCAGCGGTTTGCCCAGTGCCACACAGTGGACTACGGTAACGGATATGACGGCCCCCTGTTTTTATTACCGCACAATGCACAACAGCCAAATCCGTAAAATAGACCTCAGCAAAATAAATTTTGAAACGGTCTCTTACCAAGCCCTGCCGCTGGACTTACACCCGCAACAAGTGCAGGAAATTACTTTTTGACCACTCTTTTGCCGCTCTTTTTGCCCGCCGCCCCAAAAGCGGCGGGTTTTTATGTGCGCAAGGTCCCGCCCGTCATACAGGCCCAAAGGCCCTTGTTTGCGTTTTGCGCAAACGTTATACTTAATGTAATGAAACGTTTTTTGTGTCTGCTGTTTCTGCTTGCGACGGCCGCTTCGGCGGGCGCGTATCCTTATGCGCACACGGAGTATATTTCCAAGCTGGGGCCGGAACGTTTTTTGGCCCAAAAAGTGCTCAACCAAGGCACGCTTACGTATTGTGTTTTTACGGCCCCCGATCAAAAACAAACCTCCGTTACGCAAGAGGAATTGGCTCTTATGCTGCAAAGCGCTTTGCGGGAATGGACCTACGGCATTGCCCTGCGCATAGAAAAAACAGGCAGGGCGGAAGAATTTGCCGATATTCTGGCCATTTTAAAAAAGCCGCTTAATTTACAGCAGCTCCCCGCGTGCGATTTGACCCGCCATCCGCGTCTGTCTGTTTTATACCCCGATGTGCCCGCCCGCGGCCAAAAGGCCGACATCAGCCTTCTTTTTGCACCGGACTACTGCGCCTATTTAAACGGCACGGTCAATTCGGCTTTCTTCTACGATTACAACCAAGCCCCGCCTTTTATTTGCCTTACGGACGGGTATGCCAATTCCGTACGGGCGCCCGAAGATACGGCGCATTTCCCTCTGCCGGCGCAAAATGACCCCGCCGCAAACGCCCAAGACCAAACCCTGTTGGCCGACGCGCCGCAGCAGTTTGCCCGCATTGCCCAAGGCAATTACACCCTGTTGGAGCAGGAAACTTTTTGGCGTTTAAACCGTTTGTTTGAATATGACGGACATACTTTTTTTGACATTATCATTCACGAAGTCGGCCACGCCTTCGGCTTGGGCGACGAATACAAAACCCAACGACCCAAACGCTATGCCAGCATTCACCCGGGGCAGGGCCTGATGCAAAACGGCTACCGCCCGCTTTCCTGCGACGAAACAGACGGTCTTATTACCTTGCTGGACCGCTTCCGCGGCAAGGCGCGTACTTTTGAAAGCTTTTGCCCGGGCCGCCACCTTATCGTCAACGGCACGGAATATGCGCCTACACTTAATTTGCCCGCACAACAGCTGGGCAAACAGCTGCGCGCCGCGGTCCGCAACGCACGCTGATGCCGGTCTGTTGCCCGCCTTCGGCCGCGACAAAAGCGGCGCAGGCAAGCCTTTTTGTTACGCGGCGCGGCTTCTTATCGGCCGAGCTAGTCTTTTTAAAAGCTTTGTTTGCCACACGCCTGCAATTTTGGCCGCCCTTTACGCAAAAGGCCTCCGCTGACGGCGGAGGCCTTATTTTATCGGTTCAGCTATACAGCAAAAAGGCGTCTTATTCTTCTTTATACGTATGCAGCGCCCGTATCACACACAGGTTGGACACATCGCTCATTTCTTCTTCCACTTGCTCTGCCTGATTGATCAAGCCGCTGGCTTTTTCTTTGGCAAGGGTTAACCCCTCTTTTACAGCCTGTTCCTCATCGGCGCCCAAACGGGCCAAACGCACAGAAAGCGTCGGATGCGTGTCTGTAGGATGGGCCATTGTCTGGCAATGCAGTTCTTCGCGCAATTGTTCCGGCGAGGCTATTTGGGCAAGTTCTTCGTAAATATTGCACAAATTGCCGTAGCCTTTATTTTCTTTCGCCTTTTCGTGCTGAATTTCTTGCACTTGCTGAAAAAGCGGCCCGTACGCGTGCACTTTAACCAAAGCGGCACCCGCCTGCAAAGGCGTGCATAAATGGGTTTGGGAAGTTTTATCGGCATTCAGCTCACGCGCGCGGGAAATTTCCGCCTCTGTTTGAACAAAAACCGATAAAAAGAAAGAAAGCAATTCCGTGGCCGGCAGCAACGCCAGCAGGAAAACGCCATTTCGTTGCGCCTGTTTATCCAGCTCCCGCAAAGCATTGCCCGCACCGACATAAATAGGATAAAAACGCGTTGTATATTTTACGTCTTCACCGGCAAAATGGGCCAGTTCGTGCCCGATAACAAACTCCAGCTCCGTCGGCGTAAGCAAACGGCACAGCGGCAGCGAAAGGTGCAGTATTTCCCCGCGCAATACGCCTTTGGGCGTATAATGGGTCATTTCCGTAGCATAAAAAGCCGTATCCATTCCGGCCAGAATATGGTCCGGTTCTTTGGCCTGCAATTTGCGGGCCACGCGGCGCACCGTTTCCCACAATCGGGGCTGTTCTTCTTGGCTCAGTTCCGCGTCGTACGTTACCTGCACCGGTGCTTTAAGCGTAAACAAAATGGCTCTGCCCAGCAGAAATAAACCGATTGCGCCCGCTACCGCCAGCAACGCGTGTATTTTAAGATACACAATATCCAAAAAGGCCGCCTGTATGTAAAACAATGCCGCCAGCCACACCAGCACATTAGCCAGCAAGACGACCCCGCTTAACAGCGACGTAAAATACATTGCCGGACGGAAAAAAAGAAGCAGTCTTTTGCGGTTGCCGCGCGCACTGCGCCCCAGCCAAGCTACAAAAAACACGTACAAAAGGGACACCCCTATCACCAAAAGCGCCAGCAGTTCGGCACGGGCCATCCAGTCTATATCGTTGCAAAAATGTTCGTCAAAGCGTTCGCCTTGTTGCTGCGTTTGCCAACATATTTGCCGGCCGGACATTTTTAAATCGTCTGCCGTTATCGGAATGCTTTCTTCGGCCGCCCAGCGGACAAATTCCTGCAGCAGCGCCTTATTGTAGCCGTAGTTGGCAATTTCCAAAAGGCCGACGGCCAACAGCAGCGGAACTATTAAAAAAAGTAAAATGCGGAGATATTTATTCATATTTTTTATCACGTATTTGCTAGATATATTGCCAGATGCCAGTGAATATATAGGAAGGATGGCCGCTTCCGTTTTGGGTCAAGCGTCCTTAAGAGGGGTTTTTATCCTCTTGCAGGCGTTTTTCAAACTCTTGCGGCGGCAGCGGGCGGGAGAACAAATAGCCTTGGGCCAAATCGCACCCGATGCCGCTTAAAAATTCCGCCTGTTCCTTGGTTTCCACCCCTTCGGCCACAATATGGCTGCCCAGGCTTTTTATCATTTGCACCAAGCCGGATATAATTTGACGCATACGCGGGTTGCCTTCCCCTCGGGCTAAAAATTCTTTGTCCAGCTTAATGCAGTCAAAATCTAAATTTTTAAGCACATTTAAAGAAGAATATCCCGCGCCGAAATCGTCCATCGCCACCGAAAAGCCCTTTTCGTGCAGGCCGTCTATCACCTGTTTCATCAGGTCCACATTGCCAAACACGACGCTTTCCGTCAGCTCCATTTCCAGCCAGCGGTGTTCCACGCCGTATTGGTCGGCCGTTTGCGCCAGCACTTCTATAAAACGGGGATCTTCCAAATGCAGGCGCGAAAAGTTAACCCCTATGGGGACTAAGGCTTTGTTTTCTTCTTTCCAGCGTTTGAGCAAGGCCAGCGTTTCGCGCAGCATAAACATATCCAGCTTAAGCACAAAACCGTTTTTCTCAAACACGGGGATAAACTGGTCCGGCGGAATCATACCGTGCTCGGGCTGCTGCCAGCGCACCAGCGCTTCGGCACTGAGGGTTTGGCCGGTTTTAAAATCGCATTTCGGCTGCAAATAAATTTTAAATTCGCCATTATTCAACGCTTGATCCATCGTGCTTTCTATGCGTTTTTCAATAACAATTTGACGGCGGAATTCTTCGTCATAAAAAGCACAAATTTGTCCGGCGTGCTGTTTGGCAGACGCCCAAGCCAAATTGGCGCGGTCCATCATAATATAAAAGGGCACGTCTTCGTCCACCAAATAAATACCGCACGTTAAAGACAGCGGCAAGCATTGTCCGTCCGTCTGGCAATAACGCCCCGCCCGCAAAGCAAGCGCGTCTACGCGCCGGCCCAGTTCGGTGCGGTTCGGGCAAGCCAGCAAAAGCAAAAAGGTGTCCGCCCCCGAACGGCAGCATAATTCGCCTTCCTGCATTTCCGCCTGCAAAGCGGCCGATACCTGCTTAAGCACCTGGTCGCCCTGCTCAAAGCCGTAAATATCGTTGACGGCTTTAAAACGGTTGATGTTGACCAGCACCAAAGCATAAGGGATCCCTTTTTCTTTAAAGGCGGCCGCCGCGCGGGAAAATTTAAAACGAAACGCATTTAAATTGTCCGTTCCGGTCAACGGGTCTACAAAACCCATACGGTAAAGGGCCTTGCTGCTTTGCCGCTGCATACGCAAGATAAACAACAGTAGCAGCCCCAGCACAATGATAATGGACAAACACAGCACCAAAGACATCAGCATTAACGTCTGCGCACGGTCCGCCACCGAGCGCGTAGGCAAAACAGACAAAGCATACCATTCATTATATTGCAGCGGATAGAAAGAGGCAAAGCGGTGTTCCCCTTTTAAGGTGTAGCCCGTCCACCCTCTTTCGCGGCGGGCAATTTCCTGCTGCATACGCAAAAAGGAGCGGCCCCTGTCAAACACAGACGCTTCCGCCACCTTTTGCAAATTGTCATATGCCGCTCTTGGATAGGCAATGATGATATTGCCTTCTTTATCTATAATAAACGAAGACCCTTCCCCGTGCAGCAAATTGGCCGCCAGCGTGGCGGAATAGAAATCCAAGGTTTGCGTGGCAAACACTACGCCGGCTTTTTCACCTTCGGGGGCCGGCATCGGCACGGCAAAGACTAAAATGTCTTTCCCTGTAAACGGTCCTTTGCGCCGGCCGGAAATATAGTGCCCGTGCTTATAAGCATAGTCCACATTTTCGGGCGAAATAAAATCAGGCAGCACCTTCCCGTTGGAAAAAACAGCCTTCCCTTTTGCGTCCTGATAACCCGTCAGGGTAAAAGAGTTGCTTTTGTTTTGTTTATCCAAATACACCACAAGTGCTTGCGTATCTTTTAAAGCCCCGGGGCGGGTTAACGACACCCCCACGGAAGAAAGCACCTGAAATTCCGTCCCCAGCAGTTGGCTGAAATTTTCCCCCAGTTCGCGGCTGACGCTGACAATAGCCATACGTGCATCTTGCGACAGCCTTTGCGAAACCTGCTTCCAATACAAAACCGAGCCGGCCGCCACCACGGTGGCTGCCGCTAAAATAAGCACAAAAGCGCGTTTAAACCCGGTTGTTTTATACATATGTTATTTCTCTGGCGTATTGGGTTCTTGGGGCGTTGGCGCCGCCTCGGCAGGCTGTTGCGGTGCTGAAGCCTGCTGCGCGGCGGCTGTGTTTTTTTCTTTTGCCGCCGCTTCTGCTTTTTCCTGCTCGGCGCGGAAAGCCCCCAAAACTTGCTGCGTATAGGCAAAAAACGGATAAAACGGATTTTCGGGGTTGCGGGCATCGGTTTCTTTCAGTTCCTGCACATACAGCTGCCCCTGGCCCGAAACGGCAAACAGCGTTACGTTTTCCGCATTGGACTGCGGCGTTAACGTTGCGGCCGGCTGCAGGCGTCCGGCCGCCATAGCGGCGGCCTGCATTAGGCGCAGGGCTTTTTCCCGCACGGGGCCGCTGGCAGCCCCACCGGTAAAACCACCCAAACCGCTGGCGCTGTTATTTTCAAAATACACGCTGGCATTGCCCAAAGAAGAAGCGGCAATCATCAAATTTTTAATTTTGCCCTGCGTGTCAACCGCGGCCATTTCCACACCGGCCACGCAAATTTTTTGTTCGCCCAACTGCGGCACTTCTTTTTTATGCTGCAAATTGTTTACGTCCAGCCAAAAGGCTCTCATCGTTTCGTAGGCTTTATTCATATTTTCCCCCTTCCCTGCTGTATATAGTTTAGCAAGAAATACACATAAACGAAAAGCAAAATTGTCCGTTATTTTGTGTTAGGTTGCATAACAAAAAAGCCCCGGTTTGGCCGGGGCTTTTAAAAAGCATCTGCGTTTAGAAAGAAAATGCTAAACGCACATTGGCACCCCAGCCTTCGGCCTGCCCCGTCAGCCCGAATACGGACAGGCTGGACTTAAGCGGCATCAGCGTTTCGTTATTTTCGTAACTTACGCCGATTTCGGCCTGGCCGGTCAGCCCGCCCAAGTCAACATCGTTGACGCGGTGTCCGTCCACCGTTACATTGCTGTCGGCGTCAAACTCGTAAATACCGTTTACGCCCACATAGGGTTGATAACGGTTGGCCCACGTACCCAAGTTTAACCGCGCGCCAAAACGGCCCGTTAAACTTTGGGTATTTTTAAATTTGATGTCTTGATCCAAATTATCGTTTACGCTGTCGCCGGCCAAGTACAGCCAGTTCACTTTTCCGTAAAGCTGCAGCGCCGATATATTCTGCACCAGTCCGGCAGACAAACCACCGTAAAAACTGCTTTGGTTGAGGTCCGAAGATAACTCGTCGGAAGAAAAGTCCGTCTTTTGATAGCCGGCCCGAGCCACAAACTCCCAGCGGCCTTCATCGCTGTAAGGCAGCAGCGCAAACCCGCCCAGCGCAAAGCTGTTGCCTTCACCGGAAGCATCCAGCGGGTCCGTGGTATAATGGCCGTAGCCATACTGGGCAAAAAGGCCCAGCACGTTTTCGCCGGCTTTGAACCAGCGCCCGCCCTGCACGGCAAAACTTTGCATATCAAACCCGCTGCCGGTTTCATAAGAATTGTCGTAATATTGAACGCCGGCAAAAGTATCGTTGTCCGTTTTGAGTTTAACGGCTTCGTCAAACACTTTGCCCAGCATTTCATCGCCTTGCGTTACCAGCGTTAAAGCCGCCAGCTGAGACTGGGCATACGGCTTGGCCAAGTCGTTTTTATATTGTCCTTTCACCGTCCAGACGGTCTGCGCGCCCTGGCTGGCGCTTTCCAGCGTATAGGCATAGGCACCCAACGAATCTCTGTTCAAGGCCATCGTGGAATTGCCCGGCGTATACGCCAACGTTTGGGTACTGTCGGAAGGTCTGCCATACAAAACGACGTTTACGTCATTTACGTTTTCTTTAAATGTTACGTTGCTGTTTAAACCGTAAATGGTTACATTGTCAAACGAATTGATTCCGTTTACGGTGCCCGTATAATTGCGCAGCAGCAGATGGTTGCCTTGGGCTACCGTACCGTTGCCGCCATAAAATTCGCCTTTGACTACCGTATTGCCCGACAAAACAACCGTATTGTTGCTGGTGGCAGTTTCGGTAGAAGCAGAGGTGGTATAACCGCCGTATACATCGCCGCTGATTTGAACGTCATTTAATTCCACCGTATTGCCGGAGGCTTCCCCTTCGGCGGCATACCCGCCGTACACATTGCCGCTAAGCGTACTGCCGGAGGCGGAAAAGCGGTTGCCCGTAGCCGGGCCCGTCTGCGCATATCCGCCGTAAAAAGTGCCGGAAAGAGTAGAATTGGCCACGCCCAACGTATTATTGCTGGCCGTACTGCCGTATCCGCCGTACAAGGCGCCGCTGCCGCTAAAAGAAGCATTGGCAATGCTCAGGGTGTTACCCGCGGCTGTACCGCTGTTAGCCCAACCGCCGGCCAAAACCGTTCCGCCTTGTTGGGCACCCGAAATGTTCAAAACGTTATTGGTAGCCGTGCCTTGTTCCGAATATCCGCCATAAGCTTGCGCACCCGTAGACAAAGCATTGAGAGTCACTTGGTTATTCAAGGCTTCCCCTTGGGCAGAATAGCCGCCATACACCAAGGCACTGTCTGCCAAAGACGCATCGGCCGACACAGTCACCCGGTTGCCTTCTGCATTATTGCTGCCGTTGGCCCAGCCGCCGGCTACCGTGCCGGAAGCCTGCCCGCCTGTAAGGCGTACTTCGTTTTCATAAGCTTGGGAACCGGCCTCTGTATAGCCGCCGTACACATTGCCGCTGACAGTTCCGCTTTGCACCAGCACCAAGTTGCGTTCAGCAACGGAAGAATTGGCATAGCCGCCGTATACGTCGGCCTCTACGCTTCCGGCATTCTGCAAATTGACTTGGTTATTGTATACGTCTCCTTCTTTGGAATAGCCGCCATATACTGCACTGGTGCCGGACGCATCGGTAATATTGCTGGCGCCGTTTACGTTGACGGTGTTGTAAAAAACTTCGCCGGTGCCGTCGCTGTAGCCGGCGGCCGCCGTCGTACCCAGCACAGAAGCATTATTAATGTTAATTACGTTGTCGGTTACCTGGCCGGAATAGCCTTTGCCGGCCACTACCTGGTTTTGGGTTTGGCTGTTGTAGTTGACCGTGCTGTTATCCAGCGTTACGGTGTTATTGGTGGCGTCCACGGCCGCTTCACCGGCCACTACATTGGCCTGCACGGTGATATTGCGCAGCGTAACCGTATTGTCGGTTGCGTTTAACTTTTGGGAAACGCCCGCCTTTAAATTACTGGAGTTTACCGTCCCGCCTTCCACGCGCAATTCATTCTGCGTGGCATTGCCGTACTGGCTCTGCCCCGTAATGATATTGCCGTTAAACGTGCCGTTGCGCACCGTCAATACGTTAGAGGCCGTGTCGGTCAAGCCTTCGTCTTCACGGTCTTCATTATCGCCGATGATATCGTCGTTGTAAATTCTTTCGGAAACATTATAAATGATATTGTTGTTGCTGCCGGCCCATCCGTTTGCGCAAAGCACAAACAAAGCCGTCCATAACGCCAAAAGTTTTTTCATACTCCCTCCGCTGGAAAGATAGATCTATGTCCATTATACAGATTTTTGGCCCCTTCGTACGCACTTTAACGGTTTAATTTGCTAGAGTAAATAAAAGATATCAAAACGGCCGCAGCAGCAGGCTGCCGTTTCAGGAGCGTTATTTATGCAAGAAAAAGGACGCGTAATTATTTTAATGATGGACTCTTTTGGCATCGGCGGGGCCGAGGACGCCGCCAAATTTGGCGACGAAGGAGCCGACACCCTGGGCCACATTGCCGCCGCGCGCGGCGGCATCAAACTGCCCAATCTGGCACAGCTGGGGCTGTTTAAAGCGGCCCAAGCCTCTACCGGCAAGGCCGTGCCTGCCGGAGAGCAACCGGCGGCCAATGTGTTTTTGCCTTCCAAATACGGCTATATGAAAGAAGTGAGCAAAGGCAAAGACACTTCTTCCGGCCATTGGGAAATGGCCGGCGTGCCCGTAACCTTTGACTGGGGATATTTCCCGCACGATTATCCGTCCTTTCCAAAGGAACTGATAGAAAAAATTTGCTCCGAAGCGGATTTGCCCGGCATTTTGGGCAACAAGGCCGCTTCCGGCACCGTAATCATAGAAGAACTGGGCGAAGAACACATTAAAACCGGCAAACCTATTTGTTACACGTCGGCAGACAGCGTCTTTCAAATTGCCGCGCACGAAAAACACTTTGGGCTGGAGCGGCTCTATCACGTGTGTGAAATAGCTTTTAAACACCTTAAGCCCTACAATATTGCACGTGTAATTGCACGCCCGTTTGAAGGCGAGAAAAAGGGCGAGTTTAAACGCACCAAAAACCGCCACGACTATTCCGTCAAACCGCCGCACGACACGTTGCTGGACGTGATGAAAAAAGCGGGCGGCAATGTTGTTTCCGTAGGGAAAATTGCCGACATTTATGCCCATTGCGGCATTACGCGCGCGGTAAAGGCTTCCGGTCTGGAAGAACTTTGGAACATAACTTTGCAGGAAGTAAAAACCGCTCCGGACAACAGCATTATTTTTACCAACTTTGTGGACTTTGATATGACCTGGGGCCACCGCCGCGACGTGGAAGGCTACGCCAAAGGACTGGAATATTTTGACGCCCGCCTGCCGGAGCTGGCCGCCATTTTAAAAGACAACGATATTGTCTTTATTACCGCCGACCACGGCTGCGACCCTACCTACAAAGGCACCGACCACACCCGCGAACACGTGCCCGTGCTGCTGTTTGGCAAACACGTAAAACCGGGTTGTGTGGGCGCACGCAGCACATACGCCGATTTGGGCGCCACAGCAGCCGAATATTTGGGCTTGCCAAAACTGCTTACCGGCAAGAGCTTTTTAAACGAATAACGTTTATTACAGCAAGCGAAAAACCCCGCGTTCAACCCGCGGGGTTTTTGTACCTAAAAAATACTTTGAAAAACGTAGTTTTTCCTTTACGTTTTTGCACCGGCAAACACGCAAAGACCAGACTTCTTTCGTCAATGAATGACAGAAATGGCCGAAAGACCGCTTTTCATTACGATTTTACGCAAAAAAGGCTGATACATAAACGGACATTTGAGCAGTTTGCTCCACAGTTTAAAGCGCAGCGCCAGTGTAGCCTGTGCATATTTGCGGTGTTCGCGCGGGTTTGGGTTAGGCTCCAGCACACGGGCCAATTTTTGCGCGCTAATCAACGCACTGGATATACCTTCCAAACTGCTGGGGCTGATAAAGCCCGCCGCTTCCCCTATTAAAAACACGCCTTTTTCCCCCAGGCAAAACGCTTTCCAACCGGACGGACGCAGAACGCGGCAGGCCTCTGTTTTCAGCGGCGTGCCGAAACGAAAGCCGTATTTTTGCAGTTTTTGTTTTTGGCGTTCAAACCGGGTGCGGCATTGGCCCGCGGGATAAGCGCCGCCAAAAATAAAATAACCGTCTTTGGAAACAGACCAGGAGTAGCAGTCCGTTTCCTGCGGGTCAAAAATACAAGAATAAAAAGGACTTTTGTGTTTTTCTTTAAACCATTGCTGCACGGCCACATAACCGCGCACCTTGTGCTGTGGGAAAAACGTCCTCCGCACCAAAGAGTCGGCCCCGTCCGCGCCCACGACCCGTTTGGCCGTTACCGTTTTTTCCTGCCCGTTTTGACGGTAAGTTACATCAAACAAACCGTCTTTGCGGCGGGCAAGACGCGTCACCTGGGCGCCGTTTTCCACCTGCACGCTGGCAGGGATAAGCGTCTGCAGCCAGCGGTCAAATTTCTGGCGGTCCATATTAATATAAAAGCGCTGATAATGCCGCGTCAGCCCCGTGGCCAAATCTAACGTGCGCACGGCAAAAAGCTGCGGGTCCACCAACACCGTTTTGGGCAAGGTTAAATCAAACCGCGCCAAGGCTTTTTGCGCATCGGGCGCCAGCAAACCGCCGCACGGCTTGGCAAAGCCGCCTTGCTGAAAAGTTTTTTTGTCCAGACACAGCACCTTTTGGCCGTTTAACAGCCGTGCCAACGTGCTGCCCGCCGGCCCCAGGCCGATGATAACTACGTCAAACATTGTTCTTCTGCCGCCTTAGCGTACAAATTTGTTTTGTAAAGCAAGTTCGTCAAAAGCAAATTGATTTTAAAACTTATCTTTATTTTATCAATTCCGACAAAACAAAACGGAAAGAGCAAATCCCATTGAATAAAAACGGACGCTTAAAAGCGTCCGTTTTTCAATTAAGTTCATAATATTGATGACTTGATCCTGCTGACCACGAGGCTAATTTCCCGTATGTAGAACACAAGGCCTTTCCTTTTTCAAATTCGGGGGAATTGTCCGCTATTCCACAAGCCCGTCGTCCATCTGCAGCGAACTCCCACAATATAACCGAAGGCACTTGGGACGAAGAAACCATTACGCGCGGCAAACCAGAAACTAGAGCAAACTCTATGGTATGCACTCCATCCGAATAACTGGATAATGTAGCCGAAGAACTCTGCTGGCTATATGCTTTGGGCAAACCTATATCTAAATTACCGGCGTCCAGCGTATATTCTCCGTTTGCCAAGTAATATTGTTGTTCTGCCCGAGCCAAAGAAGATGCCAGTAAAATCATTCCGCTTAAACGACTGCGAGCAACTGCTTTTTCATACTGGGGTAAGGCAATGGCCGCCAAGATGCCGATAATCAGCACCACCACCAAAAGCTCAATAAGCGTAAAACCGCCTATTCCGCGTATTATGCCGTTTGTTTGTTCCTTATACATTTTTTGATAAATTTTGCTCATAGGCAAAATTTATCAAAAAAAAAAAACGCGTCAAGGCTTCCTAATTTTATCAGCCAAAAACACCGTTAATAAAAATGAACGCATCCGCACAAAAAACAGGCGCTCAAAAGCGCCCGTTCTTTGTGCCACTTATTTTATTTGCTTTTAATATCGGTTACTTTATAACCGGCTTTTTCCACCGCTTCTTTTAAGGCAGCGTCATCGGCAGGGCCGGTTACTTCGGCCGTTTTGGCGGCCAGGTCCACCTTGGCTTTAACCCCCGGCAAAGCATTAAGCGCCGCTTCCACACGGCCGGCACAATGCATACACATCATTCCTTCTATATGAATAATTTTACTCATAGATTCCTCCAAATTTTTATTTACGGGGCAAGACTGCACACAAGAAAGGCAAGCCTCTGCCGCACGTGTTCCGAACGGTTTATACCGGCGCAGACGCAACGCATTGCTGACTACAAATACAGAACTTAAACTCATACAGGCTGCAGCAAACATCGGGTTTAATTTCCAGCCCAGCCAATGATAAAACACCCCCGCCGCCAACGGTATGCCGCACACATTATAAAAGAAAGCCCAAAACAAATTTTCTTTTATGTTTTTAATCACCGCGCGGGAAAGACGCACCGCGGCGGGCACGCCCGTCAAATCATTTTTAACAAGCACAATGTCGGCTGTTTCCAGCGCGACGTCGGTGCCGGCCCCGACGGCCATCCCTATGTCTGCACGGGCCAGCGCGGGGGCATCGTTAATACCGTCGCCCACCATAATCACTTTCTTGCCTTGGTTTTGCAGACGGCGTATTTCGGCTTCTTTATCCTGCGGCAAAACACCCGCAATAATGTGCGTCAGCCCCAGTTGTGCACCCACCGCACGGGCGGTGCGCTCGTTATCCCCCGTTAAAAGAACAACGTCCAATTTCAGTTGCTTTAATTGTTCCAGCGCCGCCAAGGCCGAAGGTTTCAGCCTATCGGCCAAAGCCAAAAGGCCGGACAGTTTCCCGTCAAAAGCAAAATACAACACCGTTTTGCCTTGCGCTGCCCAAGCGGCGGCCTGCGCGGCAAACGGTTCGGATACGGGCACTCCTCTCTGCTGCATAAGGGCTGCATTGCCCGCTACCACCTGCCGCCCGTTTACGCGCGCGCAAACACCAGCGCCGGGCAGCGTTTCAAACTGTTCGGCCGCCTGCGGGGGCACGGGTTGTGCTTGGGGGGCGCGCAGTACGGCGCGCGAAAGCGGATGTTCGGAAGGGCTTTCTGCCCATACCGCAAAAGACCAAAAATCTGTTTCGTTCACGCCTTCAGCCAGAAGCACATCGGTCACTTCCGGCTTGCCTTGCGTAAGCGTGCCGGTTTTGTCAAACACGACGGTATCAGCCAAGCGGGCCGTTTCCAGCGTTTCGGCCGATTTAAACAAAATGCCGTTTCGGGCCCCGGTGCCGGTGCCCACCATAATGGCCGTGGGCGTAGCCAGCCCCAGCGCACACGGGCAGGAAATAACTAACACCGCCACGGCGCAACTCAAGGCCCAGCTCCAATTAAAACCGCATAAAAACCACACCGCAGCCGTAAGCACGGCCAGGGCGATGACTGCCGGCACAAATACGCCGCTTACTTTATCGGCCAAACGCCCTATGGGAGCCTTGGAGGCGGAGGCTTCTTCCACCAAACGAATAATTTGACTAAGCAGTGTCTTTTGACCGGTTTGTGTTACTTTAAAACGAAAATATCCGGCCCGATTGATGGTGCCCGCGCGCACCGCTGCGCCGGTTTCTTTATCCACGGGCAGGCTTTCCCCGGTTAAAGCGGCCTCGTCTAAAGCGCCACGCCCGCTGATAATCTCTCCGTCGGCCGGCACGGACATACCCGCCTTAACGGCCAAAATATCCCCTGTTTTAATGTCTGCGGCGTCTATTTCTCTTTCTGTTTCGTTTTCCACCAGTAACGCTTTTTGCGGAGCAAGCTGCAGCAGTTGCTCAATCGCACCGGATGTTTTGCGTTTGGCGCGGCTTTCCAAATATTTGCCCAGCGTAATGAGCGTTAAAATCATACCGGCGGACTCAAAATACAGTCCGTGCAATGCCTCAAGTGCACCCGTCAGACCGGCCTGCTGCATTAAAAACAACACGCGGTATAACGCCCACAAACCCGACGAAAACGCCGCTCCCGCCCCCACGGCAATTAAACTGTTCATATTCGGCGCGCCGTGCAGCAGAGTTTTAAAACCGTTTATAAAAATTTCTCGGTTAACAAAAAGAATGGGAATAACCAGCAAAAGCTGCGTTAGGGCAAACACGCCCGGGTTTTGCGTTAAACCCTTCGGCAAAGGCAGCCCCGCCATATGGCCCATCGCCACGTAAAAAAGCGGCAACAGAAAACAAAGTGACGCCCACAAGCGAAAGCGCAGCCCGTGTTCCGCCTCATCGGCTACTTGGTTTGCCGCCGGCGTTTGCAAAGCGGCGGGCCGGTCTTCTTTGGCGCCGTAACCGGCGTGTTCCACGGCGGCAATAATGGCGGCCGTATCTATGGTTTGTTCGTCAAACTCGGCCTGCAGGGTATTTTGCAGTAAATTTACTTCGGCTTTGCGTATGCCTTTTAAAGCCCGCACGGCCTTTTCCACCCGGGCCGAACAGGCGGCACAGCTCATACCGGAAACGATAAATTTTTTCTTCATAATTTCTATTTCTTCATTATACAAAACCCCCTTGCCCGTGCCGCATAAACGGTTTTACTTTGCTATCATAAAAAGGGGGAACCTATGCTCAAAAAAAATTTTGAAGTACGCTATGACGAATTAGACACACAGGCGCATATCAGCGTGATTACGCTGCTGCGTTATTTTGAAGAAGCCGCCGCACTGGACGCAGCCCAAATGGCGTTCGGCTGGGAAACGCTGCAGAAGCAGCATTTGGCCTGGATATTAACCCATATGCAGCTGGAAATAATTACTCCGCACGCACCGAAACAAACCGTATGCGTACGCACGTGGCACGCCTATTCGGACAAAATTTTAAGCCGCAGGGAATTTGAAATTACCGCCGCAGACGGCACCGTTATTGCACGCGGAGCCAGCTGGTGGATATTAATGGATACCCAAAAACGCCGCATTACCAAAAACCCGCCGCAGCTGTTGGCGCTAAACCCTAAAGAACCGCTTTTTGTGACGCAGGAAGAAAACATCAAACGTCCACTGCCGCAAAACGCCCCTGCCTATATGCAAAAAACATTTGCCGTGCGCACCGAAGATTTGGACCTCAACGGCCACGTCAATAATGTGCATTATGCCGCCTGGGCGCTGGATACCGGTCCGCAAGACAAGCAACTGCACAAAATACTGATTAACTTTAAAAACGAATGCCGCGCCGCAGAGATGGTGGATGCCGTGTCCTATCCGGAACAAGACACGCTTTACCACCACGTGCTTACCCGTCGTTCCGACGGCAAAGAAGCCGCCCGCATTATCACGTTTTGGCGCTGATGCCCGCCGCCGCAACTGCAGGAGAAACCCTACATCCTTTCTGTATGCCGCGGCAAAACCGACACGGCCGTGGCCCGGGTTTTGCCGTACGCCGGCCTTAGCGCCGCATTTGTTTTTTGAAACACCGCCCGGCGATTTGCTATACTTTGCCTTAAATGAGCATAATCATCATCTTGTTAATGTTGGTCTTAAACGCCTTGCTGGCCGCGTATGAAATGGCCCTGGCGTCTGCTTCCCGCACAAAACTTTCCATTCTGGCACAGGAAAAGAAACGCGGTGCGGAAAGCGCGTTGTATATGAAAGACCATATGGAAGGCAGCCTGGCCACCATCCAAATCGGCATTACGCTGGTGGGTGCGGTGGCGGCCGCCGTGGGCGGGGCAGGTGCCGACGAATGGTTTGCCCCGTGGATGCAGGAACACTTTCACCTTCCGCTAAAGCTGGCCAATGCGCTGGCCGTTATTATCGTAGTGCTGCCGTTAAGTTTTATTACGATTGTGTTTGGCGAGCTGACGCCTAAAACCTTTGCGCTGAAAAACAAGGAATGGGTGGTGCTTTCTTTCTCGCCGCTGATGCGCCAGTTATACCGCATCCTTTACCCCATCGTGCGCGTGATGGAAGCTATTGTAAATATGCTTACCAAAAAGACGGTGCGCAAAAACACCGACCCGAAAGAAGCGCAAAAAGCGGCTATGGCCGATTTGCGCGCGGCGGTGTCCATTGCGTCTTCTTCGCGCTTGTTCGGCAAGGCGGAAGAAAAAATCGTGCTTTCAAGCGCTATGTTCTGCGTGCGTAAAATTAAGGAAATTCAGGTCCCGCTGGACCAGGTATATATGCTTTACGCCGGCGACAATATTGCCGACACCTTTGTAAAAGCGCATTTGGATATGCACACCCGCTTCCCCGTATGCGAAGAAAAAGACAATCCGCAAAGCATTATCGGTTATTTAAATTTTAAAGACATTTTTTCCGCCACCAAAACGGCCGCTTTGGGTGTTTCTCCTACGGCGCGCTCCATTCTGCGCCCGATTATCCGGCTGGATGAAGACACCATTATCTCCGCCGCGCTGGAAAAGATGATGAAAGCCCGCCAACATATTTGCTTAGTAACCGATGACGACAAAATAACGGGTATTTTAACGTTGGAAGACATTTTTGAAGAACTGGTGGGAGAGATTGAAGACGAATATGATTTCTTCCCCTCCTACATTCGCCCGTTTGGCGACGCGCTGATCGTAAGCGCCACCGCGCCGATGAGCGAGGTATTTAAACAGCTGCAGCTTCCTCTGCCGCAAGACCTGCCCGAAAACATCAATGCGGAAAAATGGGCCGAGCTGAAAGCCGGCCAGCCGCTGCAGACCAGCAAAGAAGTAACCGCCGACGGCCTGCGTATGGCGGCGCGTAAATTCCGCCGCCACAAACTGATGGAAGTGCTGGTTTCCAAACTTTAAAAAACCCGCCGAACGGCGGGTTTTTTGCAGATCTTTAAAGACGGTTCATTAAAGTATGTTTTTCTCTTGCAGACGGCGGCGCAGGGCGGAGGCATTTTCAAATTGCAGTGCGTCAAACCCCAGCCTGCGGGCAGCGGCTACGTTGGCGGGGCTGTCGTCTATAAACAAACATTCGGGCGCCTGCAGGTGAAAGCGGTTAAGCAAAATGTGAAAAATTTCCGGCTGCGGTTTAATCACTTTTTCTTCACCCGATACCACAATGCCGTCCAGCAAATCAAACACGCGGTAACGCGCCCGCGCCCGCGGAAAAGTCTGCGCAGACCAATTGGTCAGCCCGTACAGTTTATATCCCTTGTCTTTAAGTTCTTGCACCAAGGCGGGCATATCTTTTATTTCGCCGCCCAGCATATCTTCCCAGCGGGCATAATAGGCCTCTATTTGGCCGGCATAGGCCGGATATTGTTTTTTAAGCAAGGCAATGCCTTCTTCAAAAGGTCGGCCGGCGTCCTGCTTGGCATTCCATTCCCCGTTGCAGACATTTGTCAAAAACCATTCCGTTTCTTCCGGCAAGTCAAAAATATGCCGATACACGTAGCGCGGGTTCCAATCTACCAGCACACCGCCGAAATCAAATACGATGTTTTTCATATTTTTCCCTCGCTTCATTTTAACTTTAATGCCGACGGCTGACAAGAAAAAGAGCGCAAAATCTTTTGCGCTCTTTTACAAATACTTGCCTGCCGAACAGGCCGCCTTCGGCCGCCGCCGCGGCAGACTTACGGTTACAGCACCAACGTGTCTTCCATATCCGAGCCCGTGGAAATAAGGGCGAGTTTCGGATGCGGATAAACCTCGCGGGAAAGCTCACGTATGCTTTCCAAAAAGGCTTTGGCCTGCGGCGTAAAATCTTCGTAGCTCTTGATATGGTCGTTGCCTTCAAACATATCAATATGCGTAATGGCAATTTTGGTGGCGTTGTTAATCATAATGGCGCGCGAAGCGGAGCGTTTTTCAAACGCGCCCACGCGGCGCAGGCGTTTGCTCACGCTGCCGATTTCGTGCCCTTTGGTATGATAAATTTCCAATTCTTTTTCGTCGGTCATTTCTTTTTCCAGCGGGCCGGGGCCGACGCGGGTGATGTAGGGTTTAAACACCACGTACACGTCGCGCACGCTTTTGGGGCCCAGGCCGGCTTCGCCCAAAAAGGTGGAGGCCGTGGTATCGCGCGACGTTACAAACGGATATTCCCCGTGCAGTAACGAAAGTTTAATGCCCTGCGTGCCTTCCAGCAAAATATGTTCGCCTTTGTCCAAGGCTTTGTTTAACAGTTCGGGCACGTCTTGGATAAAATCTTTCAGCAGCGGTTCGTCTTTGGCAAATTTTACGTCGCGGCGTTCAATGCGGTCTTTGACTGCCTGCCCCAAGCCGGTGCCTACGCTGCCGATGTGCTGCATAAAGTGGCTGGCGCCTTTTTCGGCGGCGGTTTCCTCGTCGGTAATCAACACGGCGTACGGGTCAATAATCAAGCGGTCGGCAGTGCCCGTCAGTTCCACTTCTTTAAGCAGCCACTGCGTTTTGGTATAGGCGCCCGCCCCCAGCACCAGTTTGGTGGCCGGGTTCAAAAAGCCCGACGGAATGTTTTTAAGCGTGTACGACTTGCCGTCCGCCACCACCGTATGGCCGGCATTGGGGCCGCCCACGCGCACACAATATTCGTAGTCGCCTTTATAAGACAAATACGCGGAAATTTTCCCTTTCCCTTCATCGCCGGCTTGTCCGCCGCATACGATATCAATCATATTTTCCCTCCGCCAGTGCCGCTGCCCGGCCCACATAATTTTCAAGCCGCAGCGCACGCAGTTTGTTTTTTGTCTGTTCGTCCACGGACAGACTTTCTATAAAATCGGTCAGCAAAGAAGCCGTCATTTCCTGCCCGCGGGTAAAGTCGCGCAGCGTTTCATATGCGTTTGCATAGCCTGCCGCGCGCAAAATGGTTTGTATGCCTTCTGCAAGCACTTCGGGATGGGCCTGCAGTTCCCGCTTGGCAGCCAAACGGTTAAAATCAATTTTGCCCAACCCTTTGCACAAAGACTGATAGGCCACCAAACAATAGCCGAACGCTACCGCCATATTGCGCAATACCGTAGAGTCCGACAAGTCCCGCTGCAAACGCGACTGCGGCAGCTTTTGCGCAAAGAAAGCCAGCAAAGCATCCGCCAGCTGCAGGTTGCCTTCGGCATTTTCAAAATCAATGGGGTTTACCTTCTGCGGCATCGTGGAAGAACCCACCTCTCCGCGGACGGTTTTCTGATGCACCAGCCCCGCCGAAATGTAGCGCCATATGTCTTGGCTGAAATCTTGCAAAATCACGTTTGCGCGGCGGATATTGTCAAACAAAGCGGCGTAGCTGTCGCGGTTATCCACCTGGGTGGAAACGGGACTTAAATAAATTTTAATTTTGCGTCCGCGGTTTAACGCGCGCACCAGGCGCTGGGCACAGCGCGGCCAGTTTACCTTGGCAAAAGCGGCGTAATGGGCGTTATAATTGCCCACCGCTCCGCCGAATTTGCAGGAAATTTGCCGCGTCTTCAGCTCGGCAATCTGCAGGGCCAGCCGCTGGGCAAACACGCGTATTTCTTTGCCAAATGTGGTAGGCACGGCCGGCTGGCCGTGCGTGCGGGCCAGCATAACGGAGCGCGCTTCTTTTTTGGCCAGACGTTCCAGCTCTTTTTGCAGTTTTTCCAACGTCGGAAGCAGCGCCTTTTCCAACCCGTCGGCCAGAAGCAGTGCATAGGCAACGCTGTTGACGTCTTCGCTGGTAAGGGCAAAATGCAGCCAGTTCAGGCGGTCTTTTAAAGAGGTTTTTTGCAGGCGCAGTTTTAAATAATATTCCACGGCTTTTACGTCGTGGCGGGTGGCGGCAATGCCATTTAAACCCGTAAATTCAAGTGCGCGGATATCGGACAAGTCTTTATCCTGCAGGGTGCAAACGGTTTGCAGGATGCGTTTTTCCTGCTGAGTTAAACTTTTAAATTTGGGAAGACGCAGAGAAGAAAGTATTTCAAACCAGGCACATTCCACCCGCACGCGGGATGCAACAAAGGCGGCTTCGCTCATTACACTTCTGAGCGCGCCCAGTCTGCCGCTATAGCGGCCGTCCAACGGGCACAGCGCCGATGTTTCCATAAATATATTTTAGCAAATTACAGGAGATTTCTTGCGCAAGGATAACCGATTTCAGTGTTCGTTTTTTTCCATTAACTGCGCGCCACCGTTATCATTGGTAAAAACGGTAAACACGGGCGGCTGCAGCAGGGTTTTGCCCCATACAAAGGTTTCGGCCGCCCCTACGGCGTTAAGCGCTACCACACGCCGGCCGATAAATACTGGCTCCCCTATTTGCCGCTCACGCAAAACATTATGCAGCGTAAATTGGTCTGCTTCGTCTTTCATCGTGCAAAAGCGGTAATGTTCCCGCCCGCAAAACACAAAATTCTGTGCAGCCAATGAAACGGCATTGCCGGCTTCGTCCCGCTGCAGCTGCCCCTGTGCGTCTTCCTCCGCAAAAACGAGCAGCACTGCCGGTTCCACCGAGTCAAATTGCATTGGGGGCAAGTCCCAATAAATAAAACGGCCGGCGCTTTGGGGCAGCCCGCCCGCATAATTTAGGGTTTTCCCGTCGTGAAAATGCAGCGATATTTTTTGCACTTTTCCGTCGGTACCCAATGAAGCGGGCAAAAGCAAACAATTGCCGTGGGATACCACCCGCTTTTCCCCGTTGACCAGCACGCCTTTGCAAAGCCGTGAGGCGCTTTGCCCTCTTTCATTTTGCCAGAAAATTTTAATTTGCACCACACTGCTGCGCGCTGCATTTAAGGCGGTGTTCTGCACACTTTGATGCAATGCTTTTTCCAGTTGTTCGGCCGCTTCCAACCCGCCCCCGTAAACATAAGGGGACAGAAAAAACAAACCGCTCAGTAACAAAAAGAAACGCTTCATCTTTTTCTCCGTTTTAATGGGCA
Source organism: Candidatus Avelusimicrobium pullarium (assembly GCA_944323745.1). Taxonomy (GTDB): domain Bacteria; phylum Elusimicrobiota; class Elusimicrobia; order Elusimicrobiales; family Elusimicrobiaceae; genus Avelusimicrobium; species Avelusimicrobium pullorum. The sequence goes on from CALUTQ010000001.1 coordinate 64,243, forward strand.
GAGCCTTCTTACGGCACAATATTCCTTAATCTGGTCAAATAAATTTTACAGGTTTTTTAATATCTCCCCGCCGTTATCCTTAGTAAAAGAAAGAAACAGCGGTCGGCGGAACGGATAACTAAGGTTAAAGCCTTCATCGCCGCCGGCTATATTCAGGGCGATCAGGCGCTTGCCGATAAAAACGGGCTCGCCCAATTGTCTTTCGGTCAGCGCGCCGCGCAACGTAAAACCCGTGTTTGCCAGCGCAAAAGCTCCAAACTCCCACCCGCGTTTGCCGTGGAATACAAACTCCTGTTCCTCAACAGGCAGGGCCTTTCCCTCCAAATCGTAACCCATATGTCCCGTTACGTTATTATTGTCCGCTACGGAAAGCTCTGCAAATTCTATATCTTCCAAAGACACCCAGTACGGCATATCCCAATAAATAAAAGATTTGGCACGTACCGGCATTTGTTCAAAACCGATAATATAGCCGTTTGAAAAATTAAAGAAAATCTTTTCTATTTTGGCATCCTGCACGGCTTGTTCGGGTTTGCAAAGACAATTAGCCGGCGCCACCAGCTGCCGCCCTTCATTAATCAGCACCCCTTTGCAAAGCGCACGCACCGAATTGCCGCCGCTGCCCTGCCAGAAAAACTCTATTTGCACCACACTGCTGCGCGCTACGGAAAGAGCCGCATTTTCCGCTTTTTCTTCTATAGCCTGCTGCAGGCGCTGCACCAAAAGCGGGTCTTCCTGCGGGGCAGCAGCCCACACGCAGGAAAAAACGAAAAGAAACAAAAAAGCAAAAGTCATCTGTTTTCTCATAATATCCTCTCTGTCTTCATTATTTCATCTTTTCCAAAATAACACAAGAGACAAAAGTCCTATTTACAAATAGGTCTTAATATACAAAAAAACGGCCCCGAAGGGCCGTTTCTGAAATCAGGCATTTTTTATTTGGTCGCAGAAGAAGACATATCCGTCTTTTTGCTGTCTTCTTTTGAGGCAGGAACCGGCGATTCTTTTGCCGCAGGCGCTTTGGGCTGCACCTCTGTCTGTTCCGTTAAAGCGGGTGCCGTTTCCGGCTGCGTGGCTGCGGCGGCACGCTGCTGTTCTTTTTGGGCTTCAAAAGCCGCCTGTTCGGAAGCTATCTGCGCTTCAAAAGGGCCGAAACCGCACTTTTCGTCCCAGCCGCCGCCGAAGGCTTTGGCCAGGCTGATTAAAGCCAACAGTTCATTTTGGCGCGCCGAGGCCAAATTCATTTCCGCCTGCAGCAAATTGCGTTCCACATCCAGCAGTTCCATCGTGCCGATCAAGCCGGCATCTTCCTGCTTTTTGGTCAGCTCATAGCCGCGGCGCAACGACTGGGTTTGTTTGAGCAGAATTTCAAACATTTCCCGATTGATGCGGTTACTGTTCAAGGCATCCAGCGCTTCTTTAAACGCATTTTGCACGGTTTGTTCGTAAGCGGCCAGCATTTCTTCATACTGGGCTTTAGCCGCTTTGTTTTGGGCAACAATGCGCCCACCCGCAAAAATAGGCTGCATTACTTGGCCGGCAAACGCCCACAGCCCCGAGGTTCCGCGGAAAAGTTCATTCAGCTGCGGGCTGGCATAACCGGCCGCGCCGGTAAGCGAAATGTCGGGGAAGTACGCCGCACGCGCCGCACCGATGCGGGCATTGGCAGCAATCAGTTGGCCTTCTGCACTGCGTACGTCCGGCCGGTTAGCCAAAAAACGGGAAGGAATTCCTTCCGGCACAACGGGCATAACGACTGCGTCGCGCAGATGCCCTTGGCGTTCTTCAAACCCTTGCACAATTTCGCGCGGGGAGCGCCCCACCAGCACCGACAAGGCCGTTTCCGTCGTTTTGACGGAAAGTTCCAGTTGCTTGGCCGTAGCGGCAACGGAGTACATATCCGCTTCTATACGCCGCAAGTCCACTTCCGTGGCGTAGCCGGCATTATAGCGGCTGGTGTAAATGCGCACGCTCTCTTGGCGCGTGGCCAAGGTGCGGCGGGCAATTTCCAGCTGGGCATCCAACGTGCGCAGCGTAAAATAGGTGGAAGCCACCTGTGCCGTTAAAGACAACAGCACCGTGTCTTTGGCGGCCATTGTGGAAAGCAAGTCTGCGCGGGCCGCTTCGCTCAAGCGGCGGTATTTGCCCCACAAGTCCAATTCAAAAGACGCCACAATCGTACCCGTGCTCAGCGTTTGGCCGGAACCGTAATAATTGCCGGCTCTGCCGCTGCCGCCTTGGGCGGCAATGGTAGGCAGCTGATCCGCCACGGCCGTTGTTACCGCCGCGCGGGCCTGGTCTACGCGGGCCACGGCTTGGCGCAAGTCCTTATTAAAAAGCAGGGCTTCAGTTTCCAGCTTATTAAGCTCGGGGTCTTCAAACATTTCCCACCACTGGTAGTTTTGAAAAATGCTATATTCTTCGCCGCTTTGCTGGGCAGGCAAGTCCAAATCAGGGCGTTTGTAGTTTGGCCCCATCATACAGCCCGACAGCAACGCCGCGCACGAAAAAACACAGACCAATTTTTTAAATATCATGCAAAGCCTCCGCTTTCGCCCCTTCTGCCTCGGGGTCGTTTTTTTCTTTCCAACCGCCGGAAATCAAATAGAAAAACAGCGGGATAAACATAGGAGCAATAGCCGTTGCGCCCAACATACCGAACACCACGGCCGTGCCGATGGAGTGGCGGCTGGCCGCACCGGCGCCGCTGCTGACAGCCAGCGGCACGCAGCCCAAAATGAACGCCAAAGACGTCATAATAATGGGGCGGAAGCGCAGTTTGATAGCTTGCAGGGCCGCTTCATAAGCGGTGGCCCCTTGCTCGCGCACCAGCACGGCAAATTCCACAATCAAAATAGCGTTTTTGGCTGCCAAACCCACCAAGGCCACCAACGCGATTTGAAAGTAAATATCGTTATCCAACCCGCGCATATATGTACCCAACAAAGCGCCAAAGATACCAAACGGCACTGCCAAAATGACCGCAAACGGAAGCCCCCATTTTTCATACTGGGCCGCCAAAATGAGGAACACGACCAGCATACCCAAAAGCAAGGCGATGGTGGAGGAACTGCCGGTAATAGTTTCCTGATAGGTGGTACCCGTCCAGGCCAAGGTATATTCTTCGCCCAGGGTTTCACGGGCTACTTCTTCCATAGCGGCAATAGCCTGGCCGGAGCTGTAGCCGTCGGCCGGCGTGGCCATTACTTTAGCCGCCGGAAACGCATTAAAACGTTCCACCATATCCGGCCCTAACATCGGCGTAAGCGTAACAAAGGCAGACAGCGGCACCATATCGCCGGAGTTGGAACGCACATAAATTTCCCCCAATTGTTCGGGGCGGGCGCGGTAATCGCCTTCCGCCTGCATCATCACTTTAAAACTGCGGCTGAACTTGGTGAAATCGTTCACGTACGCCGTGCCGAATGTGCCCTGAATGGTGGCGTAAAGCTCCGACAAAGACACATTTCTGGCCATTGCCTTGATTTCATCCACTTTCAAATTATACTGCGGCGTAGCGGCGGAAAAAGTGGTGCTCACGCTGGCCAGTTCCGGCCGTTTTTGGGCCGCGGCAATAAACTCTTGCGTTTTGGCTTCCAGCGCGCTGCTGCCTTGGCCGGAACGGTTCTGCACGTAGCCTTCCAAACCGCCGGTGGTGCTCATACCCATAACCGGCGGCGGGTTAAACGGCATAACCAAAGCACCCGGAATCTGGCCGGCACCCAATTTGCCTATCGTGGCCACCAGCCCGAAGGAAGACAGCTCTTTGGTTTTGCGTTCGTCCCACGGCTTTAAGGAAATAAAAGAAGCAATAGAGCTGCTTTTCATCGTGCTGCTGAGCATATCATAACCGGCAAACGTCATTTCTTCCTGTACGGCAGGTTGTGCCAAAACAATTTCTTCCAGTTGTTTAGCCACCTGCTGCGTATTGGACAAAGAAGTGGACGGATCCAGCATCGTAGCCACCATCAACATACCCTGGTCTTCATCGGGCAACAAGCTGGTAGGCACTATTTTAAGCAAACCGAAAGCCGCCGCCCAAATAAGCACAATCACCAACAACGCCACCGGAATGCGCCGCAGGAAAAAGCGGGCCACCCCTGTATATTTATCGGTTACTTTTACAAACCATTGGTCAAATTTATAGAAAAAACCGCTGGTGCGGGGCTTCATATCTTTAAGCAACAGCACACACAAAGCCGGCGTCAGCGTCAAAGCCACCAAGCCGGAAATGATAACGGACACGGCAATCGTAATGGCAAACTGCTGGTACATCACCCCGGTAAAACCGCCCATAAACGCCACCGGCACAAACACCGAACACAGCACCAGCACAATGGCAATAACGGGGCCGGTTACTTCGTCCATCGCTTTAATGGTGGCTTCTTTGACGGGCAGATGTTCATCGTGCATAATACGTTCCACGTTTTCAATAACTACGATGGCGTCGTCCACCACAATACCGATGGCCAGCACCAACCCGAACAGGGTTAACGTGTTAATGGAAAAACCCATCAGCATCATACCGGCAAAAGCACCTACAATGGACACCGGCACGGCCAAGCAAGGAATCAGCGTGGCGCGCCAGTCGTGAAGGAACAGATACATTACCAAGAACACCAAAATCATTGCTTCAATAAGCGTATGAATTACTTCTTTAATAGAAGCGTTTACAAATAAGGTGGTGTCGTAGGCTACTTTATATTCAATGCCTCCCGGGAAATTGGCCGCCAATTCTTTCATCCGTTTGTCCACGGCTTTGGCGGTAGCTACGGCATTGGCACCCGGGGAAAGGAAAATACCGATAGGTACAGCCGGCTGATTGTTGTAATTGCCCGAAAATTCATACGTCTGGCTGCCCAGTTCCACACGGGCCACGTCTTTTAAACGCAGCGAGGTGCCGTCCTCGTTGGCGCGTAAAATAATTTCTTCAAACTCTTCCGGCGTTTTTAAACGGCCCGGCGCTACAATGGTGTACATTCTGTCCACCGACTGCGTTAAAGGCGGCTGGCCGATTTTGCCCGCGGCACGCTGCGTATTTTGCGCTTGTACGGCGGCCATTACATCCGAAACGGACACGCCCAGCTGGCTCATTACATCGGGTTTGAGCCAAATGCGGATAGAATAGTCGTTGGCGGACATTACTTGTGCGTCCCCCACGCCGTTGATACGTTTTAAATCGTCCACCACGTTGACCAAAGCATAGTTGCCAATATATGTAGTGTCATACACTTTGGAAGGGGAGTACATTGTAATCAACTGCAGCATAGAAGACGATCTTTTTTCTACTGTCACCCCGTAACGGCGTACGTCTTCCGGCAACGAAGTGGTGGCTGCCTGCACGCGGTTGTTGACGTTAATCATCGCCTGGTCCGGATCGGTGCCTACTTCAAAATACACCATCAGGCTCATATCCCCGTTGGCAGCGGAGGTGGAGTTCATATAAAGCATATCTTCCACCCCGTTTACCTGCTGTTCAATAGGCGCAGCCACCGTATCGGCAATTACTTCCGGGCTGGCGCCGGGGTATTGGGCAGACACCTGCACGGAAGGGGGTGTTAAGTCCGGATACTGCTCTATAGGCAGCGTGGTAATAGACACAATACCCGCCAGCAAAATAAGCAGGGAAATAACGGTTGAAAAAATGGGACGGTTAATGAAAAATTTGGAAAACATACAGTCCTCTTAGTTGTGGTGGCCCAACAGCGCATCCGTCACGGCATCGCCGGTGCGTTGATTTTCGGAGGCAATGTCCTGCGTGTCCGGCGCGACGTTGTTGCTGATAGCCTGGTCAAATTTGCCCACATTTTCGGCCGTGGCCGTGCTGGGAGTAACGGTTTGAGCGTAAGAAGGAACTTCAAAAGGCTGCATTTGCGGCGCCACCTTCATCCCCGGGCGAATTTTAATCAAACCGGCAGACACAACCGTTTCGCCGCCTTTTAACCCTTTGCTGACGATGTACATATCGTCCTGCAATTGAGCTTCAATCGGCTGGGCTTGGGTGGTGCCGTCTTCGGCCACGATATAAACCAAATTGCCCGTAGGCGTGCTTAACACGGCAGAGGACGGAATAAGCACCGCGTCTTTATACGTAGCACCCACCAGACGCACCCGTACAAACTGGCCGGGCATCAGCATACGCTGGTTTTTGGGGTTCGGGAATTCCGCCTTAATAGCCAGCGAGGAGGTTTTGGCGTCTTCGGTGCTGTCAAAGAAAATGATGGTTCCTCTTTCGGGGTAGACGCGCCCGTCGGAGGTAATGGCTTCTACATACAGCGGGTGTTTGCCTTTGGCGTCCAGCACAATCGTGCCGGAAAGATAGCCGCTGGCCAATTTATAAAACTGGGCGCTGGGCATAGAAAAGTTAGCCCACAGCGGATCTATTTGCACCATCGTGGTAAGCAAGCCGTTGCCCGTGGGGGAAACCAGGCTGCCCACGGACTGGGCTTCTTTGCCGGTAATACCCGAAATAGGCGCCAGCACGCGCGTATATTCCAAATTGATTTTGGCCTCGTTCACGCCGGCCTGCGCCACTTTTACGCTGGCCTGTGCCGCTTCATAGGCAGACAAAGAATCGTCATAATCTTTCTGGCTGACGGCATTGTCGGCGCGTAATTTTTTCATACGTTCATAATCGCGGCGAGTGCGGTTTTCTTCGCTGCGGGCCTGCGCCAAAGAGCCTTCGGCGCGCTGCAGGGCGACTTCATATTCTTTGGGATCTATCTGAAAAAGCTGCGTTCCTTTTTTAACATAGGCGCCTTCGTCAAACAAACGGGCCTGCAAAATGCCGCCCACCTGCGCACGAACCTGAATTTCCAGAGAACCGGCCACCTGGGCGGGATACTCTATATTCCAGGGCAAATCGGTCTTAAGCACTTTGACGGCTTTGACAGGCATAGCCGCGCTGGCTTGTTGCTGTTCTTTTTTGCTGCACGCACCCAGCACGCCCAAACAGGCGGCCAATGCCGCTACAGCGCAAACACGCATTATTGTTTTCATTCGTAACCTCTCGTTTATTTAACTTTTAAAAGCTTTTGTTTACCTACCGGTAAGTATATTTTAACAAATTGTCCGCCTCCGCGCAACCGGTATGTATGCGTATAGTTTATTGTATAATATTTCCCCCATATATAAAATTATCATAAAGAGATATTTTGAATTATATACAAAACTGCTAAAATACAAATATGAGCGAAAAAGAAAATATGCTGGCCGGGTTGTTTTATGACCCCGCCGACGCCGAACTGAAACAAGCCCGGCAAGAAGCGCGCCGCCTGCTGCTGCAGTATAACAGCACGGACCCTGCCGACCATAAAAAACGAGAGGAAATAACCTCCCGCCTGTTTGGCCGCGCCGGCAAAGGGCTGCATATAGAGGCACCCTTCTTCTGCGATTACGGCAGCCAGATTTTCTTTGAAGACCGTGTATTTATTAATTTCAACTGCGTGATTTTAGACTGCGCCCGGGTGGACATAGGGGAAGGGACCCAAATCGGCCCGTCTGTACAAATATACACGGCTACGCACCCCACGGAACCCAAAGCCCGCGCCGAAGGCAAAGAGTTTGCCGCCACCGTCAAAATAGGCAAAAACGTATGGATAGGCGGCGGCAGCATTATTCTGCCGGGCGTAAAAATAGGCGACCACGCCGTTATCGGGGCAGGATCCGTGGTAACTAAAGACGTCCCTGCTTTGGCGGTTGTAGCGGGCAACCCCGCCAGGCCGATACGGCAGTTTTACGATTTTAAAAAAGAAAATACAAACGACTAAACATAAACCGCCCCGAGGCGGTTTTATGTTAAGGGGGAAAGAATGAAAGTAGTATTCTTTGATGTAGACAAAATTACCAAAGATTATTTGGAAAAACACCAAATCTGCGACGGCAATGTGGTGATGCTCAGCGAAAGTATGGAAAATATTTCGCAGGAGCAGTTTGAAAAAGTAAAAGATGCGGAAATTATTTCCGTCTTTGTGCATACCGCGCTGAAGATGACCAAAGAGACCTTGGACAAATATACCAATCTTAAGCTGATTGCCACCCGTTCCACAGGGTTTGACCATATTGATTTGAATTACTGCAAAAACCGCGGCATAGAAGTGGTCAATGTTCCCAAATACGGGGAAGCAACCGTAGCGGAATTTACCTTTGGTGTACTTTTGGCTTTGGCCCGCCACATCATTCAAGCCCGCACCGATATGAAAAACAATTTTGTGCGGATGAATGAGTATATCGGTTTTGACCTTTACGGCCACACGCTGGGCATTATCGGCACCGGTGCTATCGGCCGCCACGTAGCCAAATTGGCGCGCGGGTTTGGTATGGACGTATTGGCTTACGACATTTACCCTAATGAAGAATTCCAGCGCATTTACAACATCCATTATGTAGGGTTGGATGAACTGTATGCTAAGTCCGACATTATCACCCTGCACGCACCGGCCACTAAGGAAAATTACCATCTGCTTAACGACGAAGCCTTCAAAAAAATGAAAGACGGCGTTATTATTGCCAATACTGCCCGCGGCAGCTTGGTGGATCCGGAAGCGCTCTACCGCGCTTTGGTCAGCGGCAAAGTCAAAGGCGCCGCTTTGGACGTGCTGGAAAACGAAGATTTTATTATCCACGACGATATGATTTTAAAATCGCAGGATATACCTATGGACTACGCGATGAACACTATCATCAACGCCCGCCTTTTGCAGATGAAAAACGTGATTATCACGCCGCACATCGGCTTTAACTCCATAGACGCCGTGCACCGCATTTTGCATACCACGCTGGAAAACATTAACCATTTCTGCGCGGGCAATGTGCAAAACTCGGTTATTAAAAAATAAATATGCCGTACGCAAAAGACTTGGTTGAATTAATAGGCAACACCCCCTTGGTTCAGATTAACAAAATAAATCCGGGCCCGGGGGTGGTGCTGGCCAAGCTGGAAATGTTCAACCCTTTCAGCGTCAAAGACCGCGCCGCGCTTTCTATGCTGCAAGCCGCCGAAACAAGCGGCGCGCTTAAACCCCAAGGCACCATTATAGAAGCCACCAGCGGCAACACCGGCATTGCCCTAGCTTTTTTAAGTGCGGTAAAAGGCTACCATATGATTTTGGTTATGCCCGAAAATATGAGCCCCGAACGCGTGCAGCTGGTGCGCGCTTTGGGCGCACAGGTGGAGCTGACCCCGGCCGCCCAAGGGATGAAAGGCGCTATTGCCAAAGCCGAAGAAATGCTGGCACGTATCCCCAACGCGTATATGCCGCGCCAGTTTGAAAACCCCGCCAATGCTGCCGCACACGACCAAACCGGACGGGAAATTGAACAAGCTTTAAGCGGCAACATAGCCTGCTTTGTGGCCGGTGTCGGCACCGGCGGCACCATAACGGGTGTAGGAAGGCGGTTAAAAAAGGTCAACCCTCAGGTGCATATTGTGGGGGTGGAACCGGCTTCCTCTGCGGTGCTTTCCGGCAAGCCGGCCGGAACGCACAAAATACAAGGTATCGGGGCAGGGTTTGTGCCGTCCGTACTGGACAAAAATATTTTGGACGAAGTTATCCCCGTCACGGATGAACAAGCCGCCCATACCGCGCGCGAAATGGCCCGAAAAGAAGGCATTTTGGCCGGCATCAGCTCCGGTGCGGCAATGTATGCGGCCTTACAGGTGGCTAAGCGGCCCGCATTTGCCGGCAAAAATATCGTCGTTTTGCTGCCCGACAGCGGCGAACGTTATTTAAGCACTTGGCTCTATAAAGAAAACTAAACACACAAAACCCCGCTTTTGTTTTAAAGCGGGGTTTTAAAAATTTCTCTTTTCTTACTTTATAATATAGGTGTTCATCCCCGGGCCATACCAGCCGCTGCCGCCAAAAGTCCCCTGCGATTTGCACACCTTTTCCCAAGCGTTTCCTTCCGGGGCGGTACAATAAACGGCCCCCTCATTCTGATTGATAAAAAAATAATACGAAAGTTTACGGTCTTGCGTACGTACGCGCACTTTTTCGTTGTCCAGCTCTATTTCTACCCCTTGTTCCACCCGCTCGGCACGGCGTAAAGCCAAAGAAGGATTTTGCGCATCCACCTCAAAACCGGCAGGCAAAGCAATATCCAGCGCGGTAAGATCCGCCGAGAGTGTGCCGTTTGCCATATAATAAACTTTTTGCGCACTTTGCACCGCTTTGCCCAGAAGCAGCATTTCCGCCGCGCGGCTTTTTAATACGGCAGTTTGATATTGCGGCAAAGCAACCGCCGCCAAAATGCCGATAATTAAAACCACTACCAAAAGTTCCAGCAGCGTAAAACCGCCATTTCTGCGTTTTGCGCGTTTTTTATGACAAGAAATAGTTTTTTGATAAATTTTGCTCATAGGCAAAATTTATCAAAAAAAAAAAACAAAGCAAGCCTTCTGTGTTCAGCAAGCAATTGTTCTTTTATTTCCCGATAAAAATGCTAGACTAAACATATGAGAAACTGGCTTATTATAACTTGTTTTCTTTTAGGCGCTTTGCCCGTTACGCTGCCGGCACAAGACGAAATTGTGATAGACATACAGGGGGAGCCTTCCGCCTTGCCCGACGCGCCGACTTTATGGGACCGCAACGCCGTGCAACTTACCCGTAAACTGCGCGGCAAAACCCGCGAACAAGTGCTTTATGCCGTGCCGGTCGTGTCAGACAAAGACCGCATTATTGAGGCTAAACGCGGCGAATATGCCTTGGTGGAATATTATCAGGGCGAAGAGTTCCGCAAATTTCTTTTCAAAGCCGAAAGCCCGCAAACTTTTGTCGCCGCCGCCGCCAACGCCGCCGATGTGCTGGCCGTAAACAAAAAGTACGGCGTGAATATTGGCCTTAGCCAGCAGGCCTTTGAAAATTTTTATGCAGGCCAAGCCGCCAAAGAAGAAAATGCCTATCTGCCCCCGCAGTCCGTTTTATATAAGTTAGATTATACGGACGTAAACACCCCCCGCCCCGTTACCCGCTGGTTCCTGTTTGAAAAAGGCACGTTAACGCAAACCTTTGAAACATCCGGCACCAAAAATGCGTATCTGGAAGCGCAAAAACGCCAACAGCAGGAAGCCGACAAAGCCCGCCAGCAAGCCGCCGCTCGGCAACAGCAGCAAAAACCGCAACAACGCATTGTGCGCAAAGCGCTTATTTCGGGCGGAACGGAATGGGACCGTGCCTATTTGCCGCGGGTGGTTAACCCCAAGCCGATGCTTATTATGCCGTCTAATACGCAGAACTCGTCCAAAAAATAACATACTTTTTTAAAACAAAAACTCCGCCAGAATTTATACGATAAGTCAGGGGGAAAAAATGGAAACATTATCTTTTACATTAGCAGGCTTTCTGCTTTTGGTTCTGCATATAGCCGTAACCATACACATTATTTTGCACAAAGACGACGTGCCCAGCGCCATTGCTTGGACAGGTCTGGTGTGGCTGGCGCCGGTGGTAGGCTGTGTGGTATACGTTATATTGGGCATTAACCGTGTGCGGCGCAAAGCCCTGCGCCTGCATAACCGCGGGGCAGACATTTTTACCGTTACCGGCAAAACTCCGCAGGAAATAGAAAAAGAAATTCCCCCTTCTCTGTGGCAGTTGCTGCGTCTGGGATATAAAGTACATCCGCAGCACCTTTCTTTGGGCAATTCTATCCGCCCGCTGATTAACGGGGACGAAGCCTATCCGCTGATGTGCGCCGCCATTGCCTCAGCCCAAAAAGAAGTGCTTATCGCCAGTTATATTTTTAATAACGACAAAGCCGGCCAAATGTTCATCCCCGCGCTTAAGCAGGCCGTCCAAAACGGGGCCGCCGTGCGTATGCTTATAGACGGCGTGGGCCTCAATTACAGCCGCCCCAATATCCGTGCCGCACTTAAAAAAATACGCGGGGTAGAATTTTCGGTTTTTCTGCCCAGCAAAAGCCCCGTCAATTTGCCTTTTGTCAATTTGCGCAATCACCGCAAAATGATGATTATTGACGGGCAAACCGCTTTTTTTGGCGGAATGAATGTGGCAGAAGGGGACTTGGTCAGCCAACACCCCAAAGAGCCCATCCAAGACGTTACGTTTGAAATTAAGGGCCCCGCCATCAATCAAATCGCCCGTTTGTTTGAAGAAGACTGGATCTTCAGCGGCAAAAAGCCCTTCCTGCCCGCAGCCAGCCGCCTGCCGCAAAAACAGACGGCGGCCGGCCACACCGCCGCACGCATTATTCCCGACGGGCCAGACGCCGATTACGGCAAAATTGAACGCCTTTGTCTGGGGGCATTGGCCTGCGCGCAAAAAAGCGCCCGCATCGTCACCCCGTATTTTCTGCCGCAAAACGACATCCTTTCCGCCCTGGAAACAGCCGCAATGCGCGGGGTAGAGGTGGAAATAATTTTGCCGCAAAAAAGTAATATTTTCGGTATGGACTGGGCAATGGAAGCCAACTTCCGCCGTTTGCTGTCCAAGGGGGTTAAAATTTACCGCACACAACCGCCCTTTGACCACAGCAAATTGTTTTTGGTGGATGACGTATGGCTTTTTGCCGGCTCGGCCAATTGGGACGTGCGCAGTTTTAAACTGAACTTTGAAAGCAATATGGAATGTTACGACTTGGAACTGGCCAAAAAAGTACGTCAGATTATTGAAGATAAAAAGGCCAAGGCAACGCCGGTGCCTTATCAGCATATGCGTCCGCCCATATTGCGCACGCTTCGCAACAATGCACTGCGCTTGTTAACGCCTTACTATTAATATGAAAAGTTTATTCCTGCCAGACAGCCCCCTCCTTTCCTGCGGCAGCGCCCCTGCTTGCAAAACGCTGCCCGACACCCTGCGCCTGACGGTGTGGAACTGGCATAAATGCAAACACCCGCTTTGGCAAAAAGATTTTTTGGCGCTTTGCGCCCAAAGTGACCTCTTTTTAGCCCAAGAAGTGCAGCTCTCCCCCGTCTGCCGTCAAACGGCTGCACAAAGCGGTTTACATTGGGATGCCGCCATCAGCTTTCTTTCCCCCCGCAAAAAACTGCCCACCGGCATTGCCGCCGGATGCCGGGCTCCGGCCAAACAGATTTTATTTGACGCCTCGGCCATAGAGCCTTTGCTGCGTATCCCAAAAATGACGATGTGGCTGGTCTATCCGCTTGCAAACGGAGGGCAACTGCTGGCAGTTAATTTGCACGCGGTCAATTTCAGCGGACTTTCTGTTTTTAAATATCACCTGCATCAGGCGGCGCAGCGCGTGCACGCTTTTGACGGGCCCGTCATCGTGGCGGGCGACTTTAACGTGTGGAGTGAAAAACGCCGTCTGGAAATGCTGGGTATGGCCCAAGCGCTGGGTTTGCAGGAAGTGCTTTTCCGCCCCGATTTGCGCACGCGTTACCTGCACCGGCCGGTGGACTACATTTTTACGCGCGGACTGCGCGTTTGTTCCTCCCGCGTGCAAAACCTGCATTCTTCAGACCACCGCCCGCTGCAAGCGCTTTTGCAGATTATGTAACACAAAGCCCGTTTTTCAGGTGCCGGCAGGCCGCCGGCGCGCAAAGCAAATATGGTAAAATATAATTAATATGAACGACAATAAAGCCATCGGATTTAAAAGACAAGCCCTGCGCAAAGTTATAGAAGCCTTTGACGCCGGCAAACTGGAAACTGCGGCCTTCCGCATTCCGTATGACGTTATCCCGCGCGACGCCAAACTGGACGTACGCTGCTGCGTGTATAAAGAACGCGCCGTGTTCCGCGCCCGCACGCTGGCGGCGCTGGGCTGTGCCGTAGAAGCCGACGACGAAGCCACCTCTCTAAACGATTATGCCAAACAGGCCCTTTTACGCAAAGATACACCCGAAACCCCGCTGACCGTGCTGGATATTGCCTGCAAAGGCTGCGTTAAAGCCCGCCACATCGTAACGGAAGCCTGCCAAGGCTGCTTGGCGCGCGCCTGCGAAACGGCCTGCAAATTCGGTGCCGTAAAAGTGGTAAACGGCAAAAGCCATATTGACCCCGACAAATGCAAAAACTGCGGTCAATGCAAAGCGGCCTGCCCCTATAACGCCATTACCTATGTGCCGGTTCCGTGCGAACAATCTTGCCCCGTGGACGCCATCCACAAAGGGGAAAACGGCTTTGCCCAAATTGACTTTGACAAATGCATTTCCTGCGGACATTGTATGGACGCCTGCCCCTTTGGCGCCATTATGGAACGCAGCCAGCTTATTGACATTTTAAGCGCTATGAAAAGCACACGCAAAGTGTGCGCCATTGTAGCTCCGTCCATTGTGGGGCAGTTTAACGCCACCTTGCCCAAACTGCTTACGGCTATCAAAAAGGCCGGTTTTGACAAAGTAAGCGAAGTGGCCGAAGGTGCCGACGTTACCACCAAACACGAAGCTAAAGAGCTTATTGAACGTTTGGAACGCGGCGACAAATTTATGACCACCTCTTGCTGCTCCGCCTGGATACAAGCCGTTAAAAAACATTTGCCCGCTTTGAAAAAATATGTTTCGGATACGCATACGCCTATGTCCTACAGTGCCGAGATTGAAAAGAAAAACGGCTACACTGTGGTGTTTATCGGCCCCTGTGTTTCCAAACGGGTGGAAGGACGCGAAGACCCCAATGTGGACTATGTAATGACCTACGAAGAATTGGGCGCTTTGCTGGACGCGCGCGGCATAGACCCCGCCCAGTGCGAAGACACCCCCCTTGACCCCAAGGTATCCGGCGAAGGCCGCTACTACGGCGTTACCGGAGGGGTAGCCAAAGCCGTGGAAACGGCCGTCAACGGGCACCGCCCCATTAAAATGATGACCATTAACGGTTTGGATAAAAAGTCTATGCTGATGCTTAACGCGTATGCCAAAGGCGTGGGCGATTTTCAGCTGCTGGAAGTAATGAGCTGCAAAGGCGGCTGTATTGGCGGCCCCTGCACCCTGTGCAGCCAAGCCAAAGTCATTAAACCCATTAAAGACTTGGTAGACGCCAGCCCGCACGTAGCCCCTGTCTTTGAAAAAGACAAAGAAGAAACCAAATAAGTCCTTTAAACAAAACCCCGCTTTTAGGCGGGGTTTTTCTTTAAGCAATAAAGCTGCCGAAAGGCGCCGTTCAAACAAGGCACGGGCCTCCCCTCTTTTTAGGAATATAACGACTTCAAAAAGTCCATCGGCACAAATACCCCCTCCTTACTTTGCCCAGCCTTGAGGATACAACTGTTGCCAAAAAGGCAGGCTCACCAAACAGCACATCTTTTATCGGCCTTTAAAATATAGCACCTTTTCCAAACTACAGCGCGGCACAAACAATATGGTTCTTTATCCGGTCAAAACTACCTGAAGGACAAAAAGTCAACTACTCCGTCTGGTAGTATTTTTCTGCTCACCTTGTTTTTCCCCCAAAAATGCAGCAAAAAGCCTCCGTCCCTAGGGGCGGAGGCTTTGCCGTCTGCTTAAATAAAGCAAACGGCAGGGGGGAGCGGGCAAATCGGTCGCACTTTAACGGCTGTTTTAAAATGAAAGGACACCTCATTTTGCCAAGCGTTTTAATACAGTTCCCCTGCACCGCACGGCGGATATATCCGTGCGGCGCAGGCACCAAAGGAGCGTGATTCCCCTTTGGGCCTTGGGGTAATTTAAAAACGGCAATAAAAAAGGCAGCCTTCGTTATGGTAGTTGTCACACAACCAATAACGACGCTGCCTCACTGTGTAATGCTTTACACAGTCAAAAGCGCGCCGTTTTTGGGGTGACAACTTTCGGTTTTGGCCGAATGTTCCGCCAAGCGGACCCAAAAACAAGCCGATAAATTTAAATTTTATTTGTTATGTATGTTATTATCTCAAAAAAGAAGACAAAAGTAAACCCCCTTCCACGACGGAAGGGGGTTGCATATGCCGTTCCAAAACAAATTAACGTTTGGAGAACTGGAAGCGCTTTCTGGCGCCCGGCTGGCCCGGTTTCTTTCTTTCCACCATTCTGGGGTCGCGGGTCAGGAAGCCGGCCTTTTTGACGGTCTTTTTCAGTTCTTCGCTGATTTCAGCCACGGAGCGGGCAATGGCGTGGCGCAAAGCGCCGGCCTGGGCGGAAATACCGCCGCCCTGCACTTTGGCGGTCACGTCATATTCTTTTTCCAGGTTGGTAATCGTCAAAGGAGCCTTAACGGTGGCCTGGAATTTTTCGTGGCCTTTAAAATAGTCAGCCAAGGCTTTGGCGTTGACAGTAATGACGCCGGTGCCTTTTACCAATTTGGCCTGCGCAACAGAAGTTTTGCGGCGGCCGGTTTTAATTTCTTTGGTATTGTTCATAAAAGTTTATCCCTCTTATTTGGCAAATCTGCCGGCGAATTCGTGTTCCTGCCCGCTGAACAAGCGCAAGCGTTTCAGGCGCGGAGCGCGCAAACGGTTCACGTCCAGCATACGTTTAACAGCCAGTTCCAACACTTTGGTGGAATCTTTTTCAAACTGGCGGCGGAGCGGCGTTTCTTTGGCGCCTTTGGCATAACCGGAGTGAGAGAAATAAATTTTCTCATCCATTTTATTGCCGGTTACTTTGATTTTATCCGTATTGGTCACAACGACAAAATCACCGCAGTCCATATGAGGGGTATAGGTTCTTTTGTGTTTGCCCATCAGCAACACGGCCACGCGGGTGGCCAGTCTGCCCAGGGTTTGGCCCGTGGCATCAATGTGGTGCCATTTACGGGTGGTTTCAACTTCCTTAACGGAAGGCAGAAAAGTTTTCGTCATAATTTATGTTTACCTTTTGTTATTAAAGCGCAGCGGAGTGGTGGCCGCCGCATTATAATGACTCGTGGTTTCCTGTATATTATACCAAAACTAAACGCGGGTGTATAGTGAAAACGGAAAAATTAAAAGGTAAGGCCGGCAAACAGGTCTTTTATATCGGCCAGCGTTTCCAAGCGCACAAACCGGCCGCGCACTTCGGCCGCGTTAGGAAAGTCCCTCAGCCAATAGCCGGCAGTCTTTTTGCTGCGGCCGACGCCTATTTTTTCCCCGTAGCGGGCAATGTTTTCTTCAATAAGGGCCAAATAAATTTCCACACGGCGGCGGCTGTCCATCGGGGCAGGCACGCGTCCTTCCAATTGCGCCGCAATATCGCGGAAAATAAAGGGGTTCCCCACGGCAGCGCGGCCAATCATCACGCCGGCGCAGCCGGCATCAAAAAAAACCTGCGCGGTTTGGGCGTTGCAAATGCCCCCGTTGCCGATGACGGGTATTTTAACGCGGGCACAAACGGCGGCCAGCGCCTGCAAATCAGGCGGGCCGCTGTGCACGTCTTCGGCGGCGCGGGCGTGCATCACTACGGCGCTGGCGCCTTCTTCTTGGGCAATGCGGGCAATTTCATCCCCCAGCAACACGCCGCGTTTAAGTGCAATACGCGTTTTAAGCGTTACGGGCACGTTAACGGCTTTTACGGCAGCCGCCACCAAACGGCCCAAATGTACGGGGTCTTTCATCAGTACGCAGCCGGCGCCGGCTTTATTGATTTTTTTGACGGGACAGCCGGCATTGATGTCCACTATATCGGCGCCGCGGGCTTCGGCCGCTTGGGCGGCCTCGGCAATGGTTTGCTCATCCGAGCCGAAAATTTGCATAGAAACGGGCTTTTCCCGCTGGTCTACCCGCAGCATACGCAAGCTGCGCGGGTTGGCATAATGCAGGGCGTGGGCGGATACCATTTCCGCACACGCTACGCCCGCGCCGCCGCGCAGACATAAAGCGCGAAAGGGCCCGTCCGTTACGCCGGCCATAGGGGCCAGCCATAAATTATTGGGAGCGGTAAAAGACCCCACTTTTAACGGACGCACCGGCGTGTTCATTTTACTTTTCTCCAGCGGCCGCCTGTAGGGGCGGGGACGGCTTCTTTACCGGCCAAACACAAACGCAAAGCCGTGCGCACTTCCACGTGCGTATTTTTAAATTCCAACGAATCTATAAAGGCGTCGTGTCCGGCCCCGCCGGCCAGCATATGGTCGGTTACCGCCACGCGGTACACCTTGGAAGAAGAAAGCGGCGCGCCGTTCAGCGTTACATAACGCACGCGGGAGCCTTCCGGCGCGGAAGGATTGTAATCTACGCGCAAACCGGAAATTTGCGCAAAATTATGTGCAACGGACAGCCCTGCTTCCAATGCCTGACGCAAAGCCGCCCCTTTAATATCCAGAAAAGTAATATGGTCCGCATAGGGATAGACGCCATACAAATCGTACTGGGTAATTTCGCCGGCGGGCAGGTCGGCGCGGAGGGAATCTGCATTAATGACGGCCGCATCGGCCTTGGCCCATTTGCGCAGGCAATCGGCCGCCCAATCGCCCAAGGCAGATTCGTCGTCCAAATTGCCTTTCAAGGCGCGGCTTATTTTGCCTACGGGGCGGTTCATCTGGCCGCGGGCAGTGCGGCGGATGGACGCGATTTGTTCCGCCACGGTTTGATCTTCCCCAAAATCACGCCGATACAAAACGACATCTTCAAATTGGATGTCCGTCAGTTCCCGATTTTTATTAAAATAAAGCGCCACCTGCCCTACGCCGTCCAGTTTAGACCCCGGGTATACGATGAGTGTTTTGCCCACTTTTTGCGTTTCGGCCGCTTCACGGCCCAAATTGGCGCTTAAAATGACGTCAATGCCGGGCACTTCTTCGGCCAGGCGGGCATCGGTAAGGGCTTTTTCATCGTCGGAAGAACCCAAAGCGCTCAGCAGCACTACAGCCTCGGCGCCTTGTTCGCGCAAAGTTTGCACCGTTTGCCGCGCAGCGGTAATTTCGTCGCGGATAGTCAGGCCGCCCATACGGCGTTTTTCTTTAGCCGCCTGTTGGGAAACCAAACCGAAAATACCTATTTTATAATCACCGGCCTGTTTGATAAGCCACGGTTTGGCGCCTGCAGGCGTTTTGCCGCCGGAAACGACATTGGACAAGACAAACGGAAAAGGAGAGTTTTTGATAAGGTAGGCCAACGACGCCCAGCCATACAGCAAATCTTTATCCGTAAACAATCGCGCCGCATACGGCAGTGTGGCCGCCGCCGTATTAAAATAGGCCCCTTTGGACAAAGTGCCTTCCGGCGTTTGGGCAAACCAGTTGCCGCCTTCCAAAAGAATGAAAGGTTTTGTTTGCTTTTCCAGAAAAGATTTTAAAACCGCCAAGCCGCCCGTCATTTCGTTGCCGTAGCGCGGTTCGGGGCGGGACCAGAAAACGCCTTCTATATCTGAGGTAAAGAACAGATAAACGGACGGTTCTTCTTTCGGTCCGCAGGCACAGCACAGCAACAGCGCCACTAAACAGCACACATAACCAACGGCTTTTATTTTCATTTAAATTCTACTATTCGGCCCGTGGGCAATGCCTTTACCGGGGACTGCGTCTTTAACCCGTTTTCCAAAACGCTTCGGATAGTGACTCCTTCCACCATTTGTTTTTCGGAATCTTTAATCTTTTTAAACGGCCAACCTTCACTGCCGCCGTAACCGATATACGAATTGGTAGCCAGCGTGTATTTTTTATTGTTTTCCACCGGTTTGCCGTCCACTATAAGCTGCAAATCTTTCACTTTGCCGTGTTTGTTGCGGTAGGTAATCGTCATACCGGAATAGGTAAACAAACTGCGCGGAAGGAGCGTCTTTTTTACCAGATATTTCAAAAATTTTCCGTCCACCGTCATTTTTACAATGCCGTTATCAAACGGATGAATGTCCGTCGTGTCGCGGCGGGTGACGGGGCCTTTTTCCATATCCACGCGGGTGCCGCCGTTATTATGCACAAAAATCTGCGTGCCGGCAGCGGCGCGGCCCAAATCGGCTATCCAGTCGTTAAGCGGGCCGTCTTTGTGGGCCGGATCCGTGGAATAACGCGTAATTTTTTCTTCCGCCACGCCAAACACGTCGTCCAAGCCGGGTTCTTTAAGCGTTTGGGCATAGGCGGCAATTTCTTCGTCTTGGCCCACTTTTTCAATAATCAACGGAATCAATTCCGACTTGGCGGAAATAAATTTGCCGGTTTTGTCATCGGTTTCTACCGTAATTTTACTGACATTCTGCAAGTTGCAGCCGCTTTCCACATACAAAACGCCGTTAATATATTCATTTTGCACAATATTGTGCACGTGTCCGCCTAAAACGACGTTGACTTCGTCACCGAATTTTTTGCCTATTTTGCCCACATACGCCTGCGTGCCGTGTTTGGTGTCGCGCAAGCCGTCGTGCACCAAAACGACCACCACGTTCGGTTTTTCTTTTTCTACTTCTTTTAATGCCTTTTTCAAGGCAGACAGCGGTTTGGTAAATTTATAGGTTTTGTCGTCATTGGTCGGCACGCGGTTGGCCAGCCCGATGACAGCCACGCTCACGCCGTCTACGTCAAAAATTTTATACGGCAAAATAAGCGGCGGAATTTTGCCCGTTTTGCGTTCCAAAAAATTAGCCGCCAAAACAGGGAATTTTAAGTTCTGCAGAATAGGTTCAAAACCGGCGTCGCGGAAATCAAATTCGTGGTTGCCGATCGTGGTGGCCTGATAGCCCACCGCATTCATTAAAGCGGCGCTTTTAAGCCCTTTGGAGTTCTTCGCCTCCGCCGTTCCGTTTGAAAAATCGCCGGAATCTAACAATAAATAATGGTCAGGGCCTTCGTCAAGCACTTCCGCCAATGCGGCAAATCCGCCCTGGCCGTTTTTAGGATAGAAAAATCCGTGTGTGTCGCTGGTGTGATAAATGACCGTCGTTTTGGCAAACAAACCGACGGACGCAAAGGCCAATACTAAAAATAGACTCAGTTTTTTCATACGGTCTCCTTAGGCACAGACCGGCGCGCTCCGCACGCCGTAACGACTGACTTTATCCTATCAAAAACAAAGCGCCCGCTTCAAGAGCGGGCGCTTTTTAAAAACCGCATTTAGGCCATACGCGAAAAAGGCGATATTTTGCGCAGTTCCTCAATAATGCCGGGCATCACTTCCAGCACTTTATCTATCTCTTTTTCCGTGGTTTGTTCCGACAGCGAGAAGCGCACCGATCCGTGGGCGAACTTAAAGTCCACCCCCATTGCGCGCAATACGTGCGAAGGCTCCAAAGAGCCTGACGTGCAGGCCGAGCCCGAAGAAGCACAAATGCCGTATTCGTTAAGGTGCATTAAAATGGCTTCCCCTTCCACATAGCCAAAGCTGATGTTGACGGTGTTGGGAACGCGGTTGTCCGGGTCGCCGTTTAATTTGCTGTCCGGAATAGAGGACAAAAGCCCGTTTTGCAATTTGTCGCGCAAAGCGGCCATACGGGTTAAACTGCCGTCGGAAAGGCGGGTTTTGGCCAGCACCGCTGCCGTGCCCAGCCCCACAATATAGGGCACATTTTCAGTGCCGCCGCGGCGGGCTTTTTCCTGATGTCCGCCCATCATAAAGGGCGTAAAGCGCGTGCCGCGCCGCACATACAACGCCCCTACACCTTTGGGCGCGTGGAATTTGTGACCGGACAAAGAAAGCATATCTATCGGCAAGTTTTTCACGTCAATAGGCAGTTTGCCGATGGCCTGCACCGCATCAGTATGAAACAAGGCGCCGTGTTCTTTGGCCAAAGCGGCAATTTCAGGGATAGGGAAAATGGTGCCCGTTTCGCTGTTGACCCACATTACGCTCACCAAAGCCGTATCATCGGTCAGCGCTTTTTTGTATTGCTCCATATTAAAGCGGCCTTGGGCGTCCACGCCGATATAGTCCACTTTATAGCCTTGGCTTTCCAAATAGCTGCACGGGTGCAGAATGGCCGGATGTTCTACGGCCGAAGTAATAATGTGTTTCTTTTGCGGAAAACTGCGCACCGCCGAAAAAATGGCCGTATTGTCGCTTTCCGTAGCGCAGGACGTAAAAATAATTTCGTCATCATACGCCGCGCCGATTAAATCGGCCACTTCGCCGCGGGCGATATCCATTGCTTTTTTGGCTTCCGCCGCCAGCGGATACATAGAAGAAGCATTGCCGTACTTTTCGGTAAAATACGGTTTAATGGCTTCCGCCACGGCAGGGGCCACGCGGGTGGTGGCATTGTTATCCAAATAAATAATGTCCACAACGCCTCCTTAGGCCTGTCCCACGGTAATGGAAGGGTCTATTTTTTCTTTCAGCGTTTTTTCCACAAAGCCTTTCAGCGTTACAGGGGCCGCCATACAGCCGCTGCACATACCGATTAAACGCACTTTTACGATGCTGCCGTTCACATCCACCAGCTCCACCGAGCCGCCCTCTTTGTTTAACTGCGGGCGGACGTCTTCTTCCAGCACTTTTTCAATGCGTTTGATTTTTTCCACAATGGTTAAATCGGCAAATTTTTTGTTCTCTGCTTTGGGGGCTTCCGGCACGCCGCAGGAGTTTACTTTGTCCAAAATCTTCTGTATTTCCCCTTTGCAGCGTCCGCATCCGCCGCCGGCTTTGGTGTAAAAAGTTACTTCTTCCACCGTTTTTAAATGGTTGGCGCGAATGGCTTTAATGATGGTGTCTTCCGACACGTTAAAGCAGTGGCAGACAATTTTTTCGGCCTGTTGTTCAAACACCACCGGCTTGCCGCCCTGACGATAACTTTTTACCGCCGCTTCCAAAGCTTCCATCCCCATTACGGAACAGTGCATTTTTTCGGCCGGCAAAGAGCCCAGCTCGTCGGCAATGTCCTGATTGGTGATTTTGGAGGCTTCCTCCAGCGTTTTGCCTTTAATCATTTCCGTCAAGACGGAAGATGAGGCAATGGCACTGGCACAGCCAAAGGTTTCAAATTTGGCGTCTTCAATCACTTCCGTTTCTTTGTTTACTTTCAGCGTCAGTTTTAACGCATCGCCGCAAACCAGGCTGCCTACTTGGCCGGTTGCGTCGGCATCGGGTATGGCGCCCACATTGCGCGGGTGCCGAAAATGGTCCATTACTTTATCGGTATAATCCCACATAAAAAACTCCTTTCCTTATATTTATTATACCATTCTTGCCTATATAGAGACCGCTTGTCCAAGGCGCTTTTGCACTATACGCGCCCGTGCGGGATGAGGGTATATTTTGCTAGAATGAGGTACAAATGAACTTTCGCAAAATTATTTTGGTTTGCAATCCCTCTCAGCCAAACGCCGCGCAAACGGCACGGCGGCTGGCAGATTTTTTGCATCAAAAAGGCTTACAAACGGAAATTTTAAACGACTACAAACGTATTTCGCACGTGTTTGATGCCGACTTGTGCGTCAGCCTGGGCGGGGACGGCACCACCCTGCGCTGCGCGCGCGCCACAGCGCCGCTGGGCCTGCCGGTTTTGGCCGTCAATTGCGGGAGTTTGGGCTTTCTTTCCGCCTGCGAAGAAAACGAAGCCGAAAACAGTCTGCAGCAAATTTTGCAAGGTAATTTTCAAACCAGCCGCCGCCTGCTTTTAAGCGCCGATATTGAGCGCCAAGGCCAAGCCCCCGTCCGAGGGCTGTTGGCTTTTAACGACTGCGTGATTAAAACCCTGCAGCCGCGCGCTTTTGCCCTGCGCGCCCGCTGCAATGGGGTGGAACTGAAGCGTTATTACGGCGACGGGCTGATTATTTCCACACCGGCCGGGGCCACGGCCTATTCTTTAGCCGCAGGCGGGCCTATTGTGGAGCCCGATTTAAACGTCTGCCTGCTGACGCCCATTTGCCCGCACAGTTTAACCGAACGCCCCCTGCTGGTAAGCGCCGAAGCGGAACTTGCTTTCTCGCCCGATTTTAAAAACGACACCGACCGCGCCGCCGTCAGTTTGGACGGGCAGGAAAACGGCGAACTGAAAAGCGGCGACCGCGTCATCCTGCGCCGCGCCAAGCACGAAGCGCGCCTGCTTTACGCCGGCGGTTTTGATTTTTTCTCCCGTCTGCGCGCCAAGCTGGAATGGGGAGGGCGCTGATGCTTAAAAAACTTTCCGTACGCAATTTTGCCGTCATTTCCCAAGCGTCTTTTGCGCCGCAGGCCGGGCTGAATGTGTTTACCGGCGAAACGGGCGCCGGCAAATCGGTCGCCATTTCCGCTTTAGGGTTTGTGTTGGGCGCGCGCGGCTCGGCTTCTTTAGTTAAAGACGGCTGCGACAAGCTGGAGGTTTGCGCCGAGTTTGACGCGCAGACCGTTCCGCCCGCTTTACTGCAAAAATATGCCCCCGGCGAACGGGTGCTGATTCTGCAGCGCACGTTGGATAAAAAAGGCAAAAGCAAAGCATTTATCAATAGCCGTCCCGCCTCGGCCGCCGCACTGGCGGAGCTGGGCAAAGAACTGGTGGACTTTCACGGCCAGCACGAGCACCAAAGCCTGTTGCGGCCCGAAATACAGCTGCAAATGCTAGACACTTATGCCAAGCTGCTGCCTTTGCGGCAAAAAACGGCTCAAGCCTATAAAGAATGGCAAAATATTTTGGCCCAGCTGCAGTCCTGCCAAATGAGCGAGCAGGAAAAACAACGCCTGCTGGATTTGTATGCTTTTCAACTGAAAGAAATAGAAGACATCCACCCCAAAGAAGGCGAAGACGCCGAGTTGGAACAAAAGCTGCCCCAGCTTAAACACGCCGGACGGCTTTTGGAACTGTCCGCGCAAGCCTATCAAAGTTTATATGAGGACGAAAACTCCGCCACGGCACTTGTGGGCCGCGCCGCACGCCAAGTGCGCGAAATGGCCGAGCTGGACGAAAATGCCGCCGCCGTAGCCGCCGCGCTGGAAAACGCCGAAACGCTGCTGAGCGACGCCTGCGCCGATTTAAACGTTTATCAAAGCAATTTAAATGCAGACCCGCAAGCGTTGGACGAAATGCTTTCGCGCCACGAAAAATTAAAACGCCTTAAACTGAAATACGGGCCGGAAATTGCCGACGTGCTTGCCAAAGCGGCCGATTTAAAAGAGCAAATCAACCGCTTGCAAAACTCGCATCTGCACGAAGAAGACCTCCGCCGCGAAGAAAAACAGGCACGCACCTGTTTGGACGCTCTTTGCGAGGAACTGCACGACAAACGCTCGGCCGCCGCGGCCAAACTGGCCAAACAGCTGGAAAAGGAAATTTCTCCGCTGGGTTTTGAAGGACTCATTTTTGAAATTGCCGTAGAAATGGATGCCGAAAACCCGGGCCCGACCGGGGCCGACAATGTGGAATTTTTATTTTCCCCCAACCCGGGGCAGGCCCCGCGCCCGCTGGCGCAATCGGCTTCTGGCGGGGAACTGTCGCGCGTGATGCTGGGCTTAAAAACCGTGCTGGCCGGAAACGTACCCGTAATGGTGTTTGACGAAGTGGACAGCGGCGTCGGCGGACGCACCGCCGCGCTGGTCGGGCAGAAACTGCACGCCGTGGCACAGGGGAGACAAGTGCTCTGCGTAACGCACTTGGCTTCCGTTGCGGCCAACGCAGACGCGTTTTTCCATATAGAAAAAACAACGGACGGCAAACAAACCGACGTTTCTTTAAACGCACTGCACGGCTCTGCCGTAACGGCCGAAATAGCCCGTATGCTCGGTGCCGCCGGCGACAATGACCAAACCGCCCTGCGCCACGCGCAGGAAATGCTGCAGCGCGCACAAAGCAAATAATTTATTACAGCAAATAAAAGACCCGTTTTTTGGGTTTTCTTTTGATACAATATATGTGTTAACGGCACAGGGGTTCCCCAAGCCGAATTTGACAAAAGGAGTATACTATGGCTTGCAAAAACAAATGGTGGCCGCATAACTGGTTTTGCCTTAAAGGGCTGTACTGGATTTTCGTGGCCTTGTTCTACCTCACCTTGGTTTACACGCTCTACATTGTTTACCTGATGAGCACCTCTCCGATGATCAGCGGAAGCGATTATTGGCAAAGCCTGCTGAGCTTTTTAATCAACAGCTTCAGCGTAATGTTGGGCTTCCTGACGGTAGCGGCTATCCTCAAAGCGCTGCGCAAAATTAAAAAAGCCGTAGCACCGTGCTGCTGCGAAGCCAAAAAAGAAGAAGTGGTCGTTGTCAGCAG
The DNA here is from genome assembly GCA_944323745.1 of Candidatus Avelusimicrobium pullarium. Classification (GTDB taxonomy): domain Bacteria; phylum Elusimicrobiota; class Elusimicrobia; order Elusimicrobiales; family Elusimicrobiaceae; genus Avelusimicrobium; species Avelusimicrobium pullorum. The sequence continues at coordinate 90,194 of CALUTQ010000001.1, forward strand.
CGAAGAAAAATAAATCTGACTGAAGAAGGCGGCCCCGTGCCGCCTTCTTTTTCATAAAGCCGGAGTGTTTGATGAAGAAATATCTTTCCCTTTTTTTATCCCTTTTCCTTTTTTCATTCTCTTTTGCCGAAACCGTTAAATTAAAAGACGGCACTTTTATCAGCGGGTCCATTATCTCTCAGGACGAATATACGCTTAATATGTCCACTGCTTACGGGCCGGTGGTGTTAAACCAGCGCGAAGTGGAAAGCATTATGCCCGACCAACACCGCATTTTCTTAAAAGGCGGCACCCAGTTGGTAGGCGTAATTTTAGATTTGGATGAATTTAATATGGTGCTGCAAACCAGCGACGGCATCGTAAATATTGATATGCCGCAAATCGTGTCGGTGGAAGTATATGACTACGACCAAGGCAAAGCGGCCCAACAGGCAGTGGCCGAAAATCAGGCCCGCCAGCAAGCGGCGTTGGCCGCCCAAGCAGCTGCAGCTGCTGCCGGCACGGCCGGCACTGCCTCGGCGCCTGCCATTTCTGCGCCTGCTGCAAATACTGCTTCCGCCATTTCCGCCGCGCCCGTACAAGCTGCCGGCGGACTTACGTTTGACGCCGACATTGAAAAAGTGTTTGACGTTAAAAAGCCGGAAATCGTTAACGGACAGGTGCAGACCGTCAAAGAAATTTCCGCCGCCGAAATACGCGCCCAACGCGCCCAGATGAGCGATGAAGAAGCCTTTTTAAAAGGGGTCAACAAACAAAAAACCGAGGAAGAAATTATCGCCCAAACGGCCGAAGCGGCCCGCAGCGGCAAACTGGAAGCGATGAAAAAAGCCGAAGCCAAACGCGCTGCCCGTCCCAAAGACAGCAATTCAAACAAATACTTTGCCATTACCGTCGGCGCGCAAATGAACGATTTAAAATTGGACAACAGCAGCCGCCCCGGCTTTGAAAACACCTCTCCGTATGATATCGGCGGTACCGGTATTCGCGCGGAAGCCGCCTTTATGTGGCGCGTAAAAAGCAGCAATTTGTGGGTAGGCCCCGCCTTGGCTATTGCAAATATTCCCAAAACCTCTTTTGATGATAAAGACCCCATCATAAAAGAAAAAAACGACCAAGCAGAAGCCGCACAGATGCCCTTGCCTTATCCGCCGGGGTCTGATTTGTCGGTAGAGACCAGCGGACAAGTAATTGACGCACTGCTGAAAGCAAACTATTATTTTAATCCGGATGATTTATTCTCCGTCTATGCTACAGCCTCCGCCGGATACCGTATGCTTTCGCTCAATTACCGCGGCGTCATTGAAGGCGATTCTTTAAGTTCCAACGGCTTTGCCGGCTCCGTCGGCTTAGGCGTAGAAACCCATTTTGACGATATGATGCTGGGCTTGGAAGTGCAGGAATTTTTCAGTCCCTATTCCGGCGACTTTAAAGATTCTTCCTCGGCCAATTTGGCCGCCTCGCTCAAATTCAGCTGGAAGTTCTAATGCACATTCTCATTTTGCCAAACAGTTTTAAAGGTTCTTTAAGCGCGCGCCAAACGGCGCGCGTTTTGCAGAACGCTTTGCAAAAAAAACACGTCGTCCGCGCCTTTCCGCTTTCGGACGGAGGAGACGGTTTTATAGATTTTTTTAAAGCCCTTTTCCCCTCGGCGCGCCTGATACGCACGCGCGCGCATAATGCATTTTTGCATATGGCGCCAACTTCCTATTTATGGCTGCCGGCCCAAAAAACAGCCGTCATTGAAACGGCCCGCATTTGCGGTTTGGGCAAAGCCAAAAAAGAAGAATTGGACGCCTTGGGCGCATCTTCCTTGGGGGTGGGCGAAGTCATTAAACACGCCTTGAAACTGGGCACCCAAAAAATTTATGTCGGTTTGGGCGGCGTTGCCTGCAACGACGGCGGGGCCGGCATTGCCCGCGCTTTAGGTGTACGTTTTTTAAACAAACAGGACCAAGAAATTGCCAACGGTGCCAAGCCGCTTTTGCAACTTGCAAACATAGATGTCTCCGCCGTCAAAAAACAGTTGCACGGCGTTCAAATATTCGCCGTGGCAGACGTAACCAACCCGTTGCTGGGACCGTTGGGTTCCGCCCGCGTGTTCGGCCCGCAAAAAGGCGCCACGCCCGCCCAAGTGCGCACACTGGAAAAAGCATTAACCGTCTATGCGCGTGCCGTTAAAAAAGCCACCGGCAAAGATATTGCACGTACGCCTTCTACCGCGGCGGCTGGCGCACTGTGTGCCGGTCTGTACGGTTTGCTGGATGCAAAAATTATTCTGGGCGCAACGTTTTTAAAGAAACATTTACCGCTGGATGAATGGGGCCGCCAAGCCGACCTGATTATTACGGCGGAAGGAAAGTTAGACAGCCAAACGCTGTACGGCAAGGCACCGCTGGCCGCCTTGCAGCTGGCAAAGAAATATCATAAACCGGCTTTGTTTATTTGCGGAATGTGCGATGAAAGAGCCCTCAAAACCCTGCCTAAAAACTGCCGCTTAACCGTGGCCTGCCTAAGTGACTTTGCCAAAGACAAACAAGACAGTATGCGCCACGCCGCCAAATACCTGCGTCAAATCGTAAAAAACATTTAAAATAAAATGACCTCCTTTTTAGGCGGTCATTTTTGAAATATATATAGGCGGTTTTCCCGTCTGTTTCTCTTTCCCACTAATGGGCAGGAGCATTAAAAAGACATTGAATAGCATTCACCTTCTGTTACACAATTTTTAATTTCCGGAGAAGAAGCCATTTGTAAGCACATCTTATGGCCCCACTCTGTTCTGGGCTTGCAAAACAATCGGTCGTCTGTACCCCCTAGAACACGCAATAGCAACTGGAAATCGGTCAACCCTTTGCTCTTAGCCGGCCCTTGATAACTATAAGCCGCAAAGCTGCCCAAACTAGAAATTTGTGTTTTATCATCTATATACAAAGTACCGGCACACCATCCTCCGTTTACCTCATCACAAGGACCGTCCTCCGACGCCCCTACACAACGAAACCGGTAATAGGACACTCCTGCCGCATCCAAATAACGGCTTAAGTCTAAACAAGTGCTCCGCCCGCCATTCATTAAATACATTCCCCGTCCTTCTTCTAATTTCTTAAACCACGGGAGCACTTTGGCTACTTTCGCTTTGGCAATTGCTCTTTCATATTGAGGCAAAGCCACTGCAGCCAAGATGCCGATAATTAGCACCACCACTAACAGTTCAATAAGCGTAAAACCGGCATTTTTGCATTTTGCGCGGATTTTTCTATTGAGAATGATTTTTTGATAAATTTTGTTCATAAGCAAAATTTATCAAAAAAAAAAAACGAGTCAAGGCTTTATGTATTCTTGGCCCGCAAATAACTTAAAAACATCTTTCTACAAAATAACTACGCCAGTTATGCTTTCGTCCCTTTGTAAAACAATAAAAGCCTTTTGTATATGCGCTTGTTTAAACTACACTACAAACCCGCCGGCCGGCGGGTTTTTGGTGCACAAACCGTTACGCAAGACTTCACCCCAGCATATTCAAAATATCCTGCGGTTTATCGGCCATATGTTTGGGGTGATAAGCGGCCAGTTCTTCCCGCGTGCGAAAGCCCCACGTTACCGCGCAGGCGTCCACACCGGCATTTTTAGCCGTTTGCATATCCACGTCCGAATCGCCCACGTACAGTGTGTCTGCCGGAGCAGTGGCCGTTTGTTTTAAAATTTCTTTTACAAACAGCGGGTCCGGCTTGGTGGGCAACCCTTCGCGCTGGCCGAGCACCGCCGAAAAAGCAATCTGCGGAAAATAATGTTTGACCAATTCCCCCGTCGCCTCCTGATATTTATTGGACGCAACCGCCAGTTTAAGCCCCTGTTTTTGCAGACGTTCAAGCAGCAGCGGGATGCCTTCGTAGGGGCGGGTTAAATCGGTGCCGTGCGCGTTATAATAAGGCACAAACAAAGCCCGCACGCGGAGCACATTTTCCGCCGTGCGTGCCGTTTCGGGCAAAGCCCGTTCAAAAAGTTTATTTATGCCGTTGCCCACAAAACGCAAATAGGCAGACGTGGGATGCTGCCGATAGCCTAATGCCGCCAAAGCCTGATTGGTGGCGGCGGCCAAATCGTCAATGGTATTTAAAAGAGTACCGTCTAAATCAAAAATAACCAGTTTCTTCATAATTATATTTTAGAATTTTTCCCTTGACCGCAGGAATCGCCCGATTCGGCACGGCTAAACCTCCTTTTTAAAGACATCGCAGCCTGTAAAAAGACCATAAACCGCGGAGGCCAAAGCGCCGCAAACCGTAAAAAAACGCCGAAATATATTCGGCGTTTTTAGTTACAGATATTTTTTATAAAAGTTCATTAATCGTTGTTTATATTCAAAGCCGCCCACTTCGGCACATTTATTGTGTTTGGCCCCGGGCACCAGCCAGATTTCTTTGGGTTCACCTGCCCGTTTAAACAGCATTTTGGCCTGTGCGGCAGGCACTAAATTGTCGTACCGTCCGTGAATAATGAACACGGGCCGCGGTGCAATTTTGGGAATATTATACTTGGGGCTGTAATGCTCCGGATTAGCCCCCAAATACCGGCGCATATAATGAAGCACAATAGGAATAAGCGGGAAATACGGCACTTTTTTGTGCACCCACGCCCAGCGCGACACAACACGGCGGAACGAATAATAAGACGCTTCCGCCACCACGCATTTGATTTCGGGGTTTTGGGCCGCTTCACAAATGGCCACCATTCCCCCCATAGAAATACCATACAGCCCGATAGAGGCACAAGCCTGCGGACGCGTGGCTTTTAAGAAAGCGATGGCCGCCTGCAAATCTTTTATTTCCAAATAACCGATGGAACTGACCGTGCCGCCGCTTTCGCCCAAGGCGCGGAAATCAAAATACATCAGGTTATAGCCCAAATCGTGCAAAAAATACGTATTTTTAAAAACGTCTCCACGGTTCATCCCCCAGCCGTGCATTAAAATAATTGTTTTGTCCGAACGGTCATTGGGAATAAACCAACCTTTAATCAAAATGCCGTCTGCCGTTTTGAAATAAATGTTTTCATAGACAAGTTTATACTGATCCGGCCATACCTCAAGCGCTTTGCGCTTGGAAACGGGGTGCAGCACTTTTTTGGCCATATGGGCGCAGCCCCACACCGTCAAAAGAACCAGCAGTGCAATAACAGCCGTTATGATTAAAAGAATATAAAGCATAGTTTATTTTATAAAATATCTCTCCTGCACGCACGGCAGGAAACGGGTTTATTTTTTTAATATTTTGTTAAAAGCAAAGGGCAGCTGTTCTGTTGTGTCGGACGCCAGCACACAGCGCTCGTTTGTTCTTTGCGCGGCCAACTCGCCGCACAGGCCGTGCAGATACGCCCCGCACGCAGCGGCTTTTAAAGCCGTTTGCTTGTCAAATCCTTCCGCCGTGCCCAGCTGTGCCCACAAACCGGCAATAAAACCGCCCAGCACGTCGCCGCTGCCGGCTTTGGCTAAAGCGGGGCCGCCCGTCGGGTTTACATATACGCTCTTGCCGTCCGTAATAACGGTATGAAAACCTTTGAGCAGGCTGACGCCTCCGGTCAAAGCGCTTAATTTTTTGGCATAGATTTGCCGCTGTTTTTCGTCTGCGGAAACAGGCTCTTTAAGCAGGCGCTTCATTTCACCGGGGTGCGGCGTGCAAATGGACGCAAAACGCTGCACAATTTTGCCAAAATCTTTTTGGTGCGAAAGCGCATTTAGCGCATCGGCGTCAATCACGGCAGGCAAGGTATTTTCTTTCAAAAAAGGAATGATAAAAGGCGCTGCAGACAACCCCGGCCCGATAAGCAAAAGCGACGGTTTAAACTCTTTTATAAACCGGCGCAGCACCGGCAAGGCCCGCAGGCAAACAACGCCGTCTTTTTCCGGCAGCGGGAGGGTCAGCATTTCCGGCAAAGCGGCCGCGGCGGTGCATTGCCGGCTTTTGGGCAAAGCCAGTGCAGCCAACCCCGCGCCCGTTTTAAGCACGGCCCGCGTGCACAGCACGGCGGCGCCGGCCATTTTTTCAGATCCGGCAATTACCAGCACCCGCCCGAAAGTGCCTTTATTGGCTGTGCGCGGACGCTTTGGCAAAAAAGCTTTGACCCGTGCCTTGGTCAGGCGCATACGCCCTCCTTATTCTACGGTTACGCTTTTGGCCAAATTGCGCGGCTGGTCAATGTCGCGCCCCAGCCGTTTGGCCACCCAGTACGCAAAAAACTGCAAGGCAATTACGTCCAACACCGGCTGCAAATATTCACTGGCCTGCGGGACGATAATTTGTTTATCGGTCACGGCGGCAGCTTCTTCTTTGCCGTCCGGCGTGGTTACGGCGATGACAAACGCCCCGCGCGCGCGGCATTCCTCACAGGCGGAAAGCATTTTGTCAAACAAGTGGTTTTTGGGCATCAACACGATGACCGGCGTGCCTTTGTCTATTACAGAAATCGGCCCGTGTTTAATTTCCCCCGCGGCAAACCCTTCGGCGGAAGAATAAGAAATTTCTTTCAGCTTCAGTGCCCCTTCCAACGCAATAGGATAGTCCACATTGCGCCCCAAAAAGATAAAGCGTTCTGCTTTATACACTTTTTTGGTCAAGTGGCGTACGTCATATTCTATTTTTAACGCATCTGCCACGGCTTTGGGCAAAGCCATTAACTCTTTATACAGTTTGTTAAACTGGCTCTGGCTGATATTGCCCGAGGCGTGCCCCAAAAAGATAGCCAACGCGTATAAAGAAATGATTTGGCTGGTGAATGCTTTTGTGCTGGCCACGCTGATTTCCGGCCCGCAATGCGTGAAAAACACGCTGCCGCAGGCACGCGTCAAACCGGAACCCAACACATTGCAAATGGCCAACCGTTTAAAACCCAGTTCTTTGGCTTTTTTAACGGCGCCCAAGGTGTCGGCCGTTTCACCCGATTGGCTGACGGCAATGCACAGCGTGTCCTTGGCCGGCGGAATGGTGCGGTATTTAAATTCGCTTGCCAAATCTACCGAAGCGGTTACGCCGGCGAAATTTTCCAAATAATATTTGCCGATTAATGCCGCGTGATATGCCGTGCCGCAAGCCACCAAATACACGTTTTTTATGCGGCGCAGGTCTTCGGTCTTTAAGCCCAAGATGCGCATAAAGTCGGCCTTGGCGGTGCGAAGGGTGTCTTCCAACGCTTGCGGCTGATCATAAATTTCCTTGAGCATAAAATGGTCGTAACCGCCTTTTTCGGCCGTTTTCTGGTCCCAGGAAATTTTAACGGGTTTTACTTTAATTTCCTTTCCGTCCATTCCGTACACTTTAGCCGTTTTGGCCGTCAGCACAACAGTCTGTCCGTCTTCCAGAAACAACACTTTATTGGTATATTTTAAAAATGCGGGAACGTCGGAAGCTAAAAAATTCTCCCCTTCGCCCAAGCCCACCGTAAGCGGGCTTTGGTTTTTAACGCCGATAATCTGCCCCGGCGTTTTGGCCCACAGCACGCCATAGGCAAAAGCGCCCTGCAGTTCGTCACTGGTTTTCATTACGGCCAAAAACAAGCGTTCTTCGTCGGTTTGGGCGTGCACGCGTTTTAAATTTTCTTCAATTAAATGGGCAATTACTTCCGTATCCGTTTCGCTTTGGAATTTATGCCCCAGTGCCTGCAATTTTTCTTTCAGCGGCAAATAGTTTTCAATAATACCGTTGTGAACAATCACAATATCGCCCGTGCAGTCGGTATGCGGGTGGGAGTTTTCTTCGCTGGGTTTGCCGTGCGTCGCCCAACGGGTGTGACCAATGCCGCAGTTGCCCTGCGGGTCGGCCAGCAGGGCCGCCTTTTCCAGCTCGGCCACTTTGCCTACGGCGCGGACGCGGTTAATTTTGCCTTGTTCCGCCACAGCAATACCGGCCGAGTCATACCCGCGGTATTCCAGTTTTTTAAGTCCTTCAATCAAAAAAGGGACACTGTTTTTATTGCCTACATAACCGATAATTCCGCACATAGCTGCTCCTTACAAAAGTTCCTTCATTGCGCAAACGGCATTGGGCAAACCCGCCAGCACGGCGCGCGAAATAATGGAAAACCCGATATTCATACAGCTGACCCCGCACAAATCTGCCACGGGCAGCACGTTTTCGTAATCTAATCCGTGGCCGGCGTGCACTTCCATTCCCAGTTCTTTGGCCAGCAAAGAGGACAGGGCCAAATCGCGCAGCAATTTGGCTTGCTGTTTTTTGGTAGTGGCTTGGCTGTAATCGCGCGTGCAAAGTTCCACAATATCGGCCCCGCATTTGGCCGCGGCACGCACGGAGTCGGCCGTCGGGTCAATAAACAGGCTGACCAGTATGCCTTTTTTCTGCAGCGCTTCCGTCATTTGGCGGATACGGTCAAAATTTTTGGGCGTAAATTTCAGCCCGCCCGTGGTGGTCACTTCCCCCGGCAATTCAGGCACGATACAAACCGAAAAGGGCTTGCATTTCAGCGCCAGCTTCTGCATTTTTTCGGAGCTGTTGCATTCCAAATGAATTTTTTTGGGATAGGCCTTGCAAAGGCGGGCCAGATCTTTTTCATTCATATGGCGTTCATCGTTACGCACGTGGATGACAATATAGTCCGCCCCCACGCACAGGCAGAGCTCGGCCGCCAGCAGCGGATCAGGAAAAGTGGCCCGACGCGCTTGGCGCAGGGTAGCCACGTGATCAATGTTTACACCTAATTTCAAAGTCATTTTTCAGCCTCCGTTTTGGAGCGGTAGAGCGCTTCGGCCGCGTCGGCCGTTTGCGCTACCAATTTTTCGTCGGCGCCTTCCACCAAGATGCGCAGCTTGGGTTCCGTGCCGCTGTAGCGCACGAACACACGCCCTTTGCCGCCCAGTTTTTCCTGCAGGGCTTGTATGCCTTGCACAAAGCCGGGCAAACTTTCAAGCGGCGGTTTTTGCGTTACTTTTACGGCACGCAGCTGACAGGGATATTTTGTCCACTTGGCGGCAAACGCGCTAAGCGGCAGGCCGGATTTTTTGGCAAATTGCAAAAACTGCAAAGCCGACAAAATGCCGTCCCCCGTGTTGGAATAATGCGGAAAGATAATGTGGCCGGAAGTTTCCCCCCCTACGGCCAAGCCTTCTTTTTCCAGCGCTTGGGCCACATATTTGTCCCCCACCGGCGTTTGCTCCACGCTTACGCCGGCGTCTTTTAAGTAATTGATACAGCCCAAATTAGCCATCACCGTCATAACGGCTTTATTGGCAGGCAGTTTGCCTTGCGCTTTAAGCGCCAAGGCGGAAGCGGCAATGATATACTCGCCGTCCAACTGGCGGCCCGTTTCATCGCTGGCGATAACGCGGTCGGCGTCGCCGTCAAAACTAAAACCGGCATAAGCGCCTGTCTGTTTGGTAAGCGCCTGCATTTTTTCGGTATGCAGTGCGCCGACGCCTTCGTTAATTACGGCGCCGTCGTTGACGTCTGCCATAACGGTTACATCCATACCCAAAGCTTTAAATACGGCCGGCGCAATTTGGTAAGAAGCCCCGTTGGCGCAGTCCAGCACTACTTTGGTGCCTTTAAGCAAAGAAGCGTCCACCGTGGACATTAAAAACTTTTTATACCCTTCCACCAATTCCGGTGCGGGGCGGCAGGTGCCCTTCGGCGCGGGGATGCGGGTTGTGTTTTCTATGGCTTTTTCTATTTTTGCTTCCAGTTCTTCGGGCAGTTTGGTGCCGCGGCTGGAGAAAAACTTGATACCGTTAAATTCCGGCGGGTTGTGGCTGGCGGAAATGACTATCCCGCACAAAGAACCGGTCTGTTTAACCGCGTCCGCCACGGACGGCGTGGGCGCAATGCCCATATCCAACACATCGGCTCCGGCGGCGCAGATGCCTTGGGTTAAACTTTTTAAAATAGCCGGGCCCGAAAGGCGCGTGTCCCGCGCAATAATGACTTGCTTTTTTAAATGTTCCTTGCCGGCATACGGCGCCAGCTCTTTTAAGGCGCAATAGCCCAGTTTTACAATAAAATCGTCCGTCAGCGGGAACTGGCCCGCCACGGCACGGACGCCGTCCGTGCCAAAATATTTGCCCATATCGTTTCCTTCTTGCGCGGCCTTGCCGCGCGGTAAAATATCCGCCTTGCGGCGGGACAATAAAACAAAAGCCGCGCCGCGCGTTTGCGCGGCGGCGGAGTTAAAAAAGTTCTGCCTGCTGCGGTTCTTTTTCCGGTTTCGGCTGCGGGGTTTCTTCCTTCGGTTTTGCTTCCGGTTTTTGTTCGGCAGGCGGCTGTGCAGCGGCGTCTTCCTTCGGTGCGCTCAAGCCCAAAATTTCGTCAATTTCCGCCGCGTCCACCACTTCTTTTTCAAGCAGGCGTTCCACCAGTTTGTCGTACTGGGCGCGATGAGAAGAAATGATTTCTTTGGCCCGCGCATAGGCGGTTTGCAACGTATCGGAAATTTCCGCATCAATGCGTCTGGCCAGCTCTTCGGAATATTGCCGATGACGGGAAAGGTCCCGTCCTAAAAATACTTCGCTTTCTTCGCCGCCGGGCAATGCGATCGGCCCGATGTTTTCGCTCATCCCCAGTTCCATAATCATTTTGCGGGCATAAGCGGTGGCTTTGTTCAGGTCGTCACTGGCGCCGGAGGTAATTTCCCCAAACACCAATTCTTCGCTGGCACGGCCGGCCAGAAGAATGCAGATTTTGTCTAAAATTTCGGACTTGCTGGTTAAAAATTTATCTTCCAGCGGCAGCTGCAACGTATAACCCAAGGCCTGCCCGCGCGGAATAATGGTTACTTTGTGCACCGGATCGGAATGATTGGTCAGGCGCGCCACCACCGTATGGCCCACCTCGTGCGCGGCAATAATCTTTTTTTCCTTTTCGGAAATGATGCGGCTCTTTTTCTGCGGGCCGGCAATCACGCGTTCCACGGCTTCGTCCATATCGGCGTTATCCACGGCGTCTTTATCGGCACGGGCGGCTAAAATGGCCGCTTCGTTAATGACGTTAGCCAAATCGGCCCCTACAAAACCGGGGGTGCCTTTGGCCACCGTGTGCAGGTCCACTTCCGGAGACAGTTTTACTTTTTTGGCGTGCACTTTTAAAATTTCTTCACGGCCTTTCAAGTCCGGCGCCGGTACGGACACGTGCCGGTCAAAACGGCCCGGGCGGATGAGCGCGGGGTCCAACACATCGGGGCGGTTGGTGGAAGCCATCAAAATAATGCCCTGTTTGCTTTCAAACCCGTCCAGCTCAATAAGCAGTTGGTTGAGGGTTTGTTCGCGTTCGTCGTGCCCGCCGCCAATGCCGGCAAAACGACGACGGCCGACGGCGTCCAGCTCATCAATAAAAATAATGGCGGGAGAATTTTTTTTGGCTTGTTCAAACAAATCGCGCACACGGGCAGCGCCCACGCCCACAAACATCTCCACAAATTCCGAAGCAGAGGCACTGAAAAACGCCACGCCCGCTTCCCCCGCTACGGCTTTGGCCAGCAGCGTTTTGCCCGTGCCGGGCGCGCCGTACAAGAGCACGCCTTTGGGCAATTTGCCGCCGAGTTTTTGAAACTTTTTCGGGTTTTTTAAAAACTTGATAATATCCTGCAGTTCTTCTTTGGCTTCTTCCACGCCCGCCACGTCTTTAAACGTAACGGTTTGTTTGGAAGGATCCTGCATTTTGGCTTTGCTGCGGGCAAAATTCATCGCGCTTTTGCCGTCTCCGCGCTGCGGGCGGATAAACACAAACCACCACAGCCCGATCAAAAGCACGATCCACAACACGTTAAACAAAATATTGCTCACCCAGGAATTGTCCGCCTGTGCTTTGTAATTGATGTTTTTGGCGGAAAGTTCTTTTACCAGTTCGGGGTCTTCCATACGAACGGTTTTAAAAGAAATATCTTTTCCGTCGGCATCTTTAAACGTGCCGGAAATAACGCCCGGGGCCACGGTCAAATTGGCCACGGTGCCGGCTGCCACTTTTTGTTTAAAGTCGGAATAGTCCAGCGTTTGCGTCTGGCTGCCGGGGCGGTTAAAGAAAAATACGGCCACAGCAAAAATAGCCACCCAAATTAAAATTTGGTTAATGGAAATAATACGACGGTTGTTGTTTTTATTGTTCATTATTTTCTAAATACCCCAATATACGGCAGGTTGCGGTATAGTTCGTTATAATCTAACCCGTAACCGATAACAAATTCATTCTCTATGGTAAAGCCCACATATTTCGGGTGCACTTCGGCTTTGCGGTTGGCGGGTTTGTCCAAAAGGCAGCAAATTTCTATGCTGGCCGCGCCGCGGTTTTTAAGGTTTTTCATCAAATAGTCCAACGTCAGGCCGGTGTCTACAATGTCTTCCACAATGACCACGTGGCGGCCTTTGATGCTTTCGCGCAAGTCCAGCATAGTGCGCACTTCACCGGTGGAGCTGGTGCCGCAGTAAGAAGAAAGGCACATAAAGTCCATTTTGCAATCTACGCTTACATTGCGCAAAAGATCGGCGTAGAACATAATGCACCCGCGCAAAATGCCGACGAACAAAGGTTCTTTGCCTCTGTAATCGGCCGAAATTTCACGCCCCAGTTCGGCCACTCTGTGGGCCAACTGTTCCTGCGAAAATAAAACACGTTCCAGCACCGGTGTATCGGGCATAACCCCTCCAATAGAGAATATATAATACAGGATACCTTATTTTGACCCTTCTGTGAAGCCGTTTGTATAGCAAAAAGCCGCGTTTTAAACGCGGCTTAAAAAAACACAAATCTTTTTGGGGCTATGGCAGCAAATGTTTATCCATTCTTCCAGCCCAGGAACCGGTAGGGCTGCTCAACCCGCTTACGGCACGGCATAGTTTTATGCCGCGTTCATCGGTTTTGCTGGCCCAACATTCCCGCTGATTCGGATAAGAAGAATGATTCAGCCATTGCACATAATATACCGAAATCGACATATTGGGGAAATAGGCAAAAATCAAATTCCCGCCAGGAGTCGCGGTAAGGCCGTCATACAAATCAACGCATACATCTTCATTACAGAATACGGTTACATCGCCTCCTTTCTGCGTCATTCCTGCAGGCACGGCACCTAAGCTTTCCAAGTCGGCAGGATACTCTCCCGCAGACAAATAATATACTTCCGCAGCGTCTTTCAACGTCCGCACCACAGGTTGCACATTGGCATATCTGGCTTTATCTACAGCCGTTTGATACTGCGGCAGAGCAATGGCGGCCAAGATACCGATTATCAGCACCACCACCAAAAGCTCAATGAGTGTAAAGCCGCCGTTTTTGCGTTTGGCGGAGTTTTTTATTTCGGGAAAGATTTTTTGATAAATTTTGCTCATAGGCAAAATTTATCAAAAAAAAAAACGAGTCAAGCTTTCTGCACCAGGGTGCCCTCTTACCAATATGTAAAATGGTCTATCCAAGAATAATACTTTTTCCCCATAGACGCACATACTTTGGCATAGATATCAGAACTAGCCCCATTGCAAAAAAATTTGGCGGGAGCCGGGCAATTAGCGTCGTTTATGCCCTCAATATGTTCAAAACAACGGGAAAGACCCGGCCCTGCGCCATAATACATCACTTTATTTTGATACAACGTGAATTCTTTTCCCTGCATATTTTCCCAATTGATGTCCAGATCTTCTTGGTTGGTGGTATAATATCCGTTAACCATATAAAACCGTTCTTCTGCTTCCTGAATACTTCTAAGCATTGGCAAAGCCTGTCCGATCCGTGCCTTGATAACCGCTTTTTGATACTGCGGCAAGGCAATGGCGGCCAAGATACCGATTATCAGCACCGCCACCAAAAGTTCAATAAGCGTAAAGCCGCCGTTTTTGCGTTTGGCGGAGTTTTTTATTTCGAGAAAGATTTTTTGATAAATTTTGCTCATAGGCAAAATTTATCAAAAAAAAAAACGAGTCAAGCCGTTTTAACTAATGGGCCTAACTCGTTGTGTTAAATAAAACAACCAAACGTTTACAGAAAAAACTCCGGCTCTTTACGCTCGCCAAATTTGAGGGCGAAAGCTTTTTCGGCCGCCCACAAAAGTGCTTTGTTTATGTGGCGGGCCTGCACGGGGCAGACGGAGATGCAGCCCATACAAAAAATACAGCGGGCTTTATCGGTTTTGTCCGGACAGGCGGGCGAAATGGCCCCGCTGGGGCAGCGCGCGGCACAGCGTCCGCAACGCGTGCAAGCGGACGAAACGGCCGGCACAAACCCCACCGCTTTAAACGGTTTATACGGGCGCTTGCCTGGCACAGGGGGCAACTTCAACCCGTCTGCGTGGGGAACTTGCTCCAATTTTTGCCAAACCTGTTGGGCAAAAGTCATTAGTTTTTGCGCGTCTTTTTCATCGGGGCGGCCGTGGGCCACGCTGTGCATAATGGAATGTTCCGCCAAGGCGGCTGCCGCGGCAAAAGGGACAAAGCCGTTTTTCTGAACCAAGTCCGTCAGCTCCAGCAAAGCGTCTTCATAGGCGCGGTTACCGTAAACGGCCAAACATACCGCCGGCGTTTGAGAGCCCTTCATATGTGCCAGGCGTTCCGCCGCCAGCGGCACGATACGGCCGGCGTATACGGGCACGGCAAAAATGACCAGCTCGTCGGAGGCAAAACAACGGCTCTCTTTGTGTTTAGAAAAGGGGGTCAGATCCAGCTCCTGTGCGGGCAAGGGCAGAGCGGAAGCCAAAATTTTTATTGTTCTATGCGTGCCGCCGCTCGGACTGAAAAAAACGGATGTAATGGCTGAAATATTCATACTTTTCTCTTTGCTCCTAAAAGATGTGCAAAACCTTGCTCAACGGCCGAACAGTTTGGCAATGTCTTTGGTGTTCAGCACCGCCACACAGGGCCGCCCGTGCGGGCAGTGCATACCGTCTTTGCATTTTTTCATATTTTTCAAAAGGCCTTCCGCTTCCGCGGCGGAAATTTGGTCGTGGGCTTTAATGGCCCTTTTGCAAGCCAGCAGAGCCACCATTTTGCGCTTGAGCTGATCGTTTGATTTGTCCGGATCGCCCACAATTTGCGACAAAGAAACGATAAAAGCTTTCATATCGTCTTCTTTAAAGCGCATCATAGAAGGCACCGTATTTACCAGCACCGTACGGGGCGAAAAGCGCGTCAAATCAAACCCGGCCTCTTTCAGCCAAGGCGCCCAGCTCATCAGGCTCTCGCCATTGCTGGGGGTGACGTCTACGTGAATAGGAAAAATCAAATCTTGTACGGCCACATTATGTTTTTCAAAAGCGTCCAAATAGTGCTCAAACAATACGCGTTCCTGCGCGGCGTGCTGGTCAATCAAAATAAGACCGTCGGGGTTTTCAAACACCAAATACGTTTTGGCAAGCTGCCCTAAATAATGATACGGCCCGTGCCACCAGGAAGGAGCCTTTTCCGGCGCGGACGGCGTTTGAAGCGGTGTTTGTACAACAGGCGTTTGAGAGGGAGCAGAAACCTCTTCGGCACTGACGGCGCGATATTCCACGGGGTCTTCGGTCTCGCGGGCGGTAAACACCCGTTTGGGGGTAAAAGCGTCTTCCGCCCGATGCGGCAGCCCGCTGACTTCGGCCGCGGAATGTTCAAACAAATCGGCCGATGCGGCCGGGGCCGGCGTCATCACGGGCAGCGGGGCCGAAACCCGTTCTTGCGGGGCAGAGGGCGCTTTTTGCGCTTCCGGCGCGGCGGCGGGAACCTTCATCTGCACGGGCGTAGCCGAGCCGAACACCGTTTCCTGCACGGCTTTCATAACGGCGGCGAACATACCGTGTTCATCGGCAAAGCGAATGTCGCGTTTTTGCGGATGAATATTGACGTCAAACGAAGCGGGATCCAGCTCCATATAAATAATAAAAGCGGGATGGCGGTCTTTGGGACGGACATTTTGATAGGCTTTATACACGGCCTGCTGCACGGTTTTGCTGTCCACGGGGCGGCGGTTGACAAAAACGAACTGCAAATCGCGCGTGGCCACCAGTTTATCCGGCGGCGTAATAAAAATTTTAAGGCCCAGTTTGTCAAAAAAACGGCTGACCAGCGCTTCGCCCGTTTCCTGCCCCAAAATTTCTTTGGCGCGGGCCAAAACGGCCTGTTTTTCGTCCCCCTGCTGGGGCGGCAGATGATACACCTCCCGTCCGGAACTGAACACATTGTAGCCTACATTTAAATTGGCCAGGGCGCTTTCTTCAACCACCTTAAGCATACAGGCGCGTTCATAAGAAGCGCTTTTTAAAAATTTTAAACGGGCCGGCACATTATAGAACAAATCGCGTATTTCCACCGTGGTGCCGCGTATGGCGGGGGCCGGACTTTGCGCCAGCGTTTTGCCGCCGTGTATTTCCAAACGGCTGCCTTCGCCGCCTTCGGTGCAGGACGTCATCGTTAATTTAGATACGGCCGCAATGGAATAAAGCGCCTCGCCGCGGAAGCCGAACGTATGCAGGGAATTTAAATCTTCAAAACGGGTAATTTTGCTGGTGGCGTGGCGCAGCACGCTGGCGGCCAAATCGGCCGGTGTCATTCCGCAGCCGTCATCGTTAATGCGTATCATTTCTTTGCCGCCGCCTTCTATGTCCACACGGATATGGCACGCACCGGCGTCCACGGCGTTTTCCAGCAGTTCCTTCAGCACGCCGGCCGGTCTTTCAATCACTTCACCGGCGGCAATTTGGCCGGCGGTTTTTTCGTCCAGCACACGTATTTTATTCATTTTCCACCCGTTTTTTCCACTCGCTGATCAGCTGCAGCGCCCCCAAAGGGGTCAGCTTATCGGGGTCGGTAAGTTTAATTTCCTGCACGATGGGCGCAGAGAACAAATCTTTGACGGGGTCTTTTTCCCGTGCGGAAATTTTGGCGCCTTTTTTGGCTTCCAAATCTTTCAGCACTTTGCGTGCCCGCACCGTAACCGCTGCCGGCAGGCCGGCAATTTCCGCTACGTGTATGCCGTAGGACTGGTCGGCCGCGCCGGGCAAAATTTGATACAAAAACGCCAGTTTGCTTTGGCCCAATGCGTCTTTATATTCTTTGGCTTCCACGTGATAGTTTTTCACGCTGGCGTATTTATTTTGCAAGTCCACCAGTTCAAAATAATGCGTGGCAAAAAGCACTTTGGCCCCGCCTTTGGGTTTATGCAAATATTCCACAATCGCCCAGGCAATGGAAATACCGTCAAAAGTGGAGGTGCCGCGCCCCACTTCATCTAACAGTATCAAACTGCGCGGCGTTTGGGAAGCTAAAATGTGGGCTGTTTCATTCATTTCCACCATAAAGGTGGAGTTGCCGCGCTGCAGTGCGTCGTGCGCGCCGATACGCGTCATAATTTTGTCCACCACGCCCACCACGGCTTCCTGCGCGGGCACAAAAGAACCCATTTGCGCCAAAATAACAATCAACGCCGTTTGTTTCAGGTACACGCTTTTACCGCCCATATTGGGGCCGGTAATCAGCATAATTTGCGTATTGGCCCCGTCTATATCCAAATCATTGGGGACAAACGACCCCGCCGGCAGCAGGGCTTGCACAATCGGGTGGCGGCCTTTTTTATAGGAAAGAGCCGTCCCGTCGGTTACCACGGGGCGCACAAACTGGTGTTTCATCGCCGCCAAGGCCAAAGACAGATACACGTCCAGCTCCGCCGCCACTGACGCAAATTGCTTCAACGCGCCGGTTTGGCCGGCCACCGTTTTGCGCACGGCATCAAAAAGGGAGCTTTCCAAACGCAAAATGCGGCTTTCGGCATTTAAAATTTTGTTTTCCAGCTCTTTTAATTCTTCCGTTATATAGCGCTCGGCATTGGTCAGCGTTTGTTTGCGGGTGTAGTTATAGGGCACTTTGGCGCTTTGGCTTTTGGTAACTTCCAAATAATACCCGTAAATGGAATTATAGCCCGCCTTCATATTGGCAATGCCCGTTTTTTCCCGCTCGCGCTGACAAAGTTCTTCCAGCGCCTGACCGCTGCCGCTGCGCAGGCGGCGCAGTTCGTCCAGCTCGGCATTGTAACCGTCGCGAATAATATGCCCGTCGCCAATGCGCAGGGGCGGTTCTTCGTTAATGGCGGCATACAAAAGGCGGCTGGTGTCCTGTGCGGCCGGATACACGGCGTCAAAACGTTCTTTAAGAAAAGGCGTAATACCAACGCCGTATTTTTCCAGCCAGCGGTGCAGCGGCTCGGTATTTAAAAGGGACTGGCGAAGCCCGCCCAAATCACGCGGGGAAGCATTGCCCGCCGCCACGCGCGACATAATACGCTCTACGTCGGAAATATTTTGCAAAATGGTGGCCAACGCGCCCAGCGCTTCCTGATTTTTTATCAAGCCTTCCACGCAGTCCTGGCGGCGGCGTATTTCTTCCACCGACAAAAGCGGATGCAAGATCCATTCTTTCAGTTTGCGGCTGCCGAAAGAAGTTTTGGTATGGTCCAACAGCGCCCACAGGCTGCCCTGACGGGCACCTTCCTGACTTTTGACCAGTTCCAGCGAGTTGACGGCGTTTTCGTCTATTTGCAGACAGTCCGCCAGTTCCGTATAAGAGGGAACCAAGGTGTCTTTTACGCCGGGCTCGGTGCCGGCCACATAGGCCAGCGCCTGCAACGCGCAGGAAAGCGCCGGCTCTTTGCCTTTCCACACCGCAAGCGGCGGCCAGGAAGGCGGAAGCGTAAAATCACCGTTAAAAGCGGGCACCGTCGTAAGCGTCAGGCGGGCCGGCAGCACAATTTTATGCTGAAGCGTTTGCAGCGTCGGTTCATCGCCCACAATTTCGGCCGGGTTGACCACCGCCAAAGCACCGGCCAGCGCCGTAAAATTGGCATCGTCCAAATTTTGGCTGGCCCAAAATTCGCCGGTAGACACATCCACGCAAGCCATTGCCCAGCCGCGGCCCTGTGCCTGCAGGCAAACCAAATAGTTGGACTGATTGGCCTCCAGCATATCGTCTTCCATTACGGTGCCGGGGGTGATGACGCGGATAACTTTGCGTTCAAAAAGCTTGCTCTTGCTGTCTGCTGCAGAACTGATTTGCTCGCAAATGCCTATTTTTTTACCGGCCTTCAGCAAACGGCCAATGTAGGAAGAAGCCGCGTGGAAAGGGATGCCGCACATCGGGGTGCCATTGCGCTGGGTAAGCGTCAGGCCCAACAGAGCGCTTACCTCGCGGGCCTGCTCGTCAAACATTTCATAAAAATCGCCTAAGCGGAAAAACAAAATAATACCCGGGTAGCGGCTTTTAATATCATAATACTGCTTCATTAAAGGCGTTTGATTGGTGTTCTGCATAGGCCTATTTTATCAATTTTACACGTTTGTTTGATACACAAAAAACCATTAGCCCACCCGCGCACCCCCCCTTGCCTGCTTATTCCGAACGCACCGCACAGAGCTCTGCTTATACGCCGGTAATGCCATACGGCCGCCAGTCCGTTCCCCGTCCGGCACAAAAGCTTTATGACAGCAACCTTTTTTTTTGTTATAATATTTATGTTCCAATAAGGCTTTGACCCATACTGCGGGCTGACCCGCGGTATTTTTCATCCCTTTCTTCGGTAGGGTGGCTGAGTGGTCAAAAGCAACGGTCTGTAAAACCGTCGGGCTACGCCCTACATAGGTTCGAATCCTATCCCTACCAAAAATATAACCCCGCGCAAGCGGGGTTTATTTTTTGTAATTTCAGCGGCTTAAGCGGCCTATTTGCTGCGGCGGGGTGCAAGGCGGGTTTGGCTGTTTTGTATCCAAACAGCCCTGCATATACAGCCCGTACACCCATTGGGTAACCGGCTTCATAAAAAATGTAAGATTGACCGCGGCCCCGCCGGCCCCTTTGTTTAAAACGGGCGTAACGGTTATATTGACGTTTCCTTGCGGGGTTTTGGCAAAATCCAACCGGTAATTATACGCACTTTCTTCCAATAAAACAGTCTTTGTCTGCTGCGTTAAATGCCAATACTTGGCCATACGAAACGCCGAAAGCGAAAGCAGCCTTTGGCTGACGCGTTCCTGCTGTTCGGAAGCAAAAACAGGCAACTGAAAAGTGCTTCTTTCCGCCCAAATGGCACGCACGCAGGCGCGGTCCAGCGCCAGCCCCAAACGCGCGCCGGCACCGGTTTCAGCGGTAGCGGGGGGCACCACATAACGGGTATTTGAAGAAGGGGGCTGCATTTGCTCCAGCCGTTTGCGCCGCGCGGCAGAAGA
Organism: Candidatus Avelusimicrobium pullarium; assembly: GCA_944323745.1. Taxonomy (GTDB): domain Bacteria; phylum Elusimicrobiota; class Elusimicrobia; order Elusimicrobiales; family Elusimicrobiaceae; genus Avelusimicrobium; species Avelusimicrobium pullorum. The sequence continues at coordinate 110,357 of CALUTQ010000001.1, forward strand.
ACGCATCCACCGCAAGGACACCTGCCCCCAGCAGTCATAACCGCTTAGCAGCAATAAGGCACAAATACCAATTACACGCAGCGTTCTTGTTTTCATATTCTGTATACATTTTATAATTTTGCGAAATGAAAACCCCGTTTAAACGGGGTTTTGCAAAGGGTTACAGCTCGGCCAGCCAGCCGGAGGGTTTTTCTGCAGAGGCGGATATATTTTTAAGCCGTTGGGCAAGCACGTCTTTCATTTTGTCCATAGAGACGGCTTCTTTAATGCAAGCCACCCAATATTCGTGCGCCACGATTTGTTTTACCTGTTCGGCCACTTCTTCGTTTTTGCGGCGCAAGACGGAAACGTCCTTGTTTAACACAGCCAGATGCACCGTCAATTCGTTAAGCACAATTTCTTTGCCCGCTTGTTTGGCAGCCGTTTCAACCACTTGTTCGTGGCTGTCAATGACAGAAGAAATAAGCACGCCATATTCCGGATAAGCCTTTTTAAGCGCCTGCAGCGAGCTGACCGCTTTTTGGGTCTGCTGCAGGGCAACGGCCTGTATATCGGCGGCGCGGGCGTATTTATTGGCCTGCTGCGTCAGCATCCGGCTTAAAAAATCGCCCATAGCCATAATTTTGCCTTCCCGTCCGGGCAAGACGGTTTGCGCCCCCAAGGCGGCAGGCAATAGCAAAACGGCCAGTATTATAAATAAAAATTTTTTCATACAAACACCTCCCCGCAAAAGGGTAAGTATGTTCTAGTATATGATTTATACCGTAAAATAAACGAGGGCCCTTAGGCCTATGCGCCGGGCTTTTTGGTCCTATATAAAAATAGGACCAAAAAACACCCCGCACGGCGGTGCGGGGTGTTTGGGTGGGAGCAGTTTAAATTACAAACCTTCTTTTACAGATGCCATAAACTCCTGCCAAGCCCGTTTGGCCTCTCCGCCGCCTTGGGCAAAGTCCGGCCGGCCGCCGGCGCGGCCGTTTAACTGCTGGGCAATGTTTTTGGCCACCTGCAGGGCGTCGGTATTATCCAGCTTGCCCACCATTTTGACCACAAAGGAACGCTTGCCGTCGCGGTCGGTAGCCACAATAACCAACGCTTTTTGATATTTTTGGCCGATAGTGTCGGCGATGGTGCGCAATTCGCGCGGCTGGGCGCCTTCGGCATTTTGCATAATCAGCGTGGCGCCGTTTTTCATCGTAAACGACACCTGAGACACACCGCCTGCGGCCAGCGTTTTTTCGCGGAAGGCGGTATAGCGTTTTTTCACGTCGCGCAACTCATCCATCAGCGTGTTGAGGCGCTGGGCTACTTCCGCCACCGGCACGGTCAGGCGGGCGGCCATTTCTTCCACCTCGCGGTTAATTCCTTTTAAATAATCTAACGCGGCGGGGCCGGCCACCGCTTCTATGCGGCGCACACCGGCGGAAAGAGAGCCTTCTTTCAGCGGCACCACGGTAATGATTTGGGCCGTGTTGCTCACGTGCGTACCGGCGCAAAGTTCCAAACTGTATTTGGCTTCGGGATGTTCAAAACTGCCGCCCATCAGCACAAAACGGGCCGGATCGGCATACGTTTCGCCCAGCAGCGTCACCGCGCCCAATTTGGCGGCGTCTTTAAGCGGGCGTTCTTGGCAGGCCACCGGCAAAGCCGCGTCTATGGCCTGCTGCACAATCGCCCATACTTTCTGCCATTCCTGCGCCGTCGGCGTTTTGGAAAGCGTATAGTCAAAGCGCAAGCGCTGCGGAGAGACAAAAGACCCGCTCTGGTGCACGCCGTCGCCAAACACTTGGCGCAGTGCGGCGTTGATAACGTGAATGGCACTGTGATTGGCGGCAGCGCGGCGGCGGGCTTCTTTATCCACGCACAGCAGTACTTCTTCGCCTACGTTTAAAGCACCTTCAAACCGGTGCAAAAATACTTTGCCAATCGGTTTTTTAACATCAAGCACCTGTGCGACGGTTTGGCCGTCTTTTACAATGTTTCCGCTATCGCCTACCTGTCCGCCCGATTCGGCATAAAAAGACGTTTGGTCAAACACGGCGTAACCGCGGCCGTTTAGGCTTTTTACTTCTTCAAATTCGTCCGTAAGCAGCGCCAGCACGCGGGCTTTTTGCTGCAGCGTTTCGTAACCCGTAAACTGCGTGGCGGGGTAGGTATTTTCCAGCCGCTGCAAAATTTTTACTTTTTCTTTGGACATTTCATCTGCATAGCTGCGGCTTTTGGCAGAAGCGGCTTCTTTGGCTTTTTCGTAGCCTTCTTCGTCCACTTTTATGCCTTTGGCGGCGGCAATTTCGCGCGTCAGCTCCAGCGGGAAACCAAAGGTTTCGTGCAAATAGAAAGCGTCCTCGCCGGAAAGCGTCTTGCCCGTTTTGGCCAGCAGGGCGTCCAGTTTTTCCTCGCCGTTTTGCAAGGTTTTAAAGAAGGTTTCTTCTTCCGTTTTGAGCACGTCTTCAATGTGGTGCAGATTTTTGTCTATTTCCGGATACAGCCCGTCAAAAATTTCGCTTACTTTTTTAGCCAGCGTATACAGGAACGGCTTTTGGCTGCCCATCAGCTTGGCATAGCGTGCGGCGCGGCGGATTAGACGGCGCAAAATGTAGCCGCGGCCTTCGTTGGAAGGCAAAATGCCTTCGGCAATTAAGAAAGAAGAACTGCGTACGTGATCGGCAATAATGCGCAGGGCGGAAACTTCCTGCGGGGTGTTGCCGCTGATACCCAAAATCTTTTGCGCTTCCTGCGTAAGCGGGGCAAACAAGTCCGTTTCAAAAATGTTTTTCTTGTTTTGCATTACCATACACAGGCGTTCCAGCCCCATCCCCGTGTCAATGTTATTGTGCGGCAAGGGCTGCAGGGAGCCGTCTTCCTGCCGGTTATAGCTTTCAAAAACGATGTTCCAAATTTCCACAAAGCGGCCGCAGTTGCAGGTAATGTCGCAATGCGGGTTTTTGCAGCCTTTATCGCCAAAGTCGTAATAAATTTCCGTGCAGGGGCCGCAGGGGCCGGTGGGGCCCATCGTCCAAAAGTTGTCGGCTTCGTCCAGCTCAAAAATGCGTTCTTTGGGCACATATTTAAGCCAGGTGTTATAGGCTTCTTCGTCGCGCGGGGCGATGCCGCCTTTGTAAATGCTGACGTAGAGTTTATCTGGCGAAATGCCCAGCGTGCCGGTTAAATATTCCCAAGCCCAGGCGATAGCTTCTTTTTTAAAATAATCACCAAAGGAAAAATTGCCCAGCATTTCAAAAAACGTCAAATGTCTTTCGGTAAAGCCCACGCTGTCAATGTCGGTGGTACGCACGCATTTTTGGCAGGTGGCGGCGTTTTTGAGGCTTTTGTCTATGCCCATAAAATTGGCTTTAAACTGCACCATCCCCGCCGAGGTGAACAACAAAGTCGGGTCCGAATGGGGCACAAGCGGGCTGGAGGCAATAATAGGCAGCCCCTTGGAATGGAAAAATTGCAAAAAACCGTTTCTTACTTCTGTGCTTTTCATAGCTGGTCCTGTATTTGGGATAAAGATATAATTAAATTATATCAAATACAAACGGGGCCGGCCCTTGGCGTCTGGCGCCAAAACGAGCATAGCACGCTGTACACTTTTTAAAATTCCGGCACGTCCCTTACTATTTGTTATAATTTTTTTATGCATCATAAAATTATCGGTTATTTTCTCATTTTTATCGGGTTGGCCACGTTGTTTTTTGCCTTTACCGGTATGTATCAAACGTTTGTAAACCGGCGGCCGGTCGTGCAGGTGCTGCAGCTAAAACCGATTGCCCTTAACACCCAATACGGTCAGGTTCAGGTGCAGTCGGACGTCGTCAACCAAATACTCAACTTGTCTTTGTTTGCACTGTTTATGATTTTTTTGGTCGGCTTAGGCAGCAAGGTGGCCTCTATAGGCAACAATTTGCTTAAAACCGAACGCATATGCGAAACGCTGCAAATGCTGCGCAAAGAAGACGTACTTTCGGACCAAGACCCGATTAAAAAATTATGAGAACATTTATCATCATTAACCCCGTCAGCGGTGCGCGCCATATGGAAAGAAAAGAGATGGAACGGGCCGCCTTGATCAATTTCCCCGGAGCCAAAGGCGCGTTTACCCAACGGGCCGGCCACGCCACCGAGCTGGCCGCCCAAGCCGTAAAAGAAGGATACGACTGCGTCATCGTGGCCGGCGGGGACGGCACCATCAACGAAACCGCCAAAGCACTGGTGGGCACGCAAACGGCCTTGGGCATTGTGCCCAAAGGATCGGGCAACGGACTGGCCAGAGAACTGGGAATGCCGATGCTGTACGAAGAAGCCTGGGCAATGCTGCAAAAAGCCACGCCCGTGCTGTGCGATGTGGGCCGGGCCAACGAAGACTATTTTTTTAATTTGGCAGGTGTTGGCATAGAGGCTGAAATTGCCCGTATGTTTGCCGAACACGGCAAAACGGGTTCCCGCGGCAAATGGCCGTATTTTAAATTGGGGGCCAAAGCCGTGTTTTCTTATCAACCCAAAACCTTGCGCGTGCGTTACAACGGCAAGGACGAAATTTTAACCCCGCTGACGCTGGTGTTTGCCAACGGCACGCAGTACGGCAGCAATTTTAAAATTGCGCCAAATGCCAGTCTGACGGACGGCAAACTGGATATGGTGGAAGTGCTGCCCGTCAGCAAATTTAAACTGGCTTTGGCCGCACCGACGTTTTTTAGCAAAACTTTCCGTCCCTTTGAAGTAACCCGCACCCAAAAAACGGCAGAAGCCGTCATCAATTACGAAGGGGAAATTGTCTATCACTTGGACGGCGAACCGAAGGTAACGCAAAACGAACTGAAAATTTCGCTTTTGCCCAAAGCCTTAAAACTGTTAATTCCCCCCGCATATTAATATGGCACGGCGCAAACGCTACAGCAAGAAACAGATTAAGTTTTGGGCAGCCGTTGTGGCGGCGGCCCTGCTGGCTGTTTTGCAGCAAACAGGCAAACCGGCGGACGATGCGCAGGCTATGCCCGATGCACAGGCACTGCAAAACGTGGATATTGCTTCCGTATATGACGGGGACACGTTTAAAATAAATTTAAACTGTTCCCTTGCCGTGTATTGCCAAAAAGTGCCCGTGCGCGTGCGCGGGGTGGACTGCCCCGAAATAAAAGGCAAAACCAAGCGCGAAAAAGCCCTGGCCCAAAAGGCCAAGGCTTTCACGAAAAATTTTCTGCGCCGAACCCCCGTATCCCTCTCCGACTGCGGGCGGGATAAATATTTCCGTCTGCTTTGCAACGTAACCAACGGCGACGGTCAAAATCTGGCCCGCGAGCTGATTAAAAACGATTTGGGCTACGCCTACGACGGCGGGAAGAAATCTAACCGATACCAATAACTGTCCCAAAGTTCCGCATTCCCAGCAAAACCTGTCTAAACGCCCTAAAAACTGTATCCGGGAAAACCGTTCGGATGATAAGGGGCGGTGGTAGTGCCACCTGTCCAGCTTTTGCATATTCTGTCCATCAGTCCGCCCGAATGATTCGAAAAACGAAGACAAGCCCTCATCCCGGGAGCATAATTCCAAAAATTATTATCGTGCCCACTTACTTTATCATACATAACATAATACATACCAAAAGGCTCGTTCCCTTCATTTCCGCGCATTACCCCAACTGCGTTCCGCTGGATAAACACACGCCACCCGCCATCATACACATAGCCGTCTGCTGCGCCCAAGAAAGGCACACTGCTGCTGCGGGTTCCTCCGGCCGGCAGCTGAATATCCAATTCATCCAAAGAGGTAGCATACTCCCCGTTAGCCATATAGTAAATTTCTTGTGCTTTTTTAAGCCCATCCACCACCGGCACATAGCTCGCGAAGCGCGACTTCCATACAACAAGTTGGTACTGAGGCAAAGCAATAGCAGCCAATATACCAATAATCAGCACCACCACCAAAAGTTCAATAAGCGTAAAACCGTTGAGACGCATACCGTCCTCAATCTGTTTATGACAAGAGCTTTTTGCAATATATTGACTCATAAAAAAATCTCCTTTTATGTACAAAGTATTATGTCCCCTGATAAAAACTGCGGTACATCAAAAGACCGATTATCGTTTTGGCGTCCTGTATTTTGCCTTTTGCTATCATTTCATACACTTTGGCCAAAGGGAATTTTTTGACGTTTAAAAATTCGTCTTCATCGGGGCAGTCTTTGCCGCGCTTTAGCCCGCGGGCCAAATAAATGTGCAAAAACTCCGTGGAAAAAGCATTGCTGGGGTTAAACACGGTCATTTTAGTCCATTTGGCCGCGTGCAGGCCCGTTTCTTGGGCCAGTTCGGCCTTGGCGCAGGAAAGAGGCGTTTGACCTTCTTCGCGCTTGCCGGCGGGAATTTCCCACGTTACTCTGCCAATGGGGTAGCGGTATTGCTGCACCAAATACACTTCGCCTTCTTCGGTCAGCGGCACAATGGCGCTGGCGCCGCGGTGGGCCAAATAGACGCGGGTGGTTTCGCGGCCGTTAATCAGGCGCACGATGTCTTTGTTAAAACCGACCACGCCCTTATACAAGGTCTGGCCGGACACTTTGGTTTCTTTTAATTTACTATAATGGGACATATCACTATCTTATAATATTTAACCCCAACCGGCGGTCGTATGAAAGAATTTGTACATTTACACAACCATTCGGAATATTCGCTTTTGGACGGTATGCTGCGCATATCCGAAAACCACAAACCTTCGCGCTTTTTGCGCGGTTTGGCCGAAAGCGGCGTAAAAGCAATGGCATTGACCGACCACGGCAACCTTTACGGCGCGCTGGACTTTTACGACTCGGCCCGTGCCGCCGGTTTAAAGCCTATTGTCGGGTGTGAAATGTACATCACCGAAGGGAAATATACCGATAAAAGCAAAGCCCGCACCGGTCACCTGACGCTTTTGGCCAAAAATCACCAAGGCTACCTCAATTTAATGCAGCTTAACTCTTTGGCTTGGGTGGACGGGTATTATTATCACCCGCGTATAGACAAAGAACTGTTGGCAAAATATTCCGACGGGCTGATTGCCCTTTCGGGCTGTTTAAAGGGGTTCCTTTCCCAATACGCGCTGGAAGCCCCGTTTGAAAAAGTCTGCGCGCTGGCCCAGGAATATGCCGATATTATGGGCAAAGACAACTATTACATAGAACTGATGGACCACGGCATACACGAAGAACAGCAGGCCCTGCCTATTTTAAAAGAAGTCGCCAAAAAACTGGGCCTGAAAACCGTGGCCACCAACGACTGCCACTACGAAAAAAAAGAAGATTGGGAAGCGCACGACGTAAACCTTTGCATTTCCACGGGCAAAACCTTGGACGATCCGCGCCGCCTGAAAATGACAACGCACGAGCTGTATTTTAAATCACCCGATGAAATGTATGAACTGTTTGCCCACACGCCCGAAGCGTTGGCCACCACGCTGGAAATTGCCGAAAAGTGCAATTTGGAGTTTCCCAAACACGGGTTTATTTTGCCCAATTTTGACATCCCTCCGCAGTACCCCAACTCGGCCGAGTATTTTAAAGCGCTCTGCCGCGAAGGCTTAAACAAAAAAATGCACGGCAATGTGCCGCCGGAATATTCCAAACAGTTGGAATATGAGTTTGAAGTCATTATTTCTATGGGGTTTGACTGTTACTTTTTAATCGTGCAGGACTTTATCCGCTGGGCCCGTCAGAACGGCATCCCCATTGGCCCCGGCCGTGGCAGCGGCGCGGGCAGTCTGGTGGCATACAGTTTGGACATTACGCGCATAGACCCCATCAAAAGCAAACTGCTTTTTGAACGCTTTTTGAACCCCGACCGCGTCAGTATGCCGGACTTGGATATTGATATGTCCGATACGGGGCGCGAACGCGTCATTGACTACGTGCGCCATAAATACGGGGCCGACAAAGTGGCCCAAATTATCACTTTCGGCACAATGAAAGCCAAACTGGCCATACGCGACGTGGCCCGCGTAATGGGCATCAGCGTTACCGAAACCAACCGCGTAGCCAAAATGATTCCCAACGACCCCAAAATTACGCTCGACGCCGCACGGGAAAACATTCAGGAACTGAGAAACGAAATAGAAAACAATCCCACTTCCAAGCGCCTGTTTGAAATGGCCCGCAAAATTGAAGGCCTCAAACGCCACACCGGCATTCACGCCGCCGGCGTGCTGATTACCAAAGAGGCCGTCTCCCACTATGTGCCGCTGGCGCGCAGCTCGCGCGACGACATTACCACCCAGTTTGAAGGGGAGCCGTGTTCCAACTTGGGGCTTTTGAAAATGGACTTTTTGGGGCTGCGCACCCTGACGGTTATTGATAATGCGGAAAAACTGATCCGTCAGCGCCACGACCCTAATTTTGACATTAACAACATTCCGCTGGACGACAAAAAAACCTACGATTTGCTCTGCGCCTGCCAAACGCTGGGGGTGTTCCAATTGGAAAGCGGCGGTATGCGCGACCTGATTAAAAAACTGCAGCCCACCCAATTCGGCGACGTGTCGGCCTTGGTGGCTTTATACCGCCCGGGCCCGATGGAATCGGGTATGATGGATATGTTCGTGCGGCGCAAAAACGGACAGGAAAAAATTACCTACGAAACCCCGCTCTTGGAAGACGTGCTTAAAGACACCTACGGCTGTATGGTTTATCAAGAGCAAATTATGCAAATTTCCAAAACGCTGGGCGGCTTTACCCCCGGCGAGGCCGACACCCTGCGCAAAGCAATGGGTAAAAAGAAATTGGACGTAATGGAGAAATTCGGCAAAAAATTTATTGAAGGCGCCAAAGCGCATCACATTTCCGAAAAAACGGCCACCCATATTTACGAGCAAATGAAAGCCTTTGCCGGATACGGTTTTAACAAATCACACTCCTATGCGTACGCGCTGGTATCCTATCAAACGGCGTATTTAAAGGCCAATTATCCCATTGAATTTATGTGCGCGGCGCTGACCAACGAAATCGGCCACAATGCCATCGGCGCCGACGATAAAGAAAACAAAATAGCCACGTATCTGGAAGAAGCCAAAAAAATGGGCTTTGGCATTCTGCCGCCGGACATTAACAAAAGCCAGCCGGAATTTTCCGTAGAAGAAAAAGACGGCAAACAGTATATCCGCTACGCGCTGGAAGCAGTTAAAAACGCAGGGGAAGAAGGCTGCATTTCCATCGCCACGGAAGCAGCCAAAAAGCCGTTTACCTCGATGGAAGATTTATGCGCCCGCATTGATTTGTTTCAGGCCAACAAAAAAACAATAGAAAGTCTGGTCAAAGCCGGCGCGATGGACGGCTTTATGCCCGATGCCGAACCGAAGCTGGCCCGCGCCACCCTGCTTAGCCAAATTGACGAAGCGGTGGACACCGCCCATCTGATTGCCAAAGAAAAAGAAAACTGCACCGTCAGTTTGTTCGGAGACGATTTTTCCGCCACGATGAGTTTTAAAAAGAAGGCCGACCCTAAACCGGTCGCGCCGCTGACGCAAAACGAGCTGATGAGTTTTGAAAAAGAAGTAATGGGCATTTATTTCAGCGGGCACCCCATCGCGCGTTATCAAAACTATTTATCCCGTCTAAACTGTGTGTCCATTAAAGACATTTTGGACGGCAAAGCGTCCGGCCATTTAAACGTTATCGGCATTGTAACGCGTCTTAAAAAACGCCAGAATAAACGTAAAGAAGAATGGGCTCAGTTTGTAATAGAGGACTGCACCGGCTCCATTATGGTAAACGCTTTTTCGCGCGCGTGGGCCAATGTGGGGCATAAAGTGGCACCAAACGCCATTCTGTTTTTCTCCGGCGAGGTCAAAGTGGATGACGAAAGCGCCCGCGTAGAAATCAACCTGCAAGACGTTGCCGGCGTGCCGGAGCTGATTGGCAATATTGCCAAAAAGCTGACCATACGCCTGACGCCCGATTATTCGCAAGAAAATTTACAGCGCCTTAAAATACTGCTTGACGCCGCCAAAGGCGTAACAAAAGTATATTTGGAAATTCCTTCCAAGGCCGACCCTTCCAAACTGCACGTCATCCGCACCGGCAAGTCCATTATGATACACCGCGCCCTGCTGGAACACTTGGAAAACACGTTAGGCAACGATGCCTGGCGCTTTGAATAACATCTGCCGCTTTATACAGAAACCTGCCTGTTGTAAAAGGCGGGTTTTTTGTTCGTCTGCGGCACGCAACCTGCAAAAACACGGCGCAGCCGCGCCGCCCGTTTGCGTGTATTTTCCGCCTTCTTTTAAAGAGGTATAATATACATATAAGCCCCGCACCGGAAATACGGAGCGGGGTTTTTGGAGAATAAAAATGAGTATTTTTGAAGCGCTGATGATGCTGGGTTTTGGTTTGGCTTGGCCCTGCAACATCTATAAATCTATCAAAACCAAAACGGCCGCAGGCAAAAGCTTTGCCTTTATGATTACCATTGAACTGGCCTATCTGTGCGGCGTAATTCACAAAGTGTTTTATAATTATGACGCCGTCATTTGGCTGTATGTGGCCAACTTTGTAATGGTGTTTATTGACTTAATGCTGATGATCCGCAACCGCAAGCTGGACTTGGCCCGCGCCCAGAAAAAACAGCCGCGCGTGCAGGAAGCCTGATTGCCGCGGCCCGTACGGCCGCCTAAAACGGTTTTCAATCGGGGCGGTTATTTGTTATAATAAACAAGTACTTAACCCATTTTAAGCCCAGTTGGCGCAGGGGTAGCGCGTTCCCTTGACATGGGAAAGGTCATAGGTTCAAATCCTATACTGGGCATATTTTTAGACGACAGTGTAGTAAAAACTGTCGTTAATTTTAAACCACCCGAAAGGGTGGTTTTTTATTTCCGCCTGTTTTCCATTCCGTCCCAAAAGCCGCCTCACGCCTTTTCGTACGCGTGCGGGCATAAGGTAAGTTTGGTATAATTTAAGTAGGATTTTCTATTCTTCAGGAGATGAAAATATGCCTAAAAACTGCAAGACGTCCAACTGTTCTCAACTCCAGCAACACCGCTGCAAATACAAACCGGTATTGCCGGAAATCTTAAAAAAAGGGCCCTGCTTTGTAAAAATTAAAACCGGCAAAGCCACCCAAAGCGTTGCCGACCAGGCTACCGTCAAAAAGATGTTCCCTAACACCTACGGTATGCCCGAAGTTACTTTTATCAAAGGCTCCAACCCGGCCATCGGCAAAAAAGCCGTTAAAGCCGCCGTGGTGCTTTCCGGCGGGCAAGCCCCCGGCGGGCATAACGTGATTGCCGGCTTGTTAGACGGCCTGAAAAAAGCCAACCCCAAGAACAAACTGTACGGTTTTTTAGGCGGCCCCAGCGGTATTTTGGAAGGTAATTGGAAAGAAATTACCCCCAAACTGATGGAAGGCTACCGCAACACCGGCGGGTTTGACCTTATCCAGTCCGGCCGCACCAAAATTGAAACCGACGAACAATTGGCCACTGCCTTGGCTAACCTGAAGAAAAACAAAGTAAACGCGCTGATTATCGTCGGCGGGGATGACTCCAACACCAATGCCGGCGTACTGGCCGAATATTTCAAACAGCAAGGGGCCGACATTTGCGTTATCGGTGTGCCCAAGACGATTGACGGCGACCTCAAAAACGATAAAATTGAAACCTCTTTCGGTTTTGACACCGCCACCAAAATCTATGCCGAAATGGTGGGCAATATCTGCCGCGACGTCAACTCCGCCCGCAAATACTGGCACTTTGTGCGTCTGATGGGGCGCAGTGCTTCGCACATCACGCTGGAAGTGGCGCATAAAACGCACCCCAACGTAACGCTCATCGGCGAAGAAGTGCAAGCCAAAAAAATGACGCTCAAGCAAATCATTGACTATCTGGCCGGCATTATTGCCGCCCGCGCCAAAGAAGGCAAAAACTTCGGCGTGGTGCTGGTGCCGGAAGGCTTGATTGAATTTATTCCGGAAATGAAAGCCCTCATTTCCGCCTTAAACGACTTGCTGGCCGACTACGAAGCCGACTTGGCCAAAATGGACACCGTGGCCGAAAAGAAAGCCTTCATCATTTCCAAGCTGCCGGCCAAACTGGCCGATTTGATGAAATCGCTGCCGGAAGGCATTGCCGCCCAGCTGATGCTGGACCGCGATCCGCACGGCAACGTGCAGGTATCTTTGATTGAAACCGAAAAACTGCTGGTGGAAATGCTGCGCACCAAACTGGCCGAAATGAAGAAAGCCGGCAAATACAACGGCAAATTTTCCGCCATTATGCATTTCTTCGGTTACGAAGGCCGCTGCGGCGTGCCCTCTACCTTTGACGCCAACTACACCTATGCGTTGGGTTACAATGCCGCGGCTTTGGCTCTAAACGGCTGCAGCGGGTACTTGTCTTCCGTACGCAAACTGGTGCGCAACCCCCAAAAATGGGAATGCGGCGGCGTGCCTTTGACGATGATGATGAACATTGAACGCCGCAAAGGCAAAGAAAAACCGGTCATCCGCAAAGCCTTGGTGGAACTGGACGGCGAACCGTTTAAACAGTTTGCCAAACAGCGCCAAGCGTGGGCTATAGGCGAATGCTATATGTTCCCCGGCCCTATCCAATATTTCGGCCCGGCCGACGTAACGGATATGATTACCTACACGCTTACGTTTGAAAGAGGCGCTAAAAAATAAGTTATTTTAACACCCCAAACCCGCGGCGCAAACCGCGGGTTTTTTATGCCGTTTTTCTTCGTTGACAGGCCCCGAGCAAAGTGTTAGTATAAAATTATCGACGTACAAAGCCGTATAAACGGGAGAAAGTATGAGAAATCTTTCCTACAATAACGACATCCGCACCGTGCTCACGCTGGATGCGGGCGGCACCAATCTGGTTTTTAGCGCAATGCGCGCCAACAAAGAAACGGTAGACCCCATTACCATCCCCACCCAAGCCGACGATTTGGATAAATGTTTGGCCAATATCGTGCGCGGTTTTGAAGAAATCATAAAAGTGGCCCCGCATAAACCCGTGGCCATTAGTTTTGCTTTCCCCGGCCCGGCCGACTACGCCAACGGCGTCATTGGCGATTTGCCCAATTTTCCTTCTTTTCGCGGGGGCATAGCCTTGGGGCCTTATCTGCACGAAAAATTTCATCTGCCCGTTTTTATCAATAACGACGGAGATTTATTTGCCTACGGCGAAGCGTTTGCCGGCGCGTTGCCGGCCGTAAACGAACATTTTGCCAAACTGGGCAGCCCGCGCCGTTACCACAATTTGTTTGGCGTCACGCTGGGCACGGGTACCGGCGGCGGTATCGTGCGCAACGGAGAACTTTTTATGGGCGACAACGGCGCCGCGGCCGAAATATGGGTAATACGCAACAAGCGCTATCCGGAGGCATTTTCCGAAGAAGGTGCCGCCATACGTGCCATTAAACGCAGTTACCGCCTGCTTTCCGGCGACAAAACCCCGCTGGAACCCAAAGACATTTGCCAAATTGCCGACGGCACCAAACAGGGCAACCAAAAAGCCGCGCAGGAAGCCTTTGCCGAGTTTGGCGATATTTTGGGCAATCAAATTGCCAATGTCAGCACCGTGGTGGACGGGCTGATTGTGCTGGGCGGCGGCGTGGCGGCCGCGCATAAATGGTTTATGCCGGCCCTGCTTAAAGAAATGAACGGCACGCTGCAGCGCTATGATAACGGCGGCACCGTGCCGCGCACCCCTTCCAAAGCCTACGATTTGACCGACCCCGCCCAGGCCGAACAATTTTATCAGGGCGGCACGACGCTGGTCAAAATTCCACACAGCAACAAACAAGCCGTTTACAATAAAGAAAAGAAAGTGGGCATTACGCTTTCCAAACTGGGCACCAGCCGTGCCGTAGCCATCGGCGCATATTCTTTTGCGCTTAATGAAATTGACAAGAAAAAAAGAGAGCTAAAATGAATTTATATCCGCTGAAATTTCGTCCTATTTTCAAACAAACCATTTGGGGCGGGCACAAACTGCGCGACCAACTGCGCAAAACGTTAGCGCCCGAAGGCACCGGCGAAAGCTGGGAACTTTCCGCCGTAAAAGGCAATGTGTCGGTGGCCAAAAACGGCCCCTTGGCCGGCAAAGATTTGGATGCTTTGTGCAAATATTTCGGCCCGGAACTGCTGGGCGAAAAAGTATGCGCCCAAACCGGAAACGACTTTCCGCTTCTGTTCAAATTTATTGACGCCGCCAAAGACTTGTCCGTTCAAGTCCACCCCGGCGACGAACTGGCCCGCGCGCGCCACGGCAGTTTTGGCAAGACGGAAATGTGGTACGTGCTGCAGGCCGACCCCGGCGCCAAACTCTTAAGCGGTTTTAAAGAGCCGACAACCAAAGAAGAATATCCTTCCTTGGTGGAAAGCGGCGAAATTATTAACCGTTTAGGCTCTTATGAAGTAACCGCGGGGGACAGCTTTTTTATCCCGGCCGGACGGGTGCACGCCATCGGGGCAGGCATTGTGCTGGCCGAAGTGCAGCAAACGTCCGACATTACCTACCGTATTTACGATTACCACCGCAAAGGGCCCGACGGAAAAGAGCGTCAACTGCACACCGAACAGGCGCTGGATGCCATCAATTTTGAGGTGCTGACCGACGCCCGCACGCATTACATTGCCAAGCTGAACCAGCCGGTTGCGGCGGCCCAATGCCCGTTCTTTACGGTAAACGTAATAGAATTGCAAGGCAAAATACAGCGCAATTTAAAAGAACAAAAAAGTTTTGTGGTGTATATGTGCGCCCGCGGCCAAGCCCAGCTGGACTGCAACGGTTACACCCTGCCGCTTCCCGCCGGAGAAACCGTTTTGGTGCCGGCCCAGTGTGCAGACTGCACCCTCTCTGCCGAGCAGGCCAAACTGCTGGAAGTATACATTTAAAACAACCGTTGTAAAAAGCCCCGGCCCGTCTGGGGCTTTTTTATGTGCAAACCCCGTATCCGCTTAAACAAAAAACGGAGACCCCCCCAATCCTCCTCTTGCCGATTTGCTCTACCGCGCCGCCCAAAGACCCTGGGCCGCCATTTACAAAAACAAGACCGGCAAAAACACCGGCCCAAGGTCTCCGCTTCCCGATAAAAAACCCTCCGTGTAAACAGAGGGTTTAAAATTATACCGGTCAGCCGTTGCCCATTAATACCGTTTATGTTCTTCCCATTTCCAGGCAGTGGCTATAATGTCTTCTATATGCATATAACGCGGATGCCAGCCAAGCACCGTTTCGGCCGGGCCGTGGGCGGCGGCGTACAATTCGGCCGGATCGCCGGCGCGGCGCGGGGCGTCCTGCACGGGGCATTTTTTGCCGGTCACTTTTTCGGCCGCGGCAATAATGTCTTTAACAGAGGTTTTCACCCCTGTGCCCAAGTTGACGTACCCGCTGAACGTGTCCAGCTTTTCCAAGGCCAGACGGTGCGCTTCGGCCAAGTCTTCCACGTGGATGTAATCGCGCAGGCAGGTGCCGTCCGGCGTGGGATAATCGTTGCCGAAAATTTTAATGCACGGCCGTTTGCCCTGTATGGCCTGCAGCACCAACGGTATTAAATGCGTTTCCGGCGTGTGTGATTCCCCGATAGATCCGTCCGCCGCCGCACCGGCGGCATTAAAATAACGCAAAGCGGCGTATTTCAGCCCGTAGGCGCGGGCATAATCGCCAAACACCTGCTCTATCATCAGTTTGGTGCGGCCGTAAGGGTTAATGGGGTTTTGCGGGTGTTTTTCGTCAATGGGCGTATATTGGGGTTCCCCATACGTGGCACACGTGCTGGAAAACACAATTTTGCCTACATCGTGGTTTTTCATCGCAGCCAACAGGTTCAACGTACCGGCCACATTATTTTGATAATATTTCTGCGGGTCGGTAACGCTTTCCCCCACATAAGCATAGGCGGCAAAATGCAAAACGGCCTCAAAATCATATTTATTAAACAGCGCCTCCAAAGTAGCCGGCTGCGCCAGATCCGCTTTTTCAAAAGGTACGTGTGCGGGCACGGCTTCGCGGTGGCCATACACCAAATTATCCGCCACCACACAGTCATGGCCCTTTTCCGCCAAATGTTTAACGGCGTGCGAACCGATATAACCTGCGCCGCCCATTACCAATATTTTTTTCATATATTCCCCTTCCGGCCCGCTACCCCTTTACGCCAAAAGGCCGGCTTGCCCTTAATTTGCCATCCCGACCGGGCGGATGCGGCCCGGCCGTGCCGACGTTTTTCAGTTTACGTCGGGCGATACGACAAGATTCTTCCTACAAAGTATAGAAAAATCACCCTTATGCGTCAACTGAACCTCGTGTGCCACCGGCAGGCGGGTTATTTTAGCAGCGCTTGGCAGCCCCTTTTTGTCCGCCAGACGCAAAAACCCCGGACTAAGCCGGGGTTTGAAACGGACAGAATCAGCCGCGCAGTTTGCGCCGTATGTATTTATAAGGCCACGCCAAGGCGTATTTCAGAAAGCGGGCCGGATGCATTTGCGGATCCGGTGAACGTTCAAAAAAATCAAACCGCTGTAAATTATACTTTTTAATAAATTTTAACCACGGATGCTCTTTATCCGTATGCGGCTTGCCGCCCATTGCCAAATATTGCTGATAATATTTTTGCCAGGGGGCATTGTAGGTATACGTCCAAAAACGCACGCCGCCGCCGGCACAGTGGTAAATCAGCACGTCTTTGCGGTCTTTATCCAAATATTTCGGGTTGGAAGGCAAACAGTTGCAAATATCCGGCAGTACTTCTATGGGGACATTAAACTCCTGCAGCATTACATTGACCACCCCTTGATCGGGACAGACCAGGTTTTCCAGCCATTCGGCGGTTTTGTTATAGCACCACATACGCAGTTCTTTGCGATGCGGAATGCCGTCGGTATACAAAGTGACGCCGGCATTATAACAGGGCACCGTCATATCATACTGCGCCAGCGGTTTGACAAAGTTTTTGGTAATCAGGGTAAGCCCTTTCTGCGTGTCTTTGCACATTGCCACCCCGCCTTTGGAACCGAAATTGTCAAAAATATAAGAAAGATCCCCGTTAATCATTACGTCCACGTCTATATAAAGCACTTTGGCATAAACATCCAGCAAGTCAAAAATTTCATAACGGGCAAAGGTTAACTGCGTAAAATGTTTAAAATTAATGTTATTAAAATCTGTTTCAACGGCAAATTTATATTCCGTAAAGCGGCAAGGCAAAATACGGTTAATAAAAGCTTTATCCTGTTCGGTAAACCCTTGCTGATAAATCAACACGTCCGTATTTTCCAACAATTTGGCGTTATGATCCTTTAAACTCAGCAAAGCCACGGCCAACGTAAACAAAAACCGTTCATTGCAGGAAAAGAAAATGGCATTTTTCTTCGTCATATGCGTCCTCTGGTACAGGCGTAATATGATACAATTGTAGCATAAATTTATTATTCGCCCGTGCAAATATGAGTTTAAAAGAAACCCAATTAGATTTGGCTTTATTGCAAATAAACGAACTGGCCGGCCTCTACGGCAAGGACAGTCCTTCCGTACGTCTGGTGCAAACCTTCCGCCAAAAGCGCCGCGCGCTGAAAAAACAAACCCATTTGTTTTTCCGCCGTTTATTTAAAAAACCAGCCGCCAAGCCCAAAGACAAACTGAAAGTACTGGTGCACGTGCGCGGCGGCATCGGGGACGTATGTATGGCCCGTTTGTTTGTTTGCCGCCTGCGGGAAAAATTCCCCACCGCATTGATTTATTTTTGTTTTGACAATCAGTCCACGGTGGAAATGGTTTTTTCGGACGGAATTATTGACGGGTTTGTATCGCGCAAATATGACCCGCTGGAATATGATTTGGTCATAGCCGGCTGCCACGCGTTCAATTTTGACTATTACGATTTGCCCCGCCTGCAGCAGTTGGCCCCCGGATGGATGAACGACTTTAAAGCCGCGCTGGCTTTGCAGCAAAAAATAAAAGTGATTTTAAACAACACCCCGCATTTGGACGGGCTGTGGGCGCAAATTTCCGTACAGTACGGCTCTTCCCGCGTGGCCAATATGGGCTGGACGGCCGGCATAGCCGTGGGGCAAAACGACCGCGCGCCTATTGCCTTGCCGACTGACAAAATGCAGGCCATTTTACAGCGCCATCACCTGTGCGACGGGCCCTATATTACCATCCACGACGGCACCAACACAAACACCGATTTACACGGCCGCCACGCTACCCGCTGCTGGCCGCGCGCCCATTGGGAAAAATTTGCCCTGCTGTTTAAAAAACGCTTCCCGCATATACGTATTGTGCAGCTTGGGGCAGGCAACAGCGTGCCTTTTGATTTTGCCGATATCTGTCTGGTAGGAAAAACAACCGTGGCGGAGCTGCCTTATATTTTGCAAAGTGCCCGCCTGCATATAGACGGGGAAAGCGGTATGGCGCACTTGGCAAATTTAACTGACGTACAAAGCATCGTTTTGTTTGGCCCGTCCCCTATGCCTTATTTGGCTTACGCGCGCAACGTAAACCTGCGTGCAGGGGACTGCCGCGACTGTATGTGTATTTTTGAAGATTGGATGAGCCGCTGCCCGTTGTTTGCCAACAACAATTGTCTGATTGCCATCCGCCCCGAACGCGTAATGGCCGAAGCGGAAAGGATACTGACGGAAGAAAAAACGTCTACAGAAAAATAAAACGCTTCACAAAAAAATAAAAAATTGCTATACTATATGTACAGAAGGGCCCGTAGCTCAGCTGGGAGAGCGCCTGCATGGCATGCAGGAGGTCGCAAGTTCGATCCTTGTCGGGTCCACCATTTTAACTTGTACCCACTCGTAAGAGTGGGTTTTTTTATGAGTTGCTTTCCTGCAGGCGCGCTGCCGTGCCGTTGCGGTTGGGGAGGTCGCCTGCATTGTGGGGGCTTATATTTAAACCACTCGTAAGAGTGGGTTTTTTTATGCGCTGCTTTCCTGCAGGCGCGCTGTCGTGCCGTTGCGGCTGGGGAGGTCGCCTGCATTGTGGAGGCTTATATTTAAACCACTCGTAAGAGTGGGTTTTTTTATGCGCTGCTTTCCTGCAGGCGCGCTGCCGTGCCGTTGCGGCTGGGGAGTTCGCCTGCGTGGCAGAGGCTTATATTGTACCCACTCACAGGAGTGTTTTTTATGGTCTGCGTTCCCGCAGAGGCGTTGCCAGACCGCAAGAAATTTTCTTATAAAAAAGGCCCCTTGGCGGAGCCTTTTTTATTTCGTATTTACATTCCTAAAGACAAACTGTCTATCAGAAACCCGGGCAGACCTGCTTTGCGCATTTTCTGCTGTGTTTTGGCGAAGTCATACGGTTCGCGCATAAAATGGAAAATCTGCTGCCCGCTGTCCCACAAGCCAAAAGCCGCGCGCGTATCGTTATCCCGCGGTTTGCCTACGGAGCCGGGGTTGATTACATAGCGCAAAAACGGATGCAACACGATTTGCTGGTCCTGGTGCACCACAGCCACGTGGCAGACGTTTTCGTCCCCCTCCATATAAAAAGCCAAATGCGTATGCCCCACAAAAAGCACCTGTCCTTTCCACAACGGATACGCCGCGCGATACTGCTGACAGCTGGCAAAATATTCTTTTATCGGGTCCATAGGCGTGCCGTGCACGACAGTAAACTGATCCCCGTGTACGATTTCCGGCAGGAAAGAAACCTGCCCCACCGTTTTTTTGTTCATTTGCTCGGCGCTCCAGTCCAACGAATGAAGCGCGTCAAAATTAAAATATTCACGCAATTCCGGATGGGAAAACACCGCATCGTGGTTGCCCAGCACGCCCACGGCCAAGCCTTTGTCCTGCAGGGCCATATACTTTTGTACGCATTTTTCCGGATCGGGGCCGTAACCAATCAGATCCCCGCAGAAAATGTATTTTTCGGCGCCTTCTTTTTTCAGCCGCGCCAAAACGGCATCAAAGGCTTCCAAATTGCCGTGAATGTCAGACAAGACCCCGTATTTCATTACGATACCGCCAGCGCTTCTATCTTTTCTTTTTGGCTGTCGCTGGCGCGGTCGGCCAAGTTGACCGACATCACCTTAGACACCCCGCTTTCTTCCATCGTAATGCCATAAAGGCGGCGGGCCGATTCCATCGTGCGTTTGTTGTGGGTAACCACAATAAACTGGGTGGTGGCGGAAAACTCTTTAATCAGGTTTACAAAGCGTTCCACATTGGCCTCGTCCAAAGCGGCGTCGGCTTCGTCCATAATGCAGAACGGGGCCGGGTTATGGGTAAAGAAAGCAAACAGCAAAGACAGTGCCGTAAGCGTTTTTTCTCCGCCGGACATAGAGGATATGTTGAGCAGTTTTTTGCCGGGGGGCTGCGCATAAATTTCTATGCCCGTTTCCAGCAGATTTTCCGGGTCGGTAAGCACCAAATTACATTCCCCGCCGCGGAAAAGCGTTTGATAAATGTTTTTAAAGTGCATTTTGACTTGTTCAAACGTATAGCGGAAATTGTCGCGCGTGGTAATGTTAATTTTGTGTATGGCGGAACGCAAATCTTTTTTGGCTTCGTCCAAGTCGTTAATCTGGCTTTTAAGGAAATTATGCCGCTCCGTCAGCGCGTCATATTCTTCCGGCGCGGTCATATTGACCGCCCCCATATTTTCAATACGTTTGCGCATCATTTTTACGCGTTCGTAGTCCACCTGTTTGTCGCCAAAGTTCATCTGTGCTTCTTCGGGCGTAATGTTCCAGCTTTCAAACAGATTGTTGACCACCGTTGTACGCTGGCGGCGGGCATTGGCCAAGGCGTTTTCCAAATCGTTTTGTTTTATATTCAGTTCGGAAAGCTGTTTTTTGTTGGCATTAAGCGCATTCATTTTGTCGCTGTATTCTTTTTTAAGCGCTTCTACGGACTGGCGCAGTTTATATTCGTCCGTTTCCAGCTGGGCCAAGGTGTCACGCTCGGTGGACAGTTTGGCCTGCGTGGAGAGTTTTTCTTCCGCCAAAGCCTGCAAACGCGCATTGGCCGACTTGGCCGCCTCGGCACGTTTGCCTTCGTTCTGCACCAGGGTATTATATTCAAACTCCGTAGATTTCAAATCTACTTCTACGTTGTTTTTGCGTATTTTAAATTCATACAAAGCCCCGTTCAAACTATTGATTCTTCCTTTGGTCTGTTCGGCTTGCTTCTGCAAATCGGCCTTTTGCGTTTTCCAATTTTCGGTTTGGGCTTTGATGGTTTCCTGCTGTTTTAAAATATTTTGCAAATCGGCCTGCAGCTTTTGCACGTTTTCTTTGCGGCGCTGCACGCGCAGCATTAACTCCTGCTTTTGGGCGGCCTCTTTTGCCAGGGCTTCTTCGGCGGCTTTCAATTCGCGTTCTTTAGAAGCCAGTTCCCCTTGCACGGCGCCGGCTGCCACGGCCGCTTCCTGCGCGCTTATGCGCAGGGTGCGCAGGGTTTCTTCTGCTTTTTGCAAAGCTTCATAGTTGGAAATAATTTCTTTGGAAATTTCTTCTTCCCGCGTATTCTTTTCCGCCAACGCATTTTTGACGCTTTCTTCTTCGCCCCAGTAGGCTTCCGGCGCTGATACGCCTGCCGCACCGGCACTTAAGAAAAACCCGCCGCGCAGCGCACCGTCTTCCGCCGCTTCATAGGAACCTATCAGCACCGACACCAGATTTTCCAGCTCGGCATCGTACTTTAACTGCCCTTTCAGCGTGCCGGAAACACCGGAAGATGCCGGCACTTTATCCAGCAAAATGAATTTGCAGCGCGCCTTGCCGTGTGCTTTCAGTTTTTCTACGGCGGCCAAAGCAGCCGCTTCATTTTCACACAAAACCGCGTCCAAATATTTGCCGAAGGCTTCTTCCACCGCCGTGGCCAGCTGTTTGGGGTATTTAAGCGCTTTGCGCAAGGTGCCTTTTACGCCGCCGATGCCGGCCTCGCAGGCCAGCTTGACGCCGACCCAATAGGGGTCGTTTTCCCCTTGGGTACGAATCATTTCCAGCTTGGCGTTTAAAGCGGCTTTTTCCGATTTCAAAGCGGAAAGCTGTTCATTAAGCGCACTGCGTTTTTGTTGCAATTCTTTCTGTTTGGCTTCCCCCTGCGCAATTTGTTCGCGCGCCGCAGCCGCGGCATTCTGTTTGGCCTGCAGGCGGGTGCGGATCTCGTCCAACGCGGCCCGCACGGCCGTTACGCCGCTGTCCTGCTGGCTGCGTTTTTCCAGGGTAATCAAATCTTCGTTTTCGCGTTGTTCATTGGCCTGCTCCAGCGAAATTTTATTTTGGCATTCCATTTGGTTTTGCACCAAACGCATCAAATCGGTGCTGGCACGCTGAATTTGTACGTCCGTTTCACGCAGCTGCCGTTCCTGATTTTGGGACAGGGCAAATTCTTCGTTATATTGTTTTTGCAGGGGGGCCAGCTGGCCTTCCAAATCGGCCAGTTGCGCTTTGAGTTTGGCAATGGCGGGTTCTATTTCTTTAATGCGGTTTTGCCCGCGTTCGGCTTCGCTGCCGGAAGCGGCCAACTGGGCCGTAAACTCCGCGGTCAGGTTATCGCAGTTTTTGATGGCGCCTTCCAATAAGCCGACCTGATATTTGCTGGCGGCAATTTTTTCGTTAAACTCGGCCACTTCTTTCTGCTTATGGGTTAAATTTAAGTCCATCGCGGCCGTTTGGCCTTCCTGGGCGGAAATTTGCGTTTCCAAATCTTTGCTGCGCGCAAGCACCGGCGCCAGCTCGGCGCTGTGTTTGGCGATCAGGCCGTCGGCCTCTTTAATGGAACAAAGCGAAATGGCAATTTCGCTTTCTTTGAGTTCTTCGCGGTATTTTTGGTACAGGCGGGCTTTGCGCGCTTCGCCGTCCAATTTTTTAATTTGTTCGGCAATCAGCGCCACCGTGTCGGACAGGCGGGCCAAGTCCATATCCACGCGTTCCAAACGGCGGATGCATTCCTCCCGCTTGGCTTTGTATTTGGACACCCCTGCCACTTCTTCAAACATTTCGCGGCGTTGTTCCGGCGTGGCGGAAAGCACGCTTTCCACGCCGCCTTGGTCAATAATGGCGTACCCTTCCCCGCCGATGCCGGTATCCAAAAACAAATCGCGTATATCGCGCAGGCGGCATTGTACTTTGTTTAAATAATATTCGCTTTCACCGGAGCGGAAAATTTTGCGGCTGACGGTTATTTCATTAAAATCTAACGGCAGGTTGCGCGTGGAGTTATCAAAAATCATACTGACCTGCGCCATATTCAGCGGGGCGCGTTTGGCCGTACCGTTAAAAATAATGTCCACCATAGAAGCAGAACGCAGCGCCTTCCAGCTCATTTCCCCAATGGTCCAGCGCACGGAATCTATTACGTTGGACTTGCCGCATCCGTTAGGCCCTACCACGCAGGTAATGCCGGGTTCAAAGTCTAAACGCACCTTATCGGCAAAAGATTTAAAACCAACGATTTCTATGGCTTTCAAGTACATAATGAACCGTCCTCTATTATGGGGAATATATATATTATTATAACATTTGGCGCGCGTACGTAAACCGCGCGTAGTCCGGCGGCCCAAAATGCAGCCAGGCAGCCCGATTGTGCCCCCTTACGCGTAGGAGGAAACCGGACAAAAAAATGCGCCGACGGAGCAAAAAACCTTTTTACGAGGAAAAAAGGACTTGCAAAAGCAAAGAATATTTATTAGACTTTTTCGGTAAGGGTGCCGGACACTCCTCCGCGGGTGCATAAAACCTTTTTGCGGACGGCATACATTTTAGAATTTTTAAAAAATCCGAACCCTGAACAATGTTTCCTTAAAGGAGGAACAATCACATGGCAGAAAAAGTACTCAAAATCGGTGTAGAACGCGAAGATGGTTTTCTGTACTACATTGACAAAGACGGCGACGTGGCGCGCGTGCAAATGGCCCGCGGCGGCAAAAAAGGCGGCAAGCCTAAAAAAGTAGAAAAAACCGGCATCAAAAAGGAAAAAGGATATCTGTATTTCTTGGATAAGAAAGGCGATATCTCCAGAGCCAAAATGGTGAACGCGAAATAATTTAACGCCCCGCATATGCGGGGCGTTTTTTTATTCCAAAAATAGTCCTTCCCATTGACTTGCTGTGGCATTATGCCAAAAAGACGGTTTGAACAAACACGCCGGGTGAATAAACCAGTACCGAAAAATTCTTTTTGCGCGCTGCCAAGCCGTCCAGCGCGACCAGGGACGCGGCCACGGAGTATGTGCCATATAAGCAAGATACTCTTCCTTCCTCCCCCAATTATACCCGTACAGCCAAGGCTTATACTTGCTTAAATAATGCACAATAACACACTGCCCTTTCGTTTGGCGGAACTCTTGCTGGAGGGCCGCAGGGACTTCTTGCTCATTTAGAAAAGGCGGCATATTAAACCGAAGCGGAAGAATTTTTCTTTTATCCGCGCACACAAAATTAATGGCGTCTTGGTCAAAAAATCTAAGCTCGTTTTGATGCTGCGCAATAAAGTGCAGGCATTTTTCCGTCAGGTTTTCTTTGCGGGCCAAGTCCAAATTCATCAGCAAAACGCCTGCATTAAAATAGTCTACCCGCGCAAACATTTTGACGAAATCTTCGTTTACGTAAAAAGAGTCTAATTGCCGGGGTTGGGATTTATAAAGTGCCCACAAAGCCCAATCTTTTACGCCGGCAATCAACGCATCCCGCATATCCAATTCAAACAATTCAGACAAACTCCCCCGCACCAAGACATCCGAGTCCAAATATAATACGCGCTGTGTATGGGGCAGCAAATGCGGCAAGAATAATCGGGCAAAAATAGCGATGGACCAATGGTCCCGCATCGGAACGGTTTTTAACGAGGTTAAATCACAAGTTAAAAAAGTTACTTGATGACGCGTTCCCGCAAAAAGAGAACGTATTTTTTGGCGGTTTTCTTCCGTAATGCCGCAGTCTAATACAAAAATATCCAGCACGTCCTGCGCGGAAGCATTTTTAATAATAGAATAAATCGTAATACCCAACGGAGCGGCAAATTGATCGTCCGCCGCTAAAGCCACCGTTAATTTCATTGCAGACCTCTTATTTTTTATTTCTTATATTATTATATTTTATCCCTTGTTTTCACGTACATAAAGCATTATACTTATGTATCGGTTCCGCACTGGCCGATTCTGTCCGTGTCCGCGACGCGCCGCCACCGGCCCGCGGCTTGCCTTTTACAAAGCCCGCCGCCCTCCGCGTACGCCGTTGACACCAAAGAAAGATTAATGATTAAATGTCTGTACGGGTTATCCGTCTCAAGACAACACGGAGGAAATATGGAAATTAAAGTTACCGCTAAAAACATTAAACTGACGCCCGCCATCAAACAATTTGTACAGACCCGCGTCAGCAAAATTGAAAACTATGTAGACCACATCGTGTGGGCGCAGGTGCTGCTGTCGGTTGAAAAGAAAATCAACCAGCGCGCCGAAATCATCATCCATACCGGGGGTAAGAATCCGGTCAGCGCCACCGCCGTGGAAACCGATTTGTATAAAGCCATTGACGCCGCAGCCGTAAAAGCAGAAGCGCAGCTGAAAAAAGCCAAAGAAAAAATCAAATCTAAACGCACGGCCAAAAAAGCAGCCGTCGTGGAAGAAATCGCCACTTTCAGCGATCACATCCTGCTGCCGCCCAACGACGTTAAATTTTCCGTTATCAAACAGGTGGAAGTCACCCCGATGAACCCGGAAGACGCCGCCTACGAAATGGAACGCCTGGGATACTCGTTCTGGATGTTCTTGGACGAAGATTCCAAACAAATCAACCTCATCTTCAAACGCCTTGACGGCACGTACGGGTTGATTAAACCGATTAAGAAAAAATAAGAAGGCCAGCGGTGCAGGAATTTACCAAATCCGTGACTGTCAGCGAACTGCTCCAGGTGAAAAGACTTCACCTGGAGCTGGTTTGCGGCAAGCGCTATGTGCACCGCGAAATTACCACCCCGAGCATTAACCGCCCGGGGCTGGCCCTGTGCGGACATTTGGACCATTTCCGCGCCAATGCCATACAAGTCTTTGGCAAAGGGGAACACGCCTTTTGCGCCAAAGAAAAACCCTCCACCCTGCGGGCTAACATTGCCAAAATGCTCAGCAAAGGACGGGTGCCCTGTGTGATTATGGCCGCCGGCTTAGAGCCCTTTGCCGGCATTAAAAAAGCCTGTCTGGCCGCCGATGTGCCGGTGCTGAAAACCAGTATGGAATCGGCCGCGTTCGTAGCGGAATTTTCCCGCTTTTTGGACGAACAGCTTTCGCCGGTAACGCATTTGCACGGGGTGCTGCTCAACGTCAGCGGCATCGGGGTATTAATCTGCGGGGAAGCGGGCATCGGCAAAAGCGAATGCGCGCTGGAGCTGATTAAACGCGGGCATATTTTGGTGGCCGACGACGTGGTGGAAGTGCAAAAACGCTGGGGACGTTTTTTGGTGGGCTCCTGCCCTGAAATGCTCAAACACTACATGGAAGTGCGGGGTTTGGGGATTTTAGACGTGGAGTTGCTGTTTGGCGTAGGCTCTACGCTAGATGAAATGACCATTGATTTGGAAGTGGTGCTCACCCCGCCCGTCAAAAACATTGACCGGCTGGGCGTGGAGCAAAAAACTTCCGAAATTCTGGGCGTTGAAGTTCCTTCGCTGCGTCTGCCGGTTACCCCGGGGCGCAACCTGGCGGTGCTGATTGAAGTGGCCGCCTTAAATCAACAACTCAAAGCGCAAGGCATTTTTTCGGCCAAAGAATTCAGCCGCAAAATGCTGGACCGTATGAAACGGACGACAAAAAACAATGCAAGCCAAGCGTAAACTTTTTATCATTACCGGTATGAGCGGGGCAGGTAAATCGCAGGCGCTCAAGATTTTTGGCGACTTCGGTTTTTATTGCGTAGACAACCTGCCGCTGGCGCTGTTTAAACAGTTTGCCCGCTATGTAACCGCCAGGCCCGAATTGCAAAACGTGGCCTTGGGTATGGACGTACGCGAAGGCGAACGCCTGCGGGAACTGCCTGCACTGCTTAAAAAAATAACAAAGGACGATTTTTCGCCCAAGGTCATTTTTTTGGATGCGTCGGACGAATGTTTAATACGGCGCTTCTCCGAAACCAAACACAAACACCCCATTCACAAAAAACTCGCCGCGGCTATCGCCCACGAACACAAACTGCTGGAACCGATTAAAGCCACGGCCGATAAAGTAATTGACACGACCGATTTAAAATTAGGCGAACTGAAAGAAAAAATTTCCGCCTTGTTAGAACTTAAAAAAGAAGGCGAAATGCAAATCTCCGTTGTGTCTTTCGGCTTTAAAAACGGTATTATGAAAGAAGCGGACATTGTAATGGATGTACGCTTTCTGCCCAACCCGTATTACGTAAAAGGGCTGAAAAACAAAACCGGTCTGGACAAACCCGTGCAGGACTATATTTTGTCGTTTAAAGAGTCCAGCGAATTTGCAGACAAATTTGCCGATTTAATCAAATACCTTATTCCCAAATACATTAAGGAAGGGAAAAGCTATTTGACCATTGCCATCGGCTGTACGGGCGGCAGACACCGCAGCGTGTTTATGGCACATCAGCTGGCCGAAACCCTGCGGGGGCTGGGGCTGAGCGCGTCCGAATTTCACAGGGATATAGGATTATAATTATGGTAAAACTCATTTTGGTCACTCACGGCGATTTAGCCGCGCAAATGCTGCAAACGGCGGCCCAGATTTTGGGCAAGCCCGCCGAAGGCGTACAGACGCTGTCGGTTACCACGTCCAGCTCGGTAGAGCAGGGCGCGCAAGAACTTAAAAAACTGCTCGCAGAGACGGAAGAAGGCGCTATTATTTTGACCGATATCTTTGGCGGCAGCGCCACTAACATCGCCTTAACCGCCACCAAAGACGCACCCAAATGCCACGTCATTACCGGGATGAACCTGAGTATGCTGCTGACCGCTTTGAACAGCCGCAAAAAATTGTCGGCCAAAGAACTGGCGGAAAAAATTGAAGCAGACGGCAAACGTGCTGTCATCAACGCGACGGAACTTTTAATTAAGGGGCTGTAATATGCCTATTGTTTTTGCCCGGGTGGACGACCGGCTGATACACGGCCAAATCGTGCAAGCCTGGCTGCCCGAACTGAATATTGACGAGGTGGTTATCCCGTGCCCGCGCGAGAAAGAAAACCGCGTCAATAAAAATTTGCTGCGCCTGTCGCTGCCGTTTGAATATGAACTGACGGTGCTGGATCCGGCGCGGTGCGTCGGCTATATGAGTGCGTCCAAAAAACGAATCTTTCTGCTGCTGGGCTCTTTGCAAGATTTAAACCCGCTGCTGGAAGACGGCCTACAGATTAAATCGCTTAACATAGGCGGTATGCACTTTAAGGAAGGCGCCCAAAAACTGGCCGAAAATGTATTTTTGGACGCAACAGACAAAAGAACCTTGCGCATATTAACCGATTTGGGAATAGATATTGAAACTCGGGCCGTGCCCAGTTCCAAGTCCATTTCCATAAAAGAAACACTGAACAAATGACATTATCTTTACTGCTTATTTGTATGCTGGCCGCACTGATAGAGCTGGATACCACCTATGCTTTCCAGTTTCTTATTTCGCGCCCCATTATTGCAGGCCCCATTTTCGGGGCGTTGCTGGGGGATGTGGCTGCCGGCGTACAAATAGGCGTGTTTGCCGAGCTTTTGTTTACCGATATTTCCCCGTTAGGCGGCATTATTCCGCCCAGCGGCGTGGTGGCCTGTGTGATTCCGCTGGTGCTTTATTCGCTGGGGATAGAGCTCTATTTCGGCTTTTTCTTGGGTGTTGTGGGGGCGGTGCTCTATTCCTTTTTTGACGCCCTGCTGCGCAAAACCCGCTTCCGCTGGCTGATTTTTTTGGAAAAGCGCATCGGCAAAAAACCTACCGACATTAAACGCGTTATTTTTGCCGCGTTGCTGCTTTCTTTTTTAATGACGTTTGTTTTTATTTCTATTGTAACTTGGTGCTGTGCCCAGCTGATGTTTGTGGTGTACCCGTATATTCCGGCAAAAATGCATTTTGCCTTCCGCCTGGCTTATACGGCCGTGCCCTGGATAGGCTTGGCGGCACTGATACCGGCTTTACGGCTTAAAACGAGGTAATTATGCCCTTTTGGTTAAAAATGAATATGTTTTTCCGCTCGTTTTTTCTGCAGGCGGGCTGGAACTACGTCAAATACCAAAATTTAGGCTTTGCGCTGGTGATGATGCCTTTTCTGCGCAGGCTCTACCGCCACGACCCGGAAGTAATGCCCGACGTGCTGCACCGCTATTTGGAAGCGTTTAACACCCATCCGGTAATGGCGTCTTTCTGTTTTGGGGCTATGGCCAAAAAAGAAGAAACTATTGCCCGCACCAAAGCCTTGACCGAATATAAAGAACAAGTTGCCGAATGGACCGGTGCCCGCAGAGGTCTTTCCATTACGGCGGCCTCTATAGGCGACAGGCTTTTTTGGGGCACGCTTAAACCGCTGACGTTGCTTTTGGCCATCAGCATTTGGATCTTGCTGGGCGTGAACTTTTTTGAAACGGAACCTTTGCAGCCCGTTACTGCCTGGAGCGCTTTTGCCGCCGGCGCGGCGGCGTTTTTGGTATACAATACCATTGCGTTGTTTGTGCGTTGGCAGGGGTTACAAATCGGCTATGAGTCCGATGAATCATCCTGCTTCGGGCTTACCCGTTTTGACTGGAACAGAACCATTTACAATGCCAAACGCATCGGCATTTGCTTTGCCGTGGTGCTCATTTTGTTGGGGGTGCACCGCTACTTTACGGACGTGCGCGTGGATATAGAGTTTATTGCCCGTGCCGTGCTGGTGTTGTTTTTTATTATCATCTCGTTTGTCACGCGTCGTTTGCGCATTCCCAACGTGTATTTATATTTAACGGCTGTAATAATTTTTAATTTGGTGTGTTTCTTTTAATAAGGGGTTTGCCGTGATTACACAAGACATTAAAATTACCAACCGCTTAGGTTTGCACGCACGACCGGCTGCAATGGTCGCGCAAACGGCTGCGAATTTTGAATGTGACATTAAAATCGCCAAAGACAAAGTGGAAGTAAACGCCAAAAGCATTATGGGGGTTATGATGCTGGCGGCGGAGTTCGGCTCCACCTTGCATTTGACCTTTGACGGAAAAGACGAAAAAGAAGCCGCCCGCGCCATCACGCAGCTTTTTACGAACAATTTTAACGAGGACTATTAAATGTTTGTCATTAAAGGTTTGCCAGCCAGCCCCGGTGTTGCCATAGGCCCAGCCGTTTTATTGCCTACGGCCGATTTTGCCGTGGCCAACCAGCACGTGGAAGCAACGGAAGTAAAGGCGGAAATTGCCAAATTTAACGCCGCCGTGCAAAAAACACTGGCCGACTTAGACGAAAACGAAAAAAAATTGCGCCAAACCTTAGGCGGAGAATATGCCAATTTGATGTCTATGCACAAAATGATTTTGCAGGACCCGATGCTTAAAGATTCAGTCATCGGCAAAATCAAAAAAGAGCATATGTCTGCCCAGGCGGCCATTTTCCACACATTGCAAGAGCTGGCGGCCTCGTTTGAAAAGCTGGAAGACAAATTTTTTAAAGAACGCCGCAACGATATTTTTGACGTGGGCAAGCGGCTGGTTAACCACCTGCAGGGCGACAAAGGACAGTTTTGGGCGTCCATCCGCCGCCCTTCCGTACTGATTGCGCGCGATTTATTCCCCTCGGATACCATCAGCCTGCAGGAAAACCAGATTATCGGTTTCTGCACCGATTTGGGCGGCAAAACCAGTCATACAGCGCTGCTGGCCCAAAGTTTAAAACTGCCCGCCGTGGTGGCGCTTTCCAACGCCGTACGCCAGGTAAAAGAGGGAGACACGGTTATCGTGGACGGCGAAAACGGCCTGCTGATTATCAGCCCCGACCGCTACACGCTGGCCCGTTATAAAAAAACCCAGCGCGAAATAAAAAAAGCGGAATCGCTGTTGCAAACCATCAATCATTTGCCTACCGTTACTTCGGACGGACGCAATTTCAAACTGATGGTAAACTTTGACCCGCGTACCGACACCAAAGAAAACAAAAAACTCATTACCGACGGTCTGGGCCTGCTGCGTACGGAATTTTTGTATATGAACATTCCCCAACCGCCGACGGAAGAAGAACAGCATTTAATTTATTTGTCCACGGCCAAAAAGTTTGATATGCGTCCCGTTACCATCCGCTTGGCCGATTTGGGCGCCGATAAAATGCCGGATTTCCCCTTGGATGAGTTTGACAAAGACAACAACCCCTTTATGGGTTGCCGCGGCATACGGCTGTTTTTAAAAAACCCCGATTTAATGCACACGCAGCTGCGCGCCATCGTGCGCACCGCGTGTGAAGTGCCCGCCCAAATTAAGATTATGATTCCTATGGTGTCTGCCGTGGAAGAAGTGCGCCACGTGCGCGCCGCTTTGGACCAAGTGCTGGCCGAGTTTGAGAAAGAAGGCAAAAAGCCCGTTAACAAAATTGCGCTGGGCGCTATGATTGAGGTGCCCGCCGCCGCCATTGCGCTGGACGGGATGATTGGGGAAATAGATTTCCTTTCCATAGGCACCAATGACTTGATACAATATTTAATTGCGGTGGACCGCGTAAATCCGGAAGTGGCCCATATGTACGACCCCTGCCATCCGGCTGTGCTTCGCACCATACACCAAATTATTCAAACCGCGCATCAGCGCGGCAAACAGGTAAGCATCTGCGGGGAAATAGCCTCCGACGCCAAAATGGTGCCTATGCTGCTGGGGCTGGAGGTGGACACCCTTTCCGTTCCGCCGCGTATGTTTCTGCGTATTAAAAACCGCATACGCAATTTAAATTTTGAAGCCTGCTCGGACAATGCCCAAGCGGCACTGCTTGCTTCTTCGTCAGAGGAAATACGCAGTTTAGTAGAGCAAATGAACCAAGATGAAGATTCGTAATTTTTCTATCGTAGCACACATTGACCACGGCAAGACAACGCTCTCCGACCGAATTTTGGAAGACACGGGCACCGTGCCCAAGCGCAAAATGCAAGCCCAACTGCTTGACGGTATGGACTTGGAGCGCGAACGCGGCATTACCATTAAAGCCAAAGCCGTACGTATTCAATACAAAGATTATATTTTAAATTTGATTGACACCCCGGGACACGTAGATTTTTCTTACGAGGTGGCCCGCTCGCTGCGCGCCTGCGAAGGCGTGCTTTTGCTGGTGGACGCTTCCCAAGGGGTGGAAGCCCAAACCGTAGCCCACGCGCATTTGGCGCAAAGCCTGGGTTTAAAGATCATTCCGGTAATGAACAAAGTGGACTTATCCCAAGCCGATGCTGACGCTTCGGAAGAACAACTGTGGGATATCCTGCGCGAACCCGTAGAAGCCGAACGCGTCAGCGCCAAAACAGGGATGGGCATAGAACACCTTTTGGACCGTATTATTACCGATATTCCCGCCCCGCAGGGCGACCCCAACGGCCCCTTGCGCGCACTGATTTTTGACTCGTTTTACGACCCGTTCCGCGGCGTCATTATGTACGTGCGCATTGTAGACGGAAGCGTAAAAGCGGGGCAGACCATTCATTTTATGGCCACAGGCGCCACGTATAAAGTGGAAGAAGTGGGCTATATGACGCCCAAACAACTGCATAAAGCCCCTTCGTTAAGTATGGGGGAAGTAGGTTATTTGGTGGCCGGTATAAAAGACATCCATCAGGTAAAAGTGGGCGACACCGTTACCTTGGCCGACCGTCCCGCCAAAACACCGCTGCCCGGTTATGCCGAAGCCAAACCCGTGGTGTTTGCCAGCATCTTTCCGGTAGAGACGACGGACTTTCCGCTCTTGCGCACCGCGCTGGAAAAACTGAATTTGTCCGATTCTTCTTTCCATTATCAAAGCGAAACGTCCAAAGCGTTGGGCTTTGGTTTCCGTTTGGGGTTTATGGGTATTTTGCACATAGAAATCGTCAAAGAACGCTTGGAAAGAGAGTTCAACCTTTCGCTGATTGCCACAGCCCCCAACGTGGTGTATCACGTTAAATTTACGCCGCGCAAAAACCACCCGCAGGAGCTGGCCGCCCTGCCCGATGCACCCGACGATCCCGGATATAAAATTATTGATAACCCGGCCAACTTCCCGCCGCACGGCGACATTATAGACATTAAAGAACCCGTCATCCATATTACGGTCGTCACGCCGGTGGAGTTTATGGACGGGGTAATGACGCTTTTGAAGGAAAAACGCGGCACGTTTATGAATATGGAGCACCTTTCCAATCAGCGCGTCATCATTAAGTACGAAATGCCTATGGGCGAAATGGTGATTGATTTTTACAACAAGCTCAAATCTGTTTCCAAAGGGTATGCTTCGTTTGACTACGAGGTGGCGGGCTTCCGCAGTGCAGACGTGGTGCTGATGGAAATTTTACTGCACGGCACGCCGGTGGACGCGCTGTCTGTGGTGGTGCACAAAGACAAGGCCCAAAGCCAAGGCCGTGCCCTGTGCGCCAAATTAAAAGAGCTTATCGGCCGCCAGCAGTTTGAGGTGGCTGTACAGGCCGCCGTCAACGGCAAGATTGTCGCCAGAGAAACTATTCCCGCCTACCGCAAAGACGTAATAGCCAAATGTTACGGCGGCGATATCACGCGCAAACGCAAATTGCTGGAAAAACAGAAAGAAGGCAAAAAAAGGATGAAGGCCATTGGCAGTTTAAACATCCCGCAGGAAGCGTTTGTAGCTATGTTAAAGATTGACGAAGAATAACAAAACCCCCGCTTTAAAGCGGGGGTTTTGTTTAGCAATTAATAGGCAAGAGCCCAATCGTCATCGTCTTCTAAATAGCGTAATAATTTATAATCACTTTCGTTGTATGCAAGGGCAAGCCGGGGGGCCCAATTTTGCGCGGTGCCGGCTGAGGCCGACATATCATATCTCTTTCCTCTGGGCAATCGTTCTACCCACCAGGAACACGCTTGGGACGAACACTCAGCCCTGTATAAAAAATATTTAGAGCTGCAATACCCTGTTGCATCACAACTTAACCCGCTGCGTACATCTATTCCGGAAACAACATCCGGATTTGTTTTGGTAAAAGAAACTGTTCCCGTAGTAGGGAGCCCCCCGTTTTCCATCATATAAATATTCATTGCCTTTTCCATAGCATTGATTTGCAAAAAAGCCTCGGCCAAATGGGCCTTTTCTACAGACTTCTCATACTGCGGCAAGGCAATAGCAGATAAGATGCCAATAATCAGTACTACTACTAAAAGTTCAATAAGCGTAAAACCCCTTACGTTACGCTTTTTTAATTTTTTCATATTTTAATCCCCTTTGGCAGATTTCTTTTATAGTTAAATTGTATCAAAAAAGATTTTACTCAACATTTGCGAGACAATAGAAAGGGGTAAATAAAAAGCGGAACGTAAATCGTTCCGCTTTTTATTTCATTGTATCTGTTAGTCTAAATATTTCTTAACCAGAGCGTCATACCGGTTGATAACCTGACGGACAAACACGCGCCGGTCCATATACGTACCCGGGAAAAACGCCCCTTTAAAACCGGCAATGATGATGTTTTTAAACTCTTTGCGCGTAAGCGGGATATTTTTAACCAGCAGTTCCAGCTCTTTGCTGACCGTGGTATTGGACACCAGCCGATTGTCGGTAGCGATACTGACCGAGAGGCCGCGTTTAATCATTTCCCGCACGGGGTGGCGCGCCACAGACTTAATGTTGGGCAGCGTCTGCAAATTGCTGGTAAGGCACACCTCCACGCCGATACGTTCGCTGGCGATATAATTGGCCAACGCTTCCACATAGGCTTTTTTGTCTTTTACTTTGCGGTCTTTAATCATATCCGCATCAAATAAATGCGTGCCGTGGCCGATGCGGTTGGCATAACAGTCCGTAATAGCCTGAAAAATAGATTCGGGACCGTAAGCTTCGCCGGAATGTACGGTTTTGCGCATAAAATTTTTGTGTACATAGCGGTAAGCTTCAATATGGTCCGAAGCCGGATATCCGGCCTCCTCGCCGGCGAGGTCAAACCCGACCACGGGCAATTTTTCTTCCCGCACCAGTTTTACCACCAAGCGGGCTAGTTCCAACGAAGCCACACCAAAAATTTCGGACTTGGAATATTGCGAAAGCGCCCCAATCAAATTTTTATAATACGGGGACATAAACGCGTTAAAACTGCGCATTGCACAGGCAATAACACCAAAATGGAAAGGCAAATCTTTTTCGTTTTTGACCGCCGGCAAGGCATTATGCTCTTTTTGGGCACGGCGCATACCGGCCACCACGGCGCGCACACTGTCCGCCACGGTCAGCTTGTCGCTGGCGTGCAGCTGCGGGGCAAAACGCACCTCCATATAGCGCACGCCTTCAGCCAACGCATCCTGCGCCAATTCATAGGCAATGCGTTCTATATTCTCGGCCGAGCGCATAACAGCCGTTGTATAATCAAACCCTTTCAGATATTCCGGCAAAGACGCATACTGCTTTTTAAACACCTTTTCCCGCAGGCCTTTTTCGGTATAAGCGGGCAAGGCCACTCCTTCTTTTTGGGCCAGTTCAATAAGCGTGGAAAGACGCAGGGAACCGTCCAAATGCACGTGCAAATCAGCCTTGGGAATAAGGCGTATAAATTCGGCATTTATGCTTTTCATTTTATCTTCTCCGTTTTCTGGCCTTGCGGCGTGTCTTTAACGGCGTATCCGGCCGCGGCGATAGCGGCGCGCAACTCATCCGATTTTTTGTAATCTTTGGCTGCGCGGGCTGCGGCGCGCTGAGCAAGCAGTTCCTGCACTTCCTGCGGCAGGGGTTCTTCTTTTTCCGGTACGGGCGCACGGAATAAATCAAGCGCTAAAATACTGTCGGCAAATTTTAAAAATTCCACTTTTTCGGCTGCGTTCAAATCGGCTCCGCGCACTTGCTCCCACACAACGGCCAAGGCTTTGGGGGCGTTTAAATCGTCTTCCATTGCGGCGCGGAATTTGGCTTTTGCCTCATCCAGCCGCGGGCTTAGCACCGCCTGCTGGCGCTGGGCCGTTTGCACGGCTTTGGCCGCTTCCTGACGGAGCGTCTGCAAGCTCTTGCGGGCCGCGTCCAAAGATTCGTACGTAAATTCCAACTGCGTACGGTAATGCGCCGTTAAGCACAAATAGCGGTAGTCCAGCGGGTCGTAGCCTTTGTCGCGCAGAGTTTGCAGCGTAACGAATGTGCCGCCGGACTTGGACATTTTGCCCGCGCGCAGCACCAAAAACTCGCCGTGCACCCAATAGTCCACATATTTTTGACCGGTGGCGGCTTCGCTTTGGGCAATTTCGTTGGTATGGTGTACCGATACGTGGTCTATGCCGCCGCAATGGATGTCAATAGTCGGGCCCAAATATTTCATTGCCATTGCAGAGCATTCCACGTGCCACCCCGGGAAACCGACCCCCCACGGACTGTTCCACTCCATTTGACGTTTTTTGTCTTTGGGAGAAAATTTCCACAGGGCAAAATCGGTCGGGTTTCTTTTTTCGTCGCTCATTTCCACACGGGCACCGCCTTTGAGCCCTTCCAAACGGCTGCGGCCCACCAAGGCGTCATAACGCGGGAATTTGGACGTATCATAATAAATGCCGTCGCTGGTGCGATAGGTATAGCCTTTTTCTTCCAGCGTTTTGACCAGCGCAATCATTTCCGGAATATGTGCCGTTGCGCGGGCAATAACCGTAGGACGGGTACAATGCAAGGCGTCAAAATCTTCAAAAAATTTCTGCTCGTAGAATTTAGCAATATCCCACGCGCTTTTGCCTTCGCGCGCGGTAGCCACTTCCATTTTGTCTTCGCCTTCGTCGGCGTCGGACACCAAATGCCCCACGTCGGTCACGTTCATCACGTGTTTAAGCGGCATACTCAGGCGCAGCGTGCGGCAAAGCAAATCTTCAAAAATATACGTGCGCATATTGCCGATGTGGGCATAGTTATAAACGGTCGGCCCGCAGCAATACATCGTGGCCTGTTTGGGGTTTAACGGTTTAAATTCTTCTTTACGGCGGGTTTCTGTGTTATAAAGCAGCATTGGTTTGCGCCTCTTTGAGCAAAGTATTATATTGATTGACCAACGTATTAAAGAACAAGTTGCAGGTATCCTGCCCCACTTCGTTAGCGGCTTGTTCGCCTAAAATGCAGCTTACTTCAATGTCGGAAAGCGGGTTAACCGCCCCCACGCTGGCGATGGAATAGGTAAAGCCGGCCGGACGATACGTGCGCAGCGCCTGTTTGTAGGCCTCGTCCAGCGCCTTTTGGAAAATAGCCATATTTTTGGAATTGGCCGAAGCGCCCAATTTAACGCGTTTGGCCGCCGCCACCACCGTTACATCGGTATAGCGCCCGTAGGAAGCGGCAATTTCTTCAGACGTAAAATCTTCGCTGCTGTCCGCCGGCTGCTGGGGCTGGTCAAAACCGCCTTCGCCCAAAATAGACGGGGCCGGCAGTTCGCCGTAATAGTTATCGGTCATAAAAGCGGAAGGGTTTTCGTAGGCGGAATAATCAATGCCTTTCAGCTTGCGTTTAGACGTATAGTCCACCGTACTGCACGCCGCCAATGCAAAAGAGCATAAAGTACAAAGCAGAATTGTTTTTTTCATTTGTTTTCTCCGATAAGTAACGTAACCACCGCGTGGCACATAGCCGCTTCCCCGCGGCCGATTTCACCCACGTGTTCGTGGCTTTTCGATTTAAAACTGACGTTTTGAACGTCCATTTCAAAAATTTTAGCCAAAGACTGGCGCACTGCTTCATAGTGCGGGCTGATTTTGGGTTCCTGCGTAATCAGCGTAACATCCATATGCACGATTTGCGCCTGATGTTCCCGCGCTATGGCCAAGACGCGGGCGGCAATTTTTTTGCTGTCTATGCCTTTGATTGTCGGGTCCGTCGGCGGGAAAAGCAGGCCGATTTCCCCCAAACACAAAGCGCCCAAAACCGCGTCGCACACGGCGTGAAGCACCACATCTCCGTCACTATGGCCCACAAACCCTTTGCTGTGCGGTATTTCCACCCCGCCCACAATAAATTTCCGCCCTGCGGCCATACGATGCAAATCAAAACCAAGCCCCGTGCGCTGACGGGCGCCGGCTTGCAAAAATGCTTCCGCCATAACCAAATCCTCCGGCGTGGTAATCTTTAAATTTTTATAATCGGACGGCTCTATCTTTACATTTACGCCCAGCCGTTCCAACAGCTGCGACTCGTCCGTCGCGTCCTGCAAATGACCGAATTTTTCCAAGGCGCGGCGCAAAATGTCCGCCTTATAACATTGCGGCGTCTGTGCCGCCCACAGGCTGCTGCGCTCCAGCGTGCGTTCCACCGTGCCGCCGCGCACCTGTTTGACGGTGTCTTTCATCGGTACGGCCAATACGGCAGCGCCGTCGGTAAAACCGCGTTTAAGGCAGCGTTGGGCCGCTTGCGGGTTGACCAACGGGCGGGCTCCGTCGTGCACGGCGACCGCCTGCACGCGGTGATCCAGTTTCTTTACGCCGCTGATGACCGAAGCCAAACGCGTAGGCCCCGGCAAAGCAAACGTTAAATCGGAAAAATATTTTTTTAGGACTTCCTGATTTTCAGGCGAGGTAACAACCACAATCTGTTTTACGCACGCAATTTGCTTAAAAGCATCCACCGCACGCACCAGCACCGGCCTGCCCGCCAAAGGCAGCATTTGTTTGGGGCGGCCCATCCGTTTGCCCAGGCCGCCGGCCACAATAACCGCGCCGGCAAAGGAAAGTTGTTCTTGCATTTTATTTTACTTTGGCAAAAATCATACGTCCCGAAGACGTTTGTAAAATGGAATAGACCGCCACTTCCGTCCGTTTGCCGATA
This sequence comes from Candidatus Avelusimicrobium pullarium, assembly GCA_944323745.1. Classification (GTDB taxonomy): domain Bacteria; phylum Elusimicrobiota; class Elusimicrobia; order Elusimicrobiales; family Elusimicrobiaceae; genus Avelusimicrobium; species Avelusimicrobium pullorum. The sequence continues at coordinate 149,216 of CALUTQ010000001.1, forward strand.
AATTTGCGGCCGTCTTCCACCACCACCATTGTGCCGTCGTCCAAGTAGCCGATGCCTTGCTCTTTTTCTTTGCCGTCTTTCATAATGAACAAAGACATCGTTTCCCCGGGCAGCACCACCGGTTTAAGGGCGGTGGCCAAATCGGCAATATTCAGCACGACTACGTCGTACAGCGCGCCGATTTTATTTACGTTAAAGTCCAGCGTAACCACTTCCGCGTCAAAGCTTTTGGCCAGCTTTACGATGCGTTCCGTGTCGTTTTCCGCTTTAGGCGTTTTAGAGGTAATGCGCACGGCAATTTCCTTCAACTCCTGCAAGCGGGTGGCCACATCCAGCCCGCGGCGGCCTTTGGCCCGTTCCAGCGGATCTTTGGAAGCGGCCATTTTATTTAACGCTTCCAGCACGAACACCGGAATAACAATAATGCCGGACAGAAAATTGATTTCGCACAAATCTACAATGCGTCCGTCCATCAATGCGCTGACGTCGGCCACTTTAAGGTGGCGGCCCTTATAGGAAAGACCCTCCAAATCGCGCGATTTAAACAAGCAGGCCAACACGCCAAATACGATAAGCACAATTTCCACCGTACGCCCGTATTGCGTCCACCAGGCCAAAGAAGCCGTGCCGGAAAGGTTGAGCATTGCATAGTCGGTAAACACATAAAGCAAAAAACCCAATAAAAAGCCCGAGCAGGCAATCATAATTTTAATCAGCCGCAGGCGCTTAAAAACGGCTTCGGCGATAATGACAATCAGCGCGCACAGCAGCCCCGCCGCCAGGGATAAAGGCTCTTTATCAATAAAATCATACGTCAGAAAAGGAAACGCAATAAGCGTGGAAAAACGAAAAATCCAAATAGGCATAAGCCCTCCGAAATGCCGCCCGGGTGCACCGGCCGGTATAAATTAAAGTATATGTATATTTTATCATTCCAAGGACATCTTTGTCAGAAAACAAATCACTAAAAAAAGAAGGCCTTTTAGCGAGGCCTTCTTCTATTTAGGGATAATTAAAACTAAATACAGCAAGATACCTCATAGACGTCCACGTGGTATTGTGTTTTAATTCCAGGGGTCGTCTTCTTTTCTGCGGTACAATGCAACGTAGCACTGGTATATTGATACACACGGCCTAACTCTGTTCCATCCCAATAATAAGGCGTACAAGAATTTACCGTCTGGCTAGCATAAACGCTACAGCTAGCGCTGGTCCCATCCGTGGAACCGCACCGCCCTGATACACACAGTTTTTTACACGCGTCATTTGCAGACGGCAATGAAACAATTTGAACATTGTTCCCTGTAGTATAACTAATAGACGAAGGACAGGTTTTAGTAGGAGGACACGAACCGTTGCGTTTGGAACAGCATCCGCTTCCTTGTGTCCAATAACCGGTAATATCCGTTGTGGTAATAGTGGTTGAAGAAGTGCGCGTAGACATCACATATTCATTGCAAGTTTTTCCTTTATCTTTCGAAGAACAAGTAAAACGATTTTTCTCTGAAAAATAACTACCACCACACGAATTTTCCATCTTTCCGGCACCGGGATAAGGGATGTCATAACTATCCACTAAAGTGCGGTTTGATCGGCAGCAGCTGTCCCCAAATATGACCCACTGACAAGATTCATCACAGCGCTTAACAACCTGACCGAAATCGCATCCTTCCGAATCGTATATAGGAGCCCCAGGAGTACAGACTCCTTCTCCTCCGCAAGAAGTCCAATCTCCTGTCTTCCATTTTCCAGTTGTTGTGTCACACGTAACCTCACGACTTTGAGACCCGCAATTTCCACAAGCCTGCTGTGCAATAGGACGGGAACTCTCGCTGCAAGTCAAGACAGGAGGCTCTGGGTCAACAACACTGTCCGAAGCGCACTCATCCTCCGGAATGATCAAAGATGCACAAGGACGATAGCTTTTATTTAATCGGTCACAATATTCTCCTTCACAACAGATCAAGCCATTTTTATAGGACAACATTTTTAATTGATAGCCCTTGCTTGAAGAAGCTGTTATTCCGGTTCCCGTCAGCCCATATACATAATTTTGACTTGGAGCAGTTTGAGCCAGCATTTCCAATTGTGTGCTATCCGTCTGATATTTCTTTCCCAGCACACATCTTTTTTCTTGTTCTGTTCTAACTGCAGAAAAAACTTCTTCCGCTTCGGTTGTTTTTCTTGTTTCTAGTACCCGTGTAAATTTAGGAACTGCTACCGACGCTAAAGTCCCCAATACAATAACAACTACTAAAAGTTCCGTCAATGTAAAAGCCTTTTTCTTGTTCCTTTGCATTGGATTATCCTTTACTCATAAATAATAATTCCTTCCCGTTGGCAAAACGCAATATAAATGGAATTACGATTATTAATATAGCAAAAAAAACAATTTTACGAACGAATTTTTTTTATTGAACAAACAAATACGGAAACTAAAACGTAATTTGATATCATATATGTATGATTTTAGAGGGAAAAACATTGGCCGCCCGTTTGCGCGCCCCTTTACAGCAGAGGGCGCAGCAGGTGTATTCCGCCTTGGGCCGCCCCATTTGCCTGACGGCTATCGGTTCTTCCGACGATTACGGCGCCTATGTGTATATGAAAAAAGAAGTGCAGGCCGCCGAAAAATTAGGCGTGCAGGCACACATACACGAAGTAAATGCCGCAACGCCGGTTGAGCAGTTCCTTTCCCTTCTGCAGCAAGCCTCTGCCGACCCGCAAGTAGACGCCATTTTAATTCCGCGTCCGTTGCCGCCGGCGTTGGCCGAAAGCGGCTTTACCCGTTTTATTGCGCCGGAAAAGGATATAGACGGTATGTCCAATATCTCGGCCGGCAACCTGTTTTTATGCAAAACCTGGCAAGACGTTGCGCACTTGCCCACCTTTGTGCCTTGCACCGCTATGGCGGTCATCCGCCTGTTGGACGAATACGGCATTGACCCGCAGGGAATGGAAGCCGCCGTTATAGGGCGTTCCCCCACGGTCGGCCGCCCGCTGGCCCACTTGCTGACCTGCCGCAATGCCACGGTAAAAATTTGCCATACGTTTACCCGCAGTTTGGCAGACTCGCTGAAAAATGCCGATTTAATTTGCGCCGCAGCCGGCCATTCCGGCCTGCTGACGGGAGCGGAAGTAAAAGAAGGCGCCGTAGTAATAGACATCGCCACCAATTTGGACAGCCAGGGCCGCCTTTGCGGCGACGCCTGCACCCAGCAGCTGCTGGACAAAAACTGCCGCGTTTCCCCCGTTCCCGGCGGAGTGGGGCCGGTAACGCTTGCGTGTTTGCTTGAAAACATTATATTATCAGGTGAAAGAAAGATTAAGGAGACCATATGAAAAATCTGTCCCATCTGTTGCTTTTGTCTGTTTTTTGTTTTGGTTTAGCGGCTTGTTCTTCCAGCCAAACCAAAGAAGAACAACCGCCCTATCAGCGCAAAATCTATTTGACTGAAGAAGATTACTTGGAAGATTTGGACCGCCAAGCCTATACCGAACGCCGCGAAGCCAAACCCAATGTGGAATCGGAATACATTTTTGACGTACAGCCCGATACGCAGAAAAACGTTTATTTCTTTGACGACCGCACCCAGCCTATGGTGCCCGGCGTACCCAGCGAACGCGATTACCGCAAAACCAAACGCCTGTGGGAAAAACCGCGCCGCTACTCGCCGGATCAATATTACGGCGGTCAGCCGGCTGCCGCGGCGGACACGTCCACCTCAACAGATACTTATTCCGGTTACGATTATTAAAATAAAACCCCGCGCTTTAAAACGCGGGGTTTTTTGTGTGCTCAAAGACGCGGAATACGTGTTTTTTTGGAAAGTTTCAGCGGCGTATATTTTTCGCACAGCTGCGGGGGCAGCTCGTGCTTGCCGGGCAAAAACAGGCCCGGGTTGTCGGTAAAAATACCGTCCACGCCTATACGTTCCAGCGAATGGGCCGTATATTTATCGTTTACTGTATAAACAAACACCTTGCGCCCTTCCGCGTGGCAGATGTCCACAATTTCTTTGGTAATGCGTGTTTTGTTCATATGCACACTGTAGGCATTAATATTGCGCGCGGTTTGCGGTTCAAACATACGGGTTAACAGCCCGATTTGTGCCGTAGGCGCTATTTTGCGCAGACGCTGCAGGGTAGGATAGTCAAAGCTGGAAAAAAGCATTTTTTTCATTGCTTCGGGCCCATACACGCTGGCCCGCTGCCAAATGATTTTTTCAATATCCGGATACACATTGTCATCGTTTTTTATTTCAATGTTTAACAATTCCAAATCTTCCACAATAACAGGCAGCACTTCCAGCAGCACCGGCGGGCGGACCACCAAGTCTTTGTCAAACGAATGCAAAATGCGGCAATGTTCCAAATCGTCAAACGTTACGTCTTTAATTTGTTTGTTGCAGGAGGTATCCGTCCCCAAAAAATAATCGTGATGCACCACCAGACATCCGTCTTTGCTTAAATGAACGTCCAGTTCGTAATGGGTGCAGCCCTGCTGGCGTGCCAAGGCGAAAGCCGGCAGGGAATTGGCAGGAGCAAGGGCACTGGCGCCGCGGTGTGCAAAATAAATCATACTCCCATTGTAACAAAAAGCTGTTTTAAGGCAAATAACCGTTATGGATAAGAAAATACCCCGGCCAGTTGCCGGGGCATAAGGTGTTATAAAAAACGCTTCCGGTTAAGGAAGCGTTTTCAAACGATTATTTGTTTTCCAACTCGGCCGTGCATTGCGGGCAACGCAACGCACGGGCGTCTATTTCGCTAAAGCAATAAGGGCAGGTTTTGGTGGCAGGGGCCTCAGGGGCGGCTTCTTTCTTTTTGCGGTTAAAACGGTTAATGGCTTTAATAAGCAAAAAGATACAAAAAGCCACAATAATAAAACTGATAACGGAATTTAAAAAATTACCGATATTCAGCGTGGTGGCACCGGCCGCCTGCGCGGCCCCCAGCGATTCATACGGCCCCGCCGTGGTGGCGCCTTCTTTAATGACGATAAACCAGTTGGAAAAGTTTACCTTTCCCATCAGCAGGCCCAAGGGCGGCATCATTACGTCAGCCACCATAGAATTGACGATTTTGGTAAACGCACCGCCAATAATGATACCCACGGCCATATCCAGCACATTGCCGCGCATAATAAACTGTTTAAACTCATTGATGATGTTTTTCATTTTTTCTTTTTGCCTCCTATAAGCCCCGCTGCGGCAAACAACGGGGCATACAAATCGTGTTCCAACGGATACCTGATTTCCGAAGGGTTCACGCCAACCACAAACCGAACCGGCGCCCCCTCTATGCGGCACAGCGGTTTTTGTTCGTTGCGTTCGCCCATATTTACGGCGGCGGCCGCCGCCAGGGCATCGGCCAAATTAACAAAGGTTACTTCCAGCTTTTTGCCGAAAATATCTTTTTTGCCGCGCTCGTCGCGCACGCCTTTAAAGCCGGCATACGCGGCCGCCGCGCCGATCACGCCGGCGCGCAGCGGCAGAATCATACTGTCGGTAATAATAACGCCCAATTTTTTAATGTGATAATGCGCCCGAAGCGCTTTATGCAAATGGGCGGCACAGGCGTACAGATCCGTTGGCAAAAGCAGCAGCTTGCCGTCCGCGTTGGACTCGTCAATACCGGCATTGGTCATTATCATACCGTTTTTAACGGTCAGCCAGGCCAGCTTTGTTTTTAAGGCGGCGTCGCTTTCCTGCCGGATAAGTGCTTCTTTTTGTTTTTTGCTTTTATACGGCACGCTAAGGCCAAGCCACAAACAAATTAATTTGGAAGACACCACCAAAATATCTCCCTCATTTAGTCGGGCGACGTATTTGCCGATGAAAGCAGGCAAATCGTCATTTTCTTTAAAGACAGCGGTGCGATAGGCGGTCAGTTTCATTTTTCTTCCTCAAAAGGGCCCACAAAAGCCATAAACGCCTGATTGGCCAAAAACATTCCTTCAAACGTCAATTTTATGAAATCTCCTTTCTGTGCCACAAGCCCGCGCCGCACCAGTTCTTCTATTTCCCGGGCAAACATTTTTTGCTGTTGCGGGGTTAGCCGTACGCCGTCCAGCATACGCAGGCCGAGCATAATTTGCTCGCCTTCTTTTTCCTTGCCTTGCAAACATTCAGCAAATTCCTGCAGCGGTTTATTTCCCTCTATGCAATGCAAATAGCCGCGCAGCGAAGAAATATTGCTGCGCCGCACCCCGTTATGATACGAAGCCGCCGCACTGCCCAGCCCCAAATACTCCCCGTTTTGCCAATAATTCAAGTTATGTTTGCTTTCCCGTCCGGGACGGGCAAAGTTGGAAATTTCGTAATGTTTATAGCCGGCCGCCTGCAGCACAAAATGGGTTTGTTCCAGCTCTTCGCGCAGCAGGTCGTCGTCGCTTTGCACCCCCTCTTTATAAAAAGGAGTGCCTTCTTCCACCTGCAAGCCGTAAACGGAAATATGCTCGGGCCCCAGGGAAATCAATCTTTTCAGCCCGTCCAAAAAAAGTGCTTTGCTTTGCCCGGGCAGGCCGGCAATTAAATCTACGCTGATGTTTTCAAAACCGGCGCGGCGGGCCGCATTATACGCCTTTAGAAAGGAGGCCGCATCGTGTATGCGCCCGATGCGTTTGAGCACGGCATCGTCAAAGCTCTGTAACCCTAAACTGAGGCGGTTAAAGCCGGCCTGTTTTAACACGGCCAGTTTGTCCTCAGAGCAGCTTTCGGGGTTGGCTTCCAAAGTACTTTCGGCAAAAGAGGATACCGCCATAAAGTGTTTGGCAATCAATTGGCACAAGCGTTCCAATTGTGTTGCCGAAAGCAAACTGGGCGTGCCGCCGCCGACATAAAGCGTGTCAAAACGTGCAGGCGCGTAAAAAGAAGCCTCTTTGTCTAAGGCGGCCAAATAATCATCTATTAAATCTTCGGCGCCGGCAAAAGAGGCAAAATCGCAATAGCGGCATTTTTGCCGGCAAAACGGGAGGTGTATATAAAGCCCGCTCATACTTTGCGTTCGGCTTCGTGGCGCAAAAAGGCAAAGATAAACGGATCCAAATCGCCGTCCATTACGCCGGTAATATTGGAAGTTTCGTAATCGGTGCGCAAATCTTTTACCAACTGATAGGGCATAAACACATACGAGCGGATTTGATGTCCCCAAGCAATTTCGCCTTTCTGTCCGTAACGCTTTTCGGCTTCGGCGCGTTTTTTGTCCATCTCCATTTCATACAGACGGGCTTTGAGCATTTTCATAGCCGTCTGCCGGTTTTGCAGCTGGCTGCGTTCAATACGGCAGGACACGACAATACCCGTCGGTTTATGCAGCAGGCGCACGGCCGTTTCCACCTTATTGACGTTTTGGCCGCCGTGGCCGCCGGCGCGGGAGGTTTCCAGTTCAATGTCGCTTTCGGGTATTTCAATGTTAATGTCTTCTTCAATATCGGGCAGCACATCCACCGAAGCAAAAGACGTATGCCGCCGCGCATTGGCATCAAAAGGGGACACGCGCACCAGCCGGTGCACGCCGTTTTCCCCTTTTAAATAGCCGTAAGCGTAGGGGCCCTCTATAATCATAGACGCGTTTTTAATGCCGGCTTCTTCCCCGGGAAGTACGTCGGTAACCGACACTTTCATCCCGTGCTGTTCGGCCCAACGCGTGTACATACGAAACAGCATTTGCGCCCAATCGCACGATTCCGTACCGCCCGCGCCGGCGTGTACCGTCAAGATGGCGGCCAGATTGTCGTGCGGGTCGGAAAGGGTAATTTCAAACTCTTTTTTTTCGGTTTGTTTTTCCAAATCTTTTAAAGCGGCGTCCAAAGAAGGCAGTTCGTTTTCATCCTGCATTTCCCGTGCCAATTCATACAGCGTTTGCGCATCTTCCAACTGTTTGCGCAGGCTGTTATAGGTTTCTATGGCGGTTTTAAGACCGTCTATTTTTTTGGTAACGGTTTTGGCTTTTTGCGTGTCATTCCAAAAAGCGGGGTCCGAGGCCAGCGCCTCCTGTTCGGTCAATTCTTTTTGTTTTTGCGGAATATTTTCCATACGGCCGATTTTTTCTATGCGGCCGCCCAAAGATTCCAGTGCATTTTCAATGTCTTTAAACTCAATATTCATAAGCAAACACCATTGCAGAAATTAAAATCGTGAAATAAATGGCCGCGCATACCCACGCAAACCAATCGCCCCAGCGCACGTAAAAACTTTCATACGCACCCAGCGGCAGCGGGATATCCGCCTGCAAAACCGCGCGGGTGTTAAGTTCGGCGCGGGCTAGAATTTCCCCGTTGGGGGAAATAATGGCCGATATGCCCGTATTGGCGGCACGCAAAACCGGCCTTTGCGTTTCCGCCGCGCGCAAAACGGCCACGGCCAAATGTTGGTAAGGTGCGTCCGTATCAAAAAACCACGCATCGTTGGTAATATTTACAAAAAAGCGCGCACCGGCTTTGGCCTGCTCTTTCCATAAACGGGAAAAGACAGACTCATAACAAATCGTTGAACCGAAAGAAATCTGGTCCATTTGCAGCAGGGGCTGATTCCAGTCCCCCGGCGAAAAAGCACCCAGCTCGCCCAAAACGCTCACCTGCGGAAGCAACTTGCGTACGGCTTGTTCAAAAGGAATATATTCCCCAAACGGAACCAAATGCGTTTTGTCATAAAAAGACAAAGGCACCCCGTTGGGCGAAAAAAGAAAAGCGCTGACGTATTGTTTGCCGTCCGCTTGGCGGGTGGAGCCCGCAAATTGCCAAGCCCCACTGGCTTGGGCTACGCCTTCCATCAACGCGCGGTACGGCTCTTGCTGCACCGGCCCCGGAGTAACGCTTTCGGGCCAAACGGCCAGCATTATGTTTTTGCCGACCAAATCGGCACCCATTTGCGTAATCGTGTTTAAAATTTCTTCTTCAAAAGCAGAGGACCATTTTTTGTATTGGTCAATATTGGGCTGCAAAACCGCCGCCCGCAGAGAAAGCAAGCTGTGCTGCGGCTTATGTGCCAGCACGGCGGAGCCATACCCGTATACGCCTAAAAAAACTGCCGCCGCCAAGACCAGCTGCACCAAACCGCGTTTTAAGTAAGGGGTGGCAAAAGCATACCCTACGCTTATACCCGTAAAAGCCACCAAAAAACTAATACCGGTATTGCCGGCAAAAGAAGCAATCTGCAGCACCTGCGGCATATTCCATTGGGAATAACCCAGCGTAAACCACGGGAAACCCAACGCATAACCGGCCAGCATTTCGTGCGCCCATTCCAACGCCGCCCACCCTAATGCGGCCAGCACCGGAAAGGCCCATTGGAGCCGTTTTAAATAAAAGCAGCTGCCGCCGAATATGGCAAACTGCAAAGCCATTAAAGCAGAAAGCCCCAGCCACGCCGCCGCAGCAAGCGCCGTGCTTAACCCGCCGCCGTTGCGGCAGGTGACAAACACCCAAAAATAAAGTCCGGCAAAAACGGCCACACCGGTCAGCCAAGAATAAAAGAAACTACCCCAAAAACTGCGCAGCCGAACCACCGCCAACGCAAACGGCGCCAGCGCCAGCCACATCAGCAGGCTGTAGGAAGGTTTGGGATAGCTGACTTTAAACAAAAAGGCCGTTGCGGCCAGGCACAACACCAAAAAAACAAGACGAACGGCATCGGTGCACAGGCGCGCAAAAAAAGCCCGCAAGCGGGAAGGGGGAGGTGCAGCTTTTTCCTCTAGATAAGGTCTTCGGCGCAGCGGGCTCATTGTTTATCCTAATACACAATCTTGCAGCGGTTTTGCTGGCAAACCGCACGGGCGGAAGCGGAGCATTCCTTTTCCGCAGAAGCAACGGACGGGCACACCGTAGAGCCGCCGCTCTGCTGCTGCATCAAACGGGAAAATTCTAACGTCATTGCAGAGTTAATGGCCGTAACGCCTTCGGGCCCTTTTAAGCACCCGCACGGATCCTTATCCACAATAATGCACTCGTCATCCTGCGTGCATTGATAGAGTTTTGCTTCCAACTCGGCCCGTTTGCGCGCGGCGGCGGCGTCTTCTTTGGCTTCTTTGGCCTTTTGAATTTTATCTTGGTTTTCTTTAACCATATCCACCGTCACCAAAGGCATTTGCACTTCTATCGGGCTGCCCTTGGACAAAAAAGACAAAGCCAGCACCGCCACAAAACAGGCGCATACCAATAAAAACAATCCTTTTATTTTAGGGTTCATAATTTAGCTCCGCAACATTTTTTATATTTTTTGCCGCTGCCGCACGGGCAAGGGTCATTGCGCCCGATTTTATGGTCGGCAGGAACGGCGTTTTTCTGTTTGCCGCCCGCATTTTGCACCGCCTGCTTTTTGGGTGAAACGGCCTGCCGCACCGGCGGCAGCTGCAGGCGGAAGATATAGCCCACCATCAAGTCGCGCACTTTATTCATCATCGCGCTGTACAGTTTATACGCTTCTTTTTGATATTCTATCAGCGGGTCTTTTTGGGCATATCCGCGCAGGCTGACACTATTTTGCAACTGGTCCAGCTCATACAAATTTTGTTTCCAGGCGCTGTCTATAATTTGCAGCAGCAGCATACGTTCCAACTCCGGAAAGCTGATCCCCTGACTGGCAAAGAAATCGGCTCTTTCGTGATAGAGTTTTTCCACCAGGCTGACGATTTCTTCCGTCAGCTGTTCCCGGGTTTTGCCTTCCGTATTTTCGGCCGTATAGTCAAAAGCATACGGAAATAAAGAGCGCAGCGTTACGTTAAGGGTTTCAAAATTGCTCTTGCCCGGGTCGCGCGGGAAATAATAGGTTTGCACGATTTCTTCCACCACTTCGTCTATCATTTTCAGCACGGTATTGGTCATATCTTCGCCGTCCAAAATGGCGTTGCGCAGGCCATAGACGGCCGTACGCTGCTGGTTCATTACTTTGTCGTAGTCCAACAAATGTTTGCGGATGTCAAAGTTATGGCCTTCCACCATACGCTGGGCCCCTTCAATTTGGCGGCTCATCAGACGCGATTCTATGGCTTCCCCGGGTTTCATACCCAAGGTGCTCAAAATGGAGCTGATTTTGGCTGTATTGGCAAACAGGCGCATCAGTTCGTCTTCCAGCGAAATGTAAAAGCGGGAGCAGCCCGGGTCCCCTTGGCGCGCGCAGCGGCCGCGCAGCTGGTTATCAATGCGGCGGCTTTCGTGGCGTTCGGTGCCGATAACGTGCAGCCCTCCTTGGGAAAGCACATAGTCCTGCTCGGCTTTATCGGCCGGATTGCCGCCCAAAACGATGTCGGTACCGCGGCCGGCCATATTGGTGGCGATGGTTACCGCCCCTTTGCGGCCCGCCTGACTGATGATTTGGGCTTCCATTTCGTGGTATTTGGCATTGAGCACTTTATGGGGAATGCCGCGGGCGCGCAGCATATTGCCCAACTTTTCTGACTTTTCAATAGAGCGCGTACCCACCAGCACGGGGGCGCCTTTTTTCCACAAAGCTTCAATTTCTTCCACGATGGCGTTAAATTTGTCTTTCTCCGTAAGGAACACCAAGTCCGGATAGTCAATACGTTTGGAGGGACGGTTGGGGCGAATTTCCACCACGTCCAATTTGTAAATTTGCCAGAATTCGTTGGCCTCCGTCATAGCCGTACCGGTCATACCGGAAAGTTTTTTATAGAGTTTAAAGAAATTCTGGAACGTAATGGTAGCCAGCGTCTGGTTTTCTTCTTTAATTTGCAAGCCTTCTTTGGCTTCTACGGCTTGGTGCAGCCCGTCGCTCCAGCGGCGGCCGGGCATTAAGCGGCCGGTGAATTCGTCCACAATAATCACTTCGCCGTTTTTGACCACGTAATCTACATCCTTTTCATACAGGTGGTGGGCACGCAGCGCCTGATTAATATGGTGTACCCATTCCGATTCCACGTCATTATAGAGGTTGGGAACATTTAAAAATTTTTCGGCTTTGGCAATGCCGCTTTCGGTCAGCGTGGCGGTATGATTTTTCTCGTCCACAATGGCATCGTATCCCGCGCCCAAATCTACGTGTTCATATTTTGCCTTTACTTCGTCATTTTCGGTAATCATACGCACTTTTAAAGAGGGAATAAGCCGGTTGACGATGTAATATTTGTCCGTGCTTTGTTCGGAAGGGCCGGAAATAATAAGCGGCGTGCGGGCCTCGTCAATTAAAATAGAGTCCACCTCGTCCACAATACAATAGTTCAGCGGGCGCAGCACGCGGTCCTGACGGGTGATGACCATATTGTCGCGCAGATAGTCAAAGCCCAGTTCGTTATTGGTTACGTAGGTAATGTCTTTGGCGTACATTTCGCGGCGTTCGGCATTGGGCATATCGTGGTTGATGTATCCTACCGTCAGCCCCAAAAATTCGTGAATAGGGCCCATCCATTGGCGGTCGCGGCGGGCCAAATAGTCGTTGACGGTTACCACGTGCACGCCTTTGCCGGTTAAGGCATTTAAATAGGAAGGAAGCACGGCCACCAGCGTTTTCCCTTCACCGGTGCCCATTTCGGCAATTTTGCCTTGGTGCAGCACGATGCCGCCCAGCAGCTGCACGTCGTAAGGACGCAGCCCGATAACGCGTTTGGCGGCTTCACGCACGACGGCAAACGCTTCGGAAAGCAAATCGTCCAGCGTTTCGCCTTTGGCTAAGCGGTCTTTAAATTCCTGCGTTTTGGCTTTTAATTGTTCATCAGACAGTGCTTCCATCTGGGCGGAGAGGCTGTTGGCTTTATCTACATAATGTTGAATCTTTTTTAAATCGCGTTCGCTTTTGGTTCCAAAAATTTTGTCAATCATCATTCTGATCATATGCAATTCCCGGTAAGAAAAAATTAGCGGCTCTATACGGGCCTTTGTTTACATTAAAACAATTTATGCGTGTGTACTGCAACTTTCAGGCACAAAGAAGCCGCGCCTCTCCGCTACGGCGGAAAGGCGCGGCTGCAAACAAAGGTTTATTTGGCAACCGGTTTTTTATTGTCGGCTTTTACTTCCTTGGACGGCGCTTGCACGGCGGCCGCTTCTTTTTGTTGGGCGCTTTGCAGCTGGGCCGCCTGACGTTGTGTATATTCGGCGCGGATCTCGGCCAAATAGACGGAAGCGGTGTCTTTAATTTTTTGTTTGGAGTTTTTCTTTAATGTTTTTACTTCTGCTTTGACCGCTTTAATTTGTCCGTTTAACCGGTCCAGAGCGGCTTCTTTTTGTTCTTTGGTTAAAGCGTCGTCTTTTTTGACGGCTTTTATTTGGTCTTTATAGCGGTCAATTTGCAGATCTTTGATTTTCAGCGTATTTTTATATACATTTTTGACGACGTCCTGCAGCTCGGCCGAGACATTGTCTTCCAAAGCGTTAAGTTCTTCTCCGGCCACCATTTGCAGCGTGCGTCCGTTAAAATAATCTTCGCGCGCCACCTGTAAACGGACGGAATTGTCAAAGTTCAGCACCAGGGCAATCATTTCATTTTGGCTGGCGTCCGTGCGGGGTGCGGAATAGGCATCGGCCACTTTATTAAGCAAATTATTATATGCCGGATTTTGGGCCGCTTTTTCCAAAGCGGCGGGGTTATATTCTTTAAACGCGGCCAAGACGTCTTCCCGGCCTAAGTTTTGGGTCTCCTGCGCGCACAACGCAGAAGAAACAGCCAAGGCGGCCAAAAGCAATAAACTTTTCTTCATCAAACCCTCCTCTCTGCCAGATATTTTCATTGTGCTATTTATTTTTATTTTCGTCAAGCACCTTTCGTATACTTTTTAGCGGCACCTTTCGGGTATTTCGGAGCAAACAAAAAACCCGCCTTGCAAAAGGCGGGTTTGAAAAATTTCGCTTACCGGTTTAACGGGCGGCCGTACGGAAGAAATTGCCGCGCACGTTACGGGCCAGTTTAGGCATTCCGGTCATTTTGTCGGCCTGTACCAAAACGTTCTTGGCATTGGGCTTAATGGTTTCGGAAGCCGCGCCAAAAATATCGCCTTCTTTAATGACGCCTAACTTGCCGTGATTGTTGATTTGCACTTCCAACTTTAAATCGCCGCCAACGTCCGTGGCCAGCAAATCTTCCTCTCCCATCTGAAACTGAAGCGGGAATTTGGGGTTGACCACCCGTTTAATGGCCACCGGCACATCCGCCGCGTTTTTGACGATGATAGCGCAGGAGTTATTATCGGCTTCGGCCACTTTTGCCAAACGTTCGGGCACCGTAACGGTTCCGGTTACGTTAAAACGCCCTTCGTTTACTTTGCGCGCGGCACAAAACACGCACACAAGCACGCTGGCTATGGCTGCTGCAGTTAAAATCTTTTTCATAATAACATTATATCTTTTTGCACGCAGGCTGCGCAAACCGGCTTATTGTTTAAAGAAGCCCCACAAGTTCTGGTTGTACACCCAGCCGTGGCACACGCCCTGTTTGGGGTCGGCGGGGTCGTCTTCCACTTCTATCCAAGAACCTTTTTTGGAGATATATTTAAACGGATAGCCTTTTTCTACGGTGCAGACAATTTCGTTGCTGGTGCCGGGGCCTTTGCGCACATTCAAGTCCACTTTGGCAGACATACCGCCATTGGGGCTGAGCAAAGAAGCGGAAATCCAGCCGGTAAACCCTTCAAAATCTTTTACTTGCACCCATTCTTTGTCCGGGCTGGTTTTGAGCATCAAAAGCGGCGTGTATTTCCAAGCATACCATTTGACGGCGCATTTCGTGCCGGCGCAGGTGCGGATGTTGGCTTTTGTCGTGTTGACGCTGGCGTATTTTTGGGCAAACACCGGCGCGGAAACAAAGCAAAGCAGCAAGGCAAATGCGGCAATTTTTTTCATAGCGAAATTTCTCCTTAAAAATAAATACATTCTTCTGCACCCAAAAGTATAGCAAATATTAAGGGGTTTTTTGCAAGCCTTCTTGCAAAACGCATTTTGCCAAAAAAGATATAATAAGAAAAATACCTCTTTGGAGAACACAAAATGAAAGAACAAGTACAAGCCGTTATTGACCAAATCCGCCCGATTTTGCAAGCCGACGGCGGCGACATTCAATTAATTGAAGTAGACGAAAAAACCGGCATCGTTACCGTAGGCCTGCGCGGCCGCTGCGGCGGCTGCCCGGCGGCACAAATGACGCTTAAAGCCGTAGTGGAACGCAAAATCAAAGAAGCCGTCCCCGGCGTAACGGCGGTGGAACGCGTCTGATGCTAAAGGCCGATTTGCATACCCATTCCCGCTTTTCCGACGGAACCTCCACCCCGCAGGAGGTGGCGTACGAAGCCTGGAAAGCCGGCGTAAAATTGTTTGCACTTGCCGATCACGACACCACGGACGGCGTACTGCAGGCCAAAGCCGAATGTGAAAAACGCGGGATAGACTGGGTATGCGCGGTGGAAATCAGCACGCGCGAACACGACCATCTGCATTTTTTGGGTTATAACGTTGACGTAAACAATGTTTCTTTTCAGCAGTTTTTAAAACAAAACCGCGAAAACCGCATACAACGCATTAAAAAAATCATCAAACAAATTGCAGACAGCGGCGTGAACCTGACGGAAGAAGACGTCTTTTCGCTGGCGGGCAACACCGTGTCGCGCGCGCACGTGGCAGACGCCTTGAAAAAAAAGAAAATTGTTTCCAGCCGTCAGGAGGGCTTCCGGCAGTTTTTGGTTCCCGGCCAGGTCGGTTATGTTCCCTCAGCCGGCGTAACGGTGGTGGAAGCTATTGCCCAAATTAAAAAAGCCGGCGGTTTGGCCGTTATGGCGCACCCCGGTCTGGTGCAGGATGTATGGAATTTCCCCGTATGGGTAGAAGCCGGTTTGGACGGGCTGGAAGTGTTTTATCCGTCCCACAGTTATACCCTGAAACAGGAATTGCTGAAGATTGCACGCAAATATGATTTATTTGCCACGGGCGGCTCCGATTACCACGGCCCCAATGCCGGACGTATTACCTCTTTGGGGATGAACATCCCCCAGCCTTACAGCGACCGCCTGCTGCGCAAACTGTTAAATAAATAATCTGCCGTCATAAAAACCCCCGCTTTTAAAAGCGGGGGTTTTTATGTTTTGTTTAATTGTTGGCTAAGGGTTCGGCTCCGTCAACGGGCGGCTGTTGATTGGCGTCCGAGCCGTCGTTTTTGTCTTTATTCTTGTTGAACGTATTTTTAAGGCCGGCCAAGGAGCTCTTTACAAACTTAACCAGCGTAGAGTTTTTCATCATACCGGTCGTACAAGCCAAACTGGCTACCAAGGCGCCCATTGCATACCAGATATCCAGGTTGGTCGTGCCGAACCATTCGTTTAAGTGGGACGCAGGCACCGTCAAGCCGCCGGCCAAAGCCATTGTTACGGCTAAGACGACGGAAATTTCGCGCTGCAGTTTGGGGTTTTTCTTCGTAATGTAGTTATACATTTGAGAGAAATAGTTCCCCACGCCCAAGCTGGTAACCACGGCGCCCACAATAGCCGGGGTAATGGCCCCGCCGCCGGCCAGCATAATCACCGTACCCAAGGCGGACAAACCGCTGCAGAACAAGTACATTGTAGACAAGCTGATGCGCGTAGCCAGCAGGTTGCCCAGCAAGCGTCCCAAAATCAACGGCACATACAAGCACACCGCCACCAGCAGGTTGGCCGCGTCTTTATCCTGAATGACCAGGTTCAAGTTCATCGCAAACGCGCTGGAGATGGTAAACTCGTGCACGCTGGCTAACGTCATTGCCAGCGTAATCATTGCCACGCTGGGCGCGTGCAGGAACACCTGCCAGGGCGAAATGGAGTTATTTTCCAAATGATGCAGCGTAGAAGAAAACTCTTTGGCCCATTTAGCACCTTCTTCGGCCGGCAGTTCTTTCATTAAGCCTTCTAAAAATTTCTGTTCCAAATCGGCCAGCACTTTGCTGCGCATAGCCGCCAGTTCTTTTTTATGCAGCCCTTCTTTGCGGTAGGCTTCCGTAATGGTGCCGGCGCGGGACTGTATTTTTTTGGCAATACCTTCCAGCAAATCGGCTTCTTCCTGCTGGGAAAGCGCACCATTCTGTACCGCTTGGTGCAAGGCGGCAATACTTTCGTCCACCACCGCATAGCCTTTGCGGGTGGCGTCGGCCACGGTAGGCACGGTATAGGCGTCACGCAAATTGGCACGCAAGGTGCGTATGGTTACCCACAAGGCGTAGGCCCCAAATACCGGAAAGCTGATGGAATAC
Organism: Candidatus Avelusimicrobium pullarium; assembly: GCA_944323745.1. Lineage (GTDB taxonomy): Bacteria > Elusimicrobiota > Elusimicrobia > Elusimicrobiales > Elusimicrobiaceae > Avelusimicrobium > Avelusimicrobium pullorum. The sequence continues at coordinate 166,378 of CALUTQ010000001.1, forward strand.
ACAAAATGCGCGTCCACGCCCGTGGTCCATAAAATAGCTTTGTTGATAGCCCAGGGCAAAGCCAAGAACAGCAGGGTGCCCAGGTTTTTATACACAAAGCTCAAGTTATACATCAGCAGGTTGCGCATAGATTCGGGCGAGTTCTTTTTCGTCCAAACCTGTTTCAAGCGGGCGGTTAAGTCTTTAAAAGAAATCTTTTCCTGTTTGGTGCCCACTTCTTCTTCTTTTTCTTTTTCTTCCGGCACTTTGCCGCTGTTGGCCGCCACCAACATATTGGAAGTTACCTGCTGCAGCACGCTGGCCGCCGAGCGCAGGATAAAAGCCGACACGATAACCGCCACGGCAATGCGGCTGGCCGAATGTTCCTGGGCAATACCGTAAAAACCCACAGACAACGGTATCAGGTTGGCAAAGCTGGTCATAAAGCCGGCCAGTACGCTGAGGCGTTTTTCGCCCATACGGCGCAGCACCGGGTTAAGGAAGGACGCCAAACCGGGGATGACGTAGTTAATGACCATCATCAAGCTGGTGGCGGAAGCGGAGCTGATGCCCAAGTCCGAATGGATAATGGGGCCCATCGTTTTGCCTAACGAGTTGTTGTAAATTTGCTGGTCCCTGTACAAAATAGGGGCTTTGTTTTTGGTGGGCAGCACCGCAATCGGGAAGGTGCTCTTGCTGTTTTTAAGCACTTCCACCATATTGGCAATTTGGTTTTTAGGCAGGCGGATATAATGATCCGTCACCGCCACAGACTGCGTGCTGAAAGGCTTTAAAATGCCGATCTGTCCGTCTTCCCGCAGCACCAAACGCGCCTGGTCGCGCAGCAGTTTTTTGCGCACTTCCACCTCAATAGGCAAGGCGGTCATACCGTCGGCGCTGTAAAGCGGGGTGCGCAGCGTTTTTTCGGCCACATTGGGGCGGCGCTGCAGTTTGATACGGAAAGGCGAAGGCAAGTTGGCTTTAACGACCAGATTTACAAATTCGTTCCACTGCTGCGGGGTGCCCATAAATTTAAAGAAGAAATGCGACATTGTTTTGGGTTCTTTTATTCCGTCCCGCAGTTGGGCGTGGAACTTTTCATTAAACGTAATGCGGTTATAGCCGCTGGCTTTAATGCGGGGGTCCAGCAGCAGGTTTACCGGCAGGACGGTTTCTTCGCCGCCTTCCTGTTTTACATAGGTCAGGCGGAAGCCGCTTTGCGGGTCAAAGTCGTCCCCTTCCTGCACATCAAATACTTCTTGCGTAGACAGCGGGTTGGAAATGTCCGTCTTGCCAAAACCCAGCACCGGCAAAGCAAACAAGGATAACACGGCGTCTTTAATGTCGGCCGACGAGGAGGAAGAAAACTCCACCTGCAAGCCAGAGGACAAATGTTTGGCAAACGTGTGGCGTATAGAGGAACCCGTGCGGGTGGTTTCCAAAACGGCATTTTGATAGGCGCGGTTGACCAGAGCCGAGGCTTTTTTAACGGCGCGGCTGTTTCTGATTTTTTCCATCAGCCCGCCCAGCCCGTTCATACTCAATACTAACCCGCCGGAAAGGCGCTGCGCCAAGGCCGTTTCAAATGCAGAAGCGGCAAACGCACCATTGGGGAAGAAGCGTTCCCACGCGGCACGCTGGACGTCTACCTCAGGAGCGGCCTGTTGGGCGGCCTGCGCCGCTTCTACGGCGGCAACTTCCTGTTCGTATTTGGCGTTTTGTTTTAAATAATCCGTTACAAACTGCGGTTGGGCAAACCCTTTGCCGATTAAGAAACGCGGGGAACCCATCTGCCGCCACATATCCGGCGTGGCAACGGCCGGCACAAAGGCAAACAACGGAGCCGTTTGAGAAACCGGCAGTGCAGCGCGCGAAGCCGTGCCCAACTTAAGCACGTTATTGACGGGCAGCAGGGCGGAAGCATTAGCCCCGGAAGCGGCACGCAGCGGGGAAAGGGCCCACGTGGGGGCCGCACTCATTTTTAAGAGGGAAGATCCTTGCGCGACTACCTGTTCCGTGCGGGCCAAGCCGCTCAAGCCGCTTTCGGCACGCAGGAAAGCCTGCAAACCGGCAGACGGCAGCGGCGTCATATTTAACGACAAGGCCAACGCGGCGGCCGCGGTTTTGCGTCTGAAAGCCTGCCCTATGCCCTGAAAAAGTTCTTTTGTATCATACCAGGCGTTAGAGCCGGTGGCCGATACGCTTTCCCACCAATTTTTAAACAGAGAAGGCTTTTGGGAAGAAATCGTCGGGTTTACGGGGCGCCAGCCCATCACTTTCTGGCCAAGCGCATTGGTTACTTCCGTCTGTACCCAAGCCGGTTTAGCCGCTGCCGTATTGGAAACGGCCGGGCCGGAGAGTTTCATCTCGGCCGCGGCAGCCACGCGGGCGGCCTCTTTTTCGGCCTGAGCTGCCTGCCAGGCGGCGCTTTGAGCCGCTTTAGCCGCTTCGGCCTGTTGGGCGGCGGCCAGCCATTCTTTGCCTATAGCCTGCGCTTCAGCCGTGCTGGTCGCGGCGGCACGGGGCGCAACGGGAGCCGCTTTTGCGGCAACGGGGCGGGCGGCCGCGCTGCGTACGGCTGCGGCGGGGGCCGTTGCTTTTGCGCCCGCTTTGCCAAAACCGCGCAGTTTAGCCACCAGTTTGGCAGAACCGTTCACGGCCGACTTTACCAAAAGCGGAAGCGTAATGATAATGGTTAAAATGTCTAAGGCGCCTAAACCGAAATTGATTTTTTCCTGTCTGCTGTATTGGGCAAATTTTTCGCCGTCGCGGGTTTTATAGGCCGCGGCCTGCGTTTGGCTCAGCGCCCCCGTGCGGACCAGTGCATCCGCGGCGCGGGTTTTCATCCGGCGCTGGGTTCCTTCGTTCATATCTGCATAATTGGCCCCCAGCAGTTCCTGCCACAGGGAAACGGCCTTTTGCCCCAGCACGCCGGAAGCAAAACGCCCGTTATCAGCCAGCAGCACCCCTTCTGCCAGCGGCCGGTTATAGCCTTGGGCGGTCAAAATGTCTTTTGCCAACGCGGCGCTCTTGCCGTTTTTGGCCGCATCGGCCGCCAGCAGGGCGCCGAGGTCTTCGTAGACGTTACCTACGGGCAGCTGATATACGCCGTCGCTGGTAAGCGGTTGGGCGGTAACAATATTTAAATCTAAATTCGGATAGTAGGCGCGGGCGGCATCTTCATCCAGATAAGAAAAGCGGGCCGTGTAGTTGTCCAAATACCGGCCGGAGGAAGTATTTTCCTGTGCCAGACGCGAGAGCCCTTCAAAAGAGACGTACCCCAACCCCGTCAAAAAACGGCCGCCGGCCGTAGGGCGGGCTTCTTCTTTAAGAAAGCGTTTCAGCATTTCGTAAGAATAAATGCTGTTAATGCCCATCAGCAGCACACTGCCCTGATAGACCACCAAAGAACCTAAGCCTTCGCGGTGTTTGGCCAACATAAAGTTATAAATGCCGTCCACCGCTTTTTTGTCGTTATGCTGTACCGCCAACACGGCCAGCGCTTCCAGCACATCGGTGCTGTATTGGCACATAGGCACCGTGCGTAAATTGTATTCATAGGCACCGCGGACATTTTTGCTGTCTGCATTGCCTAACTTTACCGCTTTGCGGTTGTCTTGGCACAACCCTTCACGCTGCAGCATTTGCAGCAAAAACGCGCGGGCGGCGGCCTCATCTTCCGCCGCTACGCCATAGGCAGAAATGGCTTTGACGATTTCCGTGCTGGTGCCGATTATGCGCCCCCCGGCCACATATTCGGAACGGCCCAACTGACGGTTCCAGGCCGTTTGCACGTCCCAGTCCCCGGCCTGATTGCGCATCCCCTGCAGATCCAGCCGCAAGCCGGCCCAAGCCCAGTCTTGTTTGCTCAGTTCTTTGCCGCGGTAGACGGCCGTTTCCTGCGGGGTCCCCTGATAGATAAAATCCAACCGCGGTAAAACGGGCACATAATGATTGGCCGTGCTTTGGGCGGGGCCGATGCTGGCGCCGCCGCGGCGCCGATATTCTTCGGCCGCCGCCTGTTCTTGGGCTAAAATACGGTTTAAGTGGTCCACCCCTTGGTTTACGCTGTCCTGTGCTTTGGCCTGCAGTACCGCCACTTTTAACGCGTCTTCTATTTTTTGGGCGTTTTGCGCCACTTCGCTTTGCGCCAGCAGCGGCGGACGGGCTACGCGGGTATTGTCAGGCGCGGCCACGTACCCTTTATTCCATTCTTCCACGGAAGAAAAGACAATTCTTCTTTTTTGGGCACGGGCTGCATCCAGCGCTTGGGCGTACGACGGGGCAACGCTGGTGAACAGAACAGCAAAAGACAAGAACAGCGATAATAGTTTTATCATTGGGGGACCTCTTGTTTATATTCTGCTAGATTACAAGGGCAAATAAAAGGGCCTAAAGTCCTATTATTGTATAGGTATTTGGCCCTAGAGATAATTTGCCTATAAAACTGGCGTAACGACTTGTGTTTGTTGAATTGGATGAAACGGCTGGGAAATATATTTACGAATGAATGGAAGTATAACAGAGAAACAGGAGCTGCTTTTGGGGAAACGACTTTCCGCTTGTCTGTCGGCCTTAAAGACCGCGTCAGCAAGCCGGAACGCACCACAAGATTTGTTGTGCAAAGCATACAATCTCCTTTTGTCCTTCTCCGCTTATATTATATGAAAAACAAAAGGGGCTTTGCCAAACAAAAAAGGCCTACCTGTAAAGTAGGCCTAAAGTCCTATGTGTCATCGGAAAAATTAAAAAATTTGCAAGGCGGGGTATTTCTTTTTTAATGCTTCGGCCACATTGGCGGGCACCCAGGCTGCCGGCAAACGTCCCGCCGCACAGGCGGCTTTGACGGCCGAAGAACTGACGTCGGCCCACGTCGGTTCGCAAGGCAGCAGCACCGTTTGCAGGGAAGGGAAAAAGGCCCTGCTCAGGCGGTGGTTTTCCAGCTCAAACTCACAGTCGCGGCCGTTTCTTACGCCGCGCACACACACCGTAAGGCCTTTTTTTTGCATATAGTCGGCCAGCAGGCCGCCGTCGTAATCAACCGTTACGTTTTGGATATTTGCCCGTTTTAGCGCTTCTTCTATCAGCGCCTTGCGTTCTTCCACGCAAAAAAGCGGTTTTTTGGCCGGATTGACCAACAGCAGCACAACGACGCGCTCAAATAAACGCCGTGCATTTTTTACTATCGCCAAATGCCCGTTGGTAAACGGGTCAAACGTGCCCTGACAGACGACTGTTTGCTGATTCATTGTTTTCTCCCTTTGGGGAAGTCCTTTATATTATGGTATCATAAATTTATGAACAGAAACCCGTTGGGTAACGAAATTTATTACAAACGCACGCGTCCGCAAACGCCGGACGTGCGCGGCGAATATTTCCGCGATCAGACCAAAATCATCCACTCGCTGCCGTTTCGCCGTTTAAAACACAAAACGCAGGTGTTTTTTGCGCCGGACAACGACCACATCTGCACCCGTATTGAACACGTGCTGCACGTGGCCACCATTGCCGCGGCCATTTGCCGCGGGTTGAACCAAAGCGGCAACTGGGCGCTGGATCAGGACCTGGCCTACGCCGTCGGTCTGGGGCACGACATCGGGCACGCGCCCTTCGGGCACGAAGGGGAACGCGCTTTGGCCGCCTGTATTGCCCCCAAACCTTTTTTGCACGAAGTAAACAGCTACCGCGTGGTGGAATATTTGGCTAACTATGGCGAGGGGCTTAACTTAACCTATGCCGTAAAAGACGGCATTTTGTGCCACTGCGGGGAAGATTTTGCCACCACGGAACTGCGCCCCGCCCAAACCCCCAACGATTTGGACGCCATTCAAAGCCGCCGCTGCCTGCCCACTACCTACGAAGGCTGCATCGTGCGCGTGGCCGACAAAATAGCCTATTTGGGCCGCGACATTGAGGATGCCGTCAAAGCCGGTTTGATTACGCCCGAAGACATACCCCAAATCGTTCAGCGCGAAATAGGCACCTCCAACGGCGAAATCATCAATACGCTGACCTTGGACTTAATTGACCATTCCAAGGACAAAGATTTTATCGGCTTTTCGCCGGAAAAGACGGCCATTATTTCGGAACTGAAAAAATTTAATTATGAGCGCATTTACCATAACGAACAAATGCGCCAGCGCAAAGAAACCATTGATAAATGTATTGCCGATTTGTTTGACTACTTCCGCACTATTTTTGCCCGCTACGGCTTTGACTATACCGCCTATGAACAGGAAGGCAAACAAACCGCCACCAGCTTTGCCAATTATATGGCTTCTATGCAAAAGACGTACCGCCAGGATCCTTCCTTGTGCGACACCATTATTACCGATTATATTGCCGGTATGACAGACTCGTACGCCTTAAGCGTAATGGAAGACGTGATACTGCCAAACTCCATTAAGTTTTTTAATTAACCCGTAAAAAACCCCGTTTGCTAAACGGGGTTTTTAATTACCGGATAAGAAAAGGGGCCGCCTTGCCTATCATTGTGCGTACCTGATACATATGGCCCTTTTGCAGGCTGCCTTCCGGCGCCATACGCCACAAGGCGTCGGCACGCTGCCAAATGTTTTGCCCGCCGGCACTGCACTCCCGTATCAACGCGTCGCGTTTAATTTCCGCCACCATCAAATTGACACCGGAAGACTGTAATTCTTTGGCAACCTCTTTCATTTTTTGACGTAAGGAAGAAGCTACAAACATTTTTACAAAAACAGCCGCGCGGTCATACGAAACAAGGCTCATCCACGGGGTTTCGCCCGCTTTGTTTTTTTGGGCCAGCAGTTCGTCTCTTTTGCTGCCGGCCGCTGTGTATAACAGGGAAAATACTTCCGCATTGGCCGCCACGTGCAGCGCATTGTTGCCGTGAGCATCCGTCTGCATTAAAACCGGATAATATACACCGCCTGCGTAAGAAAAATGATGAGAGGCACTTTCCTGCCCCAGCAGCCGGCGCAACCCTTTTACGTCCCCTTCGCGGGAAAGGCGCACCACTTCCGGCTCTTGGGCCGTTTGCTGCTTGGCAGAAGCCAAAGAACGGTAACCTTCCGTGCGGGCGTATTGGGCAAACGCACCGGAACAAATACCGAACATAAAAACAATTAAAACGATGTATTTTTTCATATAACCCTCTTATATACAGGATAGCTTTCCGGCGGGAATGGGAAAAGGGCCCTTGGGCCTATGCCGCATAAAATAAGGGCCCACAAAAAACTAGGCCCAAAAAGCAATAAAAAACCCCGGAAACCCCGGGGTCTAAATGGAGCGGGCGAAGGGAATCGAACCCTCGTCTCAACCTTGGCAAGGTCGTGTTCTACCATTGAACCACGCCCGCATAAATCTTTGCCTAAAGAAATTATAGCAAATTTTATTTTAAAAGTGTAGCCGCAATATTTTTAAGATAGGTGTTTTCCGTCACGGCTTTGCGCACATTCGGGTTTTGCTTCAGCGCCGCCAAAGACGGGTTGGAATTAATCAGCCGTACCGCTTCGGCCGGACGGTCCCTGTAATATTTAACGGCTTTGCTGATAATCATATACGAAAACAAACGGCTGCCGGCCAACGCGTTGACCAACTCGGGCGATTGTAAAACCTGCTGCACGGTTTCATTGGACAAAAATGCATTGACGCGGGCCGTATCGGCAGCGGCTTTAGCCAAGGCGGCAGGATCTTGCAGCAAAGGAGCCACGTCCGCACGGGCAATAAAAGCTTTTGCCGTGTTATCGTTATTAAACAGATAGCGCAGCAAGTCCGGGTCGTCTATGTTGGAAGACACATTGATGGTAAGCGCATAAGGGGCTTCCCCGATAATTTTATAATTGTTGGGCGTCAGTGCTCTGTAATTGTAACGGCTGATAACCGGCAGCGTGGAGCCCAGCTCCTGCACGCTTACGTTGCGGTCCTGTCCTTCTCTTATTTGAATATAACGCGTGCCGCTGTTGGGGTTAAAATCGGCGTCCACCGCCAAACCTTTTAAAACGGAAGGATCTAAAAAAGCGGTAATATTGTCGGCACGGTTGCGCGCATTAGACACAAACCATACCGTCATCAGCAAGAGCGCCGCCACGACGGCGCAAGCTATCAGCAAGGCACGGCTGGCCGGCGCCTTTTGCGTGGCTTGCGTTTGGGACTGGGCGGAAGGCTGCTCTGCTTGTTTGCGGAATTTTTTAGGGTTGCGCAGCAGAGCCATTAATTTTTCTTTATCCATACCGATATTGTAACAAATAAAATCTGCTCTCTGGCAAGTGCTTTTTTGGCGGAAGACGGGCACAAGCACCCGTGCATTTTGTATAGTTTACATATGAAGTCTTATACAGAATATTTAACCGTTTGCACGGACAAACGCTACGAAATCGTCAATATTACGCCGCAGGTGGAAGAAGCCTTGGCCAAAAGCGGCATACAGGAAGGGCTGTGCCTGGTAAACTCTATGCACATTACGTCTTCCGTTTTTATCAACGACAACGAACGCGGCCTGCACGCCGATTTTTTGCGCTGGGCGGAAAAACTGGCCCCCTACGGCATAGACAAATACCAACATAACCTGACCGGCGAAGACAACGGCGACGCCCACTTAAAACGCACGCTTTTGGGACGCGAAGTGGTGGTGGCGGTAACCAAAGGCCGGCTTGATTTCGGGCCGTGGGAAACCATTTTCTACGGTGAATTTGACGGGCAAAGAAACAAACGTATTTTAATTAAAATCATTGGGGAATAACTATGAAAAAAACTATTTTTTATCACGATACGGACTGCGGCAACGTGGTCTATTACGCCAACTATTTAAAATTTTTTGAAGAAGCCCGCACCCTCTATATGGCCGAAAAGGGCTTTTCCGTGCCGGCCCTGATGCAGCGCGGGCTGTATTTTGTGGTGGCGCGGCAGGAAGTGGAATATAAATTTCCGGTGCGGTATGCAGACGTAATAGACGTCAGCACCAAAGTGCTGGAAATTTCCGACATTAAAATTGTGTTTGAAAACATCATTACCAATCAAAACGGACGGCTGTGCACCAAAGGTAAAACTACCTTGGTCTGCGTGGACAAAAACGGGGTGCCCACCCCGATGGGGGCAGACGTCAAAAACGCAATGGCCTGCTAACCTCTTGCAAAGCCCGCCGAAAGGCGGGTTTTTTATGTTCATTTTCCCGCTTGTTTTTATATAATAGTCGTTTATTGCAAATTTTTTATTTTAAGTTACGGAGGCGCTTATGATACCCAGAACAGCAGAACAAAAAGAAAAAATTAAATATATTTTGGACTTAACCAAAACCAACGGAATTCAAATTATTAAACTGTGGTTTGTAGACATTTTGGGCAATTTAAAATCGCTCTCGCTTTCCCATCGGGAATTTGAATATGCGATGAACGAAGGAATGGGCTTTGACGGTTCTTCCGTAGAGGGGTTTGCCCGCATTTACGAGTCCGACCTGGTGGCCCTGCCCGATTTGGACACCTTTCAAATGTTCCCGCCGGAGCTGACCGGCGCTCCCATCGCACGGTTTTTTTGCGACATTAAAAACACCGAAGGCGAACAGTTTGAAGGGGATCCGCGCTATATTCTTAAAAAAAATCTTGCCGCGATGAAAAAAGCCGGCTTTGACGCCTTTATGGTCGGGCCGGAACTGGAGTATTTTTATTTTAAAGACAACAAACACCCCGAAACGCTGGACTTCGGCGGCTACTTTGACACCATCCCCTTAGATTCCTGCTACGCCGTGCGCCGCCAGACGATGCTGATGCTGGAAAAACTGGGCATTCACGTGGAATATTCCCACCACGAGGTGGCCCCTTCCCAGCACGAAATTGACCTGCGCTACGATGAAGCGATGAAAATGGCCGACCAGGTTATCACCTACAAAACCGTGGTCAAACAAATCGCCTCTGCCAACGGAATGTACGCCACGTTTATGCCCAAGCCCGTAGCCGGCATAAACGGCAGCGGGATGCACGTGCACCAGTCGCTGTTTGCCAAAGGGGAAAATAAATTTTTTGACGCCAAAGACCCGCTCTTTTTGTCGGACGTTGCCCGCCACTATATCGCCGGCATTTTGGCCCACGTTAAGGAAATCTGCTCCGTTACCAATCAGTGGGTCAACTCCTACAAACGGCTGGTGCCGGGGTATGAGGCGCCTTCCTATATTGCCTGGGGGCGCAAAAACCGCAGTGCGCTGGTGCGCATCCCGCAGGCAAAAGCGGGCAAACCCAATGCCACGCGCATAGAGTGCCGCTTTCCCGATCCGGCCTGCAACCCCTATTTGGCTTTTGCCGTTATGCTGGGCGCCGGGTTGGACGGCATCGCCAAAAAGCTGCCCGTGCCGGAAATGACGGAAGAAAACATCTTTCATATGACCCCGCAGGAAAGATCCCGCCGCGGCATCGGCACGCTGCCGGCTTATTTGTATGAGGCCATCAATGAAACGCGCCATTCCGAACTGGTCAAAAACATATTGGGCAAACACACGTTTGAAAAGTTTATCGCCAACAAAGACATTGAATGGGACCAGTACCGCACGCACGTTTCCAGCTATGAGCTGGAAAAATATCTTTCCGTGCTGTAAACCAAAAGCCGTTTCCGCGCCCCGCTTTAAAAGCGGGGCTTTTTTGGGCAAAATCTAACAATTGTTCTTAATTTTTTGCCGCCAAACCCCCTATAATAAAGTAAAATATACTTACCTATGACCTTACAGCAATTTAAAGAACTTTGCGCCCAAATTGAGCGCGAATATACCGAAAAAATCGCCTCCGCGGCCGACGTAAACGCCGTGGAAGAGCTGCGCGTAGCCTCTTTGGGGCGCAAAGGCGCGCTGACCGAACTTTTGAAAAATCTGAAAGATTTTTCCATTGAGGATAAAAAAGCGGCCGGCCCTTTGGGCAATGCGCTGAAAGCCTCTTTAACCCAAGCGTTGGAAGAAAAAACCGCGGCCTTAGCCTCCAAAGCCCTTAACGAAGAACTAAACCGCGTTGACTTAGACTTGACGTTGCCGGCACGCCCTGCCGTCCAAGGCAGACGCCACCCGCTTTCCATCGCGCAAAAACGGATGACGGACATTTTGTCCAAACTGGGTTTTACGTGGGCGGAAGGCCCGTGGGTGGAAGACGAAAAGCACAACTTTGATATGCTTAACATTCCCAAACACCACCCCGCGCGCGACGCGCAGGACACCTTCTTTGTGCAAACGGGCTCGCCGCTTTCTATGGTGCTGCGCACGCATACATCTAACGTGCAAAGCCGCTTTATGGAAAAACATAAACCGCCCATACGCATTATGGCCCCTGGCCGCGTGTTCCGCAACGACAGTTTAGACGCTACGCACAGCCCCGTTTTTCACCAAATTGAAGGACTGTACGTGGACAAAAACGTCAGTATGGCCGACTTAAAGCGCGATTTAACCGCCTTTATGAAAGGCCTGCTGGGCGACAAGACAGAAATTCGCTTCCGCCCTTCTTTCTTTCCGTTTACCGAACCCAGCGCGGAAGTGGACGTAAAATGCGTGTTCTGCAGCGGCAAAGGCTGCAATATTTGCAAAGGCACCGGCTGGATAGAAATGCTGGGCTCGGGCGTAGTCAACCCGCACGTGCTTAAAAACTGCGGCATTGACCCCGAGGTGTACAGCGGTTACGCCTTCGGTATGGGGGTGGAACGGCTGGCAATGATGATGATGGACATTAACGATATCCGCACGTTTTACGAAAACGACCTGCGCATTTTAAACCAGTTTTAAGGACCGAATATGAAGATATTGCAAAGTTGGCTAAAAGATTTCATTGACATTGATTTAACGCCGGAAGAACTGGCGCAGAAATTTACGCAGCTGGGCATAGAAGTGGCCTCGGTGGAAAAGAAAGGCGCCGATTTTGAAGGCGTTACCGTGGCGCAAATTACCCACATTGAAGACCACCCCAATTCCGACCACCTGCACCTGGTGGACTTGGACTTGGGCAACGGCAAAACCCAGCGCGTCGTATGCGGTGCGCCCAATGTGGCCGTCGGGCAGAAAGTACCGTTGGCCCACGTGGGGGCCCGTTTGGGCAAGGTGGTGTTGACGCCGGCCAAAATACGCGGCGTCGTCAGCGAAGGGATGATTTGTTCATCCGACGAGCTGGGCCTGACCAATACCCGCGCGCGCGGCATTTTGGTGCTGGATGAAAACATTCCGCTGGGCACCGATGTACGCACGCTTTACGGGCAGGCCGATGCCTTGTTTGATTTGGAAATTACCTCCAACCGCCCCGATTTGCTGTCTCATTTGGGGGTAGCGCGCGAACTTTCCGTGCTGCTTAACAAACCCGTTAAACTGCCCCAGCCCAAAGAATTTGCCGGCGAAGGCGAAAGTTTAAAAGTGGATATCCGCGCCCCGCAGGGCTGCCAGCGCTATACGGGCCGTATGATCTGCGGCGTGAAAAATGCCCAGTCGCCCGAACTGATCAAAGAACGCCTTGCGGCTATGGGCCTCAACCCCAAAAATGCGCTGGTGGACGTAACCAACTACGTAATGTTTGAATTGGGCCAGCCGCTGCACGCCTTTGACAGAAACGAAATTGACGGCGACACCATTGTGGTGCGCTGGGCCCAAAACGGCGAAAAATTTACGCTTTTGGACGGCCGCGAACTGACGCTTGACGAACACGCCCTGATGATCGGGGACGACAAAAAGGCCACCGCCCTGGCCGGCATTATGGGCGGCAAAAACTCCGGCATTAAAGACGACACCACCGATATTTTTATTGAGTCTGCCTATTTTGACGCACCCGTTACCAACAAAACGTCCAAAAAATACAGTGTATCTTCCGACTCGTCGCAGCGTTTTGAACGCGGGGCCGACATCGGCATTACCGAGCTGGCGTTAAAACGCGCCACGGAGCTGTTTGTGCAAGCCTGCGGCGGCACGCCCAGCCAAATTCGCGACGTGTATCCGCAGCCCTTTGCCAACCCCGTCATTACGTTTACGCCGGCGCAAATTAACGGCATTTTGGGCACGCAGATTGCAGAGGACAAACTTAAAGACATTTTTGCCCGTCTGGCCCTGCACTTTGACGCCTCCGGCGACAAATGGACCTTTCAGGCCCCCACGCACCGGCGCGACTTAAACAACCGCTGGGATTTGGCCGAAGAAGCCGCCCGTTTTGCCGGTTTTGACTGCATTCCGGCCGGAGAGTCGCGCGCGTTTGTCGGCTTTACCGAAAACCCCAAAGGCGTGGACCTGCTGGAAATTTTCAGCCAAAAGCTGGCCGGCCTCGGCTTCTTTGAATGCAAAAATATTGATTTCTTGGGCGAAAAAGAACTCAAAGAGTTTGGTTTTAACCCCAAAAATGCCGTGCAAATCAAAAATGCAATGGCCAAAGGCTGGGACTATATGCGCCCCACGCTGCTGCCCTCTTTGCTTAAAAATATCGCTTTTAACCAAAGCCGCGGCAACCGCAATTTGGCCTTGTTTGAAGCCACCCGCACGTTTAACCTCATCAAAGGTTTTCCGGCCGAGGCGTACACCGTTTCCGGCGTGCAATGCGGGCAAATGACGCACACCCCGTTCTTTAAAGGCAACGGCGAAAAGCCCGATTTCTATTTCTTAAAGGGCGTAATGGAAGATTTGCTGGGTTCTTTTGAAGGCGTGTCTTTTGTCCCGTCCGAAAAAGCACCCGTTTATATGCACCCTAAAATTTGCGCAGATATTTTGGTCAACGGCAAAAAAGCCGGCGTTTTTGGCGCGGTGCACCCGCTTACGCTAAAAGCCTGCGACGTAAAAGAAAGCGAAGTTTGGGCCTTTGAATTTTCGCTTAAACCCTTGGAAAAGGGCTTCTCCGCCCAGCAGTTTAAACCGGCCAAACCCGCACCGGCTTTTCCGCCGTCTTTGCGCGATTTGTCGGTAACGGTGGACAAAACCGTGCCGTACGCCAAAATACAGCAAGTGCTGCAAAATACGGCCCTGCCGGTAACGCTGCACTTTGATTTGATTGACCTGTACGAAGGCGAGCATCTGCCGCAGGGCAAAAAGAGTGTTACGTTCACGCTGGCGTTTTCCGCGCCGGACCGCACGCTTAAAGACGCCGAAACCGACGCCGCTTTTAACACCTTGCTCAACGCCCTGCACGAAAAAACCGGTGCCGAACTGAGATAATATGCAGGAAAAACTCAAACAGTTGGAACTTTTGGTAACGCAAGCCGCTTCCCGCCTGCAAACAATGCAAGGCGAGAATGCGGCCCTGCGCCAAAAAATCCGCCTGCAAGAGGAACATTTGGCAAAGCTCAAAGAAAGCGAAAGCGAACTGAAAGCCTTGCGCGAATGGAAAAAAAGCATCGTCAGCGTGCTTAAAAAACTGGAAACGCGCCTGGACAAAGAAATCGCGCGCGTTCAGCAACAGCAAAAAGACGATTTTGAGTAAAAAATATGGCCAAAAATACCGTCAGCGTAGAAATAAAAGGCATTCCGCTTGAGGTGGAAATTAAAGACTTGGGCTATGTGGAAATAGCCGACTTAGCCTCCAAAGTGGAACAGGAAATGCGCCGTCTGCAAGATGAAGAAGACATCATAGACACGCTTAAACAGGCGCTGACGGCCGCCTTGGAATTTGCCGCACAGGCTTATTTAAAAAGCTTGGCCGAAGGCGGACGGCAAAAAGAAGACGAAGCCCGCGTGGACCAGCTGATTGCCAAACTGCAAAATACGCTGCGCACGCCCCAAAAATAAACAAGGACCCTATGCAAGACGATTTTATGCCGCTGGCTGCGCGCCAGGCGCCCAAAAAAATAGAAGATTTTGCCGGCCAGCCTCATTTGTTGGGGCCGGGCAAAATGCTGCGCCGCCTGCTGGAAACAGACACCTTAAAGTCGGCCGTGTTCTTCGGCCCTCCGGGCTGCGGCAAAACCGCTACGGCCCGCTATGTGGCCAGCCGCACGCAGGCGCACACGGTGGAGCTTAACGCCGCTTCCGCCGGCGTGGCAGACCTAAAAAAAGTACTGGCCGAAGCTAAAGAACGCATCCGTACCCCTTCCTTTGAGGAACGGCGCACGCTGGTGATTTTGGACGAAATTCATCACTTTAACAAAACCCAGCAGGATGTGCTTTTGCCCAGCGTGGAACGCGGCGACATCATTTTGATAGGCATTACGACCGAAAACCCCTATTTTTACATTAACAACGCATTGCTTTCGCGCTTTTCCGTATTTGAGTTTAAACCGCTGGAAGACAAAGATTTAAAAAAGATTTTGGACCGTGCCGCCCAAAAAGAAAAAATTGCCCTGACCGATGACGCAGCGCAGTATTTTATTACGCAGGCTAACGGCGACGGCCGCAAACTGCTAAACGCGCTGGAAATAGCCTCTTTAACCACCGAGCCGGACGGCAAAGGGCTCAAACAGGTGGACTTGGCCATCGCACTGGAATGCATCCAAAAACGCCACTTAAATTACGATAAAAAAGGCGACGAGCATTACGACATTATTTCCGCTTTTATTAAATCTATGCGCGGCTCCGACCCCGACGCCGCCGTCTATTGGCTGGCCCGTATGCTCGAAAGCGGGGAAGACCCGCGCTTTATCGCGCGGCGCATTCTTATTTGCGCCAGCGAAGACGTAGGCTTGGCTGAGCCCGCCGCCTTGATGATAGCCCAAGCTGCCTTTAAAGCCGCCGAAGTGTTGGGTATGCCCGAAGTACGCATTCCGCTGGCCCACGCGGCCATTTACGTGGCGTGCGCGCCAAAAAGCAACTCGGCTTATTTAGCCATAGACGCCGCCTTGAAAGAAGTGCGCGAAGGCAAATACCGCCGCGTGCCCGATCATCTGCGCTCCGGTATGAAAAATGTGGGATATAAATACGCGCACGACTTTCCCAATCATTATGTAAAACAGCAATATATGCCCGATCCGGTACAGTTTTTTCACCCCACCAACCAAGGCAAAGAAGGCCCGCTGATTGAACGCTGGCGCCGCCTGCGCGGGGAATTGCCGCCGCTCAGTCCCAAACCGAAAACCGACAAATAAGGCAGAGAAATTATGGAACCCGAAGCTCCGTTTAGAGGACAAGTTTTTACCGTTACCGCCATTACAATGGCCATCAAACAAATGATGGAAGGGGTGTTCCGCGGCGTTTTTGTGGAAGGGGAAGTAGGCCAGCTGCGCGAAGCGGCCAGCGGACACTTGTATTTTAATTTAAAAGACCGCGAAGCATTGCTTGCCGCCGTAATGTTTAAATGGGACGCGCGCAAAAGCGGGCTGGACCTGCAGGAAGGCCTGCAGGTGCGCGTATTTGGCGATTTATCCTGCTATCCAAAACAAGGCAAATACCAAATTATCGTAAAAAGCGTGGAAGCGCTGCATAAAGGCAATTTGTTTTTGGAATTTGAAAAACTCAAAAAGAAACTGCAAGCCGAAGGGCTTTTTGACGAAAGCCGCAAACGGCCCATCCCCGCTTTTCCCACGCGTATCGGGGTGGTAACGTCCCCCACCGGCGCGGCTATACGCGATATTCTTTCCGTATTGCGCCGCCGCAGCCCCAATCTGGAAGTGATACTGGCGCCGGCCTTAGTGCAAGGGGAAGAAGCCGCCGGACAAATCGCCCAAGCCTTGGCCGATTTAAACCGTTTAAACCCCGCGCCGGACGTGCTTTTGGTGGGCCGCGGCGGCGGCAGTATGGAAGATTTGTGGGCGTTTAACGAAGAACCCGTCGCCCGCGCCATTTATGCAAGCCAAATACCCGTCATTTCCTGCGTGGGGCACGAGGTGGACTTTACCATAGCCGACTTTGTGGCCGACCTGCGCGCCCCCACCCCTTCCGCTGCGGCGGAATTGGTGGTGCAAAACGCGGAAGGGGTCAAACAGCATATCGCCCAGCTGCAAAAACGGCTTTTTCAAGCCGTCAGTCTGTTTTACGAGCGGGCCAAAGCCCGCGTGGAACTGGCGGCAAACTGCCGTATTTTTAAACAGCCAGAATTGTTGACGCAAGATAAAGAACAGCAGGTGGACGAATTGACCCTGCGGCTGGAAGATGCCTTTGAAAAACACCTTACGCAGGCCCAAAACCGGCTAGAGCTGTTAAGCCAAAAATTAAAGGCATTAAGTCCCTTTGCCGTGTTGGGCCGCGGCTACAGCATAACGCGCAACGCCGAAGGGCAAATTATTTCCCGCGTAGGGCAAACAAAAGAAAAAGAAATGATTTATGTGCAGGTTAAAGACGGAATGATACACGCGGAGGTCAAATGAAAAAAAGTTTTGAAGCACAACTGAACCGTCTGGAAGAAATTGTAGCCAAACTGGAAGAAGAACAAACCGATTTGGATGCGTCGGTTAAATTATTTGAAGAAGGCATTGCCCTTTCCAAAGAGATGACGCAAAAACTGCAGGAAGTAAAATTTAAAGTAACCGCTTTAAAGAAAAAGGGCGCGGCGCTGTTGACGGAACCTTTTGACGTGCCCGAAGGCAATGCCGACGAAACGGATACGGCAGATGGCAAGTAAAAAACTTCGTTTGGATATGGCGCTGGTGGAACGGGGGTTTTTTCAAAGCCGCACCCGCGCGCAGGCTTCCATTATGGCGGGGGAAGTGCTGGTGAACGGTCAGGCGGATACCCGCGCCGACCGCAGCATTTTACCCGAAGATGTTATTTCTCTAAAAGAAAAATCTTGCCCCTATGTGTCCCGCGGCGGGCTGAAACTGGCCGGCGCACTGAAAGCTTGGCATATATCCGTACAGAACAAAGTGTGCGTAGACATCGGGGTGGCCACCGGCGGATTTAGCGACTGTATGCTGCAGGCCGGCGCCCGCGAAGTATACGGCGTGGACGTAGGCAAAGGCCAGCTGGCCAGCGAAATGCTGCGCTATAAAAACTTTCATTTTAAACCCGAAACCAATGCCCGTTATATGACGGCCGATTTATTTGAACACGCCCCGCAGTTTGCCGCGGTGGACGTATCTTTTATTTCGCTCAAAATGATTATGGAGCCGCTCTTTAAAGTAATGGCGCCGCAGTCCGAAATCGTATTTCTGATTAAACCGCAATTTGAGCTGACGCCCAAACAGGTGCCGCACGGCATTGTAAAGACGGAAGAAAACCGCCAAGAAGCCATTAGACTGGTGCAAACTTTCTTTGAAGAAAACTTAAAAGAAAAGTACGGCGGCCAGTCCTTGGGCCTGATGGAAAGCCCGATAAAAGGAACCCACGGCAACACCGAATATTTGTGGCACGTCAGTCTAAACAAAGCGTCATAATTTATATCCTAAATCTGGTAATATACAGCATCGTCACTATTCAAATGTCCGACATCTATACCACCCATAGATTTACAGATATTGCAAGCTTTCTCTCTGCAAATACAATGCGAAATATTGGCACGAACCTGTGCTTCAAAAGCAGGAGATATGTCTGTGTTTTGATTCATTGGCCTCGCTTGACAGACCCCTCCTGATGTACAGTAAAAGAGATAATTAATTCCAGATATTTTACCAGAACTTACTGTTCCTGGCAGTTGGATGTCCAATAAAGTCAAATCATCGCTATAATGCCCGTTGGCCATATAATACACATGTTGCGCTGCGCTTATTGCCTGCAGGCTCATTAAAGCTTCTACAGCGCGGCTTTTGGCAACGGCTGTTTGATATTGCGGCAAAGCAATGGCCGCCAATATGCCGATAATTAAAACAACGACCAAAAGTTCAATAAGCGTAAAGCCTTTTAAATAGCGTTTTACGGGGATTTTTCCGTCGAGAATGGTTTTTTGATAAATTTTGCTCATATGCAAAATTTATCAAAAAAAAAAAACAATGCAAGCCTTTCTGAGAGAAACTAAGCCGCCAAAGGGGCAAACCGCAAAAAGTTATTAAAGCAAAGCATTTAGTTAAAGCGATTCATGGCTTTTTCAAGGCCGTCTGTTAAAAAGACGTCCAGCGCCGCGGCCGCTTTTTCTACAGCCGTTTGCAGCACGGGCATTTGGTCTTTGCCAAAGCGGGAAAGCACAAAATCGGCCGCGTCAAAACGTTCCGGCTTGGGGCCGATGCCCACGCGCAGACGGGCAATTTTATCCGTTCCGGAAAGTTCAATAATATGCTTCATTCCTTTTTGGCCGCCGGCAGACCCGTGGGGGCGCAGGCGAATGTCACCCAAATTTAAAGACATATCATCAAAACAGACCAGCCAATTAGAGGTAGGAATTTTGTAGAAACGGGCCAGACTGCACACCATCTGGCCCGACAGATTCATATAGGTCATCGGTTTGGCCAAAAAAACGTCTTTTCCGCCCACCGATATTCTGGCATACTCTCCCAAATTTTGCCAGGACCGGAAATCCGCGCCGTGTTTGGCGACGTATGCGTCCAGCACCATAAACCCGGCATTATGCCGCGTTTGCTGATACTGCGCACCCGGATTTCCAAGTCCGGCAATGAGAAAGCAGTCCAATTTACCTTAACCCGCTTTATTTTTTGTCGGCTTCTTTGGCGGGGGCGGCATTCTTGGTCAAGTTGCCGTCTTCGTCTTTTTTGCCCTTGGTAGAGGAGCTTTCCGGTTCGGTCGGGGCGGCAGCCGCGGCCGGAGCAGGAGCTTCTTCTTCTTTCGGGATGGCCAAGTGCACCACCGGCGCCTGCGGGTCGGTCAGCAGTTCTACGCCTTCGGGCAGCTTGATGTCGCCGGCCACGATACCGGTGTTGATGGTCATCGGGGTCATATCCACTTCAATTTCGTGCGGAATCTTGCTGACCAAAGCGCGCACTTCCAATTCACGCAGAATGTGTTCCACAATAGCGCCGTAGGCTTTTTCGTCCGGAGACTGGCCCACCAGCTTAACAGGCACGACCACGTCCATTTTGTCTTTCAAGGACACACGCTGAAAATCGGCGTGAATGGGCAAGTCCGTTACTACGTGATACTGAATTTCTTTCACCAGTACCTGTTCTTTGCCTTCGGGCAGGTTGATTTCCACGATGGTGTTTTTACCGGCCTTGATGATTTTTTCCAAATCTTTTAGGCTGACCGTGATGCTCACGGGGTCTTTATGTCCGCCATAGATAACGGCAGGGACTTTCTTTTCGGCCCGAATTTTGCTCAGGGCCCCTTTTACACCTTCACCGGTTCTTACGGTTGCGGTGATATTGAGTTCTTCCATATTACTTTCACTCCTTGATTTATAAAAAACTAATTAATTAAACATATCGCTGATAGAGCGCCCGTCGTGGTTGCGCCGTATTGCGTCTGCCAGAATATAGGATACCGAGAGCACTTCCGTTTTCGGTCCTAAATCGCGAATGGGCAGCGAGTCCGTAATGATTAGTTTTTTGATAGCTGATTTGTTAATCTTGTCTACGGCGTTGCGCGAAAGCAACCCGTGCGAGCAGGCGGCATACACCTCTTTGGCGCCGTGCTCTTTAATTTTTGCGGCTACGGTGGTCAAAGTGCCGGCGGTATCTACGATGTCATCAAAAATAATGGCTACTTTGTCTTTTACGTCACCGATAACGTTGTAAACCACGGCCTCATTGGCTTTGGGCCGGCGTTTATCAATAATGACCAGCCCTGCGTCCATACGCGCGGCAAACTTGCGGGCGCGTTCCACGCCGCCCACATCCGGCGAAATAACCACCAGGTCTTTGCGGTCAAAATCTTTAAAATAGTCCAAAAACACGCTGCGCGCACGCAGGTGATCTACAGGGATGTCAAAGAAGCCCTGTATTTGGCCGGCGTGCAGGTCCAGCGTCATAATGCGGTCGGCGCCGGCTTTGGTAATCAGGTTGCTGGCCAGCTTGGCCGTAATGGGCACACGGGCGGCCGCTTTTCGGTCGGCACGCGCATAGCCGAAATACGGGATGACCACCGTAATTTTGCCTGCGCTGGCGCGTTTAAAAGCATCCACCATAATCAGCAGTTCCATCAGGTTTTCGTTGACGGGAGGGCAGGTGCTTTGAATTAAATAGCAGTCGTGCGCGCGGACGGATTCCAAAATTTGCACGTCAATTTCTCCGTCGGCGAAGCGCTCTACGCGTATTTTGCCCAAATCCATATTCAAATGACCCGCTATTTTTTGGGCCAGGGCAGGGTTGGAATTGCCGGAGAAAATGCGCAAATCTCCGTTTACGGTTTTAGTCATTTTTCTTTACACCTTTGTTTTCCAGAACAACCTGGCGCGCACGCGCAACAGCCAAAGAGCCTTCCGGCACTTCTTTGGTAATTGTGGAGCCCGCGCCGATTTTACTGTACGGTTTAATTTCTACGGGTGCTACAAAATTGACGTTGGAACCCACAAAGCAGTGGTCCCCAATGACGGTGCGGTGTTTTTTCTGCCCGTCATAGTTGCAGGTAATGGTGCCTGCGCCGATATTAACCCCTTGCCCCATATCGGTATCGCCAATGTAGGTCAAATGATTTACTTTGGAGCCTTCCCCAATGACGGAGTTTTTAATCTCGCAGAAGTTGCCCACCTTGGCTTTGGTTTTCAGCGTGCTGTTCGGGCGCAGGTGGGCATAGGGGCCCACTTCGCAATCGTTTTCTATCACGCTTTTTTCTATATAGGTGCCCAGTTTAATAAAAACATTGTCGCCGATGACGGAATCGGTAATAAACACCGTGCCGTCCAAACGGCAATTTTTGCCGATGACGGTTTTGCCCTTTAAATAACAGCCCGGGCAAATGATGGTGTCTTGACCGATCTCCACCCCTTCGTCAATATACACCTCGTTGGGGCGCACCAGGCGCACACCGCTGTCCATCAGGCGTTTGGCAATACGGGCGCGCATAATGTCTTCGGCCTTGGCCAAATCTACCTGACTGTTGACGCCCAAGGCCTGTGTGTAATCGGGCAGGTTAAACACCAGCACCGGCGCCTGAAAATCTTTAATGACGGAAAGGGTATCGGTCAAATAATATTCTTTTTTAGGCCCTTGCGGTTTAAGCAAAGCAAGCGCGGAAACAAGATCTTTGGCGTTAAAAACATACATCCCGCCGTTTACTTCGTCAATGCGGCGGGTGTGCTCGTCCGTTTCAGATTCTTCCACAATACGCGCAAAAGAGCCGTCCGCCGCGCGCACAATACGCCCGTAGCCTTTGGGATCCGGCACATTCACGCCCAGCACCAAAGCACCCGCCTGTTCATTGTCAAACACGGCGTACATCTGCTGCAGCGTGTCGGCCAGAATCATCGGCGCGTCGCCGTTAAGAACCATAATAGATTTAAATTTATTTAAAAGCGGAAGGGCCGCACGCACCGCTCCGGCAGAACCGTTAAGTTCTTTCTGCTCGGCAAAAACAATCGGCGCGGTAATGCCCCAATCGTGCAAATTTTGTTTAATTTCTTCCATCACGCGGGGGGCTTCGTGCCCGACTACCACGCAAATAGCGCCCGGGTTAAGGCTTTGGGCGGCGCGCAGACTGTGCGCAATCATAGGCAAGCCGCACACGCGGTGCAGCGGTTTGGGAAGGGAAGATTTCATCCGGGTGCCTTTGCCGGCGGCCAGGATGAGCACGCAAAGATTTTTTTGGGCTACCATTTTGTTTAACTCTTGCCTAAAAAGAATCTAACTTGTTAGTGCATACGTCACAAGAACAAATTAAGTATTTATATTATACCAAAATAAAAGCACGCAAGCGACCCTGAGGCATAATATACCTGCTCTAGGCCCAAGCATTATTTATATAGTAGCAATTTTTAGCCGAGCAAGGCTAGAATACATAGGCCATATCGGAAATCGGCTTTCCGCCAAAACTGCGGCATATGGATTTGGTGAAAGAAGCAATCGGCTGATAGAGGTCTGCAATACACAGGTATTTGTAATTTTGCGTGGCAGAGCCATCTTCCGCCACGTTATCGGGCAAATTAGAAATAAAAATGGTAACAATAACGCCGTAATCAGGATCCTTGCCGGAAACGGCCACCAGCCCGCAATTTGATTTATCTCCTTCTTCCCCATTGCCGTTGGCGCAGTAGACGCTGTAATGCAGGGTGTCTTTTTCTTCTATGCCTAATTCTTCTATATAGGGCCAACGGCCATTTGTCATATAAAACACGGCGGCTTCATTGGCTATATGCTGGGCAAGTGGCATACCTTGCGTCAAATAAGAGCGAAACACCGCTTTTTTATACGCCGGTACGGCAATAGCCGCTAAAATGCCTATAATTAGCACTACCACCAACAGCTCCACCAAAGAAAAACCTCGTTTTTTCATTTTAGCCTCTCTCTTGTAAGCATCTGGTCAAAATACAGGCATCCGCGGGCTTTTGCGCATATATCCTGCCGTAGGCGGTTATGCCGGCACAATACAAAACGCCACAAATATTACCGCCTCTTTAGCGCAGGCACGGCTATTTTTAATTAAAGACGTTTGTCGTTTGCACGCAGCCTTATAAGCCATAACAAGAAAAGCGCTAAAAACAACACCCACCATAAAAAGAAAAATACCCCTTGCAGGCCGCTTTGCCCCCGCTTAACAAGTACGCCCACTACCACAGCATAACAAAAAATACGCGCCGGCCAAAAGGCCTTCCACCCCGCTTGGCACAACAGCCGCCGGCTAAAAGAAACCGCCACAAAGGCAACGGCCGCTCCCGCCGCCAGCATTACAGCGGCAGCAAGGTTTGATGGGTACGAAAAGTAAAAAACTCCCAGCCATACGGCCACCCCGCAGCCAAGCAGCAATAGCCCTGCCAGAAAAACGACCGGCAGGGGAAGGGGGCGTTGGGCGTTTGTACCCGGGCAAGGCTTATTTTTGGCAGACATTTTAAAAAGTTACTCCAAAGGTGCTGCAAAGCACAAGGTGCCTTCGGTATGAGTAATGCGCACCGGCACTAAACCGTGCAGCGGGCGGGAGGCGTTTTTCAGCAATACCTGCTGGAAATTGGACGTTACCGCACGCAAGCCGTCTTTACCGTGTTCTTCTATAAACACTTCCTGTTCCGTGCCCACTAAAGAAGCGGCAAAATCGGCGCGCAGTTTATGGTCCAGCTCGCGCAGGCGTTCGGCGCGGGCTTTGATAATGTCCGCCCCCAGCTGCGGCAGGGCGGCAGCTTTGGTCAGCGGGCGCGGAGAATAGCTGAACACGTGCAGCCCGCAAAGCTTTTGGGTTTCTATAAAGCGGAAGGTCGTTTCAAAATTTGCTTCCGTTTCCGTAGGAAACCCCGCAATAACGTCTGCAAAAATGGAGATTCCCGGCACTTTTTGGCGCAAAAGGGCCACTTTGTCGGCATACTGCCGTGTATTGTAGTGGCGGTTCATCGCTTGAAGCACTTCGTCACAGCCGCTTTGCAAGGGCAAGTGCAAATAGTTGCAAAAACGATCGGGGCGGGAGGCCATTGCCTCTATAATACCGTCCGTTACCGTCTGCAGTTCTATAGAGGAAAACCGCACCCGCAAATGTCCCGGCAGGGCGGCAATATCCTGGCACAGGGCGGCCAAATCTTTACCGGTTTGCGGACAAAGATAGTTGCCGATGTTAATGCCGGTTAATACAATTTCGGCAAAGCCTTTTTGGGCCAGTGTTTCTATTTCTTTAAGCACATCGGCCGCCGGTTTAGAACGTTTGACGTTGCGGGCAAAAGGGACAATGCAATAAGAGCAAAAGCAGTCGCAGCCGTCCTGTATTTTGATAAAGGCACGGCTGTGCCCCTCGTGGCCCGACACTGTCCAGCAGACGTCCTCTTTATTAAAAAGGGTTTTTCCTAAATCATATTTGCCGATGATTTCCGCCTGTGGGAAAGTTTGGCCGATATGTTCTTTGTGCGCTGCGGCATAGCACCCCGTAAGCACCAAGCGGGCGGCAGGGTTGCGGCGCAAAATTTGGCGGATCAGTTTTTCCACGTCTTTGTCTGCCTGGTGGGTAACGGTGCAGGTGTTAAGCAGACAAAGGTCGGCTTCTTCCATATGCGGGGTTTGGCTCCAGCCGGCACGCCGGAATTCTTCAAACAAAGCTTGGCTTTCCACCTGATTGACGCGGCAGCCGAACGTTTTTAGAAAAAATTTCATAACAGTTTAGCCCCTGCCGCTATACAGGCCGTTTCGGCACGCAGAATATGCGGGCCCAAAGTAACAGGCAAAACCCCGTATTGGGCGGCGATGACGATTTCTTCATCGGTCCAGCCGCCGGCAGGCCCTATATAAACGCGCAGAAAGGAGGGATGCCCCAGCTTTTCAAGGCCCCAAGCCAAGGTGTGTTTTTCCTCTGCTTCATAGGCCAGCAGCGAGGGTTTGTCCGCTTCAGACACACAGCGGGCAAAATCGGCCGGTTCTTTTAAAACGGGCACGTCCCCGCGGTCGCATTGTTTGCAGGCGGCAAGAATAATTTGCCGCCAGCGCGGAGCTTTATTTTCCCACTTTTTAAATACGTCATATTCGCTGCGCTGGGTGCGGACAGGCTGAAAAGAGCTCACCCCCAGCTGGGTGCATTTGTCCAATACGTCCTCAAAAGTTTGGCGGGAAGTAGGCGCAAAGCAAAGTTCCAATTCTAAGTCGGACTTTTTAAACGCAATCGGCCGCAACAGCACCCCACGCACAAAGTTTTTCTGTACGCGCTCTATACGGGCTTTAAACTGTTTGCCTTTCCCGTCAAACACATTGATTTCGTCGCCTTCTTTGTGGCGGGCGACCAGCGTTAAATGGCGGGCTTCTTCTTTTTCTATAAAAAATTCTTTTTCTTTGATATCAGCCAAATATTGGGGCATAAAAAACCTCTTTTTTATTTTAGTAAATTTGGCTTTGTACAACAAAAAAGCCGCCCTTGCGGGGCGGCTTTTGCAGACTAAAAACTTAAGCCTGGGCTTGTTTGGCTACATCTACCAACTGTTTGAAAGACACGGGGTCTTTAATAGCCATTTCGGAGAGCATCTTGCGGTTGAGCGTGATGCCGGCTTTGGCCAAACCGTTGATAAACTTGGAGTAGCTGATGCCGTCTTCGCGCACGGCCGCATTGATGCGGGTAATCCACAACTGGCGGTAGGTGTGCTTTTTGTCGCGGCGGTCCACATAGGAGTGTACCCAAGATTTACCCAATTGCTGGGTAGCCATACGTAAACGGCGCGATTTATCGCCGTAATAACCGCTGGCGGCTCTTAAAAGTTTTTTCTTTCTGGCGTGTCTGGGAACGCTAAATTTAATTCTCATTTTGCTTCACCTCTTATTTGGCTACGGGCAGTTGTTTCTGCAAGATACGTCCGTTAAGGGAGTTTTTTTCAATCACTCCGGTAGCGCGCATATCGTGTTTGCGGGAAGCAGAAACAGGCGTAAGCAAATGTTTTCTGCCGGCTTTGCGGTGGGTATATTTACCCTTTGCGGTAACGCGAAAGCGTTTTTTGGCACCGCTATGGTTTTTCATTTTAGGCATTTGTTTTCCTCTTGTATAATATTGCGCCGTCAGGCGCCCCTCCCCTACGCAAACCGTGCGCGGGCAGGCGTTTTTACCTTAAAAGAAAGTTAGGCTTTGGGCACAAACGTCATAGACATACGGTTGCCCTGCTGCTGCAGGCCGCCGTCTACATTGGCCAAAGGCTCCAGACGTTTTGCCGCGTCTTGCAGCATTTGAATGCCAATGTCTTTGTGCTGGTTTTCGCGTCCGTGAAACACCACCACGAGGCGAACCATATCTTTCTTTTTAAGAAATCCTTCTATTTGTCTGAGTTTGACATCCAAGTCGTGCGGAGCAATGCGCGATTTAATGCGCAGCTCTTTCATAGTTACTTTGCTCTGTTTTTTCTTGGCGTCTTTACTTTTCTTGCTCTGTTCAAAAACATACTTGTTGTAATCAAGTATTTTGCAAACAGGCGGCTGGGCGTTGGGTGAAATTTCCACCAGGTCCAGCTCTTGTTCTTTGGCCATTGCCACGGCCTGCGCGGTAGGCAATATGCCTACCATTGTGCCGTCGGAATTAATGACTCTTACTTCTGCGGCGCGGATATTGCCGTTGCGGTTATATAAATCTTTCTTAAAGACTCTTCTGTTATCAAATCTGGCCATTTATGTTTTCTTTGCAAAAAAAATCGTCCTTTTTCAGGACTCTTTTATTATACCAAGTTGCCGCAAAAGGTGTCAATTTACTCCTGCGGGGGGTTATCTGCACGAAAAAGAAGCCGCCCCTCTTCATACAAACGCCACCCTTCCGGCAGGCGTTCCAGCCGCACCTGGTCTTTTTGCCAATACGGGCCTTGCTCATTAAAAGCACGCTTTAACAGAACCGACGGCCCAAAAGCCCAAAACAGCTCCGCC
Source organism: Candidatus Avelusimicrobium pullarium (assembly GCA_944323745.1). GTDB lineage: Bacteria > Elusimicrobiota > Elusimicrobia > Elusimicrobiales > Elusimicrobiaceae > Avelusimicrobium > Avelusimicrobium pullorum. Next base: position 193,528 of record CALUTQ010000001.1, read on the forward strand.
GCCGTGCCGTCTGCCGACAAAATGACATACGCGCGAGAGGACATCAATTTGACCGATGAAAGTGCAATGCCTTCTTCCCACGGACGCAGGCACTGACCGCGCACGGAAGAATAAATATAGCCGGCCGAAACTTTGCAGCCGTAAGCATCTGCATCGGCTCCTACAGCCTTTTTGTGCTGCAGGGAACAGGCCGCCCCTACACAAAAACACAGGCAAAAGAGCAAAAGACTTCTTTTCTTCATATTTTCATTATAACAAAAAAGCCCCGCCGCTAAGGGCGGGGCCGTAAACCTTCAAAAGGCTTAGTGACTGAAATGCTGGCGAATATTTTCGTCTCTGCCGGAGCGGTTAACCACATTGGGGTAACCTTTGTACGTAATGAAGCTGCGTTTGCCGGCATCGGCATTAAGCGTATTGGTAGCCTGTACTTTGACTCTGGCAGAGTCGGAAGCCGTCACGTTTACCGTATCGGCGCGCAGGTCATCCGCTTCCAGTTCGGAAGAACCGGACGCGTCCAGCGTGGCCGTCAAGGCAGAGCCTTTCAGTTCCATTTCGCTGCGGCCCAAGGCGGAAGCCGTTACCGTTCTGCCCGAGAAACCGCTTACGGAAGCTTCCGAATGGTCTTCGGAACGCAGCGCCACCGTATCGCAGGCGGTTCTTTCGGTTTCAAAAGAGGCCGTATCGCGCGTATTGGCGGTTAAAGATTGGCAGGCCAAGCTGTCAAATTCAATGCTGCCGTCACCGGAAACATTGGCCGTTACACTAGCGGCATTGGCAGAGGAAATGGAAATTTCCCCTTCCCCATCGGCAGACAGCGTCAGGTTGCCCGTGCTGAGCAAGCCGCGCACGTCCACCTCGCCGCTTTGGCGCACGTCAATGCTGTCCAAAGAGGGGGCGACTACCGTTACTTTCAAGCGGCGTTCTCCCATCACGATCAAAGGGTCCTTGTAGTTTACCGTCAGCGTTTTCCCGTCGCTTCTTACTTCCACCAGGTCAACGAGGTTGTCCGAACCGTAAATTACGGCCGTAGGAGCAGCTTCGGCCCCTTGACGGAATTCTACCTCCGCTTGTCCGCTAACGGACAAAGCGGTAAAAGGCGCCAATCCGTTTACTTCCTGGGTTACGTAATTCCGGCTGGCGGTCACATACACGGGTTTGGCTTGGGCGGGCCAAGCAGAAACCAGCGTCAGCGCGCAAAGCGCAAGTGCTAATTTTCTCATTTTTTTCTCCTTGAGTTAAGGCCTTTTAAAGGCCTGTTTTGCTTTGAGCCCGTATCACGCGGGAAGATACGTTATACTGCTTCTTCCTTCCGTAAACTTTCCCGTGCGCGCGGACCGAAAGCAATTTATTGTAACAAAAAAAAAGTAAAAATAACAGTAATTTTTCTTAATAAGCCTATTTTTACGACGTAAAAAATATTTTTATTTTTTTAAACAGTTTTGTTTCAGAAGGCAAATTTTTGTGTTGCGTTATCCTGTTGGGCATTTTATTGAAACGGAGAAATTAAAAACAGGGCTTTTCGGCGGGCTTCACAGCGCCATAAAAACCCCGCCATAAAGCGGGGTTTGTAAAAAGAAGCTTTTTTATTTGGCGCGTTTGCCGGAAATGAATTTTTTAAGTGAATAAATCAATCCTTTTTTTGCTTCCTGACGGTCACGCGCGGCGGCGGCTTCTTGTTCTTCCATTTGTTTGTATAAGAAGTCGGCCTTGGTTTGATAAGCCTGTGCAGCCTCGGTGCGGTTTAACGATTGGCAGATCAGTGCCGCCTGCTGATAATTCCAAGCAGAAGTTTCGTTGCTCCAATACTTAAACATCGTCTGCAAAAGACCTAACTGCTTGCGGGCCAGATCCGGATGTGCACGATAACCGGCAATCATTTCTTCGTCGCTCAGTCCGGGGCCGATCCACGTAGGACCGAACAATTTAAAATCTAACAAATAATTTTGCAGCTCATATGTTTCTTTATAGTAGGGGCGCAGTTCTTTGGCCTGTTCCAGCACGCGGTAGGCTTCATCAATCTGCACATCGTTTAAAGCCAGTCCTTCGCCATAGTCGTTGCTCATAATCAGCAAGCCGTAGTTAAAAACAGCCGCAAAATTGCGGGGGTTTTGTTTCCACAGTTTTTGGGCGGTATAAAAGGCGTTAATATCGGCCTGATTGTCGCGCCAGGAAAGTTTTTCCGTATACACAAAAGACATAGGCATTTGATTGTGATGAAGCACTTCCCTTTTTTGCACTTTTTCCAGCAGCTGCTGAGGCGTATATTCCTGGCGGGCGGCAGCCGGCAGCGGCAGGACAGCCGTCATAAAAAGAAACCCTAGCAATACCAACATCCGTTTTTTCATAATTCTCTCCTTGATTGTTTGCTTACTTAAATTATACGGTTTATGGAGAAAATAAACATAGGCCATCGGACCTAAACGCAAAAAAAAGAGGACCCAGACAAAAATAGGCCCCGTCCTTTTCCTTCGTGCGCAAGACGGCAGAAATATAGTAAAATAAAATAACTTTATACGAGGTGCAAAAATCTATGAGCAACCGAAGAATGGCCAGAGAATGTGCTTTACAATGTTTGTATTATGCCGACAGCGCCAAAAAGCTCAACGGAGAAGGTGTAGCCCCCTACGCAGCCGATTTCCGGCGGGAATTGGGGGAAAATTTCCCTTTCTGTCAGGACCTCGTTACCGGCACAACCCATAACCTGCCGCAAATAGACAAATTGGTTTCCAAATACGCCAAAAACTGGACCATTGACCGTATGTCCGTGGTGGACCGTTCCATTTTGCGTATGGCCACCTATGAAATGCTTTTCAGCCCCGAAAAAACCCCCGTGCCCGCCATTATAGACGAAGCCATTGAACTGGCTAAAAAATATTCTACGGATAATTCGGGCAAGTTTATTAACGGGTTGTTGGACCAGCTGAAAAAAGAACGCAAATAAAGCGGAGGACGTTATGTCCGTCAATCCCGACGAAGAAATAGCCAAGCTGCGCAAAGAAATAGAATATCATAATCACCTTTACTACGATTTGGACGACCCCGTTCTGTCCGATACGCAGTACGACCAACTGTATAAAAAATTAAAAGAATTGGAAGAGCAATACCCCCAGTTTGCCTCGCCCGATTCCCCCACGCAGAAAATAGGCGGCACCGCCAGCGCTTCTTTTGCGCCGGTAGTCCACTCCACCCCGATGATGAGCTTGGACAACTCTTATAATGCCGACGACGTGCGCGCCTGGCACGAACGCTGCGCCAAAATTTTGGACTCTGAGCGTTTTGAAATGATTTTGGAAGCTAAAATTGACGGTGTTTCCTGCTCGTTAACCTACATCAACGGCTTGCTGACTACCGCCGCCAGCCGCGGCGACGGCAAAACCGGCGAAGACATTACCGCCAATGTGCTGACCGTGCAGGACATCCCACACCGCCTAACCAACGCGCCCAACGGCATTATGGAAATACGCGGGGAAATTTATTTGGACAAAAAAGATTTGGCCGCCTTAAACGAAAAGCAGGCCGCCAATAATCAAATCATTTTTGCCAATACCCGCAACGCGGCGGCAGGCTCCCTGCGGCAAAAAGATCCTGCCGTTACCAAACAAAGACCGCTTAAATTTTTTGCCCATTCCTTTGGCTCCGGCGCCATTGCGGCAGACAGTTTTCAAGGCTTTATAGACCTGTGCAAAACGTGGGGGTTTTCCGTCTCGCCGGTACGCCTGCGCACCAGCGATATAACCGAAATTATCCGCTTTTACAACGATTTTAACGACAAACGCCACAACCTGCCCTTTGATACCGACGGTTTAGTCATCAAAGTAAACAGCTTTTCTCAGCAGCGCATTTTGGGCGTAACGGCCAAAAGCCCCCGCTGGGCCATTGCTTTTAAATATCCGGCCGAACAAGCCACCACCACCGTAAACAATGTGCTCTTTTCCGTGGGGCGCTCGGGCGTGATTACGCCGGTTGCACAGGTGCAGCCCGTTTCGTGCGCGGGGGTAACTATTTCCAACGCCACGCTGCACAATTTTGACGAAATCAAACGCCTGGGCCTGCGCGTAGGGGACAAAATTATTTTGGAAAGAGCCGGCGAAGTGATTCCCAAAATCATCAAAGTAGCCGAACACTTGGGCAAAGAAGACATTTTGCCCCCGACCGCGTGCCCTTCCTGCGGCAGGCCCGTTTATAAAGCCGAAGGCGAAGTGGGCTATTACTGCATCAACCCGGCTTGCCCCGCCCAAATTAAAGGACGTATTTTGCATTACGCCAGCCGCGGCGCAATGGACATAGAAGGAATGGGCGAAGCCGTGGTGGACGAACTGGTGGAGAGAAAGTTTGTAACGAACTTTCCGGACTTATACAATTTAAATTTCTTTCATCTGCTTTCGCTGGAAAATTTTAAAGAAAAGAAATCGCAAAACCTGCTGGACGGGTTGGAAGCAAGCAAAAAAAGACCGCTTTCCAAACTGCTTTTTGCCCTCGGCATTGCCTTTGTGGGCGCCAAAACGGCCGAAGTGCTGGCAGACCACTTTCACACGCTGGACAATTTAATGCAAGCTTCCACCCAGCAGCTGCAAGCCATACCCGACGTAGGGGCGGCCGTATCGCAAAGCGTATACGACTTTTTCCACGATCCGGAAGTGCTGCAGCAAATAGAGCAGCTGCGCCAAATCGGCCTGAATTTTACCCAGCCGCAAAAGCAAATATCCTCCCGCGTGCTGGAAGGAAAAACCGTTGTATTTACCGGTGAAATGGAAGGATTTACCCGCACGCAGGCCGAACAGCTGGCACGCCAGCACGGGGCCAAAACCAGCGGCAGCGTGTCGGCCAAGACATCCTTTGTCGTCTCCGCCAAAGCGGCCGGCAGCAAACTGAAAAAAGCGCAGGAATTGGGTGTGCAGATTTTAACGCCGGAAGAATTTTTCAAATTGATCGGGCAAGACCCCGCTTCCTTGTAACCGCGCGGCGCTACAGGGCTCCGCGGCCGTGCGTGTCGCCGCCATTACAACCCCCTAGCCGACCATTCCTATTATTTACCAGCCCTGCAAACAGCTGCCGGCCTTGCAAGAAACTCTGTCAGAAAAAGACCCATTTTGCCGTTACGCCAGGGTTGTTAATACCGGCCCGAAGGATTACCCCAAAGATAAAGCGGGCCGAAACGGTGCAAATCAACCCGCGCAAGACGAAAAACAGCTTATTTTACAAAACACCGCCATCAAAAAGACCGGAGCGCGTAAACGCTCCGGTCTTTTAAAATTTTATCTTTTACATTTCAAGCAGTTGTCCGTCTACGGCACTGCAAAGTTTATAGTTCCAAGCCGCATACGTTTCCGCCAAACTGTTGCGCGGCACCTTAACGGCAGGGTTACTGCGCGAACGCAGCAAAGCCACATAGTAGTACGGCGCCCCTTTGCGCGGGTTGGGCACTTCGCCTTCTGGCACAAAATAGCGTCTGTCCGTTTTGGACACGGGCACTATATAAAGCCCCATATATTGACGCAAGGTGTCTTCGGAACAATTGGTCTGCTGTTTGACAAAAGCCAGTTCCGCGGGGGAAATTTCCGTATAGCCGCTGTTTTGCAGCCCCTGCACCAAATTGGCCAGTTTTTCCAAATCTTTTTGGGAAGGAGGCACGCTTTCTTTGGGCAGCAAAAACGCTTTGCGGCCCCGTAAGGCTTCATTATACACATACATCCCGCTGTCATTAAGGGTGCTATCTTCCAAAAAGATTTTATGGCCTTTCATATCGCGCAAATCAAAAACGTCCTGCGTGCGCACGCCCATTTTTTGAAACACGGCCAAGGCATCCTGCCCCACTTGTTTGCGCAAGGCGTTGTAGCCGCTGATGGTAAGCACGTCCCGTTCAAAGCCGGTACCTTTAAACAGCGTCACCACATATTCCGAAGGCAGTGCTTTGTACTTGCTTTTTAAATAGTCAATGCCGCCGTGCTGCTCGGCCGAGTGAATGCGCGTAAAAAGGTCCCTGTCCGTTTGGGAAAGTTCTTTTTTGTCCGGCAAAGCCGCATAGCGCTGTTTCAGCGCGGCCAGCATTTCGTCGTCGGTAAAATAAATCGGCTCCAGTGCAATCAGGCGGCGGCGGGCAATTTCGTTAAGCGGCTCTACCGACAGGGCCGTTTCATAAAGCTGGGCGGCTTCTTTGGGTTTGCCTTGTTCTTCCACAATAACGGCTTTGCCCACCAACGAGTTTACGTTAGCGCGGTTATATTCCAGCGATTTTTCGTAATAAGAAAGCGCCTCTTTATTTTTTTGCTGCTTAAACGCAATATCCCCCAACATAGAATAGGTATACGAACGATACGGGGAAACCCTTTTCATATGACGGATAGCGCTTAAAAAATATTTGCGCGCGGTGGTCAGCTGGTCCTGCGTTAACGCTACGCCGGCCAGACTCAGCAGGGTTTCTTCATTGGTCGGGTCCAGTTTTAAACAGCGCTCAAAGGTAGCGCCGGCACGCACATAGTCGCGGCTGGCAAATTCTTTTTTGCCCTGTTCCTGGCAGGCGGTAAGCTGCGTTTGTCCCCAAACGGAGCCAACCGCACACAAGGTCAGTATGCTAAAGAGGGATATCGGTTTTACATAACGCATAAATACACTGTATCATTTTTTCCGATTTGGAAAGTTTAACGGGCCGCGTAAACACAAACCCCGTTTTTTCTATTTTAGCAAGATTTGCGCGATAGACAAAACCCATTACCCGACAAGGCAGCATTTTGCGCGCCGGCAAGGCGTGCATTATTTGATTGGCTTGCGCATAAAACGCTTTGGAACGCGCGGCCAGTTTGGCCAGCACCTCCGCCAGCAGAAGCGGCTTTTGCTCCTGCAATACATCCGCGCGCGTCAGGCCTGTTTTTTGCAGCCAATCCGCGGGCAAATACACGCGGCCCAAGCGGGCGTCTTCCTGCACGTCGCGCACGATGTTGGTGGTCTGCACGGCAAACCCCAGCGCCCGGGCCAAAGCCTCTGCTTGCGGGCCTTTTACACCCAGAATGTCCAGCGTAGCCAAGCCGACAATGCCCGCCACCCGCCATAAATACCATTCCAATTCCTCAAACGTGGCATAGGTGCGGCCCTTTACGTCCGCCTGCATACCTTCTATCAGCAGCAAAAAACGGTCTTCTTTTAAACCAAAATCTTCTGCCGTTTTTTGCAAATCTTTCCCCAGCGGGGTTTGCGGTCTGCCGGCAAAAACGTGCCGAACTTCCTGCTGCCATAAGGCCAGCTCGCCCAAGCGGTCGTCCACGTCGGGTTCGTCGGCAATATCGTCCATCAAACGGCAAAACGCGTAATACGCGGCCAAGGCGGCGCGGCGGCGTTTATCCAAAAACAAAAACGCCGGCCCGAAACTTGATTTTTTATAAGCCGCCTTATCTGCGTTCATTTGTCCGCTCCGTCCGGATAAATGTAAGACAGGGCCGCGCCCGTCGCCGTGGCATAAATGGAATTGGCCGGAATAATAAACTTAATGTTATACAGCCGTTCCACCTGCTTAAACAGCGTTTTGGCGCAAGGCACCGTGCTGAGCGTGCCGGTAATAATGACGTCTTTTACATTATCGTTGCGGCAGGCAAACACCGCCAGCATACCGATGGTTTGAAACACCATATTCAGCACGCCGCGGGCCAAATCTTCGGCGGTCAGGCCGTCGGCCATTTTGCCGAAGTTGGACGCCGTTACCTCCGGCGACAGCGTAGCAATATCGCCGGCGCTGATGTCGGAAATATTCAAATCTACTTTTTTCAAATCGCCTTTATGGGCCAGTTCCACAATCGTTTCAAACGAGCGCGCATTGCACAGCCGCCCGCACAGGCCCAGCACCGTGCCGCCGCCCACGCCCGAACCGCCGATATGGCGTATGCCGGTTTTGTCGGCGCGCACAAAAGCCGTGCCCGTGCCCATACTGATAATCAGCCCTTCTTTTTTGTTGGACAAGGCCAGCCCGCCTAAGCCGATGGCTTTAAATTCGTCCACGTGCCGAGCGGGAATGCCGTAAATGTCTTCTTTAAACAAAGAAGCGCCCACGCCGGTAAGCACAATTTGTTTTACCTGCGACAGAGAGAGTTTGTTTTCGTTTACAAATTTACCCAAAGCCCCGTAGGCCGAGGTCAGCGGGTCGGCCGCTTCCACCATCAGACGGCCAATCAGTTTGCCGTCTTCGTAATAGCCTACAATTTTGGTGGTGGAACCGCCCACATCTATACCGATAATGACGTTCATTTGTTACCCTCCAGCCCGATAGATTTGAGGAAGGGGCCGATGTTTTCTTTGCGGCCCAAAAAGTTTTGCACCATTTGTTCTTCTTCCACGGTGCCGCCTTTTTCCAAAATTTCGCGGCGGAATTTTAAACCCGTTTGCGGGTTAAACACCCCGTTCTTTTCAAACTCACTGAAAAAATCTTCCGCGATGACTTCCGACCACAAATAGCCGTAATAGCCCGCGTCATAGCCGCCCATAATGTGCCCGAAAGACGCTTGCGGATACGTGCCTTTGGTCAAAGGCAGACCGCGAATTTTTTTGGTCATCGTAAAATAGGTTTTGGTCGTATCGGGCGTTTTCTTTTTGGTATGAAGGGTCATATCGTATTGGGCAAAAAAGTCCTGCCGCAAATACGCGCCGCCGGCGCCGAAATTTTTGGCGGCAATCATTTTTTTAATCATATCGTCGGGCAGCGGCTCGCCGGTTTTGTAATGCTTGCTGATTTTTTTAAGCACCTGCGGGTTCCAGGCCCAGCGTTCCAGCATTTGGCTGGGGGCTTCCACAAAGTCCCAGCTGACGCTGGTGCCCGATTGGGCCGAATAACGCGCTTTGGTCAACGCATTGTGCAGCACGTGGCCGAACTCGTGGAATAAGGTACTCACTTCGCCGTGTTTTAAAAGAGAGGGTGCATCTTTAGACGGCTTGTTCATATTGGCCACAATGGCCACAAAAGGAACCTGCCAGCTGCCGTCGGCCTTTTGGTGGCCGTCCACCAAATCAAAACAGGCGGCGTGTTTATATTTGCCTTCGCGCGGATACAAGTCCATATAAAAATAGGCCACCAGTGCGCCGTCCTGCTTATTGACGATTTTAAAGGCTTTTACATCGGGGTGCCAGACGGGAATGTCGGCCGGTTCAAACGAGATGCCGAACAATTTGCCGAACAAATCAAGCATTCCGTCAATTACCACGTCGGAAGGAAAATATTCTTTAATGATTTCGGGGTCTACGTCCAAATTTTCTTTTTTGTATTTATTGCCCCAATACCCGCTTTCATACGGGTAAAGCGTGCGGCTTTTGGTGCCCTTCTTTTCGTTTTTATAAGCAATTAAATTTTTGTCTTCTTGTTTGGCCATCGGCTTGAGGCGTTTTTCCAAATCTTTTAAGAAGTCAAACACCTTGTCGGGGTTTTTGGCCATACGGTTTTCCAGCTTCATCTGGGCGTGATTTTTGTAACCCAGCAGCTGCGCAATTTGCTGGCGCAGGGCCAAGGTTTTTTCCAGCAATTGCACGTTTTCTTGTCCGCCGCGGCGGTTGTATTTAAACTCCAGTTCTTTGCGGGCTTGGTCGCTTTCGGCATTTAGCATAAAGGGCACATAGTCGGGGTAATCAAGCGTAACGCGGTATTTGCCTTCGGGGGTTTTTTGCAGTTTAGAGATATAATCTTCGCCCAAGCCTTTCAGCTGGGCTTCGTCCACGTCCAAAAAGTCTTTATATTCCTGAATGTTTTTGTCAAACTGAATAATATATTGGGCTTTTTCTTTATTGAGTTTTTTAAACGTTTCCAAGTCTTCGTCATTTAAGTCCATACCGCTGTTTTTAAAGCCGATCATCATATCTTTAAGCAGCAAGGCCTGGTCCGGTTCCAACTGCGGTTTGGTGTCGGCATAGGCTTTAATGGCGCGGTACACGTCGCGGCGGGTGGCCACGTCCACCATATACTGGCTCATTTGCATTTGCAGGGCCAGGGCCGCATCCCGAAAATTTTTATCCGTAGACACATACGACAAAAAACCGCTCATTCCCAATGCGTCGCCGTATTTTTCAAAGGCACGCTCGTAGCCCATAATTGTGTTGTCAAAGGTTCTTTCTTCGTCGGGGATAGCCACCAAAGCAGCCAGGTCTTTCTCCAACTCTTTTCGGGCCTGCGCCTCTGCAGGGGCCAAGTCCTCTGCTTTATAATCAAAATGCAGCACGCCGTTTCTGAACATATTTTCCATAGCACTCGCTCCCGCCGAAAAGGCTAAAAACAAAATACATATCACTAGTTTTTTCATATGGAATAAATCCGTTTAATTTGTTACACTTATTAAACCGGCCGAAGGGTAAGGCTGACCGGCAGATAAATATATAACAAATGAATTTCCTATTTGTTATAATTTATATTATATTAATTCACGAGGAATAAAAAACTCAAAATGTACGAACCGTTTGTACCCAAAGAGATATTCCTGACCAAAGGAATCGGCAGACACAAAGAAAAACTGGCGAGCTTTGAAGAAGCCTTGCGCGACGCCAAAATCGCCCCGTTTAACATTGTGCCTGTGTCTAGTATTTTTCCCCCGGGATGCAAAACCATCCCCGTGTCCAAAGGGGTCAGCCAACTGCGCCCGGGACAGATCCTGCACTGCGTCATCAGCCGCAATACCAGCAATGAGTATCGCCGCCTGATTTCCGCTTCTGTGGGCTTGGCCATCCCTAAAGACGGCAAAAAAACCCACGGCTATATTTCCGAACATCACAGCTTCGGCGAAACGGACAAACAAGCCGGCGATTATGCCGAAGACTTGGCCGCGTTGATGCTGTCCACCACCCTGGGTATTGAGTTTGACAACAACACTACCTGGGACCAAAAAGAAGAAATCTGGAAAATGAGCGGCAAAATCGTGCGCACGACCAACATTACGCAGTCTGCTATCTGCGTGGAAGGGTTGTGGACCACGGTTGTGGCTGCTGCCGTGTTTGTAAAATAATCAGGACTCGTTGTGAGCGATAACGTACAAACCGATAAGTTTATGGGGCTAGAGAGCAAAAACAGCTCTCTGGCCCTTTGTAAATTCGCCGTCGTGCCCGTGCCGTTTGAAAAAACGGTCTGCTACGGTCACGGTACGGCCAAAGGCCCCGCCGCCGTGATAGAAGCCTCCACCCAAATTGAACTTTGGGACGAAGAAACCAAAACCGAAACCTGGCAGGAAGGCATACACACCTGTCCGGCGGTTAAATGCACCGGCTCCACGGCTAAAGTGTTTAAAGAAATAGACAAAACCGTGCGGGAAATGATGACGCACAAGCAGTGCATTCCCTTTTACGTAGGCGGGGAACACACCGTCACCCAGGCATTGGCCCAGCCGTATATTGAGGCCTACAAAGACCTGAGCATCTTGCACTTTGACGCCCACGCCGATTTGCGCGAAACCTTTGAAGGCACCCCCAAAAGCCACGCCTGCGCTTTGTATCCGGCGTCCCGCCAGGTACCCGTGGTGCAGGTGGGCATACGCAGCGTAGCCAGTGAAGAAAAGCAATACTGCAATGCCGGCAAAGTGACCACGTTTTTTATGCACGAAAACCGCGACGTCAACAAACTGATTCCGCAAGTGCTTAAAAAACTGACCGACACGGTGTATATTACCATTGATGTGGACGGCTTTGATCCGTCCGTCATTCCGGCCACCGGCACGCCGCAGCCCGGCGGCTTTGGCTGGTATGAAGCGCTGGACCTGTTCCGCGCCGTCATTGAAAAGAAGAACATCGTGGCCGTGGACGTGGTGGAAGCCTGCCAAAGAAAGGCAGACCCCATTACGGAATTCAACGTGTCTAAACTTATTTACCGCTTAATGGGCTATTTAACGGTAAAAGCGCAAAAGAAAAAATAAGTTTTGTCCGACAAAAAACCCCGCTCTTTTGAGCGGGGTTTTTGTTTGGCTTAGTTATTAGAATTTGTAAGACAGTTTTAACAAAATGGACATATAAGACAAATCTTTTTTGCCCAGATTGCTGTTGTCAAATTTGTCGTAATCAAAGGTAAACCCGCTGTAACGGGCTTCCGCGCCCCAAAGCCAATTTTCGTTAATGTCTCCTTCTATGCCCACGCCCAAATAATAAGAAAAAGAAGTGCTGCTGGCACTGTCGCTCGCATCATCACGCAACAAGCTGCCGCCAGTCATTAATTTGCTTTCTATATCAAGGGTCGCTTTGGCCGAGGTTAAACCCAAACCAAACGGAACATAGAAACGAATTTTGTTGCCGGGGTTAGCCGTAAAGCGCCCTGCAACCATAAAGCTATTGAGGTCCATTTTGCTTTCCAGTTCTTCTTTGCCCCAATTGCGGGCATCAAAGAAAAAAGAACGTTCATAATCCGATTCTTCAAAATTATTGCCCATATATTCCAAGCCGAAGGCAAAATAATCAGAAACGGCGTACATATACTGCACTCCATAAGAGACAGAGCTGTCACCCCAAGCTAATTCTTCATTGCCGACAGAGTCGCCCAGGACATCTTCAGAATACACACCGGAATCTTGCAAGGGAGCTGCGCCGCCCAAGAAAACGGACACCGTTTGATCTCCGGCTTTTATGCCTTGGGCATCCACCGCACCGGGGATGACACACATCAGTCCAATAAGTACTGCTAACCACAGTTTCTTCATTTGTATCTCCTTGTGAACAACTATTTTTACTAAAATTTATAGCCTATTTTAAACAGAACGGAAACATAGTCCAGCGTTTTTTTGTTCCATTCGTCGTTGAATTTGCCGTAATCAAATTCAAAGGCCTGATAACGTGCCTCCAGCCCCCACAGCCAATGCGGGCTGAAATGGCTTTCTACCCCCAAACCGACATAATAGGTAAACGAAGTGCCGCTCTCGTCCTGACTGCCGGACGTATGCTGCAGCACACCGCCATTTACTTTATCAAGCGTATAATCCAACGTCGCTTTGGCACGGGCCACCCCCAGCCCAAACGGAATATACACACGCGTCTTGGCGCCGGGGTTAAAAGTAAACCGCCCCGCCGCCATAAAGTTGTGCACGTCCATATCCGGGTCTATGATTTCTTGTTCTTTGGGGGAACCCCAATAGAAATACTCTTCGTAGGTGGCACCGTCAAAACGGTTGCCGTTATATTCGGCGCCAAAAGCAAAATACGGGTTGAGTGCGTATAAATACTGTACGCCGTAGGAAACAGATTCGTCCCCCCAGTCCAGCGTATCGGTGTCATTACCCGTTAACTGACTGGTGGTTTTTACGCCGCTGTTACCCAGCGCACCGCCGGCACCAACAAAACCCGAGACCATTTGGTCGCCTTTTTGCAAGGTCTGTGCACTTAGCGGCACAGCCCCGATTAGTCCTATTGCCAAACACAGAATCAACATTCGTCTCATCATACGGGATTGCTCCTTTATGCTGACAATGTATTTTTTGTCCTCACAGTGGGGGAAGCGGCCCTACACCGGCTCCATCGGCTTTTTGCCAAGGGGTTTTTTTGCCTTGTTTGGCTACTTCGTCAAAGCCCCATTTGTCTTTGAAAGAGAGCACTTTGTTATACTGCTTAACGGCCTTCTCTCTTTGGCCTAAGACATCATACACCTGCCCCAGGCGGTATTCATTCCACACGCCCCAACGGCTGGGCTCCTGCTCGGCCAAGGCCTTTTGACCTTCTTCAAAGGCTTCTTGGGCCTGCTGCCACCGGCCTTGGGCCATATAGGCCGTGCCAATGGCCGTATACGCGCGGGAAATATAAATATCTTTATAAAACGGGTCTTTGCCGATAAGATTTAAAAATTCATAACCGCCTTGTTGCACGGCTTCATAGGCGCCGGTTTCAAACAGGCAGATAAGCTCCACATAGTGCATAAGCGGATTGTCGGGATATTTGGCACGCAGCTGACGAATGTATTCCAGCGATTTTTTGGGGTCGTAATATTTGCTGTTGCGCGTATTTTGCACTTCAATCAAAATAAGTTTGGAACTGTCGGAAGTAAAAGTGGCTTTTTCGCGCGAAAGGTTCAGCTGTTCCACGCCTTTGTCGGGGTCGCCTTTTATGGCCACAATGGCGGCCAGCACTTTGATGACGCTGGGCAGCGTGCCGGCAAAATAATTGTAAATGCCCAACCCGAAATAGGCGTCGTAATACGTGGGGTCCAGCTCCAGCGATTTTTCCAAATTATTGATGGCTTTGCGCCCCGAAAAATAGGCCGTTATCCAACTGCGGGTGCGCATAGAAAACATTGCCCGCAGCCCGTACAGTGCGCCAATGCCCATATAGGCGTTGGGGTCTTTGGGGTTTTTCTTTATCCAGCGTTTAATGCCGGCAATGGAATCGTCCAAGGTTTTTTCAAACACTTTTCGTTGTTTGTCGTCGCTGGTTTCAAATTCATATTCATAGCGCGACCAGGCAATCATCGCATTGCCGAAATGCGCAAACGGATGATCGGGGTACAGGGCAAACACTTTTTCAATATTTTCCTGCGCCGTGTCAAAATCAAGGCTGTATACCCCGTTTATGCCCACGGTGGCATATTCCATTACATCGGGCGGAAGTTTAATTTCGGCAGCAGACGGAAGCACCGCAGTCGCGGTAAAAAGCAGCGCGGCCAAAAACGAGAGCGCCTTTCTCATTATTTCTTGGCCTCAATTTTATCCTTGCCGAAATACGGCCGCAACGCCTGCGGGATGATAACGGAGCCGTCCGCCTGTTGGAAATTTTCCAAAATGGCGGCAAATGTGCGTCCCACGGCCAAGCCGCTGCCGTTTAGGGTGTGCACATATTCCAGCTTGCCCTGCGCGTTTTTATAGCGCAGCCCCATACGGCGGGCCTGAAAGTCCAAGCAGTTAGAGCAGGAAGAAATTTCGCGGAAGCGGTTCTCGCTGGGCATCCATACTTCAATGTCGTAGGTTTTGGCGGAAGAAAAGCCGATGTCGCCTGAGCACAGCTCCACCACGTGATAAGGCAGACCCAATTCTTTAAGCACTTCCTGTGCGTCGGATACCATAATTTCCAGCATTTGGTAGGAATTTTCCGGCTTGGAAATCATTACCAGCTCCACCTTGTTAAACTGGTGGTTGCGAATGAGACCGCGGGTGTCTTTGCCGTACGTGCCCGACTCTTTACGGAAGCACGGCGTCCAAGCCGTCAGTTTAATGGGCAGTTCACTTTCGGCAATTACGCGGCCGCGGTTTAAATTGGTCAGCGGAATTTCCGCCGTGGAAATCAAAAATTGTTTGGGTTCGCCCACCAATTCATACATATCTTCGCGGAATTTGGGCAGCTGGCCGGTGCCGTACAAAATTTCTTCGTTGACAATAACCGGAGGCAGAATTTCCGTATACCCTTTGCGCGCGTGCATATCCAGCATAAAAGAGATAATGGCGCGTTCCAAACGCGCGCCGTCGCCTTTATACAAAGCAAAGCGGCTGCCGGAAAGCGTGGCCGCGGCGGCAAAATCTAAAATACCCAGTTTTTCGCCCACGGCCTGATGGTCCAGCGGTTTAAAGTCAAACTTGGGCAGAGCAATGGTGCAGGGCAAATATTCCGGATTGTCGGCGTCGGACGTACCTACGGGGATATGCTCGTTGGGTAAATTGGGAATGCTTAAGAGTAAATCGTCAATTTGTTTTTTCAGCGGTTCCAGTTCGTCTTCTTTGGCGGCCATTTCCTCTTTTAATTGGGCCACCTGCGCCATCGTTTCTTTGGCGGCGTCGTCGCCTTTTTCTTTTTTGATCAGGCCGATTTGTTTGGAAAGGCTGTTGCGTTTGGCGCGCAGTTCTTCCACGGCGGCCAATACTTTTTTGTAATTATCGTAAAGCGAAAGCACTTCGTCAATCTGCGCGGCCAAAGCAGGTTTGCGCAAAGACAGGCGGCGTTTTACCTCATCAGGGTTTGCAATAATCATTTTGATGTCGAGCATATTTACCTCGTTTGTTCTTCTTCTAAATTCACCATATACGGCTGCGGAAAAAGGTGTCTGTACGGCTTAATGGTTTTGGCGGCATATTCCACCGCATACACGCCCAAAAGCCGCGTGCTTACCGGCGCTACCGCACTTTGGCTGACCACCAGCACCGCCGCCAGCACCAGCAAAGCGGCCGTCAGCGTTTTGACGATAAAAAAGAAACCGTTCAAAATCAACGAAGAAAGCGTTTGTTGCTGCTGTGTAACGGGTCTCATTTTTTTTCCTGCAATTTAGCCAGCTCTTTTGTAAAACTTTTTACCAGACTGCGCGCAATATAATCGGCGGCGTCCAACGCGCTGGAACTTTCATCCGACAAAGAACCGATCCACACGATTTCCGCCGTTTCCACATCCACCAGTTTGGCTATAATGCCCACCTGGGCATTAATCGTGTACTGGCTGGGGCGCACATCGGTGCTGTGGGTGTATTGCGTGCCCACATTTTGCGTATAGGCGGCGTAACTGCCGTCGGGCAATTTCATAATGTTTTGGGAATACACCGGCTGGGCTTCGGTGCGGCGCGTAGCCACCATTGTTACCCCCGTGCGGGTGGGCGTATAGGAGGTTACTTCTCCAATAAGCAGCACATCCACGCCCAAAATCTGCCCGATTTTGCGCGTCGTTTCCGGCGACAAATACCCCGACACGGAAATATTATGCTCTTTAAGCACCTGCTCCAGCTGGGCGCGTTCCACCACTTTAAAACCGGACTCTATTAAATATTTGGCAAACAAATTCTCCACGCCCGACAGCCCGCTGTACGGGCTGGAAAACCCCATAATGCCGATACGGTTCATTTGGCTGAAATCGTAGCTTTGGCTGATTACCGTTTTAGGCGTGCAGCCTATGCCGCATAAAGCAAAGGCCAGCAAAGAAAGTAAAATTTTTCTCATACGTTCATTATATAATTTTTAGTCTTGTCTATCCGCTGGTATCACACCGCTAAATGGTATAATTAGGGTATGAATCAAGATTTTATCCGCAAAGCCAAAAACCTAAAGCTGCTGCTTACCGACATTGACGGCGTAATGACAGACAGCAAACTCACCTGGTACACCGACGCACAAGGCCACCCCATAGAAGTAAAGAACTTTGAATCGCTAGACGGTATGGGAATGATTTTTCTGCGTGCCTGCGGCATACGCACGGGCATTATTTCCCGCGGGTCGGCGCCGGTGCTGCAGCAATGGGCTAAACTGCTGGGGATGGATATTCTGTATTACGGCACAATGGACAAATCGGCCGCGCTGCTTGACGCCTGCCGCCGCTTTGGCGCCAGCGCCGAAGAAGCCGCCTTTATCGGCGACGACATTATTGACTTGGGCGTCCTGAAAACGGCCGGCCTGCCGCTGACGGTTGCCAACGGAGTGCAGGAAGTAAAAGACGTAGCGCTTTATGTGTCCCCCAAGCACGGCGGCGAAGGGGCCGTGCGCGATATTTGCGAGCAGATTTTAAAAGCGCGCGGACAATGGCAAGGCATTGTCAAATCGGTAGAAGACGGTTCCTTTACCGACCCCAAAACCCAATTAACCGTTGTCAAAAACACTTTGAAAAAATAAAATATAGGTACCTACTAAAAACGAGGTCTGCTATGAAAAAACTATTTATTTTGGCCGCTTTGCTTTGCGCTCCGGCATTGTACGCGGCAGAACAGTACACCTGCTGTTCCTACGAAGAAACCCCTAAATACGGTTTGCAAACCAACACCACCCGCGTGGAATTTTACGGCGGGGTGGCATTGCCCGAAGAAGACTGGTCCGAAAACGGACAAACCCTGCAACTGGGCGACACGGGCTTTACTGCCGGCTTGGCCTTTGTGCGCAATATTTTGCCGTGGCTGACGTTGGGCCTTGACGGCAACTATGCGGGCTTATCCAACGGGGACGACTTTAACACCACCGACGGACGCACCGTAAATTACCGCTCCGGCATTGCCACGGCAATGGTAGCGGGGCGTGTGTATCTTTTCCCGCATTCGATGACGCGCCTGTACGGCACGGCCGGTATTGGTGCAGGCTATATGTATGCCCGCGAAAAAGACGCCTCCACCGGTGACAAACAAACCTACGACAGCACCGACATCGCCTGGATGCTGGGCGCCGGTTTAGAGTTTGACATTGACGAAACCGTCGTGTTCGGCGCCGAAGGCCGCTATAATTTGGTGGGGATGCGCTCTGAACTTAAAGACCGCTTTGGCAAAGATGATTACGGCTATTGGACGTTGATGCTAAAACTGGGCGTCAAATTCTAATACACTGTGTTTTTAAAACAGCCGCTTGTAAAAGCGGCTGTTTTTTTATAACCTTTTTTCCGGCTGACAAAAAAGCCCGCAACATTTAAAATAATTAATATGGAAAATGTGCTTTCTTTTTGGCAAACGCTTTTGCTTGCCCTGCTGGTGGGGGCGGTGCTTTTTGTGCCTTTTTTATGGCACAAGGCGGAAGAAAATTTAGAAATTTTTCTGTTTGTTTGTTCCCTCTTTGCCGTCAGCATATCCGGCGTTTGGAGCGGGCATCTGCTGGCAGAAGCGGCCAAAGAGCCTGTGCTTATTTCCGCCGCGGTGCTGATACTGGGACTGCTTTTTAAACGTTTCGGCGGTGGCTTAAATGCGTTAATGCACCGGTTGGAAAACCGCACCGGCCCCAAACTGTTTTTGTTTTTATTTGTTTTCTTTCTGGGGGCGGCGTCTAGCCTGATTACCGCCATCATCGCCGCGCTGCTGGCGGCGGAGGTGATTAAAGGCCTGCGCCTAAATGAGCACGAAAAGATACGCCTCGTCGTATATGCCTGTTTTGCCATTGGTATGGGGGCGGTGCTTACGCCGGTGGGGGAGCCGCTTTCCACCATTGTCGTAGCCCGTTTAAGAGAAGCACCTTACCACGCCGGTTTTTTCTTTTTGCTGCGTCTGCTGGGCTGGTGGATATTGCCGGGGCTTGTGCTCTTTGCCCTGCTGTCTGCAACGCTTGCTTCCCGCCCGCTGACAGACCCCAACCGCTCCGTCTCCGCCGACACAAACGCCACCGTACTGGCCCGCGCCGGCAAAGTGTATTTGTTTGTAGCCGCACTTATTCTGCTGGGGGAAGGGCTTAAACCCTTGGCCCAAAAAACCATTTCCCATCTTTCCGGCAAAGTGTTATATTGGATAAACTCCCTTTCTGCCGTACTGGACAACGCTACCCTTGCCAGCATAGAAATACAGCCGTCTCTTTCTGCCGAAACGTTAGTCTTTTTGCTTATGTCTTTGGTGCTGGCAGGAGGGTTGCTGATACCGGGCAATATCCCCAACATCATCTGCGCTTCCAAGCTAGGCATCAAAAGCCGCCAATGGGCCCGCGCCGCGCTGCCGGCGGGGCTGGTGTGTATGCTGGCGTATTTTATACTGCTGTGTGTGCTTCTTTAATACCCCTTGCAGAGCAAAATTGTTTTGCTATAATAGAAAAAAGGATTTTTATGGAAGACATCATCGTTAAAGTAATCTTGGCTTTGGTGCTGGGCGGCATTATGGGTTTGGAACGGCAGTATAACGACAAGCCCGCCGGCTATGCCACCAACTCTATCATCTGCGTCGGCGCCACGCTGTTTACTATCTTGTCGTTATATATGGCACAGCTGGGCGGCGACCCGGGACGCATTGCCGCGCAGATTGTATCCGGTGTAGGTTTTTTGGGCGCCGGCGCCATTTTGCGCGAAGGAAATAAAATTTCCGGTTTAACCACGGCAGCCGCTGTGTGGCTGGTGGCGGCCATCGGTATGGCCATCGGCTTTGGGCAATATCTGCTGGCTTCCGGCACGTGTGCGGCCGTGCTTTTAATGCAACTGGGCGTGCGGCGCACGCTGGGGCTGGTGGAAATGCTGCGCCGTTACGACACCATCTATTTAACCTGTGCCCCCAAGTGGGAGCTGGTGGAAGAAATTTGCCAGGAAATAGAAAAACAAAACGTGCAAGTGTTAAAAAAAGAAGTTACTAAACACGACAACCGTTTTGCCGTAGCCATCGTGGCCACATTTACCGGACGGGAATTCCAGCGCATTACCCGCAAACTGCTGGAAATGCCCGACGTATACAGTCTGTACAAATAAGGAGCAAATAATACACATATGCCTCACCCCCCTATCCCGCTGTTTAATTTGCAAAAACAACACGAGTCGTTAAAAAAAGAAATTAATGCCGCAGCCTTGGATGCGTTAAACTCTATGCATTGGCTGCTCGGGCCGCAAACGCAAGCTTTTGAAGAAGAATTTGCCGAAACCATCGGCGTAAAACATTGCATCACCTGCTCGTCGGGAGCCAGCGCCATTCAAATTGCCTTGGGCGCGGCCGGCATCGGCAAAGGAGATGAGGTCATCACTACGCCGTTTACGTTTATTGCCACGACGTCGTCTGTTTCGCTGACGGGTGCAAAATTTGTATTTGCCGATATTGACCCGCGCACCTACAACATTGACCCGCAGGATATTGAACGCAAAATCACCAAAAAAACAAAAGCCATTTTGCCCGTGCATTTATACGGCTTTCCGGCCAATATGGACGCTATTATGAACCTGGCGCGCGAGCACGATTTAAAAGTAATTGAAGACTGCGCTCAAGCGCATCTGGCTACCGCCGACGGCGTAAAAGTGGGCGGCATCGGCGATGCGGGGGCCTTTAGCTTTTACCCGAGCAAAAATTTAGGGGCCTGCGGCGATGCCGGCGCCGTTACCACCAACGACGACGAAATTGCAGACCGTTGCCGCAGCTTGCGCCACAGCGGCCGCGCCAAAGATAAAGCGTATGAATATGATTTGGAAGGCTCCACCCTGCGTATGGACGAAATACAGGCTGCTATCTTGCGTGTAAAACTGCGTCATTTACAAGATTGGACCGACGCCCGCCAAAAAGTAGCCGCTTTGTATGAAGAAGGCTTGCAAGGCCTGCCCGTCGTTACGCCGCCTACGCCGCCGGCCGGATATTCCCAGTCTTACTATGTGTATACCATCCGCGCCGAACGCCGCGACGAACTGCAGCAATATTTAAAAGAACAAGGTATTGGCTGTGCCGTGTATTATCCGGTTCCTTTATACAAACAGCCGGCGTACAAACATTTAGGGTTAAAAGCGCAAGATTTCCCCAATGCGGAAAAAGCCGCACAGGAAGTTTTGTCCATCCCGATGTTTCCGGAGTTGACAGAAGAACAAGTACAGCAAGTCTGCCAAACCATACGGAACTTTTACGAAACAAAATAAAAAACCCCCGGTTTTAATACCGGGGTTTTTTTATGTCTGTTTAAGCATTAAAACAAGTGCTTATGAAATTTAGTTAAACTAACTTTAAAAAGTACCCTGTTTTATTTGCGCTCGTTGACTGTTGCGGTTTTGGTTTTTGATTTGCCAGCCGGTAAAAAGTATTTTGCGGGTTTTAAACAGGTTATAGCCTCATTTATGGGCTTATTTTAGGTAAACTAACTTTTTCTTCCGTCGGAGAAAAACATTTTCTTTCAAAAACACCTTTAAAATGCGTTTAAAACGCAAAAACGGGAAAGAGGTCGTTTTTTAAAGAATAATGTCTCTGATAGGGCAAAATGCTTAAAAAAGCCCTTTTTGGCCTCTGTTTTAGCCGTTTCAGCTTTTTCAAACCCCGCTTAGCGTCACCAAATAACCTTTTTATGCCCGCTTGCTCCGGACTGCAGCAATAACTTTTTAAAAACAGCCGTTTTTTAAACATACAAAAAGAATCTCTGCCAAAAGACATAAAAAAGCCCCGGTCTTTAAACCGGGGCAAAGACATAAAACGTCCTTACAGCATTTTTGTTTTCAAGCGGCTTGCCAAATTATCCAATTCTTCCAACGAGTTATATTGAATAATCAAAACGCCTTTAGACATTTTTTTGCCATAGCGCACTTCTACCTTTGTGCCTAAAGCGGCTTGCAGGTCGTTTTCAAAAGAGGCCACCTCCGGCGGTTTGGGCAGTTTTTTGGCGCCGGCCGGCTGCAGAAGCGCGCGGGCAGAGTCTTCGGCCTGGCGGACGGACATTTTGCTTTTTTGCATACGTTGGAACAAAGCTTCTTTCTTGGCCGGATCACTCAGCATCAGCAACGCTTTGCCGTGTCCTTCGGTAATAGTGCCGTCCTGCAAGGCATCCTGCATATGCTGGGGCAATTCCAGCAAACGCAGCGAGTTAGACACCGCCCCTTTTGATTTGCCGCAGTATTGGGCCAAATCGGTTTGGGAAATGTTGAATTTATTCATTAAATTACGATAGCCCAAAGCGGTTTCTATGGGGTTTAAATCTTCGCGCTGGATGTTTTCTATTAACGCCAACGCACACATTTGCTGGTCCGTCAGGGCTTTATGCACAATGGCGTCAATTTCCGTTAAGCCGGCCAGCTGGCTGGCCCGAAAGCGGCGTTCCCCGACTACAATTTCATATTTATCCAGGCCGGCGTCATACACCACCACAATGGGCTGCGTAAGGCCGTGTTCTTTAATAGATTGGGCCAGTTCCTGCAGTTTTTCTTCGTCAAATACACGGCGCGGCTGAAAACGGTTGGGGATAATTTTGTCCAGCGCAATTTTTTGTACGGACGGGCCCGACGCGTTATCCGTACGGGGAGCCGTAGGGTTATTTAATACTTCCTGCGTTTGTTTGAGCAAAGCGTCTAAACCTTTGCCTAATGCTTGTCTAGCCATATATTATCCTCCGAAATCGTAATTATAAGAACCGCCGGTCGTCATATTGGGCACGGCAAAATCGGCCACGTTGGCACCGCGGCGGGCTAAAAATTCTATAGCCAGCTGCACATAGGCATTGGCACCGCGGCAGGCAGGGTCATAATCAAAGATAGACTGGCCGAAACTGGGGGCTTCCGCCAAGCGGATATTGCGCGGGATGGGGGTTTTGTACACCTTATCGCCAAAATAACGGCTGACTTCCGCAAACACTTGTTTAGACAAGTTCATACGCGCATCATACATAGTAAGCAGGCCGCCGTCCAGTTTTAAATTATTGTTTAAATATTGCTTTATTTTAGAGATGGTGCTCATAAAATGCGCCAGCCCTTCCATAGCGTAATATTCGCATTGAACGGGCGTAATAACACTGTCTGCCGCCATCAAGGCATTCAAAGTTAATAAGCCTAAAGAAGGGGGGCAGTCTATAATAATATAGCGGTACATTTTACGCAGAGGGGACAAAACCTCACGCAGCATATTTTCACGCCCGCGTATATTGACTAGCTCTACTTCGGCACCGGCTAGGTTTTTGCAGGTGGGCAGCAAGTCCAACATTTCATTAGATGTTTGGCGTACGACTTCTTCAAAAGACGCATTTTTGGTTAATAGATGGTAGACAGATTTTTCTCCATCGGCCAAACTTACGCCTAAACCGGAACCGGCATTCCCTTGCGGGTCAAAATCTACAAGTAAAACTTCTTGATCCAGATACGCAAGCGCGTAAGCCAAGTTAATGGCTGTGGTGGTTTTGCCCACGCCGCCTTTCTGGTTGGCGATTGCAACTATTTCTCCCATAAGTCCTCCGTTAAGATATTAAATCATAAATAAAGCATTTAATCAACTTAAAGTTTTCACGTGGAAACAATTGCCTTTTTAAAAACTAGTTTTCACGTGGAAACAAAACAGGCTTTATAATCATAAAGCCTGTGGATAAATGTGGATAACTATACACAGAAAAAATATTTTCCCTATAAAAAATGCTATTTAATAAAACCGGCGCGGTTAAACGGCCAGTGGATAAACCAAGCTTTTCCTTTGATGTTTTTGCGTGGGACAGGCCCCCAAAAACGGGAATCGCAGGAATTATCTCTGTTGTCACCCATTGCAAAATAAGAGCCTTCCGGCACAATAACAGGCCCAAAGTTATCCCGCAAAGAAAGACCAAATACATTTTCAAGCTCGCGGTCTTCCCATAAAGCCTGATACATTGCGGGGGCTAAGGTTTCCTGCGGTTTGATGCGGGGAACGGAATCAAAAATTTCATAGCCATACATAGGTTCTTCTTTATCATTAATAAACAAAACCCCGTCCTTTATTTCCACTTTATCGCCTGGCATAGCCACAACTCTTTTTACATAATCGCGCCCATACTGGGGAGCCCCGCAGTTAATCTGTTCCGGGCTGTCCGCCGGAAAAGTAAAAACAATAATATCGCCTTTTTGAACAGGGCTGATTTCCCCAAAGCGAATATCTGTTAAAGGGATACGGAAGCCATAGGCCGCTTTATTTACAAATAAGTGATCATCTACCATTAAGGTATTTTGCATTGATTCGGAAGGAATTTTAAATGCTTGTATAAAAAAGAACATAACTATAGAGGCTACAAAACCGGCAAAATAAATAGTATTTACCCAGTCTAAATCTTTTTTAATAAGCGGCTGTCTTTGATTAATTGTTTTCTTTTTGGCGGCAAAAAAACCATAAACAGCCAAAGCGGCAATTGCCGCCCATATAAACATCGTCTTGCCGGATAAGCCGTTTTGCGTCAACACCGCGGCGGAATTGCTCTGATAAATAAAACTGAAAATAGCATAAATTCCGCCCCAGAATAATAAGATAAAAACAGCGTGCCAGAGCCCAAAAAGGGAGGGCTTGTCTAACTTATTTTTTTTGAACAGTTTTTTGCTTATATAGGCAAACACATACATAATACAAGCCACAATAAAAAGTCTTTGTTCCATATATACTCCCTGTTTTCACGTGAAAACTATTTTAATTCTTTATAAATTTCCAAATATTTTTGTTCCGGCTCCGGATAATAGGTTTGCATTCTTTTGCGGGAAGCTTTGCCCATTTTAAGGCGCAAATCTTTATTTTCCGTTAATTCCGCCATTAATACGCTTAAAAGCATTGAATCTTTAGTATTACATACAAAGCCATTTTCTCCGTGGTGGACAACAAGAGGCATATCACCTGCTTTGCTGACAATAGCCGGTAGGCCGCAGGAACAGGCTTCAAGCAGGGCCATAGGCAGGCTTTCTATGGAAGAAGGCAACACAAAAACATCCGCCGCAGCAAGCAAGGGGGCCACATCAGCCACTTCTCCCGTCAATAAAACGGCTTGTTCTATGTTTTTTTGACGAATAAGTTCCTGTAATGTTTGTTTTTCGGGACCGTCCCCGACTAAAACAAGGTGCACTTGCGGGTTGCGTTTATATACAGAAGAAAACGCTTCCAACAACATTTTATGATTTTTCTCCGCAGAAAGTCTGGCAACAGAAATAAAAATCACATTTTCGTCCGTCCAGCCATATTTGCTGCGTAGGGTATGCCGAATGTCTTCCGACGGGGAAAAATGCTGTAAATCTACCCCGTTGCAAATCAGGCGGAGTTTTTCTTGCGGATATTTCTGCTTATTTTTTAAAAAATCGGCCGTAGAACGCGATTCCGCGCACGAAAGGTCATCTTCCTGATTTAAGGCCCTGTCCAATAAACGCAATAAATAGTTTTTTTGAGACAAGTCAAAATGCGGGGTCGTAACCAGTTTAAACGAAACACGCCTTTTAGCCAAACGGCAAAATAAAATGCCCCTGTATAAAAAGGCGTGTACAATATGGGGGGAAAACATTTCTATTTCTTTAATCAATCGGGCCAAGGCGCCGGCGTTTTCCAGCGGGCTGAATTTAGCAGAGAGATCTAAAGAAAGAACGTCAAAACCTTGTCGCAATAAGTCTTGCCCGACGGGGCCCAACGGTTTAAGGGAAATAATTTTGACGGTATGCCCCGCTTTTTGCGCAGCACACACCAAGCGGCGCAAGGCTGTTTCCGCTCCGCCGGTTTCTGTTGAGGTAGAAACATATAAAATATTCATTGTGTACTTATTATATCAAAGTAAAAGAGACACAAAACACTGTTTTGACAAAAAAAGGGCGCCGCTAAGCGCCCTTTTTAAAGCAGACAAAACTTACTCAGCCGCTTTAAACTGATCCTTGCCTACACCGCAGACGGGGCAGGTCCAATCAGCCGGCAAATCTTCAAACTTCGTTCCGGCGGCAATACCGTGTTCGGGGTCGCCCACGGCCGGATCATAAGTATAACCGCACACTTCGCATACGTATTTCATAAAACAACCTCCTGAAAGATTTTAAATGTATTTTAGGCGTGGGTTGCCCCTTTCGGCGCTTTGCCTTTAATGACCGTATGATAATATTCATAGGTCATAGGCGCGGCGTGCGGGTCGTGACAGCACTGCGCGTCTTTTACCTCTCCGACGAACAGTGTATGGGTTCCCACGTCTAATGTTTGTTCTACTTGTACTTCCAAAAAACTGAGCGTATTTTCTTTAACAATCGGGCAGCCCAATTTGCCGCGCGCAATATTCAAACCGGCAAACTTGTCAAATGTTCTGCCCGTGCGAAAGCCAAAACGCCCGATAAACGGCAAATCCGCCGTTTGAGAAAGCGGCATAGCAGCAAAGACACGGCTTTTGGAAATTAACTCGTGGCTTAAGCTTTCTTTATTTACGGAAATAGCCACCTTCGGCGGCTGTGCCGTAACCTGAAAGACGGTGTTTACAATCATACCGTTGTCTTTGCCTTCATACGATGAAGTAACAATATACAAACCGTATGTAATAAACCCAAGCCCAGTTACAATTTCTTGGTCGGTCATATTACCTCTATTTTAGCTTTTCGGCAATTTTTTGCTTACGGCCAAGCCCAAATCGCGGCAGGCGGCAAGCACTTTTTCATCGGGCACAAATTTTGACGACACCACCGGCGCCACTTGTTCAACATTCATTGCTTTAAGTGTGTCTGCCAGTGCATTTACCGGCCCCGGGTTCCACCCGTAAGAGCCGAAAGCGCCGCCGACTAAATATTTCTTTTTAAGGCCTTTTAAATAGCAAAGCACGTCAGCCATCGCAGGGAAAATTTCCGAGTTCAGCACCGGCGAGCCGATTACCAAGGCGCTTCTGTCCAACAGTTCCGTGGCCACGTCGCTGCGATGGGAAGAATGCATAGACATCATTTTTACTTCCGTGCCGCCCTGGCGAAGGCCTTCTGTTACATATTCAGCCATCATCTGTGTGCTGCCCCACATCGTGTCATACACCACAATAGCCTTGTTTTTAGGCGCCTGCGTGGCCCATTTAGCGTATAAATTAATAATTTTAGCGGGATCTTTACGCCACACAAACCCGTGATCCGGCGCAATAATTTTGGGAGAGAGCCCCATTTTTTTAACACTGTCTAAAAAGCGCAGCACAATATCGGAATAAGGAAGCACGATATTGGCATAATATTTTTCCGCCTCATAGAGCCAAAGGCGTTCTTCATTTTCGTCGTCAAACAGCTTGCTGGTGGCATAGTGCATACCAAACACGTCGTTGGTAAACAAGATGTTTTCTTTTTCCAAATAAGAAAACATACTGTCGGGCCAATGCAGCATACGTGCTTCCACAAAAGAAATCGTATCGCCGCCCACATCAATGCGGTCGCCGGTTTTGACGACTTTCATTTCAAAATTCGGATGCAGCTGGGCGGTTAAATTTTTCTGCCCCATATCCGAACAATAAATTTCCTTCGGTTCTATGGCAGCCACTGCCTGCGGCAAAGCGCCGCTGTGGTCCATTTCCGCGTGGTTGGAAATAATAATTTCAATCTTTTTAGGGTCAATTACGCTGGAAATACGGGCCATCATTTCCGGATAAAATTCTTTTTTAACCGTGTCAATTAAGGTGGGTTTTTCGCTCAACACCAAAAAAGCATTATACGTTGTGCCGCGTTTGGTGGAATAACCGTGAAAATCGCGAATGTTCCAGTCTATGGCTCCTACCCAGTATACTTTATCGGTAATTTTAACCGCCTGCATAAATTCTCCTTTCCCGTGTAGTCAAGCCCGTCCCCCTGTATGGGGGACGGACATAAATTAGTTTTCTTTTTCCCACAAACCGTGCAAATTGCAATATTCGCGGGCGGTTACTTTGTCGGCAGCACATTTAAAGGTAGCTTCCGGCGCATCACCGGGTTTTAAATATTTGCGCTGTACACGGCCGCAGGAAGTAATCAGCTCAATCCATTCAATATAATGCGCTTCCAACATAGGATGTGCCACGGAACCGACGGTTACTTTATAGCCGCCTTCCACTTTTTCAATGACCGGAACGTGTTTTTCCGTCGCGGCATCGGTAGTACCGGCCACCTGTTTTTCCATCGGCTGGCCGCAGCAGACCAATTCCCCTTTGGCGCCGTGAATCACTTCCACTATGTTTCCACAAACTTTGCATTTGTAAATTTCATTGCGTTGCGTCATAATATGCTCCCTTTTCTGCCGGTTTATAAGACATTACGGCTAAATATAAACCGGATATATTGTATTATACCTTGTTTATTCATTAAAAATACATATATATAAATGAAAAACAAGTAAATAAGAATTTTTCTTATTTATTATACTATATTTAACCGTCACTGTATTATAAAATCTTTCTGCTTTTTGTAAATCATAAAAAAGTAATTAGAAGCCGATAAAAACTGTGGATAACTCCGTTTTTTTATTTTTTACGGTTAAATCAATAAATTTTAAATTTTAGGGTTCGGGAAGGGGTAAGTAGCCGTTTTTTAAAAAAATTAAAATTTAAAGCCTTTTTAGTTTTTCAATGCCAAAACGGCTTTTTTTGTTATTGACGGTTTGTTAAATAATTGATAATATTAAATATATCTTATTTTGGACGGAAAACAGCAGTGGACTCTCTATCTAACAACGAAGTTCTTACTCCGATATTTACCGAAATAGAAACTATCCTCGGCAAAGATACCTATGATATGTGGTTACGGCCTGCTTCTTTTAATTTGGAAGGGCAGACGCTGACCATTACCCTGCCCAATCAATTTTGGCAACAAACCATCAAAAACCGCTACGAACATATTATAAAAGACGCTTTTTTAAAACATACGGGTATGGATATTGCCGTTTTGTACGTTATTAACAAAATACAAGATCCGGTACAAACCGTGCTGCAGGAAGCGCAGCAACCGGTAATGCAAGCTGCACCCGTCATCAGAAAAAATCCGTTTCCGGCGCGTTTAAATTCTTCGTATCGTTTTGATAATTTTATTGAGTCTCCTTCCAACCGTTTTGCTTATAAAGCGGCCCAGGCTGTAGTCAATAAACTGGGTAACCGCGAAAATAACCCGCTGGTTATTTATTCCACCCCGGGTTTGGGCAAAACACACTTACTGCACGCCATAGGCAATCAAATTTTACAACAAAACCCGGGTGCGCGCGTGCTGTATATGTCCGGGGAAGAATTTGTCAGCGAATATATTGAGGCTTTGCAAAACAAATCTTCCGAAAGTTTCCGTAAAAAATACCGCTCATTAGATTGTTTTTTAATGGACGATATTCAGTTTGTGGCCGGCAAATCAGCCAGCGAGCTGGAATTTTTCTATACCTTTAATGCTTTGTTTGAAAGCCGCAAGCAAATTGTCTTGTCTTCCGACCGCACACCGCAGCAGTTAGACTTGGACGAACGTCTTTCATCCCGTCTGCTCTCGGGCATTATTACCGAAATTAAAAAACCTAATTTAGAAACGCGTATCGCCATTTTACGCCAAAAAAGAGATTCTATTAATTTTGACATTGGCGATGACGTTATCTCTTTTATAGCAGAAGGCATCCAAACCAACATCCGTGAACTGGAAGGTTCTTTATTCAGACTGGTGTCTTACTGCAGTACACACGGGGTTATTCCCACAATACCTATTGCCAAAGAACTGCTGGCCGATATTTTAACACAGGAAGAAGAACGGCTGGCGGTAAACGTAAATGCCATTAAAAAAGTGGTAGGCAAACATTTTAAAATTGATATGGAAGATTTTGTTTCCAAACGTAAAACACAGTCGGTGGCGTGGCCGCGGCAAATAGCTATGTTTTTGGCCACGGAACTGACTGATTTGTCTTTGCCGGAAATCGGGCGGGAATTCAACCGCGACCACAGTACGGTCGTACACGCGCGTGATTTGGTAAAAGACAAAGTTAAGGCTGATCCTTTTTTTGCCGCTGAAATTAATCAAATTATCAGTGATATAAAAACTGTGGATAAAAAATAAAAATCGGTGGATAAAAAAGGGATAAGTTTAAAAAAGCGGTCATAAAAAAAATAAATGTGCATAATGTTAAAGAATAAAAAGAGTTATGCACAGAATAAAAAAAGATTTGTAGAGGGAAATAAACAAAATCCACATTATTAACAGGACATATTAATAGGATTAAAAATATGAAGATAAATATTACTAAAGAAACCCTTTTGGAAGGAATTCAGGTTATTTCCGCGGGTGTTGCTTCCCGTACAACAATGCCTATTTTACACAACTTTTTGATGGAAACGCAGGGAAATAAAATTAAGCTGGTTCGCACGGATATGGAAATGGCCGTTGTACACTATATTACGGCTGAAGTGGAAGAAGAAGGCAGTTTAACGATACCGACTAAAGAATTTTCTGAAATCATCAAAAATCTGCCCGACGGCAAAGAGATTAATCTTTTTACCGGCGAAAACAATAAATTTCACATTAAATCGGGCAAGAGTAAATTTTGGGTAATCGGTACGCCTAAAACGGAATATCCGCCGATTCCCGAAATTGAAAAAACAGGCAGTATTTCGTTAAACCCGCTTACGCTGCAAAATATGATAGACAAAACGGCGTTTTCTGCCTCTACGCAGGAAACACGTTATATTTTAAACGGTTTATTGTGGAACAATACGTCTGAAAAATTTGAAGTAGTCGCTACCGACGGCGGCCGTTTGGCCGTAGCCAGCCACGCCGCCTTGCCCGATTCCGGCGAATTTAAAATTATTATTCCGACCAAAATTTTAAATGAAGTGGTGCGTTTTATTTCGTTGGCTAAACCGGATAAAGACAGCCAAATTCATATCAATGTGGCGTCCAACCAAGTCAGCTTTGAATTAAATGAAACGACATTTATTTCCCGTTTAATTGAAGGAAATTTTCCCAATTACAAACAGGTAATTCCCACTAAACGGAATTTTGCATTTGAAGTATTTACCAAAGAATTGCTGGCATCCACCCGCCGTGCGGCTTTGTGCTCGGGCGAGTTTGGAAGCACGGTCAAATTTCATATGCAGGAAAATACGCTTACCGTATCTTCCAATTCACAAAATATGGAATTTACCGATGAACTGCCCATTGAATATACGCAGGAAGCGTTTGACTGTGCGTTCAATCCGCAATACATTATTGACGTGTTAAAGAACATCGGCAGTGAAAAAGTGGCTTTTGCTTTTGTGAATGCCTCTCAGCCGGTATTAATTGAACCCGTCGGGCAGGAAAATTTGAAATACGTAATTATGCCGGTGCGGATCTAACCTATGAAATTTGGCGCACGTCCGCGTGAAATATGGGCTTCTTCGGCCCAGTTAAACAACAAATACAACCGCTTAAATGTGCGCTTAAACCGTTTAATAGTGCTTGATCACGTATGGACACGCCTGATAGGCAATAAAGAACGTTTTTGGAAATTGCTCGGTGTAAAAGGGGGCAGCCTGTATGTGGCGGTTAAATTGTCGGTTGCCCGAAACGAATTAATCGGCCGACGTGAGACGCTGATTAGAGAGCTTAACAAACATTTTGATAAGCCGTGGATACAAAAAATAGAAATCGTGAAGGATTTAGGAGTTAGTAATGAGTGACGAAGAAAATAAGCAATACGATTCCTCTAAAATTCAAGTTTTAGAAGGCTTAGAAGCGGTGCGCAAACGCCCCGCAATGTACATCGGTTCTACCGGTCTGCCGGGTTTGCACCACTTGGTGTATGAAGTGGTGGATAACTCCGTAGACGAAATTTTGGCCGGCGGCGCCACCACAATTAAAGTGGTCATTAAAGATAATATGACCTGCTCCGTGGAAGACGACGGCCGCGGCATTCCGGTAGATTTAATGACCAATGCCAAAGACCCCAAACTTCGCCACAAAAGCGCTTTGGAAGTGGTAATGACGGTATTGCACGCCGGCGGCAAGTTTGACAGCGGCGCCTATAAAGTGTCCGGCGGTTTGCACGGGGTGGGTGTATCCTGCGTCAATGCCCTGTCGGAAGAAATGGAAGTGGAAGTAAAAAAGAACGGCAAAATTTACCGGCAGCAATATAAACGCGGCAAACCGGTTACCAAAGTGGAAGAATTGGGCCCGACCAAAGAACACGGCACGAAAGTAACCTTCCACGCCGATAAAGAAATCTTCGGCGATGTGGCGTTTGTTTATGAAACCATTGCCAACCGTTTGCGCGAACTGGCTTTCTTAAATGCGGGCGTAAAGATTTTGTTTACCGACGAACGCGGCGAAGAAGCCAAAAATGTAACCTTCCATTACGAGGGCGGCATTTCTCAGTTTGCCAAATTTTTAAATACCAATAAAACGGTCATTAACCCTGAACCGATTTATTTAACCAAAACCGTCGGGGAAAACTACATTTCCTTTGCCATTCAATATAACGAAGGCTACAGTGAAAACGTATTTTCTTTCGTTAACAATATTAACACGGTGGAAGGCGGCACGCATTTAAGCGGTTTCCGCTCCGCCCTGACGCGTATTATTAACGAATATATTAAAAACAATAATCTGTCTAAACAACATAAAGACGTTTCCGTGGGCGGCGACGATATTAAAGAAGGCTTGACGGCTGTTTTGTCGGTTAAAATTCCGCACCCGCAGTTTGAAGGACAGACCAAAACCAAGCTGGGCAACTCCGAAATAGAAGGCATTGTCCGCTCCGTCGTGGGCGAAACGCTGTCCACTTTCTTTGAAGAAAACCCCAAAACGGCGCGCGCCATTTGCGAAAAATGTATCGGTGCGGCCGTAGCGCGTGAAGCGGCGCGCAAAGCGCGCGATTTAACCCGCCGCAAAGGCGCGTTTGAAGGCGGCGGTTTGCCCGGCAAATTGGCCGATTGCCAAGAACGCGACAGCGCCAAATGCGAACTGTTCCTGGTGGAAGGGGACTCCGCCGGCGGCAGCGCCAAACAAGGGCGCGACCGCGTGTTCCAGGCCATTTTGCCGCTGCGCGGTAAAATTTTGAACGTAGAAAAAGCCCCGCTGGTCAAAATTTTGTCCAGCGATACGGTGCGCGACTTAATTGCCGCCGTAGGCACCGGCGTAGGGGAAGGCGAAGGCGGGTTTGACATTTCCAAACTGCGCTATAACAAAATTATTCTTATGGCCGATGCCGACGTGGACGGACAGCATATTTCCACCTTGCTTTTAACGTTCTTCTACCGTCAGCTGCGCCCGCTGATTGAAGGCGGACACATCTATTTGGCCCAGCCGCCTTTGTATAAAGTTAAAAAAGGCAAGCTGGAGCAGTATTTGCAGACGGAAGAACAAATGCAGCAGTGGCTGATGAAAGAAGGCTTGGCCACCGTTACCGTTACCGACAGAAACGGCGCCAAACTGGAAGGGCAGGCGCTGGGCGATATGCTTAAAGTGCTGCGCGATATGGAAGACGTGCTGGCCACGCTGGAAATCAAAAATATTACGTTTAAAGATTTTCAGGCATTTTTGGCCGAAGGCCGCGTGCCGGTGTATCGCATTCCGCTGCAGAGCGGCGGCTTTAAATATTTCTTTGACGAAGCCGAATACCGCGCCTATGCCGATGAGTATGTGCTGGAAAAGAAAGAAGAACTCATCGCCGACGGGGTGGACGCCGCCGATATTGACGACGAAAGCCTGCAGCCCGAACACCAAAGCTTGTTTGAATTTGGCAAACTGCTTGCCTGTGAAAAGAAACTGGAAGCCTTGGGTTACAACTTTACGCAATATCCCAAAATTGAAAATGAAAAAGAACGCATCAACCCGCTCTTTACCGTCAATAACGGCAAAGCCGATGTGTTGGTGTTCAGCCTGGCGGAACTGTTAAAAGCCGTAAAAGACGCCGCACAGGCCGGGGCCACCATCCAGCGCTACAAAGGGTTAGGTGAAATGAACCCCGAACAACTTTGGGAAACCACAATGGATCCTTCCAAACGCAAACTGATCCAAGTTAAAATCAACGACGCCGCCGATACCGAGCACGCCTTTACGATGCTGATGGGCGACAAAGTGGAACCGCGCCGCGAGTTTATCCAATCGCACGCGCTGGAAGTGAAAAACTTGGATATTTAATTTTATCCCCGCTCTTTGCGGGCGGGGAACAGATTTGAACGGTTTAACAGGAGTTTAAAAAACAATGAGCGAAGAATTAACCGGCGCGGCCCAAGAGCCGCAGCAAAACAATGTAGATTTGTTCGGTAATATCCAACAACGCGATATCGCCAACGAAATGCGCTCCTATTACATTGATTACGCAATGAGCGTTATCGTGGGGCGCGCATTGCCCGATGTGCGTGACGGCCTGAAACCCGTGCATCGCCGCGTGCTTTATTCTATGAACGAAATGGGGCTCAAATACAACAAGCCCTATAAGAAATCGGCCCGTGTGGTAGGCGATGTGCTGGGTAAATATCACCCGCACGGCGATACAGCCGTGTATGACACGCTGGTGCGTATGGTGCAGGACTTTTCGCTGCGCCAGCCGCTGATTGACGGACAGGGAAACTTCGGTTCTATTGACGGAGACTCCGCCGCCGCAATGCGTTATACCGAATGCCGCCTGCAGCACATTGCCGATGAAATGTTAAACGATTTGGACAAAGACACCGTCAAAATGATTCCCAACTACGACGGTTCTTTGATGGAGCCTTCCGTGCTGCCGGCCAAGCTGCCGGCCCTGCTGGTAAACGGTTCCTCCGGTATTGCCGTAGGTATGGCCACCAACATTCCCACCCACAACCTGGGGGAAGTGTGCGACGGCATCATCGCCTACATTAAAAACCCGGCCATTACCACCAAAGAGATGATGAAAATCATCAAAGGGCCGGACTTCCCGACCGGCGCCTGGATCCGCGGTACCAAAGGTATTTATGAATATTTTGAAACGGGCCGCGGCAGCGTAAAAGTGCAGGCTTCCACGGAAATTGAAGAAAGAAAAGGCGGCCGTGAAGCCATCATCGTTACGGCTATTCCGTATCAGGTCAACAAAACGGCTTTGATTGAAAGCATTGTGGCCTTGGTGCGCGACAAAAAGATTACCGATATTTCCGACATTCGCGACGAGTCGGACCGCCGCGGTATGCGTCTGGTCATTGAAATTAAACGCGACGGCAATGCACAGGTAGTGCTGAACCATTTGTTTAAACATACCCAGCTGCAAACGTCATTTGCGGTCAATATGCTGGCCATTGTGGACGGACGCCCCCGCGTGTTGTCCTTAAAAGAGGTAATGCGGGCTTACGTCAAACACCGCCAGGAAGTGGTAACCAACCGCACCAAATTTGACTTAAACAAAGCCCAGCGCAGAGAGCACATCCTTTCCGGTTTGCTGATTGCCATCGCGCATATGGACGAAGTGGTGGCCATCATTCGCGGCAGTCAGGACGTGCCCGCCGCCAAAGTAGCGTTGATGAACAAATTTCAGCTTTCGGAAGTGCAGGCTCAGGCTATTTTGGATATGCGCTTGCACCAGTTGACGCAGCTGTCTTCTGCGGCGATTGAGCAGGAACAAAAAGAGCTCTTAAAACTGATTGCCGAATTGCAGGCCATTTTGGCAGACCCGCAGAAAATTTTGGATATCATCGTCAACGAACTGACCGATTTGAAGAAAAACTACGGCGACGAACGCCGCACCCAAATCGGCCCGGATATGACGGACTTCTCTATGGAAGACCTCATTGAAAAAGAAGACGTGGTCATTACCATTTCCAACGACGGCTATGCCAAACGCATTCCGCTCTCTACCTACAAGAGCCAGAACCGCGGCGGCAAAGGCATTATCGGCGGAAAAACGAAAGAAACAGACTTTATGGAACATCTGTTCATTACGTCTTCTCACTCCACGATTTTGATGTTCACCAACCGCGGCCGCGTGTTTGCGCTGCGCGCCTTTGAAATTCCCGAAGGGAACCGTATGTCCAAAGGCAAGGCGTTGGTCAACCTTTTGCAGCTGACCGGCGAAGAAAAAGTAACCTCCGCTCTGGCTATAGAGGACTTTGACCCCAAGAAACACGATGCCGATACGGAAAAAGCGTACCTGACAATGTGCACCCGTATGGGCAGCATTAAACGTGTGGAGCTTAAAGAATTTGCCAATATACGCAAGACCGGCATTATTGCCATCGGTTTGGACGAAGGCGACGTGCTGATCAGCGTGCAAATGACCTTCGGCAAGAGCGACATTATCATTGCCACCAAGCACGGCAAGTCTATCCGCTTTGACGAAAACGAAGTGCGTTCTATGGGCCGTCCGGCCAAAGGCGTGCGCGGTATTGCCTTAGCCAAAGGGGACGAAGTCGTCGGTATGGAACAAGCACCTAACGACGGCGAACAGCCCGATGTGCTGTCCGTGTGCGAAAACGGCTTTGGCAAACGCACGGAGTTTAGCGAATATAAACGCCAGCACCGCGGCGGTATGGGCGTCATCACCATTAAAACCAGCGAACGCAACGGTGCGGTCGTAGGCATTAAACTGGTGGACGAAAGCAAAGACCTGATGGTCGTGACGGAAAAAGGAATGACCATCCGCACCCGCTGCGAAGAAATCCGCTCCGTCGGCCGCAACGCCCAGGGCGTGCGTCTGGTGAAGCTGGAAGAAGGCGACAAAATCGCCCGTATTGCTCCTGTTGTAAAAGACGAGCAAGACGAAGAAAACGAAGAAGGGAAATAATTCCCTGTGCTTTCAAAAAACCCGACCGATAAAGGTCGGGTTTTTTGTTTTATACTCCGAAGCGTTCTTGCGGGATAAGTGCCCCCGCCCGAACGCGCACGAAAGGGCGCAAAGAACGGTTCCCGTCGGGAAATAACATTTTTACCGCGCGGTAAAAAAAGGGTTTACTTTTTTCCCGCAAAGTGCTATAAAATAACTAGGGGAATTTGTATGAGGACCAATCCGCATATTTTAGAGATAAACACACGCGCTTGGCTGGCCCGTTTGCAGGCCAAGCACGGGCGGCGTTTTTTGCTGACGGAAATTCCGGATCAATATTGGCAGGAATTTAAAGATTTGGGGTTTGACGCCGTCTGGCTGATGGGGGTATGGAAACAAAGCCCCAAAGCCGGCCAAATTGCCCGCGAAAATGAAGACATACAGCAGCAAATACGCCAAGTTTATCCCAATTTTAATGCACAAGATATTATAGCTTCCCCTTATGCCGTGTACGAATATGAAGCCGCCGAAGATCTGGGCGGCGAAGAAGGCCTGCGTGCCCTGCACGCCAAACTCAATGCGATGGGGATGGACTTATTTTTAGATTTTGTGGCCAATCATACGGCTATAGACAGCCCGTCGGTGGATGCCGAACCCGATTTATACATCAATACCGGTAAAGAGGAACCCCGCTCCCATAAAGATTGGTTCTTTAAAAATGATAACGGCGTATGGGTTGCCCACGGGCGCGACCCCTATTTTGCCCCGTGGACGGATACGGCCCAGCTTAATTATTTCAATCCCAAAACCAAAGAGTTTATGCTCAAAAATCTGCTCAAAGTGGCCGATTTGTGCGACGGCGTGCGCTGCGATATGGCTATGCTTACGCTCAACAAAGTGCATAGAGACACTTGGTGGGAATTTATCGGCGGCAATTTACCTAAGGAAGAATTTTGGTCCGTTGCCCTGCAAACAGTGCGCGAAGCCTACCCCGATTTTAAGTTTATCGCCGAAGTGTATTGGGGCTTGGAATGGGAAATACAGGAAATGGGTTTTGATTATACCTACGACAAAGTGCTTTACGACCGCCTGCGTTTTTCCAACTCCGAAGACATCAAAGGCCATTTGGGGGCGGAACATCTGTTCCAAATGCGCTCCATTCGCTTTACGGCCAACCACGACGAAGAAGAAAGCTTAAAGGCCTTCGGGCGCGAAAAATCGCTTGCGGCCAGCACCATTATTGCCACCCTGCCCGGCGCGCGGATGATTTATTTGTTCCAAATGCTGGGTCATCCGGTGCGTGTGCCTATTCAATACATTAAAGATTTCTTTAAAATAGACGAACCGATTTATCAGTATTACTGCAAACTGCTCAAAATTGCTTCCAAACCGGCGTTTCACGGCGGGCAATGGTCATTGACCGATGTGGGCAATTGCGCAGGGGACGCCTCCTGCCGCAATGTCTTGTGCTGGACTTGGAAACAGATGAACACCGCTTCCACCGTGGTCATCAATTACAGCGACGCCCCGGCCTGCTGCCATTTAAAAATTAAAACTGCCGGCGGCGAAGGCAAGCAAATTACCGAAGAATTCTCCGGCCAGACTCAAGCTGTTACGGCGGAGCTGCAGCAGAAAGGGTTTGACGTGGCACTGAAACCTTTTGAAAGCAAAATTTTCACCTACGCTATCTAAACGTCCCTTTTAAAGGGACGTTTTTTTAGCCTGTTGCGTTTGCATCGTGCAACATAACACGTGTCAGGAGACAAAATGCTTCTTGCCTTGCGTGCGCTTCTTGCCTCTTTCTTATGTGTATGTATTGTCTTTCCTTTCCCTGCTTTTGCGCAGGTTTCTGAAAATACCGCCGCCGATCCGTTTATTTCCGCCCGTGCCGAGGTGCAAACGCTGGTGCAAAACAAGCGCGTCAATGCGGCCGTGGCAGGTTGGGTATTGGGCGGCGGCAGCGCCGTCGTATTAAGCCGTTATTTGTATTTGGGGTATAAAAACGGAATGCTTCGTTGGGGATCTTCGGCCGTGCCGATGTCTTGGTACAAATGGCAGCAGCAGCCGGCTTCCGTGTTTTTAAATAAAAGCCAAGCCATCGCGTCTTTCTTTGACAAAATGGCGGAAAAGGGCAAATTTTATTTTTTGGAAGCCAAAAACATTCCGTATATGTTGGCTTATCAAAAGCAGTGGAATGCATTAAAAAAAGAATTATCCGTACCCATATACCGCATTTTGGAGTATAACAGCACGGGCGTGGCGATGCTGGCACCGCAGCAGGAACAGGCGGTGTTAAAACAAGCCGATGCCACGGTCAAAAATTTATTGCGGCAGAATAAATGGTCCTGGCTGGGCAAAAACAAAACACTGGAATATTGGGGCGTGTACAATGTGCTTTTTCAGGGTCATTCTAAAGAAGAAGCCCGCTGGATAGCCTCTTTTGTGTGGGACGAGGAAGTACAAAGCAAAATCGCTCCCGAAATATATAAAGAAATTAAAAAGTTTTACCGCCCGCAGGAAGTATTGTCCGCTTTGCAAACCGTAGGGCAAGAAGGCGATTTGGTGGGGCGCATTTATGCCGGCGATGCGGCCAGGGCCGCGCTTAAAACCCCGGCCAAACAAGCCGCCAAGCTAAAAGCGCTTTTGCCCATTGCGGCGTTTATTTCTTTGGCGGGCTGTTTGCAAAAACACACGCAGGAAACAATATATGCCCGCCGGATTGCCCAAAACCCCGGGTTATTGCTGAGGCTGAGCGATGAAGAAGCGGAAATCGTAAAAAATTCCCCCGTTCTTAGAGAAACTTTTTTGCATATGGCCGATGCGCTTAAACTTTACAGTATGCTGCCAGCGGAAGAACAAGCCGCACTTTTTGCACAGGCCCGGCAAGCACAGCTTGCCCGCCACCGGCTGGCACAACAAGAACTGATTAAACAATTAAACGCCCTGCGTGCCCAATAAGGCCCGCGCCGCAAAAACAAAGCGGGGCCAGTCATTTTATACCGTCCGGTCTTTGCCGGACGGTTTTTGTTTTCAGCAGTTGCCCGCAAGGCAAACAGGCCGGCAACGGACGGCTCGGAGGGAGCTTGCGGCGCAAGGAGTACTTTTCGGCGGCGGGACGCAAAGGCTTCTAACCCCGTCTGCAAAAAGGGCTTTCTTTTCCTTTCCGCCGCGGTTTATATGTTTTCAGGCGGGACCGGCGCAAAAAAATTTGGTTAAAAGGTGTTTATTTTGCTTTGTATTTAATACAATATCTATATAGGCAAAATCGGGCGAGGAAGTTATCGCTTTTTGCGGCAAATTAATTTATAATATATATAACTTACCGCTCGGTAAATAAACGGAGGCCGTTATGCGCTTTGGGCCTTTTAGTCCCCAAGACCAAGTTACGGTTACCACCTTGGGGTTGGAATTTGCCGTTGCGGTGGCTTTGGGCACCGGCGTCGGCTTTTGGGCCGACAGGCATTTTGACAGTCTGCCTTGGCTGACGGTGCTGGGTATGTTTGCCGGCTTTGCCTTAGGGATGTACATTTTAATAAAAGAAGCCAGAAGAATGGCCCGCCAGGCGGCGCCACGTAAGGAAGACAAAAAAGATGGAAGTATCTGAAACTCTAGCACATCACATTTTGGACCACGATTTCGGCGTTATGTTTGGCACGCTGCATTTGCCGATTACCGCGCATACGGTAACGATGTTTTGCATCAGCATCGTGCTTTTGGTAATGGGTATTTTAATGGCCCGGCAGGGCAAAAGCGGCTTTTCGCGCTTAATGCACACCCTGGGGGAAGAATACGTTGCTTTTATGCGCGACGGCATCGTCGTGCCCGGTATGGGCGCGGAAGGCAAAACATTTGTTTCGTATTTCTGCACGTTGTTCTTGTTTATTTTAGTGTCCAATCTGGCGGGGCTTATCCCGCAAATGAAAACCATCACCTCCAACATTGCCATTACGGGCGGGCTGGCTTTGTGTTCCGGCGCGCTGATTGTGTATTGCGGCATTAAATTTCACGGGGTATGGGGCTTTGTAAAAACTTTTGTGCCGGGCGGAACGCCTTGGTGGCTGGTGCCGCTTATTTTCCCGCTGGAAGTAGTCAGCCTGCTTATCCGCGTGTGCGTGTTGGCTATCCGTTTGTTTGCCAATATGATTTCCGGCCATATGGTATTGCTGAGCTTATTGTTAATCGTTTTTATTATCGGGCAGTTAAGCAAAATGGCTGGCGTGGGGACCGCCCTGCCGGCGATGGGGCTTGAAATTGCTATGACGTTGTTGGAACTGCTGGTGGCGTTTTTGCAGGCGTATGTGTTTACGCTGCTGACGTCCATTTATGCAGGGCTTGTTATTCATTCGCATTAATTTAACTGGCGGGCCTGACCCGCAAAAGGAGAAAAAGTATGGAACTGGAAGTCTTGAAATACCTCGCAGCCGGTATCGGTGCCGGTATGGTTGTAATCGGGGCCGCTATTGGCTTGGGCAAAATCGGTAATGCCGCTTTGGAAGGCTCTGCCCGCCAGCCGGAAGCCGCCAATGCTCTGCGCACGACGATGATCATCATTGCCGCTTTGTTGGAAGGCGCGGCTATGTTGGGTCTGGTCATTTGTCTGTTGGCGCTTTTTCTGTAATCTTTTTTTCCGAAAGAGGAAAGAATGGAAAAACTGTTAAATCCCGATTTCGGGGTAATGGCGCTGACCATCGTCAATTTTTTGCTTTTGGTATGGCTCTTGCATAAATTTGCCTGGAAGAGCATTATCGGCGCGTTGGAAAAACGCGAAAAGCAAATAGCAGACGATAAAGCCGCCGCCGCTCAGGCCCGGCAGGAAGCGCAAAACATTAAAGCCGAATTGGACGCCAAATTGCAGCACATTGCCGAACAAGCCGCCCAAAAAATGCAGGAAGCGGTTGCCTTGGGCAATGCGCAAAGAGAGCAGCTGCTTACGGAAAGCAGACAGCAGGCGGACAGACTCATTGAGCAAGCCAAAGCGCAAATTGAGGCCGAAAAAAACAAAGCGTTGGCCGATGTGCGCGAGCAGGTGGTCAATACGGCTTTGCTGGCCGCTGTTAAAGTGACGCAGCAGCAAATGAACAAAGAATCTGCCGAAAAAGTGGTGGACGAAGTGTTGCGAGAGGTAAAAAGCGCCGGCTCTGCCCGCGCTTAAGCAAGTATGAAAAGTGCAGACCGTATTTTAGCACGGCGTTACGCCCGCGCCTTTGACGCATTAAGCAAAGACGGGGCTCAGGCCGACGCACGCTTTAAAGCACTGCAGCAGGCACTGCAAGCCTTGCGCGCGGCCGACGCATATATGCGGGATCCGGCCGTTGCCTCCGCCGATAAAGCCGCGTTTGTACAGCAGGTATTGCAGGACGACGAAGCCGTGACCGGCTTTGTCTGTGTGCTGATTATGGCCAAACGCTATTATTTATTGCCTGCCGCGGCGGAAGAAGCCGGGCATTTGCTTGATGAGCGGTTGGGCCGTGTGCGCGCCCGCGTGCAAAGCGCGTTTGAACTGACCGATGCGCAAAAAGCCCGCGTGCAGGAAGCACTAAGCAGCTTTAGCGGCAAACAGGCGGTGGCACAATATCAGACGGACGCTTCCCTTTTGGGCGGTCTGCGCGTGCGGATGGGGGACGTGCTGATAGACGGCACCCTGAAAGGACAATTTGAAAAATTAAAACAAGAATTAACCAAATAACGGTGCAAGTATGGCAATAAGACCGGAAGAAATAACCAACATCATTAAAGATAAAATAGAACATTTTCAGACCAAAGCGGACTTGA
Organism: Candidatus Avelusimicrobium pullarium; assembly: GCA_944323745.1. Taxonomy (GTDB): domain Bacteria; phylum Elusimicrobiota; class Elusimicrobia; order Elusimicrobiales; family Elusimicrobiaceae; genus Avelusimicrobium; species Avelusimicrobium pullorum. Next base: position 235,919 of record CALUTQ010000001.1, read on the forward strand.
GCGAAGTCGGCACCGTCATTCAAGTCGGCGACGGCATTGCCCGCGTCTATGGTCTAAACCAAGTAAAAGCCTCCGAACTGGTGGACTTTGGCAACGGCGTCAAGGGGATGGCTATGAACTTGGAGTATGACAACGTCGGCTGTGTGCTGATGGGGTCGGACGATTTGGTGCACGAAGGCGGCACCGTTAAACGCACGGGCGAAGTAATCAGCATCCCCGTGGGGGACGGCATTATCGGCCGCGTGGTGGACCCGCTGGGCCGGCCTTTGGACGGCAAAGGCGACATCAAAGCCGATAAAAATATGCCGCTGGACATTGTGGCCCCCGGCATCGTGGAACGCCAACCCGTCAAACAACCGCTGCAAACGGGGCTGAAAGCCATTGACGCCTTGGTGCCTATCGGCAAAGGCCAGCGCGAGCTGATCATCGGCGACCGCCAAACCGGCAAAACCGCTATTGCCATTGACGCCATTATCAACCAAAAGAATTTGCCGGCCGACCAGCGCTGCCTGTGCATTTATGTAGCCGTCGGCCAGAAAAACAGTACGGTAGCCCAAGTGGTGCAAACGCTGACGGACTTTGGCGCTATGGAATATACCACGGTGGTGGCAGCCACGGCGGCCGATCCGGCTTCTATGCTTTACATCGCGCCGTATGCCGGCTGTGCCATCGGTGAATATTTTATGTGGAAAGGCAAAGACGTGCTGATTGTGTATGACGATTTGTCCAAACACGCACAGGCTTACCGCCAGATGTCTTTGCTGCTGCGCCGTCCGCCCGGCCGCGAAGCTTACCCCGGCGACGTATTTTATTTGCATTCCCGCTTGTTGGAACGCGCCTGCAAACTTTCTAACGAAAACGGCGGCGGTTCTTTGACCGCTTTGCCTATTATTGAAACGCAGGCGAACGACGTTTCTGCCTATATTCCGACCAACGTCATTTCCATTACCGATGGGCAGATTTATCTGGAAAGCAGCCTTTTCTTAAGCGGCGTTAAACCGGCCGTGAACGTCGGTTTGTCCGTGTCCCGCGTGGGCGGTTCGGCCCAGCGCAAAACAATGCGCAAAGTGGCCGGTACGCTGCGTATTGATATGTCCCAGTATCAGGAGCTGGAAGGCTTTGCGCAGTTCGGCTCGGAGCTGGATAAAGAATCGCAGCGCCAAATTGAACGCGGCAAGCGTATGAAAGAGCTGCTCAAACAAGACCAGTACAAACCCCTGCGCTTAAGCCAGGAAGTATTGGCCCTGTATGCCGGCGTGCACGGGTATACCGACGGTATTGCCGTAGAACAGGTGCGCGCGTACGAAGAACAACTGCTTGCTTGGGCCGGCACCAGCAAAAAAGACTTAATGCAGGAGCTGGACGCGGCCACGGAGCTGACCGAAGACCTGGCCCATAAACTTGACAGTGCATTGGACGAGTTTAAGACGGTTTTCAACCATAAATAGGAGAATACGGATGGATAAGAAAAAATATTTGGTAACCGGCGGGGCCGGTTTCATCGGCAGCAATATTGCCAAAACGCTGGAAGCCCAAGGCCACGAAGTAACCATTATTGACGATTTTTCCAAAAACGGACACTTTAAAAACCTGATTGGCTTTAAAGGGGACGTCATCGCCGGCGACTTGTTTAATTACTTGCCGGAAAACGATTATTTTGACGCCATTTTCCACGAAGCGGCCATCACCGATACCACGGTTATGGACCAAAAACAAATGATGGAACAAAACGTGGAAGCGTTCCGCAATTTGCTCAACTATGCGGCCGAAAACGAAATTCCCAAAGTGATTTATGCTTCTTCCGCCGCGACGTACGGCAACGGCGCCGTGCCGATGAAAGAAAGTCAGCCCACCCATCCGGAAAACGTATACGGCTTTTCCAAGGTGATTGACGATAATGTGGCGCGCAAATTTTCCCACGACCATCAGGATATGAAAATCATCGGGCTGCGCTACTTTAACGTGTTTGGCCCCGGCGAAGATTACAAAGGCAAAATGGCCAGTATGGTCTATCAGCTTTACAACCAGATGAAAGCCGGCAAGCGCCCCCGCATTTTTAAATTCGGCGAGCAAATGCGCGACTTTGTATACGTCAAAGACGTGGTAAAAGCCAATTTGTGCGCGTTGCAGAACGGCAAAGAAACTGCCGTTTACAACTGCGCCACCGGCATTGCCCGCTCTTACAACGACGTGGTCAAATGCCTCAACCACGAGCTGGGCACCAATTTAGAGCCGGATTACATAGACAATCCGTATCCGTTCTTCCAGAACAAGACGGAAGCGGATATGAGTTTGGCTACCGAGAAAATTGGCTATACGCCCGACTATACGTTGGAAACGGCTATTGCCGATTACGTAAAAATTTTGGAAGCAAAAAATAAATAAGGAATCTGTATGGAATCGCTTCGCGACATACGCCAAAACATAAAAGCTATCCGCTCCACGCAGCAGATTATGCAGACGATGAAGATGATTTCCAGCGCCCGCATCCGCAAAGCGCAGCAGGCGATGGATAATGCCCGTCCGTTTGCCAAAAAAATGCAGGAGATGGTGGCCGATTTAAAACAAGAAGTTTTGGCCCTGCCGGAACAAAACGAAACGGAAAGTTGGGCGTCCCGCTTTTTTGTCAACAAAACCGGCGACCCGTCCAAAATCGGCCTGGTGGTCATCACCGGCGACAAAGGGCTGGCCGGTTCGTTTAACGCGGTTATTTTGCGCGCGGCAGTTGCTTTTTTAAGAGAAAACAAAGAAAAAGAAATCGCTGTCTTCTGCATCGGCAAAAAAGGGCGCGACTTTATCAGCCGTCTGCGCTATGACAACATTAAAATCGTGTATGACAGCGTGGGCATTTTCCCTAAAGTAACCTATGCCCACGCGGAACTGCTTGGCGAAGCGGTGATGAAAGAGTTTTACGACAAACACCTCTCTTCCGTCACGCTGATCTATAACGATTTTAAATCAATGGGCAGCCAGCGTCTGGCGCAGGAGCCGCTGCTTCCTTTTTCGCTGCAGCATACGGAAAAGAACGAAGACGAAACGGAGTTTTTGTTTGAGCCGGGCGTCAAAGAAATTTTCCGCATTTTGGTGCCGCGCCTGATGAAGGCGTATATGTACCGCGTCCTGCTGGAAAGCCAGGCCGCCAACTTGGCCGCCACAATGAACGCAATGGACGCCGCCAGCAAAAACGCCGGCGAACTGGCCGACGCGCTGGGCGTAAAGCTCAACAAGGTGCGTCAGGCGGGCATCACCAACGAAATTTTGGATATTGTGAACGGGGCCGAAGCCCTGAACGGATAAACGCAAGGAACAGAAAGATATGAATATCGGAAAAGTAAGCCAGGTAATCGGTGCGGCCGTAGACATTCAGTTTGACGCGGCCCACTTGCCGGCTATTGAAAACGCCATTGAAATTCAACTTTCCAAAGACAAAGTGATTATGGCGGAAGTGGCCCAGCAAATGGGCGACGGCATTGTGCGCTGCGTGGCGCTGGAAAGCACCGACGGCTTGCAGCGCGGCGCCGAAGCGCGCGATACGGGTGCGGCTTTAAAAGTGCCCGTGGGCGAAGGCTGCCTGGGGCGTTTGATGAACGTGCTTGGCCAGCCGCAAGACCACCGCGGCCCCATTAAAGCCACGGAAAAAATGCCCATTCACAGAGATCCTCCTTCTCTGCAGGAACAAAACCCGACGCCGGAATTGTTTGAAACCGGTATTAAAGTGGTGGACTTGATTGCCCCGTATATGAAAGGCGGCAAGGTGGGTCTGTTCGGGGGCGCCGGCGTGGGTAAAACCGTGCTGATTATGGAACTGATTAACAACGTGGCGCGCGAACACCACGGCAGTTCCGTCTTTGGCGGCGTGGGCGAAAGAAGCCGTGAAGGCAACGATTTGTGGCTGGAAATGCAGGAAAACAAACTCAGCGACGGCAGCTCCGTCTTGGATAAAACCGTGCTGGTTTACGGGCAGATGAACGAACCTCCTGGCTCCCGCGCCAAAGTGGCTTTGACGGCCCTGACGCAGGCGGAATATTTCCGCGACGTCAAAGGGCAGGACGTGCTGCTGTTCTTGGATAACATTTTCCGCTTTGTGCTGGCCAACTCCGAAGTGTCTGCGCTGCTTGGGCGTATGCCTTCGGCCGTGGGCTATCAGCCTACGCTCAACACCGAAATCGGCAAATTGCAGGAACGTATTACGTCTACCAAAAAAGGCGCCATTACGTCTATTCAGGCCGTGTATGTGCCGGCAGACGACTTGACCGACCCCGGCGTGGCGGCAACCTTCTCGCACTTGGACGCGACGACCGTGCTGGCCCGTTCTTTGGCCAGCTTGGGCATTTATCCGGCCGTGGACCCGCTGGAATCTACTTCCCGCATTTTGGACCCGCGCATCATCGGGCAGGAACACTATCAGGTGGCACAGGATGTGCGCCGCATTTTGCAGAAATATAAAGACTTGCAGGATATTATCGCCATTTTGGGTATGGACGAGCTTTCCGATGAAGACAAAAAGACCGTCAACCGCGCCCGCAAAATTCAAAAGTTCCTCTCCCAGCCGTTTACGGTGGGCGAACAATTTACGGGCCGCCCGGGCAGATATGTCAAATTGTCCGACACGATTAAGTCCTTCAAAGGCATCGTCAACGGGGAATATGATCATATTCCCGAATCTTGCTTCTTTATGTGCGGCGGCATAGAAGACGTGCTTGCCAATTACGAAAAAGTAAAAGCAAAAGAAGATTAATATGGCTAAAACGCTTACTTTAAATCTGGTAACCCCCCAAAAACAGCTGCTGAACGGGCTGGCGGTGGAGTCTGTCGTGCTGCCCGGCGTGCAAGGCGAATTGGGCGTGCTGCCCGGCCATCTGCCGATGATTGTGCAGCTGGGCTTTGGGTCCCTGCGTTACAAAAAAGACGGCAAAGAAGAAGAATTTGCCGTGATGGGCGGGCTGGCCGAGATTTTGCGTGAAAGCGTAAACGTGTTTGCCGAAGGAGCTGATTTGGCGGAAGAAATTGATGAAGAAGCGGAAAAACAAAAAATCAAACGCGCCAAAGCCTCTCTTTCCAGCAAAGACGCCGATATTGACTTTGAATTGGCGGAGCTGGAAATCAAACAGGCCATTACCCGTATGAAAGTAAAGAAACATCATTTGGGTTAAGCTGCCCCGAATGTTTTAAAACCGCGCCGCAAACCGGCGCGGTTTTTTTGTCCCAAAAGTGCGGCACTGCCCCCGCGGGGAAGGCAGCCTGTTCCCCGCCGAGAAAAGGTTGTTAAAACACAATTGATTTGCGGGGAAAAGAAAAATGATTTTTGTGTGCACGCTCGGCTTCGTCTATACATAAAAAAGATGTTTTGTACGACGATTTTGTGTACAATAGGGATAAGACCTCTACGGGAGAAAAGGTATGAATAAAAAACCGGTAGTCGTAGGTATCGGAGAACTTTTATGGGATATGCTGCCCGGCGGCAAACGTGCCGGCGGCGCGCCCATTAATTTTGTATATCACGCCACGCAGCTGGGGGCGGAAGGGTATGCCGTCAGCGCGGTAGGCAATGACGATTTCGGCAAAGAAATTGTGCAGGAGCTGGACAAAGCCGGCATCGCCCATCAGGTGGCGGTGCTGCCTTATCCGACGGGGCACGTAAAAGTCAAATTGCACAACGGCATTCCCGATTATACGATTGTGGAAGATGTTGCCTGGGACCACATTCCGCTGACCAAAGAAAGCGAAGAACTGGTGCAAAAAGCGGACTGCGTGTGCTTCGGTTCCTTGGCCCTGCGCCACGCCGATTCCCGCCGCACCATAGAAATGCTTTTGGCGCACGCACCCAAAGAGGCGCTGCGCTTTTTTGATATTAATTTGCGCCAGCATTATTACAGCAAAGAACTTATAGAAATGCTGCTGGGCAAAGCCAATATTTTTAAATTTAATGACGATGAAATAAAAGTATTGCGGGAAATGTTTTCTCTTTCCGGCACGGATGACGACGTTTGCCGCGATTTGCTGGAACGGTTTGATTTGCGTTACGTCATCTTCACCGCCGGCGACAAATTCAGCGCCGTCTATGCCCCCGGGGAAAAGTCTTTCATCCCCACCCCCAAAGTGCAAGTGGCCGATACCGTCGGCGCGGGGGACAGTTTTTCCGGCGCGTTTGTGTACAACATTTTGACGGGTCAACCCCTGCAGAAAGCCCACGAAGAAGCGGTTAAAATATCCGCCTTTGTGTGCACCAAAGCCGGCGCCTGGCCCGCTTATCATTAAAAGGAGAAATTATGACTCAAGAGAAGCAAGGCTCTTCATTGGTAGTAAAACTGATTCCGGTTATGCTGGCTTTCTTTGCGATGAGTTTTGTGGACTCCGTCGGTACGGCCACAAACTACGTAAAAGAAAGCTTTAACCTGTCCAATACGGTGGCAAACCTGTGCCCTTCTATGGTGTTCTTTTGGTTTCTGGTTTGCTCTGTGCCGACGGGTATGCTGATGAACAAAATCGGCCGCCGCAAAACGGTGCTGATTAGTTTAATCGTCACGCTGGCGGCGTTGGTGCTGCCTTTGCTGTACTATCATTTTGCCACGATGATGCTGGCCTTTGCCCTGTTGGGTATCGGCAACGCCATTATGCAGGTGTCTTTAAACCCGCTGGTGTCCAATATTGTCAATGGAGATAAACTGGCCAGCTTTATGACTTTTGGCCAATTTGTAAAAGCCATCGGCTCCTTTATCGCGCCGATTTTGGCGGCTTGGTTTGCGGCCAAGTTTAATAACTGGGCCATTATGTACGGCGTGTTCGCGCTGGAAGCGTTTATCGCGTTTATTTTGCTGGCCAAAGAAGATATTAAAGAAGAAGAAGTCAGCGGCAAAATAACGGGGTTTAAAGAATCTTTTTCTTTGCTGGGCGACGGCACGGTGTTGCTTTGCTTTATCGGCATTATGTGCCACGTAGGCATTGACGTGGGCACCAATACCGCTTCCCCGCAGATTTTAATTGACCGTCTGGGCTGGACGCTTTCCCAAGCCATTTACGCCACCAGCGTGTACTTTATGTTCCGCACGATAGGCTGTTTTTTGGGTGCGTTTCTGCTGGCTAAATTTTCGGCCAAGAAAGTGTTTGTTGTCAGCGTCGTGTTTATGCTGGCGGCAATGTGCGGGCTGTTTGTGTTCCACAGCCAGTGGCCCATTTACGGCTGTATTGCACTGATCGGGCTGGGGAACTCCAATATTTTCTCCATCATTTTCTCGCAGGCTTTGTTGTCCCGTCCGGACAAAAAGAATGAAGTGTCCGGCCTGATGATTATGGGCCTTATCGGCGGGACGGTGTTCCCGTTGCTGATGGGTGTAGCTTCCGACGCGATGGGCAGCCAAAACGGCACCGTGCTGGTGATGACGGTGTGTGTGCTGTATCTGCTTGCGTTAATCGGCAAAATTAAAGCTGCCGCATAAAAACGGCTGTTTTGTGGGCCCGCTTCCGCCATACGCGGAGGCGGGTTTTTTTATACAATGAAAAAAACATTATATTAAGGAGAAGAAATGAGAAACGTAACCCCCATAAATTGGGATTTGAAAAAAGTGGTTTGGATCATTGTTATTTTGGCTTTGCTCGTTGTTGCGTCCGGTTCGTACTTTACGGTGCCTGCCGGCAGCGTGGCGGTGAAACTGCGCTTTGGCAAAATTGTGGGCTCGTATACGGAAGGGTTGCATTTGAAAATTCCTTTGATTGAAAAAGTGGAAAAATTTTCAGTGCGTATCAAAAAAGATTCCTTTGATACGGAAGCCTTCTCCAAAGATTTACAAAGCGTGGGCCTGACGCTGGCCATCAACCACCGCATTTTGCCCGAGACCATCGTTTCCATTTACCGCAACTTGGGGCCCGATTACACCAACACCGTGCTGCGCCCGATGGTGGAAGAATGGACAAAAGCCGTGCTGGCCAAATATTCGGCGGAGAGTGTTATTTCCAACCGCGTGCAGGTGGCTAAAGAACTGGACGAAATTTTAAAAAGCAAAATGGCGGAAAAACAGGTGATTGTGTCCGACGTAGCCATTACGAATTTTGAGTTTTCTCCCCAGTTTTTAAAAGCCGTGGAAGAAAAGCAAATCGCCGAGCAGGAAGCCAAACGCGCCACCAATTTGGTGGAAAAAGTAAAAAAAGAAGCCGAACAAAAAATTCTGCAGGCACAGGCCGAAGCCCAGTCCCTGCGTTTGCAGCGCGAAGTGGTATCGGACGATTTGATTCGCCTTCGCCAAGTGGAAGCGCAGCTGAAAGCCATAGAAAAATGGGACGGCCGTTTACCCACGTATATGGCCGGTGAACAGCTGCCTTTTGTGATGACAAAATAAATGAAAACATTTTTAAAACTGGTTGTTTTAGTGGCGGTGCTGGCTACGGCATATTATGTTTTTTTGTATAAAACGCCGGAGCGCAAAGCGTTTGAATCTGCCCTGGCGCAAGCCCGGCAAGGCAGCAGCGAAGCCCAGCTGAAAGTGGGGCAAATGTATTTGGCGGGGCAAGTGGTGGCGCCCGATGCAAATGCCGCGCTGGACTGGTATATCAAAGCGGCTGCGCAGGGCAACGCCGTTGCCGCCTATGAACTGGCACAGCTTTATCTGTCCGGCGAGCAGGTGCCGCGGGATGTGGCGGCGGGACTTTCTTATTTAAAACTGTCTGCCGACAAAGGCAACGCCTCGGCGCAATATATGCTGGGCAAATTATATCAAACCGGTGCGGAAAACTTGGAGCCCAATGCCGTGGAAGGCGCCTTTTGGCTGATGAAATCTGCAGCGCAGGGGGATGCCGATGCGCAAAACGCACTTAGCCAAGTGCAGACCACTCAGCCGCAGGTGTATGAACAGGCCGCCCGTCTGCAGCAGATTTTGACGCAGGCAGACGCCGGAGACCTGCAGGCCCTGCAGGAAGCGGGACAGTTGTTTTTGGAAGGGACCGTTTTGGCTAAAAACACGGATAAAGCCGCCTTCTATTTGGACAAAGCCGCCCAGGCGGGTGTGCCGTATGCCTTATATGAAATGTCCGTTTTCTATGCGGCGGACGAAGGTCCTTTGCCCAAAGACGAAGCCAAAGCGGCGGACTATTTAAACAAAGCCGCCCAAGCCGGTTATGCGCCTGCGCAGTATGCCTTGGGCAATCAGCTTTATCAAACCGCACAGACGGATGAAGACTTTGCCAAAGCGTTGGCTTGGTTTGATAAAGCCGGCAAGCAAAACCACACCGAAGCCCTTTATATGAGCGGCATTATGTATATGCAGGGGCAGGGGACGCCCGTTACGGTGCCGCTGGCCATTGCCGCATTTAAACAAGCGGCCGAGCTGGGGCACGCCAATGCACAGTATGTGGTGGGGCAATCTTATTGGCGCGGCATTGGCTTGCCGCAAAGCAAAGAGCGTGCCGTACAATGGCTTGAGCTGGCCAAACAAAACGGCAATACGCAGGCCGAAGCCTTGCTGGCAGAAATAAACAAATAAGGGAGTTTTTGCTTTTAAACGGCGAATAAATTTTATTCGCCGTTTTTTATTTGCTCTTGGCAGCAGGGTTTGCTTGTTCTTTTGATAAATGCCGGCTATGGATAAGATTTATCAAAAAGCAAATAAAAACCCCCGCTTTGAGGCGGGGGTTTTTACTTAGCCGAGCTGCGGATAAAGCGGAAAGTTTGCAAGGAATGTTTCCACTTCTTTTGCTTGCGCCGCCAAATAGGCTTCATCTGCGTGGTGGGTAATGGCGCGGTCAATAAAATCGGCCACTTGCAGCATATCGGCTTCTTTCATTCCGCGGGTGGTTACCGCCGGCGTGCCAATGCGCAGCCCGCTGGTAACAAACGGTTTTTCGGGGTCAAACGGAATGGTATTTTTGTTGGCGGTAATGCCGGCTTTGTCCAAGGCGGCTTCTGCCGCTTTGCCGGTGAGTCCTTTGGAACGCAAATCAATGCACATCACGTGGCAGTCGGTGCCGCCGGCCACCAGCCGGTAGCCTTTGTCCTGCAGGGCTTTGGCTAAAGCTTTGGCGTTTAACACTACCTGATGCTGATAGACTTTAAACTCGGGTTTTAACGCTTCGCCAAAGCAAACGGCTTTGGCGGCAATTACGTGCATCAGCGGCCCGCCCTGCACGCCGGGGAACACGGCCGAGTTGATGGCTTTGGCCAAACTTTCTTTGCATAAAATCAGCCCGCCGCGCGGCCCGCGCAGGGTTTTGTGCGTGGTGGTAGTAACCACGTCGGCATACGGAACGGGGTTAGGATATTCTCCGGCGGCGATGAGACCGGCATAGTGGGCCACGTCGCAGGCCAGATAGGCCCCGCAGGAATCGGCAATTTCGCGCAGGCGTTTCCAGTCAAACACGCGCGAATAGTTGGAAGCCCCCGCCATAATCAGTTTGGGTTTGTGTTTTAAAGCCAACGCGGCCGCTTCGTCATAATCAATTTCTTCGGTGTCGGGGCGTACGTTCATAGCCACGATGTTAAAATATTTGCCCGAAAAGTTCATCGGGTGGCCGTGGGTTAAGTGCCCGCCGTGGGAAAGGTTGAGGCCCAGCACCGTGTCGCCGGGTTTGACGAGCGCCACATACACCGCCATATTGGCCTGCGCGCCGGAATGCGGCTGCACGTTGGCGTGTTCGGCGCCGAATATTTTTTTGGCGCGTTCAATGGCCAGATTTTCGGCCACGTCCACAAATTCGCACCCGCCATAGTAGCGTTTGGCGGGGTAGCCTTCGGCGTATTTGTTGGTCAGCACGGAGCCCTGCGCCTGCATCACGGCCAGGGAGGTAAAATTTTCGGAAGCAATCAGCTCCAGTTTGTGGCGCTGACGGTTTAATTCGGCCGCTACCGCGGCGAAAACTTCGGGGTCTTGTTTTTGCAGTTCGGGGTACATAAAAACTCCTTTAAAAAAACGCTTACTAAAAGTATAAAAAATTTTAACGCATTTTTTTATATTTTACTATGAAAAATACGTAATTTTTTCATATAATTTAATATGTAAAAAAAGGAACAAAAAACGCGCCCTGTTCCGGCGCATATCCCCACATACAGAGGTGTAACAAAAAATGGCAAAACTCACGCAAAAAGACTTCCTCAAAGGTACCATCAAACACATTGATATGAAAAAATACAATGTTGTGCCGATGGTAGACGCCTTTGAATATATGGCTTATTCTTCCCGCGATCTGGCCCGCGCCAGCAAAATCTACAATCAGATGCTGTCCGACAAAAACTGCTCTATTATTTTGTGCATTGCCGGTTCTTTGATTTCCGCCGGTCTTAAAAAAATTATTGTGGATATGATTCAAAACAAAATGGTGGATGCCATCGTTTCCAACGGCGCCAACATTGTGGACCAAGACTTTTTTGAAGCCCTGGGCTATAAACACTATCTGGGCACCCCCCATAACGCCGACGACAACCTTTTGCGCGACTTGCACATTGACCGCATTTACGACACCTACATCAACGAAGACGAACTGAAAGTCTGCGATGAAACGGTGCATAAAATCTGCAACAGCTTGGAACCCCGCCCGTATTCTTCCCGCGAATTTATTTGGGAAATGGGCAAATGGCTGGAAAAAAATAAAAAAGGCAAAGACAGCGTCATCTACAATGCCTACAAATACGGCGTGCCTATATTTGTGCCGGCTTTTTCCGACTGCTCTGCCGGTTTCGGCTTTGTAGCACACCAGACCGAAAATCCGGTCTCTCACGTGACGATTGACAGCGCCAAAGACTTTTTGGAATTGACCAAAATCAAAATCAAAGCCAAAGAAACGGGCCTGATGATGTTCTCCGGCGGCGTGCCGAAGAACTTTGCGCAAGACACCGTAGTGGCGGCCGAAATTTTGGGGGCCGACGCTCCGATGCACAAATATGCCGTGCAAATCACGGTGGCCGACGAACGCGACGGCGCTTTGTCCGGCTCTACGCTCAAAGAAGCTTCTTCTTGGGGCAAAGTTTCCACCGCCTTGGAACAAATGGTTTACGGGGAATGCACCACGCTGATCCCGCTTATCATCGGCTACGGCTATCATAAAGGCGCGTGGAAAAAACGCAAAGCGACCAACTACGTCAAATTCCTGCAGGATGAAGACAAAAAAGTGGCCGCTTTGAAAGCCAAACAGAATAAAGCTAAAAAATAATGCTGCGCAAAGCCGTTATTCTGCTTATCTTATTGGTCTGCCCGTGGGTTGTTTCCTACGGGCAGCTCCATTTTGCAGGCGTTAACGGCGAAAGAGGCTACGCCGCTTTGCGCGGGGACTATCGGCTGACGCTGGACAACGGGCTTTCTTTGCTGCCTTCCGTGGGTTATTACCGCAGAAGCGATACCGAAGAAGACGAAGCCGGCGCCACCACCAAGTTTGCCCTGGCGGCCGAATATGAAGTGCTGGAAGGGTTTTTTCTTGCGCTGGGGGCGTCGTACATTCCCAAAAGGCTGGGCTTTCAAAATGTTTCTTACGGTGTGACCGGCAAATATGTGCTGGCTTACCGCTACGGAATATTTAAATATCCGTATATCGGCTTTCGTTTCGGGCAAACGCGCTACCGCATTGACAGCGATGTATACGGCAACGATTTACCCCAACAATACAAGACGTATGCCACGCAAGCGTCTTTGACGGCGGGGAGCGAGTTGGGCCGTTTTGTGCTTCAGGCCCAGTATGATAAAGTGATAAAATATAATAACAACCCGCCCAGCAACATTACGTCCAATTGGACGGACATTCCCTTTATGACAGCCGTGGTGCAGGGTTTTGTAAGCGATATTGCCGCGGCCAGACTGGCCTATCGCACCAAATGGATTACACCGTACGCGGTTTATTCGCGCTACCGCTATATGGTCAACAGCGATTATACGGTTTCCGTAGCCGGGGGGCTGGCGCTTCATTTGGGGGGCAGCACCCTTAGCGGCGGGGTAGAAGTTTTTGAACAGAACAGAGAAGAAAACCGCAAGACGTATTTCTTTATGTCTGCCAGTACGGAATTTTAATAAACGGGGTTTTTATGCCTAATAACGACAACACACCGGTTTTGCATTGCAATATAGATGAAAAAGCTTTTTCCCGCGCTATGTTTTTGTGCCGTTTTTTTACGGGCGCGGCGCTGGTATATTTTGCGTTGGGCAGCTTGTTTTATTGGCGGGAATTTTTGGTGAATGTGGCCGCAATGGGGTTTCCTTTTCCGGTGGCGGCGGCCTTTTTTATTGCCGCGGCGGAATTGTTTTTGGGGCTTTTTTTGCTGCTTGGCTGGCATACGCGTCTGAGTGCTTTGGCCGCATTGCCGCTGGCTTTGATATGTGCTATTATATTTTTCGCGGGCGATTACAACAAAGCTTTTGTGGCGGTATGTCTGCTGTTATTTGCCCCGCTTTGCACGTTGTTTTTGCTGGGTCCCGGCGTTATCAGCTTGGACTATAAACGCAGCCTGCGTGCGGCCCGCCGGTTTTTCAGAGGTTAACCTATGAGTGAAAACACCCCCTATGTCAGCCTGGCCAACAAATACCGCCCCCAGCGGTTTGAAGATTTAGTCGGTCAGGAAAGTATTTCCAAAACATTGCAAAATGCGCTAAAACTGGGCCGCATCGCACACGCGTATTTATTCTACGGCCCGCGCGGCTGCGGCAAAACCACCACGGCGCGCATTTTGGCCAAAGCGTTAAACTGCACCGGAAACGGCAACGATAAACCCACGGCCGAACCGTGCGGTCAGTGCCCGCAATGCCGCGAAATTGCCCAAAGCGCCGATATGGACGTGCTGGAGCTGGATGCCGCATCTAACACGCAGGTGGAAAAAGTGCGCGAAGCCATTATAGACACCGTGGCGCTGGCGGCGTCGCGCGACCGCTATAAAGTGTTTATTTTGGACGAAGTGCATATGCTTTCGGCCAGTTCGTTTAATGCGCTTTTAAAAACCATTGAAGAACCGCCGCAGCACGTGGTATTTATTTTGGCTACGACCGAAAAACACAAAGTGCCCGCCACCATCGTCAGCCGCTGCCAGACGTTCCGTTTTCGGCCGATGACCGGCGACGAAATCACCAATCACTTAATGGATTTGGCCGAAGCCGAAGGGCTTGATTTGACCGAAAAAGCCGCCCGCATTATTGCCAAAAACGCCGGCGGCGCTATGCGCGATGCCCTGACGCTGATGGACAGAGCCATTGCCTATTCCGACGGAAAAATTGACGAAAAACTGGTCAGCGAAATGCTGGGGCTTACCCCGCAGGATTTGCTTTCCAAAACCGTTTTGGCTTTGACGCAAAAAGACAGCGCTTCTTTGCACGAAGTGTTTGAAACCCTGCGTGCGGAAGGTTTTGACGCCAACGCATTTTTGAAAGATTTAAAAAACGCCTTGGGCGATTTGTTCTATTTTTCGCTAAACCAGGGGATGGCTCCGTTTGAAGGAGCAGACCAAATTACCGCGCAGGCTTCTGCGGGTTTGCTGGCGGCGCTTTCGCGCAAAGTAAACAAACTGGCCGAAGAAGTAAAATTCTCCGACAATGCTTTAGTCAGCGCCGAGGTAGGCTTGTTTACCGTAATGGACAGCTGTTTTGACGTAGAAGGCTTTATCCGCCGGTTGGAAGCGTTGGAGCGCGGGGAAGCTGCTTCTTCCGTGCCGCCCGCTTCGGGCAGCACGGGGCAAACGCATAAGGCTCCTTCTGTAAAAACGACCTCCCCGCAGCGCACAACAAACGCCGCCGCGTCCGTGCCGGAAACGGCGAACGAAACGCCCGCATCTTCTTCTGTAAACGCGCGTACGTTTTCCGCTTTTGCGGCTTCGGCTTCCGCTTCCCAAGCGGGCGGCACCGTTAAGCCGGCCGATACGCCGGCTCCTGCCCAAAAAGAGATAATTACCGATAACCGCCGCTTGTGGGACGCGATGCTGAAAGCGTTTGAGCGCAGCCCGTTTATCTATGACGCAATGACCAACTGTTCGGTGCATTTTGACGGGGACAACTGGACTATCGGTTTCGGTAAAGATAAAGAGTTTTATAAAATGCCGGCCCAAAACAAATTGGCCGATTTGGAAAAAATGGCTTTTAAGCTGGGTTCGCGGCGCATTAAATTTACCATTTCCGTCCAAACGGGAGCGTCCCCTGTTCAGGCGCCGGCTCCTGCGGAAAAAGCAAAAGCCGTTTCTGCACCGGCCGGCACCATTACGGATGAAGAACCGTTTGTAAAAGCCGATTTTTCTGCCGACATTAAACCGCAGAGCGCTGCAAAAGCCGTGCCCGAAGAACTGAAAGGAATCTTGGACGTGATTGGCGGAGAAGTGCTTGCTTAATATGAAAAGTTTAGACCGTTTGGTGCGCGCCTTACGCAGGCTGCCCGGGGTTGGCCCGCGGCAGGCGGAGCGTTTTGCGGCGTATTTTTTGCGCGCGCCGCAGGGCGAAGTGGAAGAATTTGTTTCCGCCGTACTGGGTATGAAACAAGACGTTAAACTGTGCCGCGTCTGCCACGCTTACAGCGAGCAGGACGTGTGCGAAATTTGCGCCGACCCCGACAGAGACAAAAGCGTCATCTGCGTGGTGGAAGACCCGCAGGATATAGAATCTATAGAAAAAACGGGCGCTTTTAAAGGGCTTTATCACGTTTTGCACGGGGCTATTTCGCCTATGGAAGGCCGCGGCGCCGAGCAGGTGAAAGTAAAAGAACTGCTCAGCCGTGTGCAAAACGCTAACCCGCCTGTCAAAGAAGTCATTTTAGCCACCGACCCCGACACCGAAGGCGAAACGACCGCCTTATATCTGGCCGACTTGCTGCACGGTATGGTGGAAAAAGTAACGCGCATCGGTTATGGCGTGCCGCTGGGCGGCGATATTGATTATCTGGACGAAATGACGTTAAGTTATTCCCTCAAAGGCCGTACCAAAATGTAAATGCATTTCAGTTATTACAAAAGGCCTCTTTTGTTGCTGCTGGTGCTGTATGTGGTACTGCTGGTCTGCTTTTACCGGCCGGCCCCTGCCGGTTGTGATGTTTCCCGCTATCTGTCGCTTAAAAATGTTACGCTTACCGGCAAAGTCGTTTCTTTTCCCATAGCCAAAAAGACAGGGTACAATGCCGTAGTCAAAGTCTTTTCCGTAAACGGCAAAAAGGCGTGC
The DNA here is from genome assembly GCA_944323745.1 of Candidatus Avelusimicrobium pullarium. Taxonomy (GTDB): domain Bacteria; phylum Elusimicrobiota; class Elusimicrobia; order Elusimicrobiales; family Elusimicrobiaceae; genus Avelusimicrobium; species Avelusimicrobium pullorum. Next base: position 252,013 of record CALUTQ010000001.1, read on the forward strand.
GGCTATGTATACGCGCGCTTTAAAACGGCTCGGCCCGTCTGGCACCAGACGCTTCAGTTGCAGGGCCGTCTTAAAAAACCTTATTCCATCCGTTTGCCGGGCAATTTTGACTGGGGCGCTTATTTGGCCGCCCAAGGCGTATTTGCGGAAGTGGCGGTGTCCTCTGCCCGGCAGAAAGCGCCGCCTTCTTTTTTCTTTCGGGCTATTGCCACCGTGCGGGAAGATATTTTGAACGTGTTTGAGCAACATTTTCCGCGCAATTTGGCTGCCATCGCAGGCGGGGTGCTGCTGGGGGAACGCGGGGAAATAGACGGCGGACTGTACAGTGATTTTCAGGACAGCGGCGCCATTCACTTGCTGGTGGCTTCCGGCGGGAATGTGGGGTTTGTTACGTTGATGGTCTTTGCTTTTTGTGCCTTGTTTGGCGCCGGCCGCAAAAAGACCGTCTTGCTGGCGCTGGCGGTTGCCGGCCTGTACACGTTGATTGCCGGTGCCGACGCGCCGTTAGTCCGTGCGTATTTTATGACGGTCTGCGCGGTGCTGGGCTATTTTTTGCATCGCAACAGCGGGGTGTTTCAGGGTTTGGTGCTGGCCTGTCTGGCCATTTTGCTCTTTAAACCGGCTTCTGTTTTTGAGACGGGTTTTCAAATGTCTTTTTTGGCTACACTGGCCATTATCATCTGCTTAAACAATTACCTATTGCCCGACCGCTGGCCGCGCTGGGTGAAATTTTTCGTGCAAATTTTTATGGCTACGCTCAGTACCCAGCTGGCATTGCTGCCGGTGTTTACCAATGTGTTTTTTAAGGTTTCTTTTGCGGGGCTTTTGTCTAATATGATTTTGGTGCCGCTGGCTTCGGTGCTGATGGCGGCGAGTTTCGGTTTTTATGTTTTTTCGCTTTTGCATTTGGGTTTTTTGTTGCACGCACCGACGGAACTGCTGTTGTGGGTTTTTGAGCGGCTGGTGCGCTTTTTTGCTTCTTTTCCGTTTTCGTCAGTTACGGCAGCGGCTTGGCGGACGGGGTGGACGGCCGCTTATTACACGGGGTTGTTTTTGCTATTTAATTTGCCGCAAAAAGATTTTGTGCGCCGTATTTGGAAATACGCCGCTGCGCTGATTGTGCTTTGCGTGGCGGTGCAGTATGCGTTTTTTAATTCGCCCACGGTATGGCTGCTCAATGAATGGAACAAAAACGCCGTTTTGGTGCGTATGCCCGACGGGACCCGCCTGCTGTTCGGGGCGGCTATAGACGGCGATAAACTGGCCCGCGCCGTGCTGCACAGCGGCGGCACCGCGTTGGACGCGGTGTTCATCAGCGAAGACCCCGCCAAACAGCAAAAGGAAATCAACGAAATGCAGAAGCAAATTACCGTTAAGAAAACAGTTTTGCCTTTTGCCGATATTTGGCCCGGCCAAACGGTAAGCGTAAACAAGGTGCAGGTGCAGGCCGAATGGGGCCTGCTCAAAAACCGCAACGGGGCGCTGTGGCGCAACCGCGGTTACAGCGGCGGACGGGACAGCCTTTCGTATACCGTCACGCAAAAAGATTTGTCTTTTACGGTGGCGGCCAACGGCCGTTTTATAGCGCAGCACGGAGTTACCTTTGACAACAAACGCAACGCCACGCAAACCCTGCATTTGTAATATAATATAAGGGCACGCCAAAAAGGAGTTTTTATGGACGACAAAGAACTGCAAATGCATAAGAATTTTCTGCGCGAAGCCGTTAAACTGGCCCGTGAAAATATGTCCACCGGCCGCGGCGGTCCGTTTGGGGCGGTGATCGTCAAAGACGGTCAAATTATTGCGCGCGGCAGCAATCAGGTGCTGGGCAGCAAAGACCCTACAATGCACGCGGAAGTGGACGCCATTCGCACCGCCTGCAAAAAGTTAAATCATTTTGAATTGAAAGATTGCGTGATTTATTCTTCCTGCGAGCCCTGCCCGATGTGTTTGGGCGCCATTTACTGGGCGCGGCCCAAAGCGTTGTATTTTGCCGCAGACCGGCACACCGCGGCCCGACACGGGTTTGACGACAAATTTATTTATGATGAAATCGCCAAAGATCCTTCCGGCCGGAGCATTAAAACCGTCCGCTTGGAGCTGGAAGACGCCGAAGAACCTTTTGAACTTTGGGATAAAAAAGAAGACAAAATTGCCTATTAGCTTTACGGACACATTCTATGTAAAACCCCGCTTTACGGCGGGGTTTTTTATAAATAAATTTTTGCCCTTGCGGTTAAACGCCCGTTACCGGCATTTTGCCGTCTGATTGGAGGCGGCCTGTTAAAATGGCTGCCGCCGCGCTTTGCGCTTGCCGTGCGGGACTGAACAAAAACAACCGTGCGGTCAGCGCAATGCCTTGCGTGCCAAAAGGACTGCCGAAGCTGACAAAAACGCTCCGTTCGTGTGCGGCCGCGCGGCGGGCAAGCAGGGTTCTTTCTTCGTCTGATAAATTGATGTGCCCTTTAAACGCTTTATAGTTAGAAAAAGACACCGCCACCAAGGTATGCCCCTCCTGCGGCGTGCGGCTTTGGCGTATGCCGCAGCTTTCCAATGCGCGTAAAAAAGACTGCGCGGCAAAAGCTTCTTCGTTGCCCAGCTCCAGATAATCAATTTCTTCCCCTTCGTTTAACACAAACGGCTGTCCCTGCCACACCGCACAGGCCGCGGCATAGGTTTGGTTAAATTGCGCCGCCGGCAGCCCTGCTTTTTGAACGTGCGGGCGGCTTGCAATCAGTTGGTCTTGCAGGGCTACAGACTGCCCGATAACAGGTTCCAGCCCCGTTTGTTTTTGCAAAAAGTCCGAAAGGTCCACCGCGTCCGTAGCCGAAAGCAAAATATGCGCACCGGCGTGCAACGCGTTTAAAGCCGTTTGCCGTACGTCGCCGGCCGATTTCATATTCAGCGCGTCGGTAAGCACTAACCCGTTAAAACCCAGCTGTTCTTTTAAAAGGCCGGTAATAACGGCGCGTGATTGGCTGGCCGGCAGGGTTTTGTCCAGCGCGGGCACAAACAAATGCCCCGCCATTACACTGTTGGCTTTGGCCAGAGCCAAACGGAAGGGGACTAATTCCTGTTCCTGCAGTTGCTGCAGAGAGCGTTGTAAAACGGGTAAGGCCAAATGGGAGTCTGTTTTTGTGCTGCCGTGCCCCGGAAAATGTTTAATGCTGTTTAAAACGCCGCCGTCATTAAGCCCTTGGCACAAGGCCGCACCCAAACGCCCCACAGCCTGCGGGTCGGCCCCGAAAGAGCGGGTATTTACAATGGGGTTTTGCGGCTCGTTGCATAAATCAAGCACGGGGGCAAACACCCAGTCCACCCCTACGCTGCGTGCTTCCCGCGCCAGCGTAAGCCCCTTTTGATAGGCAATTTCTTCCTGCCCGCCGGCGCCGACGGCCAAATTGGAAAGCACCCACTCCTGCCCGTTTATCCAGCGGCCCAAACCGTCTTCATAGTCGGCACAGATAAACAAATGGGGCAGCGGGGACGCTTTTTTTAAAGCGTCTGTCAGGGCGGCAATTTCCGCACGGGTGCCGCCGTAAATGCAAAAGCCGCCCGCGCCGCGCCGCGCCATTTCCAGCGCGTCTTGCAGGCGGCTTTGCCCAAACCAAAAACCCGGATAAATTAAACGGTTAATGTTCATAGCACAATTTGCCCCAATACCGCTTTTTGTTTAGCGCCCGTCGCGGCCGGACAATGATTGCTCCTGCCCTGCAGGGCAAGCGCCGCCATTAAAGCAAAAGCGGCGGCTTCTTTGGCTTGCGGGTCTATGCCGGCCTGTGCCGAGGTATACACCGGCAGGGTGCTTAGACGGCGTAAATTGGCAAGCAAAGTTTTGTTAAACGCTCCGCCGCCGGAAACGATAATTTTCCGCCGGTATTTGACGGGGACAAAACGGCGTATGGCTTGCGCCGCGGCAGCGGCGGTAAACAGATTGAGCGTTGCTAGCAAATCCGGCACCTTGGCAGCGTCATAGGCGGCAAAATAACGGGCCAAATAAGCGGGGCCGAAGTCGTTTTTGTCCAAACTTTTGGGCGGTTTTTGCAAGAAAAACGGTTGTTTTAAAAGCGCTTGTACCAGCGCTTGATCGGGGGTTCCGCGTGCGGCCAGCAGGCCGTTTTTGTCATAGGGCTTACCCAAAAAACGGGTGCAGGCCAAGTCCATAAGCGTATTGGCGGGGCCGCAGTCAAAACCAAAGGTCTTGACCCCTTTGCCCACGACGGACAAATTGGCAATACCGCCTAAATTAAGCAGTATTTTGGGCGCCCCTGCGCCAAAAACATATTCGTCAAAAAAAGGCATCAGCGGCGCCCCCTGCCCGCCCAGCGCCATATCCATTTCCCGAAAATGTGCCACCGCAGGCACGTGCAAAGCCGCGGCCAAAAAAGCAGGTTCTCCTATTTGCAGGGTGTTGGGGGTTTTATCCTGCGGGCCGTGGTAAACGGTTTGCCCGTGGCTGCCCACACAAAACAAATGTTTAAGCGGCAGGCGGTACGTTTTTAAAAAGGCTTTGGCTTTTTGCGCATAGCGTTTGCCCAGTTCAAAGTTCAGCGCCGAAAGCTGCGGCGCGCTCAGCGCGGCGGCCTGCAGCAGGCGTTTTTGCAGGGACGGCGGATAGGGGTAATTTTTAAAACATAAAATTTTAAAAGGGTTGAGCTGTACGGCACAAAGGGTAAGCCCGTCGCAGCTGGTGCCGCTCATCAGGCCCAGTGCATAGGCGTTGGGGGGCAAAGGAAAAAACGGTTTATTTTTCACGCAGGGCCTCCGCCAAAAAACCGCGGTGTTTTTTGAGGCGTTTTTCCGCCTGTGTGCGCGTACAGTTTTTTGTGTGCATTACGATAGCCGTTTTGACATTTTGGCCGGAAGCGGCCAAAAGCGTTTGTGCGGTTTTTTGATCCGTTTTTGCCACCGTCATAATCAGGCGCAGGGCACGGCGGATCAGTTTTTGGTTGGTCGGACGCACGTCTATCATCAGGTTGCCGTAAGCTTTGCCGGCGCGCGCCATAGCGCCGGTAGTAATGGCGTTAAGCGCCATTTTGGTGGCGGTGCCCGCTTTCATACGGGTAGACCCGTTTAAGGCTTCCGCTCCGGTGGGCAGATAAATAAAAATGGCGGCATCGGAAGCATCGGCGCGGTTATTGCAGGCAAGCAGCACCGTGGTGCAGCCCGCGTGTTTGGCCGCGTGCAAGGCCCCCAACACATAAGGGGTTATGCCGCTGGCGGTCAGGCCGATGACCAAATCTCCTTTGCGGGCTTTTTTAAGCAAATCTTTGGCACCTTGTGCGCGGTCGTCTTCGGCTCCTTCTTTTGCGCGAAACATAGCGTTTTTACCGCCGGCGATAATGCCTACAATTTGGCTGGGCTTTGTGCCGAAAGTAGGCACACATTCGGCCGCTTCCAGCACGCCTAATCGGCCGCTGGTGCCGGCGCCGATAAAAATAATTTTCCGGCCCGCCAAAAAGGTTTTTGCCGCCGCGTCTATGGTTTTGGCAATGGCGCGGGCGGCTTTTTTTACCGCGTGGGCGGCATTGAAATCTTCGGCGTTTATCATCTGCGCTATTTGGTGCGGGGAAGAAACGTCCAGTTTTGTGGTGCGCGGGTTGATGGTTTCTGTAGGAATCAGTGAAATATTTTTCATTTAATCGGCATCCGAAATTTGCATTTTATGGCTGCGGAATGCTTTTTCGGTTTCTTCTATAGATTTAATTTTTTTGGTCAGCGGAATGACCGCCAGCGTGCACAAGCTTAAAAGCGCTACGGCCACAAAAAAATGGCGGTAACCCAGCAGCGTTTGCATTTTGCCCGAAAGCATAGAGGGCACCATCATCCCCAGCGCCATAATGCCGGTGGAAATGGCATAATGAGATGTTTTGTATTTGCCTTGAGAAACATACATAATAAACACCATAAACGCCATCAGCGCCAGCCCGTTGCCAAAGTGTTCCAAGGTAATCAGCGCGGAAACAAGCCATACGGCCGGTTTTGCATACGCCATATAAACATAAAAGAAATTGGGCAGAATTAAAATAAAAGCAAAAGGCCAAATACATTTTTTAAACCCGTATTTGCCCAAAAAGAAACCGCCCGCCAAATTGCCCGCTATTACGGCGGCTACGCCTAAAGTGCCTTTAATCAGGCCGTATTGGCGGGTAGATAAGGCCAGGGCCCCCGTATCGGGCGCGCCGATTAAAAAGGGAACGACCATTTTTTCCAGCAGGGCGTCACCCAAACGGTAACATAAAATGAAAATTAAAATGTATAAAATATTTTTCTGCCGGAAATAGGTTTTAAACGCATCCACAAAGACGGGCAAACCGCCGGAGGAAGAAGCCGGTTTGTCGGCCGCGGGGGCGGGCAGCATCCAAAGATGATAAAACGCAAACAGCGCAAATAAAACGCCTATGCCCGCAAAGCCGATTTGCCAGCTTAAAAGCAGCTGGCCGCTGTGTTCTTCCAACAAACCGATGAGCATCAGTAAAGTGCCGCCGCCGAAAATCATTGCCAAACGGTAAAAAATTGTGCGTATGCCGATAAAAGCGCCCTGCTTTTCCGTTGACAGGGCAAGCATATAGTACCCGTCGGTGGCAATATCATACGTGGCCGAAACAAAGGCCCCTGCGGCAAAACCGCACAAAGAGGCGGTAAAAAACGCATTCCATCCCAAAGCCAAAGCCACAAACAAAAATAAAACGGCAAAAATAAACTGGCAGACCAGCAGCCAGCGGCGTTTGGTGCTTTTGCCGTCCACCAGCGGGCTCCACAGCATTTTAAGCGTCCAGGGCAGGTACAAAAAGCCCGTCCAAAAGGCAAACACGTCATTGGGCACGCCCAGCTTGCTGTACAGCGCGGCGGAAACCACATTAATCAGAATATACGGCAGCCCTTCCACAAAATACAGGGAGGGAACATACGCCCACGGGGAAGGGTTTTTTTGCATACGCGCTCCTATTTAAAAGGAAGGCGGCCGGCCAGCAAATCGGCAAAGGGTTTGGTGGGTTGGCTGCGCTCCAAAATCATTTTGATGACCGAAGTCAGCGGTACGGCCAGCAGCGCGCCGATAACCCCCCATACCAAGGCCCAAAAGATTAAAGAAGCAATTACCACGATGGGGTTTAAGTCCATCCCCTTACCCAGCCATTTGGTTTCCAAAATATTGCCTACCACAAAGTGGGTGGCAGTCAGCAGACAGACGGCCAAAATCATACGCCAGTCAAAACCGTATTGCAAAAACAACACCGGCAAGGGTAAAACCGTGGCAATAAACGGGCCGATATTGGGAATAAAATTAAGCACAAACGTAATGACGGCAAACATAATGGCCAGTTCCGTACCGACGGCGGCCAGAATGATCCAAGTTAAAATGGCGGCCAACAAAGAAACAAAAATCTTGATAATCAAATAATAAGAAATCTGTTTTTCAATGTTGGACACCAGCGCCGTTTTTTCGTCGCTGGAGGCGCGGCCCATAAACATAAAAATAAGAAACAGCGAAATCAGCGCCAGGTTGGAAACAAAAGACACAATGCTCCCTCCCATCGTGCGCAGCATATTAAAAATAGGCAGGCGGTTAAGCGTTTCGGAAAGGAGCTCTGAGTTCAATTTGAGGCCGAACTTTTGGGCTGTTTGCAAAAACCAGGCAACGGTGTCGTTTAATTTTTCGGCATAAATATTGGCGCCGTTTACAAAAGAGGAAATAGAGTTGGAAACAAAAATAACCGACAGCGTAGCCATTCCCAAAAACAGCAAAATGCCGATTAAAAAACCCAGCAGGTGGGGCAATTTCCATTTTTTGTTCATCCAGTCGGCAATGGTATTAAGCACAATAGACAAAAAGACGGCGATGACAAAGGGCATCAGCACGGCTTTGGCGTAAACCAAAACCCAAGTCAGCGCGGTGCCGGCCAAAATAATCAGGCAGGCATTATTAATGGGCGCATAAACGGAAGATGCGGTTTGTTTAAACATACGGACTCCTTCTGTAAAAATACTTTTCTTTATATTATCATAATAAATTAAAACAGGGTACCGTCCAGCGGTATTTAAAACGGGCGGGTGTATTTTGTTACAGGGCGAAAACGTTTTTAAAGCAGCCGTCGGCCAGTGCTTTGGGTTGGCTTTCGGTCAGCAGGGGAAGCGGCGCAGGGCGGGCACAAGCATTTGCGTGCTTACTGCATAAAAAACCCCGCCGTGAAGCGGGGAATAAATGGTGGGCAGTACAGGATTTGAACCTGTGACCTTCCGCGTGTGAGGCGGACGCGCTACCACTGCGCCAACTGCCCTAAAATTGAGATAATTTATTATAGCAATTTTGCGCCGTCGGCTCAAATTATTTCATTTTTTGGTCACAAAAAGCCTGCCGCAACGCCCCGAAAGACGGCTTGTCTCTAACCTTTTGCAAACTCTCAGCCACGGCCCTTATTTTTGGTATACTAAATATAAAGATATATTTTTTGCGGAGCGATAAAAAAATGGAATGGAGCTTGCTTGTTAACGCTTTTATCGGTATTGTTGCTATTTTAAACCCTATCGGAAACGTGCCTATATTTTTGGAACACGTGGAAAATGATTCCCCTAATGTGCAGCGTGCCGTGGCCATCCTTATGGCTTTGTCTATTTTTATTATGCTGACGTTGTTTTTTATGTTCGGCACACATATTTTAAGTTTGTTTGGCATTACGCTGCCGGCCTTCCGGCTGGCCGGTTCGGTTATCATTTTAATCGTCGGTTTGCGTATGTTGCAAGGTAAAAGCAAATTTGACCCCAGCGGCATTGAGACGGCCTCTGCCCAGGGCGGCACTTTTTCTCAGGCGCGCAACCGCTTAAGCCATATTCTGGTGCCGGTGGCGATGCCGCTTTTTATCGGACCGGGTTCTATTACCACGGTGGTGCTGTATGCCGAAAAAGTGACCACTTTTCCGATGTATGTGATGATGATTTTTGTTATTATGCTGGCTTCTGCGGCGGTGGGGGTGTGCTTGGTGATATCCCGCTCCATTTTCAGTTTGCTGGGCACCAACGGCACGCAGATTGTCATCCGCTTTATGGGTATGATTTTGTGCGCCATTGCTATGCAGTTTATGATTGACGGCGTGGCCCAATTGCTGCCCGGTGTGTTGAACGCCAACTTTATTCACGGGGCGGTATAAAAAAATTTTTTCCGGAAGGGGCGCCTAAAAAGCGCCCCTTTTTTGATGTACAATATATACACGTATGGACCATTTTGAACTGGTATCTTCTTTTAAACCGTCCGGCGATCAGCCCAAGGCTATTGCGGCGCTTACGCGCGGCGTGTTGGAAGGGCAAAAACGGCAAACGCTTTTGGGGGTTACCGGTTCGGGCAAAACGTTTACCATTGCAAACGTGATTGCCAATTTAAACCGCCCGACGCTTATTTTGTCCCCCAATAAAGTGCTGGCGGCCCAGCTGTATGCGGAGTTTAAGCACTTTTTTCCGCATAATGCCGTGGAATATTTTATTTCGTACTACGATTATTATCAGCCGGAAGCCTATATCCCGCAGACGGATACGTATATTGAAAAAGACTCTGCCGTCAACGACCATATTGATAAACTGCGTCTCAAAGCCACCACGTCGCTGCTTACCCGCCGTGACACGATTGTTGTGGCGTCGGTTTCCTGTATTTACAACTTGGGCTCGCCCGACAGCTACAGCGAAATGTGCGTCTATCTGAGCAAAGGGGTGGAAATGACCCGCGGCCAACTGGGCGGACTGTTGATTAAAATACAGTATGTGCGCAACGAGATGGAGTTCGTGCCCGGCGCTTTTCGTATGCGCGGCCCGTATGTGGACATTTTTCCGCCGTACAGTCAAAACGCCGTACGGGTGGAAATCAAGGGCAAAACCATTGCCGGCGTGTACGAAATACATCCCATTACCGGCAATGTGGTGCGGGAGCTGAAGGAAGCGTGGGTCTATCCGGCCAAGCATTTTGTGGTAAAAGACGAAGACCGCGAAAAAGCGCTGGACCAAATTCGTGCCGATTTGGCCAAACGCCACGCCGAACTGCAGGCACAGGGCAAAGAGCTGGAAGCCTACCGCATTAAACAGCGCACGGAATACGATTTGGAAATGCTGCAGCAGGCAGGCTTTTGCCCCGGCATAGAAAACTATTCCCGTTATATGGACGGACGCAAGCCCGGGCAGCGGCCAAACTGTTTGATTGATTATTTCCGCAAATACGGCGATTTTTTAATGGTGGTGGACGAAAGCCACGTAGCCCTGCCGCAGGTGCGCGGAATGTTTAACGGGGACCGTTCCCGCAAGCAAATGCTGGTAGATTTCGGCTTCCGTCTGCCGTCCGCCTTAGACAACCGCCCGCTTAAATTTGACGAATTTGAAAGTCTGCTCCCTTCCACTATTTTTGTTTCGGCCACGCCCGGCCCGTACGAATTGCAGGCCAGCGGCGGGGAAGTGGTGGAGCAGGTCATTCGCCCTACGGGGCTGGTGGACCCCAAAGTAACCGTGCACCCCAGCGCGGGGCAAATAGACCATTTGCTTGAAAAAATCAAAGAGCATATGGCCCGCCGCGAACGGACGCTGGTGCTGTCTATGACCAAAAAAACGGCCGAAGATTTAAGTGCCTTTTTAATAGAAAAAGGAATTAAAACGCGTTATTTGCATTCGGATATTGACGCATTGGAACGGGTGGAAATTTTAAAGCAATTCCGTCAGGGCGTGTTTGACGTTTTGGTGGGCATCAACCTGTTGCGCGAAGGCATAGACATCCCGCAAGTGGGGCTGGTGGCCATTTTGGGGGCCGATAACGAAGGCTTCCTGCGTAATGCCACTACGCTGATTCAAATTTCGGGCCGCGCCGCCCGCAACGTGGACGGCGAAGTGGTGCTGTATGCCGACAGGGAAACCGAAAGTATGAAATATGCCTTGGGCGAAATGAACCGCCGCCGCAGCCTGCAGGAAGCTTACAACAAAGAGCATCATATCACGCCGCGCACCATTGAAAAGGCGGAAGTGGAACTGAAAGAATTTGAAGACAGCGCCAAAACCGAAGGCTTGGGCATTTTGCATTCCGCCTTGCCGGAACCGACGGCCAAGAACATTAACAAAATTGCCGCCGAACTGGAAAAACAAATGCGCGACGCTGCCGATAATTTAAACTTTGAACTGGCGGCCGATTTGCGCGACCGTCTGTTTGAAATTAAACAAATGAAATTAAAATAAATGGCCCGCATTTTGCGGGCGTTTTTGTTAATTGATAAAATATATTTATGGAAGAAATTACCCTCTCTTTACCATACGTAACCCGTATGGTCAGCGTGGACGTTTTGGACAGCACGCAAAATTTAGCCTGTGAACTGGCCTGCCGGGGCTGTGAACACAACACGTTGGTTCTGGCTTATGAACAAACGGAAGGCTTTGGGCAGGAAGGCAAAAGCTGGAGCGCCGGCCGCGGCGGCGTTTATTTTACGCTGGTGCTTCGCCCGCAGAAAAAAACGGACGATGTTCTTTTTTGGGCCGACAAAGCCACGCAAGCCGTGGTGCGTGCGTTTCATCATTTGTTTGCTTTTAAAACCAAAACTAAAAAACCCAATGATGTGCTGGCCTTGGACCCCAAAACCAAAACCTGGAAGAAAATTGCCGGCGTGCTGGTGCAGCCGCTGTTGACGGAAGATAACACCGCCTGCCTGCTGCTGGGCGTGGGCATTAACGTAAATAACAAGCTGCCCGCCTCTTTGCATCAAGCAACCAGTGTTAAAAAACTGCTCGGACGGGAAATTGACCCCGAGTGGGTATTGCAGGAAGTGCTGGAAGCGTTTTTTGAGCTGTACGCACAAAGTGAATTTTAGGAACAGCCCGTAAAAAACCCCGCTTACCCAAGCGGGGTTTTGTTTTGCCCGAAATTAAGCGTCGCCCAAACATTGTTTTACTTTTACGACTAAATCTTTTAAAACAAACGGCTTGGCGCAAAAGGCTTTTACTTGCGGGAACGGCTGGAACATATGTTCCGATTCCACCAGTGCCGACGTAACAATAATGGGTATGCCGCTCAGCTCGTCATCCTGTTCCATAATAGAGGCTACGGTCCGTCCGTCTATCCCGGGCAGCATAACGTCCAAAATCACCAAATGCGGGCGCAGTTCTTTCATCCGCGTAATGGCGTCGCGTCCGGTTTGGCAGGCGTGCACTTCATAACCTTCCTTTGCCAGCACCATCGTAAGCAGCTGCAAGATAGGCAGTTCGTCTTCTACAATTAAAATTCTTTTTTTCATTTTGAATCACCCTTAGTTATTTTATTATACTTTTTTATATGACAAAAAAAACCTTCGGCGCTAACACCTGGAAAAATTTGCTTGCGTTTGCTTCCCCTTTTTTTAAACGGGGCGAAACGGTGCTGGTGGGGTTTTCCGGCGGGCCGGACTCGGTTTGCCTGCTGCATTTTTTACATTATTTGGCCGGCAAAAAACATTTTGACTTGGCCGCCGTCCACGTGCACCACGGTCTGCGCGGCGCCGCGGCCGACGCCGACGCACGCTTTTGCCGCGACTTGTGCAAACAATGGGATATTCCTTTTTTGCTGTATAAAAAAAACGTACGCGCGCTGGCTAAAAAGCTGGACTTAAGCACCGAACACGCCGCGCGCAAAGCCCGTTATGAAGCTTTTGCACAGGCGGCTAAAAAAACGGGGGCTTGCAAAATTGCGCTGGGGCATCATTTAGACGACCAAGCCGAAACCGTGCTTTTAAACCTGCTGCGCGGTACGCGGGCGGAAGGGCTGTGCGGCATACCCGTGAGGCGGATGCTTAATAAAACGACGGAAATCGTGCGCCCGCTTTTGTGTATTACCCGTGCGGAAGTGGAAGAATATTTGCAAGAAAACAACCTCTCCTGCGTCACGGACCAGACCAATTTTGACGAAGTATACACCCGCAACTGGATCCGGCGCGAGCTGCTGCCTATGCTTGAAAAAAAGCAACCTAAAATTCGCCAGCATTTAGCCGGTATGGCGGCACAGCTGGCCGAAAAATTAAAATGATATATCGTCTGGCTGCCCGCTGTGAAGAATACTTGCTTTGTTTTTTTTTTTTGATAAATTTTGTCTATGGACAAAATTTATCAAAAAACAAATCTGCTACGTAAAAACCCCACAAATCGGGAAAATGACGGCTTTACGCTTATTGAACTTTTGATAGTCGTGTTAATTATTGGCATTCTGGCGGCTATTGCTTTGCCGCAGTACGAAAGGGCGGTTTTTAAGGCTCGTGCCGCCAACGATTTTGTTTTGCTGCGCAGTTTGAAAGATGCGCAAGACCGTTATTATATGGGCAACGGCAAGTACGCTGAAGCGTTTGATATACTGGATATAGAAATTCCTGCGCCAGACAAAGTGGCGGCCGACGGCGGAATGGACGGACGCTGGCCGGGTGAAACGGCTTATTATGATGATTATAGGATGTTTGTTCTATCTAGCCGAGGCTTTGTTTTTGTTCAACGGTTTTTATCCCCGTCAGAGTCTGTTTGGCTGGGGATGCGCTTATCGCAAAGTCCGCAGTGGGTAGGTGATGTTATTTGCGGAGCTGCTTCCGATAAAGGCAACGCACTGTGTAAAAGCTTGGGGGGGACTCGCGTAGTAAACGATGGCTCAATGGATTATTATCGTTTAAATATATAAGTGTTTTTTTGTACGGCAGCGCGCAAGGCGTCAAAGAATGTCTTGCGCGCATATTTTTCTGCCCACGGAGTGTGCCCGCAGCGCGGCAAAATAATTTCGTTAAAAGAAACGCCCAGCCGCGTCAGCGGTGCGCTGACGCCTTGCAGGGGGTGCGGGTCTTGCTCGCCGTGGATGAGCGTAAGCGGGCAGGCCAGCAGTTGCGCCGCTTTGAGCAATGTGCCTTTGGTGCGCAGGGCCGCAGCTTGCGGCCAGACGGCCGCAAAAGCCTTTTCATCAGAGGCCGGAAGGTCTTCTTCCTCCAAGAGCGGGCAGAAAAAATCGGCCTTTTGGCAAAGTGCGTCTACGGTTTGCAAGGCTTCTTGCTGACGGACTGCATCTGCCTTTTTTAAAACGGCCAACGCTTGCAGCAAGGACTGCCCGTCTCGGGCAGACAGGTTCGCCAAACGGCGTTGGTTAATCAGCGGGACATAGCTGTCTTCCAGCGGAGGGCAGCCTATCCAAATAAGCGCTTTTACGTTTTGCCCGTAAGCGGCCGCATACAGTAAAGCCAGCCACGCCCCCCACGAATGACCGATCAGCGTAACGGGGGAAGCGGCAAAATCACTAATTTGCAGATGCAGTTCTTCAACCAATTCAGCTACGCTGTATTTGCTTTGCCACGGTTCCAATATGCCGGCGTATTTGCCCAGTTCGCGGCAAGGTGCGGCAACGGAGCCGGCCGCACCGGGGCCGCCGTGTAAAAAAACGAGATGAAAGGGTTCTTGGCCGTATTTGCGTATCATTTTTTGTCCTTGCGTACGTCGTGGTGTTTGACCGTTTTTGCGGGTTTTCCGTTGCGTGCAAAACGGCTTGGCGCCGTTTTTATTTCGGGTGCCAACGCTTGCTCATCCATATCCGGACGAATGCCAAAACGCGTAATGCAAAAATCGTATTTAACGGGATCCTGCGGGCAAAAACGGGCCAGCGAACGGGTGATTTCCAATGCGGTTTTCATATCGGCGCTGCTGCGGCGGGTCAGCCCCAAGGCACGTGCGCAGCGGTGCATATGCACGTCCAGCGGCACGATAAGCAGCCGCGGCGGCACCTGCCAGCCGCCCGGGTCTACGTCGTCGCGGCGCACCATCCAACGCAAAAATAAATTTAAGCGTTTCAGCGCACTGCCTTTGTCGGGGTCGGGCACCAGGGTGGAAATCGCCCCCCCGCTGCGCAGTTGGCGGGCAAAATGTTTCAGCGCTTTTTCCGCCGTTGTATCCTGTGGGGAAAGCGCACTTAAAAAACAGGCTTCCAGCGTGCCGTAACGGCGCAGTACTTTTTGTATACACAAAATAAAACGGCCCAGTTCTTCGGCGGTGGTAAAGCGGTATTTAAAAGAATGAAAATCTTTTTTAAGCCGCTTAGGCGTAGCGGCCAGTATATAGCTGCGCGGCTGCGGCATTACGGAAAAAAGAAAATCTAAATTTTTTAAAATGGCTTTTACGTTGCCATAGGCAAAACACGCCGCCAGCAAAGCACCGGTTTCCCGCTCGCGCACGTCCGCCCAGCGGGACAGAAATTCCAACGGGTCCGGCCGAACCAGATTTTTGCGGTTATAACGGCGGTAGAGAGCTTCAAAAAAAGCTTTGTTTTTTGCCATACGGTTATTGTATCAATTTGATAATATATACATATGCTCTCGCGCGTATTGGAATTTGCCTCATCCCGCGGCATTAAGCCGGCGGGGCTTACTTTTAATTCTGCCGAAGTGCAGGCAGGATACATCTTTTTTGCGCTTAAAGGCGTACATCACGACGGCAATTTGTTTATTGACGACGCCATAGCCAAAGGCGCGGTGCTGATTGTATCTGCCCAGGCGCCGGCGCGGGAATATAAAGCCGCCTATTTTCAGTCCGACAATATAGAGCAGGATATGGCCGATGCCGCCTATGAGTTTTACGGCCGTCCCTCCGACGCGTTGTGCATTACCGGCGTAACGGGGACCAAAGGCAAAACCAGTATTTCTTATTTGGCAGAGGCTGCTTTGCGCCGCGGCGGCAAAAAGGTGTCGGTACTGGGGACGGTCAATTACCGCATTAACGGACGTGTCGTGGCCGATGCCCCCAATACGACGCCGCTGGCTTTGCCTCTTTTTAAGCTGCTTAAACAAATGAAAGACGCCCAAACGGACGCTTTGGTAATGGAGGTGTCTTCGCATTCTTTGCAGCAACAGCGCGTGCGGCATATTCATTTTGACACCGCCGTATTTACCAATTTACAGCGGGACCATTTAGATTTTCATCATACCTTTGAAAATTATTTTGCCGCCAAAAAGAAACTGTTTGAAGAATTACTTTCATCCGATAATACCAAACCGCACAAAACGGCGGTGATTAATGCAGACGACCCGTACGGCCAGCGTTTGATAGCAATGCTGAAAGGCCGCGTGCGTTTGATTACTTACGGGTTGCAGTCCGCAGCCGATTACCGCGCGGCAGACATCAAAGAAAGTCTAGCCGGCACACAGTTTACCGTAAACGGCCAAGCCGGCCGTATTCATTTGCTGGGCCGGCATAACGTGTATAACGCGCTGGCGGCTTTGTGTATTGCCGTGGCCAACGGCGTGGACGAAAAAACCGCCCTGCAGGGGTTGGCCGATTTGTCCGGCGTGCCCGGCCGTATGGAACGGATAGACGCGGGGCAGGACTTTTTTGCTTTTGTAGATTTTGCGTATACCGACGAATCTTTGCAGCGCGCTTACCAAACGGTGGAAAATTTTAAGCAGGGCCGTGTGATTACCGTGTTCGGCTGCGGCGGCGACCGCGACCGCACCAAACGTCCGCTTATGGGCCGCACCGCCTGCCAAAACAGCGATTTAGTCTTTTTAACCAACGACAACCCGCGTACGGAAGACCCCGAACAGATTTTTGCCGATATCCAAAAAGGAATGAGCGGGTTTGCCAATTATCAGATAGAGCCGGACCGCCGCGCCGCCATATTCAAAGCCGTACGCGCCGCGCGCAAAGGCGATATTTTAATTGTAGCCGGCAAAGGGCACGAACAAACACAGAAAATAGGCCATCAGGTATTGCCGTTTTCGGACCAGACAACGCTTAGGCAGGCCATTAAGGAGGAATATGTTCAAGCCGGAAAAATTTAAAGGGCAAAGAGCCTGTATTTTAGGGCTGGGGCGCAGCGGCAGGCAAGCCGCGGCGTTGCTTTGCCGGCACGGTTTTGACGTGCTTATCAGCGAAGAACACGAAATGGCCCACCTGCAAACCTTGGGGTTGCCCGCTCAGGCGGAGGTGGAAACCGGCGGCCACAGCGAAAAAGTGTTTGCGTGCGGCTTTATTGTCAAAAGCCCGGGCATTTTGCCCAAAAGCGCCGTGCTGAAAGAAGCGCGCAAACGCAAGATACCGGTGTTTTCCGAACTGGAAGTGGCATTGGCTTTTGTGCCCAAAGGGACGTGCGTTTTGGCCGTAAGCGGCACAAACGGAAAGACGACCACTACCTCTTTGCTGGGTGAAATTTTAAAAGAATATTGTGCGCGTTTGGCGCCCAAACGCCGCGTGTTTGTAACGGGCAATATCGGGGCTCCCGTATCGGCCGCGGCGGACGAAATAAAGGCAAAAGATTTTTTGGTGATAGAAGTGTCCAGCTATCAGCTGGAGGACAGCACCTTTTTCCGCCCCAAAGTGGCGTGCCTGTTAAATATTACGCCGGACCATTTGGACCATCACGGCGGTATGAAAAATTATATCAAGGCCAAAGCGCGGCTGTTTAAAAACCAGCGCGCCAACGATTTTGCCGTTTTAAACGGGGGCGACGAATGTTGCGCGCAAATGGCCCCCCGCATAAAAGGCGCGCTGACGGCGTTTTCCGCCCAGCCCAACCATCCTTTAAAAACGGATGTGTTTTTTGACGGGGACGAAATTATTTTTAGTGCGGGTTATCATTTGCGTCCGCCCAAGCTCAAGGGCATCCATAATGTGGAAAATGCAATGGCCGCTGCCTTGTGTGCGCTGGCGGTCAATGTGCCGGCTACGGTTATTCAAGCGGTATTTGACCGTTTTGAACCGATGGAACACCGCATAGAACCTTTTGCTTACCATAAAGGCGTGGTATACGTAAACGATTCCAAAGCCACGAATTTGGACTCTACAATCATCGCGCTCAAATCGTTTGACCGCGCCCCGCGCATATGGCTTATTTTGGGCGGGCGCGACAAAGGCGCTTCGTACGAAGTGCTGCTGCCTTATTTAAAAATGTATTGCAAAGGCGTGCTGACCATTGGCGAAAGTATGGATAAAATAGAGCGCGAGTTAAAAGGAGAGTTTCCCGTTATTCGCTGCACTACGCTGGAACAAGCCGTCCAAACCGCCGCCGCACAGGCCAAAAAAGGCGATACGGTGTTGCTTTCTCCGGCGTGTTCGTCTTTTGACCAGTTTACAGATTATGAGGAACGCGGCCGCGTATTTAAAAAATTGGTCGGGGAATATATTAAAAAAGAAAGAGCCGGCAAATAACTTTTTCTCCCATAAAAAACCGCCTTCAAAAGGCGGTTTTTTTACGGGCTATTTTAAACCGTATAAATCTAACGCGTTTTGGGTGGTAATTTCGGCCAGTTTTTCAACGGGTATATTTAAATAGTCGGCCACCCATTGGGCAATAAGCGGGATATTGGACGGGTCGTTGCGGGTGCCGCGTTTGCCTTGCGGGGAAAGATAGGGGCAGTCCGTTTCCAGCACCAGTTTGTCAGCGCCGGCTTTTTTGACGGCCTCGCGTATATATTCGTTTTTCTTATAGGTAAAACAGCCGTTAATGCCCAGCAAAAGGCCGTTGTCCAACGCTTTTTTGGCTTCTTCGTATCGGGCGGAAAAACAATGCAATACGCCCGCAAATTTGACGGGGGCCGGCGTCCAATTATGCTTAAGCAGGTGAAAGGTTTGCTCGTAAGGAGTGTAGTCTTCCCCTTCGCGCCGTATGTGCAGCACAATGGGCTTTTGCACGCGGCTTGCCAAAGCGAGCATTTCTTCAAACACCCGCAGTTGCACCTCTTTGGGGCAGGCGTCTAAAAAAACGTAATCAAGGCCTATTTCCCCCACCGCTGCCGCCAGCGGATGTTTTAAACACTCCGCCAATTGCGCACGGGCCGCATCGTCGTAGGTTTGGGCTACCTGCGGGTGAACGCCCAGCACGGCGGCCGTCTGCTGCGGGTATTTTTGGCACAAGTCCAGCGCGGGCTGCCATTCTTTGGGTTCGCAGCCGATTTCTATAAATTTGCATACGCCGCTTTCAAAGACGCGGCGGATGACTTCGGCGCGGTCTGCGTCAAAGGCTTCGTCGTTAATATGGGCGTGAGAATCTATAAAGTGCATAATTATATTTTATCTTTTTATAGCCAAATGCAGAAAGAGCAAAGCAATTTTCTAATACAAAACTTTGCTTGCTCCGGATAAAAACCCTTTCTATACTGCTTGTTAAGAAGGGTTTTTTGTATAGGTCTTTGACAAGGTTCAGACGGGCTTAAAATTAGCAATCTAAAAAGGGGGTTGACAAAAAAGAAAAAATTGATTACAATATTAGCAGACAAAAAGAAAGAGTGCTAAAATAAACCCTTTGATACAGGCGAAAGTATGAGAATAGTAAAGCCGGAAGTAGCCAAAGAAAGAAAAGAAAAAATATTGCGCTGGGTCGTGCAGCAGTTTGTGGAAAACCGCCGTCCGGTGGGTTCGCAGCTGATTGCGTCCAGCGCGCTGAAGGACATTTCCAGCGCTACTATCCGCAATATTATGAAAACGCTGGAAGAAGAAGGCTACCTGTATCAGCCGCATACTTCCGGCGGCCGTATCCCTACCGATAAAGCTTACCGTTATTACGTGGACTATTTAACCGGTGTGCAGCGTATGGCGGCCCAAGAGCGCGAACGCATAGAAAAACAATATGATGAGCGCGTCAATGAGCTGGACAACGTGATGGTTACTACGTCGCGTTTGCTGGCGCAGCTTTCCGGCGCGGCCGGGTTTGTTTACACCACTAGTGTGGAAGAACAAGTGGTCAAACGCTTGGACTTTTTACCCATCGGCCCGGGGCTTGTGCTGGCTGTGCTTGTGACGGAAGCCGGCACCGTGCGCCACTGGCCGGTGCGCTTGGGGTACGATTTGGCCCCCGCCAAATTGCGTCTGCTGAGCAATTTTATCAACAGCGAAATCACCGGTATGACGCTAAAAGACGCGCAACGTTTTCTGTGGCAGTACATTAAATCGGGCCATCGCGAAATTTCCGACGTGGCCGACTTGGCGGTGCAAGTGCTTAAGGATATGCAAAACCCGCAGACGTCTGCCGAAGACTTGTATGTGGAAGGCTTGGGGCGTATGTTGGCAAACACCGAAGAAGCCGATTATGAAGACCTCAAGCAGATGATGAGCGTGGTGGAAGAACGCAAGCGCCTTTCGGGTTTGCTGGCCGAGAAAATGGAAGATTTGCGCCGCAGCGGCAAACAAGTAGCCGTAAGCATCGGCAGCGAGAACGAATTAAAAGAATTGCAAAATGTCAGCATTGTTTCGTCTGCCTACCGTGTGGGGGATAAAACGGTGGGAATGTTAGGCATCATCGGCCCGAAACATATGCAATATACCAAAGTTATGTCTTTGGTCAAATTTATAGGGGACTTGCTGGAAGGCAGCATCAGCGTGTGGAACGCCTTGCCCGATAAGGGAGAAGATTATGAGTAAAAAACATCACAAACATACCGACGGTCTAACCGAACAGGAAGAACAAGAGTTGCCGGCCGACTATGAGCCGGAAGTGGAAGCAGCCCCGCAAGAAGATTCCGCCCCGGCCCCGCAGCAGCCGGACTATTACGAAAAGTATGTGCGTTTAAGCGCCGATTTTGATAATTTCCGCAAACGCACCGAACGGGAAAAAGCCGCGCTGCTTGCCTACGGCAAAAAAGATTTTCTGGAAAAATTGCTCCCTGCTTACGAGGTGCTGCTTCGCCAGCAGGCCAAGCTGCAAAAAGCCAAAACGGACCAAGTGCCCGAACAGTTCAAAAGCGTATTGGGCGGGTTAAGTATGGTCTTGAGCGAAATGGACAAAGCCTTTAAGGCCGAAGGCGTAACGCGCATAGAAGTGGTAGGCAAACCCTACGACCCGCAAACGTCCGAAGCTATCGCCGTTATCCCCGCCAAGGTGGAGCAGGACGGCCAGGTGCTTGAAGAAGTGCAAATGGGTTTTATGATGGACAACAAAGTATTGCGTCCGGCCCGGGTAGTGGTCGGAAAAGCGGAGGAAGAAACAAAAAAAGCAGAAGCATAAAGCAGTATAAGCAGTAAAAAGAAGTAAAACAATTTAACTATTTCCAAACAGTAAGGAGAAAAGAATATGGCTAAAATTATTGGTATTGACTTGGGTACTTCCAACACCGCCGCGGCGGTAATGGAAGGCGGCAGAGGGACGATTATTCCTTCGGCCGAAGGCAGCTCCATCGGCGGAAAAGCATTTCCGTCTTATGTAGCTTTTACCAAAGACGGTCAGCGCTTGGTGGGTGAACCGGCCCGCCGTCAGGCTATTGCCAACCCGGAAGGCACCGTAACCGCCTTCAAACGCAAAATGGGGGAAAATTATAAATACAATTTGCGCGGTCAGGAATTTACGCCGCAGCAGTTGTCCGCTTTCGTATTGCAGAAAGTGAAAAAAGACGCCGAAGCGTTCTTGGGCGAACCGGTTGAAAAAGCCGTCATCACCGTGCCCGCTTATTTTAACGATAACCAACGCCAGGCCACCAAAGACGCCGGCCGCATCGCCGGTTTGGAAGTGGTGCGCCTCGTAAACGAACCGACGGCTGCCGCTTTGGCTTTTGGTATTGATAAAGCCGGCAAAGAACAGAAAATTTTGGTCTTTGACTTGGGCGGCGGTACGCTGGATGTAACCATTATGGAAATGGGCAAAGAAGGTACCTTTGACGTGCTGGCCACCTCCGGCGATACGCAGCTGGGCGGTACGGATATGGATAATGCCATCATTGCCTGGATGGTGGATGAATTTAAGAAGAGCACCGGTATTGACCTCTCTGCCGATAAACAAGCGCAACAGCGCCTGAAAGAAGCGGCCGAAAAAGCCAAAATTGAGTTGTCTACTACGATGGAAACGGACATCAACCTGCCCTTCATCAGTGCAGACAGCACCGGTCCGAAACACTTGGAGCTTACGTTGTCGCGTGCCAAACTGGAAAGCTTGGTGGACAGCATCGTCAAACGCTGCGGCAAATCTATTGACCAGGCTTTGTCTGACGCCAAGTTGTCTTCTTCTCAAGTGGACCGCATCATCTTGGTCGGCGGCCCGACCCGTATGCCCATCGTGCAGAAATATGTGGAAGACCACGTGGGCAAGAAAATTGAACGCGGTATTGACCCGATGGAATGCGTGGCTATCGGTGCGGCCGTGCAGGCCGGTATTTTGACCGGTGAAGTAAAAGACGTGCTGCTCTTGGACGTGACCCCGCTGTCTTTGGGTCTGGAAACTTTGGGCGGCGTGTGCACGCGCCTTATTGAACGCAACACCACCATTCCTGTGCGCAAAACGCAAATCTTCTCTACGGCTTCCGATAACCAGCCGGCCGTAACGATTAACGTCTTGCAGGGTGAACGTCCGATGGCCAAAGACAACGTGCCTCTGGGCAAATTTGACTTGGACGGCATTCCGCCTGCTCCGCGCGGCGTACCGCAGATTGAAGTGACGTTTGATATTGATGCCAACGGTATTTTGAACGTATCGGCCAAAGACTTGGGCACCAATAAAGAACAGCACATCACCATCAGCTCGCCTAACAAACTCAGCGATGCCGAAGTGGAAAAATTCGTCAAAGACGCCGAGAAATTCGCCGAAGAAGATAAGAAACACAAAGAGTTCGTGGAAGCCAAAAACGAAGGCGACAGTGTGCTCTATCAGACCGAAAAGGCCCTGAAAGAATACGGCGACAAAGTGTCTCAAGATGACCGCTTGGCCATTGACCGCGCGTTGAACGATTTGCGCGACGCGCTGAAGACCGAAGATGCTGCCAAGATCCGCTCCGCCAAGGACGCGGCCTTGCAGGCCAGCCAAAAACTGGGTGAAGCAATGTACAAGTCCCAGCAGCAGGCGCAAGCCGGTGCGGCAGGCGCCCAAGCGGGTGCCCAGCCCGGCCCGGACGCGGCCCAGCAGCAGGCAGCAGGCAACAACGGCGGCAAGGATGACGTCGTAGAAGCCGAAGTCGTAGACAAATAAACTTGCGTAAAGTTAAAAACCCGCTTGCAGTAATGCAGGCGGGTTTTTTGTTGGCTGAAAATATTTTTTGACTTTGTTTTTTGACAGAAAAAACTTTGCTTTTTGCGTACCGGCCTGAAAAAACAGAAGGGGCTTGTTTTGTTTTTTTTTTTTGATAAATTTGGCTTATGAGCAAAATTTATCAAAAAAAGACCTTAGATGGGAAAACGCGCCAAAAGCGCCATTTTGGCGGTTTTACGCTTATAGAACTGTTGGTAGTAGTGCTTATTATCGGCATCTTGGCCGCTATTGCACTGCCGAAATATGAGGCTGCCGTATTGCGCAGCCGTATGGCGGAACTGGTGACGGTAACCCGTAATATAAAAGACGCCGAAGAACGGTATTTGATGGCTGCCGGAACCTACACAGACGATTGGGACAATTTGGACCTTTCTTTGGCAGTCGCCAGGGATGAAGGGGCCGGTATCACAACCCCCAACGGGAATACCTATCGCCTGCATGTGGGCGAAACAAATGCCAGTGGATTTGTGTCGGGAAGCATTCCTCAAAAAGTCGCTATTACGGTGTATTTTGCCGTCGCAGCTAAACAAAACGGACATACGGCGCGTTGTTATGCAATTGAAGATAACAAGGCGGCCAATCAGGCTTGTCTTTCATCCGGCGGACGTTTGCTCTCTTCCGGTTCGGGATGTAATGTAGGGGAAGGAACAAAAAAGTGTAACGTTTACGTTTTATGGTAAGTTTGTATCTTTTAAACAGAAGCCCCTTTAAAAGGGGCTTTTTTATTGTTTTGCGTACAAAAGGTTAAAACGCCTTGAGGCCGCAAGATATTTATGGCAAAGCGCACGCAAGGCTGCTAAATTTAATAAAATATATATAAACAGATAACAGAAGAAGTTTATATGCCTACAGCTATGAAAGAAGATTATTATGAAATTTTAGGTATTTCCCGCACGGCCAGCGAAACGGAAATAAAGTCCGCCTTCCGCCGCCAGGCAATGAAATACCACCCCGACCGCAACCCCGGCGACAAACAAGCCGAGGAACAGTTTAAAAAAATCAATGAAGCCTTTTCCGTCTTGTCCGACCCGCAGAAAAAGCAAATGTACGACCGTTACGGCCACGACGGCGTAAGCGCCGGCGCGGGCGGGTTTAACGGCTTTAATGCATCCGGCTTTGAAGACGTGAGCGATATATTCGGCTCTATGTTTGGCGATATATTCGGCGGCGGTTTCGGTTCCGCGCGCGGCGGCAAACCCCGCGCTCAACGCGGCGAAGATTTAAAAGTAGACGTAGATTTAACCTTGGAACAAGCCTACAGCGGGCTGGAAAAAGAAGTGTCTTATACCCGTGTAGACCGCTGCTCGGTCTGCGGCGGAACGGGCGCCGAAGAAGGCAGCTCGGTTAAAACCTGCCGTTCCTGCAATGGCAGCGGCAGCGTGGTGTACCGCCAAGGGTTTTTCAGTATGCGCCAAACCTGCCCCGACTGCGGCGGTAAAGGCACGGTGGTGGAAAAACCGTGCAAAAAGTGCCGCGGCAGCGGCGTGGAACGCGTCAAAGAAAACATTACGGTCAAAATTCCTTCCGGCGTGCGTACGGGGGTTACCCTGCGTGTCAACAACGGCGGGGACATTGGCATTAACGGCGGCGGCTATGGCGACTTGTACGTGGAAATGCACGTGCAGGAACATAAAATCTTTAAGCGCGACGGCGACAACTTGGTTATAGACGCTACCATTACCTATCCGCAGGCAGTGCTGGGCGGCAGTATTAAAGTGCCCACCATTGAAGGCAAAGAACTGGAAGTTACCATTCCCAAAGGCACCCAATTTGGGGAAGTGCTTAAAATGCAGGGCTGCGGTATGCCCAAACTGAATAAAAAAGGCTTTGGGGACTTACTTATTAACGTGAAGATAGAAGTGCTCAAACGTCCCACCGCCCGTCAAAAGGAACTTTTGGAAGAACTGGCCAAAGAGACCGGAGGCAAAAAAAGTTTCTTTGAAAAACTGTTTGATTAGCTGATTGCCAAGGCCCCGAAAAGGGGCCTTTTTTTAGGACGTTTTGTTTCAAAACTGCTGTCGGCCAGGCTCTTTCAGAAAGGCTTGATGCAATAACCCCCCCTTCGGCATAAAAAAACCGCTCCGTATGGAGCGGTTTTTGTTTTTTTAAAACTTCATTTTTTATACGCCATACAGCAGTTGCCAAGCAGACATTCCTGGCAAGAGCATTTATTTTTTTGCTCGTGCTTCACGGCGGACAGCAGCTCCTTGGCAAAGTCCGTCAGCGTAGGGTCGCGCGCGCCCAAAACCAGCAGAATATCCCCCGGCTGTGCGGCGGCGGCCATTTCGGCCAGAATCTTTTCGCGGCACGGGTCAAACGAAGCGTTCACCCCGTTGCGTTTCAGCCCTTCATACACGTTTTTGCTGCTGACGCCTTCGGGCACGGTACCGCCGGGATAATAGACCTCCGTCAGCCAAATATGGTCGTCTTTGCCGATGCACTGGCTTAGGTTTTCCACAAATTCCGGCGTAAGCATTTTGATAGACGTAAACGCGTGCGGCTGATAAAAAGCCAGCACCCGTTTGCCGCGCAAATGGGCCGCGTCAATAGTGGCGTGCAGTTTGTGCGGGTTGTGGGCAAAATCGTCTATTACTTCTATGTGATTGTACGTACCGATAGAGGCAAAGCGCCGCGCAATGCCGGAAAATTTTTCCAGCGCTTCGGACGCCGTTTTTAAATCTACCCCGCATTCCAGCGCGGCGGCCACGGCGGCGGTGGCATTAGCCACGTTATGCAGGCCGGGGATGTTTAAGTGGAAGGGTTGCCCCTTGATGACAAAATCGGAACCGAAGCCGTTGGCGCGGATGTCTTCGGGGTGGATGTCTCCGCTGTGCAGACCAAAAGTTTTGGCGCCTTTTGCGGCAGCTTTTAAATTGTCTTCTTCCACATTGACAATGGCTTTCTGGCAGTTTTTGACAAATTGCGTAAAGAAGCCTTGCAGCACGTCAATTTCTTTATGGTCTTTACGCAAGTTAAGGCACAGGCCCAAATACGGGTGGTATTTAACGATAGAGCCGTCGCTTTCGTCTGCTTCAATAACCAGCAGGTCGGAAGCGCCTTTGTACACGTTGCCGTAAACGCCTTGTTCTTTTTGCAAAGACAAAATGGCCGCCCCCGTAATGACGGAAGGGCTTTTGCCCGCATAGGTTAAAATTTCGTACACCATTGCCGTAGTGGTGCTTTTGCCGCTGGTGCCCGAAACGGCAATCGTGCGGTGTTCGGCCACGTGTTTGGCTAAAAGTTCGGAGCGGTGCATTGTGGGGATATCCAGCTCTTTGGCTTTAAGCAATTCGGGGTTATCGCTTTCAATGGCGGAAGACAAAATGACTAAGTCGGTGTCTTTGTCTAGGCCGCTGCCGTCTTGCGGGTAGAGTTTGATATTTAATTTTTTAAGGTAATCCCACAAGGCCAAGTCCGTATAGCCTTTGCTGATTAAACGGTCCGAGCCGGTTACGGTGTCGCCGCCCATAGCGTGCAGCTGGGCCAGGGCGCTCATACCTACGCCGCCAATACCGATAAAGTGAATTTTCATAATTTTAAGTCCTTTTTAGAAGATTTTAAAACAGCCGCGGCATAATCTTGCATCGTGTAAAAACCGGCCGGCTGTTTAAGCAGCCAGGCGGCAATATGCACGGCGGAATCTGCAAATAAATCGCGGTTTAACGCTTCGTGTTTCAGCACCAGTTTGTCGTACGGGCCCGAAAGCGTAAGAATATGCGTGCCCACCACTTCGCCAAAGCGTTCATAAGACACTTGGCTTAGCGGCAGGCCGATTTCTTCGGCCAGTTTTTTGGCCGTGCCGGACGGCGCGTCTTTTTTGTGCACGTGATGTATTTCGTGCAGGTTGCGTTCGTAATGCGGGAACATTTGGCTGGCTTTTTTGAGCAGTTGCCCGAAAAAATAAACGCTTAAACTGACGTTGGGCGCATAAAAAACGGGTATTTTATGTTCTTCCTGTATTTGAAAGAGCAGGCGTTCGGGCAAGTTGGTGGTGCCGATTACGCAGGCCGCTTTGAGTTCTTTGGCCAGTTCAAAGGCTTCCTGCGCGCCTTGCGGAGAGGAAAAATCAATTACCACATCGGCGGGTGCGTCTGTGTTTTGACCGGGCTCTCTGCCGGCGGTCACTTCCAGCTCCAGCTCGGGGGAGTGTTTAATAATACGGGCAATGGCTTTGCCCATTTTGCCGTTGGCTCCATTAATGATTACTTTTTTCACAGGTATTTCTCCAGCAACAGTTGCACAATTTGCCGTGCGTTCATCGCCGCGCCTTTAAGCAAATTGTCAAACGTAATGAAATAGTGGATGATATTGGGTTCTTCCAGGTCGCGGCGCAGGCGGCAGGCAAAAGTGGTTTCCTGCCCGCTGGCCTGTTTGGGGGTTATGATATCTTCGCTGTAGGCCAGGTTGGGAAACGCGTTCCATAGTTTTTTGACTTCTTCCAGGTCAAACGCTTCCTGCGCTTTAAGCGTAACCCCCAGCGAATGGGCATTTTCCACCGCTACGCGCACCGTATGCGGATAGACTTTGATATGCGGCAAACTTAAAATTTTGCGCGTTTCGTTAATGCCTTTTAATTCTTCAGACGTGTAGCCGTTTTCTTGTACGGAGCCGATGAGCGGCACGCAGTTATTGGCGTAGAGCGAGCCGGGGGTATGGAAATCTTCCAGCAATTTTTTGCCCCCGCCGCTGATGGCCTGATAGGAACAGAAAAAAACCTCGGTCAGCGTATATTTTTGCATCAGCGGGGCCATCGTCATTACCAGACCGGTGGTGGTGCAGTTGGGGCTGGCTATAAGGCGGGTGTTTGGGGTAATGGTCTGCGGGTTAATTTCCGGTATTACCAAGGGAACGTTCGGGTCCTGCCGGTAATAAGCCGACATATCCACTATATAACCTATGCGGTCTTTTAATTGTTCGTAAAGCCGCGCGCTGTCTGCATTATCGGTGCAGAGCACGGCGGCATCCAATGCGGGGATGGTGTCGTTGCGGCCAAAGAGTTTTACTTCAAACGGAATGGTAATTTTTTTAAATTCTTCCTGCAGTGTGCGGCCTACCAGACCGTTTGCGCCAATGATGCCTACGGTTTTCATATACGCTCCTAAATCAGCAGTGATTTGTCTGTTTGTTGCAGCAAGGCGTCCAGCGTTTGTTTATGCGGGCCGGAAACGGAGCCCAGCGGCAAACGTACGGCGTCCGTGCCGATACCCATACGGGAAAGCAAATATTTTACGCACGTGGGGTTTGTTTCTAAATAGCAAGCCTTCATAAGCGGGTAGGCTTTGCGGAAAACAGCAAACGCTTTTTTGCTTTCGCCTTTTTGCCAGGCTTTGTAGATTTTTACAAAAGCAGGCGCCAATATATTGGCTGCGGCGCTTATAATGCCGGAAAAGTTTAAGGCAAGGTGCTGCAAAAACAAATCGTCATTGCCGCTTAACAGGTCCAGCGAGTCGGCAAATTCTACGGCAGTGTCCGTTACGCGGGCCATATCATAGTCGGCTTCTTTAACGGCTTTAATTTCCGGCACGCTTTGCAGCAGTTGACGCATTGTGTCGGCCGAGAGCTTTAGCCCCGTACGCCCTGGGATGTGATAAAGAATAATGGGGGCGCCCATTTCGCCGGCGCGGCGGAAATGTTCAATAAGGCCGGACGGATTGGGCTTGTTGTAATACGGCGTTACAATCAGCACGCCGTCGGGGTGATGTTTGAGGGCCGCTTCGGTATTTTGCAGCATCGTGCGGGTGCTGTTTGTGCCCGTGCCGATGATTACTTTGACGCGTTTGTTGATTTGTTTGACGGCCGCGCAAAGCAGTTCATCTTTTTCGGCTTCGTCCATAGTGGCCGCTTCGGCGGTGGTGCCCAAAAGCACCAGGCCGTCCACGCCGGCCGCTATTTGTTTTTCAATTAAAGTTTCCAAGGCTTGAAAATCGGTTTTTCCGCCGGCTAAAAAAGGGGTAGCCAGCGCAGTATATACGCCGTTAAACATATTTAACCTCCTCTGCGTGTATAGAGAGCGGTTCTCTTTCAACTATTCTAGCATTAATTGCTATAATGGAGGGAGATTTTACGCACGAGGTATGTTATGGCAGAAAATACGGACGATTTGAAAGAAATATTCGGCGAAGACGCCGAAGGCTTGCCCAAAAAAGACTGGGAAAAAAGATTGCAGG
This sequence comes from Candidatus Avelusimicrobium pullarium, assembly GCA_944323745.1. Lineage (GTDB taxonomy): Bacteria > Elusimicrobiota > Elusimicrobia > Elusimicrobiales > Elusimicrobiaceae > Avelusimicrobium > Avelusimicrobium pullorum. The sequence goes on from CALUTQ010000001.1 coordinate 281,128, forward strand.
AAAACGAAAAAACGGCTACAATGCTTCCTTATCAGCAGCCGGATGCAAAAGAAAATACGGCCGCAGATTCGCAAAAAAATAAGGAACCCAAAGGCAAAGGCGGTTTTTGGTTCTTTTTACTGTTGCTGGCGTTTTGTCTTTCTGCAGTCAGCGGGATTTATTTGACGGTAAAGCCGGGAATGTCTTGCCCTGGGCAAGAGGTGCAAAGCGCGCCGTCGCTTTCTTTGTCTTCCGTTTCCAAAAGTACCGACGGCCCAGGCATTGCTTGGATCAAAATACGCGGCGTCATTGCCGAAGATGACAATTCCAGCCCGTTTGCCGCGCCTTCTTCTGCTTCGTATATCTCTAAACGTGTGCGCGAAGCGGCCAAAAACAAAGACGTTAAGGCCATTGTGCTTGACATTAATTCCCCGGGCGGCACGGTTGCTTCCGTACAGGATATTTATTCCGAACTGTTAAGCGCCAAAGAAAAAGGCAAAAAAGTGGTGGCCTTGTTCCGCGATGTGGCGGCCAGCGGTGCTTTTTACATTGCAATGGCGGCCGATAAAATTGTGGCCGAACCGGGCACGATTACCGGCTCGGTCGGGGTAATTATGCAGGCCGGCAACGTGGTGGGTTTGTTTGACAAATTAGGCATTCAGGTTACGCCGATTACGTCGGGCAAATACAAGGACATCGGCTCTGCCTACCGCCCGATGACCGATGCCGAAAAAGCCCTGCTGCAGGATATGGTCAACGACACCTATTCCCAGTTTTTGGCAGCCGTAAAGGCCGGCCGCCCCAACGTGACGCCGGAGGATATGACGGAATATACCGACGGCCGCGTGTTTACGGGCCAGCGTGCTTTTAACTTGGGGTTTATTGACAAATTAGGCGGCGAAGAAACGGCCCGCCAGCTGGCCGGCGAATTGACCGGGCTGAAAAACCCCCGCATTATTTCCCATAAAACCAGCGGCTTGCGGGAATTGCTTTTCTCGTTTGGTTCTACTATGGAAAGCAAAGATTTGGGCAAACAGCTGCAAAGCATCAGCACGCCGCGCGTGTCTTATTTGTGGGTGTTTTAAAGAGGGCTTATGCTTACTTTGTTAAATGCCTATTTTTCTTACGATAAAGACCCCGCGCAAACGGTGCGCGGGCTGGTGGAAGGCCGCCGTTTCGGCACGGCGGTAGCCGGCTATGCCGTAGCGGCTTTGTGCTGGGTGGTGTTCTTTTGGACGGGGGCGGAACTTTCGGCCTGGGGCCTTTTGTGGCGCTTTGCCTTTTTCTGGCTGCTGGAAATGACGGTGGGCTATTTATGGGCGGCGCTCTCGGGTTTGTTTTTAAATTTCTTTTCTTCCGGCAACGGGCCTTCGGCCTTGTTTGTGGTGTTGGGGCTTTCGGGCTTTGTGCAGGGGCTTTTGCTGTGCTTTGCTTTGCCGGCGGCCTTAATTGCGTGGCTCAAACCGTTGGCGGCGCTGGCCTTGGCCGTGGTAATGCTGCTGCGGTTGGTGTTTGTGGTACGCAATATTTCCCGCACGACGCAGGTAAGCAGCAACAAGGCCTTCGGGGCTTTGTGTTTTGCGCTTATTCCGGTGGCGGCAGGGGTGCTGCTTTGCGGCGGGGCGCTGTGTTTGATGATCGCTTTTCTTTTTTAAAGAAAAATCTGCTTGAAAGCCGCCCCTTGTTCAAGGGGCGGCTTTTTTGCAATAAAAAAGGCGCTATAGGGGTATATAAGGATAGAAAGCATAGGTTATTTTCTTGGAATTTGTTATACTGTAATAAATCTACCGGTAAGTAGAAAAGAGGCCAAAAAATGAAACACCATTCCAAGGAAGACCGCGGCACGCACGAACAACATATGCGCAGTCGCATTAAAGATGCTGCTTTTAAATTGATGGCGGAGAAAGGAATTGACGGCGTGTCTATGCGGGAAATTGCCGAAAAAGTACACGTCACCAAGCCGGTGCTGTATTATTATTTTAAAGATAAAGAAGATTTGTGCCTGGCCATTATAGAGGAAAGAGGGCGTCAGTTTGATGAATTTTTAAATAGCGTTTTGGCCCAGAAATTGGCTCCTGCGGAAATGTTGGGGCTGGTGTTTGAAAAACATTTGGAATTTTTTCAAAAAGATCCGCGCAATTCTAAATTTATTGCCAAGACGATTGCCTATGTATTGAGCAATAAAAATACCCATTTGGACAAGGACGCCAAGGCAGATCGCCTTCGCAGTATTTTTACGCAGGCGGTTGCCGCGGGGGAGCTTGCCCAAGCCGGCGCGGCGGATGCGGAGTGGCTGGTGCACGCCGTGCTGCTGCAAATTATGCTGAGCGCATATATACAGCTGCACGCTAAGCAGCTGCACAATGCCAACCGATGTAATTTTTATGATGTCGCGTCAATGAAGCGTTTGGCGCAAATTATTGTTTTAGGCGTTAACGAATATTATAAGAGGGTTAAAAAATAAATATGAAGCGTTTTGTATGTGCGTTGTTGGGGGCGTGCTTATGCGGCGCCTCCGTCTGGGCGGCGCCTTCCGCCCAAGACCCCGCCTCGGATCTGTTTAAAGAACGGCCGGAAGTAGGCGGAGAAAAAATTACCATTCAGCAGGCAATAGACATTGCCTTAAAAGACAGTTATCAGATTATTGATGCCGTCAAGAGTATGCAGATTTACGAACAGCAGCTCAAAGAGGCTAATTCGTATTTCTATCCGACTATCAGCCTGGACGGCAGTTATAGCCGCGCGCTGAAAAAAGGACGTATGCCGATAGGGGACAACCTGATGGAAATCGGCAAAAACAACACATATACGGCCTCGGCCGGTTTAAATTACGTGCTGTGGTCCGGCGGGCAGATTAGAAACAATTCCAAATTGGCCAAAGTAAACGCCGAAACGGGCCTTTATCAGGTAAAACATACCCAAAGCCTGATTATCCAGCAGGTGGTTAAATACTGTTACGACATTATTTACGCCTCTGCTTTAATTCGCGTGCAGGAAGAATATTTGGATATTGCCAAGCAGCATTTGGATGAAACCCGCGCCCGATACCGTGAAGGCCTTTCCAGCAATTTGGACGTATTAAACCAGAAGGTGCAGGTAGAGAATATTGAGCCGCAGGTAATGCAAGCCAAGAAAAATTTTGAACTGGGCAACCTCTATTTGCGCCAAATTTTAAACCGCGATCCGGAAGACCCCATCTACTTAACCTGGACCAAGGAAGATTTGCGCGTGCCGCCCACGCCGCCGCTGGAAGAACTGTATGCGCTGGCTATGAAGTACCGGCCGGAACTGGTAGTGTCCAAACTGGCGGTGGACGCAGCCCACTACAATATTAAAATTGCCAAGTCGGGCCATATGCCCATTCTTTCTTTAAATGCAGACTACAGTTATAACGCGTATACGGAAGCGGGCTTTCCTCAGCACCGCAATCAATATTACTGGGCCAGCAGTGCGGGGCTTTCTTTAAGCATTCCGCTGTTTGAAGGATACAAAATTTCTTCGCAAGTAACCCAGCGCGAACTGGCTTATGAACAAGCCGTGGCGGCCTATCAAAACAAACTTAAAAATGTTCGTATTCAGGTGAAAGAAGCGTATTTGAATCTGGAAGAAGCCAAAAGCCGTATAGAAGCCACCCGCGGCGTAGTACAGCAAGCGCGTGAAAACTTAAACGCGCAAATGCTGCGCTACCGCAACGGGCTTTCCAGCCGGCTGGAATTAAATGATGCAACCGCCAACGTAAACGAGTCCGACCTGCAGTATGTACAGGCCGTATACGACGCCGTGATTGCACTTTCCGATTTGAAATTTGCCGTAGGGGTGGAGGTCCCTTTGTATGAAAAAAAAGACAATTAAACATTTAAATTATGCCTTAGTCGTCCTGGTCGTTTTAGTGGTGGCGTGGGCGTTTTTGCGTAAAGATCCTTCGGAAAAAATTCTGGGGGATGTGCCGATGGACGTTTTTGTAGTCCAGACGGAAACGGTGCAAAACCGCGATTTAAAGCAGGAGTTGCTGATGTCTGGCAACGTAAAAGCGCTGGAAGAAGCCACCCTGTACCCGCGCGTAAGCGGCAAACTGATGAAAAACCTGCTGCGTGAAGGAGACCCCGTCAAACGCAATCAAACGGTCTCTTTGATTGAGCGCGACGAAGTGGGCGCCGTTTACGAGCCGGTTGTGGTGCCTTCCACCATTACGGGGGTTGTGGGCCGCGTGTATTTGGACCCTGGCGAAAACGTAACCACCACTACGCCGGTGGCTTTGGTGGTAAACCAGAGCACGGTGCGTATTGAGGTGGACATTCCCGAACGCTACATCGGCGACCTGCACAAAGGGCAGCCGGCTGTTTTGCGCGTGGACGCGTTGCCCGGACAAGATTTTGAAGCCAAACTGAACATTTTAAGCCCGGTGGTAGATTCTATGAGCCGTTCTATGGCGGTGGAGTTTGTGGCTGACAATCCCAAGTCGCTGCTGAAATCGGGGATGTTTGCCAAAGTAAATATTACGCTTTCGGAAAAGAAAGATGCTGCATCCGTTTCCAAAAAAAGCGTTTATACCGATGAAGACGGCCAAACCTACGTGTTATTGCCGTCGGCGGACAGAAAAACAGCCGTGCGTCAAAACGTAACGGTCGGTTTTGAAAACAATAACTATGTGGAAATTACCGAAGGCTTAGCCGCCGGGGAAGAAGTAATTACTTTTGCCTACGGCGTAAAGGACGGGAGCAAAATAGAAATAAGATAGGGTTTTTATGCAAGAACAACAGAATAAACCGGCTGCCTGTTCAGCGGAAAAGAAAGGGGGGTTTACCTCCATTTTCATTAAGCGCCCCGTGCTGACCATTATGTGCTCCTTGGCTTTGGTCATTTTGGGGCTGATGGCCTATAGCGGTATGGGGGTGGGGCTTTACCCGAATATGGACGTGCCCTATGTGCTTGTGCAGACCACGCTTTCCGGCGCCAGCTCGGAAGAAATGGAAACGTCTGTAAGCAAAATTATTGAAGAGTCCGTCAACCAAATTGAAGGCATTGACGAATTAAGCAGCACCAGCACGGAAGGCGTTTCGCTGGTGATGATTAAATTTGATATGGACAAAGACCGCGACGTAGCCGCGCAGGAAGTGCGCGACAAAGTGGACTTGGTCACCAACGATTTGCCCGATGGTACGGACGCGCCTATTATTATGAAATTGGACGCAGACGCCATTTCCGTCTTAAACGTGGTGGTGTCGGGCGACCGCGACATTATTGACCTGACCGAAATTGCCAAAAAGAAAGTAAAAGAAAATATTGAAAATACCCGCGGCGTGGGTTCCGTGACCATTGTGGGCGGACGTGAGCGTGAAGTGCACGTAATTGTCAACCCGTTTAAGCTTTATTCGCTGGGGCTGCCCATTACAGCCGTTAAAAGCGCGTTGCAGGACCAAAACGTGGAAACCCCGGGCGGCCGCGTGGAACAGCAACACCAGGAATATACCCTGCGCGTGCTGGGCCGCATAGACAATGTGCCTGCGTTTAACGATATTTTTGTGGCCAAAAAGAACGGCACGGCCATTAAAATTTCCGACATCGGCTATGCCGAAGATTCCGGCGAGTATGACCGCGAGTCCACCTATTTAAACGGCCGCCGCGCCGTGACGCTGGAAGTTAAAAAGCAGTCCGGCACCAACACGCTGGCGGTTATTCAAGGCGTAAAAGACAAATTAGAGCAAATTAAACCCACCTTGCCCAAAGACATCAACATCTCGCTGATGCTGGACCAGTCCGGCACTATTCGCGCTTCGGTCAACACCGTGCTTGAACACTTGATTCTGGGTGGTATTTTAGCCGGTATTATGGTGCTTGTGTTTATGGGGTCATTGCGCTCTACGTTTATTGCATTTTTGGCTATGCCCATTTCCATCATCGGTTCGTTCCTGTTTATGAATATGATGGGCTTTACCATAGACTCTATGACGCTGTTGGGGTTAACCGTGGCAGTAGGTATCGTGATTGACGATGCCATCGTAATGCTGGAAAATATTTACCGCCATATGGAAAAATACAACAAAACCCCTATGCAGGCGGCGTTGGACGGCTCGCGGGAAATTACGTCTACGGTTATTGCCACCACCCTGTCCATTTTGGTCATTTTCCTGCCGCTTGCGTATATGAGCGGCATTGTGGGCCGCGTGGTGAGCAGCTATGGTATGACGGTGGTGTTTGCCATTGCCTTGTCGGGCATTGTGGCGTTGACGCTTACGCCTATGCTTTGCGCCAAAATGCTTAAGAAAACCGAAGGCAAAAGCAAACTGGACACATTTGTAGACAGCATTAACGACAGCCTGATAGATATTTATATTCCTATGCTTAACTGGTCTATTCATCACCGTAAAACAATGGTGGCGCTGTCTGTTTTGTGTATTTTGTCTATGTTCCCGATGCTTAAAATCGTAGGGGGCGAGTTCTTCCCGCAGGAAGACAGCGGTAAAATCCAGATTAACGTGGAAGCTCCCGTGGGCACCAGTTACCCCGACACGCAGCGTATTTTAATGCAGCTGGAAGACGACGTGCGCCGTATGCCCTATGTCAAAGACGTGCTTATTTCCGCCGGCGTGGGGGAAAACAGCTTCTCCGACTCTAACCCCAGCAACCAGGGACACGTGCGTTTTGAGCTGGAAGACCGCAAAACCCGTCACGGCATTACCACCAGCAAATATTTGGAATTAACCCGCGAAATGATGAAAAAATACGAAGGGTTAAAAACCAGCTCTTATATCGTGTCCGACGGCCCCGGCGGCCGCAAAGATTTGGAATATCGCATTTCCGGGCCCGATTTGGACAAATTGACCGAATATGGCAATGCCATTTTGGACAAACTCCGCCAAGACCCGCGCTTTATTGACTTGGACCTGTCCTTGGACTTGGCCAAGCCGGAATACCGCGTGGTCATCAACCGCGAAAAAGCGCACGACTTGGGCGTAAATGTAACCGATATCGCCTCGGCCCTGCGCACGATGGTGGGCGGCGAGGATGAGGTAACCAAATATAAAGAAGGCGACGAACTGTACGAGGTGCGCATCCGCGTAGGCGAAGAATACCGCGATACGAAAGAAGCCGTCAGCGCATTGATGGTGCCGGCCAATATCAACGGGCAGGAAAGCATTGTCCGCTTGGACAGCGTGGCCACCATTGAAGAAGGCTACGGCCCCAGCCAAATTGACCGCTACAACCGACAGCGCGAAATTACGGTGGAAGCCAACCTTAACGGCATTGATACGCGCAGCGCTATGGGCGTCATTCAACAGGCGTATGACTCGCTGGACGCTTCCAACGAATACAGCGGCGGCACCAGCGGCAGCGCCAAAGAAATGGGACGTATGTTCCAGTCGTTTATTTTGGCCTTCGTGCTGGCATTCCTGTTTAAATATATGATTCTGGCCGCCCAGTTTGAAAACTACTCGCATCCGGTGGCTATTATCGTGTCTTTGCCGCTGACTATTCCGTTTGCCGTGTTCTCTTTGCTTATCACGGGGCAGACGCTGAACATTTACAGTTTGCTGGGGTTGTTTATGTTAATCGGCGTAGTCAGTAAAAACGCCATTTTGCAGACGGACTACACCGACCAGCTGCGTGCCCGCGGCTATGGCCGCACCAATGCCATTTTGCAGGCTAACCGCGTGCGCTTACGCCCCATTTTGATGACTACGCTGACGCTGGTAGTAGGCGTGGTGCCGATGCTTATTTCCAACGGGGAAGGCGCCGAGTCGCGCCGCAGCTTGGCCATCGTCATCGTGGGCGGACAGGCGCTGTCTTTGCTTATTACCCTGCTGATGACGCCGGTAACGTACATTTTGATGGATGAGTTTGCCGCTTGGGTGAACTGGAAGCTGCGCGGCATCCCCATACCGGAAGATAAAGACAAAGCCGTCATTTTGCCGGAAGTACCGGCAGATTAGGGTTACTGCTAATGTGATAAGGCCCGCCGGCAAGCGGGCCTTTTTTATGCATAAGCGGGCTTTGTGGGCCCTTTTGCCCCCTGCTTTTAGGCCCAAGGGCCCTTGTATGAAAACGCTGTTTTTGAAAAACTATAAGTATGAAAAAAGGGTCTTCTTTTCTGTCGCTTATTTTAAGCGCATTGATTTTATTTTCTTCGCTGCCGTTGCCGGCGCAAACGCTTTCTTGGCGGGGGTGGCCCGCGCAAGGACGGGCGGAACAAAGCCGCACGGATGCTTTTGTCAAATATATGCAGCAGCAGGTGCTGCAGCGGCGTGCGGACTTAACGCTGGAAACACTGCTGACGGAATATACCGATACTTTGGCCGTGGACGGCTTGCGGCTGGCTGCTGTTTTAAATGACGAAAAATACGTACAAACCTTGTCGGAAGAAGAAGCCTCGGCTCTAATCGGTTTAATTGCGTTTGCCCGTTTTTCCGGCATAGCCGATGCCCGCAAAATGGTGGAAGCGGCCGCTTCCAAACTGCGTGTTCCGTATGACGAAAACGCGCTGGAATATCCGGTTAAAATGTTTTACGTGTTGGCCTTGGCGGAAATGGGCCATCATAGCTGGATGTGGCGCGATGTGCAAAACTGGGCCTTTGCGCAAATAAAGGCGATGACAAACCGCGCTTCGGCAGCCGATAAGGTGTGGGCGGCCTATGTGCTGATGTATTTGGCGTACCCCGGCGAGAACGAAGAAAACATTTTTCCCTCTCCCTACGATGACGCACAAACCGTGCAATATAAAAAGGCGTTAGCGGCCAATGTGTGGATAATGGACGCAGACGCCCGCTGGCAGTTTGAGCAAAAAATAGAAAATCTGATTGCCCGTTTTTCCTGGCTGCAATATGAGCAGACAGACTATTTTGTGACCGGTGTAAAAAACAAAGTGGGGTTGGCCAATCAAACAGCGTTGATTTCTTTGTTTGCACAGGCCAGCAGCTGGTTTGCAATGCAGGACAATGACAGCTTTATAAAGCAAATGGTCAGCACCGGCGGTTTAAATGCGTTGGGCCGCGCGGCGATGACTAACGAAAAAAATGCGCCGGGGCGCTTTTTGGACGATCGGGAAAATTTTTATTTGCATCACCCCGTACCCGGTACCGACGGCAAAGGCCATTTTGCCAATACGCCTAACGGGCAGCGCCATTTGGCCCTGTCGCTGTTGGTGCAGGGGTTGATGGTCTCTTATGTAACGCAAGGCACGGATACGGGCAATCAACTGGCTATGGCTTTTATCCGCCGCCATATGCGTACGGACAGCGAAGGTCATTTTGTTTCCTATTTGTTTATTGCGCTTCAGGCCATACGTTTGTGCAATATTCTGTTTGACAGTGCCAGCTTAAACGGCTGGGAAAAAGAAATGGCCGTTTTACAGCAGGAAATGGCCGATAAACTGCAAAAAGGCTATGCCTGGAACCGCGTGTGCGCCGGCGTGCAAGGCGCGTGCGAAGTGGCTACGGAGTGGATCGCTTTGGGGGAAGTTATCGGCTGGGTTTTTCGCGGTATAGGCAAGGGCGCCGGCTTTGCCGGCAGACAGGTGGTCAAAGCTTTGCCGGACAGAGCCGTCTTTGGTTTGGCCGTGGCTCAGCTTGCCGTCAAACAGGGCGGCAAAACGGTGGCCCGCTGGGGCAAAACAATGATTCACGGCATTTTGAGCAAGTGCGGCTGGAAGGCAGCCGGCACGGCGGCAGGGGCGGCGGTTTTACTCAGGGCGGATACGCGCTCCGTTGCGGCCCAATAAATTTTAAAACCCCCGCTTCAGCGGGGGTTTTAGATATAAAAAATCCCGCTTTAAGCGGGATAAAGAAAAGGTGCGGGCGGGAATCGAACCCGCGAATATGAGTTTTGCAGACTCACGCCTTACCACTTGGCCACCGCACCGGCAAATTTTGGTAAAAATATTATAGCAAAAAAAAGGCCGTTTCCAAAACGTCGGCATTTTCTCCGTCGGAAAAAACCGCTTTTCAACGTTTTTTAAAAAATAGGTCTTGAAAAACAGCCGAATCTGTTTTATACTCTGTGTAAGGGAGCACCACTTAGAGAACCTATTTTAGGGTTATGCCCCGTAAAAGGGTTACGGGCTCCCCTTTTCTTTTTCCCTTGGCATCCGCCTTGCAAGAGGCGGATGCTTTTTTTGTCGGAAATATATACGTAATGCCTGCCGATTTTGTATAATAAATAAAAGTTCTGCTCTTTTGGCTGTTTTAAATTACGCTGCGCGGCATATGGCCGCTTTTGCAAAAGGCATATTTTTTGTATAATATAGCAGATGTCTCTTTGCGGGCGTAGTTCAATGGTAGAACGTCAGCCTTCCAAGCTGGTCACGTGGGTTCGATTCCCATCGCCCGCTTTTAATTACGGAACTGTCCGTAGAACAATTTCAGGCGCCGTGTAAACGGGAAACGCCAAATGCTGGGGTAGCTCAGCTGGTAGAGCATCTCCATGGTAAGGAGAAGGTCGTGGGTTCGATTCCCATCCCCAGCTTTTTTTTGACATAACTAAACAGTGGAAGTACCGCAGTAAACTAAGAACAGGAGAACTAATCAAATGGCAAAGGAAAAATTTTCGCGTAACAAACCGCACGTGAACGTCGGTACGATTGGACACGTGGACCACGGTAAGACGACGTTGACGACGGCGATTACGAAAGTATTGGCCAAAGAAGGCAAAGCCAAAGCGATGGCGTACACGGACATTGCCAAAGGCGGTGTAGTGCGTGACGCATCTAAGATTGTGACGGTGGCGGTATCTCACGTAGAATATGAGACGGACAAACGCCACTATGCCCACATAGACTGCCCGGGACACGCCGATTACATTAAGAATATGATCACGGGTGCGGCGCAGATGGACGGAGCCATTTTGGTGGTATCTGCCGTAGACGGTCCGATGCCGCAGACGCGCGAACACGTGTTGTTGGCCAAACAGGTAAACGTACCCAAATTGGTGGTTTACTTGAACAAAGTAGATTTGGTAGATGATCCGGAATTGTTGGACCTGGTGGAAATGGAAATTCGCGAATTGTTGTCCAAATATGATTTTGACGGGGACAATACGCCGATTATCCGCGGTTCTGCGTTGAAAGCCATTGAAGGCGATCAGAGCGAACTGGGCGAACCTTCCATTCACCGCTTGATGGACGCTTTGGATACGTGGATTCCCGAGCCGAAACGCGACACGGACAAGCCGTTCTTGATGGCGGTGGAAGACGTGTTCTCTATTACGGGCCGCGGAACGGTGGCGACTGGTAGAATTGAACGCGGCAAGGTGCACGTGGGCGATCCGTTGGAAATCATTGGTTTCCGCGACAATTTGAGCACGGTAGCGACTGGTATTGAAATGTTCCGCAAGCTGCTGGACGAAGGTATCGCAGGCGACAACGTAGGTATTTTGCTGCGCGGTATTGAAAAGAACCAGGTAGAACGCGGGCAGGTGTTGGCGGCTCCGAAATCTATTACGCCGCACAAACACTTTATGGGCCAGGTGTACATCTTGAAGAAAGAAGAAGGCGGGCGTCATACACCGTTAACGCCGGGATACAAACCGCAGTTCTATTTGAGAACGACGGACGTGACGGGCGAGCTGAACTTCAAACAAGAGATGATTATGCCGGGCGACAACGCCGAGATTGAAGTGAAGTTGATTACGCCTGTGGCAATGGAAGAAGGCTTGCGCTTTGCTATTCGCGAAGGCGGCCACACGGTAGGCGCCGGCGTAGTAACCAAAATTATTGAGTAGTAAAATTGTTTAGTTCACTGTTACAGGGACATTGCCAGTCAATGTCCCTGTAGATATCATAGAGTGAACCAATTATCTTAAGGAAAACGAAGATGGCAACACACGAAAGAATCACCATTGCGCTCTCTTGCACAACCTGCAAGAATAAAAACTATTACCAAGTGCGCGGTAAAAAGAAAGATTACAAACTGGAAGTTAACAAGTTTTGCAAAAAGTGCGGCAAAAGCACGCTGCACAAAGAAACGAAAGCCTAATTTCGGGGGAGCGTCGGTTAACTGGTAAACCACCGGTCTCCAAAACCGGGACTGAAGGTTCGAGTCCTTCCGCTCCTGCCAGTTTTATGCAAGGATTATTTGAATATGAATAAAGCAATTGATTTCCTCAAGCAATGCGTGTCCGAGCTGAAAAAATCCACTTGGCTCAGCCGACGGGAAGTAGCCCAGTCCACGGTACTGGTGGCTATTGTAGTGGCTTTGACGGCTGCCTATGTGAGCATTATTGACTTCGGCCTGACCAAAGTGCTGGGGTTGTTCGTAGGGGGACGCTAATGGCTGAAGAAAAAAATTGGTACGTCGTCCATACCCAGACGGGACACGAAGACAAAGTCCGCAAAAAAATTCTGTTGCAAGTGGATATCCAAGGCTTTGGCGACCGCGTGTTTAACGTGCTCGTTCCTACCGAAGAAGTGGTAGAAGTCAAACAGAACAAAAAAGTCCTTCGCAAACGCAAATTTTTCCCGGGATATGTGCTGGTGCAGATGTGTATGACCAGCGAGTCCTATTGGTTTATTAAAAATATTCCCGGCGTAACCGGTTTCTTGGGGGATCCGACCCCGGTACCGCTGCCGGAAGAAGAAATTGCCGGCATTGTAGAGCTGACTGAAGAAGGCGGCAAACCCAAACATATCGTTACCTTTGAACGCGGCGAAAGCGTGCGCATTACCGAAGGGCCGTTTAAGCATTTTATCGGCGTGGTGGAAGAGGTTAACGAGCAGAAGAACAAGCTGAAAGTGATGGTCACGGTATTTGACCGCGTCGCTCCGGTGGAAGTGGACTTCTTGCAAGTGGAGAAAAATTGATTTTTCGGGCCCGCACAAGATGCGGGCTGTTGCTTAGCAGTAAAAATTATGGAGTAAAAAATGGCAAAAGAGAAAAAAATTAAAGGTTACATCAAGCTGCAAATTCCCGCAGGTTCGGCCAACCCGGCCCCTCCGGTGGGTCCTGCTTTGGGGCAGCACGGTGTAAACATTATGGAATTCTGCAAACAGTTCAACGCCAAAACGGCGAAACTGGAAAAAGGTATTAAGATTCCGGTCGTCATTACGGTATATGAAGATCGTTCTTTTACCTTCATCACCAAGATGCCGCCTATGGCTGTGCTCATTATCAAAAAATTGGGCTTGGCTAAAGGCTCCGGCGCTCCGCACAAAGACAAAGTGGGCAAGATTACCCAAAAACAGTGCGAAGAAATTGCCGCTGAAAAACTGCCCGACCTGAACACCAAAGACATTAAACAGGCCGCCGAAATGGTTAAAGGCACCGCCCGCAGTATGGGTGTGGACGTAGTAAAATAAATTTAAAGGTTAAGGGAGGGCTTTTGCCCGCTATTACCTTAAGGAGTTTTAACGATGGGAAAAAGAATGGAAGCTGCCAAAAAAGCGTTTGATGCTGAAAAGCTCTATACGTTTGATGAAGCGGCGCAGATCGTAAAAGACAATGCCAAAGCAAAATTTGACGAAACCGTTGAATTGCACGTAAGCTTGGGCATTGACACCAAGAAAGCCGACCAGCAGGTGCGCACCACCGTGGTGCTGCCCAACGGTACCGGCAAAACCAAACGCATTGCCGTCATCGCCAAAGGCGAAAAAGCGCAAGAAGCGCAAAAAGCCGGCGCCGACAAAGTGGGTGCGGAAGACATTGTGGAAGAAGTAATCAAAGGCAAAATTGATTTTGATGTTTTGGTTGCTACCCCCGACACGATGAAAGATTTGGCCAAAGCGGCTAAAATCTTGGGTCCGCGCGGCTTGATGCCGAACCCGAAAAGCGGCACTGTAACGTTTGACTTGGCTAAAACGATTGCCGAGCTGAAAGCCGGCCGTGTGGAGTTCAAAGCCGATGCTTACGGCATTGTGCACACGATTATTGGCAAAGCTTCTTTCGACGCGGCTAAACTGGCGGAAAACGCCAAAGCCGTGTTGGATACCATCCTGCGTGTGAAACCGAGCACCTCCAAAGGGATTTATCTAAAGAGCATTACGATGAGCTCTACGATGGGCCCCGGTGTTCATATCACGACCAGCAAATAAGTACTCTTTTGCCAACACAAAAACCCCGGGAATGACCGGGGTTTTTTTATGGAGCACTTAAATTTTCCCGTCACCCAGGCGTGCTGCGCGGAAAAGAACGGGGAGCTACCTCTTAAACTAAGTACGTAAAACAGACCGTGCCGCGTGCCCCGCACAAATGATAATTGTGTATTGCCGTAAACGGCACAAACGGACGGTTTTTAATAACACGTGTTCCACACAGCCTTTATTTGTAAACATTTTGTAACACAGAAGGAAAAATGACCGTACACCCAATTTTTAAAGTCGTTGTTTTCATAATGTTTTCTTTGGCGTCTTTTGCTTGGGCGCAAATGCCGCCGTCCGGCGCTCCGCAGGACATCACACAGGCAAAGAACTTTTTGGCTGGAGCTCCGGCTCAAAAAGTGCTGGCTTTCGGTTTGCCTGCCGCCGTATTACTGGCCGAGCCGGAAGCGTCTTTGCCCAATCTGACAGATGCGGTGGCCAAACTCGGCAAGGTGCAGCTTCCTTCTTTTGCCTCTGCCGAAAGATGGGTCAAACAAAAAGCCTCGCTGGAAGGCGTCAGCCTCAATGCGGAAAAAATGGCAGACGCCGTAGACGGTCTGCGAATGAATGCGCAAAAATTAATCACACAGCGAGAACGCCTGGTGCAGGAAGCCCAACGGGTGGAGGCGTTACGCGGGCAAGCTAACAGCCTGTTAGCACAGTGGGAAGAAAAAAGGAAAATAACGTATAAAACCCCCAGCGGTTGGGGAAACAGCGCCTTGGACAGAATCAGCAGCCGTTACGACCAAATTTATGCCGAATTTCTGCACCGCCACGAAGCGTTGTCTCTGCAAATACAGGAATATAAAAGAGCCCGTACATTCTTTAAACGTACCGGCCGTCTGCTGCCGGCGCAAAGCCCCAGCCTGGTAAAGGCGGCGGCTGCTAAAGCCGGTGTAAAAAGCCTTGCCAAAAAAATGCCCTTGGTATTACTGGCGGCTTGGGCGGTTCAAGCCGCAGATGACGACGAGCCCAAACTGATCCGCCGCCTGCAAAGCAATCCGGCTTTGGTCAAAAATTTGTCGGCAGAGGATATGGAAAAAATTATCGCTTCCCCTTCGTTGGCAGAAGTGTATATGACCATCGTCCGCAATGTGTATGACTTGAGCTTTTTGTCGGACGAACAGTTGGAATATGTTAAAGAAAACGGGCAATATGGGGGAAACTCGGCTTATGATGCCCGCCGGGCGGAGGCCGCTAAACGCCTTTTAAGCAAAGAACTGGCCGCCGAACGGCAGCAATGGTAAACCTCCCGACGGTTCTGTTTGTAAAGTTAAGTATAATAATAAAATGAAATATTGGTTTGCCGGAATCGTAACTTTATTGTTTTTGCCGGTATTTTTGGCGGCGGAGGTGGGGGTTTTGTCCCTTACCAGCGAAGACGTACACACCAAGAAGGAAGATTTTTGGCACACCTTTGAATATTATGTCGTCGGCCCCTCGGGCAAAACGACAAAATGCCAAGCTACGCGTATTGAAAAAAAATGGTTTGCCACGGCCGCCCATTGTGTGGCGGCGCTTTGCACCAATAACTGTACTCTGCGGATGGACTTGCTGGAGCAGCCTTATTCCGCATTTGTCAGCGTCAGCCATTCTGCCAAAAAACCGGTGGTTTTTATTCACCCGGGCTACA
This sequence comes from Candidatus Avelusimicrobium pullarium, assembly GCA_944323745.1. GTDB lineage: Bacteria > Elusimicrobiota > Elusimicrobia > Elusimicrobiales > Elusimicrobiaceae > Avelusimicrobium > Avelusimicrobium pullorum. Next base: position 296,802 of record CALUTQ010000001.1, read on the forward strand.
ATGCTTCCCGCCCTGTAGATCACGATTTTGCTTTGCTGAATATAGATTTAAATAAGGCCGACGTCCGCTATTACCGGCGTCCGGCCGGAGCGGAAAAGCAAAATGTGGCCGTTTCCAAAGCAATGTTTAACCGGTTTCTGCAACGGAACACCACTGCCAGACGGGAGTTTAACAGCATTCTTCATCCGTCGTTCCCGCCGTTATTGTATATTACCGGCGGTACGGGGCGTTTGAACAGAGAGCTGTCCGTTATTTCTATTTTTGGCGGTAAACGGCAAATTCTTAAAAACCCCAACCCGACCGATTATGTGGAAAAGCTGGGCTTTGCCTATACGCCCAACTTTGGCATTAGGGAAGGGATGAGCGGCTCGGGCGTGATGGCCAATACCGGAGAGCTGGTGGGGGTTGTGTCTGCCTATTTAGGCATATGGGTGGGCAAAAAAAAGGAAGAAGAATATTTTATGTTTGCCGTATTTGACGGAGACATTTTAAACTTTATGGAACGTGTAATGGGCAGTGATTATTATAAATTAGACCGCAAAGAAGCAGACAGTTCCTATATCGGCAAGGCCTCTTTTAATCACAGCGATGTAATCAATGCCGTGGACGAAATCAAAAGGGCGTCCGTCAAAAATAAAACTTCAAAATAAAACCCCGGGCAAGCCGGGGTTTTTTTAATCGTTCGTTTTCCCTTTGCGTCGGGCGGCGCGTTTGGCCAAGCGTTCCGCTTTGGTTTCTCGGCGTTTATAGCCGGCGTGTTCGGGGTTTTCGGCCGCTTCTTTGTCCAAGGAGCCGTTCCATTCAAACTCACGGCCGCCGGCAATCAGCGGGTCTCCGTCCTGTACGCCTGCTTTTAGAAGGGCTTTTTCCAGCCCGATTTTTTTGAATATTCCGCGCAGGCGGGCCACCGCTTCGGGCTGGGTAAAGTTTGTCATTGCAATAAACTCGTCTATTTTTTTGCCCGTTATGTGGATGACGCCTTCTTCATCGCGGTCAATTACAAAAATCGGCTCCACTTTATGCACTACGGCCTGCGGGGCTTGCTCCTGCACTAGCGGCACCGGCGTGACGGAAAGAATTTTGACCACTTCGTCTAGCACCTGCTTAACGCCTTGCCCCGTAGCGGCAGACATCAGCATAACGGGATATTTTTTGTATTTCTTTTTAATTTGCTCATATGCTTTTTGCGCGGAGGGCAAATCGGCTTTGTTTACGGCAATAATACGCGGCTTTTTGGCCAGTTCTTTATCAAACTGCTTCAGTTCCTGTTCAATTACTTTTACCGATTGGACTGCGTCCATTCCGTCAAACCCGTCCGGATCCACCAGATGCAGCAAAACGCGGGTGCGTTCAATGTGTTTTAAAAACTGGTGGCCCAGCCCTTTGCCTTCGCTGGCACCTTCAATAATGCCCGGAATGTCCGCCGTAGCAAAGGAAAGCCCTTTGTGCATTGTAATACCCAAATTGGGGTTTAAAGTGGTAAAGGGATAGTCCGCAATTTTGGGCCGCGCGCTGGAAATAGCCGTCAAAAAAGTGCTTTTGCCCGCGTTTGGAAAGCCGACCAGGCCCAAATCGGCCAGTACTTTAAGTTCCAAAATCAGCGTTACTTCTTCGCCTGGTTGACCCAGTTCCGCCATATGCGGGCAGGTGTTGTTGCGGGTTTTAAAAGACTGGTTGCCGCGCCCGCCGTTGCCGCCGCGTGCCACTACCAGCTGCTGGCCCTGTTTGGTAATGTCCCCCAGCAGTTGCCCATCTTTATAAATCAGCGTGCCCAGCGGAACGTGGATGATTTTGTCTTCTCCGCCGCGGCCGGTTTTGTTATAGGTGCCGCCTTTTTCGCCGTTTTGGGCTTCAATGTGCGGGTTATAGGCCAGCTCCAGCAGGGTGGTCAGGTTGCTTTCGCCCTGTATAATTACGTCGCCGCCTTTGCCGCCGCAGCCGCCGTTGGGGCCGCCGAACTCAATAAATTTTTCGCGGCGGAAAGACATACAGCCGTCGCCGCCTTTGCCGGCGGTAACGTAAATTTTGACACGGTCCAAAAAACTTCCTGATTGCATAGTAAATCCTTACAAATACTTAAATTACGCTTGCTCTGTTTCTTTAAGCAAGCGTTTAGACAAAGCCCTCTTGGCCTTGTTGCGCGCGCGTTTTGCTTTTTGGCGCGCGGCTGTTTTGGTGGTGGTATACACCCATTCGTCCTGTTTGACGGGTAAATCTTTGTCTTTCATATTTTAGCAAAAGGCGGTCAGGTTTCGTTGTGCCCAAAAGGGTTGTTTTTACCATACCGCTGCGGATAAAAAAAGCGGCGGGTTTTAAACCCGCCGCCGCAAAAACCGTATGACTTATTTGGTTTCCGTTTTTTTGGCTTTGGCCGGCGCTTTTTTGGCGGCCGGTTTAGCAGCCTTCGGGGCCGTCTTTTTGGCGGCAGCGGCTTTTTTGGCAGGGGCTTTTACTTCCGCCGTTTCTTTGGGATAGACGGAAATTTGTTTTTTGCCTCTGTAAGCCCATTCGAACGTTACGATGCCGTCCACGCGGGCAAAAAGGCTGTCGTTGCTGGCGCGGGTCACGTTGGTGCCCGGCAGGAACTTCGTGCCTTTCTGGCGGACGATAATTTCACCGGCGCGGACGAACTGGGAGCCGAAGCGTTTAACGCCTAAGCGTTGGCCGTGGCTGTCTCTTCCGTTGGAGGAAGAACCTTGTGCTTTAGTATGTGCCATAGTTTATCCTCTCTGTCCAGTTATCCGAGCGTGATGTCGGTGATTTTAATTTGCGTTAAATCCTGTCTGTGACCGCGGGTTCTTTCGTACCCTTTTTTCGGTCTTCTTTTGAAAACCAGGATTTTGGGACCTCTCAAATGTTTGACCACTTGAGCGGTGACCTTGGCGTTTTTATTCGCCTTGGTATCTGCCGAGGTACCTTCTTCGTCAGCGGCCCAGAGAACTTTCAGTTCTACATTGGCGCCCGCTTCCGCGTCCAGCTTTTCAACCTGCAGATCTTGACCGGGTTTCACCCAGTACTGTTTTCCACCAGTTTCAATAATTGCGTACATATGTTTTTCCAATTTAAGGGCGAAAAACCTTCCGCCCCGCTTGCGCGCGGCGAAAAGGAAAATCACCCTTCCTTCTCAGGTACATATATTATAGCTTATTTTTGCATATAAAAGCTTCTATTTATACTTATTTCTGCTTTCTTGACCAGATGTCTTTTCGTTTTATAAAATAAAAATATGAAAATTAATTCTTCTAATTTACCTATGAAAGGTTTTACTTTAATAGAACTACTGGTCGTAGTACTAATTATAGGCATTTTAGCCGCAGTGGCTTTGCCCCAATACACAAGAAGTGTAGAACGCGCCCGCGCTTCGCAAGGTTGGGTGTTAGTAAATGCTATGCAGAAGATGTACGATTTATGCAAATTGCAGAACGGGAGCTGTGTTCCAGATGAAATGTGGGATTTTGAGGGTAATTCTTTGCCGGCAGATTCCTTAGATTTTGTGTCTTGTCCTCAAACAGTGATTATTGCGGGGCCTAGTTGCCGCCAGTACAAAGAGTTTGTGTATGGTTGGCAGCATATAGGCATTCTTCCAGGGGTTTCTCGTATGAAGGATGGAAAGCGTATGTATACGCTGTACTTTAGCGGCAATGACGGAAAAAGATGCTGCTATCCCGGAACGGGTGAATATGCAGATGCCTGCAAAGAAATAGGGGCTGTTTCAGGCAGTGGCCTTTGTTTAACTTTTGAATGATTTTTCCCCCGCATAATAGCGGGGGTTTTTATTCTGTATCTACAAAATGATTCCGCCGCCCAATACAATGTCCCCGTCATATAAGACGGCGCTTTGTCCGGCGGTGACGGAAAGCTGCGGCTGTTCAAACACCGCGTGAATGCTTTGGCCGTCTGCACTGACGGTAATATTTGCCGGTGCGGCGTGATGCAGATTGCGTATTTTGATGTGTGCCTTAAACGACGCAGCCGGCGGCCGGCCGCGCGTCCAGCTCATATGCTCCGCGTTTAAAGAAGCGGAAAACAAAGCCGCTTTGGGGCCGATAATCACGCGGTTTTGCGCCGCGTCTATGCCTACCACATACATTGGCTCTTTAAAACCGCTTAGTCCCAAGCCTTTGCGTTTGCCTATGGTATAGCCCCAAATGCCGTTGTGCCGGCCGACGACCGTGCCGTCCTGCAGTATCATTTCGCCCGGTTTGTTGGGGAAGTTTAATAAATCGTTATAGTCGCCGCAATAAAAGTCCTGGCTGTCTTCTTTATCGGCTACCGCTAAGCCGGCTTGGCGGGCGATGGAGCGAATTTCTGTTTTGCTCATTTCTCCCAGCGGGAATAAAATATGCGCCAGCTGTGCTTGCGTGAGCCTGTGCAAAAAATAACTTTGGTCGCGGGAGAGGTCTTTGGCGGTACGAAGTAAAAATTCGCCGTCGGGTTGCTCTTGGGTAATGCGGGCATAATGGCCGGTGGCAAATTTATCAAAAGCGATGCCTTGTGCACGGGCGGCCTTAGGCAAAACGCCGAATTTAATCACGCTGTTGCAAATGACGCAGGGATTGGGCGTGTGTCCGCAGGCGTATTCCTGACGGAAATTGTCCAGTACGGCCTGACGGTAAGCCTGGCGGCAGTCCACGGTTAAATAGTCTATGCCTATTTTGGCTGCCAGAGCACGAATTTCGCTTACGTCTTCTTTCTCGGGTGAAAGGCAAGCCTTGGTGTTGCGGGGCCCTTGCGGAACCGGCAGGGACGGATCCCAAATCAGCATCGTGGCGCCGATGACGTGCCAACCCTTTTCTTTAAGCAGTATGGCCGCGGCGGCGGAGTCCACCCCCCCGCTCAGGCCGACGAGTACGGTCTTTTTGTCCATCATTTCCTCTTTTAAAACTGAAATTTGTACTTAAGGTTGAAAGCCAAAAGGACACTATATTGTATTAATTTTCAACCCCGTTCGGGGCAAACCAGCTGTTATCGGAAAATAAAGAAAGAACGCTTTTGTCTAAGGAAAGCAGGTCTTTGGCCAAAGAATGACAGAGCGGGCTGTCTTTGTCAGCGGAACATTGTGTCGTTTGTATGCGGTTGTGGCGTATAAACCCTTGGGCCGAAATAAAGGCCAAATTAGTTCCTTCGGAAATAAAAGCAAAATGAGGAGCATTGGGGTCTAGCGCATCATTGCCCAAAGAGGAAAAAGGCTCCTGTATGGCTAAGAGGTGATAGAGCGTGGGGATTAAATCTAATTGAGATACCGGGTAACTTATCGTCTTTGGAGCCAAGAACCCTGGCGCATAAATAACAAAAGGGATATTGAATTTTTCGTATAAAGCATCTGTCTTTTGCGCAGAAGCAAGCGTATGGTCTGCCATAAAAATAAAGATAGTGTCGTTGAGCCATCCGTCTTCTTGTGCGCGGCGCAGCAATTGTCCAATGGCATAGTCTGAATAAAACAGGGTGTTTAAATAGTTGTTCTCTTCGCTGGAACGGGGATATTTGTCAAACTCCGGCGTGGTCTGTCTAAACGGGATATGCGTTGTGCCCGTAAAAGTAAAAAGCAAAAAGGGCTGGCCTTTTTGTGCGGATGCTTGGGCTTTGTCAGCGGCAAATTGCAATAAATCGTAATCATAGCCAAAGTCTTGTTCTTCGCGGTATTCTAACAAACGGGGGATATCCTCCATACCGAAACTTTCCTTTATGCCGAATATTTTTTGCGCAATATTGCACATTTGGTACGAGCTTCTTAAAGAAGATTGAATAAATGCCGTATAGTAGCCTTTTTGATTTAAGGCTTTAGCTAAGGAGGTAATGTTATTTAACTCTAAGCCATATGCAAAATGAGGCAACCCTGGTACCAAAGCTACGCCGGTAAATGTAGCAGATAACCCGTAAATGCTGCGTACTCCGGTGGCATACGCCCGGGCAAATTTAACGCCGTTTTGGGCAATGCGGTCAAAGTTTGGGGTGACGCCATACGAAGCACCGGAAAAACTGTCCACATAACGGGGGGTCCAGCTTTCCAATAAAACAATAAATATATTTTTGGGTTGAAAGGCTTTGTTTTCTTTTATTTGGCGCATCAAAGGGTAGCGGTCAGAAATAAAAATTTCTTTCGGGTTGCTCAGCAGCCGGCGTGCGTGTGTCTTGGCCTCGTTTTCATCCATAGGGTTAAAAGGCGTGTTCTCCCCTTTGCGCAGGGAATGATAAGACGAAAACACGCCGTTTAGCATAAGAGAAGACTGGGTGGTGTTGGCTGAGATTGCGGGAAGGTCGCGCATAGAAAGCGGTTTTCCGTGTCCCAGTTTTCCGCGTATGGCTGTAAACGCCAAAGCGGCAATCAGCACACAGATTAATATCGTTTGCCAAAGCGGGGTAGGTTTAGGAGACCAATGTTTTTTAATCAGCAACCAGCCGCCTCGGCAAAGGCCGGCCCATAATGCAAGCAGACATAATAAAGCCCACCAAAAATTGTCTAACGCATAGTGCAACAAAAAGCTTCCTTCATTGCGAACCAAGAACAATTCTTCCGCCATATGGCGTTTTGCCTGCGGGAAATAAATAAAATCTGCTGTCAGCAACATCAGCATAAGTATGCTTACCGTGCACAAAGCTGCCCAGCAAAATTGGCCCCATTTAGGTGTTTTGAACGGAAGAAAAAACAGCAATATCAAAGGTCCTAAAAATAAAGCAATAATGGAAAGATCAAAGCGCAGTCCCTGTACAAAACCGATAAGGCTCTCTTGCAGTGTTAAGCCGGCAAACACCGGTTGATACGTGATAAACAGGCAAAGGCGGAAAAGAGAGAATATGCCTAAAACAGCCAACAAAAAATACAAACTAAGGTGAAGTTTAAAAGGAAAGTTCTGCCAGCAAAAGAAATTTTTTTTCCGCATAGAATATTTTCGTCAGACAGAATAATTGAATGTTTTTTCTAAAGAAAGAATTTTTGAATTACGAGAATTGTAAATTATTCGGTTTCAATTTATGTTGTCGGGATATAAATTTCTTCTATGACGGGGTTAAGCACCCAAAGAGCTTTTTTCTTTAGCCGGCACGGGCGGTTTTTGCGAAACGGGAGCCTCCTGCGCATTTTGCGGGGTTTGGTTTAAATACAGTTTGCGTACGGAGGAATAAATTTTCTTAAAGGCAACCACGATGCGCGGATCAAATGCCTTGCCGCTTTCACCCAGAATATAAAGATAGGCGTCGTCGGTTTTCCAGGCTTTTTTGTACACGCGCGAAACGCACAGCGCGTCAAATACGTCCGCCACCGTAATAATGCGTGCTTCCAGCGGGATGTCTTCCCCTTTCAGGCCTTTGGGGTAGCCGGTGCCGTTCCATTTTTCGTGGTGATACAGGCTCATCCGGTGCGCCACTTGCAGCACTTTTGAGTGGGCTCCTTCCAAAATGCGCCCGCCGTAAATGGTGTGCGATTTCATAATTTCAAATTCTTCCGGCGTCAGGCGGCCCGGTTTAAGCAAAATATTGTCGGCCAAGGCCACTTTGCCGATGTCGTGCAAGGGGCTGGCGTTTTTAATCAGTTCGGCTTCTTTTTTGTTCATTCCCAGCGCCAGTGCCAGTAAATAAGAAATAATGCTGATGTTTTTTAAATGGGCGCGGGTATCCTGCTGGTCGCGATATTCGGCCGTAACGGCCAGGCGGTAAATGGTTTCCAACTGAGAGACGTGTACGTCTTGGTAAAGTTTGGCAATTTCAATAGAACTGCCCGCCAATGTGGCCAGCAGCAGCAAAATACCTTCGTCTTTTTTGTCAAAAGGCAACCCGTCGGCCTTATTGGCCACTTGAAAGACGCCCAGCACTTTGCCGGAATTGTTTTTTAAAGGAACGGCCAAAAGCGAATGGGTGCGGAAGTCGGTTACCATATCCACATCCATAGAAAAACGGGGGTCTTCGTACGCGTTGGGCATATTAATGGTTTGCCCCGTGCGCGCCACAATGGCCACTACGTTATTGCCGTTAAGCGGAACGCGAATTTCGGTATGTTCCAACCCGCGGCCCTGTGCAATTTTGGACCACAGCTCGTTTTTTTCCGCATCTTTTAAATAAATGGTGCAGCGGCCCACGTCCAGCATACGGGTAATTTGCTGGGCGATAATATCCAAAAGTTTATCCAGACGCAGCTCGCTGGAAATGCGCGCGCCAAACTCAACGAGAAGATTTAACTTTTCGTCGGCGGATAATTTCCGGGGGTCGTTCTTGAACTCAGTCATGGCTCATCCTGCATAAATACCATATGCTTTGCCTGCGCCTGCGGATAATGCCTGCGCAAAGAGGCGTTAAGCTCCAAAGCGGCTAAACCCGAGAGGCAATATACCTCTTGTATTTGCCGCCGTGCGACGTCCTTGACGTTTTCAAGCACCATTTCTTCGGCGCGGGTTTGGGGCACAAAGGCCAGTCCCGCAGCCGCAATGGCATAGTGGCTATACTCACACTCTACAAAATTTTTGCCAAAATGTGTTTTAAATATTTTTTGCGCGCGTACGGCGGCTTCCCCTGCAGGATACAGTACGGTGGACGCATCCAGCGCGCAGCGTTTTGCGTTTACGGTTTTGGTAAAGCGCAAGTGCGAAACAAATTGCATATGGTCTGCCAAGGCCTGTGCCCGTTTCTGCCAACCGGGCAGCGTGGCAAATAAAACGGGGCTGTGTTTTAAAAAGCCATAAAGCTCTATGCTGTCGGTGATCAGCGGCAATTTCTTGCGCGTGCCCAACTTTTCCCACTTAAGGAGAAGCCGTTTAAATTGTTTTACGGCCAATGTTTTGTCTCCGTAGAGATATTCCAATAAGCCGCTGCTTTGTCCCCACAGCACATACACTTTTTTGGGCTGCAGCAGCTGCCACATTTTTAAGGCGGTTTGCGCCATAAGATAAGAGGCCTCAAAAGAAGGCAGATAAACGATATCGGGCTCTTTAGGGTGCAGGGCAATGTGCTGTTTTTTAAAAAGCGTTTTTAACGTGCTTGGCTTTTGGGGCAGAATGTCGTCGGCGTGTTTTAGCCAAGCCAAGCCGCCTGTGGCCAATAAACCGCCCAAACAGCGTATCGGCCGGCGGCCAAACCGCCTGAAAAAATATCCCGTTCTGACTAAGCGTTCAAATATTTCGGGGCACGTGTTGCCCAAGCGCAGCAGCAGCATAAGCGGCTTAGGCAGCAACTGCAAATGCATTGCGCGGCGCAAAGCCAGCATATGGTCGGGCACGGGCAAAGCGCCTGCGCAGGCGGCGGTGCAGCGGGCACAAAGCAAACAAGCGCAAATGGTGTCTTTCAGCAAAGAGGGATTGTCGGAAATTTTGATTTTGCGTTCCAACAAAAGACGTACAATCTGGTTTCTCCCGCGCGGAGAAAAGGCTTCTTCCTGCCGCAATAAATAGGAAGGACAGCTTTGCACGCAGGCATTACAGCGGGTGCAATAGTCCACACTTTGCACCAGCGGGCGCGGCCCCTGCGGTCCGGGCACAAACGACGCGGGCGAAAGCATTATTTTGCGTTTCATACGCGTTCCTCCTCAAAAGCGGGCGAAAGAAACAAAAACTGGGGATCTGCCGTTTTTTTAACGGCCGCAAACAGCGGGTCTGGACGGAAGAACAGCTTGGGCTGCGCCGGCTGCTTGGGCAAGACCTGCGGCGTGGCGTAGATTTTGAAAAATATTTTGGTTATCATCCCCAATGCGCCGACGGAGCCGGCAAACAAACGGCACAAATTGTAGCCGGCGGCATTTTTCATCAGTTTGCCGCCGTAATTGACAATGTCCCCATTGGGCAGCACCGCCTGTACGCCCGTCATCTGGGCCGTAAACGCAGGCCACGCTTTAGAGGCTATCAGCCCGCCCAGTGTGCCGTTATAGTCGGAAGGCAGCTGGGCATAAACGCCGGCTTGCGCCAATGCAGTTAGCAATGCTTTCACGCGTACGCCGGCTTGTGCAACGGCCATATAGTTGGTTTTGTCTATATCCAAAATTCGGTTTAAGCAAGCGGCCGAAAGAGCCTGCACACCAGACGTTTGCCATTGGCTGTTGCTGCCGATGACGGCCGTCTTTTCTTTTTGTTCAAAACGGTTTTTAATTTCCTGCGCCAGACGGCAGACGGCGGGGTCCTGCTCCTGATAAAGGGCGGCTTTGTCTTCAAACCCGACGGGAATAATCTTGCCGGGGTTGGCCAAATTAAAGGGGTCAAACGCTTTTTTGATGCAGGCAAAAAAACGCAGTGTTTGACGGGAATATTGATAAGCCATTACGGCGCGTTTTTCCACCCCGATGCCGTGTTCGCCCGATACGGTGCCGCCGCAGTCCACACACGCTTTTAAAATTTCGTGCAGGGCTTTGTTGACGCGGCGGGTCTGTTCCGGCGAGCGGGCATCAAACACAATTTGCGGATGGAAATTGCCGTCCCCCGCGTGGAAAAGCAGACTGGCCGTCACACCGTTTTGTTCAATAATACCGCGCACTTTGGCCAGTGCGGCCGGCAGCTGGCTGCGCGGCACGGTGCCGTCCCCTACGGCCACGTTGGGGGCCAGCGCCGCCATAGCGGAATAGGCGGCGCGGCGGCCGCTCCATAATTTTTCCCGCTCGGCTTCCGTCTTGGCGGCGGTAAAGGTTTGGCAGCCGCGCGCTTTGCACAATTCTTCCAGCGTTTGGGCGTCTTGTTTAATTTGTTTCAGGTCTCCGTCCAGTTCAATAATCAGCAGGGCTTGCGCGTCTGTGGGATAGCCGGCGTGGGCAAATTCTTCCACGGCTTGGGTGGTAATTTGGTCCATCGCTTCCACACAGCGCGGGATGAGTCCGCGGGCTACCAGGTCGCTTACGGTTTGTACGCTGGCGGCTAAAGAAGGAAATGTTGCCAAAAATGTTTTAACGTGTTTGGGCGAAGGCAATATTTTAACGCGCAGGCGTTTAATCAGCCCCAAAGTTCCTTCGCTGCCGGCCGTCAGCCCCAGCCAGTCGGGGCCGGGACCGTCGTGGCGGAAAGTGAATGTTTGCCCTTGCGGGGTAATAAATTCAATGCATAGCGTATTGTCGCAGGTATTGCCGTATTTTAAGCACCGCGCACCGCTGGCATTTTGGGCCAAATTGCCCGAAAGGGTACTCACTTTTTCGCTGGCGGGGTCAGGTGCGTAAAAAAAGCCCAGCGGGGCCAACGCCTGCTGCAAGTCCCCGGTTACGGTGCAGGGGGCGGTTTCGGCAAAGCCGCAGGCCGTGTTTATTTCGTAAATTTGATGCAGCGGGTTTAAATTGAGCACAACTCCGCCTTTAACGGCAGAACAGCTGCCGGCGTGATTGGTAGCGGCGGCGCGGGCAATAAAAGGAATTTTCTCCTGCGCGAGCAGGCAAACAAGCGGCTCCAGCAAAGAGGGGTTTTTAACCGTCACGACGGCGTCCGGCCGGAAACGGCTTTGGGAACAGTCGTATCCGTTTAAAGCTAAAGAAACGGGGTCGGTCTGTACATTTTCGGCCCCGACAAGATATTTTAATTGTTTTAAAACATACGGCTTTATTTGCATAAATAGTATAGTTATAAAAACGGCCAATATGCGGCAATTTTGCTATACTGTCATTATATTATTTATGCAAGAACAGAGGCCACAGCGTCAGGTAGTCGTTATCGGGGATGTGCACGGTCAGTACGAGCCCTTTGTAATTATGCTGCGCCACGCCGGTTTAATTGACGGCGATTTAAAATGGACGGGCGGACGCAATCGTCTGGTGCAGATGGGGGATATTTTTGACCGCGGCCCCAAGCCGCGCCAAGTAGACGATTTGCTGGACTCTTTGCAGCGCCAAGCCAATGCCAGCCAGGGGGAGGTGATTCGTCTGGTGGGCAATCACGAACTGGAACTACTGATGAGCAATTTTTTAATTTCCGGTTTTAACAAAGAAGAAGCCAAACTCGTGCGCGATAAACTGAAAAGACAAGTGCTTGATTTTGAAATTCGCGCGGCCTATGCTTATAAAGGTTTTTTGTTTACCCACGCGGGTGTAACGCATAAACTGATGAAAATTTTTAAAATGCAGCTGGATGAACTGACGGAAAATAACGTGGCCATTTTAACGAATATGATTTTCCGCGAAGCGATAAAGCACGAGTTTTTTCGCCATCCTATTTTTAACATCAGCATACACCGCAGCGGCACCGATAAATTCGGCGGTATTTTTTGGGAAGATTTGGACGACCTGCTGGCTTCCTGCCCGCGCAGCGAACTGCGCCAGGTAGTGGGCCACACGCAGGTGGATGAAATTGTGCTTGATAACGGGCGCAATATTATCCCCGTTGACGTAGGCTTGCACCGCAAAATGCAGTATTTGCGTTTGGTGGGCGATCAGCCGGAAGTGGTAACGGTAACGTAGTTTTTGAACGGATATAAAAAATGCAAACGTCTGTGCAGGCGTTTGCATTTTTTATGGCCGGTTAAATTAGGACAAAGTGTCTGCAATAATCTTTTCGGCCCGGCGGTCCATTTCGGCGCGCTGCTGCGGGGTGTGGTCATCCATACCGGAAAGATGCAGGCAGCCGTGTACGGCATACATCATCATTTCCTGCAGAAACGTGTGTTTAAACTGCGGCGCGTTTTTGCGCGCTACCGGATAGCAAACGTACACGTCCCCAAAAGCCCACGGGGCTCCGATGTCAAACGGGGGGCGCTCGTGGTTAAAAGAAATAACGTCGGTAACGTAATGATGGTTTAAAAACGTTTTGTTGACCCGCAGTATTTCCTTTTCATCAACAAACACAATATTTACTTCCGCCTTTTCTTTGGCGTATTTCTTAAGCGCTTGCAGGCAGGATTTTTTAAACAGGCCCGTGCGGCGCAAATGCTTGGGAACGTCGGTTTGGTAGAAGATATTAATAATCATTTTTCGGTTTTGGCGGGTTTCTTTTCCCATTTTTCGTAAGCGCGCAGAATGTTTTTTACCAGCGGGTGGCGCACCACGTCCTCGGGGCCGAAATCGGCAAAGGCTACGCCGGGAACCCCTTTTAAAATTTTGGGCAGCTGCAAAAGGGCGCTTTGGCTTTTTTGCGGCAAATCAATTTGCGTCAAATCGCCGTTGACCACCATTTTGGAGTTTATGCCCATACGCGTTAAAAACATTTTCATTTGCGCAGGCAGGGTGTTTTGCGCTTCGTCTAAAATAATAAAGGCCTTTTCCAGCGTGCGCCCGCGCATATAAGCCAGCGGGGCAATTTCCAAAATATTGCCGTATTTGAGTGCACGGAATTTTTCCACGCCCAGCATTGCGTAGAATGCGTCGTAAATGGGGCGCAGATAAGGATCTGTTTTTTCATTAATGTCCCCGGGCAGAAAACCCAGTTTTTCGCCGGCTTCCACAATCGGGCGGGTAACGATAATGCGCTCCACCATACCCAGTTCCAGCGCGCGCAGCGCGCACGCACAGGCCAAAAAGGTTTTGCCCGTGCCGGCAGGGCCGACGGACACCAGCAGGTCGTTATCAAAAACGGCTTCTATATATTTTTTCTGATTTTCGGTGCGGGCTTCTATGGGGCGGGCGTGTTCCGGGCGGAAAATGACGTTGTCTTTAAACGGCACGCGGTCCTGCTCGGGTTCTTCGGTTTTCATTTTGGCGGACATTTCCAAAATTTTCTTCAGCCGTGCCAGTGCTTTATCCAAACGCGAATGGGTGCCTTTAAGCGAAAGTTCCGCCCCCTGTCCGTCTTCGTTGTATTTGACGGTGGCGTCTATTTTAAATTCTTTTTCCAGTGCGCGCAGTTTGCGGTCCTGCACGCCCAGTGCCAGCAAAATTTCGTCCTGGTCGCGTAAAAAGATTTTCTTTATCATTGTTTTTATTATATAAAATGCGTTTGCCTTGCGGCGGGACAAACGGACAAAAAAAGGGCGCCCTTTAAGGCGCCCTGTGCGGTTAAAGGAATTTGCTCTTGCCGCGCGGGATGACTACAATGCCCGAAGGGTCTATGTAGTAATGCTGCGCGTCGGCTTCCTGATCCAACCCGATGGTCTGTTTGGCCGGGATCGTATTAAAGCGGTCAATGATGACTTTTTTAAGCTTGGCCCCCGGTTTGATTTCACAGTTGTCCATTACCACGCAGCCTTCCATTTCTACGCCGTCGTGCACGATAACGCTGCTGGCCAAAACGCAATCTTTAATTTTGGCCTTGGGATGAATGACGCAGCCGTTGCTGATAAGCGAGTTAATGACCGTGCCGCCCATATATTTGGTCGGCGGGACGCGGTAAGCGGTGGTGTTGATGGGCCATTTGGGGTTGTCCAAGTCCAATTTGGGTTTGGGGCCCAGCAGGTCCATATGCGTTTGCCAAAAGGACTCTATAGTCCCCACATCGCGCCAGTAGCCTTGTTCTTCATAGGGCTTGGCGCCGGGCAGGGTTTGGCTCTGAAAGTCGTAGGCAAAAGTGCGGTGGTCGGTTAAAATTTTAGGCAGGATATGTTTGCCGAAATCTAATGCCGGCACGTCGCAAAAGCGTTTTTGCAGCACCTGCAGCAGCACGTCGGTATTAAAAATATAGTTCCCCATAGAAGCAAACGCCGCTTTGGGGTTGCCCGGAATATGTTTGGGTTTTTGGGGCTTTTCGTCAAATTGGATAATGCGGTGGTTTTCGTCGGTGGCCAAAATGCCGAAGGAGGGCGCGTCTTTGATGTCTACGGTATTGGCGGCCACGGTAACGTCGGCCTTGTTTTTAAGGTGGAAATCAATCATTTGCCGCACGTCCATACGGTAAATGTGGTCAGCCCCGAAAACGGCCACCAAGTCCGGCGCGAAATCGCGCACCAGATTAATGTTCTGGCGCACGGAGTCGGCCGTGCCACGGTACCAAATTTCCCCCAAACGCATTTGCGGCGGGACGCAGGTTAGGAAGTGGTCCGGAATTAACCCTTCCGTACGCCAAGTGGTGCGCAGATATTCAATCAAACTCTGGGACAAATATTGCACCAGCACATAGGAAGAAAAAATGCCCGAGTTGACGAAATTTGACAGCACAAAATCCACAATGCGGTATTTGCCGCCAAACGGAACGGACGGTTTGGAGCGGTCTTTGGTCAGCGGGTAAAGGCGTTCGCCTTTGCCGCCGGCCATAATCATACCCAGTACACGCATAGGTTTAAAGTCTCCCTGTTTAAATTATGCCGCGCCGAGAGGAAGCTTTTTGTCCAACGCTTCAAAGGCTTCCCAAGACCACGGCATTTTTTCTTTAAAAATCTTTGCAATGGCGTCTGCATAGACGCGTATTTCATACTGGGCGTGGCTGTCTTGGCGCAGCTGCAGGAAGTTTAAGAGGCTTCTGGCATTCACGCTCCAGTAAAATTGGGTGTATTGGCACACCGGCAGTACGCCGCGGGCCATTTCGCGCGCCACGCCGGCTTCAATAAGTTTGTTGTACGTGGCAAAAGAAGCTTCCACGCTGTCTTCGTACAGTTTGCGCAAGGCGGCGTCGTCCATATGGGCTTCTACGGAGCCTTGTCTGTTTTTAAAATCTTGTCCGCGGAAATGTTCGGGAATATAAAACTCGTCCTTTACCTGCGTATAGCGCGCGCTGATTTCGTTAAAAGAGCCCCAGCGGTGGCGCATCCATTGGCGGGCAACGTAGATGGGGCAGCAGACGTGAAACTGAAAATAACAATGTTCAAAGGGGGTGTGGTGGCGGTGTTCCAGCAGATATTTAATGAGGCCTTTATCTTTTTCTTCGCCTTTGGTGGTGGCGCCAAAAGAAACGCGGGCCGAACTGACGACGCGGTTATCCCCGCCCATAAAGTCAACCAGACGGATGAAGCCTTTGTCTAACAAATGAATGGTATTGTTGTCGTTTTCCACGTTAAATCTCCTTGCGGGCAGTGCCCTGTATTATCTGTAAATTTCCGTCAGTACGGTCTGTCCGCCCGAAACAACCTGCGGGGCTAAAATGCCCAAATCGGTGCAATTGGTGTCGTAAAGAAAGCCGTTTAAATCTACGGTTTCGCGCACGTCCAGAACGCCGTTTTCGTACGTTAAGAAATGAATTTTTCCGCTTTTGTAAGAACCGAAACTCTCCGACAGAATGCCAAACTCCGCTTCGTTCTGCACGGCGGCTAAAACGGCACGGCCGTTGGAATCGTAAGCTTGTACGGAGGGGTAAAACGAAATGATTTCTTGCTTATATTTTACACGATTTGGAGCCGTTGCGAAAAGCGCAGGGCTGTCCACATATTTCCCATTGTCTAAGCGCAGGCGCAGGCGGCCGTTTGAAGTGGTATAAATAAAATTGTTGTTGTTTTCCACGGGGAAGTAGTTCAGCCCCGTCAGCCAGTTGCCGCGGGAAGACGTCACTTTTTTGCCGGCGGAAAAACGACCGTTTTTGTAGGACAGTTCCCGTATGTCGCCGGCTTTGACGCCGCTGGTAAACGGCTTTTGAACATATATTTTTTTATCGTTTCCGCAGCCTAATTCTTTGGCAAAATAGGGGATGGAATTAATTTCCTTAAACTCATTGTCGGTTACGTCAAAAATTAAAGTAGAAATGCGGCTGTCCTTGCTGCTGTACACGGCGGCAAAAAGCTGGGCTTTGCCCTGGCCGGTTACGTCCGCGGCCGATAAAGAGAGGAATTGTTTCCCGCCGGAAAGTTTATATTCGGCAATTTGCCGCAGCGCATTGTTTTCCTCCGTATACAAAACCAGATTCCCTTTAGTGTCGGCAACGGCTATTTCCTGCCCGGGCAAGGCGTTTAAATCTGCTTTGACGGCGCTGATAACCTCGCGCGCGATGACAGGATAGGTTTTTATTTTGCGGTTTGAAACCAGCGCTTTTTGGGGCTCCGTGCCGGCTGTTTCGCCGGACGTTGTGGTTTGCAGACTGACAGTCGCCGTTTGCGCGGGGGTGTTAATGACGGCTTCCTGCCCAACGGCATAATCGCCTTTTTGCGGCAATTGCCCTACGGCATACATCGGCTGCACCTCTATAATTTTGCCTTCCGGCGAGTAGTGGTATAAAAACCCCAAGTCTTTGCCCGTTTTGGGGTTGGTCAGCTTTTCCTGACCGGTAATAATTTTAAAGGTATCTCCGACGGAAACGTTGCGGTTGAGTTCGGTTGTATCCAAATAAATTTTTTGACCGTCTGTTTTTACGACGGTGACCTGCGCCAGAGCGCCGGGAATAAAACCGGCCGTTAAAAAGGCCGCCAACAGGAGTTTAACGGTTATTTTCATATAATAATGGTATAGCATTTTTGCCGGAGGCCTACAAATGAAAACAAATTTTGAAAATTTAAAGCAAACCATTGCCACGCTGCGCGGCCCGAACGGCTGCCCCTGGGATAAAAAACAGACGCACGAAAGTTTGATTAAATGTCTGCAAAACGAAAGCCAGGAATTAATTGACGCCATTCATAATAAAGATGACGAAAATATGAAAGAGGAATTGGGCGATGTATTGCTGCAGGTGCTTATGAATGCGCAAATTGCACAGGAAGAAGGTAAATTTACCATAGACGACGTAATCGTTTATTTGGACGAAAAACTGCACCGCCGCCACCCGCACGTGTTTGGCAATCACGCCAAAGCTGCCACGCCCGAAGAAGCCCTGGCCGTCTGGCGGGAAATGAAAAAGAAAGAACGGGAAGGGAAATAAAATATTTTAAACGTAACGTCAGTAAGCGCAAGAATTTTGTTCTTGCGCTTTTTGTTTAAGAAGAAATGGCGGAAGGGCTTGTATTGTTTTTTTTTTTTGATAAATTTTGCTTATGAGCAAAATTTATCAAAAAGTGCTTTCAGACCGAAAATGCGCCTCAAGACGTTGTTTTGGCGGTTTTACGCTTATTGAGTTTTTAGTCGTCGTGCTGATAATCGGCATTTTGGCGGCAATCGCCTTGCCGCAATATGAAAAAGTAGTTAAGAGGACGCGCGCCACGGAATTGCGTCTGCTCATAAAGAATATTGAAGAAGCACAAAAAAGTTATTTTTTGGCCAACGGAACTTATACCCAATGTTTAAATGAGTTGGATATAAATGTGCTTTCTTCGTTTACTAGTTTAACGGAAACAGACGGCTGCGTAACCGACACCAGCAAGGGAACCGGAGACAGCAAAGTTACGGTATCGGTTTCCCGATATGTGGACAATGGCTGGCTGGACAAAGGAGCCACCAATTGGACAGTGACTGCCTTTTTGGGTAATTATGGGGTCAGCGGAAATGGCGGGTATGGGGTTCGTTTTGGATTTAGCGATTCCCAGCGGGAACCCATAAGTTGCGTGGAATATGCCTGTCATATGGTGAAAGAAGGAAGCTTCTGCCGTTCTGTTTTGTTCGTGGAGGGGGAAATGGTACAACGGGGTTGCTTGCGTTTTTACCATAACTAGAATTTCTTTTAAAAACTAGACAAAAATAAACCCCCGCGTATTATTTCGGGGGTTTAGCTCATGTATGTCATTTTCATGACTTCTGTTCCTCTTTCCCGCCGGGGCTCTGTGTCCGGGTCTTCACGCAATCGGGAAACACGCCGTGCCTCCAGCAACTGCAACCAAGGACTTCAGGCTGACCTGCGGTACTTTGTACTATTAGTCTAGCCCTTTTTCCTAAAAAATCAAGGGCTAAAAAAGACCTATTTTTTCTAGGCCCTGTTGCTTGTGCAAGCCCAGTTTATACTCCAGCCCCTTGTTAAATAAAGTATTGCTTAAAAGAAGCATCGGCGTAAGAACCAATGTAAAGTAAATGCGGTTGCGCGATATCTTAACACGGTGGGCCGGATCTAGCAGATTTGCTTCCGCTTCCAGTTTGTTTAATGTATCTGCCGCCCACAGCACCGGCCAAGCCATTGTGGCACGGTAGCGCAGTTGTGTTTTGGGCAAAGCAGCAAAATATTTTTTTGCCGAACCCAATTTTGTTCTGCCCCAGTTTATCCAATATCGTTTGACCGGTTCAAAGCGGGGGCTGTTTATCTGTTCTAATAAATCATTAGGCTGCAGGTGATGTTCTTCTAGTTGTTCCGACGGGAAATAACAGCGCCCGATGCGCAAGTCCCGCGGTAAATCACGCAGGATGTTTACAATTTGCAAGGCGTCGCCTATGTCTTTGCCCCATTGTAAAAAAAGCGTTTTTTCCGCCGATATTTGTATGTGTCCGGCAATCAGTTTGCTCCAAAACACCCCCGGTTCGCCGCCCATAAGATGACAGTAATTTTCCAGTTCTTGACAGGTGCGGAAGGCCGCCAGTTTGTGGGAATTTTCCGGCGGGAAAGTTTGCAGATCCGTTTTCATCCCTTCGCATACGGCGTGTACCACTTCCAGCACGAGGGTTTGTTTGTCTTCGGGGAGTCGTTGAAAATAAGCCAAACAGGCCGGCAAATTTTTTAACAGTTTTTCTTCATATATATTAGAGGAAGCACCGCTGATATCTTGCACCAAAGCTTGTTGCTGTTGGGCGTTGGGATGTGTAATCATTTCCGGAAAACATTCAATCCATTTCAAACGCCGGCTGTTTTCCAATAAAGAAGTATCGGCAATACTGTCGGCATATCTGCATAAAAGATAAGCAATGGAAAAAGTACCTCTTACCGTCGGAGGAAGATAGTGCGCGCTTAAATAAAGACTGCGCGAAGTATGCTTGAGCAATTCATTTAAATTTGTCATAATTTACCAATAGTATAAAATTTTGTTGACACAAAAACAAATTTATTGTAAACTTTCCATATGCAAGAAAGAAACTATCGTAATCACAACCTATTTATTATGAACTTCGCCCTAATTATGTGGGTGAAGAAAGGTTGCGTTTGCGAGAGTATGCTATGACATATAAATAAAAATTGATTTTTTGCATTTTAAAACCTCGCATTCGTAATTAAAGAATGCGGGGTTTTTTATTTTTAAATTAATGAGAAAAGAAAAAAAGGAGAAAAAGAAATGAAGAAAGTAATCATCACCACCTGTGCAGTCGTTTTCGCTGCGGTAGCCGCCAGTGCCCAAGGTTTGGGGACCGTAAGAGACATTAACGGTTTTGGTGCGGAATATTTGGCCCGCCAAAGCAAATCTGCCCGCCAGCAAACGATTAAAAAAGAACAAAAACAAGTGGGCAGCTTGCAAAAAGCAATTGAACAAGCCAATGTTCGTTATAACAGACAAATGTTTGTAATGGGGGCTTTGGGGGATGCGGCTCAGTTCGTACGCTACACGCAAACGCAACCGGCTGAAAAAACGGAGAAAAAAGCTGCTCCTGCCGCTAAGCCGGAAAGCGCTGAGCAGAAAGGAAGCTCTTTTTCTTCTTATCATCCGTATATGGGCAGAGAAGGCAAAATAATGGCTATGGGCGATGTCTTTGCCGAACGCATCAAGGCCAGAAAGGCGGCCCGCAAACAAGCGAAAGAAGCTGCTCCTGCCGCTAAAAAAGAAGAAAAGAAAGGTTCTTGGTTAGGCGCTTTGTTCGGCGGCCGCTACCCGGGCGAAAGCGATGAAGATTATAAACATCGCTTGGCGATGAGCTCTTATCCCGCCTGCCAGCCGTTTAAATAAATTTTCCTAAATTATATTAGGGAAAAAGAAAGGGTACAAAAAGGGCTGCACTTTCTGTGCAGTCCTTTTTTCTGATAAGCAAAAGTCAGATTATAACGCCGCATTATAACGTCTGTTTTCGTACGCGCGCGTGCGCGCGCACTTATAAATGGGTATCAGCGTGCGCTTTTTGTGCTGTAAATGATAACTCTGTAGAACTGCGGTAAATTGCACAAATTCTTTTGTTTTGCTATAATATATACACAACAAACGATTGATCTTTTACAGAAACTCTTTAGCAGCAAAAGCGGAAAAGTTTAGCGTAAATACATAGTAAGCAATGTTTTAAGTCGCAATTCTCCGACGGAGAAAATAATTGTTGACAAAATAAAACAAATTCGCTATACTATACACATAAGGAACGAAAATGGTTCGTTCCGCGGTTAGCAAAAAGACCTCTTTTTTAATCTTTTTGAAAAAGGAAAAAAGGGGGTTGACATTTCTGTCTTTTTTTGTTATACTATAAAGGTAGTCGGAATTGATCTTTTAAACATAATAAACCATTTAAGTTTTTACAACTTACGTTTTCAGGCAGTTGAATATCACCTTATATTAGAAAAGGATGCAGATAGTTCAGACCGAGCTGGAAAACAAACCGTAAAAACGCCGGCTGCGATTTACTGATGTCTTTTACCTCCGCCTTTTTTAGGCAAGACTTGCTTGGACAATCAAGAAGTTCTCAAAAAAGACTTGACAAACTTTTAAAAATTTGCTTTAATAAAAGAGTAGTAAAGGTCAGGCAGTTTTAAGACTTTTAAAAAGTTTAAAAAAAGTGCTTGACAAACGCGAAATAATTTGTTATTATATCTTTACAGTCTTGAAGACTGTGAGAAATAACCAATAAATTTCCCTTGCTTTCCGGTGAACGGAATAGCAAAGAGGAAATTTCGCTCTCTGAAAATTTGACAGCAATGTGCGAATGGGCGATTTGAAACGGAAGAAACCCGCAAGGGTGGAAACGGTTCAAGGCTCATTAAGTACGTCATATACTTAGAATATGACACCAAAGTTAATTCAATAGAGTAGAGAGTCAAATGTCAACAACTCGATGTTAGCGATTGGTAATCATTAAGCCGCTTGCGGTTTAACGGTTATTAATTCTAATGGAGAGTTTGATCCTGGCTCAGAGTTAACGCTGGCATCGTGCATAACACATGCAAGTCGAACGGGACTTGCTTTGGTAGCAATACCGAAGTAAGTTTAGTGGCAGACGGGTGAGTAATACATAAGAAATCCACCTCCGAGTGGGGAATAACAGTCCGAAAGGATTGCTAATACCCCATAACATATTTGAGTGGCATCACTTAAATATCAAAGATTTATCGCTTGGAGAGGATCTTATGGTCTATCAGCTAGTTGGCAGGGTAACGGCCTACCAAGGCGACGACGGATAGCCGGCCTGAAAGGGCGACCGGCCACAAGGGCACTGAGACACGGGCCCTACTCCTACGGGAGGCAGCAGTGGGGAATTTTGGACAATGGGCGAAAGCCTGATCCAGCAACGATGCGTGGAGGATGAAGGTTCTCGGATTGTAAACTCCTTTTAAGGGGGACGAAACAAATGACGGTACCCCTTGAATAAGCCACGGCTAACTACGTGCCAGCAGCCGCGGTAAGACGTAGGTGGCGAGCGTTACTCGGAATTACTAGGCGTAAAGCGCGCGTAGGCGGAATGTTAAGTCTGTTGTGTAATCTCCGGGCTCAACCCGGAAACTGCAACAGAAACTGGCGTTCTTGAGTGAGGCAGAGGAAATCGGAATTCCCAGTGTAGCAGTGAAATGCGTAGATATTGGGAGGAACACCGGTGGCGAAGGCGGATTTCTGGGCCTTTACTGACGCTAAAGTGCGAAAGCTAGGGGAGCAAACGGGATTAGATACCCCGGTAGTCCTAGCCGTAAACGATGATAACTAGGTGTGGGAGGTATCGACCCCTTCCGTGCCGCCGCTAACGCATTAAGTTATCCGCCTGGGGAGTACGGCCGCAAGGTTAAAACTCAAAGGAATTGACGGGGACCCGCACAAGAGGTGGAGTATGTGGTTTAATTCGACGCTACGCGAAAAACCTTACCTGGGCTCGAACGACTGGTGGTAGTCTTTATGAAAGTAGAGGCGACCCGCAAGGGAGCCAGCCGAGGTGCTGCATGGTTGTCGTCAGCTCGTGTCGTGAGATGTTGGGTTAAGTCCCGCAACGAGCGCAACCCTTATCCTGTGTTGCTCAGCAATGAGATCTCTCAGGAGACCGCCGCGGACAACGTGGAGGAAGGTGGGGATGACGTCAAATCATCATGGCCTTTATGTCCAGGGCTACACACGTACTACAATGGCATAGACAGAGGGCAGCAATACCGTAAGGTGGAGCCAATCCCTAAACTATGCCCCAGTTCAGATTGTGGGCTGCAATTCGCCCACATGAAGCCGGAATCTCTAGTAATCGCAGATCAGCACGCTGCGGTGAATACGTTCCCGGGTCTTGTACACACCGCCCGTCACACCACGAAAGTCAATGGCAACAGAAGTATCAGGGTCGTCCTGGTCCTAAGTTGTGATTGGTGATTGGGGTGAAGTCGTAACAAGGTAGCCGTACCGGAAGGTGCGGCTGGATCACCTCCTTTACTATTTTTTCAGCTTGCTGATTAAATAGTAGGTCGGTAGTCTTAAGCTGGAGTGCTTAGCACTGTTCGTTTCAGATCGGCCACTCGCACATAGATGGTTAAGGGCTTAAGCGGTTAAAAACCAAGCATCAAAGCCTGATTTTTTAGATTAGCTTGGGCTCGTAGCTCAGCTGGTTAGAGCGCACGCTTGATAAGCGTGAGGTCGAAGGTTCAATTCCTTCCGGGCCCACAGCCTTTACGGGGCTGTAGCTCAGCTGGGAGAGCGCCTGCTTTGCAAGCAGGAGGTCGTCGGTTCGATCCCGATCAGCTCCACTTTTTCAGCAAACCAGAAACTGTATGTTGCGTCAAATTTGTTGTTCTTTGAAAATCAGATAACTTATAATCAATCTTTTCTCGTAAGTCTCCACTAAAACGGCACGCTTTTACAGCAAGCCGCCGGCAGCAGAGAAAATGACATTATACTTTAGAAAAGCCAAGCGTTTGTATTTCGAAAGAAATACTTACACTTACACAATTAAGCATTGAGACAATTAACTGAAAGTTAATGGTTATCAATCGAGCATTCAAAACCATATCTAGACTGGTAACAGTCGGATTAAAGAATATGGTCAAGCTACAAGGGTGTATGGTGGATGCCTTGGTGCCAGAAGTCGATGAAAGACGTGATAAGCTGCGATAAGCTGCGGGTAGGAGCATATATCCTGTGATCCGCAGATCTCTGAATGGGGAAACCCTTACAGGTGAGAGCCTGTAAATCATCACTTGAAGGCTAAGTCTTCGGACTTGGAGATAGGGTGATAGAAGACAACGTAGGGAAGTGAAACATCTCAGTACCTACAGGAAAAGAAATCAAAGAGATTCCCTGAGTAGTGGCGAGCGAAACGGGAATAGCCTAAACCAACTTCCGCATTGCGTAGGTTGGGGTTGCAGGGCTTGCTCGTGTTAGACACAAAGAGTTACCAAGCAACAGGTTAGTTGAACGGTCTGGAAAGTCCGACCATAGAGGGTGACAGTCCCTTAAACGAAAACCTAGTTGCCTCTTAGCAAGTACCTAAGTACCACTGGTCACGTGCAATCCGGTGGGAATCTGGGGAGACCACTCTCCAAGGCTAAATACTCTCTGGCGACCGATAGTGAACCAGTACCGCGAGGGAAAGGCGAAAAGAACCCCGAGAGGGGAGTGAAATAGAACCTGAAACCGTACATCTACAACCTGTCGTAGCACTATGCCCGCAAGGGAATGTGCGACGGCGTGCCTGTTGAAGAATGATCCAGCGAGTTAGTGTGCCGAGCAAGGTTAAGGGCTGATAAGGTCCGAAGCCGTAGTGAAAGCGAGCCCGAATAGGGCGATTAGTTCGTCATATTAGACCCGAAGCCAAGTGATCTAACCCTGTCCAGGCTGAAGTTCGCGTAACAGTGAATGGAGGGCCGGAGTGTTAAACGTTAAAAAGTTTCTACATGAGGTGGGGTTAGGGGTGAAAGGCCAATCGAACTTGGTGATAGCTGGTTCTCCCCGAAATAGCTTTAGGGCTAGCGTTGTGAGTTAACCCGAGGGGGTAGAGCACTGGTTGATTTAGGGGGAGCGACCCTCCTTCCGATGTCAGTCAAACTCCGAATACCTCGGCGTATTTCACGGCAGTCAGTTCGTGAGGGATAAGCTTCACGTGCGAGAGGGAAACAGCCCAGACCGTCAATTTAGGTCCCAAAATCTATGCTAAGTGGTAAAGGATGTGGATTTACTTAAACAGCTAGGAGGTTGGCTTAGAAGCAGCCACCCTTTGAAGAGTGCGTAATAGCTCACTAGTCGAGTGAATCTGCGCCGAAGATGACTCGGGGCTAAGCATAGTACCGAAATTACGGATTGTACAGAGGTTCGCCTTTGTACAGTGGTAGGGGAGCGTTATTAGCAGCTGCGAAGGTATACCGAAAGGAGTGCTGGAGCGCTAATAAGTGAGAATGCTGGAATGAGTAGCGACAAGGAAGGTGAGAATCCTTCCCGCCGAAAATCTAAGGTTTCCTTGAGCAACGTTCGTCGGCTCAGGGTCAGTCGGGCCTAAGCTCAGGCCGAAAGGCGTAGGCGAAGGACATCAGGTTAATATTCCTGAACTATAGTAAGCGCGTCATTACCTAAGGAGGGACGCAGGAGAGTAAGCCATCCCGGTAAGGGTTGTCCGGGTGAAAGGTTGTAGACATCTGCAGATAGGCAAATCCGTTTGCAGGCTAAGTCGAAAACCGAGACGAGTGTACAGCAATGTATGCAAAGTGGCCCAATCACGCTGCCAAGAAAAACTTCGTAGGGAGTTCTTACTATAACCGTACCGTAAACCGACACAGGTGGATGGGGTGAAAATCCTAAGGCGCGCGAGATAACCATCGTCAAGGAACTAGGCAAACTAGCTCCGTAACTTCGGAAGAAGGAGTGCCTCGGTAATGCTGTAGCAATACAGTGTGAAAAGGTCGCAGAGAATTGGGCTTCGTGACTGTTTAACAAAAACTTAGGGCTCTGCTGAAATCGCAAGATGACGTATAGGGCCTGATGCCTGCCCGGTGCCGGAAGGTCAAGGGGAGTGGTTAGCCGCAAGGCGAAGCTGCGAACTTAAGCCCCGGTAAACGGCGGCGGTAACTATAACCGTCCTAAGGTAGCGAAATTCCTTGTCGGGTAAGTTCCGACCTGCACGAATGGCATAACAAAGAAGCCGCTGTCTCGACGGTGGGCTCGGCGAAATTGTGGTTCAAGTGAAGACGCTTGATACACGCAGCAAGACGAAAAGACCCTATGGAGCTTTACTGTAGCTTGTTATTGAATTACGGTTTACAATACGTAGTATAGCTGGGAGTCTTTGAAGCATCCCTTGAGGGGGGTGTGGAGACAACAGTGAAATACCAGCTTTTGTGGATTGTGATTCTAACCTGTACCCGTGAATCCGGGTCGGGGACAGTGGCAGGTGGGCAGTTTGACTGGGGCGGTCGCCTCCTAAAGAGTAACGGAGGCGTTCTAAGGTTCCTTCAGGCCGTATAGAAATCGGCCATCGAGCGCAAAGGTAGAAAGGAGCTTGACTGTGAGGATGACAATCCGAACAGGTGCGAAAGCAGGACTTAGTGATCCGGTGGTCCCTCGTGGGAGGGCCATCGCTCAACGGACAAAAGCTACCCTGGGGATAACAGGCTGATCGGGCCCAAGAGTTCACATCGACGGCTCGGTTTGGCACCTCGATGTCGGCTCATCACATCCTCCCGCTGAAGCAGGTGGGAAGGGTTGGACTGTTCGTCCATTAAAGTGGTACGTGAGCTGGGTTCAGTACGTCGTGAGACAGTACGGTCTCTATCTGCTGTGTGCGCAGGAAACTTGAGAGGAGTTGTCCATAGTACGAGAGGGCCTGGATGAACGAACCTCCTGTATATCAGTTGTCGTGCCAACGGCATAGCTGATTAGCGGTGTTCGGTAGGGATAAACGCTGAAAGCATATAAGCGTGAAACCCGCCTCGAGATAAGGTTTCCCTGGTAGATCAACTACCCAGAAGACCCCCGGAAGACTACCGGGTTGATAGGCAGAGTGTGTAAGCACAGTAATGTGTTCAGCTAATCTGTACTAATAGGTCGTGAGGCTTGGCCATATTCTTTAATCTATGACTGTTAAAGAATGTGCAGGTGTAAATAACACTTGTGCTTTTCTAAAGTTATCTGATATAATAAATAAGGTTGGAAGGAAGTCGATGACCCGTTAAAACGGCGAGAAGGATTCCAACCGGTTTACAAAGGAATTGTTGTTCCCGTCCGATGATAATTCCTTTGTTAAACAGATTTGATCTTTTATAGAGTCTACCTCTAGAAAGGGGTAGGAATGAGACTGATAATAATTCCGGTAAGGCAACACCCGTACCCATTCCGAACACGGCAGTTAAGCTTACCAGGGTCGATGGTATTGGCACCCAATTCGGTGCTGAGAGAGTAGATCGTTGTCGGTCTCATCCCTATCCTTTTTTTATGCCCCGCCAAAAGCGGGGCTTTTTTATTGGCTTTTTATGGCGTAGAGCAGTTGGCTTTCCCGGCCAGCTTTTGCCAGCTGTTCGTCCAGCTATTCAATGACGTGAGGTCTTTAAGCTGAACATTTTTTTGTATCACATAAACAGATCCTTTTGCTATACTTTGATATGTTTAAGATTGCCATACGTCCTTTAGCGGTTACGGAATATCCCTTATTAAGTAAGTTTCTATACTTAGCGGTTTTTGTGTCTCCGGGCGTGCCTCCGCTGCCGATGGACGTTGTCCATTTGCCCGAATTAAAAATCTATATTCAAGATTTCGGCCGCCAAAAGGGGGACTGCGCCTTGGCGGCAGAAGAAAAAGGCCAAATTGTGGGGATATGCTGGTGTCGGGAAATAAAGGACTTCGCTCATTGGCAAGCCGGGGTGCCTTCTTTGGCCATTTCCGTGCAAAAGCCTTATCGCGGAAGGGGAATCGGCGGGCGTTTGCTTGCGGCAATGAAAGAGGCACTAAAATCGTCCGGCTATCGGGCTGTCTCTCTGTCCGTCCAAAAGAATAACCCGGCGGTACGGCTCTATCAGCGCGCTGGTTTTAAAATCGTGCAGGAGCGGCAAGAAGATTATATTATGCTCCTTTCCCTTTAAAAAGCAGGCAACTCTTGCAAAAAACAGAGAAATAATTTTTGTAAAATATATACTGTTATGAAAAAATACCTACACTTTTTTGTTTTATTTTTGTTTGTTTTCGGCGGCTGTATGCCTTTGCATACGGCTTCGGCGCGTGCGGTTGATTACAGTCAAAGTGAAAACTGGGCCTTTCTGCCTGTCGGTCAGACGGAAAAACAGGTAGACGTTTTTTATGTTTACCCCACCATTTTTGGCGGCAACGGCCCGGAAAATATGGATGTATCCGATGCGGACTTGCGCCATAAAGCCGACGTACAGATTTTGATAAACAGCGGCGTATTTACCGATACGGCCAACCTTTTTGCGCCTTATTACCGCCAAGCCTCCATAGATGTGCTGTGGTTGCCCTCGGCGCAAGCCGATGCGCTGCTGGCAACGGGCTATCAGGACGTAATTGACGCGTTTGCATATTATATGCAGCATTATAATCAGGGGCGGCCTGTTATTTTGGCCGGGTTTAGCCAAGGGAGTATGGCGCTTTTGAACCTGATGGAAAAAACATTTGACAATCCCGTTTGGCAAAAGCAATTAGTGGCGGCCTATTTAATAGGTTATAGCGTTACCCCGCAAGATTTGCAGCAATATCCGTGGCTTAAAATGGCCCAAGGAGAAACCGATACCGGCGTGATTGTTTCTTATAATACCCAGTTGGCACATAACGGGCCTTCTTACGTGCTGAAAAAGGGCGCTTTGGGTATAAACCCCGTTAATTGGAAGACCGACGGTACGCCTGCGCCTGCCAAAGCGCATAAAGGGGCGGTAATTTTTGACATCGTAACCGGAGAAAAAAAAGAAGAAGTGCCTCATTTGTCCGATGTGTATTTGGAAGAGGAAAGCGGCGCCCTTGTGGTAGCGGTGGATCCTGTCAAATACAATGCCAGCCAGGCGGTGTTCCCTGCCGGCGTGCTGCATATGTATGACTATATGTTTTTCTATAACAATTTGAAAGAAAACGTAAAAAAACGTGCAGAGGCGTATAGATTATAAAAGACTCCTCGGAGGAATTATGTGGGAAATCTTTTGGGGCTTGTTAAACAGAGATAAAGGAAAATTGCTGCTGACGGTATTGCTGTATTTTCTGGCTATGTGCTTCATCCCGTTGGACACGTCTTTATTTCTGGCCATTTGTTTGCTGATACTTACCCGCAACGTCTGGTATGTGATAGAAATCTATTACCTGATTCCGTTGGTCATTTCTTATGCGCTGATAGGTTTGCTCCTTATGTTTGCGCCCACTCTTTTGGCGCCGAACGCAATCGGTTCCGCCCTTGTTGGTTTTGTTTTAGTGCTTCAAAAACTGCTTCTGATAAATGACATATCCCAAATGTTGTGTGTGTTTTTTGTTCTGGTAAGCGCGTGGTATAATGTCGGTTTTTTGCGCAGTTGTGTGTATAGTATAAAATATCATTTGGGCAAACTGCTTGTTTTTCTGTTGTTTTTATTGCCCTGGGGAATGTACAAATATTCTTTCTTAACCTTGCCGAACAGCGCCGCCGCTGAAGGCGTGGCACAGGGAAGTATTTTCTTGAAAGGTGCCATAATGATTTGGGTCGGCTTGCTTGCTCCCTATATAATGTCGGCTTGGCTGATTGCTAAACCGGTAGTTCCGGCCCAACCAAAGACGGCCGCCCCCGAGCAGGAACAGCCCCTTATAAAAACAGCGCCTGCCTTGCCGGATACGGCTTCTTTCCCCTTGCTGCCGGCTGCCGGAACCTTATATTCTGTCTTTTTTGATTTATTGAAACGAGACAAAGTGCCCCTTGTTTGTGTTTTTATTCTTTTTATTGCCTTGGTGGGCGTATTTCCACAGTGGACGCTTGTGTCCAGCTGTGTTTTTTCCGGTATTTTTCTGGCTATACTGACAAAACGCTTTTGGGTTGTGTGTATAACGCCGCTGATTGCCATTGGGTGGGTGCTTTTCTCAAAAGCATCGGCGACAATTTCTTTGCTTGCTTTTTTCCCCCAGACAGTGTCATTTATCCGTATTGCTTTTGGCGGGCTTTTACTGCTGACGCCGCTGGCGGCCTGTATAGCTTCTTGGCAGCATAAAAATATATTTCAAGCTTATGGGCTTGTTTTATCCCGCCATTTAAAAAAGGGGCTGCTCAGTGCGCTATTTTTAGGCATTCCACTGTTTTATTTATTGGGAGCACTTCATTCGGGCAATGCGGCTCATTTACCCAAACTTTTTTTCATAACGGCGCTGAGTGGGCTTTGGCTTTTTATCCTGGTACCGTATATGATGGCGGCTTGGTTAAAAATCAGTCCTAAGACCTTGCGGAAGATAAAAAAGGTTGTTCCCGCGCCGAAACCTGTTTCCGCTGGCCGCTCTGCGCCGATCCCTGCTGTGCAGATACAGAAGGCCTTTTCCGTTGCCGCTGCAAAGAAAGGATCGGTAAAGGAAGACAGAAAAATTTTTGATATTCTTTTATCGCGCGATGTAGAGCAATTTAAAAATGAATTGAAAGCCCATCCGGAGCTGGCCAATGTCGTTTGGCCGGACACGGGCAATACGCTGCTGCACGTGGCGGCCCTTAACGACTGGGAAGAAGAAATACAGGTTTTGCTGGAGGCAGACGCAACAGCCTGTTGCGCAAGAAACAAACAGGGCAAATCTCCTGCGGACTTGGCAGAGGAACGCGGCTATAACGAACTGGCCGCCTATTTAAGACAAAAAGAAAACCTTCTTTAAAATAGCCTGTTTAAATACACAAAAAACCGCTTGGCTTGCCAAGCGGCTTTTTGTTATAATGTATACAAGAGCCGCGGATAAGACATTGCAAAATGGGTTGCAAGAAGGCGGCTTTTATTGATAAAATAAAATAAGAAGTATCCCAGATTTTAAACGTCAACCACAATACCTCCGTCGGAGAACGACGGATGAGGTATATGTGGCTGTCGCTTTCTCTGTCTAAAAATATGTTGTTTTTAGCGGGAACGACAGTAAAAAGATGTTTGAAAAACAGGCAAAAAAATGAACCTGACGAAAGAACAAAAGAAACAAAAGTCCCTGGACTTGTCTGCTGAAATTACCAAAGGCGGCACCATTTTCTTTACGGCCTATCAAGGCCTGAAGTTTGTGGATATGGCCGATTTGAGAAGCAAACTCGCTCCCACCGGCGCCAAATTCCGCGTGGAACGCAATGCTATCTTGGATCACGCCATTCGCCAGGCCAAAATTGAAGGAGCCGATGAAAAGCTCTTTCAAGGGCCGACGGCCGTGGCCATCGGCGGCGATGTTGCTGCCGTAGCCAAAGCCTTGGTTGATTTTCAAAAGACCCAGGCGGCTTTGAAGCTCAGAGCTTGCTATTCCGAAGGCATCTGGTACAGCGAAGAACAGGTTAAACAATTGGCTACCATCGGTACCAAAGAAGAAAACCTGTCCAAGTTGGCCGGCGCGTTGTACAACGCGGTTGCCCAGTCGGCGCAAGTCCTGCAGGCTCCGATTCGGGATTTTGCCTACGTTATCAAAGCCTTGGAAGACAAACAGGCCAAATAACGTCTGCTCTGCGCGGCTTACGCCTAAGGCTGCGGCGGCGCAAAAGCAAAACGGAGATTTTGACAATTGCATTTGGTTTGTAATTTCGCCTTTAAGCGGCGCAAGCTGCTTAAAAGGCGAAATGCAAGCCGTGTAAAGCAAGATCCGGCGAAGGTAAAACAAGGTTTTATCAGGCGCGTCCGTTAAACGGTAAAGTCCAAACCCGACATTGTTCGGTAGTAGCCCCTAACGGGATAAATGCACGGGCGTAAACACGGTTTACGCAGAAGCGCAGCTACTCTATAAAATAAGGAAAACAAAAATGGCTAAATTGACCAAAGACGAATTAGTAAATGCTATTGCTGAACTCACCGTTCTGGAACTTTCCGAACTCGTGAAAGCTATTGAAGAAAAATTCGGCGTTAAGGCCGCCGCTCCCGCCGTGGCCGTCGCTGCCGCGCCTGCTGCTGCCGGTGCTGCCGCTGCCGAAGAAAAAGACGAATTCAACGTTGTACTGACCGCCGTTGATGCCGCCAAGAAAATTGCGGTAATCAAAGTGGTGCGCGAAGTCACCGGCTTGGGCTTGAAAGAAGCCAAAGACCTCGTGGAAGGCGCCCCCAAGGCCTTGAAAGAAAACGTTGCCAAAGCCGAAGCTGAAGAACTGAAAAAGAAAATCACCGAAGCCGGCGGCACCGTCGAACTCAAATAGTCAGTATGCTGACTTTTCCCCTGGCCCCGTACGGGGCCGGGGGATTTGTCCCTCCGCTTCTTCGGAAGCCAAAGCCGGTGAATTTATTTTTGTTATATGCGTGCACAAAAGTAAATTTATGCGGCTTAAAACCAAGGCAGGAATAAAGAGCAATGATACCACAGAAAAACTTTGGCAAGATTTCTTCCAAACTACCGCTTCCCGACTTGCTGGATATGCAAAAACAGTCCTTTGCTGATTTTTTGCAACTGGATGTCCCTCCTTCTAAAAGAGAATTGAAAGGGCTTCAGGCAGCATTTGAAGATGTATTCCCCATAGAAGCGCCCGACGGCAGTATGCGTCTGGAATTTTTGAAATACGAATTGGGTGCCCCCCGTTACGCCACGCCGGCCGAGGCCGCCGTGCGCGACAGCACCTATTCTGCCCCGTTAAAAGCACTTTTGCGTTTGTATGTAAAACAGAAAAACGGCAAAATGAAAGAGGCCTCCGACCAGGACGTAACTTTGTGCGACTTGCCTTTGATGACGCAGGCCGGTTGTTTTGTATTTAACGGCGCCGAACGCGTCATCGTCAGCCAGATGCACCGTTCCCCCGGCATTATTTTTGAAGAAGACGAAGAGAAAAAACAGTCCACTCTCGGTAAAAAACTGTATGTGGCACGCATCATTCCGTACCGCGGCGCCTGGATTGAATTTTCCTTTGACTTGATGAACGCTTTGTGGGTGCGTATTGACCGCAAGAAAAAAGTATTGGCTTCCACGTTCCTGCGCGCTTGCGGCTTGGAAACCAACGCCCAAATCATTCAAACTTTCTACAACTGCGAAGACGTCGCCATTAAACCGACTGAGATTGACAATGTCATCGGCCGCTATGTGGCGGAAGACATTTACGATCCGGCCACTGGCGAAGTGCTGTGGAATCTGGACGAAAAAGCCACTATTCCGGTGGACGATAAACTCTTCCAAACTTTGGTGGAAAAGAAAGTAAAAACCATTAAAGTCATTTCCGGCAAACCCCGTCAGGACGACCCGGGTATTTTAGCCACGTTGGAACACCGCAAAGATTCTATCCGCACCGCGGCAGAAGCCCAGGCCGAAATTTACAAGAAAATGCGCGGACAAGATTTCGTCGTTAAGGAACAGGCCGAGCATTTCTTGGACAACTTGGTCTTTGACAATATCCGCCGTTATGATTTAAGCTTTGTCGGCCGTTATAAAATCAACAAAAAATTTGCCAATATGTTTAACTTGATTGGCAAACTCAAATTCAAAAAATTTACGACGCCGTCCGAACGCCGCCGCACCTTGGCGCCCGAAGATGTCATCGTGACCGTAAAATACCTGCTGGCTTTGAACGCCGGTGAAGACGCACAAAAAATGTACGGGCCCGATTTCTCTTTTAAAGTGGACGATATTGACCACTTGGGCAACCGCCGCGTGCGCGGTATCGGGGAATTGCTGGAAAATCAGATCCGCATTGGCCTTTCCCAAATGGCCAAGACTGCCCGTGACCGTATGAACCGCGAATTGACTACCTTTACCCCGCGCGCTTTGGTAAACGCGCAGCCGGTGCAGGCTATTATCCGCAAGTTCTTCGGCACGTCCCAGCTTTCTCAGTTTATGGATCAGATTAACCCGTTGGGCGAACTGACGCATAAACGCCGTTTGTCTGCTTTGGGGCCCGGCGGCTTGAACCGCAAACGCGCCGGCTTTGAAGTGCGCGACGTGCACTATACGCACTACGGCCGCGTCTGCCCCATTGAAACGCCGGAAGGACCTAACATCGGTTTGATTACCTCGTTGGCTTGCTATTCCAAAGTCAACAAATACGGTTTGATTGAAACGCCGTACCGCAAAGTAGAAAACGGTAAAGTGACCGATAAAGTGGAAAGCTTAACCGCCGACGCCGAAGACGACAAAATGGTTGCTCAGGCCAATACGCCGGTGGACGCCAACGGCAAAATTACCACCGATCTGGTGGCCTGCCGTGTGCGTGCGGACTATCCGTTGGTGGCCCCGAAAAACGTGGACTATATGGATGTGTCCCCGTTGCAGGTAATCAGCGTATCGGCCGCTTTGATTCCGTTCTTGGAACACGACGACGCCAACCGTGCTTTGATGGGTTGTAATATGCAACGTCAGGGCGTGCCCCTGCTCGTTACGGAAGCCCCGCTGGTGGGCACCGGCATTGAACACGAAGTGGCGCGCGACTCCGGCGTAGCCGTAGTAGCTCAACGCGCCGGCAAAGTGCAATTTGCCGACGGCAGCCGCATCGTGGTGGAAGCCAACGACGGTTCTACCGACGTGTACGAACTTTTAAAATATAAACGCTCCAACGCAGACACCTGCATTAACCAACGCCCGATTGTTTTTGCCGGCGATACGGTTAAAAAAGGCCAGGTGCTCGGTGACGGGCCGTCTATGGATAACGGCTGCCTGTCTTTGGGGCGCAACCTGCTGGTAGGCTTTATGTGCTGGGAAGGGTATAACTACGAAGACGCCATTTTGGTATCCAGCCGTTTGGTGCGTGACGATGTGTTTACCTCTATCCACTTGCACGAGTTCAGCATTGACGCGCGCAATACCAAATTGGGCGCGGAAGAAATCACGCGCGATATTCCCAACATCGGCGCCGAAGCCTTGTCCCACTTGGACAATGACGGCATTGTCTTGCCGGCTACCGTAGTGGAACCGGGCGACATTTTGGTGGGTAAAGTAACCCCCAAAGGCGAACAGCAGCTGACGCCGGAAGAAAGACTGTTAAAAGTCATCTTCGGTAAAAAAGCCGATGACGTGGTGGACGCCTCTTTGCGTGTGCCTCCCGGCACCAGCGGCAAAGTGGTGGGTACCCGCGTTTTTGTACGCAAGGAAAAACTGACCAAAGCCGAAGAAAAAGCCAGACTCAAAGCGCTGGAGACGGAAAAAGAACAAGCGCTGGAATTGCTGGCTGAACAACGCAAACGCGCGTTGGATAACGCCAAAGAAACGATTAAAAAAGCAGACGCGCTGAAGAAAGAAACTGCCCGCTTGAACTCTTTGTACAAACTGCTGGAGAAAAAAGCGGTGGAACACTTTGAACGTGAAATTGAATTTTCCAAACAGGGCGACGAACTTGCCGTTACCGTAAACAAATCGGTCAAAGTGTATATTGCTTCCAAACGCAAACTGCACGTGGGCGATAAAATGTCCGGCCGCCACGGTAACAAAGGTGTCGTGGCCCGCATTTTGCCCGAAGAAGATATGCCCTTCCTGCCGGACGGCACCCCGCTGGACGTGGTGCTTTCCCCGTTGGGCATTCCTTCCCGTATGAACGTCGGCCAGCTTTTGGAAACGATGCTCGGCTGGGCGGCCAAACAATTGCATTACAATGCCGCCACACCGGTGTTTGACGGACCGAGCGAAGCCGAAGTGGTGCAGCAGGTCAGACTGGCCAAAGAAAAAATCTTGGATGAAAAAGGGCTCAAAGGCAAAGAACGCGAAGAGTACGCCAAGAAGTATTTGCCCGACGATTATTGCCGCATTACCCTTTACGACGGCCGCACCGGTCTTCCGTTTGAAGAAAAAGTGACCATCGGCTATATGTATATGCTTAAACTGATTCACTTGGTGGAAGACAAAGTGCACGCCCGCTCTACGGGACCGTACAGCTTAATTACGCGCCAGCCCTTGGGCGGTAAAGCTCAGTTCGGCGGTCAGCGCTTCGGTGAAATGGAAGTGTGGGCCATTGAAGGCTACGGCGCCACGTACACCTTGCAGGAATTTTTGACCGTGAAGTCCGACGACTTTGTGGGTCGCACCAAGATGTATGAGTCTATTGTTAAAGGCAATGCCCCGGCGCAGCCCGGCGTGCCCGAATCTTTCAAAGTGCTCATTAAAGAGCTGCAGGCTTTGGGCTTGAGCGTGGACTTGCTCAAGAAGATGAAAAACAACGACTCTAAACTGCCTCACGTCGCCGCCCAACAAGAGGCGGCGCCGGAAGCGGCCGAAAAAACGGAAGCCGTCAAATAGCGTTCGGAGAATTTAAAAAATGCAAACTACCAAAAAAATCAAAAAACTTGGAGAACTAAACTTCTTTGATTTTGACGCGATCAAACTCGGCATCGCCAGCCCGGAACAGATTTTGTCCTGGTCTTACGGGGAAGTGAAAAAACCCGAAACCATCAACTACCGCACCCTTAAACCGGAGCGGGACGGCCTGTTCTGCGAACGCATTTTCGGCCCTACCAAGGACTATGAATGCGCCTGCGGCAAGTACCGTTGGGTAAAATACAAAGGTATCGTCTGCGACCGCTGCGGCGTAGAAGTTACGGAAAGCAAAGTCCGCCGCGAACGTATGGGCCACATTGAATTGGCCGTACCCGTGGCGCACGTGTGGTTTTTGCGCAAAAATCCGTCCCGTATCGGTATCCTGTTGGATATGCGCACGACGGATTTGGAACGCGTGGTTTATTATGCTTCTTATGTGGTTATTGAAGACTGCATAGACAGCGTAACCGGCCGCACGGACTTTAAAAAAGGCACCCTGCTTTCCGACGCACAAGTGCGTGAAGCGCGCAAAAAACACGGCAGCCGCCTCAAAGTGGACATCGGCGCGCCGGCTATCCGTACGCTTTTGGAAGGTATTGATTTTGATAAAGAAATTCCCGCCTTGCGCGAACAGCTTAAAAATACGCA
This sequence comes from Candidatus Avelusimicrobium pullarium, assembly GCA_944323745.1. GTDB lineage: Bacteria > Elusimicrobiota > Elusimicrobia > Elusimicrobiales > Elusimicrobiaceae > Avelusimicrobium > Avelusimicrobium pullorum. The sequence goes on from CALUTQ010000001.1 coordinate 333,447, forward strand.
GAGCGAGCTGGAACGCACCAAACTCATCCGCCGTTTGAAAACGATGGAAGAGTTTAAAGAAAGCGGCAACCGCCCCGAATGGATGATTTTGAGCGTACTGCCCGTTATCCCGCCGGATTTGCGCCCGCTGGTTCCGCTTGACGGCGGACGTTTTGCCGCGTCTGACTTAAATGATTTGTACCGCCGCATTATTAACCGCAATAACCGCTTGAAACACATTGAAAGCCTGCGCGCGCCGGAAGTGATGATTTACAACGAAAAGCGCCTCTTGCAGGAAGCGGTGGACGCCCTGATTGAAAACGGTGCCCGCGGTAAATTTTTCATTGGGCCGGGCGGCAGACCGCTGAAATCTTTGTCTGACAGTATTAAAGGCAAACACGGTCGCTTCCGTCAGAACCTGCTGGGTAAACGTGTGGACTATTCCGGCCGCTCCGTTATTGTGGTCGGCCCGAGCTTAAAAATTCACCAGTGCGGTTTGCCCAAACTGATGGCGTTGGAATTGTTCAAACCTTTTATCATCGGCGAACTGATGAAAAAAGAAGGCGTAACTTTAAAATCTGCCAAGAAAATGTTGGAACGCGTGCGCCCCGAAATTTGGGATATCCTGGAAAAAGTAACCAAGAACCATCCGGTGCTGTTAAACCGCGCCCCGACCTTGCACAGATTGGGTATTCAGGCTTTTGAACCGGTGCTGATTGAAGGTAAAGCCATTCAGCTGCACCCGCTTACCTGCGCCGCTTTCAACGCCGACTTCGACGGTGACCAGATGGCCGTGCACGTGCCGCTTTCTTTGGAAGCGCAAATGGAAGCCCGCACGCTGATGCTGGCCTCTAACAACATTTTGTCGCCCGCTTCGGGCAAGCCTATTGCCGCCCCGTCCCACGATATGGTGCTGGGTGTAAACTTCATCACCAAAATTAAAGACGGCGACATTGGCGAAGGCTCTATCTTCGGCAGTAAAGAAGAAGCCCTGGTGGCTTTGGAATACGGCAAACTTTCGCTGCATTCCAAAATTAAAGTGCGCGGCATTAACGTGCTGGCCGAAGAAGGGTTGGACCCCAAGGATATGCAGAACGCTTCCAAATGGAAAGACTACACGTCCGTGGGCCGCATTATTTTCAACAATATTCTGCCTGCCGGCTGGCCGTACGTAAACAAAGCCATCGGCAAAAAAGAATTGGCTGCGTTGGTGGACGAATGCTACAAGAGCAAAAAGTACGGCCGCTATGAAGCCGTGCAATTGCTGGACAAGATTATGAAGCTGGGCTATGGTTATGCCACGCTGTCGGGTCTGTCCATCTCTGTGGCGGATATGACCATTCCGTCCGTCAAACAGAAATACATTGACGACGCCAAGAAAAAAGTAAAAGCCATTCAGGCGCAGGCCGAAGCCGGTATCATTACCGAAGGCGAACGTTACAATAAAGTAATTGATATTTGGACGCGCGTGACCGATGATGTGGGTTCTGAACTGTTCAAAGAAATGAAGAAATTTGAAGACAGCAAATACGACCCCAAACTCGGCCAGCGCTTTAACTCCGTGTATTTGATGGCCGATTCCGGTGCCCGCGGCAGCCGCCAGCAGGTGCGTCAGTTGGCCGGTATGCGCGGTCTGATGGCTAAACCGCAGAAGAAACTGACCGGTGGTCAGGGCGAAATTATTGAATCGCCTATTACCGCCAACTTCCGCGAAGGGCTGTCCGTGTTGGAATACTTCATTTCCACGCACGGCGGACGTAAAGGTTTGTCCGATACCGCTTTGAAAACCGCCGACGCCGGTTACTTAACCCGCCGTCTGGTGGATGTGGCCCACAACGTGGTCATCACCGAAGAAGACTGCCATACCCATAACGGCATTGTGGTCAAATCGCTGATGAGTGGCGAAGAAATGGTGGAACCCATTGAAGAACGTATTTTGGGCCGCACTTCTTTGGAAAACGTGGTCGTGAAAGTGAAAAAGGCCGACGGCACCGAAGAAGAAAAAACAATTATTAAAGAAGGCGACGTCATTACGCTGGAACAGAGCAAGCTGGTCAAAAAGTATGGCGTGGAGTCTGTACGCATCCGCTCCGTGCTGACCTGCGAAGCCCCGTACGGCGTGTGCGCCAAATGCTATGGTCTGTCTTTGGCTACGGCCACGATGAGCAACCCCGGCGATGCCGTGGGTATCATCGCCGCCCAGTCCATCGGCGAACCGGGCACGCAGCTGACGTTGCGTACCTTCCACATCGGCGGTACGGCCTCCCGCGTATTGTCGCGCTCTCAGGCCGTGGCCGAAGTGTCCGGTAAAGTAACCTTCAAAGATATGAAAGTGATTACCAATGTGTACGACAACAAAATCTGCTTGTCGCGCAACGGGTCTATCTTTGTGGAAGCCGGAAATGGTACAATAAAAGAATACAAGATCCAATACGGCGCCACCGTTTATACCGCGGACAAAGCGACCGTAGAAAAAGGAACCCTGCTTGCTGAGTGGGACCCGCACTCTATCCCTGTGCTGGCGGAAACCAAAGGTACCGTGCGCTTGACGGACGTTATTGAAGGTATTACGCTGCAGGAAGAGCGCAACAAAGTAACTGGCGTAATTGAAAGAAAAATTATCGCCAGCCGTATGGGTAAGAAAAACCCGCGCATCAGCATTGAGGGCAAAAACGGCAAGACCAGCCTCCCCCTGCCGGTGGACACCATTTTGATGGTTGAAAACGGCGAGGAAGTTGAGGCGGGTGATGTTTTGGCTAAAATCGGCAGAGAAGCCGGCGGCACCAAAGACATCACGGGCGGTCTGCCCAGAATTGCGGAGTTGTTTGAAGCCCGCCGTCCCAAAAACCCGGCCATTATCTCCGAGTTTGAAGGGATTGTGAGCTTGGAAACCTCCCCGAAAGGTTTGGTAGAAGTCGTTGTGCGCAATGCTGAAACGAATCAGGAAAAATCGTACAGCATTCCGCAAGGCAAACACTTGGTCGTGTATGAAGGCGACCACGTGGGCGTCGGCGAAGCGCTGACCGACGGCGCCATTGACCCGCACGATGTGCTGCGCGTCAAAGGCGAAAAAGAAGCGCAAGAGTTCCTGTTAAACGCCATCCAGGAAGTGTACAGACTGCAGGGCGTTACGATTAATGACAGACATATTGAGGTTATTGTCCGTCAGATGTTGGGGAACGTAAAAATTCTGGATGCGGGTGACACGCATTTCCTGAAAGGACAAGAAATCAGCCGCGCAAGCTGGCTTAGAGAAAACGCGAAAATGAAAGCCGAAGGCAAACGCCCGGCCGACGCGGAAACCATCCTTTTGGGTATCAGCAAAGCGTCACTTGCTTCCGAATCGTTTATATCGGCGGCCAGCTTCCAGGAAACCACAAAAGTCCTGACAGACGCCGCCATCACGGGCCAGGTGGACGAATTGCAAGGCCTGAAAGAAAACGTCATCGTGGGCCATCTGATTCCGGCGGGTACAGGTATTTCCGCCAGAAAGATTGCCGATGAATTTGAACAGAAACGCAAAGAAAAGAAAGAAACAGGAGAGAAGCAATAATGCCTACAGTAAACCAATTAGTCAAATACGGGCGCGCAAAAGAAACGCACCGGACGAAATCGCCGGCTTTGCAGGCCTGCCCCCAGAGAAGAGGCGTCTGCACCCGTGTTTATACCACAACCCCTAAAAAGCCGAACTCTGCTTTAAGAAAGGTTGCCCGTGTGAAATTGACTTCCAAAGTGGAAGTAACCGCTTATATTCCCGGTGAAGGACACAACCTGCAGGAACACTCCATCGTGCTGGTGCGCGGTGGCCGTGTGAAAGACCTGCCGGGTGTGCGTTATCACATCATCCGCGGCGCGTTGGACGCGTCTGGCGTTGAAAACAGAAAACAGGGCCGCTCGCTTTACGGCGTGAAGAGACCCAAAGCCGGAAAATAAGAGGAGAATGATTTACTATGCCTAGAAAAGGTTTAAGACCCAGAGACAGAAGACCGCAGCCCGCGCCGGATTTCAAACACAATTCCGTGCTCGTGGCCCGGTTTATTAACAAATTAAATTTTGAAGGCAAAAAAGCCACCGCCGAACGCATCTTGAACGACGCCCTGGCCATCATTGCCGAAAAAACCAAAGAAGACGGCGTGGCCGTTTTCAACAAATGCATTGAAAACGTGCGCCCGCTGGTGGAAGTAAAAGCCCGCCGCGTCGGCGGTGCCACCTATCAGGTGCCCACCGAAGTAAAGCCCTTGCGCAGCACCTCTTTGGCTATGCGCTGGTTAATCGGCGCTGCCCAGAGCCGCAAAGGCCGCCCGATGGCTGAAAAACTGGCCGAAGAAATTATCCTCGGCTCCAAAAAAGAAGGCACGGCTTTCAAAAAACGCGAAGACGTGCACAAAATGGCCGAAGCCAACCGCGCTTTTGCCCATTTTAAGTGGTAATTTAAGGAAGAGTTATGGCTGAGTTTAAAACCTATCCTTTAAATAAGATCAGAAACATCGGCATTATTGCTCACATTGACGCGGGCAAGACCACCACTTCCGAACGCATTTTGTACTACACGGGCAAAGTGCACAAAATCGGCGAAACGCACGACGGCGCGTCCGTAACCGACTGGATGGAGCAGGAACGCGAAAGAGGTATTACCATTACCTCCGCCGCCATTTACTGCGTGTGGAAAGACTGCCAGCTCAACATTATTGACACTCCGGGACACGTGGACTTTACGGCCGAAGTGGAACGTTCTTTGCGCGTGCTGGACGGCGCCATCTGCTGCTTTGACGGTGTGCAGGGCGTGGAACCGCAGTCTGAAACCGTATGGCGTCAGGCTGACAAATACCACGTGCCGCGTATTGCCTACATTAACAAAATGGACCGCACCGGGGCCGATTTCTTCCGCTCTGCCGACTCCATTAAAGAAAAACTGGGCGGCAACGCCTGCCCGATTCAAATCCCCATCGGCGCCGAAGATAAATTCGTCGGCGTGGTGGACTTGGTTAAAATGCAGGGCATCGTCTGGGACGGCGACCACAACGGCGCTACGTTTACCTATGGCGAAATTCCGGCCGAACTGAAAGAAACCGCCGAAAAATATCGCACGGAAATGATTGAAAAACTCGCCGATTTTGACGAGTCCATTATGGAACGCTACTTGAACGGCGAAACCAACTTTACCGAAGCGGAAATCAATGCGGCTATCCGCAAAGGCACGTTAACGGGCAAATTCTTCCCCGTGGTGTGCGGTTCTTCTTACAAGAACAAAGGCGTACAGCCCCTGCTTGACTGCGTGAACCTCTATCTTCCCTCTCCTGAAGATATGCCCGCCGTCAAAGGGATCAACCCCGACACTGGCGAAGAAGCTCAGCGCAAACCGTCTAGCAAAGAGCCGTTCTGCGGTTTGATTTTTAAAGTGCAGACCGACCCGTTTGTGGGTAAACTCAGCTATTTCCGCATTTATTCCGGCACGCTCAAAGCGGGCGATACGATTTTGTTCCCCGCCAAACGCGCTACGGAACGCGTAGGCCGTATGATGCGTATGATGGCCGATAAGAGAGAAGAAGTGAAAGAGCTCGGCACCGGCGAAATTGCCGCCACCGTGGCTATTAAGAACTCTCAGGTCGGTCAGACCATCTGCGCGCCCGACGCCCCGATTATTTTGGAAAGCATCACCTTCCCCGAACCGGTAATCTCGGTCGCGGTGGAGCCGAAATCTAAAGAAGACGAGGAAAAAATGGGCATCGCTTTGAGCCGCTTGGCCGAAGAAGACCAGACCTTCCGCGTCCGCACCGATGAAGAAACGGGCCAGACCGTTATTTCCGGTATGGGTGAGTTGCACTTGGATATTATTGTGGACCGTATGAAACGTGAGTTTAACGTACAGGCCAACGTGGGCGCCCCGCAGGTAGCCTACCGCGAAACGATTACCAAAACGGTGGAACAGGAAACCAAATTCGTCCGCCAGTCCGGTGGTCGCGGTCAGTACGGTCACGTGTTCTTGCGCTTGGAACCGCAGGAGAAAGGCAAAGGGTTTGAATTCGTCAACGAAATTACCCAGGGCCGCATTCCGAAAGAATACATCCCGGCTATTGAAAAAGGCTGCCGCGAAGCGTTGGACAGCGGTGCTATTGCGGGTTATCCGCTGGTGGACATTAAAGTGGCCGTGTTTGACGGTTCATTCCACGAAGTGGACTCCTCCGAAATGGCGTTTAAGATCGCCGCTTCTATGGCGTTGAAAGAAGGTGCCAAGAAAGCTAACCCGATTATTCTGGAACCGATTATGAAGGTAGAAGTGGTCGCTCCGGAAGCCAACTTGGGCGATATTATTGGCGACTTGAGCTCCCGCCGCGGTCAGATTGGCGAAATGGGTGTGCGCGGTAACGTGCGCTATGTGCGTGCGGAAGTGCCGCTGGCCGAAATGTTCGGCTATGCCACCAATGTGCGCTCTCTGTCTCAGGGCCGTGCTTCGTTTACGATGGAACCCAGCCACTATGCTGAAGTTCCGGGCAACGTGGCTAAGGCTATTATTGAAAAGAGAACGGCCGCCAAAGCTGCTTAATTTATCCCGCGCCCGCTTCGGGCGGGCGCGGTTTTTTTAACCCCCTAATTAGTAAGGAGATTTAAAATGGCAAAGGAAAAATTTTCGCGTAACAAACCGCACGTGAACGTCGGTACGATTGGACACGTGGACCACGGTAAGACGACGTTGACGACGGCGATTACGAAAGTATTGGCCAAAGAAGGCAAAGCCAAAGCGATGGCGTACACGGACATTGCCAAAGGCGGTGTAGTGCGTGACGCATCTAAGATTGTGACGGTGGCGGTATCTCACGTAGAATATGAGACGGACAAACGCCACTATGCCCACATAGACTGCCCGGGACACGCCGATTACATTAAGAATATGATCACGGGTGCGGCGCAGATGGACGGAGCCATTTTGGTGGTATCTGCCGTAGACGGTCCGATGCCGCAGACGCGCGAACACGTGTTGTTGGCCAAACAGGTAAACGTACCCAAATTGGTGGTTTACTTGAACAAAGTAGATTTGGTAGATGATCCGGAATTGTTGGACCTGGTGGAAATGGAAATTCGCGAATTGTTGTCCAAATATGATTTTGACGGGGACAATACGCCGATTATCCGCGGTTCTGCGTTGAAAGCCATTGAAGGCGATCAGAGCGAACTGGGCGAACCTTCCATTCACCGCTTGATGGACGCTTTGGATACGTGGATTCCCGAGCCGAAACGCGACACGGACAAGCCGTTCTTGATGGCGGTGGAAGACGTGTTCTCTATTACGGGCCGCGGAACGGTGGCGACTGGTAGAATTGAACGCGGCAAGGTGCACGTGGGCGATCCGTTGGAAATCATTGGTTTCCGCGACAATTTGAGCACGGTAGCGACTGGTATTGAAATGTTCCGCAAGCTGCTGGACGAAGGTATCGCAGGCGACAACGTAGGTATTTTGCTGCGCGGTATTGAAAAGAACCAGGTAGAACGCGGGCAGGTGTTGGCGGCTCCGAAATCTATTACGCCGCACAAACACTTTATGGGCCAGGTGTACATCTTGAAGAAAGAAGAAGGCGGGCGTCATACACCGTTAACGCCGGGATACAAACCGCAGTTCTATTTGAGAACGACGGACGTGACGGGCGAGCTGAACTTCAAACAAGAGATGATTATGCCGGGCGACAACGCCGAGATTGAAGTGAAGTTGATTACGCCTGTGGCAATGGAAGAAGGCTTGCGCTTTGCTATTCGCGAAGGCGGCCACACGGTAGGCGCCGGCGTAGTAACCAAAATTATTGAGTAGTTCTTAATACGCCTAAAAAACCGCGCTTTCGGGCGCGGTTTTTTTCTGTTTGTTTTTCAACCGGCTGACGGAAGAAAAATGTTTTTCCGCCCAAAAATAAGTTAAAAACAAAAGGATGAACGCCTCGGTGTAAACTGAAAAAAACAAATAAAAAGTTGGTCTCTTGTTCTGTGAAATAGTATAATAATATGCAAATAAGGAGGAAGTTATGAAAAAAATAACCGTTTTTACTTTGTTATGTGCTTTTGTGGGCCTGTCCTGCGGCTGTGCGTCTACGGCTATTCATACAAAAGATGCGGAATTGGTAGCCAAGTATCAGCAGGCCTTGTTGGAAAGCAAAGCCTGTGAAACGGACGCCGATTGCGTGGCTATTGCCAAAGGCTGCTGCCTGTGCGACGGGCAGGATGCCGTCAATAAAAAATTTCAAAATAAGTTAGATGAACAGCGCGAAGATGCCTGCGGGGTTGGCCCGTGCACACTGCAAATGTGCTATACGGATATTGACGTCGCCTGCGTGAACAATATTTGCACCGGCACGCTTAAACCGATGAGCTCTTATTACGCTGAATAGGGAGAACTGATGAAAAAAACATTCTTATTATTAGCTTGCACGGCTGTTTTGGCGGCTTGTGCTGCGGCCCCCAAACAAGTGGGCATTAACGCCGTGCCTGAAAAATTGACGACGGCTATCACAAAAGCAGACCGCACCTGCACCACCAATGCCGATTGTGTGGCCGTACAAAAAGGTTGCTGCGAATGTGCCGGTTATGAGGCTGTCAGCCGCAAATCGGCCGAGAAAATTCAAAAAATTTGGGCTCAGGAATGCACCAATGCCCCCTGCACGCGGGAAATGTGCTATACGCAAATTCAACCGGAATGCCAGCAGGGCGTATGCATCGGCAGACCGAAAACGATGGACAGCTACTTTGGCGAATAAGTTTTTTGTCCGTATAAAAACCCGACCTCTTTTAAGCGGTCGGGTTTTTTGTGTCTTGCCACTAAAACGTTTCTATTTGCTTTCCAATAAAGCGATAATCTCTGCGAAATGTTTTTCCCGGGCTAAATCTAACGGGGTTTTGCCCGCCAGATTTTGGGCCGTCTTGTCTATATAGGGCTGAGCCAAAAGCAATTTGACCATTTCTGCATTGCCGTTCCAAACGGCTATATGCAGCGGCGTATTGCCGTTGCCGGCATAAGCCTGATTGATTTGCAGGCTGGGCAATAACCGCTGCATTTGGGACAGATTTTTTTCCATAGCCGCTTGCATCAGCGGGGTAATGGTTTGGGATGGGGGCAGAACGTCCGCCTGCGCGACCCGGTTTGCCTGTGAGCCTATTTCCAATTTCTCCAGCGGGGCTTTTTTTGTGGGCGGTGCGGCCAGATGATTGTCAAATACGAATTGCTCGTCCGCCTGCATTAAAAGATCCAACGGCGGGTTGGGGTCCCCCGGGTGAGTAAGACACCATTTAAATAAAGGAAGCTGCGCTTTTCTTTCCAGGCCTATGTCGTCACCAAATGCTTCCAGTACGGCAAAGAAATAGTTTTGCTCGCTTCCGAAACGGGCGGAAAAGCCGATAAGGGAAAAGAGAAGGGCCAAAATAAAGAGAAATAAAGCAAACCATATGCCAATGTTGTTTTCGACTCCTGGCGGAATCAACCAAATGAGCAGGATAATGACAGAGAACAGAAAAAAGATGATTCCGGTGGTGCAAAGGGACAGTTTTAAAGAGCGCACGGCTTGAACAGGCAGGGCAAGTAAAATATTTTTGGGGGCTGTCGGGTGCAGTGTGGTGTTAAAGTAAAAATGCAATGTTTGAATGCAGCAGGCATACACAATCAGTATAAAAAGGGCAAATAAGAAAAAGAAAGAGGGCCGCACTAAAACGCAGACCAAAAGAACGGCTTCCCATCCCAGCAAAAAAGTGCCGTTTCTGATTTTGGCTTGTTTTACTTTATCGGCCGATTCTTCCGGCTTAATTACATAATCGGCCTGCGCCAGCCCAAAGGCCGAAAAGACCATCGCGGCCGACAGGAGCAAACTGGCTTTCCAAGCCGCAGGATAAGAAGGCCACGTTCCTTCGGCATACACCAGGGCGCCTATGAGGAGGGTTAAAACGAAAAAGACCAAATAGGCATAATATGTATTTCTGCGTATTTTGGCGGCTTTCTTGATAAAAATAGGCGTAAAGTCCATAGATCCCTTTTTTGCAATAAAACAAAGATTATTGTACAATATATTTAAGCAAAATTTAGCGCCGCGTGTTTTTGAACCGGTATGGTGAAACCCAAAGTAAAAAACCTGGCGCGAACCCGTCTGAATATAGTATAATATTTATACGTATCAGACTGTAGGTGGCAAAACCCGCCAGGCTCGTCGGAGAACGATGAGCCAGTGTGGGATTTACTGCCGATAATTTTTTATTTACAAGCAGTTCTAAGGAACCAAAAATGGCAGAAAAAACTGAAAAAAAGGCTAGAATTCTCAGCCAGGAAAGAATCCGCATTAAACTGCGCTCTTACGACCATCGTATGCTTGACAACAGTGTTGCCCGCATCGTGGAAACCGCGCAGAAAACCGGCGCTATCGTCGCCGGCCCGGTTCTCCTTCCGGTACGCATTAAGAAGTACACCGTGCTTCGCTCCCCGCATACCGACAAGAAATCCCGTGAGCAGTTTGAAATGCGCATTCACAAACGGCTGATTGACTTGAAGAGTCCCACCTCTAAGACGGTAGACGAGCTGATGAAATTAGATCTCCCTGCCGGCGTGGATGTGGCAATTAAAAGCAACTAAATAAGGAAAACATAAGGTTATGGCAGAAGAAAACAAACAAGCTGCTGGTGCCCAAGAGGCAACGACTCCCGTTGCTGAAGCGGCCAAAGCAGAAACTGTCAAAGAAGCTCCGGCTACGTTCCGTTTTGTAATCGGCGAAAAAGTGGGGATGACCCAGCTCTTTGATGAAAAAGGCAACCTCTATGGCGTGTCCGTGGTAAAAGCGGGCCCCTGCAAGGTTGTGCGCGTCAGAACCCAGGAAAAAGACGGCTACAACGCCGTCTGCGTCGGTTTTGGCGAAGTGAAAGAAAGCAAATTGAACAAACCCGAACTCGGGTATTTCAAAAAAGCCAACACGACCCCTGTCCGCCACCTCAAAGAACACCGCGTGGCAGATGTGAACGGTTTTGAAATCGGTCAGGTCATTTCACTCGAAAAAATTTTTAAACCCGGCGATTATGTAGACGTGCAGGGCAGCATTAAAGGCCACGGCTTTGCCGGCGCGATGAAACGCCACGGCTTTGCCGGCCAGCCCGCCAGCCACGGTGCCTCTGACAGAGAAAGAGCACCCGGCGGCTTGGCTTCCCGCCGCTCTTTGGGTAAAGTTTTGTCCGGCCAGCGTATGGCGGGGCACTACGGCACCACGACGCACACCGTCGCCAAAATTGAAGTTATCAAAGTGGACAATGAGAACAACCTGCTCTTTTTGAAAGGCTCCGTCCCCGGCGCCAAGGGCAGCATCGTGTCCGTCTTGGAAACCTCCAAAAACAAAAAACACGTAGTGGCTCCTATCGTGCAGAAAATCTCTGCTTCCAAAGCCGCTAACAAGAAGTAAGGACTTTGACCATGGAAACTAAAGTTTTAGATATCAAAGGTAAAGAACAGGGCACCATCGAATTGCCGGAAAGTTTGTTCTCCGTCAAGCCGAACCCGACCTTCCTTCACGAAGTCATCACCGCCTTCCTGGCCAACCAGAGAAGCGGCAGCGCGGACGTAAAGACCCGTTCCGAAGTGTCCGGCACCGGCAAAAAACCGTGGAAACAGAAAGGCACCGGCCGCGCCCGTCAGGGCAGCTTGCGTGCCCCGCAGTTCCGCCACGGCGGTGTCGCTTTCGGGCCTACCCCGCATTCTTTCCGCCAATACTTGCCCGTTGCCAAACGCCGCGCGGCCATCGCGCAGTCTTTGTCGGCTAAATTTGCCGAAGGCAACATCGTGGTATTGGACAGCTTGACGCTTAAGGAACCCAAAACGAAGGCTTTTGCCGAAGTGCTCAATGTGCTTTCCGCCGGCCGCAAACCGCTGGTGCTGGCCAACATTGACGACACGACCCGTTTGGCTTCCCGCAACGTCGCCGGCCTGACCCAAATGGCGCCTGAACACGCCAACGCCTATGCCGTGCTCAACAGCACCAAAGTCATTTTGACCAAAGATTCCGTAGAAGCCTTGGCCAAGACTTTTGTTAAGGAGGCCAAATAATGAGAACGTACAGCATTTTGAAAAAGCCTCTTTTGACAGAAAAGAGCTTGCTTGAACGCGACAATAAAAACCGCTACGGCTTTGTCGTAGCCAAAGACGCGTCCAAAGGCGAAATTAAAACGGCCGTGGAAAAGATTTTCAACGTCACCGTGACCAAAATTAACACCATTTCCGTGCGCGGCAAGATGCACAGAATGGGCCGGTTTGAAGGTAAAAAGCCGGATTACAAAAAAGCTTTCGTGACCTTGAAAGAAGGCGACAAAATCGAAGTGGTGGAAACCACTGCGAAGTAGAATAAGGAGAACTACTGATTATGCCTATCAAGACATTTAGACCTTACACTCCTTCCAGGAGAACCATCACGGTGGCCGATTTCTCCGAGATCACCAAGACGACTCCGGAAAAGAGACTGACCAAAGGTCTGCGCAAAACCGGCGGACGCAACAACACCGGTATGATTATGGTTCGCCACATTGGCGGCGGTCATAAACGCGCATACAGACAAATCGATTTTAAGAGAGAAAAACACGGCGTGCCCGCGACGGTCGTTTCTATTGAATACGACCCGAACAGAAGCGCGCGCATCTGCCTCTTAAAATATGCCGACGGCGACAAACGCTACATCCTGCACCCCATTGGCGTAAAAGTGGGTGATGTGTTGATGAGCGGCCCTCAAGCCGATATTAAAGTGGGTAACTGCCTTGCTCTTAAAAACATTCCTGAAGGTACTTTTATCCACGCCATCGAACTCAAAGTCGGCAAAGGCGCGCAATTGGCGCGCAGCGCCGGTTCCCAAGGCCAGTTAATGGCTAAGGAAGCCGAATACGCCCACATCAAGATGCCGTCCGGCGAAATCCGCCTGGTTCCCAGCGCCTGCTGCGCTACCATCGGCCAGGTGGGCAACATTGACCACGCCAACGTGGTTATTGGTAATGCCGGTCGCAATCGCCATCGCGGCGAAAAACCGACCGTACGCGGCAGCGCGATGAACGCTGTGGACCATCCGATGGGTGGTGGCCGCGGTCACGGTAAAGGCGGCAATATTCCGCGCTCTCCGTGGAATCAGCCTGCCCGCGGTTTGAAGACCCGCTCCACCAAAAAGGTATGGGGCTGGATGATCGTCAGCGACAGAAGAAAAAACAAGGTTAAATAACTATGGGAAGATCAACTAAAAAAGGTCCTTATGTGGATTTAAACCTGTTGGAAAAGGTTCAGAAGATGAACGCCTCCAACGAAAAGAAACCTATCAAGACGTGGGCGAGAGCTTGCACGATTATCCCGGAATTTGTGGGACACACCTTTTTGGTGCACAATGGACGGAAATTTCTGCCCATCTACATTTCCGAGAGAATGGTAGGATACAAACTCGGTGAATTTTCTTTCACCCGGTTGTTCAAAGGCCACGGTGGTATGACCAAAGATTCCACCGCCTTGAAATAAGAGTTGAGGATTTGATATGGAAGCTTGTGCAAAAGCTAAATTTCAACGCTATGGCAGCCGCAAGGTGAACCTGGTGCTGGACCAAATCCGCGGCAAAAACGTAAAGGCGGCGGAAGACGTGCTCCCGTTTATCGCCAAACGCACTGCCGACTTGGTCGCCAAAACCATTCACAGCGCTGCGGCTAACCTGGAAGTGAAAGCCGGCAAAAAGCTGGACTTCAGCAAAGTCTTCATTAAAGAAGCGTTTGCTAATTTGGGCCCCAGCGGCCACTTGAGACGGATTCAACCGGGCCCGCAAGGCCGCGCTATGCCCTACAAAAAGAGCATGTGCCACCTGACGGTCATTGTTTCCGACGAAAAAAAGGGAGGTCGCTAAACTATGGGACACAAGATTCACCCGCGGTCTATTAGACTGGGCTATATTCAGGATTGGCGTTCCCGCTGGTTCGCCCCCAAGAATATGCCTGCGTTGATTATGGAAGATTTCCAGATCCGCAAGATCGTGGACGACAAATTTAAGATGGCAGCCGTAAGCTATGTGGGTATTGAACGTGCTGGCGCTTTCCTGCGCTTGAACATTCATACCGCCCGCCCCGGCGTGGTCATCGGCAAAAAAGGCGCCGACATTGAAGCGCTGCGCAAAGAAATTGAAGCGTTAACGGGCAGCAAAACGTTCGTCAACGTAATTGAAATCAAAAATCCGGAAACGGACGCCCAGCTGGTAGCGCAGAATATTGCTATGCAGTTGGAAAAACGCGCTCACTACGGTGCGGCTATGAAGAAAGCCATTGAAAAGGCCTTGCAAGGCAAAGCCTTGGGTATTAAGATTATGGTTTCCGGCCGTTTGGGTGGCGCGGAAATCGCCCGTACCGAATGGAAACGCGAAGGTCGCGTACCCTTGCATACCCTGTGCGCTGACATTGACTACGGCTTTGCCGAAGCTTTGACCGTCAGCGGCAAAATCGGCATCAAGGTCTGGATTTTCAAACGGACGCACTTTGCCAAATCCCCCAAGGAAATTATGAACGAGTTGAAAAAACATCGTGAAATGACCGAGGGAACGACCGATTCCGGCGCCGTGGAAAACGTGGCACCGGCCAAGGAAATCAAATAGAGGAATTTACTTATGTTGATGCCTAAAAGAGTGAAATATCGCAAACCGCACAGCGCGCCCCGCATTAAAGGCAACGCTACCCGCGGTGCCACCGTGGTATTCGGCGAATATGGTCTTAAAGCGTTGGAACCGAAATGGATCACCGCTCGCCAGATTGAAGCGGCCCGTATTACGCTGTCCAGATTTATCAAAAAGAAAGGTAAACTCTGGATTCGTGTTTTCCCCGACAAAGCCATCACCAAACACCCTGCCGAAACCCGTATGGGTAAAGGTAAAGGTGCACCGGACCACTGGGTGGCCGTTGTGAAACCGGGCACTATCTTGTTTGAGCTGGAAGGAGCAACCCTGGCCGATACGCAGCAGGCTATGCGCTTAGCTTCCGACAAACTGCCCATCAAGACTAAACTGGTAGCGAGAAGATAGTATGAAGACCAAAGAAAAAGAAGCTTTGAAAAACAAAACCGTGGCCGAACTGACGGAAGAATTGGCCAAGGCGCAGGAAAAGAAATTTAATCTTCTTTTCAAACACAGCACCACCCCCATCGCCAATCCGATGGAAATTCGGGCGGTCAGACGCGAAATTGCTCTTTTGCAAACGCTGATTAACCAGAAGAAAGAGCAAAAATAAGAGGTTTAGATATGGAAAATCAAGAAACCCGCGGCCTGAGAAAGGTCCTTACCGGTGAAGTTGTATCGGACAAGATGAACAAGACCCGCGTCGTAAAAGTGGAACGCCTGGTCCGTCACGGTCTGTACAGCAAAACCCTCAAGAGAGCGGCTAAATACCACGCCCACGACGAAGGCAACGAAACCAAAGTCGGCGACAAGGTGGAAATTATGAGCTGCCGCCCGCTGTCCAAAACGACCAAATGGCGCATTTCCAAAATTGTGGAAAGAGCCAAAGCTTAGTTTTGTTAAAAAACTACGGAGTTAATGTATGATTCAATTGAGAAGCATCGTCAACGTGGCTGACAATTCCGGCGCCAGAAAAGTGCAGTGCTTTAAGGTGCGCGGCGGTCACCACCGGGATATTGCAACCCTCGGAGATGTTGTGATGTGCTCTGTGCGGGATGCAATCCCTACTTCCGCCATTAAGAAAGGCGACGTGGTGCGCGCGGTTGTGGTGCGCGTGGCGCGTGAAAAAAGACGTAAAGACGGTTCCTATATTCGCTTTGATGACAATGCCGTGTGCATCATCAACGACAATGGCGAACCCAAAGGTACGCGTGTGTTCGGGCCGATTGCCAGAGAACTCAGAGAAAAGAACTTTCTGAAAATCATCTCGCTCGCCCCGGAGGTAGTCTAATGCAAGTTAAGAAAAAAGATACCGTATTAATTTTGTCCGGCAAGGACAAAGGCAAGAAGGGTGAAGTGAAATCGGTCAATCCGTCCAAAAACACCGTGACGGTAATTGGCATCAATATGATTTCCAAACACGTGAAACCTTCCCAGAACAAACAGGGCGGCATCCAGAAAATGGAAGCCCCGTTGGACGCTTCCAATGTCGCCGTCATCTGCGGTAAATGCAAAAAAGCTATGACCCCCAAAGTGCAAATTTTGGAAAATGGCGACAAAGTGCGTGTGTGCCGCAAATGCAACGAGACGCTCATTTAATCAGGTAAATTAAAATGACCAAAGAAACAAAGAAAACGACTCAAACCGCGTCCGATTACCAGCCGACCCTGCAGAAACTCTATAAAGAGCAAGTGCTGCCGGCGCTGCTCAAAGACCTGGGCGTAAAAAGCCCGATGGCTGCGCCTAAGCTGGAAAAGATTGTTATCAATATCGGCGTGAAAGATGCCAGAGAAGACATTAAGGCGTTGGAAATTGCCCGCGAAGACTTGACCGCCATTGCCGGCCAGGCCAGCCAGGTACGCCGCGCCAAAAAGTCTATTTCTAACTTCAAATTGCGTGAAGGTATGCCTATCGGCGTGCGTGTAACGCTGCGCGGTGCGCGTATGTATGAGTTTATGGAACGCTTCATCAACATCGCCTGCCCCCGCATTCGCGACTTTCAGGGCTTTGCCGAATCTTTTGACGGCAGAGGCAATTTGAACCTGGGCATCAAAGAACACTATATTTTTCCGGAAATTGACGTGGAAAAATCGCCCAAAGCCCACGGTATGAACATTACGTTCGTTACCACCGCTAAGAACGACGAAGACGGCCTGCGCCTGATGAAATATATGGGTATGCCGTTCAAGAAGTCGGCCAAATAAGGAGCAAAAGAATTTATGGCTACCAAAGCATGGGTTGCAAAAATGGCCAAGGACCAGAAGTTCGCCGTCCGGTATCACAACAGATGCCAGATCTGCGGACGCGCCAGAGGTTACTACCGCGATTTCGGTCTTTGCCGTATCTGCCTGAGAAAAATGGCACACCAGGGTCTTATCCCGGGTCTGAAAAAATCGAGTTGGTAATTTAAGGAGGAGGCCGCGTTTACGAGTTAACTCCGCAAGGAAAGTAATTTGAGGCGCAGCCTGATAATATGGATCCTATCGCAGATTTCTTGACCAGAATCAGAAACGCAAATATGAAAAAGAAAGAAAAAGTGGACATCCCTTTTTCTAAAATCAAAACGGAAATCGCGCGCATCTTGAAGGAAGAAGGCTATATTTCCAACTTCAAGGCCGTGCATAACGAAACCAAGGGCGGCGTCGTCCGCGTGTTCCTCAAATACACGCCGGATAACGAATGTGTCATCCAAGGTTTGCGCCGCGTATCCAAACCGGGCCAGCGGGTGTACAGCGCTTACAACAACATCCCCAAAGTCCGCGGTTCCTTTGGTATTACCATTTTGTCTACTTCCAAAGGTATTATGACTGACGCGCAGGCCAAAGCCGAAAAAATCGGCGGCGAACTGCTCTGCCAGGTGTGGTAAGGGGGGAATATGAGCAGAATCGGTAAAAAAATCATCAATATTCCCGCTAAAACCAAAGTGGACGTGAAAGATAATGTCGTTACCGCCACCGGTGCTTTGGGCACTTTGTCCTACACCGTGCCGGCCGACATTAAAATCAATGTGGAAAACGGCGTGATGACTTTGTCTATTGACGAAGCCAGAAAGAAAGAACTTAACGCCATTCACGGCACCACCCGCGCCAACGTGTTTAACATCATTGAAGGCGTAACCAACGGCTTCCACAAAAACTTGGAAATCAACGGTTTGGGTTACCGTGCTTCCGTCGCCGGCAATAAGCTGACGTTGGAAGTGGGTTTTTCCCATCCGGTAATTATGGAAGTGCCCGCCGGCATTACCGTCGTGGCCGACCCCAAGAGCAACTTGCTGGAAGTCAAAGGCAGCGATAAATTCGCCGTGGGCGATTTTGCCGCTAAAATCCGCCGGATCAGACCTCCCGAGCCGTATAAAGGCAGCGGTATTAAATATCAGGGTGAACACATTGCCCGCAAAGCCGGTAAGACCGCGGCAGGAGGCAAATAATTATGGCTACCAAACAAGAAAGATATCAATATAGAAAGGACAGAAGCCGCAAACACCTGCTCGCGGCCGCCGGCGCTCACCGCCCGCGCTTGTCCGTTTACAGAAGCTTGAAATACATCTACGCCCAGATTATTGACGACAACACGCACGCCACGTTAGTGTCTGCGACCACGTTGTCTAAAGAACTGGAAGGAAAATTTGAAAAATCCGGTAAAAGCGTAGAAGCCGCCAAAGCCTTGGGTGCCGTTATTGCCCAAAAAGCGTTGGATAAAGGCATTACCGAAGTTATGTTCGACCGCGGCGGCCGCGTGTACCACGGCAGAATCAAAGCCTTGGCAGACGCTGCGCGCGAAGCGGGCTTGAAATTCTAAGAGTATAGGTGAATTTAATGACGAACGAAACGCTGAAAAGCGATAACAGAAAAGAAGCGAAAGGCAAACGTGCCGAGTTTCAAAAAGCAAGACCCGCCTCCGAAGGCAAAACGACCGTCATTCACGTGGCCCGCACGGCCAAAGTGGTAAAAGGCGGTAAACGCTTCGGATTCCGCGCCCTGGTAGTAGTGGGCAACGGCGAAGGAAAAGTGGGTGTTGCCATCGGTAAAGCCAATCAGGTTCAGCTGGCCATCGGCAAAGCTGAAACCCACGCCCGCAAACATATGATCACGTTCCCCGTGGTGGGTGACACCATTCCGCACGAAGTCATCGGCCGTTTTGGGGCTGCTTCCGTGTGGATGAAACCCGCCGCCCCGGGTACCGGCGTTATCGCCGGCGCCGGTGTGCGCCTGGTGTTTGAAGCGGCCGGCATTAAAGACGTTTTGGCCAAAAGTCTGGGCAGCACCAACCCGTGCAACCTGGTCTATGCGACGATGGAAGCTTTGAAACTTTTAAAGAGCAGAGAAGCCGTCAACGTCATTCGCGGCAAAGCCGAAAAACCGGCCGAAGCCCCCAAAGCGGAAGAAACGCCCGCGGCTGCTGTGGAAGCCAAATAGTTTTGCGGAGAGGATAACACTATGGTAACTTTGAATAAACTTTTCCCTAAACACGGGTCCAGAAAACCCAGAAAAAGACTGGGTCTCGGTGCCGCTTCCGGCCTGGGTAACTACTGCGGTAAAGGTATGAAAGGGCAGACCTCTCGTTCCGGTAACAGCCGCAAAGAAAGCAAAGCCGGCGGTCAGATGCCGCTGGTGCGCCAAACCCCTAAGAGCGGGTTCTCTAACAAAGACTTTGCCCGCCGTTTTGACTATGTCAACGTGGGTACGCTGGAAAAAATCTTCAAAGCCGGTGAAGAAGTAACGCCGGAAGTGCTGAAGAAAGCCGGCGCCATTCACGACGTCAGCAGCGTCAAAATTTTGGGTATGGGCGCAATTACCAAGGCGCTGAAAATTTCCGCCCACGGTTTTTCCAAGACGGCCAAAGCCGCCATTGAAAAAGCCGGCGGGTCCGTTACTGTACTTGAAAAGAAGACCAAATAATGGAAAACAATACAGTCGCGAATATTTTTAACGCTCCCGAGCTAAAGAAGAGACTTCTCTTCTTGCTCGGGGCGTTGGCCGTTTTCCGCATTGCGGCCGCCATCCCCATACCGGGGATCAATACCGACGTGCTGCGCCAGATGTTTGCCGCGCACGAAAACGGTATTTTGGGCTTTATGAACATTTTCTCCGGCGGTGCGCTGGGAAGATTTTCCATTTTAGCCTTAGGCATTATGCCCTACATCAACGCGTCCATCATCATCAGCTTGGTGCGCGGTGCGCATATTTTCCCCGCGCTTGACCGTATGCACAAAGAAGGCGAGGCCGGCCGGCGGAAAGAAAACCAGATTACCAGAATATTCACGCTGTTTTTGGCGGCCCTGCAGGGCGCTATGATGACGTTTGCCATTACCAAGGTGGAAGGCGCCGGCGGTGTGTCTGCCGTGGTAAACCCGTCTTTCTTCTTCTTTATCACCACCGTGCTTACGCTGTGCGCGGGCACGATGTTTGTGATGTGGCTGGGTGAACAAATCACGGAAAAGGGCGTGGGCAACGGTATTTCGCTCATCATCTTTGCCGGTATCGTGGATCGTTTGCCGGGTGCCATTATGGAAGTGGTCAACCGCGTAAAAGCCGACGAAATGGACTTTTTTATGGCGTTGGTTATTTTTGCGGCGGCTATTATTATCACCGGTCTGGTGGTGTGGTTGGAAACAGCCCAGCGCCAAATTCCGGTGCAGTATGCCAAACGCCAGGTGGGCAACAAAATGTACGGCGGGCAGACCAGCTATTTGCCGCTTAAGATTGACCAGAGCGGCGTAATCGCGGTCATCTTTGCTTCTTCCGTCATTTCTTTGCCGCTGACCATTGCCAGCTTTAACCAGGAAGCTCCCTGGGCCCAGCGTCTGTTGGAATTTATGAACCATACGAGTTTGTGGTATATGGGGTTGTTCTCTGCGTTGATTATCTTCTTCTGCTATTTCTACAACTCTATGACCATCAACCCGTCCGACTTGGCCGACAATATGAAAAAATGGGGCGGCTTTATCCCTGGCATTCGTCCGGGCGAACCGACCAAAAATTATATTGAATGGGTTATGAACCGCCTGACGTTCTGCGGTGCCATTGCCGTATGTTTGATTTCCATTCTGCCGGATTTCTTCCGCGCGGAATTTAACGTGGACTTCTACTTCGGCGGTACGGCGTTGCTGATCGTGGTTGGTGTTGCGCTGGATACGGTCAGCCAGATCCAGGCGCATTTGCTGGCCCGCAATTATGAGCCGCTACTCAAAGGCAGCAAAAGAATTAAAGGCCGCTGGTTTAACGTGGGCCAATAAGCCCTGCAGTAAGTTTTTATTTTGCGTTTAGGCCCTTTAACGGGCCTAAACGCAAAAGCGTCTTAAAGAGGTTTTTTAGAATGGATATCGTACTTATGGGTGCGCCGGGTGCCGGCAAAGGCACGCAGGCCGCCAGACTGGAAAAAGCATTAAACTGCAAACATATCTCTACGGGTGACGTCTTGCGTGAAGAAATTGCTTCCGGCAGTGAACTTGGCAAAAAAATTGCGGTTATTATTGATAACGGAGATTTAATTTCCGACGAGATGATGGTGTCCATTTTAAAAAATGTTGTAGCCGGCACGGATAAACCGATTATTTTTGACGGTTTCCCGCGCACGGTGGCGCAGGCGCAAATGCTGGACGATATGCTTAAGCAGCTGGGGCGCAAATTGGGCAAAGCCATTACGATTGATTTGCCGGAAGAAGCCGCAGTTAAACGCCTTTCTTCGCGCAAGCAGTGCAAACTGCCCAATGGCGAAGTGAAACAAATCGGGCCGGACTTTACGTTGCAAGATTGCCAAAAACTGGGCGGCGAAATTTTTGCCCGCCCCGACGATACGCCGGAACATATCCGCCATCGTTTTGCCGTGTATCATAAACAAACGGAGCCGGTCATTCGTTTTTATCGCTCTACGGGTTTGTATGCGCAGGTAAACGGCGACCAAGACCCGCAGAAAGTGTTTGAAGATTTGTTAAACGTACTTAAAAATTAAGAAGGTTTTATGATAGAAGTAAAAAACGAGCACGAATTGCAACTGATGAGAAACGCGGGCAAAGTAACCGCGGCGGTGCTCAAGAAAATGACGGAATCGGTGGAGCCGGGAATTTCCACCCTGGATTTGGACGCTATAGCCGAAAAAACGATTCGCTCCTTCGGAGCGACGCCGCTTTTTTTGGGCTATGCGGGGTTTCCGGGCAGTATTTGTGCGTCCATTAATGAAGAAGTCGTGCACGGAATCCCTAAAAAAGATAGAATATTAAAGAGTGGTGATATTATCAGTATCGATACAGGAGCCAAGCTTGAC
This sequence comes from Candidatus Avelusimicrobium pullarium, assembly GCA_944323745.1. Taxonomy (GTDB): domain Bacteria; phylum Elusimicrobiota; class Elusimicrobia; order Elusimicrobiales; family Elusimicrobiaceae; genus Avelusimicrobium; species Avelusimicrobium pullorum. The sequence goes on from CALUTQ010000001.1 coordinate 355,307, forward strand.
GGTTTCTGTTCGGACGCCGCTATCACCCTCGGCGTCGGCAAAGTTTCCGATGAGGCCCAGAGACTGATGGACGTTACCAAAAAGTCTCTCTATAAGGCAATCGGGCTAGTCAAACCGGGTATCCGACTGGGAGATGTCGGAAACGCGGTGGAAACGTATGCCGAGCAACAAGGCATGGGCGTTGTCCGCGATTATTGTGGGCACGGCATTGGCCGCACGATGCACGAGGAGCCTTCTATTCCAAATTTTGGAAGAAGAGGCACCGGGCCTGTTTTAGAGGCGGGTATGGTGCTTGCCATTGAACCTATGATTACAGCGGGAACTTGGAGAGTCAGGCAGCTTAGTGACGGCTGGACGGTGGTCACGCGGGACGGCAGTTTGGCGGCCCACTTTGAACACACGGTAGCGGTCACAGCTCACGGCAGTGAAATATTTACTGCTTTTGAATGATTCTGCGGCGGTGCCGCGGAGCATTCCGAAATTTAACCCGAACTCGGAGATGTATGAGCGATAAAATAGAAGTAGAAGGCAAAGTACTGGAAGCCTTGCCCAACGCAATGTTCAAAATAGAAATTCCGGGCGGCAAGGTCATTCTGGGCCATATATCCGGGAAAATGAGAGTTCATCATATAAGAATTCTGCCCGGAGACAAAGTAAAGCTTGAATTGTCCCCGTACGACCTTACAAAAGGCAGAATAACTTATAGGGAGAAATAAATGAAAGTCAGAGCCAGTGTAAAAAAGATATGCCAAAAGTGCAAAATCATTAAGCGCAACGGCGTGGTACGTGTGGTTTGCGAAGTCGCCAAACACAAACAGCGCCAAGGTTAATTTACAGGAGTATTTATAAAATATGGCTAGAGTCGCAGGTATTGATTTACCGAAAAACAAAAGAATTGACGTAGCGTTGGAATATATCTACGGTATTGGCAAAAAGAACGCCAAAGAAGTGTTGGCCAAACTCAACGGCCAAATTGACCCCGCTACCAGAGTCAAAGACCTTACCGAACAGCAGGCCGGTCTTTTGAACACCATCTTGCAGAAAGAATACAAGGTGGAAGGCGAATTGCGCAGAGAAGTGGCGCAGAATATTCACCGCTTTATTGAAATTGGTTCTTACAGAGGCCAGCGCCACCGCAGAAACCTGCCTGTGCGCGGTCAGCGTACCAAAACCAACAGCAGAACCCGCCGCGGCAGAAGAAAAACCGTCGGCTCCAAAGCTGCAGCTAAATAATTTTAATTTCAGGATTTAACATATGGCAGAAGAAAAAGAAATGAAAACCGCCGCCGCTGCGGAAGCCAAAGCTCCCGCCGCTGCGAAGGGCAAAAAGAAAAACGCCAAAGCGCCGGCATTCGGCGTAGTGCACATTTATTGTTCGTTCAACAACACCATTGTGACGGTTTCCGACGATAAAGGCAACACCATTGCCTGGTCTACCGCCGGTTCCCACGGTTTTAAAGGCACCAAAAAGAGCACTCCGTTCGCCGCTCAGATTACCTGCAACAAAGCAGCCGAAAAGGCCGTTGCCCTGGGTATGCGCGAAGTGGCCGTAAAAGTCTGCGGCCCCGGTCAGGGACGCGAAACCGCCGTTCGTGCCGTGCAGCAAGCCGGCTTGACGGTGTCTTCCATTAAAGACGTGACCCCCATCCCGCACAACGGATGCAGACCCCCTAAAGCACGGAGAGTATAAGATTTATGTCCAGATACACAGAAGCCAGCTGCAAAAAATGCAGAAAATTAGATTGCAAACTTTTCCTCAAAGGCACCAAATGCTACACCAACTGTGTCATTGACAAGTTGGCCTCCGCCAAAGTGCGCGGCGGTAAAGCCGGCAAAGCACGCCGTGCTAAAGTTTCCGAATATGGCATTCGCTTGCAGGAAAAACAGAAAGCCAGATTGCAGTCCGGTATGTCGGAAATTCCGTTCCGCAATATGTTTGACAAGGCTGCCAAACTGCAAGGTCAAACCGGTGAAAATTTCTTGCGCTTGCTGGAAACGCGCTTGGATAACATCGTGCGCCGCTTGGGTTTTGCGGTGTCCTTGAAAACGGCCCGTCAGATTGTATTGCACGGTTTTGTAACCGTTAACGGCAAAGCCGTCAACGTGCCTTCTTTCCAAGTAAAACCGGGCGACAAAGTGGCCTTGAAAGCCTCTTTGGCCGAAAATCCGACCGTCAAACAAGGCCTGGAAGAAGCGGAAAAACGCAGCCAGCGCCCCAGCTTTTTGGAATTTGATGCGGAAAAATTGACCGGCAAACTTTTGAGATGGCCTGACAGAGCGGAAATGTCCTATCCTGTCAACGAGCAGCTGATCGTTGAATACTATTCTAAATAATAGCGCGGAGGCTGAAATGGCTTTTAATGAAATAGTTCTTCCCAAGAATATCCAGTTGGACGAAAAAACCGCTTCTGATTTCTACGGTAAATTTACCGCAGAACCGTATGAAAGCGGTTACGGCCACACGGTGGGCAATTCGTTGCGCCGCATTTTGCTTTCCGGTATGGAAGGCGCGGCCGTAACGGCCGTACGCATTAAAGGCGCCGTGCACGAATTCAGCACGCTGCCCAACGTGCGGGAAGACGTCATAGACATCTTGCTCAATTTGAAAAAAATGCGCATCAAGATGGATAATAAAAACAGCGAAATCTTGTCCCTGCATACCGAAAAACCGGGCGTGGTAACCGCCGCCGATATTGAAGAAGTAGACGGCGTGAGTATTATTAACAAAGACCTGCAAATTGCCACGCTGGAAGTAGGCGGCAGCCTGGAAATGGAAATTGAAATTTCCCGCGGCAAAGGTTATGTTCCGGCCGAAGACTTGGCCAAACAGCAGCGCCCTGCCGGGTACATTCCTGTGGATGCGCTGTTTTCGCCTATTGTCAAAGTGCATTATGACGTTGAACCGGCCCGCGTCGGCCAGAAAACCGACTATGACCGCCTGATTTTAGAAATTACCACCGACGGTACGCTGGAGCCCGCCCGGGCTTTGCACCGCGCGGCGGTATTGCTGTCTGATTCCTTGCACATCTTCACCATTGAAGGCGAAGAACCGGGTACCGTAGCCGTCAGCACGGGTGCGGATGCCCAGCAAGAACCTGTTTCTACGACTGGCAGCGTCAGCGGTGCAGCCCTCGCCAACTCCAAACTGGATGAAGTATTAAACCAGTCTATTGAGTTTATTGAGCTTTCTTCCCGCTCCATTAATTGCCTGAAATCGGAAAACATCCACACGGTGCGCGATTTGGTCAAAATGTCCGAAGACGACCTGAAGATGATTAAAAATTTCGGTGCTAAATCTATGGAAGAGATTAAAGAAAGACTGGCCGAGATGAATTTATCTCTGGGCATGAAAATTTAGGGTATAACCCGTTGAAAGGATTGTAAAGATGATTAAAAATACCGGATACCGTAAACTCGGCAAAACTTCTTCCCACAAAAACGCTATGCTCAAAAATATGGCAACCAGCATTATTTTGCACGAAGAAGTAAAAACCACGCTGCCCAAAGCCAAAGAAGTGCGCCGCGTGGTGGAAGGCCTGATTACCTTGGCCAAAGCCAACAATCACCTGGCCGTTAAAGACACCCTGAAAGACAAGGCCGCCTTTAAGAAGTTGTTTGAAGTATTGGCGACCCGCTATCAGAACCGCGCGGGCGGTTTTACCCGCATTTACCGCGCCGGCGTCCGTCAGGGCGACAATGCGCAGGTGGCAATTATTAAATTGGTGGACTAAATGGTAATCGACTATCTGGGGGGGTTGTTCTCCTCCGATCTTGGAATGGATTTGGGCACGGCCAACTGTCTGATTTACGTAAAAGACAAAGGCATCGTGTTGCGTGAGCCGTCCGTCGTGGCGGTGGAGCGCGAAACCGGCGAGGTAAAAGCCGTCGGCGCCAAAGCCAAGCAAATGCTGGGCAGAACGCCGGCGAACATAGTGGCCGTGCGTCCGATGAAAAACGGCGTAATTGCCGATTTTGAAGTGACGCAGGAAATGATTCGCTACTTTATCCGCAAGGTGCACAGCCGCAGCAGTTTGCTGCGCCCCCGGATTGTGATTGGCATTCCTTCTGATATCACCGGCGTGGAACGCCGTGCCGTAGACGATGCGGCACGCCAGGCCGGTGCAAGGGAAGTCTATCTGATTGAAGAACCTATGGCCTCGGCTATGGGGGCAGATTTGCCTATTGCCGAACCGCACGCCAGTATGATTGTGGATATTGGCGGCGGCACGACGGAAGTGGCTGTTATTTCTTTAGGCGGAATGGTGGTGGCGAAATCTATTGATGTCGCCGGAGACGAACTGACCGAATGCATCGTGCAGTATTTCCGCAAGAAATACAACCTAATTATTGGGGAAACGACGGCGGAGGAAGTAAAAATTAACCTCGGCTCCGTTTACCCGCTCAAAGAAGAAAAATCAATGGAAGTAAAGGGCCGTGACCAAACGCAAGGTCTGCCCCGCACGCTTACGGTAACGAGCGAAGAAATTCGCCAGGCTTTAATGGAGCCGGTGCGGCTTATCATTGACGTTATCAAAAGCACGCTGGAAGAAACCCCGCCCGAACTGGCCGCCGACTTGGTGGACAGAGGGTTGGTGGTGGCCGGCGGCGGCAGCCTGTTGCGCGGCATTACGGATCTGATCCGCAAAGAAACCGATATTCCGGTTCACCGTGCGGCCGATCCCTTAAGCTGCGTGGCACTGGGCACCGGCAAATTCCTGGAGCAGCTAAACGAAAAAGGCTCCCGCTTCTTTGGGAACAGAGGCAAGTCCTACTAAGCTTTACGCCACACAAAGCGGACAGGGTTCCGGTGCGAACTGGAAACTTTGTCCGCTTTTTTGTTTTCAAGGCACGCCGGCGTGCCGAAACAAACTGTTTTGCAGATTTAAATAAGCCAGATGCAAAAGAAATCGTCCCGCAAAAAAAATACTTCTCCTTCCGGCAGTAACAGAGTGCTGCCGGCGGTGTTTATTTTGCTTTCCGTTTTATTGATGATACTGCCGTTGGAAAGCCCGGTTATGTCTGCCAAGGCATTGCTTTCTTATATTTTTGTGCCGCAAATACGCGCCGCACACGGCGCCGTAGAATATGCAGACGGCGTTAATAACGTTGTCCGTGCCCTGCTGGATACACACCGCGAAAACGAGCGTTTAAAAGAAGAAATGGCCCAGCTGCGTTTGGAAAATGCCCAAGCGCGGGAAGTGTTTTTGGAAAACGAGCGTTTAAGCGCGGCTTTGCATTTGCAAAGCCCGCGTATTTGGGGTGGTATTTGGGCCAAAACCGCCTATCGTGAGCCGACGCAATGGAACAGTGTGGTCATAGATAAAGGCACCTTGGAAGGGGTAGAAGAACGGGCCGCCGTTATTGCCCAAAAGGACGGCCAGCCGGTATTAGCCGGCGTGGTGTTGGAAGCGCAGGAGCATACGGCCAAAGTGCTGCTTTTGCGCGATGAAGATTTTGCCGCTGCCGTGTATGCGTCCCCTTCCGGCGAGGAAGGCCTTTTGGTGGGTGCCGGCGCTGCGGATATGAAAATGCAGTATTTGCCTTTTTTGTCGGATATAGAAGAAGGCGAAAAAGTGTATACGTCTTCTTCCAGCGGGTTATTTCCGGCCGGTATTTTGGTGGGGGAAGTGACCAAAGTGGGGGATGAAGAAGGGTTGCATTCTTCGCTTACAGCCCGCGTGGAACCGGCGGCAGACGCTTCTGCCATCCGTGAACTGTTTGTACTCACTAAACCGACGGAGAAAAAGAAATGAGCGATACGTTGAAAATTTTTATTCTTTTCATTGCGGCCACCGTTTTGCATTGGACGTTTATGACCATTTTTGGCGGGGTAGGCATCAGCTTAAACGTAATGCTTGTTTTTGCCTGTGCGGTGTGTGCTTTTATGAAGCCGCAATACGGCTATCCCGCCGCGTTTGTATGCGGGTTGTTTTTAGATTTTTTCGGCGTTAAACTTTTTGGCAACAATGCCCTTACGTTTACGTTGTGCGCCTGTATGGTGTACGGGCTGGAAAAACGGTTGGATTTTGAAGCGCCGGTACCGCAAATGCTGGGCGTGTTCGGCATTAGCGTGTTTGCCGTGTTGTTTAATGTGGCTTTGTTAAAAATATTTACCGGTTTTTCTGCCTGGACGGGGTTTTGGCCTTTCGTGGCCGGAACGGTGCTGAATGCCTTGTTGGCCCCGGCCGTGTTTTGGGCCGTGCGGCGTACTTGCTGCAAGGAGAAAAACAGCTGATATGGCCGCCGTCAAAGCAAGTTTCAACAGCCGCCTTCGTTTTCTTTTGGTGCTGGCTATGGTTGCCGGCGCCGTGGTGGCCTTGCGTTTGACCGACATTCAATTGCTTCGCCATAACCGTTATCTGCAGCTGGCGGAACGCAACCGTACGCAGGTTTTGTATCAAACCGCTCCGCGCGGGCGCATCTTTACCGCAGACGGCAAAGCCGTGGCCGCCAATGCCCCTGCATTTGATTTGTATTATCTTTCGGCCGGGCCTAAGGACGAGGCCTATTTTGAGCGTCTGGCGGCCGATTTTGCCCCGCATTTGGGGCAGTCCGCCCAAGAGGTGCTGGACAAGGTGCGCCAAGGGGTCAAAAGCGGCAAAGCCGTAGCCTTGGCGGAAAATCTTTCGCCCAAAAGCATTTTGCCGCTTAAAGAGATGCAGCTTTATTACCCCGGCGTTTATTTGATTGAAGAAAACAAGCGAGTCTATCCTTATGGTTCTTTTGCCAGCCATTTAATCGGTTATTTGGGCAGTATGGAGGGCGATGAATGGAAGAACAGAGATTTGTCTTTAGATTACCGTCTGGACGCCAAAATAGGCAAAAACGGGTTGGAAAAGAAATTTGAAAAAGAACTCAAAGGGCGTGACGGCGGGGTTTTTTTGGAAGTAGATTACCGCGGGCGCGTCAAACGCGTAATTGAAGACCGCAAATGGCAAAGCGGCAACGATGTGTATTTAACGCTTAATTACGCGGTGCAGCACGCGGCGGAAGAAGGACTTAAAAACTCCATTACCGGCCGCGGCGCCGCTGTGGCGCTTGATCCCCGCAACGGGGCGGTGTTGGCGTTGGCTACGGCGCCGGCTTTTGAACCGGGAATGTTTGTGCCTTATTCCGATGAGCCGCAGCCCAAATCTAAACGTATCAGCGAATATAACTTGGCTGTGCAGGGGGTGTATCCGCCGGCATCCACGTTCAAAGTTATCACAGCCATTGCGGCTATAGAAAAAGGCGGTTTTGACCCGGAAAAAACGGTGTATTGCCCGGGGTTTTACGATGCGGGTTCGCGCGTGTTTAAATGTTGGGGCGTGCACGGAGACGACAACTTTTTTGACGGAATGGCCGATTCCTGCGACGTATATTTTTACACGCTGGCCGCTCAAACGGGTTCTGCTGCCATAGAAAAAACCCAGCGTATGTTTCAAATAGGTCAGCCTACGGGTATTGATTTGCCCGGGGAAAAAGCCGGCAATATTTACGGCCCCACCAAACGGGCGCGCAATCGTTCGTATTGGTTTATCGGGGACACGTTAAATTTGTCTATCGGGCAGGGGGAACTGCTTTTTACCCCCATCAAAATGGCGCAGTTTGCCGCGGCACTGGCCAGCAAGGGAAAAATTTGGCGGCCGTATTATTTGGACCGTATTGTAAACAGCCATAACGGACGGGTGCTGCAGCAGGGCGAGAGCGAAGTGCTTGCCACGGTGGACATAAAACCTTCTACTTGGGACTTAATTTATAAAGCCTTAAAACATACGGTAGATGACGGCACCGCGCGGCGTGTAAAAATTAACGGGCTGGATGTGTACGGCAAAACGGGCACCGCCCAAAACCCGCACGGCGATGACCACGGCTGGTTTATGGCTTTTGCCGGCCGCCCCGGGGAAGAACCCAGTTTAGCCGTAGCCGTATTTGTGGAGTTTGGCAAAGGCGGTGCGGGTGCGGCAGGCCCCATCGCGCGGGAAATGATTAAAGCCTATTTTGGCATAGAGGATAAACCGGCAGTCAAACCGGCACCGTCCAAAACGGACAGGGCCATACAGCATATGGAAGCCGAGAACGTATTTTCTAGCATTCGTCTGTTGCAGCAGGCATTGGAGCAAAACGGACAAAGGGAGAATAACCGTGACGCAATATAAATCGCGTTTGTATAAAAGCCGCATAGACTGGCTTTTGCTGGGGGCTATGGCAGGGTTGGTCCTGCTGGGTGCCTTGTGCATTATGTCTGCGGTGAATGCCGTTTCTTTTTCTAATGCCATAGTGCGCACGCATTTGATAGCGTTGCCTTTGGGTTTTGTGGCATTTTTTGCGGCTTGGAGTTTTAATTATCAAATCTTTGATGAACAATGGAAGCCTTTGTACGGGGTTATTATGGCTTTGCTGATAGGGGTGCTTTTGTTTGGCACGTATCAGCGCGGCAGTAAATCTTGGTTTGTGTTTCCGTTTTTCTCTATGCAGCCGGCCGAAATATGCCGCGTGCTGACCATATTGGTGGCTGCCGCCTTTTTGGACCGGCAGGGCAGGCGCATACGCGATATGCGCACGCTGGTGCTGTTAGGGGCTTTGCTTGTGCCGATTTTCGGGCTGATTATGCTGCAGCCTGATTTTTCGTCCATTGTCATCACTTTTCCTGCGTTGCTTGCCTTGCTTTACTGCGCCGGCATCAACGTTTTTTACTTGGGGTTGGTGTTCTCTTTTGCCGCCGTGGCGGGGTTTTTTACCGTTGCGTGGACCTATTTGTATTTGCATCCTTCACTGTTAGATTACGCCGTGTTAAACGTATTTTATAATTTGGCTTCCAACCCGCTTTATATGGGCGGGTTTGCGCTGCTGGTGGCCTTGGGCGGTTACGCCGCGTGGTGGTTTTTTAAACAGCTGCGCATTTTCTTGCCTTCGTTTTATTTTGTACTGGCTTCGCTGGTGGTGCTGGCCGGTTTTTTTGCCGGCGTATTTGCGGACCATCAGATGAAGCCGTACCAGCGTAAACGCGTGGAAGCGTTTTTGGCCCCGCAGTCGGATCCGCAAGGCGCCTCTTACAATGTGCTGCAGGCACAAATAGCTATGGGTTCTGGCGGGATACTGGGCAAGGGGCTTTTTTCCGGCACGCAGTCGCGGTTGGGTTTTGTGCCGGAAAAACATACCGATTTTATTTTAGCCGTCGTAGGGGAAGAACTGGGCCTTTGGGGCACTTTGCTGGTGCTGGGGCTGTATTTGCTGATACTTTGGCGTATAGCCATTATCGCTTATCTGGCCAGCGACCGGTACGGTTATCTGGTATGCAGCGGCATATTCGGTATGTTTTTAACGTATATGCTGATTAACTTTGGTATGCTGATCGGGCTTTTCCCCGTGGCGGGCATTCCGCTGCCGTTTATATCGTACGGCGGTTCCAACCTGGTGTCAAGTATGCTTGCGCTGGGGGTGGTGCAGTCGGTATATGCCCGTCGCATTACTTCAGGCTGAGGAAACGGCTATGATAAATACCCCAAAAATTTATAAAATGCGAGTAGCGTTTACTGTAGACGGCTTGTGGGATCATAAACGCATTTTTGCAGCTTTGCGCAATATGGTTTTGCGCAGCGGGCTGCCTTTTGAGCCGGCTAAGGTAAACAAAAACTGGCCCCGTTTGGCGTACGGCCCCGCGTTGGGTTATGGGCAGTACAGCCTGCGGGAGTATGCAGATGTCTATCTGTCTTCTCCCGTTAAGGAACAGGACGTTTTTGCCGCTTTGCAACGGGCGGCAGCAAACGGGGTGAATGTGTTGCGCGTGCAGCGTGTGCCGTATGCGCTGCCTTCGGTCAGCAATTTGGCTGAGGTACAGCAATATGGTGCGGAAGGGGATTTTTCCGTTTACCGCCCCGCCTGCCCGCTGGAAGAATTTTGCAAAGGTAAACACATAAACGTAACTTTAACCGCTGCCAACGGGATGAAGATGACGCAGGATTTGAAGCCGTTTGTTTTGGCTGTTTCGCAGCCTGCGCCGGACAAAGTGCAACTGCTTTTGCAGCGCCAGGGCGACAAAACCGCCAAACCCGAGTATGTGCTGGCGGCTTGGCTGGGCATAGACGCACCGGCGGAAGCGGAGTTTACGTTGGAACGTTTAAAAATTATTAGACAAGCGCTGTATTGGCGCGACGCAGCCGGTGAGCTGCACGCCATATAGCCCAGAGGATTTGTTCTATGAGTAAAAATGTAGAAGAAGCGCCGAAAGTAGAGGTTATCGTAAATACCTCTTTTGAAGAAACGCGCATTGCCATTTTGGAAAACGGCCGCATTAATGAACTGATGTGGCAACGCCGCGGTTCGTTAAACATTGTGGGCAATATTTATAAAGCCACGGTGGAAAACGTATTGCCCGGCATTTCCAGCGCGTTTGCCAATATCGGCTACGAAAAAAATGCCTATTTGTATATTTCCGACATTTTGGGCGCCGACCGCAAAAATATTGAAAAAGTGCTCAAAAAAGGCCAGCAGATTATGGTGCAGGTGGTCAAAGACGCCATTGGTACCAAAGGGATGAAAGTAACGATGGACGTTACGTTGCCGGGCCGCTATTTGGTGCTTACGCCGCATCAGAGTTTTGTGGGCGTTTCCAAAAATATTGAAGACAGCGAAGCGCGACACAAATTAAACGAAATTATGCAGGAACTGGCCGAAAAACATTTAAACGGTATGGGCTGCATTGTGCGTACCGAAGCCGAAGAAGCCACCAAAGAAGAACTGGAGCGCGAGGTAAAATACCTCTACCGCCAGTGGCAAAGCATTTTAAAGAAGTTTGAAACGCTGCCGGCCCCTGCCTTGCTGCACGAAGATATGGATGCGGTGCTGCAGGTGGCGCGCGACGTGCTGAGCGAAAATGCCGAAGTCTACCTGCTGGATAACAAAAACGATTATGAACGGGTGCTGGACTTTGTAAAAAAGAACTCGCCCGAACTGGCCGACCGCGTCAAGCTATATAAAGGCAAAACGCCTATTTTTGAAGCTTATGGCATTGAGCCGGAAATTGACAACTTGCGCAAAATCAAATTGCCGCTTCCCAACGGCGGGAGCATTATTATCCAAGAGGCGGAATCGCTGTGCGCCATAGACGTGAACACCGGTAAATTTACCGGCAATAAATCGCAGGAAGAAACCGTCACGCAGACAAATATTGAAGCCGCACAGGAAATTGCCCACCAGCTGCGCCTGCGCAACATCGGCGGCATTATCGTGATTGACTTTATTGATATGCGCAAAGCCTCCAGCCGCCACCGCGTGGTGGAAGCGCTGGCCAACGCCGTGCGCGGGGACCGCGCCAAAATACGCATTCTGCCCATTACCCGTTTGGGGCTGGTGGAAATGACGCGCGAACGCAAGCGCGAAAGTACGGGCAGCTTTATCAGCGAAGAATGCCCGCAGTGCCACGGTTCGGGGCGGGTGCTCTCGGCCGAGAGTATGCGCATTAAAATACAGCGTGAAATTTATGATTTGACCAACGGGCGCCCGGGCGGAAACCTGCGCGTGGTGCTGCATCCGGTGCTGGCGGAATCTATTAAACAGAAACAAGCCGATATTGAAGAAAATATCCACCGTTCGCTGAAAATTCAGTCCGACCCGCAGCTGGCGTGGGAAGATTACAAAATCGTTTTGGAATAACGGAGTCCGCGCGGCATTGTGCCGCGCGGTTTTGTTTGCTTATGAAAAAGGCTTTTCTTGCTTTGCTGGCTTTGTTGCTTTTTCCGTGTTCGGCGTTGCAGGCACAGGGGAAAACGGACATTTATATCTTGGGAAAGGATAAAGGCTCCGTGTCCTCTATGCAGGCCAACGGCATTACTTTGTTGGACGCCCGCGCCACCGCCAAAAAATTGGGCGGCAGTGTGGAGCTTTATGCCGCAGCCAAGCAAATTAAAGTGGCTTTCCCCGGGATGTATGCCATTTTAAGCGCCCCGCTGGCCGAAGCTATTATCAATGCCCAAACGGTTAAACTGCCTGCCGAGGTGGTGGCTTCCGGCAGCCGTATTTATGTGCCGGCGCAGTTTTTTATGCTGCCGCAGGTGCAAAAAGCGCTAGACAGACAAATCACCTTTGAAAACAATGCCCTGGTGGTAGAAAAAAACTTTACGCTGGCCTTTACCGATAAAGAGCAAAAAAACGCTTATGACCGCTTGCGTTTTTTCCGCAAAGGCAATATTTCTTTTACCTCCAAACAGAAAAACAAACATACGGTGGAAGTTGTTTTCCCGTCCGTGGTGCTTAAACGCAATGCCAGCCTGCGGTTAAAGGACGATTTTATCCGCTCTTTTTCCATCAGCCAACGCGGCAAAGACGCCGTACTGAAGGTAATCTTGGGCAAAAAAGGCAAAAACTGGCGTTTTACCGAAGAAAACGGCGAATTGGTTTTTGCCTGTGCGGAAACGGCTTTGCCTTCTGCGGGGGCTGCCCTGCCGCGCCAAGAAGAAGAAACACCTGCCAAACAAACGGATATGACCCCGTCCGTTTTTGCCGATGCCGCAGAAGACGCTAAAGCCGATGTTCCCGTCATCAAGCCGGCCCCGCAGCCGGTAATGAAATCGGGCGCGCCGGTCATTACGGCCAAACGCAAATTGCGTATTGTCATTGACCCAGGCCACGGCGGCAAGGACCCCGGCGCCACGCGGCGTGGCAGCTCGCAGGAAAAAGCGCTTAATTTAACCGTTTCCAAGCACTTATACAATTATTTAAAGGACCAAGGGTTTGAGGTAAAAATGACGCGCGACAAAGACGTTTTTGTTACGTTGGCGGGCCGCAGCAAAATGGCCAATGATTTTAAGGCCGATTTGTTTATTTCCGTGCATACCAATGCCGCCAAACGCGCCGCCGCCAACGGCTTTGAGGTCTATTTCCGCTCTGACAAAGCCACCGACGCCGAAGCCGCCGAAGTGGCCGCCTTTGAAAACGAGGCCCTGCAGTACGAAGAAGCCCATTACAGCTTTGTGGATATGTTGCTGGAATCTATGGCCAAAAACGAGTTTATGAACGAAAGCTCCAAATTGGCCGGCCATATCCGCAACTATGTGTATAAAGAGCCGGGCATCGGCATAGCCGTACGGCAGAACAACGCCATTCGTCAGGCCAACTTTTATGTGCTGCGCGGCGTTAAAGCACCGGCCGTGCTGGTGGAAATGGGCTATATCAGCAGTTCCAAAGACCGCGCCCGCCTCAATAACAAGGCCGCCCAAAAACGTATGGGGCAAGGCATAGGCAAGGGAATTGTGTCTTATTTGAAGGCAGAAGGTAAGATAAGCAAATAAGCGGTTTTTCCCTGCGGTTGCCTATATATTTTGAAGCAGATAAAACCCCGGGTTTTGCCCGGGGTTTTGTTATTGGTACAAGGACTCGGTTTGCTGTTTCTTAATAGCTATTCTTCTGTCGGGCCATTCATTTTGCGGATAAGTATCGGTCGTTTCTACTGCGTGTCCGCTTTTGCAGAACCAATCCGGCGAATTTGTCTGCGGGTGTTGTATATCCCAAGAAATAGCTTTTTTCATAGTTTGTACTAATAAATCCTTATTGGCCAAAAATTTCCGTGCTTCTGAATTTTTAGCGTAGCGTTGCATTGCGGGTTGTAGGAGTTCCATATCCAATATGATTAAATATTGCCCTACATATGGGTCTTTGCATAAGGCCTGGTCAGCCGTGGCGCGTATACGGCCGGCACTTGCCCAAAAGAAAAATTCTTCGGCCGGAGCCTGTAAGTTGGCCATACGGTAGGCCATAGCATACAGATAAATAGGGTCGTAATCTGCCAGATGTTCTTTTAACCAATCAGTTACGTCTTTGTCTTTGTTGGTCATAATAATGCGCAAGGCAAGCTGTTGGTTTTCATCCACCGTGTTAAAAGACGTGATATTGCCATTTTTGCTCATTTGCATCTGCCCCTGATAAGGGCTATTCAAAGCAGCCTTTAATGCACTTAAAGACGGGGAATCTGCGGGGCTTGTTTGCTCAGGCGTAGCTTTTTGGGTTGTAGCGGCCGGTTCTTGAGTGGCGGAAGCAGCCGGTTCTGTTGAAACAGCGACTTGGGTGCTTTGCTTTTTTTGCCATAAGAAGACTAATAAAAGCAAAATAATTATAAGTAAAGCAAAAACGAAAAATTTTTTCATCAAGGCTCTCTCCTGTAATAAAAGCTTCTATTATTATACATTTAAATAATTTGAAACAAAGTAAGTAAAGAAACGCTAATGGGCCCAAGAGAAGCAAAACAGAAGAAAAGTACAAATTGTTACAATATAGCTATGCAGTATTACTTTTCTCTTTTTGTCATTTTCTTTAAAATCGGCCTGTTTACCTTGGGCGGCGGCTATGCAATGCTGCCTTTGATAGAGGCTGAAATTGTTGCCAAAAGAAATTGGATAGACAAAAAAGAATTTTTGGATTTAACGGCACTGGCGCAGTCGGCCCCCGGCATTTTGGCCGTCAATATGGCGGTATTTGTGGGTTATAAACTGCGCCGTATGCGCGGGGCGCTGGTGTGCACGCTGGGGGCGGCGCTGCCTTCTTTTTTAATCATTTTGGCTATTGCGCTTTTCTTTCATAACTTCAGACAAAACCCCGTAGTGGAAAGCATTTTTAAAGGCATTCGTCCGGCGGTGGTGGCGTTGATTGCCGTGCCGGTGTTTACACTGGCGCGCGCGGCAGAAATCACGTGGAAAAGCATTTGGTTCCCCGTGTTGTGCGCCGCGGCGGTGTGGCTGGGCAAGCTATCCCCTGCCTACATCGTGCTTTTGGCCGGCCTGGGCGGCTGGCTGTTTTGCAGGGGGAAAAGCCAATGATTTACTGGCAGATTTTTAAAACGTTTTTTAAAATCGGGCTTTTTAATTTCGGCGGCGGCTACCCGATGATTTCGTTTATTCAAAACGAGGTGGTGTTCAAACACGGTTGGCTGGGCACGGCCGAATTTACCGATATCGTAGCCATCAGCCAGATGACCCCCGGCCCCGTGGGTATTAATATGGCCACCTATACCGGCTATGCCGCGGCCGATAATGTATGGGGGGCTGTCGTTGCCACGTTGGCGGTATGTTTGCCTTCTTTGGTCATTATGATTGTGCTGACGCGTTATTTTTTAACCCACCGCCAAAACGCTTCCGTCAAAGCCGTTTTTAAAGGGCTGCGCCCCGCCATTGTCGGGCTGATTGCCGCGGCGGCTTTGGTGCTTGCCAACGGGGAAAACTTCCCCGACTGGAAAAGCCTGATTATTTTTGTCCTGTCTTTTCTGCTTGTTTTCCGTTTTAAATTTAACCCCATCCGTCTTATTTTGCTGGCCGGCTTGGCCGGCTGGATCATCTATTAGTCCGTGTTTGCCTTTCGGATACTTGCCCACACCTGTCGCCGCAGGTGCCTTTTGTGCAGGGGCAAAGCACGGCGTTTAAGAGACAAAACCTATTCTTCAAAAGTTAGGCTAAACTAAAAATAATTGTTAGTTAAGCCTAACTTTTGCTATAATCTGTTGGTAAGGAGAAAGCAATTATATGAAAAACAGCCTTAAAGCCGTATGGATATTGCCACTGCTGTGCAGTGTTTCTTTTGCCTGGGCCTCCCCCGTGCAGGAAAAGGCCTCCGCCGTTGCCCAAGAAAGCCGAAGGGAAGCACTTTCTGCGCAAAAAGCCGCAGAATGGAATGTGCATACCTTAAAAGCAAGTTGGCAACGTTGCGAAATGTATGTCTCCCGCAGCCGCGGCAGCGGCAAGCGGGTGCGTGTGGCCAAACCGTGGAGCTGCGAAGAAGTAACCGCTTCCTGCGGGGCCGTCGTCAGCGAAGGAAAGGTGTTTGCTTCGGCCGCTTGTTTTTATCCTTCCGCCGGCAAAGAACAAAAAATAAATCTCAAACAGGCTCTTTTAATTTTCTCTAAAGACAAGCAGCCTGTTCGTTTAACGCAGTTTTTGGGGAAGGTAAAAGATTTGGTCGTTTTTGCGTTAGACTGACGCAAAAACAAATGGGGTAAATCGGTGCAGATACGTGTTAACGTATGGGGAACTGCACTGCTAAATGGGAACAATACGCCGCTTCCGACACGGGAGCGGCGTTTTTGTGCCGTTTTGTGTTCAGGGGGGTTACCTCCCGTTTTAAAGCGGCTTTTGGTGTATCTTCGGAAAGCAGAACATTACCCAAAGGCAAATGCAGGTTGGGCAAGAGGCTCCGTTTTTGTTACAATAGCGCATCAGGACAAAGGAGGAAAAATGAAAAAGATTTTTGTATTTTTCTTGTTGCTCGCCGCCGGCGGTTTGCAGGCGGCTTCGCTGCCAGTGCTGGAACTGTTGCCGCCCGACAAAACACGCGGCACGGCCGTAATGCAGGCGCTGGCGGAGCGTAAATCTACGCGTGAGTTTTCACCTGAAAAACTTTCCCTGCGGGACCTGTCCGATTTGCTTTGGGCCGCCAACGGCGTCAACCGTCCCGACGGCAAGCGCACGGCGCCTTCCGCTTTAAACCGGCAGGACATAGAGGTATATGCCGCTTTTGAAGAAGGCGTGTACCGCTATAACGCTGCGGGCCATATGCTGTTGCCGGTAGCGGCGGAAGACATCCGCCCCGTTAAAGACGCGCCCGTGGTACTTTTGCTGGTAGCCAAAGAAGACACCGCCTATGCGCCGATAGACGCGGGCATCGTTGCCCAAAATATTTATTTATTTTGCTCCGGCGTGGGGCTGGCCACGGTTACGCGCGGTTCTATGGACGCGGAAGCCTTGGCCAAAGCGCTGAAACTGGGCAAAGGACAAAAAGTAATTTTAAACCAGCCTGTCGGCTACTTTAAACAGAAACCGGCGCAAAAGAAAGAAGAAAAAAGTTCCGCTCAATAGACAAAAATAAAAACCGCCGCTTTTAAAACGGCGGTTTTTTTAAAAAGCAGTTGCCTGAAATTATTTTTCTTGCGGGGTTGCTTCGGCGGAAGTTTCTTCCGTCCGGTCTGCGTTGGTCTGTGGCGCTTGATTGGACGGGCCGGCGTTGTTCGGCGCCGCCATAGCCGCGTCCGTTTGGGTTTGTTGCGGCTGTGTTTGCGGCGTATATTTTAAGTCCAGCGCGGCAAATACGGCCCCGCGGTTGTCGTTAAGCCAGCGGCGGTGGGCTTTATAATCGGGGCAATACTGTGCCACCAGCTGCCAATATTCGGTGCCGTGGTTCATATGCACCAGGTGCGAAAGTTCGTGCACGATTAAATAGTCCCGTATGGCGGCAGGCATTTTAATAATGTGATACGTGTAATTAATATTCTTTTTTGCCGAACAGCTGGCCCAAAGCGATTGTTGGTTTTTAACGGTAATGTTATTATATTCCACACCCATTTTTTGCGCCCATTCGGCGGTTTTGGCTTTGAGCACCTCGTTGGCTTTGTTTCTAAGCCATTGGTCGGCCAAAGCGTTGGCGTCGGCCTGCGGGGTTTGCAGATAAATGTCAAAGGCGCTGCCGTCAAAATCTACGCCTTCTTCCTGATCCGGCGTGAGGTGAATGCGTGCAGGATAAAGCTTGCCTTCATATAAAATTTTGCCGGCCTCCGTTTCCGCATTTTCGCTCGGGCCGCCAAACACTTCCGGCAGTTCTTTTTTAAGCCGCTCAATAAAAAGTTTTACGTCGCTGATGACGGTTTGCGTATCGCTCATACAAATATTATATCAATTTGCTTTTCCGCCCGTGGCCGCGGCGGCAGTTGTTCAACCCTAAAACGCTTGTTTAAAACGAAAGAATATTTTATACAATAGTGCTATATTTGCGGAGGAAACCGTGACCGAAAATAACCTCAAAAAAACACCGCTTTACGCCGCGTGCGTGGCCGCCGGCGGGAAAATGGTAGATTTCCACGGGTGGCTGCTGCCCGTACAGTTTGAAAGTATCCTGGCCGAACATAAGGCCGTGCGCGAAGGCGCCGGAATGTTTGACGTGTCACATATGGGGCAGGTGTTTGTGGAAGGAAAAGACGCCTGGGCCTTTTTACAGTATGTGAACACCAATAATATCAAAAATACGCCGGGCGCCGGCACCTATTCCCACATCGTAAACGAAAAAGGCTGTATTATTGATGACGCGATTTCCTTTTGCTTAACGCCCGAAAAATTTTTGGTGGTGGTAAATGCCGCCTGTATAGACACCGATGTGGCTTGGTTTAAAAAACACGCCGCCAAATTTAACGTCACGGTAACGGACGAAAGTGCCCGCTGGGGGATGATTGCCCTGCAGGGCCCCCAAGCCTTGGCCCACGCGGCCAAAATCATCCGCGGCGTAGCGGATATGGCGCGCTTTACCATTAAAGAAATAACGCTTTTCGGCGCCCCCGCCTATGTAACGCGTACCGGTTATACCGGTGAGGACGGCGTAGAAATTATGGCCAGTCCGGAAGCGATTGTAAAAATATGGAACGCTTTGCTTAAAGAGGGCGTCAAACCGTGCGGTTTGGGTGCGCGCGATGTGCTGCGTTTAGAAGCGGGCTATCTGCTTAACGGCACCGATGCCGACGGAAGCCAAACCCCTTATGAAGCCGCCTGCGGCTGGGTGGTCAAGTTAAATAAAGAAGATTTTATCGGCAAAGAAGCCTTGGCCGCACAAAAAGCCGCCGGTTTAAAACGCCGGTTGACGGGTTTTGTGCTTACGGGCGCAGGCGTGCCGCGCGGCGGATGCAAAGTATTTAAAAACGGGGCCGAGGTCGGCGTGCTGACCAGCGGTACTTATTCCCCGCTTTTTAAAGGCATTGCCGTCGGCTATGCCGACACAGATTTGGAAGAAGCAGCGGAAGTGGAAATAGAAGTGCACGGCCGCAAAATACCGGCCAAGAAAGTAAAAACACCGTTTTACAAAAATCGGGTATAACATAAAACTAAAGGAGAAAATTTATGCATACGGCAGAAAACAGCAAATACGCAAAAACCCACGAATGGGCCCATATGGAAGGCGATATCGCCACCGTGGGCATCAGCGATCACGCCCAGCAGGAAATCGGCGATATTGTGTTTGTAGATTTGCCCAAAGTGGGTCAGCAGGTTACCGCGGGGCAGAACTGCTGCGTGATTGAGTCGGTCAAATCGGCCAGCGAAATTTACGCCCCCGTCAGCGGCGAAGTGGTGGAAGTGAACGAAGCGTTAAAAACCGACCCCGCTTTGGTCAACCGCGAAGCGCACGGCAACGGCTGGCTGTTTAAAATTAAATCTACGGCCCCGGCCGATTATGAAGCCTTGATGGATTTGAGCGCCTACAAACAAACCATCGGCCAGTAAGCTCTTTATCCCCCGCCGTGCGGCGGGGGATTTTTAAACAAAGGACCTTTATGTTTATTCCCCATACTCCCGAAGATAAAAAAGAAATGCTGCAAAAAATAGGCATTTCTTGCGTGCAAGATTTGTTTGCACAAATTCCGCAGGATGTGCGCTATCCGGCGCTTCATCTGCCGCCGGCACTGGACGAAAACGCCCTTACGGCCCATTTGCACGAACTGGCCGGCAAAAATAAACCTCTTTTAAATTTTATCGGCGCGGGGTGCGAGGAGCATTTTATCCCCGCCGCCGTCAATGCGCTCAGTTCGCGCGGTGAGTTTTTAACCGCCTATACGCCCTATCAGGCCGAAGCCAGCCAGGGCACCCTGCAAACCATTTACGAATTTCAAAGCTGCATTTGCGAATTGTTTGATATGGACGTGTGCAGTGCATCCCACTACGACGGTGCCACGGCTTTGGCCGAAGCCTGCTCCGCAGCGTTGCGCGTGAATAATAAAAATAAAATTTTATATTCGGCCGGTTTGCACCCGCATTATAAAGAAGTTTTAAAAACGTATTTGAAACACGTGCCCGCTTTAAAGCTGGAAGAAGTCCCCCTGCAAAACGGTACGGTGGATCTGGCTGCATTAAAAGAAAAACTGACGCCGGACGTTTCCTGCTTTGCCGTGGCCGGGCCGAACTTTTTGGGACAATTAGAACCGCTGGAAGACATCAGCGCGCTGGTGCACGGCGCGGGTGCTTTGCTGGTAGCCGTGGCCAAACCGCTGGCGCTGGCCGTGCTGCATACGCCGGGCCAATACGGGGCCGACTTTGCCGTAGCCGAAGGGCAAACCTTGGGCAACGCAATGAATTTCGGCGGGCCGGGGCTGGGTATTTTTACCTGTAAAAAAGAATATGTCCGCCAGGTGCCGGGGCGCATTGTGGGCATCGCTAAAGACAAAGACGGCAAACGCTCTTTTGTGCTTACCCTGCAGGCACGCGAGCAGCATATCCGACGGGAACGCGCCGCTTCCAACATTTGTTCTAACCAAGCGTTGTGCGCGCTCAATGCGGTCATTTATTTGACGCTTTTGGGCTATGCCGGCTTGCGGGAAGCGGCGGAACTGAATTTGGAAAAAGCCCATACGTTAAAAAATAAGTTGGTGGCTGACGGACATAAATTGAAGTTTGACGGGCTTTTCTTTAACGAGTTTGTGCTGGAGTTAAACACCCCCGCCAAACAAGTTATTAAAAAACTGGCTAAAAAAGGCATTGCCGCCGGTTTTGATTTAGGCCGCATAAACAAAGCTTGGCAAAACTGCCTGCTGGTGTGCGTAACGGAAACAAAAACGTCGGCCGATTTGGAAAAATACGTGCAGGCCATAAGGGGGTTTTAATATGCAGGAAATAATAAAACAAAATGCCTTAAGCATAGAAAAATCCCGCCCCGGCCGCCGCGGCATACGGTTTGAAAAACCGCAAAACACGCCCGATGCCTATGTGCCGGCGCGCTATTTGCGCAGCCACAGCCCGCGCCTGCCGCAGCTGAGCGAGCTGGAAACGGTGCGCCATTTTACCAACCTTTCGCGCCAGAACTATTGCTTGGACAGTCATTTTTATCCGCTGGGTTCCTGCACGATGAAATATAACCCCAAAGCCTACGACGTATTAAGCACGCTGGAAGGGTTCACCCAAGCGCATCCGTTCGCACCCGAAGACGCCGTGCAGGGCACGCTGGAAATTTTATACAACCTGCAGGAAATGCTCAAAGAAATTACGGGGCTTGCCGCTTTTACCCTGCAGCCTGCCGCCGGCGCACAAGGGGAGCTGACGGGTATTTTGGCGGCGCGTGCGTATTTTGACGCCCAAAAAGACAAAAAACGCACCGAAGTCATCGTGCCTGACACGGCCCACGGCACCAACCCCGCCACGTCGCATATGGCGGGATACACGGTGGTCAACATTAAGTCCGGCCCCGACGGCTGCGTGGATAAGGAAGCACTTAAAAACGCATTGTCGGAAAAAACGGCCGTTGTAATGCTGACGGTGCCCAATACGGTGGGGCTGTTTGAAAAAGACATCCGCGAAATTGCCGAAATGGTGCACGCGGCCGGTGCTTTGTTCTATATGGACGGGGCCAATTTCAACGCGTTAATCGGCGTGGTGAAACCGGCCGACTTGGGCGCCGACTTAATGCACTTGAATTTGCATAAAACCTTTGCCGCACCGCACGGCGGCGGCGGCCCGGGTTCGGGGCCGGTGGGCGCCAATGAAAAACTGGCTGCTTTTTTGCCCAAGCCGTTGGTGGAAAAGAAAAACGGCAAATATTTTTTAAACAGCAAATTGCCCAAAAGTTTGGGCCGTATGAAGGCTTTTTACGGCAATATAGCCGTATGTGCGCGGGCCTATTGCTTCCTGCGGCAGTATGACGCGGCTACACTTAAAGAAATAGCCGAAAACGCCGTGCTTAACGCCAATTATGTACGGGTGGGGCTCAAGGACGTATTTCCCGCGTTTTTTGACGTGCCCTGTATGCACGAATGCGTGCTGACGCTGCATAAAGACAAAATGAACGGCATCCGCACTGCCGATATTGCCAAACGGCTGCTTGACTATGGCTTTTATGCGCCGACCATCTATTTCCCGCTGATCGTGCCGGAGGCGATGATGATAGAGCCGACGGAAACGGAAAGCAAGGAAATGCTGGACTTGTTTGTAAAGGCTATGCACTGCATTTTTGAGGAAGCGGAAAAAACACCGCAAACCGTGCACGATGCCCCGCATAATCAGCCCGTGGGCCGCATAGACGAGGTAAGTGCGGCGCGCGAGCCAAACTTGCGCTGGTAACTTTAAACGGCGCGGCGTTAAAACCGCGCCGCTTTCTTTATGGGCTATACAATACTGACCCCTGCGTTAAACGTGTTTGAGCAAATGGCGTTGGACGAAACATTGGCCAATGCGCTTTTGTCCGTGCCGTTGCTGCGCTTTTATCGTTGGACGGAAGGCCCCGCCGTAACGTTTGGCTACAGCCAGTTTTATGATTTTGTGCGCCGCCAAACTGCGCCCGAAGCGGGCCCTTTATGCCGCCGCCCCACCGGCGGGGGAATGGTGTTCCACGGGCAAGATTTGACGTTTAGTCTGGTTTTTAAAAGCCCGCTGGCCGGCCCGAAAGAAATTTACCGTGCTTTGCACGCACATATAGAAAATGCCCTTGCACAGACGGCCACTCTTTACAGTCTGCGCCAAGGGGAAGTGCCCGCCGCGGCTTATGCGCCGGTGCAAGGGGGGCAGGCCAGCGGCTGTTTTGCCAACCCCGTGCAGGATGATTTGCTGATGAACGGACGTAAAATTTTAGGCGGCGCCATTCGGCGTTTTGGTCAAACGGTGCTTTATCAGGGTTCTTTGCAATGCGCAAATGCGCGCAGTAACCCTTTGTTTCGCCGTGCGGTGGCGCAGGGCGTGGCGGCTTGGCTTAAGGCCGATTTTACGCCCCGTCCCGTGGCGCAAGACTTGCTGGCCCGTGCGCGGCAGCTGGCGGTGCAGCGCTATGAAACAACGGCTTGGAACGAAAAACTGTAACTATGAAAAACCTGCTGAAACTGCTGATAGCGCTGTTACTGTTGCCCACGGTCTTTTTTTGTGTGGCGGAAGCGTTGGGCGCTTTGTGGAACGTGCTGAAAAATTTTCAAACCGCGGTGGAGTTTCTGGCCGGTGCGGCCGTTTACGGCGCTATTCATTTTTGCGGGTATCATTTTGACCGAATGTACGTGTGGGGGCACGAAACGACCCACGCGGCCTTGGCGATGCTGTTTGGCTTTCGCGTGCATTCTATGCAGGTAAATAAAGACAGCGGATACGTAAAAATGGACGGCACCAATGCCGTGGTGGTACTGGCGCCGTATATTTTGCCGCTGTATGCGGTGCTGACGGGGCTGGTGTATGTGGGGGCATCTTTATTTACCGACGTAACGCCCTATCGGCCGGCATTTGTATTTTTAATCGGCTTTTTTATTGCGTTTCATTTTGTGCAAACGTTTAAAACCTTGTGGGAAACCGAACAGCCCGATCTGAAACTGGCCGGCGGGACAGTGTTTTCGGTGGTGGTCATCCTTTTGTGCAATGCCGCCGTGCTGGCTTTGGTGCTTAAATGTCTATTCCCCGATAAGGTGCTTTTGGGGCAAATGCTGCACGGGGCGGCCGTTTCTACCTATAACGTATGGAAAATTGTGATAAACTATATAGTAGAGCAAATAATATCTTCGCGCGCGTAGAAAGAAAATGACTAAAAAAGTAAAAAGACAAAAACCCGCTCCTCCCGTCAAAAAGCCTTCCTTTTGGCGGCGTTTTTTGCTGGGCGGTTGCTCGCTGTTTTTCCGCACGCTGCTGTTTACGGTAATGCTGCTGCTGCTTTTGGGCGCCGGTTTGTGGGTGTGCGCGCTGAAGATGTTTAACGCCCAGCAAATCAGCGAGGCGCTTACCCATCGCCTGCAGCTGATGTTTGACCGGCCGGTGGTTATTTCTTCCTTTGATTTAAAGTTTTTAAATACCGTGGAGCTGCGCGGCTTTGCCGTGCTTGACGATGAGCTGCAACCGGGGGAACCGTTTCTGGCTGCCGATTCGGTTACCATTCACTATCGGGTACTGCCTTTGCTGGAACATAAACTGATGATTGATGAAATTACCCTCAATCGCCCGCGCATTAATATCGTGCGCTCGGCCGAAGGCAAATACAATACCCCGCCCGTTAAAACCGCCGCCACGCAAGGCGTGTACGTAAGTGAAGTTACCGGCGAGCGGATGGAAGTGAATATAGAGGACTGGCGCATTCGGGACGGGGTGTTCAGTTACCGCGATTTGGGCAGCGGCGTAACGCACGCGGTGTATGGGCTGAATGTGCATTTTTCGCGCTTGCGCTTTAACGAGCTGTCGCGCTTCCATCTGGAGACGGTGCTGCGTAACCGCTGGGGGGAAAATATTTCCGACTTGGAAATACAGGGCACGGGACAGGTAAATTTTGCCAATTTTGACTGGCAGCAATTTGCCCTGCGCAATTTTAAAACACAGGTGGCGCTGTTTCGCAAACCGGTTACGCTGACGCTGGATGTGGATAATTTAAATACGCCCTTTTTCTCGGCACAGATTTCTGCGCCGGAGTTTGACCATCAAGATTTATCCTTGTTTAAAAAAGATTTGCCTGCCTTTTCCGTTCCGGCTTCGCAAATTACCCTGCGCGGTATGCTGGGGGCGGGCTATACCGGTTTAACGTTGCAGGAAGCTTCTTTAAAAACGGCCAATATGGCCGCGTCCGCCACGGGGGAAATAGACTTTGCCGCCGCCCCTTTCAGCGCCGATTTGCAGGTGCAGACGGACTGGAGCGACCTGGCGGTGCTTTCCCGCCGTTGGCCGGCTTTGGCCCGTTTTAAATTGACCGGCAAAGGCAAACTTACCGCGCAGGTAAAAAGACAACAGGGCAAATATGTTATCCCGTTGGCGGAAATCGGCGCGCAAAAAGTGTCGGGCTTGTTTTGGGGGTT
Organism: Candidatus Avelusimicrobium pullarium; assembly: GCA_944323745.1. Taxonomy (GTDB): domain Bacteria; phylum Elusimicrobiota; class Elusimicrobia; order Elusimicrobiales; family Elusimicrobiaceae; genus Avelusimicrobium; species Avelusimicrobium pullorum. The sequence continues at coordinate 380,037 of CALUTQ010000001.1, forward strand.
TGAAGCGGCTAACGTAAGCGGCAGTTTGACCGCTAAAGACGATTTTGCCGATTTGTATGCCCAAACTACCGACGGCCAAGTAAAAGTGGCGGACAGTCTTTTTGATAAACTGAAATTAACGGGTTCTTACCGTAAGGGCAATGTGTATGCCTATATTTCTTCTGCTTTGCTGGATGAGGTGCCTTTAAAATTGCGTTTGTCCATTAACAACATAAAAAGCAATCGGCGCAAAATAGACACGTCCATCTATTTAAAACATTTTGAACCGATGAAATTTATCGGCACGGTAAAAGATTTTACGGAAGTAATTTCTGCCATTTCTAATAGCAAAAGCGGCACCAAACTGCAGACGGGGGAACTGGCTTGGATGCGCAACTTCCGCGATCGGCTGCCCAAATTTATGCCCAATTTTTCGGGCACGCTGTATGCCGACACTTTTTCCAGCACGGTGCTTTCGGGCAATCGTTTTAATGCGGAGTTTGCTTTTACGGGTATGCTGCCCGGGGCGGCCAAATTAAACGGAACGCTGGATATGAAGCTGGAGGAAGGGGTCATCCACCAAATGGAAAAACTGGCCGAAGAACAACAGGCTTTAAACGTAACCTTTACGCCTTTTATTATGATGCACCGTATGGAAAGAAGCGGAAGCTTTAAAGTGGGCGAAGTGCTTAAAGATGTAGCTTTTGATGAGATGGCCGCTTCGGTAGACTTTAAAAACGGTACAATGATTATTAATAACGCCTATACGCAGGGGCCGGTTATTTCGGCTGCGGTGTCGGGCTGGGTGGACTGGGTGCGTGAAACGTTTGAACTGGTTATTTGGACGATGTTTACCCCCGGTGCCAAAGGCGGTTTGCTGGCGGAAAATTTGACCGACGAGTCCGGCAATCCGGCGTTGGCGTTTAAAGTATCTTCGTCTATGTTAAAACCCCGCTTGGAAATGCTGCGCGCCAAAAAAACAGGCGAACAAATAGAAGCCGCCCGCCGCCGCGGGCTGCGCACCGATTTTAATAAAAGCCGCGATTTTTTGAAAGGAGAGTTTAATGCCAAGAAATAATTTAGACTTGTTGTCTTTACTGCAGGAGCACGGAGCCGTGGTGGAAGGTCATTTTGTAATGCCCTCCGGCTTTCACAGCCAGACGTATATTCAAACGTCGCTGTTGTTGCAGCATCCCCATTTGGCGCAGAAGATTGCGCAGGCTATGTCGGACAAATTTCCGGCCAAGGCCGATGTGGTTATGGCGCTTACGCCTTCCAACTCCGTGCTGGCGCAGGAAGTGGCACGCGTGCGCGGAGCGCGGGCCATTTTTGCTTCCAAAGACGACAAAGGCGAAATGATTTTAAAGCACAATTTTGTCATTAAACCCGGGGAAACCGTCCTGCTGGTAGACGACGTAACCGTGGGCGGGCGCAAAGTGCTGCGCGCGGAAGCGTTGGTCAAAGCCGCCGGCGCCAAAGTGCTGGGCATTGCCGTAATGGTGGACCGCTCTATGGGCATTTTGCCGCTGACTATTCCGCTGCGGGCTTTGCTTTCTTACCCCATTCAAACTTTTACGGCTAAGGACTGCCCGCTGTGTGCTTCGGGTATGCCGGTGCAGGAAATTGACGATTTAAACAAGGAAGAAGAAAAATGATTGAAATTAAACTCAAACCCAAAGAACAACGGCGCATTGCGGCAGGACATTATTGGATATTTTCCAACGAAATTGACGGGTTGGACACGTCCATAGAGCCGGGCTCTTTGGTAACCGTAAAAGACAGCGACGGCAATACTGTCGGTACCGGTTTTTTTAACCCGCACAGCCTTATTGCCGTGCGTTTGGTGCAAAAAGGGCCGGAGCCTTTGGCGGAAGATTTTATCTTTCAAAATTTAGACGCCGCTTATGACTGGCGCAAAGAAATCGGCGTGCGCAAATACGGGCGTATGTGTTACGGCGAGTCCGACAATATGCCCGGGCTGGTGGTGGATCGGTACGGCGACGTGCTGGTGGCGGAAATTTTAACCGCCGGTATGGAAAAACAAAAAGATGCCATCACTGCCGCACTTAAGAAAATTTTTAAACCCAAAGGCATTCTGTACCGTGCCGACAGCGCCTTCCGCGCCTTGGAAGGCCTGGGCAATACGCCCGAAACGGTTGGCGAAGTGCCCGAAACCGTGATGATAGAAGAAAACGGCGTCAAATACGAGGTGCCGCTTTTGGTGGGCCAGAAAACGGGGTTTTATTATGATCAGCGCGAAAACCGCGCTTTCTTAAAACCGTATTTTAAAGATAAATTGGTGCTGGATTTGTACAGCTATATCGGCTCTTTCGGCATTACGGCGGCATTGGCCGGTGCGGCGCAGGTGTGGGGATGCGATTCTTCCGCTGCGGCGGTGGAGTTTGCCAATAAAAACGCCGAACTGAACGGCGTGAAAGACTTGGCCGTTTTTCATCGGGACGACGCCGAGCGAATTTTGTCTGCAATGAAGAAAAAAGAACTGCCCGACCAGCCCGATTTTGTGCTTTTGGATCCGCCTGCATTTGCCAAAAGCCGCAAGAATTTGCCCAAAGCCGTCGGCCTTTACGTAAAGTTAGTTAAAATGGCTTTGGAGGGGTTGGAAAAAGGCGGTTATTTGGCTTTTTCCACGTGTTCGCATCATATTTCACGGGAGTTGTTTGCCGATATTCTGCGCCAGGGCGTCAGCAAATCGGGCAAGCGTGCCGTGCTGGTGGAGCTGCGCGGGCAGGCCAAAGACCACCCCATTCTGCTGGGTATGCCGGAAACAGATTACCTGCATTTTGCATTGTTGCAGATTAGATAGTACAATAAAACAGTCTTTATTCTTTATCCGATTCGGAGGTGTCTGTAATTATGAAAAAAGTTATTTGCACGCTGCTTGCTTTACTTTTTATTTCATCTGCCGGATACGCCCAAAAGCCGCAACAGGCCCGGTTGAAGGCTTATCAAGAACTGGAAAAGCAAAGAATAGAACTGTTAAATTGGCCGAAAGAGCATTTTTTTGCCGTGTATTGGGCAAAACAAAAGAAAAAAGATCAGGCCCGGCAGCTGCGCCAGCAGCAATACCGGCAATTTCGCGATGTGGAAATGTGGAAATTGCAGCAAACGCAGGCGTTTATTAAACAGGTTAATCAACAGTTTAAAGGACGTTTGCCGTATGTGGAAAGCAATCTGTTCGCGGCGCAAAATTTAGAGCAGTTGTCTAAAGACCAGCCGCAGCTTTTTAAAAGTCTGCTTGAATTGTATCCCGAAAATATCGCCCAAGCGGATACGCAATTTTTGCTGGAATTGCTTGCCAAGGACCCGAACTTTGCCGCCTATGTGACCGATTACGTCACGTATTTAAAGACGTATGTTCTGTTCCCGCAATGTGTGGAAGAAATGCCGTCTTATTATAAAGACAAAGTAAAATGGGCCCAAACAAACAAAAGCCCGCGGGCCTTAATGTCTGTATTGGCGCAAGGCTGTCTGGAATATGCCGCCGCCAAAGGGCAAAAACAGCTGGCGGAGTTAGATTTGCAGCACGCGCTGGCAAATGTAAAATAAGCTTTTGTATAGGAAGGGAAAGTAAATTTCCCAAAGTCGTTGTATTTTTGTATAATATAACGGTAATGCCGAGGTAGCTCAGTGGTAGAGCACTGGTCTGAAAAACCAGGTGTCGACAGTTCGATCCTGTCCCTCGGCATTTCGTTTTTATAGCACGCCTTGAGGCGTGTTTTTTTGTGGGGTTTAAAGCGGAATAAGCGGGCAGACTTGCATTGTTTTTTTTTTTTGATAAATTTTGTTTATGAACAAAATTTATCAAAAAAGAAGTCTGTTCTATAAAAAACCCGTAAGACGCAAATTTAGCGGTTTTACGCTTATTGAGCTTTTGGTGGTGGTGCTGATTATTGGTATTTTGTCCGCTATTGCCTTGCCTAAATATACCAAAGCGGTAGAAAAGAGCCGCGCCGCCACTGCGGAGGTCCTTTTGGCCAGTATGACGGCTGCAGCAGAGGAATGTGTATTAATTACAGGCAGTGGTTACGAGTGTTCTCGTCTGGGTATGGACGGATTTAGTACTTCCTTTCCTGTAAACTCAAGGGGAACAACGGGAAATGAGTATTTTGACTGTGGAGCTATCGGAAACTATGTGTCTGGCGGTAAAAATGTGATGACAATGTCCTGTGTGCGGACAACGAATGATTATTATTTGCGCAAAGAAGTGGGGAAAAATGCGGATACGAGAATCCTCTGTGGCGAGTGGGAGGAGCGCAGTTGCAGAAATATAGGATACACGGAGGCCGTTACAGTCAATGGAGCTCGTTTCTATGCTCGTCCTAGTTGAACTTTGGTTCTTTATCAATAACCGCGCTATAAAAGCGCGGTTATTTTTTGCAAAAATTGGGCGTCCGTTTCGTCAAAACGGTTTAAAACAGGGGCATCTATATCCAGCACGGCCCACACTTTACCGTTGCGTGTAAGGGGCACCACAATTTCACTTTTGGAGGCACTGTCGCAGGCAATATGCCCTGCAAAGGCGTTTACGTCCGGCACGATCAGCGTTTTGCCTTGGCGGACAGCGGTGCCACATACGCCGCGGCCTACGGGTATTTCGGTGCAAGCGGGCTTGCCCTGAAAAGGCCCCAGACGCAGCATTTCCCCGTCTAAAAAATAAAAACCGGCCCAGTTAATGTCGGGCAAAGCACGGTAAAGCAAAGCCGCCAAATTGGCCGTATTGGAAATCTGCCCGAAGCGGGGCTCCAGCAAGGCGCGGGCTTGCTGCAATAAAGAGGTATATATTTCTGTTTTGTTCATAGGCATAGTATAACAAAAAAGGCTGTATTTTTTATTGCGCAGGCACTAAAAAAAGAAATATACTTTAAGGAAGTATTAGTGAAACAGGAAGGAGGCTCATATGCCTAGAATAGAAGTGGACGCAAACCGCTGCAAAGCGTGTTACTTATGCGTCAACACCTGCCCGAAGAAATGTCTGGGTAAGTCCCACACAATCAGCAAAAAAGGATATTTTCCGGCCGAAATGGTTAAACCCGAAGAATGTATCGGCTGCACGATGTGCTATATGGTGTGCCCGGATGTGGCCATCACGGTAATTAAATAAATCGTAAGAGGAACAATTATGGCAGAAAAAACTTTACGCAAAGGAAATGAGGCTTTGGCCGAGGGCGCCATTCGCGCCGGCTGCCGTTTCTTTGCAGGTTATCCGATTACTCCGCAAAACGAAGTGCCCGAATATATGGCGGCCCATATGGCTGACGCGGGCGGTGCGTTTATCCAAGCCGAAAGTGAAGTGGCGGCCATTAATATGGTATATGGTTCGGCGGCCACCGGCACCCGTGCGATGACGTCTTCTTCTTCCCCCGGCGTAAGCCTTAAGCAGGAAGGTATTTCTTATTTGGCCAGTGCCGATTTGCCGTGCTTAATCGTCAATATGATGCGCGGCGGCCCGGGGTTGGGCAATATTGCCGGCGCACAGGGCGATTATTTTCAGGCCACGCGCGGCGGCGGCAACGGGGACTATCATATTTTTGTGCTGGCGCCCAACTCGGTGGAAGAACTGGGCAATTTCCCCAAAATGGCGTATGAACTTTCCGAAAAATACCGCATTCCGGCGATGATTTTGGCGGACGGTATTTTGGGGCAAATGATGGAAAGTATGAGCTTTAACTTTGACCCCGTTGACCCCAAAACGCTGGGCAAGTTTGACTGGGCGCTGGATATCCACAAAAACGGCGCGCCGAAGAATAAAGTTTTTTCTTATAAAGGCGATGACCTTTCCAGTGACGTTTGGTCCCGCGCCAAACGCTACGGACTGGTGGAACGAGATGAAGTGCGCTTTGAAGAACGCAATACCGAAGACTGCGACGTATTGCTGATTGCGTACGGCTTGTCTTCCCGCGCGTGTTTGGAAGCGCTCACCAAAGCCCAAGACAAAGGGCTTAAAGTGGGGCTTTTGCGCCCGATTACGCTTTGGCCGTTCCCGTACAAACGCATAAACGAACTGGCCGGCAAAGTCAAAGCCGTGCTGACAGTGGAGCAGAGCCTGGGCCAGCTGGTGCAGGACGTGCGTCTGGCCGTAAACGGCAAAGCGCCCGTTTATCTGAATGCTTATCCGGCGGGGGACATTCCCAGCGGGGAAAGCATTTTAACAGCTGCCGCTTCGGCCTTAAAGGGCGAAGGGGAAGGTCTGTTTGATTTGCAAAAATATTGCGAAGGTTTTGAATATAAAGGGGGTAGAAAATAATGACTGTTATTGCTAAAAGACCCCAAAGTATGACGGATGTGCCTATGCATTATTGCCCGGGCTGCGGCCACGGCATTGTGCATCGGTTAATGTGTGAAGCCATTGACGAGTTAAACATCGGCGACCGGGTAATCGGCGTGGCCCCCGTGGGCTGTGCCGTGTTTGCCGACAGCTATTTTACCTGCGATATGATTCAGGGCGCGCACGGCCGCGGCCCGGCTATTGCCACCGGCATTAAGCGTTCCAAACCCGAAGCCATTGTGTTCTCTTATCAGGGCGACGGCGATTTGGCCTCTATCGGTATGGCTGAAATTGTGCACGCCGCAGCCCGCAGCGAACACATTACCGTTATTTTCATCAATAACGCCATTTACGGTATGACCGGCGGTCAAATGGCCCCGACCACATTGGTCGGCCAAGTGGCCACCACCGCCCCCAAAGGGCGCGACCCGCTGCTGCAAGGCTGGCCGATTAACATTTGCGAAATGCTCAGCGCACTTACGGGCGCCAAGTATTTGGAGCGCGTGGCCGTAGACAGCCCCCAGCACGTGATGGCGGCCAAAAAAGCTATTAAAAAAGCTTTTGAAAATCAGGTAAAAGGCGTCGGGTTTTCGTTGGTGGAAGTGCTCAGCCAATGCCCGACCAACTGGGGCGTAGACCCGCTTAAATCGCTGGAGTTTGTGCGCACCAAAATGATGACCCAATATCCGCTGGGCGTGTTTAAAGACGAGGGGGCAAAATAATGTATCAAGGTATCAGAATTGCCGGTTTCGGCGGACAGGGCGTTGTCTCTGCCGGTATTTTGCTGGCACAGGCTGGCGTGGAAGAAAAGAAGAATGCCAGCTGGCTGCCTTCTTACGGGCCGGAAATGCGCGGCGGCACGGCCAACTGCTCGGTCGTGGTGACGGATGGGGAAGTGTTTACCCCCATCGTGTCCGTGCCGGACACGGTCATTATTATGAACGAGCCGTCCCTGCCTAAATTTGAGCCGCTGCTCAAAAAAGACGGGTTGCTTATTTTAAACAGCTCGCTGATTAATTCCCGCCCGCAGCGCACCGATATCAAAACCGTCTGCGTGCCTTGCAACGAAATTGCCGAGAAAATCGGCTCTCCCCGCACGGCCAATCTGGTGGCGTTGGGGGCGTTTTGCAAGCTGACCGGTGCCGTGGAAGTGGAAGGCATTGTCCACGCTATGAAAAAGGTGTTTAAACGCGCCAAGCCCGAAATGCTGGAACTGAATAAAAAAGCCCTGCAGGCCGGGTTTGATTACGTAAAATAGGCTTTAGCCGCAACAAAAAACCGCCCTTTTGGGGCGGTTTTTTTATGGAAAAACAAAGGCGTTCGCAGCAAAATCAACCTTCTGCGGTGTCTTGAGCATAATAGCGTATTAGGCGGCCTTCGGCGCGGGCCGTTTTGGCCGACAAATGCAGGAAAATACACGCCGGCAGCAGTACGGCCACACACACCAAAACCGCCATTTTAAGGCCCCATTCGTCAGACAAATGCCCGATAAGCGCCGGAGAGAGGGCATCGCCCAACGCGTGTATGATAAAAATGTTGAGCGCAAAGGCCATAGAACGCACTTTGCGGCTGCTTAAAGCCACCAAACTGGCGCTGATGGGCCCCAGCGGAATAAACAGAAAAACGATAGCGATGAAAAACGTAATCAGTGAAAAGGGCATCCGATGGCTGACTACCCCCGCCCCCGCAAAAGGAATCATCAGCACAAAACTGGCCGCAATCACAATAAAATAGGCATAGTCTGTTTTTTTAAGCAGACGGTCGGCCGCTTTGCCGCCGATAAACGTGCCCAAAGCGCCGGCGGCAATCACCATTGCGCCAAACACCAAGCCGGCCTGGCCTACGTCCATATTAAAAAACCGGTGAAAATAGGTGGGCATCCAGGCGGAAAGGCCGCCCATCGTAAAGGTTTGCATTGCGTGGGCCAGACATAAGAACAAAAACGGTTTGTTTTTAAGCAACGCCCAATATTGGCCGAGGCTCGGTTTTTTGCGGTTGTCTAGGGAGCGGTGTTCCCGATCTTTAATGCGGGTGAAGGCAAAAAAGCCCAGCAGCAGGCCCGGCACGCCCACCAGCATAAACGCCATACGCCATCCCCACGAAGCACCAATCAGTCCGCCCAACAGATAGCCCAGCGCACTGCCGGCAGGCAGCGCCAGACTGAAATAGGCCAAAACGGTGGCACGTTTCTTTTTGGGGTATTGCTCGGCCAAAAAAGGCTGGGCGATGGTGGTAAAACCGCCTTCGCCTACGCCGATGGCGGCACGTGCGGTAAGCAAAGAAGCGTAATTTTTGGCCAGTCCGCTTAAAAAGGTGGCGGCGCTCCAGAGCATAGCGCTGGCGGCGATCCAATATTGGCGCGGGTGTCTGTCGGCAAAAAAGCCGACGATCGGCGCATAGCACATATAAACCAGCATAAAAACAGAGCCCAGAGTGCCCAGCTGAAAGTCGCTAATCTGCAAATCGGTTTGGATGAGGGGGAAAACGGAAAACAGCATTTGCCTGTCAATATAATTAAACAGGTTGAGCAAAAACAAAATCCAGAATAAGCGTTTTGCGGTCATTATCTTTATTCTATAAAATATCTTGCCGAAAAGAAGACCCCAAAACGGGCGTAAATTTATATAATAAGCCCAAAGGGAGGAAATATGAAAAAAGGTTTTACGTTAATTGAATTGCTGATTGTAATGGTTATTGTCAGTTTGCTCGTTACGGTGGCTATGCCCGCGTATAAAACATCTATGGAAAAGGGCCGCGGGTTGGAAGCTATGGCCAATGCACAGGCTGTTACGGACGCGGCAAACGTATTTTACATTAAAAACGGAAATTCGTATGTGGCCCCGGTGGGTGAATTGAAAGAATTTGTATTGGGTGACGACGGGGAGGGCGCCGCCTCTTTGACGGAAAATAAATTTTTTGAAGAACCAGCCTATTCTATATCCGCATCTATTTTTGTGGTTTCTTTTCGCAGAAAAAACGGTGCCTATACCATTAGATACGCCAGTAGTAACGGAATGCTGAACGAACGCACTTGTACGGGCAACATTCGCTATTGCAAAGCGTTGGGACTTAAAACGTATTAAACATATAAAAAGCCGCGGCAAAAACCGCGGCTTTTTTATGTGGTTATTTTAAATACGTATTTCTGTTTTGGCGCAGCGCTTCAAAAAGCGTTATGGCGGCCGAAGAAGACAAGTTTAAAGAACGCACCGGCCCAATCATAGGGATCGTGAACAATCTGTCTTTGTAAATTTCATAAAACGGCTTGGGCAACCCGCAGGACTCGGCCCCAAAGCACAAAAAACAGCCGTCGGTAAAACAGGCGTCCCAATAGTTTTGCTTGCCTTTGGTGGAAAGGAAAAACAGCTGCTCCCGCTGCGGTTTGTTGACATCTAAAAATTCCTGCCAGGTTTCATAACGTTTGTAGTCCAGGTTGGGCCAATAGTCCAGCCCCGAGCGGCGTATTTCTTTGGAAGCAATTTTAAACCCCAGTTTGCCCACCAAATGCAGGCGGGTGCCGGTGGCCACACAGCTGCGGCCGATATTGCCGGTATTAAACGGAATTTCGGGGTTAATAAGCACGATATTAAGCATTTTTAAATCTCCTGACAAACAATAAGCCGGACAAGCCGGCTTATTGTTTGTTGTTTGTTACAGACAGATTATTCTTCCCAGCGGATAAAGAAGGGCATCAGCACATTGGGCACTTTGTCGTTGGCGGGCAAAATGCGCAGGGCATAGTCCTGTCTGCCGCTGTTGTAGGGGGATATTTGCACTTCATAGATATACGCGTCTGCGTCTTTGCCGGTGCAAATCATATCCACGGCGTCTTCTTTTTCAATGTCTCCGGCGGCACCGCGCTGGCCCAAGTAAAGCTCTACCTGAATGTCTTCCGGCGCTAAAGCGCCCAAAAAGACGCGGGCTTTAAAATTAATTTTATCGCCCATCAGGATGGCTTTGTCAAAAGGAGGCGTAATGTCGCTTACGCTGACGCGGAACCAGTTGTCGGCAATTTTCTTGCGCCAGGAAGCCACTTGGGCGGCGTTGTCATTTTGGGCCAAAAGCTGCCCGAAATTATGCGCGCCGATATAGAATTTTTCGTAATATTCTTTGACCATGCGGTTGGTGTTAAAAACGGGGGCAATTTCGCGGATGGACTTTTTCATCAGGCCCAGCCACGCCAAAGAAAAGCCCTTGTCGTTTTTGGCATAGTAAGCGGGGGCAATTTCCTGCTCCAGCAGGTTATAGAGCGATTCGGCTTCTACGGCGTCGCGTTCGGCGTCGGAGGAATATTTTTCCGCCCCGCCGATGGACCAACCGAAATCGCACGGGCCCACTTCGTCCCACCAGCCGTCCAAAATAGACAGCATTAACGCCCCGTTTACGGCCGCTTTCATACCGGAGGTGCCGCTGGCTTCCATCGGGCGGATGGGGTTATTAAGCCACACGTCCACACCCTGCACCATATAACGGGCCACGTTCATATTGTAGTCTTCCATAAAGACGATTTTGTTTTTAAAACGCGGGTCGTTTTGCGTCAGGTTATAAATGGTTTTGATGAATTCCTTGCCTGCGGTATCGGCCGGATGGGCTTTGCCGGCAAAGACAAACTGCACCGGCCGCAGCGGGTTGTTGACGATTTTGTCCAAACGGTCCAAGTCTTTAAAAAGCAGCGTGGCGCGTTTGTAGGTGGCAAAGCGGCGGGCAAAACCGATGGTCAGCACGTCCTGCTTTAACACTTTGCTGGATTTGTTTACCGTCATTACGTCAAAACCCTGCCGTTTGAGCTGCCGTTTAAGGCGGGCACGGGCCATATTGATCAGTTTGAGTTTGCGCTGCAGATGCACGTTCCACAGTTCTTCATCGGGGATTTGGTCTACTTTTTCCCAAATGGCTTTGTCGGAAGGGTCCACCTCGTCCATTGCATTTCCGTTTAACAGGTAACGGCGGTACAAATCGTTGATTTCGTGGGACACCCAAGAAGCGCTGTGTATGCCGTTAGTGATGCTGCCGATGGGTACCTCGTTGATAGGCAGCGTGGGCCAGAGGTTGTGCCACATTTCGCGGCTTACTTTACCGTGCAGTTTGGCCACGCCGTTGGCATAGGCGGTCAGGCGCAGGGCCAGCACCGTCATACAGAAAGTGGCAGAGTCGTTTTTCTCTTTGCCTAAGGCCAAGAATTCATCCCACGTGATGCCCATTTGCTGTGCATAATATTCCATATATTTGCGCACGAGCATCGGGTCAAAGTGTTCGTTGCCGGCAATTACCGGCGTGTGCGTGGTAAATACGGAAGAGGCCCACACCATTTCACGCGCCTGGTTAAAATCAATTTTGCGCTCCTGCATAATGTCAATAATGCGCTGAATGAGCAGGAAGGCACTGTGGCCTTCGTTAATATGATAGACGGTGGGGTTTAAGCCCATCGCTTTAAGGGCTTTTACGCCGCCAATGCCCAAGACCACTTCCTGCCGGATGCGGTTTTCGCGGTCGCCGCCGTAAAGTTTTTCGGTAATTAAGCGTTGGGCGGGGGTGTTTTCCTGCAGGTTGGTGTCCAGCAAATACAAAGAGGTGCGGCCTATTTCCACGCGCCAAATGCAGGCTTTTACGTTTTCGTTTGCGCCCAGCGCAATGTCTACGGTTATTTCTTTGCCGTCCTTATCGCAGACGCGTTCCACGGCCATATGGGCCCAGTCGTTATCGGGATATTCTTCATTTTGCCAGCCTTCGCGGTTAAGCACTTGCTGCACATAGCCTTTTTTGTAAAAAAGGCCCATACCGATAATCGGCATTCCCAAATCGCTGGCCGATTTAATATGGTCGCCTGCCAGCATACCCAAACCGCCCGAATAAATGGGCAACCCTTCGCCAATGCCGTATTCCATAGAAAAATAGGCCGTCAGCATATCGCCCTGTTCGTGTTTGTGTTCTTTATACCAGGTATGCGGGTTGTTTTTGTATTTGTAGTAAGCTTCTTTTACCTTATTGACTTGTTCTACAAAAGCGGCGTCGTTGCTGAGTTCTTCCAGCCGTTTTTGCGGCACACAGCCCAACATCCATTTGGGGTTGCGGCGGGAGTCCGTCCACAGTTTAGGGTCAATTTGAACAAAAAGCAGAATGGCTGCCCAGTTCCAGGTAAACCACATATCGCTGGCCAGTTCTTCCAAAAATTTGATATTGTCGGGCAGGTTCGGCTGCACGTTAAAGGAATGGATTTTCATGAACGCTCCTTAAATAAAATGATTTCTATTATATAAAAATATACGCACCTGCCTGCAGATTATAATACCGCGTGCAGTACGATAAAATAAGCCACCATCAGCACCGCCCCCAGGGGAACGGCTGTTTTTGCCCATTCTTTGCTGTTGATTTTAAGCTTGGAAGCGCAGATGATGTTGGGAATATTGCCCGGAATCAACATACCGCCGGAGATGATTAAACTCATCAGCAGAAAAGTCAAATTGCGGGTGGAAATATCAGGCGTAATTTCAATGGCGGCCAGCGTGGCATTGTCCAAAATGGCCGAAAGCACGTTAATAAAATAGAGGGAATTTTCCGACAAATGGGCAATAGTTTGCATAGCCAGCGGTTTAAGCCCGTCGCCAAGCAGCACCAAAGCCATTACAAACAAATACACTTTGGCCGCACGTACGGCGATACTTTTGACGGTGTGCTCGTCGCCGTTGTTTTGGTCGGCCAGTGCGGCGGCGCGGCCTTTGTCTTCTTCAATGCGCATAGCCAAGGCCGCCAGCAAAAGGTTGCCGCCCAATACAAACCAGCCCAAATGTTCCAGCAAGAACCAGAAATCGGCGTAATGCGGCGCGCCTTTTAATTTAGAAAGAACAATCGTGCCCAACGGTTCGCCGATAGAGGTCAGCACGGCCCCCATCCCGATGGCAAAACAGCTGTACACCACCAACTGTACGCGGCCCTTGCGCGTTAGAGGCAGCAGCGGTACGACTTCGGCCAAAATAAGGGCCGCAATAATGGCGGTAATGACGCTGGAGGTCATTCCAAGCACAAAAACCACAATGGCTACCGTGGCCCGCAGACCAATGGCGTGTACGGTTTTGGAGGCGCCTTTCTGCAAGGCGCGGTGAAAGTGTTTAAAAAGCAGTCCGGCTATCAATACGGCCAGCGTAATTTTAATGGGGTCTTCCAGCGCGGTTTTGATAAGGCTCCAATTCCACATACCCGTTACCGATACGGCCACCGCACCGCAGACAAACAAAAAAGCTTCCAAATTGTCTTCCACTTTATGTACGCTCAGCGGCAATACAAGCACCAGCAAAATCAGCAAGCAAAGCAAGCCGGTTTGAAATACGGACAACTCCATACATCTCCCTCCCTCGTTTGGTCTTTTTCTTTATTGTATGAAATTTTAAGACGGCTCCGCCCGAAAATTAGGGCTAAAAGGCGGCCAAGGCGCAGGACTGGCGGAAAAGAAGCACATCGGGCAACAAAAAACCGGCCTTAAAGCCGGATAAAAATACGTCCCGTACGAGATTCGAACTCGTGATCTCCGCCTTGAGAGGGCGGCGTCCTGGACCACTAGACGAACGGGACTTAACTTTTATATTTTAGCAAATTATACAGCCCCGCGGTGGTATAATAACACGGAGTTTCGCATCAAAAAGGGGAAAATGGGAACAGCAAAGCTGCATTTACGTGCGCACTTTTAGCGGTGGTACCGAATATCGGCATTTTGGCTGCGTAGCAATGTCGCAGTATGCAAGGCCGTAACGCGAGCCAAAAACACGGAAGATTTGTTGATATTGCACCAACTTGCCAAAGCTATTGTCGTGTATGGCTTGGCACCCCCCCCACTGACGTAAGAATATTCCAACGATTTTTCTATTTTAAGCATAAAAGAACCTGCTTCGGATAACTGGGAATACAACTTTTTTATTTGGTTTGGGCCCACTTCGCGGCGGGGCTTTTTAATGTCTTGACTCATTTTTTTTTTTGATAAATTTTGCATATGTCCAAAATTTATCAAAAAAAGGCTTTCTCTCTTAAAAATGCCGCTAAACGCAATTTTAAAGGTTTTACGCTTATTGAGCTTTTGGTAGTGGTACTGATTATCGGCATTTTGGCTGCAATTGCGTTGCCGAAATATCAAGTAGCGGTTTGGAAAAGCCGTTATATGCAGCTGATGACGGTGGCGGACCGACTTTCCGAGGCGCAAGAGATTTATTTTATGGAAAACGGCGCGTATGACCCGGACGGCACCGGCTTGTCTGTGCAAAAACCCAAGACCTTATCTTCCAAAGCAGTTTTACGTTTGGGGGAAAACGGCAAAGTATATGTAGCGTATTTCAACAATAAACCTTTATATTATGTACGCTACCAAAAGAACGGCCGGCCATATGGAGAACGCCAATGCCGCGTGCTGGGCACGGATAAAGTGGCCCATCAAGTGTGCAGTTCCTTAACAGGGGTAAGCGTTCATAGCGGGGCGGACGATTTAAGCGGTTATACGTATTATCGTTTTCCTCAACCGTAAGCTTATTCTGCCTTCCTTGTATAAAGCCCCTCAAACGGGGCTTTTGTTATGGTTAAAATGCTAAAATATGTCATATACACATTTATTACGGCATAGAAGGAGTTTATTTTATGGAAATCGGCATTGTAGGCCTGCCCAATGTGGGCAAATCCACCCTTTTTAATGCGCTGACCTGCGCCGGCGCGGAAGCAAGCAACTACCCTTTTTGCACCATTGAACCCAATGTGGGCATTGTCCCTATTCCCGACAAACGCTTGGACAAATTGTTTGAGATGTTTAAACCGCCCAAGAAAACCGCCGCTTTTATTAAATTTGTAGATATTGCCGGCATTGTAAAGGGGGCCAGCCAGGGCGAAGGGTTGGGCAATAAATTTTTGGCCAATATCCGCGAGGTGGACGCCATTATCCACGTGGTGCGTTTGTTTGAAGACGAAAATATCACCCACGTAATGAACTCCGTGGACCCTTTGCGCGACATTGAAGTAATTAATACCGAGCTGATGCTGGCCGATTTGGAAACGGCCAACAAAATCTGCGACCGCCTGGGCAGCAACGCCAAAAGCGGCAAAAAAGAAGCCGTAGCCGCTTTTGAAACGATGAAGCAAATCAAAGCCGCGCTGGAAGAAGGCAAGCCCGTTTCTTCCCTGCATTTGGAACCGGAAGTGCTTAAAGAGTATCAGTTTTTAACGGCCAAACCCGTTTTGTACGTGGGCAATAATTCCGAAAAACGCAACGCGGCCAATGCCGAAAAAGTGGCCCAATACGCTAAGGAAACCGGCGCCGGTTTTGTGGAACTGTGCGTAAAGTTTGAAGCCGACATTGCCGAATTTTCCGAAGAAGAAAAGAAGGCCTTTTTGGCCGAAACCGGCAACGACTATACCGGCCTTGAAAAAGTGGTGCGCGAAGGGATGAAACTGTTAAACCTTTGCACGTATTTCACCGCCGGCAGCGAAGTGGAAGTGCGCAGCTGGCTTATTCCCGTGGGCTGCACCGCACCGCAGGCGGCGGGCAAAATTCACAGCGATTTTGAAAAAGGTTTTATCCGTGCCGATGTGTACACTTTTGACGACTTGGTCAAATACGGCGACGAAAAAGCCCTGCGCGAACACGGCCTTATCCGCTCCGAGGGCAAAGACTATATCGTAAAGGACGGCGACATTTGCCTGTTTAAAATCAATGCCTGATATTTGCAAACATTTCAAACAATGCGGCGGCTGCGCTATGTTAGATTTGCCCTATACGGAGCAAATTGCCAAAAAGCAGGCCCGCGTAAAAGAAATTTTAAAAGATTTCTGGAACGGGGATCTGCCCGTCACGCCTACGGACGACCCGTTTTATTTCCGCAATAAAGTGGAGCTGGGTTTTTGCCATCAGCCTGTTTGGAAAGAACCGTTTGACAAAAAAGTAAAACGCGACAAAACGCTCCTGCTGGAATTTGAGCAGACGCTGGGTTTTAAACTCAAAGGCCGCTGGGACCGCGCCGTAGACATAGAAGAATGTGTCTTGTTTGACAAACACTTAATTCCTCTTTTGCAGGCCGTGCGCGCCTGGGCCAAGGCGGAAAATCTGCCGTATTATGACCACCGCAAACACACGGGTATTTTGCGCCACCTGATGCTGCGCGTAGGCAAAAATACGGGGCAGGCCATCGTGGTGCTGTTTGTAACCGACGACGTGCCGGAAAAAACTTTTGTCTCTGCCGTGGAAAGCGTCTGGCCGCAGGCCAATATTATGCTGGCCGTCAATACGTCTTTGGCAGACACCGCCGCGCCGGAAAGCCTGCGCGTGCTGAAAGGGCGCGACTTTATTGAAGAAAAAATTATTTTAACCTCCCCGCAAGGCCAAAAAGAACGCGAAGTGGTGTTTAAGCTTTCGCCGCAGTCTTTCTTTCAGACCAATACGCTGACGGCGCAAAAGATGTACAGCCGCGTGCGCGCCTTGGTTAAACAAATTGCCCCGAAAGTGATTTACGATTTATACGGCGGCGCGGGCAGTTTTTCGCTATCGTGTGCAGACTTGTGCGAAAAGAGCCTGTGCGTGGAGTCCGTAGCGCCCGCTGTTTACAACGGCATAGAAAATGCCAAAATAAACGGAGTCAATAATGTGCAGTTTTTCTGTGCTAAAGTGGAAGATTTTGTGCGTCAGCAGCCTATTAACAAACAGGACGCGCTGATTATTTTAGACCCGCCGCGCTCGGGGATGCACCCCAAGGCCGCCAAAGCGGTGGCGGAGTCCGGCGTGGAACGCGTTTTGTATATTTCCTGCAACCCCGTTACGCTGGCGGAAGATTTAAAAATACTTACCCGTCATTATGACGTAACGGACGCGGAAGCGTTTGATTTCTTCCCGCATACCGATCATATTGAAACGCTGGTGCAGTTAAAACACAAATGATGGTTATCCGGCCCGAAACGCCCGCCGATTATATGCCTTTGCGCCGTTTTATTCAAAACGCATTTGAAACGGCACCTTTTTGCAGCGGGGCGGAGGCGGAATTTGTGGAAGGCACCCTGCGCCAAAAGGAACGTTATATTGCGTCTTTGGCATTTGTGGCAACGGAAGGCACAGAGCTTATCGGGCACATAATGCTTACGCATTTGGCAGTGCAGGGACGTAAAAATTTAAAAATGCTTTTGCTTGCCCCGCTTGCCGTTCGGGCGGACAAACGCCGGCAGGGGGTAGGCAGCCGTTTGGTGCGCTATGCGCTGCAGCAGGCCAAAGAACAAGGTTTTGACGCCGTAGCGCTGGCGGGCAACCCGGCCTATTACGGGCGCTTTGGTTTTAGCCGTATGGACGGCTTTGGGTTGCATTGCCAATCTGCCGTGCCGGCCTCTTACGCGCTGGTTTTGGCCCTTAAAGAAAACGCGCTCAACGGGCCGTGCGCAACAGTCATTTTTTAGGAACTTTTTATGAATTTAGAAGAAGCTTTAAAATCGTTAAACCCGCAGCAATTGGAAGCGGTAAATTATGACGCAGGCCCCTGCCTGATTGTGGCCGGTGCCGGCACGGGCAAAACCAAAACGCTGACGACCAAAATTGCCAAACTCATTCACGACGGGTATTCCCCGTACCGCATTTTGGCCGTTACGTTTACCAACAAAGCCGCGCAGGAAATGCGCGAACGCGTGGAAGCGCTGGTGCCCGGGCAAAGCCGTAATGTGTGGATACACACATTCCACTCCTTCGGCGTGCGTGTGCTGCGCCAAAATGCCGAACGGCTGGGGCTGACGCGGGACTTTGCCATTTATGACGACAGCGAGCAGAAACGGCTGGTAACGCTTCTGCTGGAGCAAATGGGCGTAAAAGACCCCAAGAAAGAAGCGGGGCAAATCGTCAGTTTAATTTCACGCGCCAAAGATGACTGTTTGTCACCGGAATCTTTTATGACGTCGGCCACGGCCAGCGGGTTGGACTACCGCATCCGCGCCGGCGAAATTTACCGCCGTTACGAGCAGGAACTGCAAAAAGCCGGCGCGCTGGACTTTGGCGATTTGCTGGTCAAAACCTTACAACTGCTTAAAGAGCACGAAGACGTGCGCGACTACTACCAGCAGTTTTTTCAATATATTTTGGTGGACGAGTATCAGGACACCAACCATACCCAATACCTCATTACGCGCCTGCTGGCCGAAAAACACCGCAAATTGTGTGTGGTGGGGGACCCCGACCAAAGCATTTATTCCTGGCGCGGTGCCAACATACGCAATATTTTGGAATTTGAAAAAGATTTTAAAGACGCCAAAACCATTACGCTGGAACAAAATTACCGTTCCACCAAGGTTATTTTGGATGCGTCCAATAAACTCATCACCAAAAACAGCCAGCGCAAAGAAAAGAACCTCTTTACCGAAAAACAACACGGCGACGATATTGAAGTGCACGCCTCTATGACGGAAGGGATGGAAGCCGTTTGGGTGAGCAAAACCATAAAAAATTTAGTGGAGGAGGACGGCTATTCGTTAAATGACATTGCCGTTTTTTACCGCACCAACGCCCAAAGCCGTAACTTTGAAGAAACTTTCCGCCGCTATCAAATACCATACCGTTTGGTGGGTACGGTCAGTTTTTACAACCGCAAAGAAATTAAAGATATGCTCTGCTATGCGCGCTTGCTTATAAACCCCAACGACAATATGAGCCTGCTGCGCGTCATTAATACGCCCGCACGCGGGCTTGGCAAAACGGCGCAGGAGCGGTTGCTGGGCTATGCCCGCCAAAATGATATTTCGCTGTATGAAGCGTTAAAAGCGGCGCAGTCCGTGCCGGATCTTACGCCTATGGCCCGCCGCGCCGCGCTGGAGTTTGTGCGTCTGGTGGAAGGATGGCGGGGGGATATGTTTGTCGTTTCCCCTACGGAAGTAATGCGTAAAATTTTAAAAACTTCCGGCTATGAAGCCGCCGTGCAGAAAGATTTGGATGAAGGCAAAGACCCCGAAGCCGAAAGCCGCCTGCAAAACTTGGACGAATTAATCAACGCCGTTAAAGACTACGAAGAACGCAGCGTGAAAACGGAAAAAGAACCTTCCCTGTCGGATTTTTTGCAAGAGGTCTCCTTGATGACGGGGTCGGACGATTCCCAAGCCGGCGAAGGCGGGGCCGTTACGCTGATGACGGTGCATTTGGCCAAAGGGCTGGAGTTTAACGCCGTGTTTGTAACGGGGCTTGAGGAGGGGCTTTTCCCTATCAATCGCGACGACAGCGACGAAATGGAAGAAGAACGCCGCCTTTGCTATGTGGCGATGACGCGTGCGCGCGAAAAATTATTTATGAGCTACGCCCTGCAGCGGCGCACTTATGGCAAAATGTACGAAAATGTGCCCTCGCGCTTTTTGTTTGAAAGCGGCCTTTTGGACGAAGAAGACCGTGAACGGTTTGAACAAAACCAGCCCCGCTACGATAATTTTAAAACAAAATACGGTTTATACGGCCAAGGCGGCGGTTTTTACGGCGGCAGTAAAAACAAAAGCGGCTACCACGGTTCCTTCGGGCGCAGTGCCAGCAGCTACAATGGCTTTGAAGGGTTTGTAAGCCGCAGCCGCTTCCAAAAAAAATACGACGAACAGGGCTACGAAATAGAAGATGACGATTTGGACTATACCTCTTCTTCCTATAAAGGTTCTGCCGGTTTGGGTGCTTTGTATGGCGGGCCATCGTCAGCTTCCCGCCGTGGCTTTTCCGCTTCGGACAACCGGCGCCATTTCCCTGGCAGTTCTGCTGCGGCCAAACAGGCGCAGGGAACTTCCACTACGGCGGGCAACGGCAAAACCGTGGCGGTGGGGGGCAAAGTCAAACACGGTACTTTTGGCTTAGGCACGGTAACGGCGGTGGCCGGTTCCGGCGACAGCTGCAAAATTACCGTGCAGTTTGGCAACGGAGTGCAGCGTACCTTTATGCTTTCGTTTGCCCCGCTGGAAATTTTGTAACTTACGCAAAACCCCGCCGAAATGGCGGGGTTTTTATTTATAAACTGACCAGCGCATCCGGCGCGGACAATATGGCTCTGCCGCGGCGCCGAGGTTTTAAGAGCACGTCGGCCTGTTGTTTCTCTGAGGGCTTGTATTGTTTTTTTTTTTTGATAAATTTTGCATATGAGCAAAATTTATCAAAAAAATATTCTTTCTCCTAAAAACTCCGTAAAACGCAAGTTTGGCGGGTTTACGTTAATTGAACTTTTGGTGGTAGTTTTAATTATCGGTATTTTGGCCGCCATAGCGTTGCCGCAATACGAAAAGGCGGTTGCCAAAAGCCGTTTTGCAGAAATGATTTTGGTTAGCAAAAGCATTGAAGAAGCCGAAAAACTGTATTTTATGGAAAATGGCACATATACTACTGATTTCAGTGCTTTATCCATTCAATTACCTCCTGGTGGTACGCAAACTGTTTCGGGTGTGAGTTATGCAGATGGTACATACTATGGTATTGCTGGTCCCAGTGGAGGGTGGCGTATTGCCAGCAGCGGCAATGATATTCCTGCTATATATCAGCGTTTGTTGCAGAGTTCTTCTTTTGACCAATGTATTGCCAAAAGTGAGATAGGGGAATACTTATGTAAAGATTTGGGCGGTTCGGATTCCAACGTGTCAATCGTTGCTGGAAATAAAGTTTACCGCATTCCCAAATAAAAATCCCCCGGTTTTGCCGGGGAATTTTTAATTATAAACTCAATAGCGCATCCGGCGCGGACAATATGGCTCTGCCGTTTCGGCGGGGTTTTAAGAGCACGTCGGCCTGTTGTTTCTCTGAGGGCTTGTATTTTTTTTTTTTTTTGATAAATTTTGCATATGAGCAAAATTTATCAAAAAAATATTCTTTCTCCTAAAAACTCCGTAAAACGCAAGTTTGGCGGGTTTACGTTAATTGAACTTTTGGTGGTAGTTTTAATTATCGGTATTTTGGCCGCCATAGCGTTGCCGCAGTATCAGACGGCCGTGGCCAAAAGCCGGCTAATGAATTATTACCAAATGGCGCAAAACATTCGCCGTGCGCAAGAAGTATATTATATGGCGAATAATACATATGCTACCGGTATGGCTGATTTGGACGTAGATTATTCTTCTGCCTGTTCTTTGGTCAACGCCAGTGACAGCGGGGTGCTTGCTTGCCCATTTGCTTTTTTGGATAATGTGTCGGGTGCTTCTTCTTCTTCAACTAACTATGTGCGTCTGAATTATTATAACGCGGGCTATACGTACGGTGAATATACCACATCGGATGTAACCTTGTTCTTTTGGTTTGCCAATTCGGACAAACCCAATAAGGTTACCTGTACGGGCTACACACCACTCGGCCGCCGTTTGTGTGCCGGTTTGGAATTTTAACAAAACCCCGCCGTTTCGGCGGGGTTTTATGTTTTTAGCGTCTTGTCGGCCCTCTTTCTTTTTGATAGCATTTAAGTATGAAAACACATCTTATACAAACATCTTGCGTGTCAAAAAAACTTTTTGCACGCAACCATAAAGGGTTTACATTAATTGAACTTTTGGTGGTAGTTTTAATTATCGGTATTTTGGCTGCCATAGCGTTGCCGCAATACCGCTTGGCCGTTGCCAAAACACGGCTGGTCAATTATATTCAGCTTCTGCGCGGGGTAAGCCGTGCGCAGGAAATATATTATTTGGCTAATGATACACCTATTCGCTGGACCTGCGGGACTTGGATGTGGACTATTCCGGCGTGTGCGATTTTGTGACGCAGGACTATTCAGAGCTGGCCTGCCCTTTTGCCTATGTGGACAATGTGCACGGGACGAGCCCCTATGGCCGCATTCAATATTTTGAACAGGGTTTCCATCCCGGCACGACCCAGCAAAAAGATCTGGAGATTTATCTGTATTATATGCACTCGGACCGTCCCGGGGAAATGACGTGCACCGGTTATACGGACTTTGGCCGTAAATTGTGCCAAAATATAGAAGGTATTTAAACCTTTCGCCCGGTGGTATTATAAACTGGCCAGTGCACCCAGCGCGGCTAATATCGCCCCGCCGAAGAATATCATTGCGATAATCGGCAGCAGCGAAATAATTACCGTTATCCAACCAAATAAAGCCGCCCACCAAGCTGCAGAGGCGGCTTCTTTTTCGTCTCCCAAAGACAGCTTGTCCTGCGCCCGAAGGGAAAGAATCAGCGACGCTATCCCCAGCGCAATCGTCACAAAGCCGGACAGGCAGGACAGACATATGGCCACTATCGCCAAGGCAAAGTGGGTGTTTACGGGCGGTTTTTGCTTTAAGGGGCATTGCTGGCAAGAAGGCGCTTGAGAAGGCATTGTTTGGGTGTTTTGTTCGTTTTGGGGCATAGAGCTCTCCTTTTTTGTCTGTTTCGGGCTAAAATGCACAGGCGGTGTGGTCAACTTTCCCATTATTATATAAAATGTATTTTCAGAGGAGTTTTAAAAATGATATTAGAAAAAGACAATGCTTCCCGCTGTGCGCGTATGGCCAAAATTAAACTTACGCCCGCGGAAGAACAACAATACGGTGCCCAGCTGCAGGAGTTGTTTAACTGGGTGCAACAGCTTTCCACCGTGGACGTAAGCGGCGTGGAACTGTCCTCGGCTGCGCAGGCGGCCTATTTGCGGCCGGACGAGCCCGTTACCAATCCGGCTTTGGCGCAGGCTATTGTCGGGGCGTTTAACGACAAAGAAGGCGCCAGCGTCAAGGTAAAGAAGGTGCTGTAATATGAAAACCGTTTGTGAAATAGCCCACGCCGTGCGCAACGGACAACTGACCGCGCGGGAAGCCGTGTTTGAAGCATTGTGCAAAATCAAAGAATTAAACCCCCAAATCAACGCTTTTGTAGAGGTTTGGCCCGAAGAAGCCCTTAAACGGGCCGAAGAAATAGACGCCCGCCGTGCCAAAGGCGAAAAACTGGGCGCACTGGCCGGCGTTCCGGTGGGAATTAAAGACAATATTTTGTATAAAGGCCACAAAGCTACCTGCTGTTCCAAAATGCTGGCAAATTATGTGGCGCCCTACAATGCCACCGTGGTGGAAAAACTGCTGGCGGCGGATGCCGTTATTGTCGGCCGGACGAATATGGACGAGTTTGCTATGGGCAGCAGCAACCAAACTTCCGTCTACGGGCCGGCACATAATCCGATAGATTTTGACCGCGTTCCCGGCGGCAGCAGCGGCGGCAGCGCCGCGGCCGTAGCGGCCGGTATGGTGCCGGCAGCCTTGGGGACTGACACGGGCGGCTCGGTGCGTCAGCCGGCTTCTTTCTGCGGTGTGGTGGGTATTAAGCCGGGCTACGGACGCATTTCCCGCTATGGGGTGGTGGCATTTTCTTCCGGCGCCGATCAGGTGGGTGTGCTGACTGCTGACGTCAAAGGCGCCGCTTTGATGCTGGAAGTGCTGTGCGGGCGCGACAAAAATGACTCCACTTCTTTAGAAGACCCCGTGCCGGCGTTCAGCCAAAATTTTACGCCGGACATTAAAGGCCTCAAAGTAGGCTTGCCGAAAGGTTTTTTGGATGATTTGGACGCAGAAATAAAAGAAAAAATTTTACAAGCGGCACAAAAAATGAAAAACCTGGGTGCCGACCTGGTGGAGGTGGAAGTGCCCCACGCCAAATATTCCGCCCCCTGTTATTACATCATTACCAGCGCAGAAGCCAGCTCCAATCTGGCCCGTTTTGACGGCATCCGTTACGGCTACAGCGACAAAAACGCCAAAGATTTAAACGACCAGTACGAAAGCAACCGCGCTCCGTTCGGCTGGGAAGTGAAAAAACGCATTATTATCGGTTCTACGGCGCTGCGGGCAGAGAACTATAAAGAATGTTATCTGCAGGCCGTTAAAGTGCGCGAACTGATTAAGCGGGACTTTGCCGAAGCGTTCAAAAAAGCAGACGTGATTTTGACGCCCACTTCCCCCACGACGGCCTTTACGCTGGGGGCGCATAAAGACAATCCGCTGGCCGTTTATCTGGCTGATTTGTACACCTGCCAAGGGAATATCGGCGGGTTGGCCGGTATCAGCGTGCCGTGCGGCAACGACAAACTGGGCCTGCCGATAGGCCTGCAGTTTTACGGGCCGATTTTGCAGGAAGAGAAAATACTAAACGCGGCGTATCATTTTGAGAAAGGCTTATGATTGTATCCGAATTTTCGTGCGGCGGCGTAATCTTGGACGGGCGCAAGGTGCTTCTTGTGCAGGTCAAGAATATGAAAGGCAAAAAAATATGGACGTTCCCCAAAGGGCATATTGAAGCGGGGGAAACGCCCCGTCAGGCCGCGCTGCGCGAAGTGCTGGAAGAAACCGGATACAAAGCCGTCATCGTTCGCCCGATGATACGCGTGAAATACGCGTTTACTTTTCAGGGCAATTACGTCAAAAAGATGGTACAGTGGTATTTGATGAAAAAGCTGGGCCGCATCGGCAAGCACGACGCGTCGGAAATTATTTCCATTCGCTGGGTATCTCTTTTAAAAGCGCGTGAACTGGTGCAGTATCCCAGCGATATCCGTTTGGTGGATATGCTGCTTTCTTCGCTGCATATAGAGCCGACGGAAAACCCGGAAACGGAAGACACGCCGGCCGCTTAATGGCGGTATATGAAACGGGGAATAAAATGAAACACAAAGATAAAGGTTTTACGCTGATTGAACTTTTGGTGGTGGTATTGATTATCGGCATTTTGGCGGCGGTAGCTTTGCCGCAGTACGAAAAGGCGGTAAATAAAAGCCGTTTGGCTGAGATATATGCGGTGGTACCCACTATTCGCCGTAATTTGGAAATGTGCAAATTGACACAAGTGGAATGCTCGCCGGAACTGACGATGGAAGGCATTGGCTGGCAGCGCCAGTCCAGCTTTAACACAAACGGTGCGATGACCGGCAAATATTTTAGCGTGGGGATGAGCATTATGGGGATAGTTTTTTTTCCGCTAAACGGCAATAATGATTACGGCATTGTGCTAAGTTCCCAAACGGACGGTACGGATGCCTCGGCCGATACCCGCGAGCAGCTGGTGTGTGCCGGCTCAACCGAAAAAGGCATTAGTTTTTGCAAATCTGTTTGCGGTTCCGCTACGTGTGATATGGAAACAAATAAGCCGGTGTCTTAATTCCTTTTTAATTAAAAACCCCCGCTCTTGTGAGCGGGGGTTTTTGTTTGCGGGTTTAAAACCGTTAGCGAATTTTTTTGGCTGCTTTTTCCAGCTCGTCGGCGGCTTTGCCGCGCAGATCTTCGGTTTTATCCAGCGCCTGCTGTTTGATTTCGGCCGCTTTGGCGGTAAACTTCTCTTTCAATTCGCCGGCGCGTTCTTTGGCTTCACGGGCGTGTTCGGAAAATTTTTCCTTCAGCTCTCCGGCGTGGCCCAACACGCGTTCTTTTAAATCGCGGGCGCGTTCTTCCAGCTCGTCTTTGCCTTCTTCATAGGCGTCTTCTGCCCAGCGTTTCAGTTTGCGGCGGGTGGTTTCCCCTTTAGCCGGCGCCAGCAAAACCCCTACGGCTACGCCCAGCAGGGCGCCCAAAACAAAAGTAGCCAACCCTTCGGCGTGGCAATTGCATCTTTCGCTCATAATACCCCTCCTCCCAAATATGTTGGTAATGTATGTACATATATTTTATAACAAATCGCCGTTTTTGCAATATACTATAATAAATATAACAGCATAAGATTTTGCTTAGAACGTCTGATTTTTATTAGGAGGTTTGTTTTTATGCCCAATCCGTCCAGACCGCGCAACAACGGCAAACAGCAGGACCCTGCCGTCCGCCGCAAAAATTTTGACGAAGTGGCCCTTACTTTTACACACGAAGAAGCCTTGGCCGAAGCAGACCGCTGCCTGCATTGCCCTACGCATCCGTGCCAAAATGCCTGCCCCGTCGGGGTGCATATTCCCGATTTTATTGCTTATATTAAAGCCGGCGACGTCGGTGCCGCCGCTTCCGAAATTATGAAAACCAGCCTGTTGCCTGCCATTTGCGGCCGCGTTTGCCCGCAGGAAAAACATTGCGAAGGGCATTGCGTGCTTAAAGCCAAATTCGGCTCGGTCAATATTGGCGGGTTGGAGCGTTACGCCGCCGATACGGCCCGCGCGCAGGGGGCTTTAAAGCCGCCCGTGCCGGCCGCTTCTACCGGCAAAAAAGTCGTTTGCATCGGCTCGGGGCCGTCTTCTTTGGCGTGTGCGGCCGAACTGCGCCGCGCCGGCCACGACGTAACGGTCTATGAAGCCCTGCACGCTTACGGCGGGGTGCTGCGTTACGGTATCCCTTCTTTCCGCTTGCCGCGTGAAGTAATCAATAAAGAAATTGAAACCGTGCAGGCAATGGGCGTTAAATTTAAAACGGACGTTTTAGTCGGCGCCACCATCAAAGTGGACGAACTGTTAAAAGAATATGACGCCGTATATATCGGTTCCGGCGCCGGTTTGCCCACGATGCTGGGCATCCCGGGCGAAAACGGCGTAGGGGTGTACAGCGCCAACGAATTTTTAACCCGTATCAATTTGATGCAGGCCTATAAATTCCCACAGACCGATACGCCTATTCAGGCCGGCAAGCACGTAGTGGTGCTGGGCGGCGGCAACAGCGCTATGGACGCGGCACGCTGTGCTATGCGCCTGGGGCCCGAAAGCGTGACGATTGCTTACCGCCGCAGCCGCGAAGAAATGCCCGCCCGCGCGGCCGAAGTGGAACACGCGCAGGAAGAAGGCATTCAATTTGAATATTTGGTAACCCCCAAAGAAATTCTGCAGGACGAAAAAGGCCGCGTAACCGGCATCCGCTTTACGCGCAACGAACTGGGCGCGCCTGATGAAAGAGGCCGCCGCCGGCCCGTGGAAATACCGGGGTCGGACTTTGTGCAGCCGGCCGACACGGTCATCACGGCCATTGGTCAGCGCCCTAACCCGACGATTACCAAAACCACTTCCGGCCTGAAAACTACCGAACGCGGCGTGATCGCCTTAAACGAAAAAGGCGAAACCTCCCTGCCCGGCGTGTATGCAGGGGGCGACATTATCCGCGGCGGCGCCACGGTGCTGCTGGCGATGAACGACGGTATTGCCGCCGCCGGCAGAATTAACGAATATTTGAAGGGGAAATAATATGCGCGAAAATGAAATTTTGCTTAAAGAACAATTAAACGACGTGGTGGTCAAATTTGTCATCTACAAACCGATGATTGCCGCTTCCGCCAAAGCGGGGCAGTTTGTTATTTTGCGCGGAGCCGAAAACGGCGAACGCATCCCCGTTACCCTGGTGGACTGGGACGCCAAAAAAGGCACCATTACCGTCATTATTCAGTCCATCGGCAAATCTACGTTTATGTTTAACTCGTTTAAACAAGGTGATTTGTTCCTTAATATTTTGGGCCCGTTGGGTACGCCGATTGACGTGCACAATTACGGCACTGTTACCGTGGTGGGCGGCGGCGTGGGCATTGCCGAGGTATACCCCATTGCCAAAGCCTTAAAAGCGGCCGGTAATAAAGTGATTGCCATTTTGGGTGCCCGCACCAAAAGCCTGGTCATCTTGGAAGAAGAAATGAAGGGGGTGTGCGATATCGTCCTGCCGTGTACCGATGACGGCACCTACGGCCAAAAAGGGATGGTAACCGATGTGCTGAAAGGCATTGTGACGGCAGGCGAAAAAATAAACGCCGGCTTTGTTATCGGGCCTATCCCGATGATGAAATTTACCTCGCTTTTGATGGTGGAACTGGGCATTGAACCCTACGCCAGCTTAAACCCCATTATGCTGGACGGTACCGGTATGTGCGGCTGCTGCCGCGTAACGGTGGACGGCAAAGTGCGTTTTGCCTGTGTGGACGGGCCGATGTTCCCCGCACGCACCATAGACTTTAACGAACTTATCCGCCGTACCGGCGAATATAAAGGCGAAGAAAAACGGGCCGTGGAAGAATACGAGAAAAATCATAAATGCAAAATCGGCCTGCATTGATTTGCCGTAGGCTATACAAAACGCCCCGCAGCAAGCGGGGCGTTTTTATTGCATAGAAAAACGGCGGCACACAGGTATTATTTGTTGGCGGGATAAGCAACAAGACATTGTCCCTGTTTTCTTTTTTTGATAAATTTTGTGTATGTATAAAATGTATTCCAAAATTATTTTTTACTATGCGAATCGTACAAAATGTAACAACAAGGGGTTTACGCTTATTGAACTTTTGGTGGTTGTTTTAATTATCGGCATATTGGCCGCTATTGCTTTGCCGCAATATACGATTGCTGTGGAAAAAAGTCGTGCCGCAGAGGCCTTAGTCGTTTTGAGAAACTTGCGCGAGGCGCAGGAATTGTATTATCTGGCCAATGGCAGCTATTGCCCCGATTTATCGGAATTGGATATTGAAGCGCCTCAGAGCAATAATTGGGAATATTCTTGGTCGGCGGATATGTCTGTGGTGGCAGATCGCAAGAATATGCCGGAAGATAAGCAGTATCTTTTAGCGTACCGCACCAACAATTATACTTCGCAAGGCGCGGCTTTCGTCGTATGTGGATATGATATTGCTCAATCGGCAGACTTTGCCGAGCGCATTTGTAAAGCGTTGGGGGCCACTCAAAAAGAGTCGGCCAAACGTTGGATTTTAAACCAATAAAAAAAGCAAAATAAAATGCGGCGCGGAAAATAACGCGCCGCATTTTTATTGATTTTCCGATATTTTTACAGCAGTTTGGAAGCCAAGTCCGCCAGGCGGCTGCGCTCCGTCTTGGTGAACGTAATGTGCCCGTAAGAGGGCTGGCCTTTCAGGCGGTCCACCAAATAGGTCAAACCGTTGGACTCAATGTCCAAATACGGCGTATCAATTTGGTACGGGTCGCCGGTAACCACAATTTTGGTGCCTTCGCCTGCGCGGGTAAGAATGGTCTTAATTTCGTGCGGGGTCAGGTTTTGTGCATCGTCCACAATCATATATTGCCCCGGCAAAGAGCGCCCGCGCATATGGGTGATAGAGGCAATTTCAATTTTGCCGCTGTCCAGCAGATAATGCGCTTTTTCTTCGCCTTCTTCGGGGTTTTTGCGGTCAGCCAAAAAAGCCAGGTTATCGTAAATGGCGCCCATCCAGGCGTCCAGTTTTTCTTCTTTGGTACCGGGCAGAAAGCCCAAGTCTTTGCCCACGGGTACGATGGAGCGGCACACCACCATACGGCGATAGGCGTTTTCGTCCATCGTACGCTGCAAACCCGTGGCCAGCGTTACCAAGGTCTTGCCCGTGCCGGCGGTGCCGACCAGCGTTACAATGTCTAAACTGTCGTCCAATAACAGTTCCATCGCAAAGCGTTGTTCCTTGTTTAAGGGTTTAATGCCCCAAGCCACGGGATCTTGCGCGGAAAGCGGTTTTAACACGGCCTTGGCACTGTTGCTCACACGGCCCATAGCCGATTTTTTGCTTCCGTCATTGGCTTTTAAAATCAAAAATTGGTTGGGGTAGTAGCGGCCTTCTCCCAGCGGCAGTTGTTTGTCGCGGTAAAAAGCGTCTATTTGTTCGGGGGCCACTTCTATTTCTGCCACGCCGGTATAAAGCTCGTCATAATTTACTTTGTCTGAGGTGTAGTCCTGCGCCGACAGGCCCAGCGCTTCGGCTTTCAGGCGCATATTAATGTCTTTGGTAACCACAAAAACGGGGCTTTGGTTCTTCTTGTAGGAGCCTTCTTTTTTGGCCATCGTGTAGGCAATGTTCAAAATGGCATTGTCCGATTTATTAAAAGACAAAATCTGCGGCAGGATATTTGGTTTGTCCAGTTCAATTTTCAGCGTGCCGCCCTTGGGCAGTTTGACCCCTTCATTCAGGCGGCCGTTGGCGCGCAGGGCGTCCAGTTCGCGCGAAACAATGCGCGCGTTTTTGCCGCGGGTGTCGCCCTCGCTTTTAAAATTGTCCAGTTCTTCTATGACGACCATCGGGATTACGACGTCGTTATCTTCAAAGGCATAAATAGAGTTGACGTCGTGAAGCAAAACGTTGGTATCCAAAATAAAAGTTTTTTTCATAATTTCACCTCGGGCCGTCGTAAATCGGCGGGTTAAGTATAGTATAAAGTTTACGCGGCGTTTAATCAAGTGCTTTTTCGGCGGCGCACAAGTGCAAGAAAAGCAATTAATTGCTATAACATATATATGAAATATCTTTGCATCCACGGACATTTTTACCAACCCCCGCGCGAAAACGCCTGGCTGGAAGCCATTGAAACGCAAGACAGCGTGGCCCCTTTCCACGATTGGAACGCCCGCATTACGGCCGAATGTTACGGCCCCAATGCCTTGGCGCGCGTACTGAACGCCAAAGGGGAATTAACCGATTTGGTGGACAATTATGCCCACATCAGTTTTAACTTTGGCCCCACGCTTTTAAGCTGGATGGAACAGCACGCACCGCACGTGTATGCGGCAGTGCTGGAGTCGGACAAAAAGAGCCGGCAGTATTTTGGCGGGCACGGCTCGGCCATTGCACAAGTGTATAATCATATGATTCTGCCGCTGGCCAATGCCCGCGATAAAGAAACACAGGTAAAATGGGGGCTGGCCGATTTTAAGGCACGCTTCGGCCGCGAGCCCGAAGCAATGTGGCTTGCCGAAACCGCCTGCAATACCGAAACGCTGGAAGTGCTGGCCGCTTACGGAATGAAATACGTTATTTTAGCCCCGGGCCAGTGTGCGCGCGTGCGGAAAATAGGCGAAAAAAACTGGACGGACGTTTCCGGCGCCAAGGTGGACCCGAAACGCGCTTACTTGTGCAATTTGCCTTCCGGTAAAAAAATAGCTTTGTTCTTTTATGACGGGCCGATTTCTCAGGGGATTGCATTTTCGGACACGCTTAAAAGCGGCGAAACGTTTGCCAAGCGTTTGTTAAGCACGTATAATAACACCGAAGAAGCACAGCTGATGCATATCGCCACCGACGGCGAAACCTACGGCCACCACCAGAAATTTGCCGATATGGCACTGGCCTATTGTTTGAAATACGTGCAGCAATTGCCGGACGTGGAACTGACGGTGTACGGCGAGTTTTTGGAAAAATTTCCGCCGCAGTATGAAGCGCAGATTTTTGAAAATTCTTCGTGGAGCTGCTTTCACGGGGTGGAGCGCTGGCGGGCCGACTGCGGCTGCAATTCCGGCGGGCACCCGGGGTGGAACCAAAAGTGGCGCGCGCCGCTGCGCCAAGCGCTGGACTTTATCCGCGACGAAATGATACAGGACTTTGACGGCAAAGGGCGCGAATATTTTAAAGACCCTTGGGCCGCGCGCAACGATTATATTGAACTGGTGCTGGACCGCAGTTTGGACGCGCAGCATAAGTTCTTTTTGCGCCACGCCACCGAAAAAGCCTGGCAGGACCGCTCCACCGCGCTGATGTTTTTGGAAATGCAGCGTAACGCAATGCTGATGTACACCAGCTGCGGTTGGTTTTTTGACGAAATAAGCGGTTTGGAAACGGTGCAGATTTTGCAATATGCCGCCCGCGCGCTGGAGCTGAAGCGCAAAACGGGAGGCAAAGACATAGAAGCGCAGTTTGTGCAGATGCTGGCGGCCGCTCCCAGCAACATTAAAGACCTTAAAAACGGCGCTACGGTGTATGAACGTTTTGTCAAACCTTCGGCTATGCCTGCCACCAAAGTAGCGCTGCAGCAGGTACTGCAAGATTTACCCGGCGACAAGCCCCGCCCGCAGGACGCGTATGTTTGTGAAATTAAAGATTATCGCTGCGACCGTCTGCACCAAGACGGCGGACACGTGTGTTTCGGGCAGATGAAGCTTAAAAACCGTGTTACGTTGGAAGAAGCGGACGTCGCCTTTGCCGTTTGCCAAAGCCACGACACCCGCCTGACTTGCGGTGCTTCTTACACGCACGATATAAATGCAGAAGAAGTGTTCTCCGCCATCAAAGCTACGGCACAAACGGAAGGCTTTGAAGCCGTACACACCGTGATAGAAAAATCTTTCAAAGACATTTATCCGTTTACGTCTTTGTTTAAAGACGCCCAGCGCCGCGTGATAGACCAGGTGCTGGACGCCATTTCCCGCAAAACAGACGAGGCGTTTACGCATATTTTTGAGGCCCAGTATCCGGCCGTGCGCGGGCTGAAATACATTGGCGCGCCTTTGCCCCCTGCCTTTGTAACGGTGGCCGATTTTGTGCTCACGGCCGATTTAAAGGCGGAACTGGAGCGCGACCCCGTAGACATCAACGCCTTGGAAGAGCTGATGGACGACGTGCGCACACTGGGCTTAAAAACTGACAATGCCCAAGTGAATGCCGCCGCCGGCGAAAGATTGCTTTCTTATGCGCGGGCCTTTGTGGAGTGCCCCGGAGATTTAAGCACTGCCGTAAAAATGGTGGAGTTTTTAAATTATTTGGACATTTTCGGCTTCTCGCCCGATAAATCGCGGGCGCAGCAAATGGTGTTTACCGGCTTGCAAAGCCTGCCGCCGGACAAGCGTGACAAAAGCATTTTAAAAGCATTGGCCCGCAAGCTGGCCATAGCCGTTTAAACGCAAAACCCTGCCGCAAAGCAGGGTTTTGATATAATATCTCCATAAAAAAAGACAAAGAAGGTGCGATTTATGAGGCAAAAATTTTCTCAAAAAATCTCTGCCGGTTTTACGTTAATAGAATTATTGGTGGTTGTGTTAATTATTGGTATATTGGCGGCGGTGGCTTTGCCGCAATATCAGCGTGCCGTAGACAAAAGTAAATTTACTCCGTGGCTTGCTTTGGGCCGGCAATTTGCGCAAGCACAAGAAATATATTATATATCCAACGGGCATTATGCCAATGATTTTGATTTATTGGATATTCAATATCCCGCTTCGTGCCGTAAAAACGGCGGGTTTATTGTATGCAAAAATGTGCTGTTTAATAATAACGGAGTGGCCGGAAAAGCTACTGGTACATTGTATATTGTTATGTGCCCCACTATAGAAACGCCGGCTTGGGGGCAGGGTGGTGGAGACTGCGCCACGGTAGGTATTAATTATCAATTTTCTTCCAGCAACCCCAATACGGAGACGTGTACTTTCGCTGCCGGGTCTTCCCGCGGTAAAAGGCTGTGCAGTATGTTAGATTTAAAGAAATAAAGCTCTGCAGACCGAAGATCTTGCTTTGCCGAAAGAAAGCCTTTTTGACTTGCAAAAGACTAATCGCGTTTCTGTTTTGTCCGGTTCACACCTTAGCAGAAAAAATGTTTGGTTCCTTTTTGGGGCAAACGATGAAGGACGTTTATCCCAGACCGGGTAAATAATCTACAAACTGTATAGTAAAGTCCGGCAGGGCGTTTACAAAGCGAATGGTAAAGTCCGGCATTGAATTTACAAATTGCCACCGGCCGCATTCCACCGGCAGGTAAGAAACATTCTGCACGCGCAGGTCCGGCAAAAAGCTGACCACCTGCACGTCAAAATCAGCCATATAATTAACCACTTGCACGCGGCCATACAGGGGAATGCCGTTATAGGTGCAATCGGCCGAAATGCGCGCAAAGGCAAGCGGCGCCGCCAATAAAAAAATCAGCACAAAAAGATGTTTTTTCATTTTGCCTCCTGATTACATCGGCCCGTGGTGCTGCAGGCGCGGGTCGCGCGTTTTTAAAAATTTGACGGCCACCGGCTCTTTTTGGGAAGCGGCCTTGGCATAATATTTCAGCCCCTGCTGTTTGTCTACTGGCGTGCCGATGCCGGCATAGTAAAATTCGGCCAGCATACGCTGGCCCAACGGGCTGCCGCCGTCGGCGGCTTTTTTAAGCCAGGCAAAAGCTAAGTCATTATCCTGTTTGGTGCCGATGGCCTGACGGTACATAACGGCCAGGTTAATCATTCCTTCAAAATCTCCGTTTTCGGCCGATTTTTGATAGCATTCAAATGCTTTTTCCACGTCTTTTGCCGTGCCGTGGCCGGCGTGGTACAGGGCCCCCAGCGCATTAAGCGCTTTTGCGTGGTTTGCCCGGGCCGCTTGCTGCATATAGGTAAAGGCGCGGTGCAGGTCTTGCGGCAGTTTCTCGCCGCGGTAATAGAGCAGGGCCGCTTCGTACAAAGCCTGCGCGTCCCCTTGGGCGGCTTTTTGCAGGGTGGCCTGCAATTTTTTTTGTTTATGGCGTTTAAGCAGGTATGCGGCCCCGTAAATGCACAGGCCGGCTGCCAGAGCCATCAAAATATGGGTGGTGTTCATAGTTTATTTGGTGCGTATTAACTTGCCGTTATCCAAAGTATATACCGCGTCTGCAAAGTTAGAGGCGTGCACGTCGTGCGTAACCATTAACACGGTCAGGCCGTCTTTAGCCAGTGCGGCAAAATCTTTAAACACTTGTTCTTTGCGGGCCATATCCAAATTGCCGGTGGGCTCATCGGCCAGCAGCAAATCGGGGCGGTTGCACAGGGCGCGGGCGATGGCGGCACGTTGTTTTTCGCCGCCGCTTAAATCGGCCGGCATTTTATGCGAAATAGCCCCAATGCCAAAGTTATCCAGCAATTTTTGGGCGCGTTTGCGTTCGTCTTTGCCGTGCATCAGCCCGGGCAGGGCGACGTTTTCCAGAAGGGAAAACTCCGGCAAAAGCCCGTCAAACTGAAAGACAAAACCCATTTTTTTGCGCCGCAAAGCGGAGCGTTTGCTTTCGCTTTTCAGTTGCGTAATGTCTTTGCCTTCAAATAAAATCTGACCGGAGGTGGGCCTGTCCAGCAGGCCGATGAGGTTTAAAAGGGTGCTTTTGCCGCTGCCGCTGGGGCCAAGCAAAACCACAAAAGAGCCGCGCGGTACATTTAAGTCCGCTTCGCGCAGCACGCACAGGTTTTCTTTGCCTTGACCGTATATTTTGGTCAGTTTTTTTATTTCCAGTATATCAGCCATAACGAATTGCGTCGGTCGGGTGTACGCGGGAAGCTTTCAACGCCGGATACAAACCCGCCACAAAGCATACCAAATAACTGCCGCCGATGACGGCCAGTATGTCCCACAAATCAATGCGCACCGGCACTTTGGTCAAATAGTAAATGTCGCCGGGCAGTTCCACAATGTTAAAGGTGGCAATGATCCAGCACAAAAGCAGCGCCAGCGCCACCCCCAGCACAATGCCGACGCTGGCAGTCATCATCGCTTCCCACATAAAAATGCCGCGTATCATTTTAGGGCTGGCGCCCAGCGCGCGCATAATGCCAATGTCGCGCAGTTTTTCGGTGCCCAGCAAAATGAGGTTAGAAGCTATATTTAAAGAAGCCACGGCAATAATTAAAAACAAAATGATAAACATTACGGCTTTTTCCAGCTTTAACGCGGCGTAAAGCGTGCTGTTCATTTGCGCAAAGGTGCGCACCGCATAGCCGTAGCCGACGGCCTGTTGTATGGCGGGGGCAATTTGTTCGGCTTGGTTCATATCGCGCAGTTTAACCGCCAAACCGGTTACCCCTTGCTGCAGGCCCAAAAAGTCGCTGGCGTCTGCCAAGGGGGCATAGGCAATGGTATTGTCAAACTCATAATATCCCGTGCGCAAAAGCCCGCTGATGCGGAAACGCTTCATTTTGGGGAACATCCCCGCACCGGTGGATATGGACTGCGGCGAAATAAGCACTACCTCATCACCCACAAACAGGTTTAAGTTTAAGGCCAGTTCCGTGCCCAGCACTAAAGGCGGCGGTGCGTCTTCGCCCCAATCTGTGGGGGCATTAAAAGAGCCTTCAGTCAGAGAATCGTTTAAATTGTTTATTTTGGCTTCCTGCTCAGGGTCCAGCCCGCGGATAATGACACCCAAACTCTGCCCGCGGTAAGAAATAATGGCCTGCCCGTAAATATTGGGGGCTACCCCTTCCACCCCCGGCACAGCCTCTACAGCTTTTATTTTGTCGGGGTAAACGTCCGCGGCCATCCGGCCGAAAACCAAAATATGGCTTTGCGCGCCGATGATTTTTTCTTTAATGTCGCTTTGAAAGCCGTTCATCACGGATAAAGTGGTAATCAATGCCGCCACGCCCACGCTCACGCCCGCCACGCCGATGAGCGTGGTAATTACCGCAAACAGACCTTTGCGTTTTAGCATATAGCGCATAGCCACAAAACGTTCAAATTTCATAGATATATTTTACTTTATTAAATGTGGCTTTTGATACAGCGTGTGCGGGCGTTAAAAAAGAGGAATCATTGAAATCGGTCGCCCCAAACGAAATGGCTTGCATTGTTTTTTTTTTTTGATAAATTTTGCGTATGAGCAAAATTTATCAAAAAAATACATCAGGAACAAAAAACCGCGCAGAGCGCCAATTTGGCGGGTTTACGCTTATTGAGCTTTTAGTAGTAGTGCTGATTATCGGTATTTTGGCGGCAATTGCTTTGCCGCAGTATGAAAAGGCGGTACTCCGAAGCCGTTATGCACAGTTGGAAATATCTTTTCGTGCATTGTATGACGCTTTAGAGCGTTATCAATTGGCAAATGGTTCATTTCCATCTGATTTATCGTCTTTAGATATAACTCTTCCCGGCACGCTCATATCTCCGGAAAATCGGATCATTCAAAATGAAGATTACCAATGCTCATACAGCTACCAAATTGCTGGCGCAGCCAATGCCTTGCATTGTACTCTAACAAAAGGAGAACAAGTGGGGCTGCGTGCCATTAATAATGATACCTATCAAAATAAGAGATTTTGTACGGCGCTTGCCTCATCTGAAAAAGGACAAGAATTTTGCAAATCAATGGGAGGGAAGGCCCCTTTTGACAGCGGAGCAGGCTTACTTCATTACGAGTTGCCTTGATAAAGCAATTTTAGAAAAACACCCTGTTTTACAACAGGGTGTTTTTTAATGTTTATTTTTCTTCCTGCGGTTTAAGCGTGGGGAAGAAAATAATTTCGCGTATGGAATCTTGCTGGGTCAGCAACATAATCACACGGTCTATGCCGATGCCCATTCCGCCCGTGGGGGGCATACCCGATTCCAGCGCTTCAATATAGTCGCCGTCCAGGATATCGGCGTTTTCGGCATCTTCGCCTTTGGCTTTGGCTTTTTCAATCGCCTGGTCTTTCAAGCGCTGCAGCTGGTCGGCGGGATCGTTAAGCTCCGTGTACGCGTTGCCCAGTTCGCTGCCGTTTACAAAAGCCTCAAAGCGTTCCACAATTTCGGGGTCGCCGGGTTTAGTTTTGCTGAACGGGCTGACCGCGGTGGGGTAGTCCAGCGCGATGACGGGGCAGTTATAGCCGGCCAGCAGTTTGGTTTCAAACAGGTCGTCGTAAATTTTGCTGTCGGGGTCATTGGGGGAGAAGGCAATACCCTGTTCTTTAGCCAGTTTTTCCAGCTCGGCGCGTTTAAACTGGCGGCCGTCTAAGACTTCGTGAATATCGTGGCCGAATTTTTCTTTCCAAGCTTCGGGAATATGCAGGCGTTTGTACGGCGGCACCAAATTGATTTCCTGCCCGCGATAGGTTACTTTTTCTACGCCGATGGCTTTGGCGGCATTGCTTAAAATTTCTTCAAACAAGTCGGCCATTGTGTTTACGTCACCGTAGGCTTGGTAAAGTTCCATCATCGTAAATTCGGGGTTATGCGTGGTGTCAATGCCTTCGTTGCGGAACATATGGCCGATTTCGTAAATGCGGTCAAACCCGCCCACGATAAGGCGTTTGTGGTACAGTTCCAAAGCTATACGCAGCCGAAGCGGCATTTTAAGCGCGTTGTGATAGGTCTGGAACGGACGCGCCACGGCACCGCCGCTGTCGGGCGTTAAAATGGGGGTTTCCACTTCCAAAAAGCCCTTTTCGTCCAAGGTTTTGCGAATGGAAGAAATAATTTTGGCGCGTTTAACAAAAATTTCTTTTACGTCTTCGTTGGCAATTAAGTCCAGATGGCGTTTGCGGAAGCGAATTTCCGTATCGTGCAGCCCGTGGAATTTTTCGGGCATCGGACGAATGGCTTTGGAAATTAAATCAAGCTTGGTTACTTTAATAGTTCGTTCGCCGGTTTTGGTTACAAACATATGGCCGGTAACGGACACAAAATCGCCCACGGCTACGTGTTTTTTGAAAAAGGCATACGACTCATCGCCCAAATTGTCTTTGGAAACATACAGCTGTACCCGGCCGGAAAAATCGCGCAAGTGCGCAAAAGCGGCCTTGCCCATCAAACGCAGCTGCACCAAACGGCCGGCGGTGCACACTTCGGCATCGTCGGGGGAGTTTTTGGCTTCCAGACAGGTTTGCTTTTTTTCGCAGCGGTTGGGATAGGGGTTGTGACCGGCGGCTTTTAGTTCTTCGGCCTCGGCGTAACGCTGGGCAATAATTTCGTCCAGCGCAGTATTGTGTTTTTCTGCGGTTTTGGCGGTGTTTTCCATAATAGCCTCTACAAAAGAAAGAGCCGCCGCCTTATGCCGGCGGCGGCCCAAATAAATCTGGTTCCGGGACTAGGACTCGAACCTAGAATTAATGCTCCAGAGGCATCCGTGTTACCATTACACCATCCCGGATCAACATTTATATTTTAGCATTTGCGGCGGCGCGGCGCAAGGGGCCGGCCCGCCTACTGGCTAAAATAAATAAAAAATCTGCGCCCAATGGGGACTTGCCTTCCGGTAAAATTCCTGACGGAATTTTCCTGCAGGCCGGGCTCGCGGTTTTTGCCTTTCGCCTTCGGCTCAAACAAAAACATCGCTGCGCCTTTCAAGTCCGGCCGCGGGCAAAGCAGTTTGCCCGCTTGGGCACATAAAAAAATCTGCGCCCGAGGGGGACTTGCCTTCCGGTAAAATTCCTGACGGAATTTTCCTGCAGGCCGGGCTCGCGGTTTTTGCCTTTCGCCTTCGGCTCAAACAAAAACATCGCTGCGCCTTTCAAGTCCGGCCGCGGGCAAAGCAGTTTGCCCGCTTGGGCACATAAAAAAATCTGCGCCCACCAGGACTTGAACCTGGAACCCACCGATTATGAGTCGGTTGCTCTAACCGATTGAGCTATAGGCGCGGAACTTATTTTATTATAACAAATTACCTTGGCCTCTGCCAGACGGTGAACAAAAATATAAACCCGACAGTAAAATTGCTACAATAAAAATACGGGGCATGGCCCAATGGTAGGGCGTCCGCTTTGGGAGCGGAAGGCTCCCGGTTCGAGTCCGGGTGCCCCGATTTTAGGGTTTATATGGACAGAGCAGAACCGAAACTGCCGTACTTAACATTTTTTCACCGTCCGCAGAGGGGATATTTATTTCACGGGGACGGCAACGACCATACCGTCATTTCTCCTGCTTTTGAAACAGCGGTGGAATTTTCTTCGCTGGTGCTGTCGGTCAGCTACCACACTAAGACTAACGGCTGGCTGTTCAGCGAGGTGCAAGTTTGCCAAAACGGCGTTTGGAGCAAGTTCTTTAAACTGGCGCTTTATTCCCCGAAAATAAACCATAGTTTTGACGCGCAGGAAGATGAGGCCGGCTTTGTGGCGGTGGACGTATTGCGCCTGAAAAAACCGGCGCAGGCCTATCGCTTTCGCCTAACGCTGCACGGGGATATGGACGTGCCCTGTGTTTTTGTCTGCCTGACGGACAGCGCCGCCCAATACGACGACTGCGCGGCTATTTTGCCCGCCGGCCGGCGCAAGGTAAGCGTAAAGCCTTTGTCGCAAATGCGCTTGGATGTGTCTCCTACCGATCAAATTCGCTTGTGCAGCCCGACTTCTTTGGCAATGGCATTAAATGCCTTGGGCGTGCCGGAAGACCCGCTGCAAACGGCAGCCGGTGTTTATGACGACCGCGCCCGTATTTACGGCAATTGGACGCTGAACACGGCTTATGCCTGTCGCCGCGGATGTCCGGCGTGCGTAACGCGCTTTCATACGCTGGCGCAATTGGACGAATTTGTCGGCAAAGACTGTCTGGTGCTGGCTACTATTTCGTATAAAAAAGGCGAACTGACCGGTGCGGCCGTAGCCAAAACGCCGGGGCATTTGGTGCTGATATGCGGTTGGGAAAATGGTAAAATACGGGTAGCCGATCCGGCCAGCGAGCTGAAAAAGGATGTTATTCGTTATTATGACGCGGCGGAATTTGCGCGGGCTTGGCTTATGCGCAAACGGGGCGCGGCGTATTTAGTGAGGAGAGTATGAAAAAAGCGGTTGTTCTACTGATGGGTTTTTGCTTTTTATTAGCGGCTTGTTCCAAAAAACAGGATACCTCTACCTTGGTGGTGGCCCACGGGGGGGAAATGCAGTCTTTGGATCCTGTTTTTTCCTATGACGGGGTAACACAGGGGATGATGATTAACGTCTATGACACGCTGCTTAAGTTTAACGGCAGTTCTATGACGGAGTTTTTGCCTTCGCTTTCCACACAGGTGCCCAGCGTGGAAAACGGCCTTATTTCCAAGGACGGGCTGACCTATACATTTCCCATTCGCAAAGGCGTCAAATTCCACGACGGAACGGAATTGACCCCCGAAGACGTGCGTTATTCCCTGCTGCGGTTTATTTTGTCGGACGTGTCGGGAGGGCCTTCTTCGCTGTTATTGGAACCGATTTTGGGCTACACTTCCACCCGTAACGAAAAAGGGGAAATCATTGTAGATTTCAAAGAAGCACAAAAAGCCATACAGGTGGATGGCGACAATGTAGTCATTCGTCTTAAAAAGCCGTTTGCTCCTTTCTTGGCAGTGCTGGCCCGCTGGGGATACATTACCCCTAAAAAATGGGTGGCGGAGCACGGCGGCTGGGACGGCACGGAAGCCACGTGGAAAAAATATAATAACTTTGAAAAACAGTCCTCTTATCTTTTTGACCATATGAACGGTACGGGACCTTTTAAACTGGTACGCTGGGATATTTCCGGCCGGCGCCTGCAGTTGGCCGCCAACGAAGACTATTTTGAAGGGGCGCCGCAAATCAAAAATATTCATATGATGACGGTTACCGAACCGAGCACCCTGCGGCTGCTGCTGGAAGGAGGGGACGTGGATATCGCCGAAATTCCCACCCAGTATGCCGACCAGCTTAAAGGCAATAAAAACGTAGTAGTTTACGATAACCTGCCCCGTTTACGCACGGACCCTGTCATTTTCTTTACGTTAGACATTAATGCCAAAGGCAACCCCGATATCGGCTCGGGCAAGTTGGACGGGCAAGGCATTCCGCCCGATTTCTTTTCCGATTTGGACGTGCGCAAAGGCTTTGAATATGCCTTTGATTACGATGCCTTTTTAAAGGAAGGCTTAGGGGAGCGCGGCACGCGCGCCTACGGTCCTGCGCCGGAAGGCTTGGTCTTTTACGATAAAGACGACCCGCATTATAATTTTGACTTGAAAAAAGCGGAAGAACACTTTAAAAAAGCCTGGGGCGGCCAAGTGTGGGATAAAGGCTTCGCCTTTACCATTACCTACAATACGGGCGGTTTCCCGCGGCAGATGGCGGCCGAAATGCTTAAACGCAATGTGGAAAGCCTTAACCCCAAGTTTAAAGTGGATGTGCGCGGCGTGATGTGGGCCTCTTTCTTGGAAAAAACAGCTGCCCGCCAAATGCCTATGTGGGTGCGCGGCTGGGTGGCCGATTATGCCGACCCGCATAATTTTTACTTTAACTTTATGCACAGCGACGGGCGCTATGCTTATTCCCAAGGTTACAAAAACCCGGAAGCGGACCGGCTGGTAATGCAGGCGGTGGCGGAGCCCCGTCCGGAAAAGCGCGCCAAATATTACAAACAGCTGCAAAAAATTGCCTATGACGATGCAATGCAAATCTACACGATTCATCCCACGGGTTTATGGGCGATGCGCAGCCGCGTAAAGGGTTTTTACGACAACCCCGTCTTTATGGGCTTGTATTTTTACCCGATGTATAAAGCAAGCGAAAAATAAATTAACAATGTTTACAAAACGCACGGGTTAAAAGCCGTGCGTTTTTTGTCGGTCTTTTTAAAAGGCTTGTATTGTTTTTTTTTTTTGATAAATTTTGTCTATGAACAAAATTTATCAAAAAAAGACATTGTTGCCCAATCTGCCCGTAAAACGCCAATTTGGCGGTTTTACGCTAATTGAACTCTTGGTGGTAGTTCTAATTATTGGTATATTGGCGGCGGTGGCTTTGCCACAATATAATAAAGCGGTATGGCGCAGCCGCGGCGCAGAGTTAATCACCCAAGCGCGTATTTTGGGGGAAGCGCAGCAACGCTATGTAATGGCTAACGGACAATATCCCAATAGCATAGATGAACTGGATGTTTCATACGACGGGTGGGAAAGCCCTTCTAGTTTGTGTGGCTTTGCAACCAGTTCTTCTAGGCAGCGTAAGACAAAAAATTACCATATTATGCTAACCGATGTGCCAACTGATAGTCCGGATACAGCTATGAGGTGGGCCTATGCAGGTTTTACGGATACAGAAGAGTCACCCTATAAATGTTCTGGAATAGTGTATGTACATACTGCGCCTGGTTTTTCTGAGGGAGAAAAAAATAAAATTTACTGCTATTATCGTTCTGCTGGCACGGGACATAATTGGTGTGAAGAAGTTTGGGGGTGTAAACAACAAGTGCTTAATCTAGGAATAACCGTACTGTATAAGCTTCCTTAACGTGTTTACTTTAGATATAAATATTTGCTATACTTATATTGCGGGGTAGAGAAGCCTGGTATCTCGCAAGGCCCATAACCTTGAGATCACTGGTTCAAATCCAGTCCCCGCAATAGATTTTATGACCGCCCGCCAGGGGGCGGTTTTTTTTATGCCTTCTTGCAGCCGTCGGCACCCTGCTCTTTCGGCGGCCGTTTTTCCGTTTAGGTGTCTTTATCTGCCAAAACCCCCGTCTGCAGAGGCGGGGGTTTGGCGCTTTTGTTTAGAAAGACAAGGTATCATTGTCTTGCGGAATAAGCACATTGGGCAGGTGCAGGGCCTGAATGTCTTGGCGGGTTACCGTAAGGTGGCTGACGGCGTCCATATGGCTGGCGACAATGGTGGCCTTGGGGGCAAAGGCGGCCAACGCTTTTACGTCGTCGGTATCCATAATCAGCCGTTCCCCGTTTAACAGGCGGGCGCCGCAGGCATTAACGATAATAATATCGGGGCGGTATTTTTCTATGCTTTGGCTTACCTCGGGGCACCAAATAGTGTCACCGGCCAAATACAATGTTTTTTCCGTTTCCGCTTTAAACACCACGCCCATCGCATCGTAAGGCATTCCCATAGAAAGGCACGCGGGTTTTACCGTTTCTCTGCGGCCGTGTTGGGTGGGGGTTTTATAAAGCATAATACCTTGGTACGGGCTGCCCTGCTCGCTTAAAATGTGTACGTTGGAAAACCCCAGCGCTTCTATGATTTCTTTATCCGTCTGCGATTGCACGAAAAAGAAAATGTCTTTGGCTAAAGCCGCGGCGGCATATTCGTCCCAATGGTCCGGATGAACGTGGGTTAAAATGACGGCGTCGGCTTTTGCCGCATCCTGTACCGACAGCGGCAGAGGCGTACGCGGTTGACGCACCTGACTGTTGAAGGCTCCTTCAAACCCCGGCATATATTCCTTGGGCCCCAGCCAAGGGTCTATTAAAAATTTTACGCCTGCGTAGGTAATGTGCAGGGTGGCATTTCTGATTTGATGTATTTGCATAATGTAAACCTCCGTTTCCGTTATTATAAATAATGGCTATATGTTTGACAAGAACATACTAATTTGTATAATACTTACTTTTTTGTATAATAGTACCTATAAAGTAATCAGGTGGATATATGGCCAAACGCAAAAAGACGATGTATCAGTGCCCGCTGGAAGCGTGTATGGACATTATAGGCGGCAAATATAAAGGGGTAATTATCGGCCATTTAATAGATAAAACCCTGCGTTACAGCCAATTGCAAAAATTGGTTGCCCACGCTACGCCCAAAATGCTTATCCAGCAGTTAAAAGAATTGGAAGCCGACGGTGTGATAAAACGCAAACTCTACCCCGTCGTGCCGCCTAAGACGGAATATTCGCTGACGGAACGCGGCAAGAGCCTTATTCCGGCCATCCTTGAGCTGAACAGATGGGGAATGAAATATTTGAAAGAGGAAAATATTCCCTGCGCCTATAAAGGCAAGTTATAACACAAGGCCCGCCGCCAAGCCCCCGCAGCCGGTGCAACCGGCCAGGGCAGGCGACGCACTTGCCGTATATTTATGTACAATTAAAAAAAGAACAGGGTTTGTCCTGCCGTTTATTAAGGAAGGGAAACAGTATGAAAAATATGGTATTTGTAGGAAACCACAAAAATTTTTCCGGTCTGCGCTTGGGTGCGCGGCTGGCTAAAGTGCTGGCTGAAAAAGGAAACGAAGTCGTTTTAGCCGGCGTTAAGGGCAAATTGCCCAAACA
Organism: Candidatus Avelusimicrobium pullarium; assembly: GCA_944323745.1. Taxonomy (GTDB): domain Bacteria; phylum Elusimicrobiota; class Elusimicrobia; order Elusimicrobiales; family Elusimicrobiaceae; genus Avelusimicrobium; species Avelusimicrobium pullorum. The sequence goes on from CALUTQ010000001.1 coordinate 424,561, forward strand.
TACCGATTTAAAAACGCTGGAAGTATCGGCCGCCGCTAAAGCCAAAACATTGGCTGAGACAATGAAGAAAGAAAACGTACAACGCGTTATTTCGCTGGTGTCTTTGCCGGCGTGTGAAGCCGCCGCCCTGGCCGGTGTGCCGTATATTTATTGCGAGCCGGAAAATTTTAAAGAAGAAAAAACCGTCAAAAATAAAAAAGCTCTGCTTAAAAAAGCCCAAAAAGTGGTGGTCATCGGCAAAGGGGAAAACCCGCTGGATAAAAAAATCTATTCTTCCAATGCCGTGCGCACGCCCAACCCGGCCGTGTGGGTGGAACATTATAATTATAATAAGCCGGCCTGCTTTAAGAAAGAAAACAACATTGTGGCCGCCGGCAAATTGGCCAAAAGCGGCGGGTTTGACGTGCTCTTAAAAACCTGGGCCCGTTTGGCCCCGGCCCACACCACGTGGCATTTGACCATCGTGGGCGACGGTGCAAGCAAAGCCGCTTTGAAAAAATTTATTGAAAAAAATCACCTTTCGGGCAGTACCGAAATTGTGCCGGCAGACAGCGACCTTTACAGTCTGCTGCGCAATGCAGACATTTACGTCAGCCCCGCGCGCGAAGCCGAAGGGTTGGACGAATTGCTTGACGCGATGGCCAGCAAGCTGCCCGTTGTCGCAACCGATGTGCCGGGCGCCGATGAGCTGGTGGCCAATGCTTTAAGCGGCCTGCTGGTAAACAGCGGCGAAGAAGAACCCCTTACCGTTGCGCTGGACGATTTAATGGTCAACTGGGGCAAACGGGTGGGGATGGCCATAGAGGCTTCCCGAATGAAGGAACGCTTCCCGTTTGAAATATTTGCCGCTTTGTTTGAGGACAAATAATCTTTTTTATGCCATTTAACGACGATAAAACGCGGCTTTCCCTGCGTGCCTGGGAGCTCTTGCCCCAGATGTACGGGCGTGATTGCCGCGTGGTGCGTTGGGCGTTTGCCTATCGTCGTTTGCGAAACGAAATCTGGTGGTATTGGCGGCGTCGTCTGCTGTCCTTTTTAAAAAAAGGCCTTCCCAAAGATAACCACTTGCACGTGTTTTGGCATTTGCGCGGCGGACTGGGCGATTGCGCCGTAGCGCGGCTGGCGGTGCTTGCCCTGCGTGAAAAACTGCCGCAGGCCGTGTTCTATTTTCATACGGACTCCCCGCAAGCTGCTTCTGCTTTGTTTGCACAAGACGAACAGAACGTTTTTTTGCCGGCCGGCCTGCCGCTTTGGCATAAATATGACGTGGCCTTTGAAACGTGCCAGTCCTTTAAAACCGTCCACGCCGACCGTAAACGTATTGCTGCAGTGGCGCCGCAGTTTGTGCCGCTGCTGGACAAAATGACGGCGCGGCAAAAAGAATTTGCTTTCTTTCTTTCCGACAATTATTTAATGGAAGATTTGCTGGGCCGTTTTATGGTGCGCCAAGGTCTGCCGCGCGCGGGAATGCTGGCTTATTTAAGCGGGCTTGATTTTGACCCGCTGGCCGCGCCTGCTTTGCCCGCTTTTTTGACGGACGCCAAACGCTTGGAACGTTTTAACTTAAACGGCAAAAAATACATTACGTTTCACGACGGTATAGACAGCACGTTTGCCTTGCACGGCAAACGGCCGCTTAAATGCTGGCCGGAACAAAAATGGCGCGAACTGGCCGCGCGCATTAAGGCCAAATTTCCGGACGTGCTTTTGGTGCAGTTGGGCGGCAAAAACAGCACGCCTTTTGATTTTGCCGATGTCAGTTTGGTGGGCAAAACGGCGGTGGCCGATTTGCCCTGCATCCTGCAGTATGCCCTGCTGCATATAGACGGCGAAAGCGGGCTGGTGCAGCTGACCCGTTTTTTAAACACGCCGTGCGTCGTGCTGTTTGGCCCGACGGATAAAAAATTCTTCGGGCTGGAAAAAAATATCAATTTAAAAAAGGATGTCTGCGGCAGCTGTATGTGGCTGTTGGGCACGGCTTGGCACGTGCGCTGTGCCTTGGGGTACGCCGGTTGCCGTAATTTGGATGAACTGCAGCCGCAGGAAGTATTTGAAAATACGGAACGCGTGCTTGCGGCCCGTTTAAAATAATTTGCTGACCAGACGCGAAATTTCGCTGGACTTAAGAAAGAGCTGCAAGTCCCGGCTTTTGTAGGAAATAAGCAGCAGCGCCGCTATATAAACCGACCCGCCGAAAAGAAGATTTAAAAAGTAGTCGCTCTCGCCCATAAATACCCGCACGGCCGCCGCGGGCAGCAACGCAATAATGTTGATGGCCAGCAGGCGCAAAAGCTCCCAAAAAGAGCGGAAATAATTTACAAAAGGGAAGTATTTGCGAAACATAAAAGCGTTTAAAATAAAGCTGAACACAAAGCCGCCCAGCACAATATAGGGGTAGCCGTAGGGCCCCAAATGCGGCAGCAAAAACCATCCCGCCATTAAAGCCAGCGCCGACGCCAGCATATAGGGGAAGGCCTCTTTCACTTTCAGCCACGCCACGACGGTATTGCCCTGCATATTGGAAGGGACGATTAAAATGATGCTGAAAATGAGCGGTCTTAAAAAACGCACGGTATCCTGTGCCACCTGCGGCGTAAACTGCCCGCGTTCAAAAAACAGGCCCACAATATCGGCCGCAAAATAAGAACTGAATACCGCCAGCGGCGTTAAAATAAACAGCAGCAGATGATTGGTGGACAAAAAGTTTTTGTTAAATACGTTCACCTGCCCGCGGGCGGCGTTTTCGGTCAGCTCTATTTTGGAAATATTGGTTACGCGGGTGGTGATGATTTCGGTGGGGGAATCGGTTAACTGTTTGCAATAGTTCAGCGCGCTGATAATGCCGGCCCCCATACCGCTGAGCAGGTACATAGGAATCAGGCTGTTAAATATGTCCAGTGCGGCCAGCGTCTGTCCGGTGAGCATATTTTTGCGCGCCACGGGACGTATGGCGCAGGGGCGGGGGGTAAAGCTCCAGTGCAGTTTGGTTTTAAATAATACAATCAACACGAAAATTTGAATGATATTGGCCGCCAAAAAACCGTACATCATACTGATAATGCCGATGTGTTTGCCCCAAAACAGCAGGCACAGCAACGGGCAAAGCGCATTTAACACCCCCAGCCAGGCTACGGCAAAAAATTTATGCATTTCCGCTATGGAAGTTAAATAATACACCATCAAATTGGTGGCAAACAGAAAAAATGCCGCGCCAAGCAGCACCTGCTGGTTTTGCAAAAGGGAAAGTTCAAAACGCGATATGACGTCAATAATAGATGCAGGAAACGTCAGCCCCGCCAAACAAAGCACCAGAGCCAACAGCAAATATACATAAAACCCCAGCGTCAAAAAACGGCGGCTGCGGGACGGATCTTCTTCCGCCAAAAACATTGCTTCCGGTATCAGAATAACGTTGTTGAGCCGCTGCATAAACGTTACCCCGAAGCCGATCAGCATAATCAGATAAAAATAAATATCCGTGTGGGCGTTGGCGCCAAAGTACAGCGCCACCAGCACGCTGTTTAAAAACGAAATCAATTTCCACACGGCCGTAGCCGCCACGGCCAAGGCCGCGCCGGTTTTGTAAGAAGTGGTCTTAAAAAGAGAAAGCATATTTGATATTATAATAATTTAGGAGAGAATAAAAAGTGACTACGCAATTTGAACCTGTTATCGGCCTGGAAATACACGTCCAATTGGCCAGCAAAACCAAAATGTTCTGTACCTGCCCCAACGGTATGGACGAAAGCGCGGGCCCCAATACCGAAATCTGCCCCCGCTGCAGCGGCCAGCCCGGCACGCTGCCGGTTATTAACGAAGGCGCCGTGCGCTTGGCCGTGCGCGCCGGTTTGGCTTTGGGCTGTCAAATTAACGAAGTGTCTTCTTTTGAAAGAAAGCACTATTTTTATCCGGATCTGCCCAAAGGCTACCAGATCACGCAAAATGCTCATCCCGTCAACGGCCGCGGGGAGATAGAAATTACGTTCGGCCCCAAAGACCATTTGCAGAAAAAGAAAATCGGCATCCACCACGCGCATTTGGAAGAAGACGCCGCCAAATCTTCCCACTATGCGGACTATTCGCTGGTAGACTTTAACCGCGCCGGCTGCCCGCTGCTGGAAATCGTGTCTTTGCCCGATTTGCGCTCAGCCGATGAAGCCTATGCCTATTTGACCGAAATCAAACGCCTGATGCAGTGGGTGGACGCCTCCAACTGCGATATGGAAAAAGGCGAACTGCGCGTGGACGTCAACGTTTCGCTGCGCCCCGTCGGGCAGGAAGCGTTCGGCACCCGCACGGAAATTAAAAATTTAAACTCCTTTAAAGCCGTAAAAGACGCCATCAATTACGAAATTGCACGCCAGAGCGACGTGCTTAATAAAGGGGAAAAAATCGTACAGCAAACCCTGCTGTGGGATAAAGAGAAAAACTTTACCAAGCCGATGCGTTCCAAAGAAGACGCATTGGACTACCGCTATTTTCCGGAGCCGGACCTGCCGCCGCTGGTGCTGCGCCGCGACCGGCTGGAAAAAATTAAGGCGGAAATGCCCCAGCTGCCTGCGGCTAAAGAAGCCAAATTTATAGGTTTAGGTCTTTCGGCCTACGACGCCGGCGTGCTGACGCTTACGCGCCACACGGCGGAATATTTTGAAGCGGTGCTTGCCTGCGGGGTGCCCGCCAAGGCGGCCGCCAACTGGATAACCACCGATTTAATGGGCTTGCTGCACGCCGATAAAAAAGAAATAGAGCAAAGCCCCGTCAGCGCGGCCGATTTGGCCGAACTGATTAAACTGGTGGAAAGCGGCAAAATTTCGCGCAATCAGGCCAAAACGGTGTTTGAACAAATGTATCAAACGGGCCAAAAGGCCGCCGCTTTGGTGGAAAAACTGGGCCTTTCTCAGGTAAGTGACGAAGGCCAGCTTTTTGCCTGGGCGCAGGAAGTGATTGCGGAAAACCCCAAAGCCGTGGCCGACTTTAAAAAAGGCAACCGCGCGGCCGTGGGAGCGCTGGTGGGCGGCGTGATGAAAAAGAGCAAAGGCAAAGCCAACCCGCGCCGTATGAATGAAATTCTGACACAGCTGCTAAGCAAATAAAGCCTTTTTAGATAAACGGTGCGGAACGTACGCGTTCCGCACGTTATTTGCCTAGTGCAAAAAAGCCTTGGCAAAAATACACAGAATATCTTATAAATAAGAGAACACATAAATCAGGCCGTCCGCTGGCGCTTTTTAACGGCAAGAGCGGTTGACCGCAAAGGGAAAAGTCTGCTATCATTTATGTGTAGAAATAAATATACGTAACACGGAGACACATACAATGAAGAACTTGTTGAAAGTAACGCTCGTGATCGCCTTGGCAGCCGGCTTGACCGCCTGCAAAAAGAACGTCAAAGACGATGCCAACGCCGACATGATGACCGGCACCACCACCGAAATGGTGTTGCAGGAAACCACGGTAGAAGAAGAGGAAGTAATTCCCACCCAAGCTTCTTTGGGCGTGGTGCACTTTGCGTTGGACAAATATAATTTGTCCGCCGAAGCGCGCAAAATCGTGGAAGCCAACGCCAAAGCCATTAAAGCTCAGGCTGCCGGCGCCGACTACACCGTCGTGGTGGAAGGCAATTGCGACTCCAGAGGCACCATCGCCTACAACATTGCGTTGGGCGAAAAAAGAGCCAATGAAGTAAAAGCCTACTATGTGCGTCTGGGCATCCCGGCCGCCAACATCAGCACCGTGTCTTACGGCAAAGAAAAACCCATCTGCTATGAAAATACGCAGTCTTGCTGGGCTAAAAACCGCCGTGCCGACACGATTCTGACGGTCAAATAATTGTTTTAAGCAAGGGGGCCCGAACCGTATGAACACAAAACTTAAATTATTTTGTTTAGGCGGTTTGGGCCTTTTGCTGTCCGGCTGCTTAGCCAGCGAGCGCGATATGGGCACGCTAAAGCTTCAATTAAGAGAGCTTAACGAAACCATTGCGCTGATGCAAACAAACCAGGCCGAACTGGCCAGCAAAATGGAAGAGCTGAACCAAAATTTGGCCGTTTCCAACGAAAATCTTTCCCAATTAGACGCACAGATTTTTAATCTTTCTTCTAAATTAGATGATATTAACGCCGCCGTGCAAGGTACGCAAAATGCTGAAGGGCAAAGCACGGCCGTAATGCTTCCGTCGGATATTTTTAACGAAGCCAAAAGCCATTTAAACAAACAAGCCTATGATTTGGCCGTAACGGGCTTTAAACTGTATATTGACAAATACCCCGACGGGGAAAATATTCAGCAGGCTTATATTTATTTGGGCGATGCCTATGCCGCACAAGGGCAGGCCCGTCCGGCGGCTATTGCCTATGCCACCGTTTTGCAAAAATTTCCCGAAAGCAAAATTATTCCTACCGCGCGCTTGAAATATGCCCGCAGTATTATTCCGTTGGGCAAGACGGAAGAAGCCAAACGCTATTTTAGTTCTATTGTGCAGGATTTCGGACGCTCTCCGGAAGCTGCATTGGCCAAGGACGAACTGGCCAAATTAAAATAATATTATGAAAAAAATGCAAAAACTGTTTCTGGCGGCCTTGTTTGCAGGGCTGTGCGGCGGCTTGTCGGCCGCACCGAAAACCGACGTTTATATCGGCATTACCTCTGCCGGTGCCAAACGTCTGCCGGTTATTGCAATGCCTGCTTTTGTTTCTGACCAAGCCATTGCCCCGGCTGCCCAAAAAGTGCACGACACGTTGCGCGCCGATATTTTGTACGGCAGATATTTTGACGTGTCTGAGGACGGGCCGGATTTTAATCCCAAAAAACTGGACGATACGCTGTCCGGCTGGGCCAAAAAACGGGCCGGCTATATGATCGGCGGGGATATTTCTTATCAGGAACCGTACTATACCATAAAGCTTTATGTTTATGACGTAATGACGCAAGCGCCGGTGTTTGCCAAAGCCTTTAAGGGTAACGAAGCCAGCCTGCGCCGTTTGGCGCATATCGCCGCCGACCAGATTATTCAAACGCTTACGGGGCGGCGCGGTATTGCAGACACTAAAATTGCCTTTGCCAACAATGCCACCAAACATAAAGAAATTTATGTGGTGGACTATGACGGCCAGAACCTCAAAAAGCTGACCAATGACCGCAGCATTGCCCTGCTGCCGCGCTGGAGCAAAGACGGGCGCATTTACTACACTACCTACCGCTACAAAAATCCGGATATTTTTGCCATTGATTTAAAGGCAGGCAAAATTGCCCCTGTCATTATCCGCGGCGGGCTCTCGCTCATCGGCGGTGTATCGCCCGACGGCAAAGCGCTGGTCTTTACCAGTTCCCGCGGGCCCAACCCCAGCATTTATATTTATAATTTGGAAACCGGCGAGAAAAAACAAATTACCAACCGCCAATCGGTGGACGGTTCGCCGTCTTATTCGCCGGACGGAAAATATATTACGTTTGTATCTAACCGTGCCGGCAACCCGCAGATTTACGTGATGGAACTGGCCACCGGCCAAACCCGTCCGCTTACCAAAACGTTTAACTGGTCCGACAGCCCGCAATGGTCTCCTACGGGGGAATGGATCGTGTTTGCGGGGCGTGAGTCTCCGTATCATCCGTTTGATATTTTTCTGGTGGACTTAACGGGCACGCAGCTGCGCCGCCTGACCACCGATGCCGGCAGCAACGAAGACCCGACCTGGTCGCCCGACGGACGTTTTATTGCTTTCACCAGCACGCGCGACGGCGGGAAACGTAAACTTTACGTAATGGATGCCGACGGAAGTGCCCCGCATTTGGTGGCGGATTTGCCCGGAGAAACGTTTACCCCACACTGGTCTTTCTAAAAGAACGGCTTTAAAAAAGCGCAAAGTTTTTAGGCTTTGCGCTTTTTTTGTGTCTTAATTGTTATTTGCGGCGGTTTATTTGCAGTGATGAGCCGGCGGGACGCAAGGCCTCTTTTGTAAACGACGTATGTTTATACCAAAACAAGCGGCTTTGACTTGTGGCCGGTGCGGGCGGCAAAGCAAAGCGTCCGTACAGGCACAATGGGGCGGTGAGTTTGTGCGGATGGGTGCGGCGAAGCGAAGCCTTGCCCTGCAGCCGGCTAAAGTGCCGGAGCGGGGAAAAGGGGAACAGCACGGCTCTTTGCATTTGCGTTATGAAATATAAAACCCCGCACACAAGTGCGGGGTTTTAGAAAGAAAAGCGCCTCAGTCGCAAGGCGTTACGGCAATGTCTTCACATTCGGCCGTGTCTGTATTTAAACAGCAGACGTTATTTTGTTCTGCCGGCAGCATTAGCACATATTCCGTAGCGTTGCGGGAATAAAACGAGACGTATAAATTGCCTTCGTCATCGGACAAAAAGTCCATTTCTTCCGTGCCGGGCAGTTCATCCCAATTTTCATTATCGGCGCGGATGGCTTGCAGTTGGGCCGCCGCCGTGGCGGCCTGGTCTTTGGCTAAGCTCTTGTCCGCCCACAGCCCTACGCCGATTAAGCCGACATAAGCCCCCACCAGCAAAATGCACACACACACCAGCCAGCCGATATGGGCCTGCGTGGGGGGCAGGGCGTCGCCTTGTTGAAAGGAAGATTTGACCACATAGGTTCCGGCAATGATATCGTGCAAGGCGCGTTTGCGGTTGGTAAAAGGCATCATAATAAAACCGATGTAAAAAACAACATAGGAAAGCATTTTGGCAAAATACCGTCCCGTAGCGCGGGCAAACGTAATACGCCGGCCTTGCTCATCAACCACTTTCAGGCCCAGCAGGCGTTTGCCCCACGTAGCCTGATGCTTGCCGCTTTCCAGAAAAGCAAAATACAGCCAAGTAAAAATAAACCCCAGCACACACCACAATAAATATAAAGCAATAATGAAAAGAAAGGAAGATCCTGCTTGCTGCTGCGTGCCCATCATTTTTTGAGCTTGCCAAACGATGGGGATAAGACAGATGACGGAAGGCGGAATAAAAGAGATAATGCCGTCAAGCAAAAACGCCCCAAAACGGCGCCAAAAGCCGCCATAGGGGATAGAGACAGCCTGCTGATTGTTGAGAGGTAAAGTATTGTCTGTGGTCATATTTTGTCCTTTAAATGCAAAATTAATGCGTCCTTATTACCAAAGTATCGGCAATGATATCGTGCAGGGCGCGTTTGCGTTTAGTCCAGCCGGCCATCATAAAGCCGATGTAAAATATGATGTAGGATATAAATTTGGCAAACGTGCGGCCGGAAGCACGGGCAAAACTGATGCGCTGGCCGTTGCCGTCCGTAACTCGCAGACCGACGATTTGTTTGCCCCAGGTGGCTTGTTTGGAGGAGCTTTCAAACAAAGCAAAATAAAGCCAAAAGCAAAGCATCCATATTACTTGCAGCAGCAGGCCGATGCTCCAAAATAAAAACAGTGCCGCGGCCATTTCGCTGGAAACGATTTCCGTCTGGTCATATTCTTCCAGATAAGGCAGCAAATTAAACATTGCATACCCCAGCAACGGAATGCTGATAATGGCGGTAGGAATAGACAGAATGACATTGTCTATCACAAATGCCACGGCCCGCAGCCAAAACCCGCCATAAGCGGTTTGGTCAGCCGAGACGGTTACGGTTTTTTGTTCTACGGGTGCAAATTCTTCACTCATTTTTTATTCTCCTTGGGTTTGCGGTAACAGCGGCGGCAGCGGGCTTGATAGGCGTCCGTCGTGCCGACGACAATGCGTTTGGTGTCTTTGGTCATACGCTGCGTAAAGCTGGCCGGGTTGCCGCATTTAGTGCAGACGGCCAAATTTTTGGTTACATATTCGGCCTTGGCCAGCAAAGCGGCCGTTACTTCAAACGGTTCGGCGCGGTAGTCCGTATCCAGCCCGGCCACGATGACGCGTTTGCCGCTGTTGGCCAGTTTTTCGCAGACGTCCACAATGCCCTTATCAAAAAAATTGACTTCATCTATTGCCACCACTTGCGTGTCTTTTTCAATTAAAGGCAAAATTTCAGACGAATTTTTCACGCAGGAAGCATCCACCTTGTTTTGGTTATGGCTGATAATGCTGCCAATGCCGTAGCGGGTGTCTAATTTAGAATTAAACAGCTGCACTTTTTGCTTGGCAATCAATGCCGTGCGCACGCGGCGGATGAGTTCTTCGGTCTTGCCCGAAAACATACACCCGCAGATTACTTCTATCCAGCCTTGTTTTTTAAACATCAGGTTTGGGGTCATAATGTTCTCCTAAAACGACAAAAGGTTAAAAGTCCCGCAGATCATTGTCTCCGCGCCAGGGGTACCAGTAGCGGTTTTCCGGCATAGTTTCCTTGGGTGCTTGGCTGTACTGGCCGCACAGAATGTTAATGCGGAAGGCCACGGACAGGTTGTCGTTCCTGTCGCGCAATGTAATTTCGGCGACGGCGTCGTGGAACGTTTTGGACAAACGCACCAGCTTGTTGGACGATTTAAAACTGCTGTCTTGTATTTGAAAATCTATTCCCAGATCCAATTTCCAGGAAGACTCCGGCAGGCGCAGCCCGAAAAAGGTGGTAAAAGCATAGCGGTTGGAATAAGTGCGGTACAAAGAATAGGGGTCTTGATGGGTGTCGTAATTGGTCAGCCCCAAACCGAGCATCTGTCCTTTAATGTTGAAATTGCTTTGCAGGATGAATGCCTGATTCTTTTCAATCAGGTCATAAAGATCTTGCACAAACACGTTTACGGCCCCGTTGGGGGAGTTATAGCCCGCTTCCAGCAAAATGGGGTCTATGCGTTCTTTGAGGTGGCTCCAAGACACTTTGCCGTTTTGGTCATATTCGCTTAAGCTAAAGCCTGTTTCCAAACGCACATAGGTGTTAAACGAAGGACGGTAGTAGTTTTGGATATAGAGGCGGTTTCTTTCTTCTCCGTGGTCGGGGGAGGCACTGTCGGAAGACAGCGTCCCCGTAGAAAACCGTTTGGTGTATTGGTAGCCAAAGTCCAGCGTACCCAAAAATGTATCCGTTTGCAGGTTGAGGTCAGTGCCGACGCGGCCGACCCAGGCATTTTTATCGTTATAGTCTTTGTCGTCCAAGGTAACGTGCTGATCGTAAAATACGCTGGGCAAAAACGTCAGGTTGCGGCCCAGCCGAATAGATTTTTCGGTCGTCCAGCGGGCATTGCCTTCTTTTTCCCAATTTTGTTCCATCAGGGAGGTATTGTTAAAGTTCACCTCCATACGGTGGCTCAGGCCCAGCAGCGGGTCATTAAACGGCATAAGCGTATAGGTCAGCTGGGGCAGATTGCGCTGTTTGGCTATAAACTCCCCGCGGTGCCAATCAAAAATATCCTGCTGGGTGTAGCTCAAACGCAGCGTGGAACGACGGCTTTGCCGCGAGAGCGAAAAGTTGGTTTCCTGATCCGGCGTAAAAATATAGGGGTTGCCGCGGAAGAAGGAATCGTTAAAATACGGGTCGGACACCATACGGAATTGAGTCTGGAATTGATACAGCGCACCCGTGGGGTTGTTAAAATGGTCGGAGCTGTCATACATTTCCCACCAGTATCCGCCGCGTATGCCCCAGCGTTTGGTGTCCTGCAGCTGGAAGGGGCGTCCGTCTACGGTATAGTCTTCGTCTTTGTCGGAATGGTCATTAATATAGTATGCTTCGGCCGTACCTTTTAGCGTTTCCGTTTCCACCGCCATCAGTTCTGTCCCGATGCCGAAACCGGACTCGGTATAATAATCTAAATTGAGCTTGGGCCTAAAGCCCCATATCTCATTAAATACCGTTGAGGTCAATACGCCAAAACCCGTGTCGTTGCTTTGGGTAAAGTCCACGTGGGTCGTCCACGGTTTTTTACTTTCCAAAGAGCGCCAGTACACCGGCAGCCAAAAAATGGGGAAGCCGTCTAAGCGCATTACGGCATTGGTGCCGAAAAGACGTTTTTCGGGCGATACTTTTAAGCTGCCCAATGTAACGGTGTAATGCGGGTCGGGCAAATTACAGCAGGTCAGCACGGCATTTTTAAGCCGCTGGGTGCCATCTTGAGAGGATAACTCCTCTGCCGATATGACGCGCAGCGGGGGATATTGGGTAGAGGTATTTTCGGCGTAAAAATCTTTGGTTTCGTAATTGAGGGCCACATTGTCGCCTGTCAGCTGGCCGGAAGGGTCGGTAACGGTCATCGGCCCGCGGGAAGAGACGGTTGTGTTTAATTGGTCCAGCGTTACGTCTTCCCCTTTGGCGGTGCGGGTTTGCCCGTTCTGCATTGTTTGGGTAATGAGCACATTGCCTTTGAGGTTTACTTTTTTGGCGCTCGGTTCGGCCGTTGCTTCATCGGCCGTAAAAGAGACAAACCCTTCTTTGCTGTTTGGTTTGGGCAGCACATTATCGGCACCGTACACAGGCACCGCAAAACACGCCGTCAGCAGCAGAAGGAAAATAGAAAAGCGTTTCATTGTTTTTTTAATTCTTGGTAAATGGCGTACATCGCCGCGCCCACGCCGCCTATATTGGGGTCCTGCGACACCAGCAATTTCAGCTTTTTAAACGGCGTTTGAATTTGCTGGTGATACAGCACATTTTCAACCGCCGGCAGGAAGAATTTGGCCGCGCCGGATACGCCCCCCGTCAGCACGACGGTATCCATATCCAGCACCAAACACACATTGGCAATGCCTATACCCAGAAAAAAGCCCGTGTCTTCCCAAATTTTAAGTGCAAGCGGGCAGCCCTTTTCGGCTGCGCGGCTGACCAGTTCAATTTTAAAATCTTTCTCTTTTTTTACCATTTGCGCCAATATGGACTGCGGATGCTGCAAAACGCCTTCCATTACCCGCCGGCGTATGCCGATGGTGCCTACAAACGCTTCCAAACAGCCGCGGGCACCGCAGCCGCATTGGGGGCCCGTTTTTACGTCGGAAATTTTAGTGTGGCCCACTTCGCCTGCTGTGCCGTTGGCGCCTTGGTAGAGCTCTTTGTTTATAATCAGCCCGCCGCCTACACCGGTGCCCAGCGTAACGACAAGCACATTGCTGCCTTGGCGTTTGAGTACGCTTTCGTACACGCCCCAGGCGGCCAGAGTGGCGTCGTTAGCCACGTGGGGGCGTATGCCGGTCAGTTTTTCCAGAATATCGGCCAGCGGCCAGTCGTCCACGTCTTTAAATTTTAAATTGGGGTTATAGCGCAAAATGCCGTGCCGGTAGTCCACATCTCCCGGGGCACCTACGCCCACGACAACTTGTTGGTCGGCATATTCTTTTTTAATTTGATTGATGAATGCCGCAATGCGTTTTAAAAATTCTTCCGCGCCGTGTTCGTAATTGGTTTCCGCTTTTTCTTTGCGCAGAATTTCGCCGCGTTCATTCATAACATAGAGTTTTACAAATGTTCCGCCAATATCTACCCCGACGCCAATCATTTTTCCGGCTCCTTATTTTTAGGATGTGCGTGCTGATACACGCTTTTTAATTTTTCCAGCGACACGTGTGTGTATACTTGGGTGGCCGCCAAACTTTTGTGGCCCAGCATTTCCTGCAGGCTGCGCAAATCGCAGCCGTTATTTAACAGATGCGTGGCAAACGAATGGCGCAAGCTGTGCGGACTTACTTTGCGCGCCACGCCCGACTGTATGGCTAAATTTTTAAAAATATAAGCTAACCCGTCCCCCGTCAGCGGTGTACCGTTTTTGTTTAAAAACAGCGCGTCCTGCGCCTGCGGGTTTTGCCGCGTGGACAAATAGTCCTTAATGGCTTTTAACGCGCGGTCCGTTACGGGCACAAAGCGTTCTTTATTGCCTTTGCCCAGCACTTTGACCACGCCGTTAAAAAAATCCACATCGGCTATTTTCAGCCCCGTCACTTCGCTGCGGCGCAGCCCGCTGGAATAAATCAGTTCAAACAAAGCCTTGTTGCGTGCGGCATAGCGGCCTTTTTCGGCTGCGGTATCCAGCAGACGGTCGGTTTCCTGCACGGTTAAAAACTTGGGCAGTATCCTTTCCCGCTTGGGGGAAGGCAGCAATTTAAACGGGTTTTGTTTAATTTGCCCCTGTTCCAGCAAATAATGCGCCAAGCTGCGCAAGGAGGCTATCTTGCGCAAAATGGTATTGCGCGCCGGATGCTTGGCCGAAAGCGTTGCCAAAAAAGAACGGATGTGCCCCGGGGCAAAACAGTCCGCCCCGTTGAGGCGGCGCAGTTTGCAAAAGTCGGCAAATTCCTGCAAATCTTCCCCGTAGCCCTGCAGGGTATGGGGGGAAAAATTTTTATTTTGCAAATGCAGCAAAAAAGCTTCCTTCCATTTTTCCACGTGCGGCCTCCGTCAGGCCTTTTGCTCGTGTTTGGCTTTGATTTGGGCGATTTCTTCGTCGCTTACGTTTACGATATTGCGGCATTTGGGGTAACCCGAACAACCCAAAAAATAACCGCGTTTGGAACTGCGCAGCACCATCGGCTTGCCGCATTTGTCGCAAATGCGGTCGGTCACGATCGGGCCGGCGGAAGCGACTTTGTTCCCCTCTGCATCCAGCGAATAGGTATTTTTGCATTTGGGGTAAGCCGAGCAAGCCAAAAATTTGCCTCTGCGGCCGGTGCGTATGACCATAGGCGCGCCGCATTTGTCGCAAATTTCATTGGTAGCCTGCGGCATAATTTTTTCGCCTTCTTTGCCCAAATTGATTTTGCCTTTACAGGCGGGAGCGTCGGAGCAGACCAAGTATTGCCCGAAGCGGCTGGTTTTAAGCAGCATCGGTTTGCCGCAGATGGGGCATTTTTCGTCGGTTTGTTTGGCTGCGGGGCGCTGCATACCTTTGTCGGCGGCGTCCAATTCTTTTTGGAACGGGCCGTAAAACTCGTTAAGCAGGTCCACCCATTTTTGGGCTCCTTCGGCCACTTCGTCCAGTTTTTCTTCCACGCCGGCCGTGTAGGACAGGTCCATAATCTCTTTAAAAAATTCTTTTAAGCTTTCCGTCACCGTCATTCCCAATTCCGTTGCCACCAGTTTGTTGCTTTTGGGCTGACGGGCAATATATTTGCGATCCAAAATGGTTTTGATGGTGGGGGCATAGGTGGACGGCCGGCCGATGCCGTGCTTTTCCAGCGTTTTGATTAGGCTGGCTTCGTTGTAATAGGGCGGCGGCGTTGTTTTGTGATCCTTGGTGGCAATTTCTTTTAAGGTCAAAGCGTCGCCTTCGGCCAAGTCCGGCAGCAGGGCGGTTTCTTCGTTTTCATTGTCGTCATCGTCTTTATAGACGGATAAATAACCCTGAAATTTAACCGTTCTGCCGCCGGCGCGCAGTACGCAGGCGTCGTTGCTGCCGGCATATATGTCTACGGTTACCGTGTTAAACACGGCCTCTGCCATTTGGCTGGCCACAAAACGCAGCCAAATCAGCTCGTAAAGTTTGTATTGGTCGGCCGTTAAAAACTGTTTAATGCTTTGCGGCGTGCGGCGCACGTCGGTGGGGTGGATAGATTCGTGGGCTTCCTGCGCGCCTTTTACCTTGCTTTTGTAGACGGGCGCGTGGGCAGGGGCGTATGCGGCCCCGTATTTTTCGGCAATAAATTTTTTGGTTTGTTCCTGCAGCAGTTTGGACACGTTAAAAGAGTCCGTTCTCATATACGTAATCAAACCGACGGTCTGGCCGGCAATTTCAATACCTTCGTAGAGGTGTTGGGCGGTCATCATCGTTTTTTGAGAAGGGAAACCCAATTTGTTGTAAGCGTCCTGCTGCATAGAACTGGTAATAAAGGGCGGTTTGGGTTTTTGTTTGACCTCTTTCTTTTCTATTTTAGCCACACGCACCGGCCCTTGGCGCAGCAGCGTGCTGACGGGAGCCAGTGTTTCGGGCTTGTCAAAAACGGTACTTTTTACTTTATAGTCTTCGGCAAACAGGTGATAGGTTTTGGTTTGCTCCACATTTTTGCCGTCCCATTTTAAAAGCCGCGCCCAAAACAGCGGCTGGGCACCGGGTTTTTCAAACTGGGCTTTAAGCGTCCAATACGGCTGTTCTTTAAATTGTTCTATTTCTTTGGCGCGTTCGGTTAACAAACGCACCGCCACGGACTGCACGCGTCCGGCCGAAAGACCGGAGGTAATCTTTTTCCACAAAAGGGGTGAAAGTTTATAGCCTACAATGCGGTCCAAAATGCGCCGCGCCTGCTGGGCGTTGACCAAATTGTCGTCAATTTTGCGTGCGTGAGCAAAGGACTCTTTAATAGCCGCAGGCGTAATTTCGTGAAAGTAAATGCGCTGATAGCGGTCTTTGGGCAGTTTCAGCAGTTCCACCAAATGCCAGGCGATGGCTTCCCCCTCGCGGTCAGGGTCGGTAGCCAAATAGATTTCGGAGGCGTTTTTGGCGGCGGCTTCCAGTTCTTTAATCAGCTTTTTGGCGCGCTCCACGGGCTGATAGGTGGGTTTAAAGCCGTGTGCAATATCTACGCCAATATCGTGCGAGGGCAAATCCCGCACGTGGCCGAAAGAGCTGCGCACCCAAAAGTCCGGCCCTAAAATTTTGCTGATGGTTTTTTGCTTGGTCGGAGATTCCACAATGACGAGTTTTTTGCCTTTAATGTTGTTGGTTGCCATAAATATCCTTAAAACGAACTTAAAATTTACTTTTGCTGTACAGCCCTGCCTGCGAGGTCAAAAGCCCTTTTACCTCCAGCTCAAACAGCACTTCCGCCGCCTGCGGTACGGAAAGATGCAGCGCTTCCACCACCTGGTCGGCGGATGCTTCTTCTGCAGAAGCGATAAATTGCATTACCTGCTTTTGTAAATCGGTCAGCCCGTTTTGTTTTTCAGACGCCTGCGTCTGTTCCTGCGGCATTTGCAGGGAAAACAAACCCGGGTTTGATATATAGTCTATTATATCTTTTACGCACGTGACAACGCCTGCTCCGTCCGCAATCAGGCGGTTGGGGCCTTGACTTTGCGGGCTGTCTATAGGGCCGGGCACGGCCAGCACGTCTTTGCCCATTTCCAGGGCCAATTTGGCGGTAATAAGCGCGCCCGATTTGGCCTCCCCTTCCACCACAACCACCAATTCCGACAAAGCGGCAATAATGCGGTTGCGGCGCGGAAAATGAAACGCATTGGGCGGCTTATTAAACGGCAGCTCGGATACAATTGCCCCGCCGTGCTGCAGAATGGCGCGCGCCAGTTCGCGGTTTTCGGGCGGGTAACAGCGGCCGATGCCCGTGCCGATAACGGCCACCGTGGGTTTTTTAAGACGTACGGCGGCTGCGTGACATTGACTGTCCACACCGCGGGCCAGCCCGCTGACGATGACGGCACCTGCCTGTGCCAGCCCCTCGGCCAGCGTGGCCGAAGCCCGCCTGCCGTAGGGGGTAATTTTGCGCGTACCCACCATACCGATACACGCCTGATTAGGCTGCGGCAGTTTGCCCAGCACATACAAGGCGACGGGGGCTTCTTTAATTTGGCGCAGGGAGGCGGGATATTCGTCGTCTTCCGGAATCAAAATACGTCCGCCGTATTTTTCCGTTTTTTCCAATTCTTCCTGCGGGTTGACGGCAAACGCGTCGCGCAGAAAATGCGCGGCGGTGGAAGGGTTCATTTGCGCTTCACGGGCCAGTGTGTCGGCGTCTTGCTTTAAAATTTCTTCGGCCGAGCCGAAAATGTCAATCAGCCGCGCCAGCCAATCGGCCCGTAAATACAAAAAGGCGTTAATGCGTATGCGCGCCAGGCGCTCTTGCATAGACACGCTCATACGTCCGGCACCCCCTTGCGGTCCAGCGGGCGGTATTGCAGCACTTCTATCAGGTGGGCGTTTTCTATATGGTCTTTGCCTTCCAAATCGGCAATGGTGCGGGCGGTTTTAAGCACTTTGTCCAAACTGCGTGCGCTGAGGCCGAATTTGCGCATAGCCGCCTCTAAAATGGCATCGGCTCCGGCAGGAAGGGGGCAAAACTGTTTAATTTGCTTAGGCGTCATAAAAGCATTGGCTGTGGTAGCTGTGCCTTTAAACCGTGCCTGCTGGCGCTTGCGCGCCGCCAACACACGGGCAGCAATTTGGGCGGAGCTGTCGCCCTCGGAGGCTTTATTCCAGTCGCCGTAAGCGACAGGGTTTAGATTGACGGTTAAATCAATGCGGTCCAAAAGCGGGCCCGATATTTTGGCCTGGTAACGCCGTATTTGCATCGGGGTGCAGGTGCAGGGTTTGTGCGGATTGCCCAAATTGCCGCACGGGCAGGGGTTCATTGCCGCAATTAAAGTAAAGCGCGCCGGATAGGTTACCGTTTCTTTGGCGCGGGAAATGGTCACTTGGCCGTTTTCCAGCGGTTGGCGCAGCACTTCCAGCGTAGCGCGGGAAAATTCCGCAAATTCGTCCAAAAACAATACGCCGTTATGCGCCAGGGACACTTCCCCGGGGCGGGGGTTGCTGCCGCCGCCGATAAGCGCCGCTTCGGAAATGGTGTGGTGCGGGTCGCGAAAGGGACGGGTGTGCAGACGGCCCTTCATTTTGCCCAGTAAATTGCAGACGGAATAAATTTTGGTGATTTCCAGGCTTTCTTCTTCTGTCAGTGGCGGCAGAATGCCTGCAAAACGTTTGGCCAGCATACTTTTGCCGGTGCCCGGCAGGCCGATCATCAGCACATTATGGCCGCCTGCGGCGGCAATTTCCAGCGCGCGTTTGGCTACGGCTTGGCCTTTAACGTCGCAAAAGTCCAGCACGGCGGCCGGTTCTTCTTCCTGCGGCGGCACATAGGCCATTTGCACGCTTTCCTGCGGCAGTTTGCCTTCCAGCCAACCGGCTAAATCGCGCAAAGTGCGCGGGGTAATAAACGGCAGGCCGGCTGTTTGCCCTTCCAAAAAATTATCCGGTGCGATTACCGCCGTGCCTTGGCTGTTTTTGACGCCGATAAGCATAGGCAATACGCCGGCGCAGGGGCGCAAGGTGCCGTCTAAGGCCAACTCTCCCAGCAAAATAAGATCTTTTAGTTTTTTAACCGCCGTTTCCGACAGGGCGCCCGAAGCGGCCAAAATGCCGGCGGCAATAGGCAGGTCAAACTGGGTGCCGCTTTTGCGCAGTTCGGCGGGGCTTAAATTGACGGTAATGCGCTTTAGCGGGAAATCAAACCCACTGTTGCGTATGGCGGCAATGACGCGTTCTTTGCTTTCTTTTACCTCGGCATCGGGCAAGCCAACGACGGACAAGGTGGGCATTCCCGAAGAAATGTCCACCTCTGTCGTAACTTCAAAACCGTCTATGCCTTTTAGGGCGCAGGTACGGACGCTGGCTAACATATTAGATAAAGTTCAATACAATTTGCTGAGGCGAAATCCCCATTACCGTAAAGTTTACGTTATAGCTGCGGATAATCTTGGCGGTCAGTTCTTCGCCGGAAGAAATATTTGCCGAGATTTCAAAATACGCGTCGGAGTTGGTGTATTTAACCAGATTAAAGTCCTCAATTTCGCGCATTTCTTTAAAGATATCCTGCACCTGTTTGAGGCGTTCAATGCTTTTTACGTTCTGCACCACTACGTTAAATTTAGTGGCCGAGTTAATAGCCGCATTGATGGGCTCAATAAGTTGTTTGGCGGCCGCTTCACACGCGGCGGAAACGGACTTTTGCGCGGCAATGTTTTCTATCGGGTCAAGCCCGCTGACCTGGTCGGCCGCTTCCCCCACGATTTGATAGTTTTTGGTGGAAGCCACCTTAATGTTGGCGCGTGCGCGGTAGGTTTTAAACGGCGACGAAATGCCCGGCAAAGCCTGCAGCGGGGCGGTGTTTACGTCTGCCATAATGATAAAACGAGCGCCTTCCAGACGGGCCTGGTCAATGACCGGCGTGGGATTGTCCAAATTGTTTTGGCTCAGATTGTCGCCGTTGACCAACGCATAAGGCTGGTTTTTCAAAGCGCGGTAAATGGCTTGTTTGCACTCTTGTTTAAGCGATACTTCATCGCCCACCGTTTCGCGCGACGTAATCAAAATAGTGGTGCGTTTGGCAAAGGCGTCGGCTTCGGACTCTTTAATAATGTCGCTGATGTCTTTAACCAGCACCATCACGCGTACGCGGGTATACCATTGGTCCCCTTTGCGGTAGGCTTTTTGTACGTATCCGCGGCGGATAAAACCGGCCGATTTGGATGTGATTTTATCTTCCACCAGCTGGGCTTGTTCCACCGTGGTGGAGGAAGAAATGAAAATGCCGGCCACTTTTTCCACCGCGGCGCGTTGGGCGGCCAGTTCGCCTTCTTTTTTCATTTCGGAAATATTGTTTTCATCGTAGGGAACCAAAGATTCCGCCACCACATACTCGCCATCGCCTTTGGGGCCGATGTGCAAAGCACGGCAGGCCGAAAGCGCAAAAACCGCCACAACGGCGATAAGTAAGAGTTTCTTCATTATTTATTCTCCTGCGGGTTAAGACCGGCCGCCTGCAGTTTTTCGCGCGAAATACGCATAATGACCGTGCAGCCGCCGTCATCCAAATATTCGGTGGAGACCAGTTCCATATCGTTTAAAATACCGCTGGCGGAGGTGTGTATGGTAGATCCTTCCGACACGGCGTCCACAATTTGTACGTTGCTTTCCAAATTGGCTCCGTAGAGCACTTCGGTCGCCCGCTGATAGGCGTGGGCAATGGCCGCTTCGCGCGACAAAATGCGGCGCTGCGAATCGCTTTTATGGGCCGGGTTGGCGGCGCCAAAACCGCGCACCCACAGGTATTGGTCATCCGTCAGCGTGTCATTAAAGGAAGGGGCAATGACGCCGTTTTTAACGGCGCTTTTCATATGCCCGCCGCAGGCGCCCAGGCATAAAAGCCCGGCCAGTAAAAGGGTCAGTTTTTTCATCTTAACAGCTCCGATAATATTTTCACATAGGTGCTGGGGGCGTTGACGTCTTCATAATTGATGACGCCGCAGCGGATAAGCATAATTTCCAGCATATGGGTCAGAATATCGTAAAAATTTTCTCTGACCGAGGGCTCGCAAGTATCTGTTTCCGGCCCTAAAATGACGGCTCCTTTGAGCTTTTTATTGTCGCACAAATTGGCGATTTTAAAAGCCGAAGAGATAATGTTTTCCGTAGAATAAGAAGAACGCACCGCCAGTTCCGGCCCGCCGTTGATGCCCAGTTCTTTGGCGCGTTGTTGCAAGGCAAACACCAGCCAGTTCATCATATTGGAGTGGTTCTGCGGATAGAAGAACCCGATGCGGCCCCATTCCCCGTTGCCGGAAACGGGAGCGGAGTTAATTTCGTCGGGGGATTTCTTCATAATCAAGCTGTGCTGGTCTTCCCCGGTGGTGGCCAGTAGTTGGTCAAAGATAGCCGTTGCCGAGCGTTTTTCCTGCGCTTCGTGCGGGAAAATCAGCTTTTCAAGCACGCGGACGCGGCGGATAGCGCGCGACACGGTGCCCAAAGACATATTGGGATGCCCGAAAAAGCGGTTGATGTCTTCGTTGGTGATGTCAATGCCGTTGCTGGTAAGCATTTTTTGAATAATGCGCATTCTGGCATTGCCGGTAGCGGGCTTTAAGTCGGAGATCCAGCCCGAATCTAAACGGAAATTGAGCAACTCTTCCAGCTTGGCCAAACTTTCCGGCGGATATTTGGAAGTGATGACAATTTGTTTTTGTTGCTTGCGGAAATCGTTAAGCAATTTGGACAAATACGCGCGGTTTTGCTCGTTAATGGCGATTAAGTGAATATCGTCAATTAACAAAGCTTTTACGGAGTCTGCAAAGCTTTCAAATTTGTCTATATTGCCTTCCATTACATAGCGCTGTATCCCGCGGGAAAGGCGGACACCGTTGGTAATAAAGATATTCTCCTGCCCGTATTTGTTGGACAAAGCATAGCCGATAGCGTGCAGGAAATGCGTTTTGCCCGTGCCGCTGGCGCCGTGCAGCACAAGCGGGTTGTAAAGTTTGCCGGGGTTGTCTATTACGGAAATGGCCGTAGCGTGGGCAAAACGGTTGACGGAAATGGTCATATTCTCCAGCGTATAGGTGGGAATAAGCGGCACTTCCAGCGGCCAGTTATGTTTTTTCAGCTCCGAGAGCGGCAGCTCAATGGAGTGGTCAATGGTACGGGTTTTTTCCAAAAAAGTGCCGGCCGGACGTCTGCGGCGTAAAATGGTGGCGCCGTGTTTTTCTTCCTGCGGTTGCGCGGACGTATGTGCCGCCGGAGAAGGCGGCATAGCCGAAGGCGCAGGCACTGGCGGAGGCACCGGTTTGGCCGGTTGTGCGGAGGCAGGCTCCGGGCTGAGTTTGCGTTTGATACGTAAGATTGGTTTTTTATCCCCGTTATTTTCTGGCATTTTTTTCTCCGTAATAGGTGTAGAAGGAGGAACAACCCTGTTTTCTTGTTCTTCTTGCGGCAAGCTTTCAGGCACCGCGGCCTGCGTTTGTCGCTCGGTCGTATCGGCGGTTGCTGTTTGTTGCATTGCCGGTTCTTGCGCGGCAAGCGGCTCCTGCGGGGCGGTTTGCGCAGTTGCAGGGGCGTCAGGCAATGTCTCTGCGGCAGGGGCAGTTTGCTCTGTAGCAGGGGCGTCAGACAATGCTTCGGCGGCCGGTTCTTCTTCCTGCGGCGGCGTTGTCTGCTGCAGTTGTTTTTCAACGGCGTCTTGCGGTTGTCTGTCTGCGTCTGCTTCGGTGGCAGACGGCGGAATGTCCGCCGGCGCAGCTGCTTGCTGTAAATCGGCTTGCGGCTCTTGAGCGGCAGGAACATTGTCGGAGGTTTGTTCCTTGGCTTTAGAGGCGGCCATCATTTGTTCAAAGGGATCCATTACTTCCTGCGAGTCGTCATTTGCGGCGGCAATGCGCCCGAAAGAAGACGGCAGCGGCATATAGGCGCGGGTTTTATCCAGTTCGTCCTCCTGTTTTTTGACGGGCGTTGCCTGCGGGGCAGCAGCTGGTGCTTTTTGCTGTGCCGTGTTGGCGTGCTGCAGGAAACTTAAATCTTTTTGTGTGATGCGTTCCGTTACCGATTTGATGTCTTCCAAATCAATAAAATTGGTTTGGTCTTTAATTTTTTGGTCAAAGATGTTAAAAGAGTCGGTGTCTTTATCTTCTGCCGGAGAGAAAGCGAAAGAAGCTTCCTGCGTGTCTTTTTGCGCTGCATTTTGGTTGGCCGCCTGCAGCTTGGAAGCCGCCGCTTGTGCAGCTGCCTTGGAAGCGTCTTTCTTTTGTTTGGCAGGGTCTAATTTATCCAAATCTAAGAACATATCATATTTGGTTTCCGCCAGCAGAATGTCGTCTAAAGACTGGCCCAGCATCGTGCCTTCCATATCTTTAATGAGCATATCCCTGTCGCTTAAAGGCAAATCGTTTTCGGGCTCTTTAGCGGGCGCCGGCTCCGGTTCGGCCGTAACAGGGGTCAATTCCGTGGGCAGTTTTTCCGCTTGTACGGCCTGCACTTCCAACTGCAAAGAAGGGTCTTGTTCGGTTGTTTGCGGGGTGTTCTCGTCCGTCTGTGCGTCAGCGGGAGGCTCGTCGGACCATTCTTCTTTATTTTCAATGGAAGTCAGCACGTCAGCCGAAACGGGTTCTTCTTCCACCGTCGGCAGGGCGGAAGAATTTGTTTGCTCCGCGGCGGCCTGCTCCGAAGCAGGCTGCGCAGCAACCGGCGGTGCCGGAGGAATAGAAGCTGTTTTCTCGGCGTCAGCGGGCTGCTTCTGCTTGGGCGTATTATCAGTTTTTTCTTCGGCAGGTTGTGCCGGAGAGGCTTCCTTTTTACGGAAAAACACAAAATTTTTCTTGCGCAGCGTTTTGGGCTTCTGCACCGAATCGTGCGAAACGGTAATAGGCGGCTCTTTAGGGTCGTCGTCGGAACGGTAACCCGGTTCGTCTATTTCTTCCAATGTTTTGGCAATTTGCGGAATTTCTTCTTCCGGTTCGTTTAAATCAATTTGTTTTTGCTCCATTCCGTCCACCGTCGGCGGCGCAGGCGGCAGCGGCGCGGCGGGCTTGGAAGAAGAACGGAAAAAACTTTCCGAAGGATCTAACGTAATAAAAGTGGGGAAATCTTTATCTTCTTTATCCGTATTTTCGTTAAACAGCGAGTTGGCAAAAGACCCGCCCGGGATAAATTCGTTTACTTTTTTGGCTTGTGCGATTCCTTCCCGCACGGCAACGCGGATTTTTTCCAGCGTGTCTTCGTCCAAATCGTCCGGCAGGGCAAAACGGTATACATACGGCGCAGAAGCCGGCTGCGGCGCGCGGACGTAGCCTTGCAGTTTTTTGGCAATCAGGCGCGCATCGTGCTCTGTTCCGTCAATAAGCAACGTGTATAAAATAGCATTGTCTGTGGAACGAATGCTGGAGATAATATCCCAATGGGTAATCATTTTCCCTCTATGATTTTTACTCCCGCGCTGGCGCCGATGCGGGTGGCGCCGGCGGCGACCATAGCGTCAAAATCTTGGCGGGTGCGAATGCCGCCCGAGGCTTTGACTTGCATAGAAGCCGGCACGTGGGCGCGCATAAGGCGCACGTCTTCGGCCGTGGCTCCGCCGCCGGTAAAACCGGTGGAGGTTTTGACAAAGTCAGCCCCTGCTTGGGCGGAAAGTTCGCAGGCTTTAATTTTTTCCTGTTCGGTTAAAACGGACGCTTCAATAATTACTTTAAGCGTAAAATTTTCTCCGGCGTTGCGCACGGCTTTGATATCTTGCAAAACCGTTTCGTAATCGCCGCTTTTCAGGGCGCCGATGTTGATAACCATATCCAATTCATCGGCGCCGTTTTTTAAAGCGTCTTTGGCTTCAAATACTTTGCTTTCGGTCGTGTTGGCCCCCAACGGAAAGCCGATTACCGTGCACACTTTTACGTCGCTGCCGGACAACTGTTTTTTGCAGAAGGGCACCCAGTACGGGTTTACGCAAACGCTGAAGAAGCCGTACTGGCGGGCTTCGTCGCACAGCGTTTTAATGGCGGCTTGATCCGCCTGGGGTTTAAGCAACGTATGATCAATGTATTTGGCCAAATTCATATTATACCGCCTTAGTTAAAGTTGATAATGCAGGTGAATTTTTCGGCGATTAAAGCCTGTCCGCCGACCAAGGCGCCGTCCACATCGTCCTGGGCCATAATTTCATCCACATTGGTGTCTTTGACGCTGCCGCCGTAAAGGATGCGGGTGGCTTCGGCAAAGTCTTTGCCGTATTTATCGGCCAGGAAATGGCGGATAGCGGCGTGTACTTCCTGCGCTTGGGCCGGGGTGGCCGTTTTGCCGGTGCCGATAGCCCACACCGGTTCATAAGCAATAATCAAGCCTTTCAATTGTTCGGCGGTAAAGCCTTTTAAACCGTTTTCCAGCTGGGCATTGATGACGGCGATGGTTTCGTTGGCTTCGCGTTGGGCCAAGGTTTCGCCCACGCAGAAGATGATGGTTAAATTATGGCGCAGGGCGGCGGCTACTTTTTTGTTCAAAATTTCGTCGGTATCGCCAAACACGCTGCGGCGTTCGCTGTGGCCCAAAATGGTGTGCGTGGCACCGGCATCTTTGGCCTGCACCGGAGATACGGCGCTGGTGAAGGCGCCTTTGTCTTCCCAATGAATGTCCTGGGCGGCTACTTCCAGCTGGGAGCCTTTGGCCAGGCGGGCCACTTCGGCCAGCGATGTATAAGAGGGAGCCACAATAATTTCTGCGTGGTTTTTATTTTCGGCTTTTTTCAGGGCTTCAATAAGCGCGGCAGATTCCGCCAGCGTATTGTGCATTTTCCAGTTTCCGGCAATTATAGGGGTTCTTTTTGTCATTTCTTTTTCCTCTTTTATAAATTGAAATATGCTTGCCGCTTTGCGATAAGGCGGCCTATATAAGATAGTATCATAAAAAATCGTGTTTTTAAAGAGGGGGGAATTTGTTTTTTGTGCTTTTTGGCTGCGGGCAAAAACGGATGAGAGAGCTCAAACAAAAAAAGGGCATAAAAAACCCCCGCTCAAAGCGGGGGTTACAAAGCGAACTTTGTTATTTGACGCCGTGCATCCAATGTTTAATTTTGCCGGCCATAATCCACATAATAATACCAAAGACGATGGATCCTGCGGCAGGGACGGAGAACAGCGTGGTCAAGCTCCAAGATTCGTAGTAGCTGGCCAACCAACCGGCAAGCAGGTTACCAAAGAAGCTGGCCGCCAACCATACGCCCATAAGCATAGACATAAACTTAGCCGGCGCCAATTTGGACACCATAGACAAGCCCACCGGGGAGAGGCACAATTCACCCATCGTGCAGAACATATAGGTGAGCACCAGCCAAATGGCGCTGACCGGCCCGCTGGAAGCATACAGGCTGGCTGCAATAACAATAGCAGCAAAACCCAGCCCCTGCAGGAACAAGCCCCAGCCGAATTTGGTGGGGATGGTCGGGTTTT
Organism: Candidatus Avelusimicrobium pullarium; assembly: GCA_944323745.1. Lineage (GTDB taxonomy): Bacteria > Elusimicrobiota > Elusimicrobia > Elusimicrobiales > Elusimicrobiaceae > Avelusimicrobium > Avelusimicrobium pullorum. Next base: position 450,863 of record CALUTQ010000001.1, read on the forward strand.
TGTCGCCCATACGAATCCACAATTTGGCAAACAGCGGCGCAAACAGTACCACAAAAATGGGGTTAACTGCCTGGAAGTAAGACGCTTTGAGGGTCACTTCCCCGATAAACGGCAGCACCGGCGTCAAGTCGGTAGCTTCTTTGGCAAAGAAGTTTAACGAAGTGCCGGCCTGTTCAAAGAACGCGAAGAAGAAAATAGCAAAAAATACAAATGTAAAGATTGCTTTAATTTTATCCCATTCTTCAGAGGTTAACGGTTTGTTGGCTTCTTCGGCACGGGCTTTTTCGGTGGCGTCGTTAGCCAAGTCGGTGCCTTTGGTTACCGGATGCAAGCCGATATGGCCCAAATATTTGTTTTGGGAAACCAGATACCAAATCAACCCGATTACCATACCGGTACCGGCAGCCATAAAACCGTATTTCCATTTATAGGCTTCCAGCGCGTTAAGCGGGTCGTGCGGTTCGCCTAAGAAACCGCATACGAACGGGGCGATAAAAGCACCCAGGTTAATGCCCATATAGAAAATGGTAAAACCACCGTCTCTTCTGGGATCGTTGGGTTCATAAAGTTCGCCGACGATGCTGGAAATGTTCGGTTTAAAGAAACCGTTTCCGATTACGATAAGCGTCAAGCCCGTAGCCAAGGCCACAATAGGCGAGACAATTTCGTAAGAGGCCAGCGTAAACTGCCCCAAAGCCATCAAAATGGCCCCAATGGTAATAGAATGGCGTTTGCCGATGTATCTGTCGGCCAAGTAGCCGCCCAGCACCGGGGTCAAATAGACCAGGGCGGTAAACATACCATAAATTTTGCTGGAAGTGGCTTTGCTAAAACCGATGACACTGCTGATCATAAATAATGCCAGCAACGCACGCATACCATAGTAGTTAAAACGTTCCCACATTTCAACCATAAAAAGCATATACAATGCTTTGGGTTGTCCTTTTTTGGTCACGTTGTGTTTTACTTCTTCATCAGTCATTTGTTTCTCCTTCGGTTTTTACAAGGGTACTCTATATTTTACAAAAAACATAGAAGAAAATGATTAAAAATTTTACAGACCGGTCGGTAAAACGTATTGGAAGGCTTGCTGCATTAAAAGAAAAGTGCGGTACAGTGTATAGACAAAATAGGCCGAAAACAGCCCGATTCCCGCCGTCCAGCACCACTTGGCTGTCAGGCTTAATTTATGCGAGAGCCACACGGTAATTAAAGAAAAAGGCCCCACGATAAGCGTCAGCAGCAGAATGCCGCCGTGGTCGTACCAAAAGCCCATACGCGGCAAAAGCGGCTTGCCGCAATGGCGGCAATAGCAGTCGGTTTCTTCTACGTTGTGATGGCAGCGGGGGCAGGCGGTCATTAAATGTCTTCTCCTCTGCTGCGCAGGGCGCGTTTAATGCGGCTGCGGGCATTGGCCGTTTTGGCAAATTCCAGCCAGTCGCGCTTGGGGGCAGCATTTTTTTTGGTAATGATTTGGCATACGTCGCCGGTTTTGAACACATAGTCCATACTCACCATACGGTTGTTCACTTTGGCGCCCATATAATGGTCGCCGATATCGGTGTGGATGGCGTAGGCAAAATCAATGGGGGTGGAGCCTTCCGGCAGCGGTTTGACGTCGGCCTGCGGGGTAAATACGAAAACCTGCTGCAGGTTGATGTCGGTCTTAAAACCTTCCAAAAATTCACGCGGGGCGGTCAGGTCGCGCTGCCATTCAATCCATTGGCGGATCCAGTTAATTTTTTCGTCAAAATTTTTGTCTTTTTTGCCGGCACCCAGTTTGTATCTCCAATGGGCGGCGATACCATATTCACAGGTGCGGTGCATTTCTTCGGTGCGTATTTGTATTTCCACAATGTCGCCGGTGGGCACCAACACGGTGGTGTGTATGCTTTGGTACATATTGGACTTGGGCGTGGCAATGTAATCGGTAAAGGTGCCGGCCAGCGGTTTAAAGCGGGAATGGACAATGCCCAGCGCTTTATAACAGTCCGCCACCGTTTTGGTGATGATACGCACGCCCAGCGAGTCCTGTATTTCGGCAAACGTCAAATGCTGCTTTTGCATTTTGCGGTAAATGGAATAATAGTTTTTGGCGCGGGAAAGCAGGCGGTACTCCAGTCCTTCTTCTTTTAAAGCCGGCTCCAGCATTTTTTTAAAGGCGTTTAACGTGGCCTCGCGGTCGGCGGTGCGTTTTTCCACCTGTTTTACCAAATCGTTAAATTCGTCGGGGTAGAGGTATTTGAAGGCTAAGTCTTCCAGCTCGGTTTTGATGGTAAACATCCCCAGCCGTTGGGCCAAAGGAGCATAGAGGGTAAGGGTTTCGTACGATTTAAATTTTTGTTTTTCCGGCGGCATTACGTCCATCGTGCGCATATTGTGGGTGCGGTCGGCCAGTTTAATTAAGATAACGCGCACATCTTCGGCCACGGCAATAAGCATTTTACGCCAGTTTTCCACGGTTTCTTCGTCGGTGGAAGAAAACTTTAAATCGCTTATTTTGGTAACCCCTTGCACCATATGGGCTATTTCTTTATTGAACTCCCGCCGCAAGTCTTCATCCGTTACGCCGGTGTCTTCCACCGTGTCGTGCAAAAGGCCGGCGCAAATGGTTTCTTCGTCCATTTTAAAGTCCAGCAGAATTTGCGCCACGGCGCAGCAATGGTTGAAATACGGCTCGCCGGTTTCGCGTTTTTGGTTTTTATGGGCATTTTGGGCAAAACGGTAGGCCTTTTCCAACATAGCGGTGTCGGCATTGGGGTTATATTCTTTAAATTGGGCTACCAGTTCGCTCAGTTCCATAGGCTATTTTTGAGTAAGATCCCGCAAAATTTCTTTGGCGGCCCGTTCGGCTACGCCTTTTTGCCCCAGCGAAGCACGCAGCGTCAGCAGCTCGGCGCGTTGGGCGGCCAGTTTGGCCGGGTTTTGAAACATAGCCATTGTTTCGGCCGCTAAGGCGCGGGCGGTGCAGTCGCCCTGAATAAGCTCTTTAACTACCGGTTTATTGGCCAGCAAGTTGACCAACGAAATATAGGGCACCTTAATAACGGCTTTGGCAATTTGATAGGTGGGCCAGAACAGTTTATACGCCACCACCATCGGCACGCCCAGCAGGGCATTTTCCAGCGTGGCTGTGCCGGAACAGGCCAGCAAAAAGTCCATCTGGCTTCTGATTTCATAATTTTTGTCTTTTACGATATGAAAATTGGGGTGCGGTGCCTCGCCGATTAAATCTAAAATAATTTTTTCGTCGCGGTCCGGCAATAAGAACAAATACGCCTGCGTATTGGGGAATTCTTTAAGCACCTCTTTAAACGTTTGGTAGAACACCGGCGTCAGGCGCTTAATTTCGCCCATACGGCTGCCGGGCAAAATGCCCAGCTTCCAAGCTTTGTTTTTGTCGGGGGAGGGGTCTACGGTGTAGGGGCGGGGTTGCGGCATAATGTCCAACAGCGGGTTGCCCAAAAACACGGCATTGCCGCCGAATTTTTTATGAAAAGCCGGTTCAAAGGGGTAAATGACAAACATTTTTTTGGTCAGCCGTGCCAGTTGCTTGGCGCGGTACTGGCGGCTGGCCCACACTTGCGGGGTTACATAATAGTAGGCCGGTATGCCGCGGTGAGCGGCCATTCCCAGCACTTGATGGTTGAAACCGTAGAAGTCCACCACAATAAGCGCGGCCGGATTTTGCGTTTCCATATAGGCGCGTATTTTTTTAATCAAGTCCAGCCACAGCGGCATTTTTTTAAGCGGTTCAATAAATCCGCTGGCCCCTTGGGAAGCCAAATCATACATAAACACATCGGCTTGTTTTTGCATCAATTTGCCGCCTATGGCCGTGAGGCGCACGTCCGGATCGGCTTTTTTCAGTTCGCGCATAAGGCCGGCGGCGTGCAAATCGCCCGATACGTCCCCGGCTACGATGAGAATATTTTTGACAATGGGGGTAATAGTCGCCATATTTATTTATCCTTTTTCAGCTGGCCCAATGTTTCGTCCAACACAATTTGCGCCGCTTTAGCTACGTCGTGCACTACCTGAAACGGCTTGGGCGTATGCAAATGCCCCGTTTTGGGAATATCATAACGGTTGATTTGTTCGGTAATGCGCAGGGCCAGTTCCAAGGCTTTGCTGCCCTTTTCCCCGCTGGGGGCGGGCGTTTTATTGGTTTTAATGCAGTCTATAAAATGCAAAATTTCCGCCGTAATGGGCAGCTGTTTGTCTACGGGGGGATAAAGCACGGTTAAGTCTTGCATAGAGGATATGACGGGTTTTTCTTTCTTATAAATTTTTACCCGCGCATTCATAAAGTCTACGGAAATATACGCGTCTTTCTGGAACAGATGCATAAAGCGGGCGCGTTCAAAACTGGCACGGCTGGCGGTTAAATCGGCCAAGGCGCCGTTGGCAAAACGAATGCGCACGTTGGCAATGTCTTCGTGGCGGGAAAACACGCTCAGCCCCGTTGCATCAATGCTTTCCACCTTGCTGGGCACCAGCGTAAGCAACAGGTCAATATCGTGAATCATCAAGTCCAGCACGACCCCGATGTTAGACATACGTGCATCATAAGGCCCCAGCCGGTTCATCGTAATAAACAAAGGGTTGTCAATGTATTTGACGGCTTCTACCACGGCCGGGTTGAAACGTTCCACGTGCCCTACCTGTAAAACGAGGTTATGCAGTTTGGCGGTGCGAATCAAATCGCGCGCCTGTTCCAAGGTGGTGGCGATAGGTTTTTCCACCAAAGTATGCACCCCGTGTTCCAAGCAATACATTCCGATTTCGTGGTGCAACTGCGTGGGGGCCGCCACAATGACGGCGTCCACCTGTCCGACCAATTCTTCCATTTTGGAGTAGGGGGTGGCATTGTATTGCCAGGCCAGTTTTTGGGCGCGCATTAAGTCCGGGTCGCATACGCCCACCAGGGTAACGCCTTTCATTGTAGATAAAGTGCGTGTGTGAAACGTGCCTATTTTACCGGCGCCGATAACGCCGAATTTCAGGGTGTCTGCATTTGGCATAGGGGGAGTACCTCGCTGTATTTATTTTATTATATCATATGGGCGGCGCATACAATACACGGCTTTGCACGGGCCAAAGGGTGGACTTTTTAGGTATAATATGCGTATATATCTATATAAGGACTTTTTATGGAAAAAACGCTTATTTTAATTAAACCCGATGCCATACAAAAACGCCTTACGGGCATTGTATTGGCCCGTTTTGAAGCGCTGGGGTTGGAAATTGTCGGTGCAAAAGCCGTGCACGCCAACGAAGCACTTTTGCGTGAGCATTACGCCAACTTAAAAGGCAGTCCGTTTTTGGAAGGCGTGCTTAAATTTATGATGGGCGATTATAATAATTTGCCCGACCACCGTATTTACGCTTTTGTGCTGCGGGGGGAAAACGCCGTGTCGCGCGTGCGTGCGGCTTTGGGCGCCACCAACCCCGAAAAAGCCGAACCCTGGACGCTGCGCGGCCAATTCGGCTGCATTAAAGACGGCATTATGCAAAATGCCGTGCACGCTTCCGGCACGCCGCAGGAAGCCGAACGGGAAATTGCCCTGTGGTTTAAACCGGAAGAAGTGCTGTGATGAAAAAATACGCTTTGCTCTTTTTAACCTTTGCCGCCGGCCCGCTTTTGTGGGGGCAGGTAAAGGGCGATGCCGTCAATTTAACAACGCAGGACGGCTGGAGTATTGCCGGGGTTTATCAGCCCGCCGGCAGCACCGGCAAAACAGTGCTTTTGCTGCACGACATCGGCAAAGGAAAACACGAGTTTAAAACGTTTTCCGAAAAGTTAAAAGACAGCGGCTTCGGTTATTTGGCTATTGATTTGCGCGGACACGGGCAAAGCGTTAATAAAGGCGAGTATAAGGACTTTGCCAAAGAAGGCGTGGATAACGACTTTAATAAAATGACGCGCGACGTGGATGCGGCCGTCAACTTTTTGACCAAAAAAGGCATTGCCGAAGAAAATATTGTTTTTGTAGGCGCCGGTATGGGGGCCAATGTGGCCGCCAAAGCGGCCAGTATGTGGCCCAATGTCGGCGGTGTGGCGCTTATCACGCCGGTAACCAATTTTAGGGATGTGCTTACCATACCTGCTTTGCGGGTGTATAAAGGGAATGTTTTTATTGCGGCGGCGGCCGACGACAAAAAAACGTTTTTGGAAGCCAGTCTGCTGCGCAATGTGGCTTTTTTAAGTTCGGGGGAAGGCAAGGTGGTGTTTGCCACCGCCTATGACCAGGCCGGACACAATTTGCTGGACCGTTGGGTAACGCCGGAGCTTATAGAATGGCTGTTGGTGCCCAACCGTCCGGAAATAAAACCCGATATCCCGCCTGCCCCCGCCGAAGACCCGTACGGCTTTTATCAGCCGGTGGAGCCTTCTTCCACCGAGGATGCTTTAATTCCTTCGGTGCTGGTACAATAAATCAGGCGTTTTGCACGTGCGTCAGGAGCGCTTATGAAACCTGCCCGTATTGTTTTCCCCGGTTTTTGGTTTGGCAAAAGTGAACTGGCTGAAGCGAAAAAACAGGCCGCCCGCGGCGTGGGCGGTTTTTGTGTGTACGGCGGTACCGCCAAACAAGTAAAACATTTTGCCGAAACGGTAAGGGAAGTATCCCCGTATGACCATTTGCTCATCTGCACCGATATAGAAGAAGATTTATCCGAGGTTATTAACGACGCACCGGCCTTGCCCGTTAATGCGGAGCTGGGCAAAGCGGAAGACACCGAAGGCGCCTACCGCAAAGGACTCATTACGGCGCGTATTGCGCGCAGTATCGGCATAGACTGGCTGCTTGCGCCGGTGGTGGATATCGGCTATCAAAGCCCCGCTTTTTGCGAAGTTCCTATGGCGGTTGCCCGTCTGGCGGGCGATTATGTGGCCGGCGTGGCAAACGGGGGGGCGTTAAATTGCGTAAAATATTTCCCGGGCGTGAGCGGCATTTTAAAAACATTGGCCCAAATGGAAGATGCCGAGTTTGTGCCCTATAAACATATGTTCCGCCGCTGCGACGCGATTATGCCTTCCGATATGGTGTTTGCCAATATAGACCCGGCCAATCGGGCAATGATGTCGGAAAAAATCATTAAGGGCCTGCTTAAAAAGAGGCTCAATTACAAAGGCTGTGTAGTGGGCGCGCCGCTGTTTAAAAGCCGTATCAGGAATGAAGCCGCTGCCGCGCTGAAGATGATTGCCTGCGGCGTAGAAATTATTTTAGCCCCGCAAGACCCCGAGGCCGTATTGGACGCGGTAGAAAAAGAGTTTGACAAGGGCCGCATTGTAGACGAGGTAACCCACAGCATTTCCAATCACGAAATTTTTACCAGCAAGGTGGTTAATATGCCGGTGCCCGTCTTTACGGTAAAAGAAGCCTTTGAAATGGCCAAAAATTTTAAGAAAGAAAAATAAACCGGTTTCTTGCCGTAAGCCAGCCGAAAAGGCTGGCTTTTTTGTTTGCTGCCCGTCGCAGAACGGCTTGCATTGTTTTTTTTTTTTGATAAATTTTGCATATGAGCAAAATTTATCAAAAAAAGAACCCCGACCATAAAAAAAGCATAAGGGGCAAATCAGGCGGATTTACGCTTATTGAACTTTTGGTGGTGGTGCTGATTATCGGCATTTTGGCGGCGGTGGCATTGCCGCAGTATCAAACAGCAGTAGATAAGGCAAAAATGATGACATATGTGCCTTTGGGAGCTAGTATCCGTCAAGCGCAGGAAGTCTATTTTATGACGAATGGGGAATACAGCGACAGTTTAAGTGAGTTGGATATTTCTTTGCCGGCCGATTGCCAGTTGCGCAATGGCGGCGGTGGAAATAATGAAGCCCTTTGTGACGGGGAAAACATAATGATTAATAATGTATCCGCCAGCGGAAAAGCACAAGGCGTGCTTTATTTGATGTATTGCCCCGGTCACAATACCAACGTGCAGGACTGCACGTACAATGGGGTTAAATTGGTGTTTTCTTTTGCCCAGCGTGCCACAAACCCTAATCAGCTGACGTGTACATACGCCAATGCAAGCCGTTGGAAAAGATTATGTGCACAATTTGAATAGCCGTTAAACCGCCATTAGACAAATATCGTTTTTGTCGGCCAGTGCTACCACTTCTTCCAAGTCCAGCACCAGGGTTTTGCCCGCTTCAAAAGCCAGCACTTTAAAGCCCGCATTAATTAAAGACTGCATCGTTCCTTTGCCCACAACAGGCAAGTCAAAACGTTCGTCCTGATTGGGTCGGGCCGCTTTGACCACTGCCACGCAGTTTTGTTTTTGGGCCGATTTTTTGTACAGTTCGCCGGCGCGGGCAATGCAGGCGTCGGTGCCTTCCATCGCTTCTACGGCGATGACGGCGTTTTCGCCCACGACACAGGTAAGTCCAATGTCTAAAGCGGCCATTGCCTTGGCTATTTTAAAGCCGTACTGTACGGTTTTTTCTTCCTGCGGGGTGGGTTGGCGCTTGCTCAGTATGCCTTTGGGGGGCATAAAATGCTCCAAGTACAAAGCGGAGCTGACAAATTCCAGCCCTTCCTTTTTAAATTCTTCTATCACGCGGGAAAGAATGTGTTTGGTCTGCATAGATTTGAGCGAGGCCAAAAATTTGGCCCCGCGCAAATCCGGCATCAGATTAGAAAATACGGAGGTATGCTGCACGCGGCCGGCCATCAGCACACGGCGTACGCCGTGTTGCTTAAAAAACTGCAGCCCCGCGCCCATTTGCCCCAAGCGCATTTCTTTATATACGCCGGCCACGCCGCGGAAGTCTTCCTCCCGCGCGTTGCCTTTCAGCCCGGCTACCACCACTTCTACGCCTTTTTGGGCAGCCTGACGGGCTATATAGACGGGCATTTTGCCTTCACCGGCAATAATGCCCAGTTTTTCAGTCGTCATTGGCTTCGTTGATTTTGCGTTTGGCCGCGGTTATGCCGCGTTTGGTGTGTTTGCAAAATTCCAACATTTCCTGCACGGCCGGAATCGGGTTGCTTTCTTCCAGCTGGGCAATGGCGTCTTTGAGCAGCATTTTAGAGCGGAACAGCACTTTAAATGCGCGTTTGACGGCCATAATTTCGTCGCGGCCCATACCGGCACGGCGCATACCGACCACATTTAAGCCTACCAAGCGGGCGCGTTCGCCCTGGGCGGTGCAGAAAGGCGGTACGTCAAGCGGTACCATCGCCCCGCCGGAAAGCATAGCCAGTTTGCCCACGCGCACAAATTGGTGCACGCCGACCATACCGGAAGTAATCACGCGGTCGGCCAAGTGTACGTGGCCGGCAATGCCGGTGCTGTTGGCCAAGATGATGTTGCTGCCCAGCTGGCAGTCGTGCGCTACGTGCGCGTTGGCCATCAGCAGGCAGTTATTGCCCAGACGGGTCGGGTTTTCCAAGCTGGTGGAGCGGTGAATGGTTACGCATTCGCGTATTTTGTTGCCATTTCCCATTACCACCATACTTTCCACCCCGTCATAAGACAGGTCCTGCGGTTTTACACCGATGGACGCATAAGCTATGACTTCGTTGTTGTCTCCCATCACCGTGTTCTCTATAATGCAGAACGGCCCGATGTGGTTGTTTTTGCCCATCGTCACGTTGGGTCCGATAACAGTGTAGGGCCCAATAACGGTGGACGGATCAATCTTCGCACTCGGGTCTATAATGGCGGTGGGGTGTATGTGGGTGTCAGACATTAAGGTTTTCTCCTAATATAAACGTCAGGTAAGCCTGCGTGCAGAGTTTGCCGTTGACGTACGCTTCCGCGTAAATGCGCGATAGCTTGCCAAGGCGCAGAATTTGCACGGGCATTTGTAAAGTGTCCCCCGGAACAACCATCCCTCTGAATTTGGCGCTTTCAATGCCTAAAAACAGCGGCAGGCCTTTTCCGCCGCTGACGCGGTCCATAATCGCCCCGCCGAAAGACTGGGAAATGCTTTCCAGTATCAATACCCCCGGCATAATAGGCTTTTGCGGAAAGTGCCCTTTGAAAAAATATTCTTCCCCCGTCACTTTTTTTATACCAACGCAGGTTTTTCCGTCTTCAATGATGCGCACTTCATCTACCAAAAGAAACGGATCGCGGTGGGGAATGTTGCGCTTAATTTCTTCCTGGTCCATTACTTTAATGACAGGCATACTCAGCAGTGGGGCCAGGGAAGGGTGCTTCTCTTTCATTTATCCTCCGAATTGGCCAGCAGCAAGCGCCCGAACAGCACATTATGTTTGTGCCCGCCCATACGGCAGGTGATTTTAAGGTTGCCCAGACGTTTGCCGATAAGGCAAAAGTCTCCGACCAAGTCCAAAATTTTATGGCGCACTAACTCGTTGGAGTAGCGCAGCTCGTTTAAAAATTTATCTTTGCCGACCACGACGGCGTTTTCCAAACTGCCGCCCTTGGCCAGCCCGTGCGCTTTTAAAAACGCCAATTCTTCTTCAAAGCCGAATGTACGCGCGCGGGAAATTTGCTGTAAATAGTTTCCTTCCGTCAGTTCTACGGTATATTCCTGCCGGCCCACCAGCGGGTGTTTGTGTTCGTATACAAACGTTACGGTCAGTTTGTCGGCCGGTTCGGCCGCGTAGGAAATGGGCCCAAAGGAATACGTTACCGGCTGTTTAAGCGTTAAAACGGGCATATCCCCCGGCAATTCCTTTAAGCCGGCTTTCTGCAGGTTGGCCGCATATACGCTGGAAGATCCGTCCATTACCGGCGGTTCGGGGCCGTCCATTTCTACCGTGATATCGGTAATGCCCAACGCATTTAAAGCCGAAAGCACGTGTTCCACCGTCCACACTTCGGCGGTATCGTTTTTTAAATTGGTGCCGCGCAGCGTGGAACCCACGTGTGCCAAATCGGCCTTAATGGGCAAAGAGCCGGCAATATCGGTACGGACGAAATGGATGCCGTCGTCGGCGGGTTTGAACGTCATTACGGAGGGCACGCCCGTATGTAAACCCACACCGCTGACGCTGACAGGTTGCTGAATGGTTTTTCGCATAATTATTTTTCCACGGCCTTTTTGATTAGTTTCAATTCTTTATAAATTTCCGGCAATTTGCCTTGTACAGCCAAAATGCGCAGCATTTCTTTCATCGGTTTGGCCGGCGTGCCGAAATAGGGCACCCCGTCGGGAATATCGCACGTTACGCCGGACTGGGCGGCAATTTGCACCCCGTTGCCAATGTGCAGGTGGCCGATAATGCCCACCTGTCCGGCCGCCACAACGCCGTTGCCCAGCGTGGTGGTACCGGCAATACCCACCTGGGAGCACATAATGCAGCCTTGGCCTACTTTTACATTATGCGCAATTTGTACCAGGTTGTCTACCTTGGTATTAGCGCCCACCACCGTGTGGGCCAGTTTGGCGCGGTCCACGCAGGAGTTGGCCTGAATTTCCACATCGTCTTCCAAAATAACATTGCCGATTTGCGGAATTTTATGGTGCCGCCCTTCGTGAAAAATAAACCCGAAGCCGTCGTTGCCTATTTTGGCCCCCGGCTGCAAAATAACGTGGTTTTTAAGCACGCAGTCCTCGCGCACGACCACTTGCGGGTACAAAATGCAGTTTTGACCTATTTGCACGCGTTTGCCCACATAAACCTGCGGAAAAATGACGGTATTGTCGCCGATGACGGCGTCATCCTCAATTACGCTGTAGGCGCCTACGGACACGTTAGCCCCCAGTTTGGCCAGCGGGCTGATGACGGCCGTGGGGTGTATGCCAGGGGTATGTTTTAAGGTTTGTTTGTCCCAATACTGCACCAAAAGCGTAAAAGCCCATTCGGGGTTTTTGACATACAAAAAATTGGTTTTTAAAGGAATGTTTAAGCCTTTGGCCGTTTCGGGCACGATGACGGCGCCCGTTGTAAAACCGGGGGGAATGACCACTTTTTCAATATGGCTGACGTAGCAAATGCCGTCGGCCTTGGGTTCGGCTAAATCGCAGATGTGTTTAACGACAAAATTTTCGTCTCCAACCAGTTCCGCGCCGGTAATTTCGGCCACTTTTTTGAGGGTGAGTTCCATAGTATCCTCCGGTTATTTTTTCTTCCGGTATTTTCTAGATTTTTTCAGCGTGCTGATAAAATCTTTCGTCACGTTGACGGGGTTTTGCCCGTAGAGAATTTGGTCCTTGCGCACCACGGCGCCGATATTGCGCTTTTTGGCAAAAGACTTAATTTCCCTGTAAATGTCCTGCAAAATGTTTTTTACTTCTTCTTTTTCCAAATTTAAAATTTCTTCCCGCGTCTGATACTTATAATTATCAATAAAAAAGTTGCGCTCCGCAATGATTTTTTTGTTTGCGCCGATGCGTTCTGCCAAGTCGTCCAGCTGCCCCGGGGAGTTAAGCGGGGAGGTGGTAATGATTTCCGTTCCCGCAAAGCTCAGGCGGTTTAAAATGTTGCCCAGTTCCAGCGTGTCGCCGCTTTCGGGCACTTTGGGCAAAAGTTCCTGGTCGGTTACAATGCGTTCGTAATACGGCTTTAATTCGGCCAGCTGGCGCGAAAGCAAATTGTTCTCCGCCTCCAAAGCGGCAATAATGTCTTTGGCGCTTTGTACCTCGTGTTCTTTGGAGCGGATTTTAACGTCAATTAATCTTTTGACGGCCTGCGTGCGCGGATGTTCGTTGAAGGCTTCATCAATGTCAATAAAGGCCACGGTCAGGCATTTCTCCATATTTTTACTCGGCTCTTGACCGTCCTGCGGCGTGCTTACCGGCGCCGAAAGCGGCGGCAGCTCGGGCAATGTTTCCTCGGACGCGGCCGTGGTGGTCGCCGCGGCGGCTTGCGCGGCCTCTTGCGGCTGGGCGGCAGGCGTTGCCTGCGTGGCGTCGGCAGCCGTTAGCGTCTGCGGCTGGGCGGCTGTCTGCCCTTGGGCTTGCTCGGCCAGTTCGGTTTTTGTCTGTTCGTCCCAAGCTTGCTGTTTGGCTTGTTCCGAAAGGGCAATATCGCCGCTCTGTTCGGCCTGCTCCGTTTGAGGCTTGGGGGCCTGCATCGGCTGGGCCGGCGGCTGCGGCAAAGAGACGTTTTGCGCTTGCTCCTGCGGGGTTTGGTTCTGCGCCTTGATGGCGGCCACAACGGCAGCTTCCTGTGCCGTCAGTTCGGGCACGGTTTCTTCTTGGGCGCTTGCAGGCGCGGCACACAAAACCATTAAAATAAATAACCCCGGGAGTTTACGCATATCTATATCCTACATCATATTGGAAACATTGAAGTAGAAATGAGAGCGGTCCTCATTGCTCTTGTGGTTCAAACCATAACCCCAGTCTATACGAATAGGCAGCGAAGGCGTGGTGAAACGCAAGCCTACGCCCACGCCGGCTTTAAACTGGTTATAGTCGGGCCCGAGCGAGAAGTCCACATCGTCAAAATGATTCCACGAGTTACCTAAGTCAAAGAACAAAGCAAATTGTGCCATTGTGCGCCGTCCTTCCCGTGCCAGGGGGAAGCGCAATTCGGCATTCATCACGTAATAGGTGGTGCCGCCGTATTTGGGGCCCACTTCGCCCGCGCGGTCATAGCCGCGCACGGTGTCTGCACCGCCGAGGAAGAACTTTTCATACGGGGGAACCTCATCGGTGCGACCGTAAGAGCGCACGGCGCCGATTTTATTGGACAGTACAAACACGATGGGGTAGTTGCCGCCCACGTTCCATACCGTATAGTTAAAAATAGAAGCGGCGTTTAAATACCATAAGTCCAAATCTCCGCCGACGGGTCCGCCGGCCAAGGATACGCCCAGCGAATTACGCCAGCCGCTGGTCGGGTCCCAAATATTGTCGCGGGTATCTATGGCAAAATCCGCGCTTAAGGTGGACATATACGTATCGCCTTTGGCAATACATTGGTCAGAGGGCGTATCGGGGCCGCATTGGAATTTGTCGTCAATGTCGTAAATATCAATGTTTTCAAAGGCGTAGCTGAAGCTTAACTGATAAATATCGTCGTTAAAGCGCGGCCCCACGCGCACGCGTCCGCCGATGCGTTTTTCGGTATAGGCTTGGTTTTCGTCGGCAAAAGAACGGTAGCGGCGGGTATTGAACAGGTCCACGCCCAAAGAGGTAGGGTGGTCGTAGAGCCAAGGGGTAGTCCAGTTGATGGTATAGTCCAAAATTTCTTTACCGAACATAGTGCGCAAGGACAAACGCTGCGCGCGGCCGAAAAGGTTCATATGGTTGATGGATACTTCGCCGTATAAACCGTCCTGCGAGCTCATAGCCAAACCGGCGGTAAACATACCCGGGCGTCCTTCCACGATGTTAAAACCCAGATCCACTTTTTGCGGGTCGGCGGTGGGCTGAATGTCTATCTGCACGTCGTTAATAAAGCCCAAATTCAAAATCTTGGTTTGACTGCGCTGTATTTTGGCCGAATCGTACAGATCGCCCGGTTTGACGGAAATTTCACGCGTAAAAACATATTTTTTGGTTTTTTCGTAACCGGTTACGTCCACGTGGTCAATGTAAAAAATATGGCCTTCGGAAATGTCGTAATGAATATTTAAACGGCCGTTTTCAATGGTGGTTTGCGGGTCCACGCGCACCTGCAAATAGCCTTTGTTGGCATACTGCTGCTGAATGGCCATTACGGTGTCGTCAAAATCTTTCTGGTTATAGAGTTTTCCTTCGCGCACGTAAACAAATTTGTCCAGTTCTTCCTGTGTAAAAACATTGTTGCCTTCAAAACTGACGGAGCCGAAGTCCACCTTAGGGCTTTCGGTGGCGTCGTAGGTAAGGCTGACGGACGATTTGTCTGCGCTGATTTCTATTTTGGGTTCGCTGAGGTTAAACTCGGCAAAGCCTTTGTTGCGGGCGTAAAGCACCATTTTCACCCAGTCACGCTGCAAATTTTGCGGTTTAAATACTTTGTTGGGGCGGTTGGAGGCTTTTTTGCGGATCTTTTCCAGCGGCAGCGGCGTGTCTGCCGGCAAGCCGTTTAAATTCAGTGCCGCCACGCGCACCCGCGGGCCTTCGTCAATAATCAGCTTGACGGTAACGGTGTTGGTGGTTTCGTCGGGGATGACTTCGTAATTTACGTCGGCGCTGATATAGCCTTTTTCGGCATATTTTTTTTCAATTTGCTGCATATCCCCTTCCAGCTTGGCTTCGTTGAAAGGGTCTTTGATTTTTAAGGACATTGCCGACGTAATGGCGCTTTTGCCCAGTTTTTTGCGGCCTTCGTAAATAATGCGGTCAAAGATGGGTTTTTCTTCTACGATATAGGTCAGGCGGTGGCAGTCATACGGGGTGCCGGTTGCGTCTTTGCGGGTGCCGTCCATACGGGAAATATCCACCTGCACGCTGTCAAAATTGCCTAAGGCGGACACGTCCAGTATGTCTTCGTTTACCGTATAACGTTCGTAAAGCTGGCCTTTTTTGGCGTGGGCCGCTTTGGTAACGGTACGTTTGCTGATGTTTTTTAATCCGTCTACGGCCACATCACAGACCATCCACGGCCCGTTCGGATCAATGTCGTCAGTATCTTGGGCAAACCCGATGCAAGGCAGGAACAGCGCCGCCAGCAGTAAGGCCCCTTTTTTGGAAAGTGTAATAACCCACCCCTTTGCTTTCAATAAAAAAGCCCGCGCATATACTGCAGCGCGGGCTGACTGTCATAAAACAAAAAACGGCGTAAAACCGGACTTATTTGGCCGGTCTTTTGGCCAGTCCGCTTTTAATGCAGTTGGTGCACACGTAAGCCGTTTGCGTTTTGCCTTCCAAGACCACTTTCTGTTTTTGCAAATTGGGGCTGAAGGTACGTTTGGTTCTGAGGTTAGAGTGGCTGTAAGAACCGCCGGACACGGGGCCTTTGCCACAGATTGCACATTTATACGCCATAAATTCCTTCCTTATATATAAGTTAAATTCGGTCTTTATATTCTAGTAAATATTGGCCGTTTTGTCCATCAGCGGGCATCTTCTTTTTGGGGGAAAAGTTTGCTGGCAAAAATGGACAGCGCCAAAATAAACACAATAACGCCCAACGAAAGCGGCACCGGTATTTTGACGTAATGGGAAATAATCATTTTTACGCCCACAAAGAACAAAATGACGGATATGCCGTATTTGAGGTACGGAAAGCGCCCCGCCATACCCGAAAGCAAAAAATACAGCGAGCGCAGCCCGATAATGGCAAAAATATTGGAAGAATACACCAAAAACGTGTCGCGCGTAATGCCCAGCACGGCGGGAATGGAATCAACGGCAAAAATAACGTCGGACATTTCAATCACCAGCAAAGCGGCAAAAAGCGGGGTGGCCAGCCATTTGGCGTTTTCTTTTACAAAAAAATTGCTGCCGTGATAGTCGGTTTTAATGGGCATTACTTTTTTAAATACACGCAGAATGAACGAATTGCCGGGGTCCATTTTTTCGTCTTCTTTCTGCAGCAGCATTTTTGCGGCGGTAAAAATAAGCAAAGCGCCGAAAACATAAATCATCCAAGCAAAGGCGGAAATTAACTGCACGCCCACAAAAATAAAGATAAAGCGCATTGCCACCGCCCCTAAAATACCCCACAAAAGCACCTTGGGCTGCAAATCGTGCGGGACGGCAAAATAGCCGAAGATCATAATAAAGACAAACATATTGTCTATGGAAAGGGAATATTCCAAAATGTAGCCGGTATAAAATTCCAGCGCGTGGCGCGGGCCTTCAAAAAGCCAAATAGCCCCGCCGAAAAGCGCTGCCAAAGACACCCAGGCGCACACCATCACGGCAGCCTCTTTAATAGATACGTGGCCTTTGTGTTTGTTTAACACGGCCAAATCAATAAATAGGGCGCTTAAAACAACGATCCAAAACGCAACCCACATCGCAACCGATACGGTAGTGGTGACTGGTTCCATACACTCTCCTGACAGGTGAAATATAAAAGGAAAAAATAAAAAGCCGAGAATGGGAATCGAACCCACAACCTACGGTTTACAAAACCGTTGCTCTGCCAGTTGAGCTATCTCGGCGAAATTTCTCTATTTATCATATCAAATTTGCCTTGCGTCCCACAAACGCAGACGGAAGGTTTTTGCTAAAATAAAACTATATTTTGCCGGAGGACCTTTTTTATGAAAAAATTTTTTGTTTTTGCCCTTGCTTTGCTGTGGGGCGGCGCGGCGGCGGGTGCCGTGTGCCAAATGGAGCAGGAAGTGCCTTTGCGGCTGATGGATAAAGAACTGACACGCAGTTTTAAAATTTTAAAAAAACAAAAACCGCCCATTTATTATCTTTCGTATACCTATACGCAGGGGGAAGTGCACTCTATGCTGGTAGCGTATGACGGGGTGGCTTCCAGCAAAGACGGCAAAGTGTCCGTGGCCGAGGTGTTGGCTCGTGCCGGCAGCCCCGAATTGGACAATACGCACGCGTTGCGCGGCGACCGTGAAAACTGGTCCGTGGCGGCTTGGAATGCCCCCGTGCCCGACCCGTCGGACCCCAAAGGCTTTCTGACGGCTTGGTGGAAAGCCACCCAGCAAGCGGCCGAAACGGCCCAGCAGGATTTCAGCCGGGTGCAATCTAACGTGCGTTCTATGGCAGACACGCGCGACAAATCGCCCGATTTTGTTTTTCCGCCTAAAGAAAATTATTGCCGCACGCAGGCTTTGCAGCCGGTAGACTTGCAGCCGTTGGAAGCACGCCTGAAAGCGGCGTCCAACCAGGTACGGGGGAAAGCGTTTGTGCTGTCGGCTTCTTTTTCCGTGTCGGTTGAGCAGGGCCACCGCTATTTTGCCGACAGCCGCGGCACCCGCTTAAAAACACCGTACGGGTTTTTTCGCCTGTCGTATCAACTGAGCGGGCGCGGCAAGGACGGGTTGGAAATCAGCCGCGACGGTATTTACGATGTGTCCTCGGTGCAGCAATTTCCCAGTCAGGACACCCTGCTTGCCGATGTGCAGCAATCGCTGCGGGAATTGGAGGAACTTTCCCAAGCACCGGAAGGCGACCCCTTTAATGCCCCCACCATTTTGCAGGGCCGTGCGGCGGCCGTGTTCGTGCACGAAGTAATGGGCCACCGCTTGGAAGGCTTCCGCCTGAAAAATGCCGGCGACGGGCAGACGCTGGCGGGCAAAGTGGGCCAGCAAGTTATATCCCCGTTGATTACCATTACCGCCGACCCGACAATGCAAGAGTTTAACGGCGAGCCTTTGCGCGGCCATTATGAATATGACGACGAAGGCGTAAAAGCGCGCCCCGTTACGCTTATTGAAAACGGCGTGCTGAAGAATTTTCTGATGCAAAGCAGTCCCATAGAAGGCTTCCCCGCGTCTAACGGGCACGGCCGCAAACAAATCGGCCGCCGCGCCGAAGCGCGTATGAGCGTCATCCGCGCGACGGCTTCGGAAACGGTGCCTTACGCCCGCTTGGAAGAAATGCTGTTGGAAGAAATCAAACGCCAGGGCAAACCCTATGGTTTTATTGTGGAAGATTTGGGCGGCGGTTATACGCTGACGGGCACCGGCCTGCCGCAAAGCTTTAAGCTGGAAGCTAAACGCGTTTTTAAAGTGTATCCCGACGGACGCAAAGAGGTCGTGCGCGGCTTGGACGTAGTGGGCACGCCGCTGGTAAGCTTTAATAAAATTTTGGCCGCCGGCGACGATGACACCGTGTTCAACGGGTCCTGCGGGGCCGATTCGGGCTGGGTACCGCAAAGCAATATTGCCCCCAGCTTGTTGTTTGAAAACCTGGAAATGGAAAAAACGCGCAAGAGCGATTTTAAACCGCCCGTGCTGCCCGCACCTGACACGCAAAAGGGGGATGAAAAATGAAAAACTGTTTTCTGCTTCTTTTATTAAGTTTGTGGCTGCCCCTCGGCGCAGCCGCCTTGCCGGACAATATGTATTTCCGTGCGATGAATGACGAAATGAAACGCACCCAAAAAGAGCTGCGTGTAAAGGGCAGCCCCAAACCGTTTTTTACGGCGTATAAGGTGGCCTATTCCACGGTGCAGCGTTTTTCGGCCCAGTTTGGCGCGCCGTATGATTCCTTTCACCTCCCGCAAACCAATTTAGAAGCGGCCGTGTATATTTATGCGGGGGACGCCAAGCAGAACAGCTCCGGCTTTGTAAACGACACCTATTATTACCGCCCCACCGGCACGGATGCTATTCCGCTCAGCTATGACGGCTTGCGCCGTATGCTGTGGCGCCTGACGGATTTGGCCTATGTGGCGGCGTCTGATTCCTATGAAAAAAAAGAAGCCTACAAACGCCAAAAAAACATCAAAACCGATTTGCCTGATTTTACCAAAAGCCCCAAAGCCGCGTATGTAAAAGACATACCTGCCTTTCCGGTCTTGGACGCACAGCAATATCAGCAAACGGTAAACGAATTGTCCCTTTTGGGCAAACAACTGCCTTATTTGGAACACTTCCGCGTAGGGTTGGATGTATCCCAGCAAGATATTTATTTTTTGGACAGCGAAGGCGATTTTTATCAGTACAGCGTACCGTCGGTATATTTGTCTTTGTCGGCGGCGCTGCGCAATCAGGCGGGCTATACGGAAACGGTGTCCGACAACGTCCCGCTGGTGTGGGGCAAGGCGCTGGATCAGGACTTTTTGCTTGAAAAAACCCGTCAGTTTTTGGCCCGTCTGCAAGATACGTATGCCGCCCAAAAGCCGCAGCCTTATTTGGGGCCGGTGCTGCTGGAGCCCAAAGCGGCGGGAGGTTTTTTTAACCAACTTTTTGTGCGTAACGCCAATCATTCCAAGCCGCTTCTTTCCGCCCAAAGCGAAACGGACGGAACGGCCGGTCAGTTTAAAGATAAGCTGGGTATGCGCGTAATGAGCAATTTGCTGGATGTGTATGACCGCCCGCAGGAAGCCTTTTTTCAGGGGCAGCCTTTGCAGGGGTTTATGCCGGTGGATGACGAGGGCGTGCAAGCACAGCCGTTGCAGCTGGTGCAGGGGGGCAAACTGCTGGCTTTGCCCACGGTGCGCAGCCCGATTGAAGGGCAAAAACAAAGCAACGGCCACGCACGAATGAGCGGGGCTACGTATCCGCGGGCCGCGCTGAGCAATGTATTTTTTGAACCCAAACAGCCGCTGAGCAAACAGGAAATGGAAAATAAACTGCTGCAGCGCTGCCGGGACTTGGAACTTGACTATTGTTACATTCTGCCGCGCTTTCCGGCCATATCGGGCGGCCAGGGAGAGGTGGGCTTCGGCTGGCGTATTTACAGCAAAGACGGGCACAAAGAGCCCGTTTACGGCCTGCGCCTGACCGGTGTAACCACCCGCAGTCTGCGTGATATTTTGGCGGCGGGGGACGATGCGGCCGTTTCTTATTTTGTGGACGGAAACACGCTAATTTCTTCTTCCGTGGTGGCGCCTTCGCTGGTGGTGGACGAAATAGAAATATTGCCCACACAGCGTAAGCCCGACCGAGCCCCGTTTGTGCCGCTCCCTTAATAAAAAGCCCCTTGTGAAAGGGGCTTTTTTAAGCGGAAAACCGTAAAATTACTTGTCTAAAGAAAGCAGTTTTCGGGCTACGCGGCGGGCAAACGAATCATTGCCCAGCTCGTTTATTTTTTCCAATTGTTGGCGTGCCTGCACCGTTTGGCCTTGCCGCTGCAAATGGAGATAATTGATAAACAGGGCCAGTTCATTGTTGGGGTTTTGGGCAAGCAGCTGTTGGGTGGCTTGTTCGGAAAGGGTGTACAGGCCTTCTTGATAGAGCCACAAGGCCCGTATGGTTTTGATGTCTTCGCGCTGCGGGTCCAAGGCTATGGCGGCGTCCAGGTCGGCCAAGGCGTCTTCAGGGCGGCCCAACCCTTTATAGGCGCGCGCGCTGATAAGCCAATAGCTGGCGGTGTTGGGGTCTTCCATCTTAGCCATTGTAATGTTAATAAAAGCGTCTGCAAAATTGCGCTGTTTGAGAAACGTATAGGCATAGCGGGCACGGTTTACGGCGGGTGCACGCGGGTTCAGACGGAAAAATTCGTCATAATATTGCCGCGCTTTAGAATAAAAACCCATATCCAAATAGTTTTCCGCCTGGCCGGCCAGCGCTTCTAAATTATTGGGTTCCAAAGTCAATGCCCGGTTATAGAGCTCAATGGAGCGGTCCGTCAGTCCCGTGCGCTGATAAAGGGCCGCCGCCGCCAGCAAAAGCGGCACGTCCTCATTGTGGAATTCCAACGCTTCCAAATAGACTTCCAGGGCCTTTTCCGGCTGGTTTAAATTTTCATACGAAAGCCCCAGCAAACGGTAGGCGCGGGCTTCGCGCCGTTTGATATTTTTTGTTTTATAGATGTAATTGGATAATTCTACAATGGCTTGCTGATAGTTACCGTGGTTAAAGGTTTCGCGTGCCTGCACAAATTCCTGACGGTCTTTGGGACTGATGCCAAACAGACCCGCCTGTGCCGCCGCCGCGCACAGCATAAAAACACAAACAAGCGCAAAATGGTTAGTTTTTAAGCACATCCTCTATCGCAAACAGGAGCATATCCTCCTGCAGCGCCTCCAAACTTTCATTGGCAGAGCGGATGCCCACTTCTCCGGCTTGGGGCAGTTTGTCCAGCTCCAGCGTGCCGATGCCCAACACGCGGTTTTGAATCACAAAATTGGCCTTTTGGGAAGATTCTTCTATCATCGCCGCGCCGCGTATGTCCCCCACGCGCAGCAAATAAGCGGCCACCGTTTGCGGTGCCTGGGAATAAAAATCAGGCGGCGTGACGGAGGCGATAATGTAGTCGGCCCCTTTTTGTTTGACCAAATTGACGGGCAGATAATTTACCACGGCGCCGTCCACCAAATAACGGTGGCGGTAGGGCACGGGATCAAATATGCCCGGCAAATTCATACTGGCGCGTACGGCAATGTCCACCGGGCCGGAATCAAACACTACCTGTTCGCCTGTTTTTACGTCCATTGCGGCCGTAGCAAACGGGATGGCCATATCTTCAAAACGCATATGGCCTATTTGTTTATGAAAAAATTCCTGCAAATTGCTGGAGGACGGCAGGCGCTGCAAAAACAGCAGGCGCAAAATACCCATCAGGTTAAAGTCGGGCGTGATGGTTTCCATTTTAATGTGATTGCTTATTTCCCACAGCTGGTCCGTAGGCAGACCGGCCGCATAAAGGGAGCCGACCACCGCCCCCATAGAAGTGCCGGCCATTACATCTATAGGCACGCCGGCATTATGCAGCACTTCCAGCACGCCCACGTGGGCAAAACCGCGCACCCCGCCGGCCGATAAAGCCAGCCCGATGGTCGGCCGTTCTTCTTTGGGTAAAGAGATAAACTGGTCCCACAGAAAATCACGCAGGATGCCGTCTTCCGTCACGCGGGGCAGGGCGTGCAGCGGCACGGCGGTCAAAAGCCAAAACAGCAAACACAAAAAGACGGACGGCTTTTTCATAGGCGGGGCTCCTGCCGTTTATAAATCTTGGCCGATAGCCCATTCCAGCCCGGCTTTGGACGAAAGGTTGTTGCGAATGCTTTCATAATATTCGTTGCCGGCCTGATAGTAGGCTTGCAGGGCTTCCAGCGTATACACCCCGAGGTTAGCATTGGCCTTGGCTTTTTGCAGCAGTTTTTGCATATCCTGCCAAGAGCGTTGGCGGCTGAAAGCTTCCGTCTGCCAGAAGATAAAATCGGCATAGTTTTCGGCCACTTGCACGCGGATGGTGTCTTCTATGGCGGCGCGGCGCAGGGTGCTTTGCTTTTGCTCGGCCTTGCGCTGGGTGTTTTGCGTGCCGATATTGTAAGGCAGCGGCAGCCGTACGGCTAAAGAGACTTGTTTGTTTACGTCGTCTAAATTTTCAAAGCCCAGTTTTTCGTAGCTGCCGGTTAAAATTAAGTCCGGGTAACGGCGCGACAGCGCCAAATCAATGGCCAGATTGTCCAGTTCCAACGCATAAATGGCGGCTTTCAGTTCGGGGCGGAATTCCATAGACCAGAGGTTGAGTTTGGGCAGGTCCAGCTTCAGTTCCACCGGTTTAAAATCGCCTTTGACGGATATGGTGGAATTGAGTTCCTTATTTAAACTGACCAGCATATTGAGCTGCGCTTTTTGCAGTTCGTGGTCGGCTTCGTTTTTAAGCGAATTTAAGTGGGTAAGCAAATATTGCGCTTTAATCTTGTCCCACGTGTTTAACTGCATCGCGCGAAAATAGCTGTTTGCTTTTGTTTGCACATCGGCGGCCAGCTGCACATTGTGCTGGGCATAGAGCAAAGCAAAAAATGATTTTTTTATATTGAGTACCGTGGCGTTTTTAACGGCTTCGTATTTGCTTTGCACTTGCTTTAAATTGGCTTCTGCCATTTGCAGCGTTTTGCGGAAGCGGCCGCCCGCATACAAATATTGCGTGGCGGTAACGCCGACGCCGAAAAACTGGTGTTTGGTGTCGGCAGATAAGGAATCGTTATTGGGAATAAAGCGGTTGGCTACGGAATCGGGCAGTACCATCGGGTAGTCCAAATCGTACCAAGTGGCGGTGCCTTGCAAAGACAGCTGCGGCAAAAATAAAAATTTGGCTTCTTTTACTTTTTGTTCCGCAATAATAATTTCTTGCTGTGCGGTAAGAAAATCGTTATTGTTTTCCAACCCCAAGCGGATGGCGTCTTCCAACGTTAATTCATCGTTAATTAAACTGGAAAAGCGCAGTCCGTACTCCCGTTGTGCCATAGCCGGCAAAGCCAAACAAAGTGCCAGGCAAAGGCCAATTAGTTTTTTCATACTCCCCCGTTGTTTTTTTTCTTCAGTTCTTCTTCTATCCGGTCCATCATATGGTTGAACTCGTCCTGCAAGTCCATCAGCTGGTCGCCTTTTCTTAAGTGGACCCGCTGCGAAAAATCCCCCTTGGCAATGGCTTTGCAGGTTTGCTCAAAACGATATACCGGCCCCGCCATTTTGTGAGATACAATGGCAGATATTAATACCACAAATATAACGTAAATGACAATTTTATAAATGAAACTGAATGCGATAGACGGGAATGTGTCGTAAATAGGCTGCAGCAGTACCGGATATTTATCAAAAATGTCATTTAAGGTAAATGTCAGTTCAAAGGCCATAATCAGCAGTCCGGCCAAAACGCTTAAAATAATAAGCAGCATATAGCCGAATTGCAATTTCTTTTTAATAAAAATAGTGCGTCTTTTAAACTGCGGCGCGGCAGGTTGGGACGGCTTGTTCATAAGGCCTCTTTTTAGCTAAAAGTTGGTTACGTAGCGCAGCTGTAAAATACGTTCGTTTTCATCGCCTCTGCCAATGCGGCGCACGGCACCGGAAAGGACCAGCGACGGCGTAACATAGATATGTGCGCCCAGATTTAAGCGGGAGTCGCGCATATTGTTGATGTTATCCCATTCCCCGACAAAAGAAAACCACTCGTTGGCCCGCCAGGACATACCCATAAAAAAGTACAAGTCGTGCCGGTCAAAATCGGAAAGGTTCATCCCTGCGCTGGCGTTAAGGCCGGGGACAAAAATTTCGCGCGTTAAGGTGATATAGCCGCCTTTGCGGTCGTCCATATAATCTTTGGTGGCGCGGTTATAGCCGTATCTGCGTCCGTCGTAGCCGATGGCGATGGCGGGCAAATAGAGGCTGCCGTCAAACAATTTCCATTTAACCTGAAAGTCCGGATCAAGCACTTTAATGTCGTCGGAATTGCCGATCAATTCATATACTGCCAAAGAAAAACCGATGTTAATTTGCGGGATGACGCCGAAATCTAAGCTTTCCATTATGCTGCCGTCAGCATAAGAACGCGTTAAAAAAGAAGCCTGATATTTGTCCAGCACATTGGCGGTGGGCACGTCTATAAGCAGGGTTTCGGGGGCGTAGCCGTCATAGTCTTGGGCGGGCAAAGCCAGCGGCAGACAAAAAACAGTGAGCAATAAAAATAATTTTTTCAGATTCATACATTCTCCTTAATTAAAGCCAAATGCGGGGTTCTTTTTGTTCCGGTTTTTGGATGTAGCGGATATTGTGCAAAAAGATAAACTCACGTGCGGCCATAAAATCGTTGCGGTCCCGCGGAAATTCCAGCTCCACTACGCCTTCGTCCATACGGGAGGTGTCGTACACTACGCCTTTATTCCAGCGGTCCAGTTGGGCGGTGTCTTTGTCAAGCTTGCGCGGGTTCCAATAGTTGCGCAGCACTACTTCCCCTTTGGTTAACTGGCCGCCGCCGACGGGAGAAGTTTTTTCAATAACGTCTGTAGTAAAAATAGTTTTGCCTTCGCAGGGGCCGTTGACAAAGGTTACTTTGTAGCGGGGGTCGCAATCGGTGGGCTTGCGGTTGATGCGTGCCAAAGAATAGGTGGCATAGGGTTTGCCTTCGCTTAAACAGGCGGCAAAAACATTACTGCTGAAATTGCGTTCGTAAGTGTCGGCTTGGAAAGTGCGGTTATAAGGAGATTCTTCCTTTTTTTCCTGATGGCAGCCCAAAGCAAAAACCGTCAAAACAAAAAGCGGCAAAATGAGTTTTTTCATAAAGTCTCCGTAAGACGGAAAAATAAAATCGGGGTTTTAAAAAACCCTTATTTTCAGTATAACTGTTTTTTTGAGGCTTTGACAAGAGAAAATATCCGATATCAGCTTACTGCCTGCAAAACCATAAACATAAAAAAGCCCGCCTGTCGGGCGGGCTTGAGCAAAGTATTTAACGGGACGAAGAAAGACCCATTAAATCGTCTTTATCGGTTAGGCCTTCTTTTTGAATTTGTTTGCGTATAGCGTCATTGCTGTTGCGCAAAATAGCGGAATAACCTTGCTGGGACAAATCTTGCGTGTGTTCTTTAATTAAGCTTACCGCATATTCGGCTCTTTTGACCAGCAAGTCGCGTATGCGGTCCCCTCTTTGGGCAGGGGTTTTGGCCGGGCCGCCCAAATCTAAAATGGATGCGGCGTTATTGTCGTACACTACCACACCGGGGTTAGGCAGCACTTCCAGCATATCGGCTGCGTTGGCGGCCGACGGCACATATACCGTAAAGGGGTCCTGCGGTTTTTGATGCGGCGCTGCCGAGTTATTGCGTTGGTTTAACTGGGCCATATCTTCTTGCGTATAGGGAATGTAATAGACGTTGTAATCTTCCATATCCTGCCGCAATTGTTGCTCATTGACGGACTGATCTTGTAATTTAGACTCCATAAACCCTTGTTCCAGCTGTTGGCGTATTTTAAGCGGATCGCCTTCAAACTCCATACCGGCACTTTGTATGGAAAAGCTCAACCCCGGGTCTTTTTGATAATCGGTGGCTACCCAATAGCACGGCTGGGAGTTGCAGCCTTTCTGCTGGGTCATATAATCGTAAAATTCTTTAAACACTTTGTCTTGTCTTTGCCGGTTTTCGTTTTCCTGCTGAAGCATTGCTTTTTCTTCTTCGCTGGCGTCATCGGGTATAAAAATCTCCGGACGGACTTGCTCCGGCATCGGGTTTGGGGTGCCGTCTGTTTTGCCCAAAATGACCACCATTTTCAGGTTTTCCTGTTTTAACGGTTTGCCGGCCAAATCAGACAGTATTTCCAACGATTTCTGCTGGTTTTCGGAAGCTTTTTGCTGGCCTTGTTCTCTGAATTGTTCCAGTTTGTCTTCGGGGACGTAATCTACCGCCATAGGGCACATAGTGTCGTTTTGTCTGTATAAACTGGAGGCTCCCATACTGCAAAGCTGGGTTTTTTCCAGCAATTCTTTGGGTTCCTGATCCTGGGCGTCTGCAATGATAGACTGACGCAGCTGCTGGCGCATTAACTCTTTATGATATTCCTTTTGTTTGTCTATCATACTGTTAAAATCTTTTTGTTGTTTTTTGTCTAAATTATTGGCAGCCAGTTCTTTAAGGCCCTCGGCCACTTCATCTATAAATTCTTCGGGGTTAAGCAATTCGGCCAAGTTGGTGTCCCCTTCCGGCGCATTGACCGAAGAAGGAAGGCGCGACCCCGGCAAACTGCCCGGCATAGAAGCCCGCGGATATCCGCCGCCGGAAGCGCGGCGTGCCGCCGCGCGGCCGCCCCTTGCGGCAGAAGCCAGCGCAAATGCTTTGGGGCCGTCTGCCGGATACACATCCGGTACGGAATCGGTAAGGCCCAAGAAATTTTTAATGGGACGGAAAAACCGTGCCCATTTAGATTCGGGTATCGCACGGCGCGGCTGCAAAGAGGGGTTGTATTTGGCGGCACGTTCCAGCTGGAGCCATTTGTCATAGGCGGGATCGGTGGAGTTGACGTCGTGCATCCCGCGAGGGCCTGCTTCCGGTGCGGTTTGCCGCACCAATACCCATTCGCCTTCTTCATTTACAAAGCCGGCGTCACCATATTCGTCGTATGCTTCCGGAAAATAAGCCGCGGAACGACCGTAAGCGCCGGCCTCTGTTCCTGCTGCGGCACCGCCCGTTGCGGCGGCGTCTTCGGGGCGGGCATAAGCGTAGAGCGGATCTTCTCCGTTTACGGGCGGCACGGGAAATCCAGCGGCATACGCGGCCGCATTGCCTTGCGTAGCAGACGGTTTGGGCGCGTGTTTTGTAAACATAGCATATACTTTGCGCACCAAATCGCTAAGGGGGTTAGAAGTAAAAATCTGCGGAGTGGCCTTTTTGTTTTGTGCCGCGGCTCTATGGGCAGGGTCTTCCAAAAAGGGCAGCAGCAAAAAGAACAAAATGGCAAAACACAACATAATAACGATAAATTTGCCGGCATTTTTGGCTTTGTCGCTTTTAAACATAAAAACTCCTTACGTAAGGTACATATAGTGTACCCGTTTGAAGGGGGTTTTTCAAGGACTCTTTGGCCTAGGCGCCGGCTGGGTCCTGTTGGGTCAGGCGCTGAAATAGGCGTTTGGTCATTTGCCAAGATTTGGACAGATGATTTTGTATTTTTGCCCAAACGTTGTCTTGGGCGGGGGGTGCTTCCGGGCAAGCTACGGGCGGGTAATAGCCGTGCCGGTTGAGCAGGTGCACCAAATAGTTGGACGGAACGGAAAAATTAAGGTTTTGGTTCCCTTCCCCTTTATAGCTGGAAAACGCCACGGAGACCACCTGTCCTTTGTCGTTAAATACCGGACTGCCGCTGGAGCTGGGGGAAATGGGCGCGCTGATTTGATGCCAAATCACGCCGTCGCTTTTGCGCCGCACCTGGCTAATCAGGCCGGAAGTAACCGTGTTTTGCAGCCGACGCGGGTTGCCTATGACGGTAATTTCCTGCCCGGGCAGCACATAGTCGGAATCGGCCAGCGTGACGACCGGCAAGTTTTTGGCGGCTATTTTGACAATAGCCAAGTCCACCTCTTGTGCCGCCCCCAGCAGGGCCGCCGCGCCCGAAATAGCCCCCGTATTAAAAGTAACGTTAATGTACATTGCGTCTTCCACCACGTGGCGGCTGGTGGCAATAACGCCGTTTTCCGTCACGACAAAACCCGTACCCGTAAAGGTGGTGCCGTCCTTTTTAAGCACATTAACGGCTACGATAGCGGGGGAGTTTTCTTCCGCTATTTCCACCCGGGTTTTGCACGGGGCGCCTATAGCCAGGCTCAATAGAAAAAGAATAACGCAGGCCTTTTTCATCTAAATGATTATATAAATTTATGAATAATTGGTCAGCCCGACGGGGCTAACGTCTATTTGCCAATATAGTGTATAAATTGTACACTTTTACTTAATAGGAGTGTATGTTTATGGAAAAAGTATATATCAGCCGCAAAAAATATGAAGACCTGGTGGGGGAACTTAAAAATTTGAAAGATACCAAAGCCCAGCTTTCGCAGGAAATCGGTGAAGCTGCTGCCCAGGGAGATTTGAAAGAAAACGCCGAATATCACGCCGCCAAAGAAAAACAGGCGGAAACCTTAATTCGTATCCAAGAACTGGAAACTACCCTCCGCAATGCCGAAATTACCGACAATTTGGACGTGGACCGCAGCGAAGCGCGCATCGGCGCTACGGTAACGATTAAAGACTTGGAAGCGGACTTGGAGTTTACCTATACGTTGGTGGGCTCTATGGAATCTAACCCGGAAAAGGGTCTTTTGTCCGTAAAAAGCCCCTTGGCGTCCGGCGTGCTTGGGCATAAAGAAGGCGAGGAGTTTGAAGCCCAGCTGCCCAAAGGCCCGCACAAATACAAATTAGTCAAGCTGGAATATAAATAATACAGTTTTGATGATATACACCCCGCGGTGTTTGGCCGCGGGGTTTTTTATGCAAGGTTTCATTATTTGACAGTCGGCTGCTGGGGGTATTGGCAGGGGTTTTGTAACGGCCTTGACTCGTTTTTTTTTTTTTGATAAATTTTGCTTATGAGCAAAATTTATCAAAAAAATACTACTCAAGCAAAACGCCCCGCAAAACGCAAATTAGGCGGTTTTACGCTTATTGAACTTTTGGTGGTGGTATTAATTATCGGCATCTTGGCGGCGGTGGCTTTGCCGCAATATGAAATGGCGGTAATGAAGAGCAGAATGAGCACCGCTCTGCCTTTAATGCGGGCTATTAAAGAGGCCAACGAACGCTATTATATGGTTAACGGCCGTTATACAGACGACCTGAGCGAATTAGACATCAATTTGCCGGAGGCGACCCGTTTTTCCAATACGGTTGCGGGACAGGTTTGTTTTGCAAATGGGGTTGGTATAGATAATTTGGGAGGTGGAAGCGTACATTATGTCAGTGGTGGCGCCGGATGTTATTGGCGTACTGAAAAAACCTGCTGGTTTACTATGTATTATGACCATTCCAACCAAGCTGGGAAGATAACGTGTGGTACTAATTTCGCCACTCACCCCAAATGTGCTCAGGTTTGTAAAAGTTTGGGATATTAAAAAACCCGCCAAATGGCGGGGTTTTTTTATGCTTAAAGTGTGCGTTGAGGTCGGGCGTTTGTTTTCGTCGGTTATTTAGTCCTATCGGACATATAGGGCTAAAGACTCTGTTTTTAGCCAAAAAGATTTTAAATAATAAAATAAGGAGCCTATAATATGAAAAAAATAGCCATATTTCTTCTTATTTTAATGAGTGTTTACCCCGTTTTTGCCCAAAACAGGGTTGCGTATGCAGATAAACAAAATGTAGCGAGAGAATTCAGCACGGTGTTTGCCAAGGCTGAAGCTGCCGCCCGTGAACGGCAAAACGCTCCAGCCGTGTCGGCGCGTTCGGTTAAGCCGGCAGGCAGCCTTTCCAAACAAGCCCGCAATAAAAAGCAAGTCTTTAGCAAAGTGCCCGAAAGCGCCGTTTTGCAAAGCATTGATAATGTAACGCAGGAAATAGCCTTCCAAAATGCGCAGCAGCAAAAAAAACAGCTGGCTTCCCGTGCTTCCTTGACCAAAAATTGGCAGGTGTCGCTGATTATGATGGACTTTATGCCTTCCACCGCTTTACTGCGCTTGCAAAACAAAGTGGAAGACGGTTCCTTGGCAAGGGCTTCTCTTTTGGTTTGGGAAGATGTGGAAGAAACAAAAGGGGGCGCTTCGCTTTGGGAGCAATTAGAACTGGCGGAAGATGCCAAACTGAAAGGGACCCTGTATGTAATTTATCCGTCTGCCGAAGGGGCAATAACGGAAGAAGTCCATTTTGAAACGGAACCGCGTCTTGCCGCGTTATTTAATTTATTGTTTAAAAATTTAGCCTTACATTCGCAGGACTATTATACGGCCTTAATCGTTTGCGCCCACGGAGACGGGGGCAGTATGGGTGATCGACAGAAAAAATTTGCTTTTGACGTAAAAGAAATAACGGATGCCCTGCAAGAGAGCCAAATACATATAGACGTGTTAGATTTGGTATCTTGCGAAATGGGCACTTTGCGCACGATGTATTTGTTGTCGCAAAGCCATAATGTAGATTATGCGATTATTTCTTCCGGCAAAGCCGCCAACGGCGTTTTAAAAAGAGTCAGCCGTCTGGCCCGCTTTTTAAATACGACCCCCAAAAGAGCCGTTATTGACAGCGTCCGCAGCAACCCTTCCTTGCCGCCGTTAGGCCGCGTAAATGAACTGGGGTACGATGTACAGCAATTACGCCGCCCTTTGCGGCAATGGGCGCAGGACTATGCCGCTCTGATTAAACACGGGCCCGAAGGCATACAGCGCGAATTATTGGATATACGCAATAGTCAGGAAAAGCATTTGTTTGATAATTTCGTCAAACAGCAAATGAATTACGTGCGTGCCCATTTGGACATACACGATCCGGTCAATAAAGCGTTTATGCACAGCAGTGCCCGCTTGCTTAAAGCGTTGCGGGAAAGCAAATTAGCCGCTTGGCGGGTAAAAGATTTTGAATATGCCGACGGGTTGGCCTATCAGACGGGGGACATATTGTATATGTGGAGCCAATACGACGTGTTTTGGCAATAAAACCCGTCCGGCCAATTGTTCTATAAAAAACCCCGCGGTTTTTGCCGCGGGGTTTTTGTTTTTCTTACTTATATTGATTGAGCACTTTATCTTTAGCTGCCGACGAATAAACATTGTAGTCTATTTGCTGGAAGATAGAGTCGCTGTTTTCCAGGCTGTACACATAGCCTTCGTCAATGCGGTTATGTTTAACCTGTTCGTAAAGCTCGTTAAAGCGTTTGATGTGGTCCTTGGTCCGCTTGGTGGAATATTCCTTGGCGGTGCCGGTGGTCATCAAAAACGCCCAGTCCGAAGACTGCATCAGCAGCAGCTCGCGCGCCATTTGGTTTAAGGTGCGTTTAAGCAGGCCTTCTGCATTGGGGAAGCGGTTGGCCAAATCGGTCATCCGTTCGGCCGCTTTGATGAGATGGCGGTAGATCCAGTCGTTGCCGGCATTGAGCCACACATCGTGGTAGCCTTTGTCCCCCCAGGAAGACATAGACGGCTGTACCGTCTGGTTGACGGGGTACATTTCCAAATATTCCATCGGAGTAATCAGTTTAATGTCGGTCTGGTCGTAGTAAATCTTTTTGAACAAGAATTCCAAAAAGTCTATCCCTTCATACCACCAGTGGCCGTAAAGCTCAGCGTCGTACATAGACACAATCAGCGGTTTGCGGTCCATCAGCGTGGAAAGATATTCCACCTGTTTTTGGCGGTTGAACATAAAGTTGCCCGCGTGTATGGCGGCCACGTCGCGCGCTTCCTGCGGGTTGTAGGGGGCCTTTTCGTTCAAAGGCACTTTGCCCGTAATTTTGCAATATTTCATTCCGATATTGCGGCGCACGCCGTCGCTGTGCAGGTAGGGTTTAATGTAGTCGTAATCTAAATCATAGCCCAAGTCGCGGTAAAACTCGCGGTAACGTCCGTCGCCGGGGTAGCCGGAATCGGCACTCCACACCTGCTGGGCAGATTCCATATCGCGCGCAAAAGCGGCCACGCCGGTTTTGGGGCAATATACCGGGGCGTAAATGCCGTATTTGGGCCGCGGCGTGCCGTGCAAAATGCCGTGCGATTCCAAAAAGAAAAAGCGAATGCCTTCATCGCGCAAAAATTTGTCGTCACCGGGGTTGTAGGCGCATTCGCCCAGCCAAATGCCGCGCGGGCTTCTGCCAAAGCGCAGGCGGTAATCGGCCGCCGCCACTTTCACTTGGGCGTTAACGCTTTCTTTGTGCACCATCAGCGGCAAATAGCCGTGGGTGGCGCCGCAGGTGATAATTTCCAGCTTGCCCATATCCTGAAATTTTTTGAAACCTTCCAAAATATGGCAGTGGTAAACGTTTTCAAAAAGGTCTTTGAAGCGGCGGAATTTGTCGTAATACATATGGGCCACGGCTTCAAATTCGGTGCCTTTGGTGCGTTCAATTTCTTTGCCGGAAAGTTCCACCCGCTGGTTTAAATAGTGCTGAAAGCGGCTGATCAAAAGCGGGTCGCTCATCATATTGCACAAAGGCGGCGTGACCGACATTGTCAGGCGGAAGTCTACCCCTTCGGCCGTCAGTTTTTCAAAGACGTTCAGAAGCGGCAGATAGGTTTCCACCATAGCTTCATAAAACCAGTCTTCTTCCAGAAAGTCGGGATATTCCGGATGTTTAATAAAGGGCAAGTGCGCGTGCAGTACCAGCGCCAGATAACCTTTTTCCTGTCCCATATTTATTTCCCCTGTTCGCGCAGGGCTTTAATGTGCACCTGGCGGGTCTTATCGCCGTTTTTATTGGTGGCTTTGATGGGCAAGTCCAGCACGGCGCCGGCCGGCAAGGCCTGCCGCAGCGAGAATTTGCCGTTTTGCAATTTGATTTCTTTGCCGTTAATCGTTACAAAAGCATTGGGCGAAGCAGAACCGTAAACAATAATTTCACAGTCAGCCTGCAGCCAAATGTCTTCGTCTCCCAAAGGGGCGGGTGCGGGCACGGTGTGCAGGGCAAACGAAGTCCAGGAAGAACGGGCCGAGGAAGGGGCATTGCCCGCGCCGGCCAGTTCGGTCAGCCGCCAGCGCTGGTCAATTACCTGCATCAGCTCGCTGGCGCCCATACCGATGCGGTCTGCGCCGGAAAGCTGCAGCAATTTAATAAAATCGCCTTCCACGCTCATCCATTTGTCGTCAATCACGTCGGACACTTTGCCCGGCGGCAGCGTAATCATATTGCTGCGCGTGAGCAAAATAAACTGACCTTGCGGGGTAATGAACCCCAAATCGGCAATATAGCCGTGGCCGGCCTGCGGGGCGTGAATGTACCAGCTTTTGGCGTCAAAAATGACGGGCATATCGTAGTAGGCATTGGCATTGGTGCCGTCAAAATAGTCCACGCCGGTCACGTCGTAAAGACGGATAACGGTGCGGCTGTGGTCCAATACGTCGGTGCCGTACTGGCCGCGCACATAATCAAAAGTGTCGTTTGTAATTTCCCAAAACAGGAACATCCAAGCCGGATCTTTAGGCAGCAGGTAGCTTTCCGTGGTGCCGTAGCCGGAGGGAATATCGCCCCGATCGGCCGGAGCGGAGGGCCGCACTTGGTTAAAGGCGGCGGAAGATACGTTTTTCTCCATACAAAACCTCACCCTTTATTTACAAAATATAAACCCTATTTTATTTTAGCATTTTTAAAAGAAAAAGAGGCTGTTTTGCCGCAAAAAAATATCTTGAAAAATAATTGCAAAGCCGCCAAATTAATGTAGAATGAAAACACAGGCCCCGCCCGGGGCCGGGAGGCCAAATGAAAGCGCTTTGTAAAACCAAACCCGCCAAAGGGGCGGAATTTATAGACGTGGACGTGCCTAAAATCCAAAAAGACGAACTTTTGGTCAAAATTTATAAAACCTCTATTTGCGGCAGCGATATACCGGTTTATAACTACACCGGTTGGGCGCCGCAGCGCATCCCCATACCGTTTATTTTCGGTCACGAGCTGTGCGGTACCGTGGTGGAAGTAGGGGCCGATGCGCACGGTTTTGAAAAAGGCGATTTTATTTCCATAGAATCGCACGTATGGTGCGGCAAATGTTACGAATGCCGCAACAATCACCGCGACGTGTGCGCCCATAACCAAACCATCGGGCTGGACCGGCAGGGCGGTTTTGCCGAATATGCTGCCATTCCCGCCCGCTGCGGCTGGAAACATAAGGACGACAGTTTAAAAGACATCGCTTCCATTATGGAACCGTTGGGCAACGCCGTTTATGCCACGCTGGCTAATGATATAGCCGGCAAAGTGGTGCTTATCAGCGGGATGGGTGCGCAGGGGCTTTTTGCCGCCAACGTGGCCAAAGCCTGCGGTGCGGCCAAAGTGATTGCCACGGAAATGTCCGCCTTCCGCAAAAAACTGGCCGAACAAATGGGGGCTGACGTCATTATTGACCCGAGCGAAGCCGGCGCGCTGGAAAAAATTATCAAAGCCTCCGGCGACGAAAAAGGCGTGGACGTGGTGATTGAAATGTCTGGCCATCCGGCCGGCATAGATTTGGCTTTGCACGCCATTAAGCCGGCGGGGCATTTTGTGGCTTTTGGCTTGCCCGGCGGGCCGATTACCATTGATTACGCCAACCTGATTGTGTTTAAAGGCGTGCAGGTGCAGGGGCTTACCGGCCGCAAAATTTATGAAAGCTGGTATACGATGGACGCGCTTTTGCGCAGCGGCAAAATCAACCCGCGGCCCGTTATTACGCACGAATTTGAAATGAAAGACTTTGAAAAAGCCTTCGCCGCGATGACGGACCCCGAACACAAATGCGGCAAAGTCGTTATGATCCCGTAAGGAGAAAAGAATGAACCATAAGTTTGACTTTTTAGACCAGGAAATCGCCCAACTCAAAGCGGAAAACCGCTTTATTACGCTGCATATTTTGCAGTCTGCCCAGTCGCCGGTGGCTATTATTGACGGCAAAGAAGTGGTCAACTTAACCTCTAACAACTATCTCAACTTGACTACGCATCCCAAAGTAAAAAAAGCAGCCGTGGAAGCGGTGGAAAAATACGGCATCGGCACCGCCGCCGTGCGCACGATTATCGGCACAATGACGATGCACGAAGAACTGGAAAAACGGCTGGCCGCTTTTAAAGGGGCCGAAGCCGCCATTTTAACGCAGTCTGGCTTTACGGCCAACACCGCCACCTGCCAGTGCCTGATGACCTCGCCGGAAGACGTGCTGATTTCCGATGAACTCAACCACGCCTCTATTATTGACGGCGGGCGTTTGGCCAAAGCCAAAAAGAAAGTCTATCGCCACAGCGATATGGCGCACCTGAAAGAAATTTTGGAAAGTGACGACGTGAAACACGCCCGCCGCAAACTGCTGGTAACCGACGGCGTGTTCAGTATGGACGGCGACATTTGCAATCTGCCCGACATCGTGGAATTGTGCGACAAGCACGGCGTTATTACGATGATTGACGATGCGCACGCTTCCGGCGTGCTGGGCGAACACGGCCACGGCACGGTGGAACATTTCCATATGCAGGGCAAAGTGGACATTCAAATCGGCACGCTTTCCAAGGCTTTTGCCGCCGTGGGCGGTTATGTGGCCGGCCCGCAGAAACTGCGCGACTATATGGTGTCCACCGCGCGTCCGTTCTTGTTTTCCAGTTCTCAGCCGCCCTCTGTCATCGCCACGTGCTTGGCGGGGTTGGATGTGATTGAAAACGAGCCCGAACGCCTCAAAAAACTGTGGGATAATACGCACTATTTTAAAACAGCCTTGCAGAAAGCCGGCTTTGACACCGGCCACAGCCAAACCCCCGTCACGCCCGTGATGGTGGGCGACAGCGCCAAAGCGCAGGCGTTTAGCAAACGGCTGTTTGAAGAAGGCGTGTTTGCCTTGGCCATCGTGTTTCCCACGGTGCCGCGCGGCAAAGAACGCTTGCGCACCATTGTAACGGCGGG
The DNA here is from genome assembly GCA_944323745.1 of Candidatus Avelusimicrobium pullarium. Lineage (GTDB taxonomy): Bacteria > Elusimicrobiota > Elusimicrobia > Elusimicrobiales > Elusimicrobiaceae > Avelusimicrobium > Avelusimicrobium pullorum. The sequence continues at coordinate 487,076 of CALUTQ010000001.1, forward strand.
GCACGAACTTAAAGATTTGGAGTTCGCCGCCGCCAAGTTTGCCAAAGTGGGCAAAGAAATGGGCCTTATTAAATAGAAGCATCTTATTGCCGTTATTTATGCCGCCGTGCCCCTTTAAAAGGGCACGGCTCTTTTACGTAGCGGTACCGGCTGAGATGGGCATATTGACCGGCGGTCTGCGTGTAGTTTTGTGCGCGGCATCTTCATTTGCTACCATAAATTACCCCGAAGATGGCGGGTTCTGCCCGAGATGACCTCCGGGCCTTTTTATGTCTGGCGAGGTTGTTTCTTAGGGAAATGCCCGCAGTTCTGTGAGAAAATGAGCGCGGAAAAATTCGTTTATTGGACGCCAAAACCAGAAGGGCTTGATTTGTTTTTTTTTTTTGATAAATTTTGCCTATGAGCAAAATTTATCAAAAAACCTTGTCCAATACAAAAGGCGCTGTAGAACGCAAATTAGGTAGTTTTGGCCCTGCTGTTTCTGCCGTACCGGTCTGTGCAAATTCCCGCCCGTTTGGCCGATGCGGTTTTACGTTAATTGAGCTTTTGGTGGTAGTGCTGATTATCGGCATCTTGGCGGCCGTGGCTTTGCCGCAATATCAGCGGGTGGTAGATAAAACGCGTTTGAGCCAGGTGTTTGTTTGGGCTGCGCCTATTATGCAGGCAGAAAAGATATATCAAATGGCCAACGGCACATATACGCCCTATATGGAAGATTTAGACATTACGCCTCCTAATTGTAAGTTTAAAAATATAACTTACGAGGATAAAGGGGGAAGAGGAAGGTATGGCTGTAATGATAACTGGACGGTAGATTTAAATGCTTGGCAGAACCTGTTACATATTTATTTGCCCAGCCAAGACCCTGTTGACGCTACCGTGGAGTTAGTATTTTATTTAGATACAGATAGCGTTCTCTGCGGTTCAACCTCTCAGCGCTGGAGAAACGTGTGTGCTTCTTTTGGCGGGCAGATATATAGTGATAATGGTTCTATGCAATACTGGACTATTCCGCAAAATTAGAATCATTTTGTTTTTCTTTGCCGTTTTTAGGCTTTTCCCGCGGGTGTTTGTTAAACCGCGGGCTTTTTGTGCTTTGCTAAAATGATAAAATACATATAATAGCTTCTGATGAGGTTTTTATGAAGAAAAAATTAATTGCCGTTTTAATCATTTTAGTACTGGCTGCGTTTGGCTTTTGGTGGTGGAAGGGCACGGCACAGACGCCAACGTCTTCTGCCCCCGTTGCCCCGCAGGAAAAACTGCAAGTTACCGCTTCGGGCTATGTGGCTTACACTTTGCTCAAGCAAATAGGCGGGGACCGTGTGCAAGTCACGATGCTGGTTCCGCCGGGCACGGAGCCGCACAGTTTTGAGCCTACCCCCGGCTCCATCATTGCCGTCAGTGAAGCCGATTTATTTGTGTATGTGTCCCCGCGCGTGGAACCGTGGGTGAAAGACATTTTGCAGGGTATTTCCGGCGTGAACGCACTGGAAGCCGGCCCCTCGCACGAGGAACAGGACCCGCATATTTGGATGACCCCCTACGGCGCGCTGGAAATGGCAAAACGCATAGAAAAAACCCTTATTAAAGCCGATCCCGCCGGCAAGGAATATTACCGGCAGCGCTTTGATGCGTTTGAAAAAGAAATTAAAACCCTGCACGAAGATTTCAACCGCGAGCTGGCCAACTGCCAAAGCCGCAATGTGGTACACGTGGGGCATTTGGCGTTTGGCAATTTGGCCCGCACCTACGGGCTGGAGTTTCAGGCCCTGACGGGCACGTCACACCAGGGGGAACATTCGGTGCACAGGCTGGCCTCGTTGGTGCGTTTTATCCGTCAAAACGATGTGCCGGCTGTGTACACGGAAGAGATGATCGCTTCCGACCTGGCCGACACCGTAGCGCAGGAAACGGGCGTGCGTATGCTGCCGCTTTATACGGTGGAAGAAGTCAGCAAGCGCGACTTTGACGCCGGCATAACTTACACCGATTATATGCGCCGCAATTTGCACAACCTCAAGGAGGGGCTTAAATGTCAGGCGCAGTAGTAGAAGCCAAAGATGTTTGCTTTAAATATACCCGCACGTTGGTGCTGGAAAATGTTTCCTTTTGCGTGCAAGCCGGCGATTATGTGGGCATTATCGGCCCCAACGGCGGCGGCAAGACCACTTTGCTGAAATTAATTTTAGGGCTGGAAAAGGGTGCCGGCGAAATTAAGCTTTTCGGCACGCCGGTGGGCAAATTTAAGGACTGGCATAAAATAGGTTATTTGGCGCAAAAAAGTCCGGTTTCGCAGTCGCGCTTTCCCGTGTCGGTGGAAGAAGTGGTGCTGATGGGCCTGTGTTATGACAGCGCCCATAAAGATCCTACCGCCGCCAATTTAAAAGAAGTGTACCGCGCTTTGCGCCAAACCCGCACGCTGGATCTGTCCAAGCGCATTTTTTCGGATCTGTCCGTCGGTCAACAGCAGCGGGTGCTTTTGGCGCGCGCTTTGGTCAGCAAACCGCAGCTGCTTATTTTGGATGAGCCTTCCGCCGCGATGGATGCCTCCAGCCGGGAGATGTTTTTTGACTTGCTGGGCGAGCTGAACGGCAAATACGGCGTAACCATTTTGCTTATCACGCACGACACGGGCGAAGTGGGCAAATATATTTCCAAATTTATGTATATAGACAAAGAACTGGTGTTCTTTGGCGACAAGCAGCAGTTTTGCCACTCCCAAAAAGTGGCCGAAAAACTGGGTGCTTTCGCCCAGCATACCATAGACCACCTGCATAACCACGGGCATTGTCCGCTGGGGTGCCAGTGCGAAGACGTACACGGTGCGTTTGGGCACGTGGCGGCACACGGAGCGGAGGCAAAAAATGATTAGCGAATTTTTAAGTTATGGTTTTGTGCAGCGCGGCCTGATGGCCGGCTCCTTGGTGGCGGTGATTTGCGCCCTTTTGGGGGTGTTTTTGGTTCTTAAGCGTCTGTCCCTTATCGGCGACGGGCTAAGCCACGTGTGCCTGACGGGCGTGGCTTTGGGGCTGCTTACGCAGACCAGCCCGGTATATATGTCTTTGCCGGTGGTGCTGGCGGCCTCTTTAGGGGTGCTTAAAATTATGGAAAAAATCAAAATATACGGCGACGCTGCTATCGGTATCGTCAGTGCGGCGGGGCTGGCGCTGGGTATTTTGATTACGGCCGCGGCCGGCGGGTTTAATGCCGATTTATTCGGCTTTCTGTTCGGCAGTATTTTAACCGTAGGCAAGACGGAAGTATTTTTATGTGCGGCGGTGTTGGCGGCGCTGCTTTTATTTTTATTGTTTTTCTACCGCGATTTGGTAGCCGCCAGTTTTGACGAAGCTTTTGCCCGCACCCGCGGCATTAAAGTAAGCCGTTTGAATGCCACGCTGATTATTTTTACGTCTATGGCGGTGGTGCTGGCTTTTAAGGTGGTGGGCATTTTCTTAATTTCCGCGTTGATTATTTTGCCGCCTGTCAGCGCGCTGATGCTGGCCAAAACTTTTAAACAGGTATTGGGGCTTGCCTGTGTATTCGGGCTCTTAAGCGTGTGGAGCGGGGTATATTTGTCCTTTGTGTTTAATGTCCCTTCCGGCGCGACGATTATTTTGATTAACCTGTTGTTTTTGATGGGTTCTTTTATTGTTTCGCGTTTGGGGCGCGGATACGGCCGCAAAGGAGGGCAACGTGCTGCTTAAGAAAACCGATTTGGCCCCCGTCTTGGCCGAGCTGAAAAAACTTTATCCCAAAGTAATTATCCCGCTGAACCACAAAAACGCGTGGGAGTTGCTGATGGCCGTCATTTTGTCGGCCCAATGCACCGATGCGCGCGTAAACCAAATTACGCCCAATTTATTTAAAAAATATCCCACGCCTCAGGCCTTAGCCGCGGCAGACATTAAAGACGTGGAAGAAATTATCCATTCGGCCGGTTTTTATCACAGCAAGGCCTTATCTTTAATAGAAAGTTCCAAACGCATTTGCGAAGTGTACGGCGGCAAAGTGCCCCAAAGTATGAAGGAGCTGCTCACCCTGCGCGGGGTGGCCCGCAAAACGGCCAATGTGCTGCTTGGCGACTATTTCGGCACGCCGGAAGGGGTAGTGGTGGATACGCACGTAAAGCGCCTGTCTTTCCGTCTGGGTTTTACCAAACAGACAGACCCCGTAAAAATAGAACAAGATTTAATGAAGCTTATCCCGCGCGACCGCTGGCAATGGATAGGTATTGCCCTTATTTTGCACGGGCGCAGCACCTGCCCGGCGCGCAAGCCGTTGTGCGGCCAATGCCCGCTTGCCCCGTGGTGCCCTAAAAACGGCGTTAACCAAAAATAATTTAAGCCCCGCAAGGGGCTTTCATTTGGCCTTATTTGCTTCTTTAAACGGCGGAGAACGGCGGAAAAGGGAACTTGCAGTATGCCCTCACAGTCGGTGCCTGCCCGCCTTTTGGGGCCGTTTTCAATAAACTTCAAAAATCCGCCCACATATTTAGCCTGCAGCGGCATTGGGGCATATTGCACAGGCCAAACAGCCTGGCAAATTAGTTAGCGCCGGCCTCCGTATGGAGTTGGCCAGTTGCATTTATTTGAAAACACAAACACATAAAAAACCCCGCTCTTTGGAGCGGGGTTTTTATTGTAAAACTTGCAACTATTTCAGCAGAGCCAGCAATACGCCGGCGGCCACTGCACTGCCGATAACGCCGGCCACGTTGGGGCCCATGGCGTGCATAAGCAGGTAGTTGTTTTTGTCATACTGCAGCCCGATTTTGTTGGATACGCGGGCGGCCATCGGTACGGCAGACACACCGGCAGAACCGATAAGCGGGTTGACTTTTTCTTTGCTGAACATATTCATTACTTTGGCCAGTAACACGCCCGAAGCCGTGGCAATGGAGAAGGCGATAACGCCCAGCACCAAGATACCCAAGGTTTCGGTTTTAAGGAATTGGTCGGCAGAGAGTTTAGACCCTACGGACAGACCCAGCAGAATGGTAACGATGTTGCAGAAGTCGTTTTGCAGGGTTTTGGAAAGTCTTTCCGCCACGCCCGATTCTTTAATCAGGTTGCCGAAAGAGAGCGCACCGATTAACGGGGCAGCATCGGGCAGCAACAAAGCGCACAGCAGCAAAAGCACGATGGGGAACAAGATTTTTTCGCGTTTGGACACGGGGCGAAGTTGTTTCATCACGATTTTGCGTTCTTTTTCCGTGGTCAGCAGTTTCATAATAGGCGGCTGAATGATAGGCACCAGCGCCATATAAGAATAAGCGGCCACGGCAATAGCGCCCAAAAGCTGCGGGGCCAAGCGGCTGGTCAAAAAGATAGCCGTCGGGCCGTCCGCACCGCCGATGATGCCGATGGAAGCGGCTTCCTTAAGCCCAAAGGCAAAAGGCGTCGCGTCGCCAATGTGAATGTAAGAAAGCCCGATAGCGCCGATCAGCGTGGCAAAAATGCCAAACTGCGCGGCTCCGCCCAACAGGGCCATTTTCGGGTTGGCGATTAAGGGGCCAAAGTCGGTCATCGCGCCTACGGACATAAAGATAAACAGCGGGAAAAGACCCGTCTGAATACCAAAGTTGTAGACGATGCCCAAGAACCCCGTCGGGCCGGCAATGCCGGCCAGCGGGATATTGGACAAAAGACCGCCAAAGGCGATAGGTACTAACAGCAGCGGTTCAAACTGCTTTTTAATGCCCAGCCACAGCAGGAACAGACAGACACACATCATCACCAGCTGTTGCCAGGTAATAGAGTTGACCGCCGTGGTTTGCCAGATTTGGTTCAATGCTTGCAAAATATCCATAGGGCAGCCTCTTATTTGATTTCAGCCAACGGATGACCGGTCTGCACTTGGTCGCCTTGTTTGACGAGCAAGTGAATGGTGCCGGCGGCCGGCGCGCTGATGGAAGTTTCCATCTTCATCGCTTCCAGTACCAGCACTTCCTGTCCTTCGGCCACGGTGTCGCCGTCTTTTACGCTGATGCGCAAGACCGCACCCGGCAAGGGAGAGTTAAGCGTCGTGCCCGCGCCGGTGGCAGCGGCCGGTTTGGCGGCTGCGGCTTTGGCGTCGGCGGCGCCTACGCCGATGTTGTAGCGTTTGCCGTTGACTACGGCCACGGAGTCGCTTTCAAAGGTTACTTCGTAGGCTTTGCCTTCCACGGTTACTTTGCAGGCGTTGCCGGTTACTTTGTGCGCTACTTTGCGCACGCCGTTTACTTTGCCTTCGCCTTTCAAATAGGTCAAGCCCTTGTCGCCGCAGGTGGCCACGATGAATACGTTTTCATCGGTGGTCGGCAAGCCGGCAGCCACCAATTTTTCTTTGGCGGGTTTGAGGCCTTTTTTCGGGTTGGCATCATTGATTTCAAGCGGAGTCTTTTTGGTCGGTTCCAAGCCAAGTTGTTCGCTGGCTTCTTTGACCACAGCCGGGTCGGGTTCCACCGGCGTTTTGCCGAAGTAACCCAGCACCATTTTGCCGTAACCGTCGGTAATTTTCTTCCAGGGGCCGAACATTACGTTGCTGTAGGCTTGCTGGAAATAGAACTGGGAAACCGGGGTAACGGAGGTACCGAAACCGCCCAGTCTGACGCATTCGCCCATCGCTTTGACCACTTCGGGGAATTTGTCAAAGGTGCCGTTGTCGCGCATCATTTGCGTGTTGGCGGTCAAAGCGCCGCCCGGCAGCGGGGAGAACGGAATAATCGGGTTGACTTTGGTGGCCTCAGGCGGCAAGAAATAGTCTTTCATACAATCTTGGAACACGTTTTCGGCTTCCTGAATTTTCTTGGGGTCAATGTCCAAGGTATATTCGCTGCCGCGCAGGGCGTGCCACATCGTCAAAATGTCGGGCTGGCAGGTGCCGCCGGACACGGGCTGCATAGAAAGGTCCAACGAATCGGCGCCGTTTTCAATGGCGGCCAAGCAGCAGGCGATAGAGTTGCCCGCCGTTTCGTGCGTGTGAAACACAATTTTGGTGCCTTTGGGCAGCAGTTTGCGGGCCATAGCAATGGTTTTGCCTACGGTTACCGGCGTAGAGGTGCCGGAAGCGTCTTTAAAGCACACGGAATCAAACGGAACGCCGGAATCCAAAATGGAGCGCAGCACTTTTTCGTAGAAGATTTCATTGTGGATCTTGCCGGTCTTGTCCCAGCCAGGGGCCAAAGACATCATAGACACGCAGACTTCGTGTTTCAGGCCCGCTTCGGCAATGCATTTGCCGGAGTAGATGAGGTTGTTTACGTCGTTTAACGCGTCAAAGTTGCGGATAGTGGTCGTGCCGTGTTTTTTGAACAGTTGGGCGTGGGCTTTGATTACGTCGGAAGACTGGCTTTCCAAACCCACCACGTTTACGCCGCGGGCCAAGGTTTGCAGGTTAGCGTCCGGGCCGGCGGTTTTGCGGAATGTATCCATCATATCAAAGGCGTTTTCGTTACAATAGAAGAACAACGCCTGAAAGCGGGCACCGCCGCCGAATTCCATATGATTAATGCCGGCGTGTTTGGCAGCTTCCACGGCGGGCATAAAGTCTTTGGTTAATACGCGCGCACCATAGACGGACTGAAAACCGTCGCGGAACGCGGTGAGCATAAAGTTAATTTTTTTCATTTTTTTCCTCTAAATTTAAATTACTTGCCTTGAAATCTTTTTGCCGCCGCAATGGCAATAGCTACCAGGCTGTTATCAGCAGCGGCAGCCGCCGGTTGGGCAACGGTTTGCGGAAAATACTTTTCCAGCACCTTCACCAGCCACGCCAATAAGTGCATTACTCCCACCATAATGATGAGGAATACAAACACTATCAGCATACCGATGATGGTGATTACAACGCTTTGCATAATAAGACTTTCTGCGCTCATACCATCATATCTCCTATTGATATTTCCGTCAGTCCCTGCGGCGTTTGCAACACTAATTTGCCTTCGGGGGAAATGGTTTGCACAATGCCTTGTGCGTCAACTGCGCCGTTTTTTATCTGCACGGCTTTGCCCACATAGGGAAAGCGCTGCAAATACGCGGTGCGAATTACTTCAAATCCGTTTTCAAGCACGTCTTTATATTGTTTAAAAAATCGGGTGAGAATGCCTTCCAACACGGCTTGCGGCGTGGTGTTAATGCCCAGCATTTTTAGCGATACGGCCGGCTGGCCCACGTTTAAACTTTCCTGCAAAACATTTACGCCCACGCCGATAATGAGCGCCTGCGGGCCTTGGCTGTTTGTTACGGCCTCGCTGAGCATACCGCATATTTTTTTGCCGTCGGCATATACGTCGTTGGGCCACTTAATAAAAGTATTGGCGCCCAGCTCTTGCAAAGTGCTGCAAACGGCCAGCGCCATCAGTTGTGTTAAATTGGGTAAAAACTGCAGGTGGGCATCTTTTAGCAATAGGGAAAAATACAGGCCCCCTTCGTCGGAAATAAACTTTCGGTTCAGTCTGCCTCTGCCGGCGGTTTGAACCGAAGCCGTAACGACGGAGTGATTGGCCAAACGTTCGTAATTGTTTTTTGTGTACGTGTTGGTAGAGTCCAACGCGTCAAAATGGCTAATCTCCCACATATCATTATTTTATCAAATTAGAACGGCAAGAAACAGTCGCTTGGACGAGGTGTTTAAAAGGGCTTGTATTGTTTTTTTTTTTTGATAAATTTTGACTATGACAAAATTTATCAAAAAAAGAACATTCCGTCTGCAAAACCCTGCTGGCGGCAAATTAAGCGGGTTTACGCTTATCGAACTTTTGGTGGTGGTGCTGATTATAGGCATCTTGGCGGCTATTGCCTTGCCGCAGTATGAAAAAGCCGTAGCAAAAGCCAAAGTGGCTGAAGTGCTGCCTTGGTTTAAAAAAATAAAAGAAGGACGCGATTTATATTTAATGAACGGTGGCAACAGCAGTTGTATGGACTTGGGCCGCTATATGGCTGCGTTGGGGATAGACGCCCGAACCCGTTGCTCCGGCACAAATGTGGACGGTTTGTGCGAAAATGAGAACAGCTGGTGCGACAGCACCTTGTATGTAGACGACAAGACAACTATTCTTAATCATACGGGGCACGCCCGTTACTCATATAAAAAGAATAAGGGGCAGGCCACTTCTGACTTTGATATTTTGCTGCTTACGTATATCCGCGGCTATACGTCTGATGAAAAAACAGGCGATTTGTTCTGCCGCCCCAACACGGAATGGGGGGATAGTATGTGCCGGCAGTTTGCTTCATCTCCCTCCTCCGTAAGGTGTGACTATTCTGCCAAAACGTGTTACCGAATGGATTTATAAAAACAGTTAAAAACCCCGCTCTTTTGAGCGGGGTTTTTTGCGGGCAAATTATCGGCCGGCGGCAAACAAAATGGCGGCAATCATACTGGATGGATCGGCCTTATTTTGGCCGGCAATGTCAAAGGCGGTGCCGTGCGTGGGGGAAGTGCGCAAAAAGTCCAACCCTGCGGTGATGTGCACAATAGGCTCCTCGGCGGCCAATTTAAGGCCCAAAAGCGCTTGGTCGTGATACATACACAAAATACCGTCAAAATTGCCGCGCGCGTGCGCCAGCCACAGGCTGTCTACCGGATAAGGCCCTTCGGCCGCTATGCCTTTAGCCTGCAGCGCCTTGACGGCGGGGGTAATGGTGCGGGCCTCTTCGTTGCCAAAGCGGCCGTTGTCGCCCCCGTGCGGGTTAAGCGTGCACAGGGCGATATGCGGTTTTTTAACACCCAGTTTGTTTAAGGCGCGGACAAAATCCACCCCGGCATTTACAATGCGCTGTTTGGTAATTACTTTATGTAAATCTTTAATGGCAAAATGTTCGCTGACCAGCGCGCAGCGCACCGGCCCGCTGACAAACATCATCAATGCCGTTTTGCCGTAATGCGCACGCAGAAATTCGGTATGCCCCGTAAAGGGCACCTTGGCTTTGGCCCAGCTTTGTTTGGATATGGGGGCCGTTACAATGGCAGAGCCGGGTGTTTGGCTGGCCAGCTCGCAGGCCAGTTGCAAAGCTTTAAAGGATATTTCGCCGCCCCACGCGCTGGGCACGCGTTTGTTGGGGCGCTTAAGCAAAGATTGCTGCGGCAAAAGCGGCGCCAGCTGCGGGGTGTAGCCGGCTTCAATAAGCGTAAACGGTTCGCCGATTAAAATAGGGCTGCAGGCTTTGGCCACGCGCGGATCCTGCAGGGCTTTAACGGCCACTTCCGGCCCGATGCCCAGCGGTTCGCCTGCGGTAATAAAGATAAGCGGTTTGTTTTTTTTCATATTTAAGAAAGGCGGCCCCCGTTTTGCCGGACGCCGCCTTTGTGCAAATAAGTTAAATGTTATTTTTTGGCGTCGCTTTTTTCAGCTTTGGCTTCGGCCTTTTTGTCTGCTTTGGCGTCTTGTTTATCCGCCTTGGCGGCTTTGTCGGCTTCGGCTTTGGCTTCGTCTGCGGCGCGTTTGGCGGCTTCGGCTTCTATTTGCGCGTCTACTTCAAAGGTTTTGGTTACTTTGATGTCAGCTTTATCGGCCAATCCGTTAACATATTCGGCCATTGCCGTTTGAATTTTTTGCTGTGCCACATATTGGGCCAAATCTTGGGCGATGTCTTCGTAGCCGATTTCTTTTTCGGCGCGTTTCTCTTTTACTTTGATGATATGCCAGCCGATGTCGGTTTTAATCGGCTCGCTTACTTTGCCTACGGGCAAAGAGAAAGCGGCCTCATCTATTTCTTTGGGGGCAATGCCCTTGATTAAAATCATATCGCCGCCGCTGGCCAGCGCGGTTTTGTCTTCGGTGTATTTTTTGACCGCGGCGGAAAAGTCCATCCCGCCGTCCAATTCTTTTTTAATTTGTTTGGCCAGTTCTTCTTTTTTCTTGGCGTCTTCTTTAGAGGTGTCTTTGGTAACGGCCAAATAGATGTGTCCCACGCGCACCTGTTCGGCGGAAAGCTGCGTCAGCTTGGCGGCAATCAGCTGTGCTTCGCGCAATTTGGCGGGGTCTTCCTTTTCCAGTTTTTTAAGGGCCTTGGTATTGTTTTTCATTGCCGCTTCCACATTGGCGTAAAGGGCTTTTACGTCGGCTTCTTCCACGGGTTTGACCGTGGCCTGAATTTGCGCTTCCATCAATTTTTTGACGGCAATGTCTTTTTTAATTTTTTCTTTGTAAGACTTGAGGGTCATATGCTGTTTTTTAAGCGCTTCGTTAAAGCGTTTGTCGGCTCCTTTCGGGTCCTGCTTGCCGTTGTCGTCAATGATAAAGCGGGTTTTGATTTCATTTATGCCTTCGTCCACTTCGGAATCTTTCACCACAATTTTGGCTTCATCTGCGGCCTGATACAGCAGTTCTTTGGAAATAAGTTCTTTAAGCACCTCTTTGCCCAAGAAATCTTTGGCATAAGGTTGCTCCAAAAACTGCGGCGCCGCCGCCTGATACTGTTCAATAACGCCTTCGTAATAGGTGTCATATTCCGAGGCCAAAACGGGCTTGCCGTTTACCGTAGCGACGGAAGATTCCAACACTTTCCCCTGGGCGCCGGCGGCCAGACATAAAGCCAGCACCGGCAGTAAAAATCTATTCATCTTGTTCATAAATAACCACCTTATATTTATTTTGCAAAGCATTGAGTGCTGCATCCGTTTTTTGGTTTTCCAAAATGGTGCGGATGCGCGGGACGGCCTCTTTTAACGAGAGGCGTTTTTCCCGCGTTTTCATTATTATATGAAATCCCTGTGCGGTTTTGACAAACCCCTGCACGCTGCCGGTGGGGGAGTTAGCCGCAATGACTTCCAGCTCCGGTATAAATTCCCCGGGCATAAACGTGATTTCTTTGCCCTTGCTTTGTTCGGGAGCTTTGGAATATTGGCGCTCCAAGTCTTTCCACCGGCCTTTGGAACGTTTGAGTTCCCGCCAGACGGCGTCGGCCGTTTGGGCGTCGGGGATGATGATTTGCTTAATGGTCATTTCATAGGGGTATTTATCGTAATAGGCGGCAATTTCTTCGTCCGTGACGGAAGAAATGCCCTTTTCCTGCAGGCTTTCTTCCCATAAACGGCCCAAAAGCAGGTCGGAATATTCCTTATAAATGTCTTCCAGCTGGGCGCGTTTGTCATCCATTGCGGTTAAATAGACGTCTGTCTGATCCAAGCCTTCGTCTTTTGCGTCTAAGGCAATCAGCTGTTCGCGCACCAATAGGTTAATAAAGTTGCGCCGTCCGACGGACGTTTTGGCAAAGGCCTGATCTTCTTTGGAAAGCACAGCCAAGCGGTTATCCAGTTGTTGCTGGGTAATGGAAACGGGCCCCACTTTGGCCACCACCGTATCGGCAGACACGGGGGCGTCGGCCGCGGCTGGCGCGGGTGTTTTTTCACAGGCGGCAAGCAAACAAAAGGCTAAAAGCAAAAAAGGAAATTTCTTCATATTCTATACTATAGCATTTTGGGGTTTTATAAGCCCTTCAAAAAACGTAACGGCTTTTTCGGCTTCGGCTACGGGGTCGTCTGTTTTGTTTAGACGCAGGCGCACGCCGTCGCCGTTGCGTGATTTGATAAACTGCACGCGGGGACTGTATTTTTCCAGCACGCGGGCGGGCAGATCGGGCGGCATTTTAAAATCGCTGGTAAACAGCAAGTCCAGCGCGCCGTAGGCAAACTCTACGTGATAGATTTTAATCAGCCCTGCCCGACGGGAAATCTGTAAAATGCGGTTTAAATTTTTCAGCTCCTGCGGCACCGGGCCGGAAAGGTCGGCCAATTTGGCCAAAATGCTTTGGGCGCGTGTTTCGTCGGCACTCATCAGTTCTTTGTAATATTTCAGGCGGTCGCTGTCATCGGGTAAATAGTCGGGCGGAATATAGGCCGGCAACGGCAGGTTGACCGTGGCGCGTATTTGACGTTTGACGGGTTCGCCTTTTAATTTTTTGACTTCGTTGGCCACCAAATCGCAATATAAACTCAGGCCCACTTCATTGACGTAGCCGTGCTGTTTTACGCCCAGCAGTTCGCCCGCGCCGCGTATTTCCATATCGCGCAGGGCCAGTTTAAAACCGCTGCCCAACTCGCTAAATTCCATCAGCGCGGCCAAACGTTTTTTGGCTTCTTCGGTGGGGTCTTTTTCCTGCGGGGCTTTGTAGGGCATAGCCAACAGCTGGCTGTAGGTATTTTCTTCGGGGGCGGGAGACTTTTTAAACAGCCAGTCCGGATGGAACAAATAACAATAGGCCTTTTTATCTCCGCGGCCGATGCGCCCGCGCAGCTGATAAAGCTGGGCCAGCCCGAAATTTTGCGCGTTTTCCACAATCAGCGTGTTGGCATTGCTGATATCCAGCCCAGACTCTATAATGGTAGACGCCAGCAGAATGTCGTATTTGCCGTTGTGAAAGTCCCACAAGGTTTGCTCCAAGTCGCTTTCTTTCATTTGGCCGTGCGCCATACAAATGCGCGCTTCGGGCACGAGGCGTTTTAAAAAGAGGTAGCGGCTTTCCATACTTTGCACGCTGTTATAAACATAATACACCTGTCCGCCGCGGGCCAGCTCCTGCGTGATGGCGGCTGCGGCCAGCTCGTTATTCCAAGCGGTAACCACCGTTTTGATGGGGGTGCGGCCGCGTGGGGGCGTGTCTATCAGCGAAATATCGCGCAAAGACGAAAGCGACTGGTTGAGCGTGCGCGGAATGGGCGTGGCGCTTAGCATTAAGGTATGCACGCCGGCGCTTTTGGCTTTAATTTTTTCTTTTTGTTTGACGCCGAAGCGGTGTTCTTCGTCAATAATCACCAGTCCCAGCGCTTTAAAGCCGATGTCTTTGGAAAGCAGGCGGTGCGTGCCGATAATAATATCGCAAATGCCGTCTTTAACTTGTTGGATGATTTCTTTTTGCTCACGCTTAGTCTGAAAGCGGCAGAGCATTTGTATGTTTACCGGAAACCCCGCCATCCGTTTACGGAAGGTTTTGCAATGCTGGTCCACCAAAATGGTAGTAGGGGCCAGCATCATTACCTGTTTGCCGCTCATTACCACGTGCAGCGCTGCGCGCATAGCCACTTCCGTCTTGCCAAACCCCACATCGCCCACCAGCACGCGGTCCATCGGGCGGTTTTTGGAAAGATCGCGCAGGACGTCTTCTATGGCTTGGGTTTGGCCTGCGGTCAGCACATAGGGGAAGGAATCGGCAAATTCTTCTTCAATACGCCGGTCACCGTTTAAGGCTTCGGCCCCGGCGGCTTGGCGCAGGGCTTCCATATGCAGAATTTCTTTGGCGGTTTTTTGTGCTTCTTCTTTCACACGTTTTTTAATGTCTTTCCAGGCTACGCCGCCTAAGGCCGACAGTTTGGGTGCTTTGCCGCCTGCGCCGATGTATTTTTGCACGCGTTTAAAATCGTACATCGGCACATAAAGCTTGCTGCCGCGGCGATATTCAATAATCAGGCAGTCGGTGGGGTTTTCTTCTTTATCCATAATTTCCAACCCCAGGTATTTGCCGATGCCGTGATTTTGATGTACCACATAGTCGCCGGGACGCAGTTCTTTAAAGCGCACTTTTTGCGCGCCTTCTATGTCAAAATGTTTAAGCACATTGGAGGGGCGGTAACGGCGGTTTAAAATTTCTGACGAGGTAATCAGGGCAAATTTTTCGTCAGGGCTGTAAAAGCCTTGCGTTAAAGGCGATATTTTAACAGGCAGGTGTTTGAGGTGTTCATAGTCCTGCATCAGTTCGCTTAAACGGTCCAGTTCGCCGCGGTTTAAACAGGTAATGGTTACCTGTAAACCTTGCTTTTGCAAAGAGGCGGCTTCAGCGTCCAACAGTTTAAAATTGGCGTTAAATTCTATATTTGCCTTTAAATTGCAGTTAATGCCCAAATGCGTGGGCATTTGGCTAAGCACGGCCGCGCCGGGGTATTGCGTAAAGTCAAAGTCTTGCGGCGGTTCGTCAAAAATATATTGTGCGCCGCGCACATAATCTGCCAGCGTGGCGGGCTCGCGCTCAAACTTCAGCGGGATAATAACGACGAAATCTTTATGTTCTTTGGTATTTTGGGTGTCTATGTCAAAACCGCTGATGGTTTCTATGCGGTTGCCGGCAAAATACAAGCGCAGCGGGCGCGTCTGCCCGGGCGGAAAAATGTCCACCACGCTGCCGCGCACGGCGTATTGGCCGGGTATTTCGGTGTAATCTTCACGGGTGTAGCCGCGGTGCTGAAGAACGTCCAGCAGGTCGCCGCGGCGCAGCGTGTCGCCGCGGTTGACGGTAAAGGTGTTGGAACGAAAGTCTTGCGGGTCGGGCAGCGGGGTCGTCCAGTCGGCATATTGGGCGCAGACGGCAAAGGGGGTTTGCCCGTTAAGCAGCCCGTACAGGGCGGCCATTTGCCCCGGTTTTTGCTCGGGAAAAGAGAGCAAACGCAAATGCTGTCCGGCGGTAAATTCTTCCAGTGCGTTTTCAAATAAATCGGGGTCTTGGGCGGTTAAATAAAGCACGCTTTTGCCGGCCGATAAGAATTTTCGGGCCGCAAAAAACGCCGCGGCACTTTGGTTGGCAAGGCCGTAGTAAAAAGAAAGTTGGGATGTTTGCTGCGTGTTTGTTTTCATAACAAAGACAGTACGCCCGCCTTTCGGCGGGCGCAGCGACTAAAAACTGGTGGGCTGGGTGCCTTTTTTAAATGCTTCCAAAAATTTATTCGGGTCGGTAGGCGTAGCCAGTTTGCCCGTGTTGGGGTTGATGTAGGCAAAGGAAATACCTTCCGGCACGGGGAAGTCGTCCTTGGGTTCGTCCTTTAAAATTTGCTCCATAATGTCAGTCCACCAACGGGCGGTGGTGCTGCCCTGCCATTGGTATTTTTCTTGCGAGGTGTCGTCGTCATAGCCCATCCAGGCGGCTGCGGCAATACGCGGGGTCATACCCACAAACCACATATCGCGGTGGCTTTGGGTGGTGCCGGTTTTGCCGGCCAGCGGGCGGCCCAAACGGCTGGCGGCGCGGCCGCTGCCGTTTTGCACGACGCCCTTCATCATATTAATAAGCAAAAAGGAATCTTGCGGGGTAAAAGCTTCACTTTCCTGCGGGATGTGTTCTTCCAAAATGCGGCCGTTGTTGTCTTCCACGCGTTCAATGTAATAGTTGTCTGTGTGGATGCCGCCGTTGGCAAACGTAGTCAGCGCGGCCAAATGTTCATCCATATGCAGCACATTTACGCCCAGCGCCAAGGCCGGCACATTGGGCAGCGGGCCGGTAAGGCCGGCTTTGCGCGCCACATTGATTACTTTGCGCGGGCCGATGGCGTCAATTAAGTTGACGGCCACCAAATTTTTTGACTTTTCCAAGGCGCGGCGCAGGGTAATCCAGCCTTCGTTGCGGCCGCCCAGGTTTTGCGGTGCCCATACGTTAAAAGATTTATTGGCAATAAAAGACTGGGAGGCTAACTCCAGCGAATATAAATCGGCATTTTCGTCAAATGTATGCCAGTTGCGCCCGTCAAAATAGAACATACTGGGCAGGTCTTTTACCAGTGTAGCCGGCGTATAGCCCTGCTGCAGGGCCGCCATCCACACATAAGGTTTAAAGGAAGAACCCGGCTGGCGGTTGGCTTGCGTGGCGCGGTTGAATTTGCTGTCTGTAAAGCTGCGCCCGCCAATCAGCACGCGCACGGCGCCGCTTTTTACGTCGCGCACCATAAAGGCGCCCTGCAAACGCGGAAAGTCCGGCAATTCTTCTCCTTCGGTGTTGGGGTCTTCGGCTTCTACTTTGTCCACTTCGGCGTCGGGGTCTTCGGGTTCAATTTCTATGCCCAAGCCTTTGGCCACCACCATATCCAACTCGTTGAGCTTTTGGTTCATAATTTCTTCGGCAATGGCTTGTTGGTCAATGTCTACGGTGGTATAAATGTTTAAGCCGCCTTTCCACAAAGTTTCCGTGCCGTATTTGGGCTCTAAAATACGCCGCACCTGTTCAATAAAATACAGGCCCGGTTTTTCGCCTTCCGGCGTGGGTTCTTTTTCAGGCAGCGGCTCTGCCTTGGCGGTTTCCAAATCTTCTTTGGTGATATAGCCCTGTTCGTACATTACCTGCAGCACCAAATCGCGCCGCGCTTTGGCGCGTTCGGGGTTGGCAAAGGGGTTATAGTTGCCGGGGGAAGGAATGAGCCCCACGATAAGGGCCGCCTCGCCGGTGGTAAGTTCGGACAGTTCCTTGTTAAAATAGCGTTTGGCCGCGGCCTTTACGCCATAGGCCCCGCTGCCGAGGTAAATTTCGTTTAAATACAGCTGCAAAATTTCCGGCTTGCTGAAACGGTGTTCTATTTGCACGGCCAAAATAATTTCGCGTATTTTGCGGATAATCTTTTTCTGCTGGGTCAAAAACACACCGCGCGAAAGCTGCTGCGTAAGCGTAGAGCCGCCCTGCTTGGCGCTGCCGCTTAGAACGTCGTGCATTAAAGCGCGCAGAATGCCGCGTACGGAAAAACCGGCGTGTTCAAAAAAGTCGCGGTCTTCCATAGCTACCACGCCGTTTTGCAGGTCTACGGGAATTTCTTCCAGCGGCACCATACTGCGTTTTTCTATGGAAAATTCGTGAATAAGCTTGCCGTTGCGGTCAAAAACTTTGGTGGTTAAAGAGGGGGTATATTCCTCCATTTCATAGACGGGAGGAATGCCCGAAAAAATGTAGCGCATAAATACCGCGCCGCCGATAATGCATACAAAAAGCCCGGCCAGGACGCAGTATAAAAAGAATTTGGATGTTAAAAATTTGCCTATATTTCTCATTATCTTAATTATACCAAACTTGGGCGGATGACGCCCTTGGCGCAACGCGTGTTTTGCGGCCCGCCGGTGCGCAAAGCCCAAAAGGACAGAGAATCTTGTGGAAAAGAGGTAAAAAAATAGTAAAATCTAACTATCCTATTTTGAGGGGAGAACTATGGCCCGGTCAGAAGAACCGAAAAAGAGCTGTATTTATCCGTGTCCGGACGAATGTGCCGAAACGGCTTTGTTCGTGGGCGACTCCGAGGCCGTTTCTTCCGTCAAAGAACAGGGCGTGGAAGGCTATGACCTGGTGTATATAGCCGACACCCGCGATAAACAGGTTTTTATGTTCGGCAAACCCAAAGGTTTTGCCGTGCAGGACGTAACGGATGCCGGCCAGCCCGTGCATCAACAGGCGTACGAAAAAGCTTGCCGCGGGGAAGCGGTCCGCTATGAGTGGAGCGTAAGCAAAGGCAAAGATACGTGCTTTTTTCAGTCCACGCTTCTTCCGCTGCGCGACAGCGCCGGCCGCGTGGGCAGCGTGCTGGGGCTGGTTAAAAACATTACCTCTTGGGCGTATAAATACGGCCATACCCATTTTTTAAAAGAAGTAGGCGGACGAACGTTTGCGCAGTTGCTGTTGATGACACGGGAACAGGAACGCAAAAAAATATCTTCGGCCCTGCACGATGAAATTGGCTCTGCGGCTGTTATTTTAACCTCTCTTTTGAGTATGGTCAAACAAAGCGTGCAAACCGGAGACAAAAAACAAGCTTTAAAAGACATTGCCGATTTGGACACGCAAATTAAAAATTGCATTGAGCGCGTTAAAAATATCGTGGTCAGCCTGCGGCCGCCTAATCTGGATACGGTTACGCTGGCCGATGCCGTGCAGGAATTGCTGGACAATGTAACCCATTATAAAGGCATTAAACATACTTTTAAAGCGCAGACCGACGACGATATGCCCGTGTCGGACGAAGTAAAAATTGTGTTATACCGCGTAGCGCAGGAAAGCCTCAATAACGTGATTAAACATTCGGGCGCCACCCGCGTGGACGTGGAAATTAAACAGGGAGAAAAAGACGTATTGCTGCGCGTGCGCGACAACGGCAAAGGTTTTGTGCAGTCTTCCCAGCAGTCTATTGAACATATTGGCCTTTTGTCTATGCGCGACAGTGTGGCCTATTTGGGCGGAAAATTTACAATAAAAAGCGAACCTGGCAAAGGCACCGTGATAGAAGCAAAGTGCCCAAAGGTCGTGTATGGGGTGAACAGGATATGAGCATAAAAGTGGTATTGGCAGACGATCACGCCATCGTGCGTGACGGCGTACGCGCCGTGCTGGAACGCAAAGGAAAAGATATGCAGGTGGTGGCCGAAATTTCCAACGGGAAAGAACTGGTGGAATGGGCCGCCAAAAACGATGCCGACGTGTACGTTGTTGATATTTCTATGCCCATTTTAAACGGGGTGGAAGCTACGCAGCGGCTGGTTAAAATGAAACCCGATGCCAAAGTGGTCATTTTAAGTATGTATGATGACCGCCTTTCCGTGGAAAAGGCCCTAAAGGCCGGCGCCAAGGGGTTTATTGTCAAAGTGTCCACCGCCGACGAAATTGTGGACGCTATTAATGAAGTGGCCGCCGGACGTTTTTATTTGTGCAGCAAAGTATCCAAATACATCGTGCAAGGCTTCTTGGGCAAAACCTCGCCGCGCAAGCGCGACGTAACAGGCCTTACCCCGAAGGAAAAAGAAGTGCTGCAGCTGATTGCCGAAGGGTACAGCAGCAAACAGATTGCCAAAACGTTCAACCTTTCTTTAAACACGATTCACGTGCACCGCAACAACATTATGAAAAAGCTCGGCATTCATAAACAAGCCGAACTGGTGCGCTATGCCATTAAGGAAGGCATTGCCCAACTGTAAGGAAAAATATGCGTATTATTGCCGGAACGGCCAGAGGAAGAAAGATTTTTTCCGTCTCTAAAAATTTGCCCGTAAAACCCATTTCGGACCGGATAAAACAGTCCGTATTTGACATTTTGCGCCCGCGTCTTTCGGGGGCGATGTGGCTGGATCTGTTTGCCGGAACGGGCAATGTTTCTTTGGAGGCGCTTTCCCGCGGGGCCGTGCGGGTGGTGAGCGTAGACCGCGAGCCCGCCTGCATTAAAAACATTCACCGCAATTTAGCCCACTTGGGCTTTGAAGACCGCGCCCGCGTAATTAAAGGGGACGTGCTCAAACCGCTGGACTATTTGCTTTCTTACAGCGATAACGAAGGCTACGACATTATTTTTATGGGGCCTCCGTACCGCGACCAAAACAACAAAATGCTGGCTTTGTCCGAACCGGCGCTGCAAAATGTGGCTTCGGCCGGCCTTTTGGCCCCGAAAGGCATTATCGTATTGCAAACCCATAAGACGGAAGAATTTGCCGTGCCGGACGGGCTGGAAATTTTCCGCGTGGAAAAATACGGCGACACGCTGGTGCACTTTTTGCAACACAAGGAAAAATAAAATGTACAGCGACGTACACGAACTTAATTACTCCAAAATAAAAACCTATCTGGAATGTCCGCTTCTGTATAAATACAAATATATGGACGGCCGCAAAGAAGGGCTGGTGCCGGCGTCTTCGCTGGGGGTGTCTTTGCACCGCACGCTGGAAGAATACCACCGCAACAGCAATGACCCTTCCGAACTGCTTTCTTATTATGACGACTGCTGGCTTGGGGCCGGTTACACCAGTGCAGCGGAGCAAATGGAGTATTACCTTAAAGGCAAAAAAATGCTGGAGGTGTACGCCCAGCACGAGTACGAACGCAAAACCACGGTAGACAGCACCGAACGGGAGTTTATTTTTCAGGAAGGGGAATGGACGCTGCGCGGCAAAATAGACCGCATAGACAAACACCCCGACGGCTCTTGGGAAGTGATAGATTATAAAACCGGTGACGATATTGATTTTGACGCCGCGGTGACGGGCTCTTTACAGTTAGGCATTTACGCCGTAGGTGCGCGGCGGGCCTGGAATTTGCAGAAAGGCAAAGCCACGTTTTATTTTACCGCCTTTGACAAAACGGTCAGCGCCCCGTTTGACGCCTTTGACGAAAAAGCCATTCTGGATAAATTTATAGAAGTGGGCAAAAAAATAGAAGCCGGCCTTTTTGAGCCCAATTTAGACCATTGCAAAGACTGTGCCTTCCGCAACCGGTGTGAAAAGTCTTCTTGCCCCGATGAAGAACCTGCCGCACCTGACTTTAGCGGCAATACACCCGCCTAGTTTCTTACTTGTCAAATATAAAACGCAAGGAGCGTAAAGCCCTGGCGTTTTTTTATGTTTAAAACAGCGCTTTGTAGCAAAAATAGGCCTTATTTACTGTGTAAAATGGGCATAAAGACCCTGTTTTTTAAATGTTTTAAAATCTATACTAATTAGGAATACAAATAAAAAAGCCTAAAAAACAGTTTGTGAAACTGATAAAGCGGAGCAAAAATATGCTTAAAAAATGGGTTATAGCGGCATTCTTATTAACGGGTATTTTTCCGCAGGTTTGGGCATATGGCCATTTGGGCAATTTGTTTTTGTGGGAAAATAATCAGAATACACCCAATACAAAGTATTTAAGCTATAAATTTATCCATCAGAAAGAAATTTCTTTCTGCACCAAAGGCTCTCCGGAAGATTGGCAAAAGCCCATTTCGGCGGAAGTGTTATCGCGCTATTTTCAGGCGGCTTTTTGGGAATGGACCCGCGGCACCGCCCAATACTTACGCCAAAGTGGGCGCGGAGAGGAATTTGCCGATGTGATTGCTTTGTTGGAAAAACCTTTTAAATTAGTAGATTTGGGCGTTTGCCAAAAAGAAATGTCTGTGAGGCCGGATATTGAAATTTCCGCTTCTTCTTCTTTTCAAAACAAAACGGCGGCTTATTATAACCAGTCCGGAATGCGTTTTGGCGGGGACAGCCACATTCGTTTTCTTAGTCCGTCGCTTAAAACAAGCGAGGACTTGCTCCCCCGAAAACGCAATTTGGTAGAAGCGTATATACAAAGCGCTGCCGAAGGAACCCCCAAGCCTGCCGGCATTACATTAGATGACATTACGCAAAACCAGGCGGAGCGCGTGGTAATTGGCAAATGGACGGCAAAAGATAATTACCGGCGCAAATATCACAACCAGCTTTTTACCACGATGCTGCACGAAGTCGGCCACGCTTTTGGCCTGACTGATCAAGACAAACAGCTCCGTTCCGTTCAGTCGTCCCCGGGGCCGCTAAGCCAATATGGCGCCCACGGTGAACAAAGACAGGTGTTTCGCACACCATACATTTCTTACGGTTTGATGTCGTTTAATTTCTATTATGCCCGCCGCACGGCCGACGACGTAATGGGTTTGATTACGATTTTTGACCGTTTCACGGGTACAAAACGCATTATTTATCCGCTTTTGTCAGACCAAAAAAAACCGGAAGTGGGTGCTATTGTCTTCGGGCAATATAAATATCCTCCGCTTAAAAAAGGGAAAGGGGCTTTGCGTCTTTTCAAAAAATATTTCACCGCTAATGATTATCCTCTTTTCAATTTGCGCGCATACGGGCCAAAAGTGTTTGTGCGTGAGTTTTCCCCCGTGGAGGGCTATCCGGCTAAATACCGTCGTTTGTCAGCCGCGCAAAAAAAAGAGGTAGAAAATTTCAAGCGGCAATTAGCGGAACAATTACAAAAAGAACAAAAATAAAAAACCCCGCGGCGTAAACCGCGGGGTTTTGTTACAGCCCAAACTTATTTCATAAGGCCTTTCTTTTTCAGCTCCGCCCGAACCGCTTCCATATTGGCGGGGATGACATCGGGTTTATTGACTGATTTAAGTGCACTGTCTATGTCCTTTAAGCCGTTGCCGCCGATGACCAAAACCACTGTTTCGTCCCGTTCAATTTTGCCTTCGGCAGCCAGTTTTTTAAGCGCCGCATACACCGCCGCGCCGGCTGGCTCTGCAAAAATATTGGCTTTGCGTGCCAGTTCCGGGATGGCTTTGATGATCTCTTCATCCGTTACCGTTAAAGCAAATCCGTTAGATTCTTCCAACGCCTGTAAGGCCAGTTGGGCATCGCGCGGGTAGCTGACCAAAATGCTGTCCGCCACTGTGTGGGCCTGCACGGGGGTCACTTCCATATTATGTTCAAACGCCTGTTTAATGGCGGCGCTGCCGGAGGCCTGTACGGCAATCATTTGCGGCATACGTTCTATAATGCCCAGTTTGTTGAAATCTACAAAGCCTTTCCATAAACCGCTCAGCACGGTGCCGTCCCCCACGGCCACAATTACTTTGTCCGGGGCTTCCCATTCCAATTGCTCGCAGATTTCAAAGGCGCAGGTCTTTTTGCCTTCGCGGGTATAGGGGTTGAAGCCAGCCGCACGGGAATACCAGCCGTTTTCTTCCACGGCTTTGCGGCAAAGGTCAAATGCGTCGTCGTAGGTGCCTTCCACGTTAATCACTTCCGCCCCGTATACCAAAAGCTGTACCAATTTGGGTTCCGGTACGGAGGTGGGGGTAAAAATGACCGATTTCATCGGTAAACTGGCCGTTAAGCAGGCCAAAGAGTCGCTGGCGTTGCCGGTGGAAGCGTCGGCAATGACTTCTTTATCCAGTTCCAACGCGCGGGCCACGGCCACGGCGCTGCCGCGGTCTTTAATGGAACCGGTCGGGTTGCGCCCTTCGTCTTTAATCAGCAGGGTGGAAATGTCCAGTTCGTGGGCCAGCTCTTTGCAATTGTACATCGGTGTCCAGCCAACGTGTACGTGGGGCACTTTGTCGTGGTCGTTAATGGGCAGCAAGTCCATATAACGCCACATATCAAAATGGGTATTGTCTTTTAATTTGCTGATACTGAAACGGCGGGAAATTAATTTATAGTCGTAATTAACTTCCAAATTACCGCCGCAGGCGGTGCAGACAAAGTCGGCCTCGCTGGTTTTATGTTCTTTTCCGCAGTTGATACACTGCAAGTTTAATATCTTTTTCATTTCGTTTCTTGTAGCGGCCGTACGGGCTTTTGAATAAGGAACAAGCTGACAAAAATGAGTACCAGCCCCGCAATTTCATTTGTGCCCGGAAAACGGCCAAAGGCAATCATATCGCTGGCCATAGCCACCACCGGGGTAAAGTAGGTAACAGACGCCATACGCGTGGCGCCCCAGCGGCGAATTAACGCCACCATAAGCAAAAAGGCCACCGCGGAGGAAAAAATACCGGCGCTGGCAATGGAAATAATTACTTTAGGTGTAAAAGAAGCTGCCGCCGGCACCGGTTCCAAAACAAAAGAAACAAGCAACAGTACGACGGCCGAAAAAAGGTATTGGTGAAACGTATTGGCTTCCGGCGCCACGCTGGTATTGTCTACCATAATTTTTTTGGTCAGCACATTGCCCAAGCTGTAAGACCACGCCATCAGCAGGAAAGCAAAGCAACCGTAGAGCACATTCGGGTCCGATCCCAGCTGCAGCGAAGGCCACATAATAATCAGCAGGCCGGCCAGCCCGACCAATACGCCTACGGCTCTGCGCCAGGTAAAACGGTCCACCCCCTTTAGCAGCACCGCTCCGGCAATAAAAGACCACAAAGGCACCGTACCGTTAAAAATACCGCCTATCGTGGGTGCCACAAAGCGCTGTCCCCAGGAAATGGCCGCAAACGGGAACAAAATAAGCAAAAAACCGATGGTCCACGGGCGCCACAGCTCTTTAACGGGGCAGCGCAGGTTTTTGCGCTGCACGCCGTATAAAATAATAAAGAAAATCAACCCCGCCAGCACGCGGTAAAAAGTGCCCCAGTAAGGCGGCAGGACGTCTACAATATTTTTGGTGGCCAAGAAAGCCGTACCCCAACACAAAGCCAAACAAAACGCCAGCAAATAACTCATTGCATCCTCCTCGTCTATTCTTTCATTATATAAAATTCATTCCGTTTGTCCGTGTCGGCCGGTTAATGCAAGTGCCAGTACCAGCCGATAATCACTAGCCCCAAAAGCAAGCGGTAAATGACAAACACGTTAAAACTGTGCGTTTTAATGTATTTCATTAAACAGCCGATGACCACCAACGCGCCCGCAAACGCGCTGATAAAGCCCCACATAAGCGGGCCGTTTATTTCCGCCCAGCTCAAGCGGGACAGCTCCAGCACGGCCGCTCCGCCGATGACGGGGGCGGATAGCAAAAAAGAGATGCGCGCGCTTTGACTTCTGGAAAACCCCAAAAACAAAGCCGCCGTAATGGTAATGCCGCTGCGCGAAACCCCCGGCATTAAGGCCAGTGCTTGTGCGCAGCCGATGATAAGCAGATTTTTCAGGTTAATATCGGCTTGGTCTTTATCGCCGGCTTTGCGGTCGGCCAGCCACAAAATAACGGCAAATATCATCAGGCAGGCGGCAATCATCAGCGGGTTTCTAAACGCGGTTTCTATCCAGTCTTGCAATAATACGCCCGCCAGTCCCGCCGGCACGGTGGCCAAAGCCAGCAGCCACAAGGTTTTGCCCTCTTGGCTGGTCGGCTTGGTCAGCCCGTTTTTAATAATGTAAAACCAATCTTTGGAAAAATATAAAATGACGGCCAGCAGCGTAGCCAAATGCAGCATTACGTCAAAGGTTACGCCTTGGTATTGTTCCCCGCGGAAGAACGGCAGCAGCACCAAATGAGCCGAGCTGGATATGGGCAAAAATTCGCCCAACGCTTGCAAAAGTCCTAATAAAACGGCGTCCGAAATCGTCATTTAATCTCCCAGTGCCAGCAGTTTGGGCAGGGCGGGGTCGGTTAAATCAAACACCGCAAACGAACCGGCCGCAAAAGGGGTATATTCCCGCCGTAAGATGCCGGCGGCCAGACTGACGTTGGGGTTGTGCCCCACCAGCATTACGCAGTCAGCCCGCTGCAGCAAAGCCAAGGCATACTCAATTAAGCCTTTGGCGCTTAATCTTCCGTCCAGTTCTTCGGCCGTTTGCGGCGCAAGGCCCAAAATATCGCCTGCAATTTGGGCGCTTTGGCGGGCGCGCAGCAGCGGGCTTGTCAGCAAAAGGGACGGCCGGTAGCCTGCATTTTTAATAGCACAGGCGGAACAAGCCGCCTTTTCGCGGCCGGCTTGCGTAAGCGGTCTTTGGGCATCCGTTTCGGCGTAAGGCTCGGCCTTGCCGTGGCGCATTAAAATTAAAATCTTCATCGGTTTTTCAAAGGCGCGTAAAAAAGCGCCAAAAATGTCATAATATGAAAGAAAAGACCTTATTACTATAGCATTTTATGCACATTTTTTACGCTCCCTTCCGCGCTTTGGAACAAAAATTTGCAGACTATGCGGCCTCTTTGCAACCGGGGCCGCAGCGCCGCGTGCTGGTGCTGTGTCCTTCGGCGCGCGTGGCGGCTGCGCTGAAGCGGCTGTGCGTGCAGAAAACGGGGGTTATCAGCAATGTTTTTTTTGTTACGTTTTCGCAGCTGCTGGCCCGTTTAAACGCGCAGGGCGCGGCCGAAAAAGCCCCGCTTTTGCCCGGCGACAGCCTGCACGATTACCTGCTTAAAAAACTGCTTTCTTCCCCGGGGCTGAATTTGTATAAAAAGCCCAGCCGCGGGTTTATCGGCGCGCTGAAAGCCTCTTTGCGCGACTTGGCCGACTCCCTGGCCGAGCCCGATGTGCTGGAAGAACACCTGCAAACCACTTCGGACCCGCTTTTGTTAAACCAACTGCCGCATTTGCAGTGGCTGGTGCGCATATACCGCGCGTATTTGCAAAAAATGGACGAAGTGCCCGGCTATCGCTCTTACCGGCAATATTTTGAAGACGGCCTGTCTGCCCTGCCGGCCAGCCCGTGGCTGCATTCGTTTACGGAAATTTTGATTTACGGTTTTTACGAGTTTACCGGCCGCCAGCTGGAATTGTTCTCGGCGCTGCGCGCGCATTATCCGGTAACGGTTTTTTGGCCCTATGCCCGCCATCCGGCATTTGAGTTCGGGCGCAAATTTTTTGAAACCAATATTTTAGGCGCCGCCGCGGATGCGCAGGCCTTGGCGGAACCGTGGAACTCTTTAGCGGCGGGTGAAGCGCTGGAGTCATTATTTTCCGGCCGTACGGCCGCGCATTGCCCCGAAGGCGTAGAGTTTGTGTCTGCCGCGGACGCGCAAGCCGAGGTGTTCTTTGCCGTTAAAGAAATGCTTCGCCTGCATATGCAGCAGGGTATTGCCTATGAAGATATGGCGCTTTGTGCCCGCTCGCTGGAAGGGTATAAGTCTTTTTTGCCGGCCGTATGCGCCCAAAACGGCGTGCCGCTCAATGCAGATTTCACGTTTGGTTTTACCTCCTTGCCTTTGGGTGTTTTTCTGACCAATTTATTTTCGCTTGCGCGCGGCGGTTTTGACCGCGAGGACGTGCTGGCGGTGGTAACCTCACCCTATTTCAAAACGCCAAACCGGTGGCGCTATTTAATTGACGAGTGCTTGGCAAAACGTGATTTTGGCCAATGGGCCGATTTGCTGCGCCCAACGCTGACAAATTATGACCCTGCTTTTTTGGCTTGGCTGGAAGAAATACAACGCCGGTTGGCGTTTTTGGAAAAACCGCTGCCCTGGAGCACGCTTTGCGCCGCGGCGCAAGCATTGGTGGAACAAAATGTGGATGCAGAAGGGCTGTCTGCGGCGGAAAAAGCCGCGATGAGCCAGTTTCAGCAAGTGCTGGACGGTTTTGCGCGCTACAGCGCCGTATCGCCCAAAGCGGAGGAGGGGGAATTTTTAGACGAGTTGTTTTCCGCCTTGCAAGACGTGCGCTTGCACCATACCTCGGCCGTGCCCGGCGGCGTTTGCGTAGTGGATGCGCTGGCTATGCGCGGGCAGGGGTTTAAAGTGGTGTTTGTGCTGGGGCTGAACGAAAAGAGCTTTCCCCAAGCCATATACGAAGACCCTATGCTGCGCGATTATTACCGCCGTTTATTGCGCGACCAGCTGGGCTTTTGGCTTAACCCCAAAAAGGAACGTTTCCACGAAGAACGGCTGCTGTTCTTTTGCGCACTGGAAGCCGCTGCGGACAAACTGTATCTTTCCTGTCTGCGCAGCGATGCGGAAGGCAAACCGTTGGTTATTTCGGGCTATTTGGCGGAATTTGCCCGCGCCGCCGGCGTAGATTTGCCCTCCGTTTTCCGCTATGTCAGCGGGCGCTTGTCCGAACGGCTGAAAACGACGGAGCTTGTTTTGTTGAGCGACAAAGAACTTTCGCTGTTGCTGGCGGCGGAAGGCGCCAGGCAGGAGGAGTATAGCCAAGCCGGCCTTTTGGACGAAGCCCGCACCGCAAGCCTGCAGGCGGCCAAGCAGCTTTCTGCCGTTGGTACATTAAACGGCTTTGACGGAAGCGTAAAATGCGGGCAGGAAATTTTTGCTTCCCAGCACGCGGCAGGGTTTTCGCCTTCGGCTTTGCAAGATTTGGCCCGCTGCCCGATGAAATATTTTTTGGCCAAAGGCATAGGGCTTAAAGAAAAAGACGAAGTCCTCTCACGCAGCGAGCTGGCCCCGAATTTGCGCGGTACGGCCTACCATCAAATTCTGATGGACTATTATCAGTCTTTGTATAAAGACGGCCTTGCCGGCCAGCTTTTTCCTTCCGCGTTGGAAGCGCGGTTAGACGAGGCCGTAAATAAAAATTACAACGCAAAAAGCTATAAACAGTTTGGCATTTATCCGGTCATTTGGGAAATGATTTTAAAGGATATACGGGATAAGCTGGCCGATTTTGTCGTTCAGGACGCCGCCCGCTTGGAAGGCTTTGTGCCCAGCGTGTTTGAAACTTTGTTTGAGAAAATATATGCTCCTTCTGCAGATATTCAGATGAAGTTAAAGGGCATTATAGACCGCATAGACGTCAATGCGCAAGACAAAACCTTCCGCGTGTTGGACTATAAATCAGGCCGTCACGGCGGCAAAGATTTGGCGGCCGATATGTTTAAAAAAGTTATTTTGCAGCCTTTTATTTATTTAATTTTGGCGCAGGACCAGGCCCCAACCCGAGGTTTAAGCCCCGCCGGCGCCGCCCTGCTTAACATAAACAAAGGCTATAACCGGCAGGAACTTACCGTCCAAGGGTTTGAGGCGGTGCGTCCGCGGGCGGACCGGTTTTTAAGCCTGTTGGCGCAATTGATTTGCCAAGGCACTTTTTTTGTCAGTCCGGGCGAGCACTGCCTTTACTGTCCTTACGGTGCTGTTTGCCGCAAAGACGCATACCGCACGCTGCTGCGCGTTAAACATACGCCGCAAGCCGCCCTGTTGGAGGAGGCCAAAAAATGAACCGCGAAGACCGCCAACGCGTGCGCACGTGTTTAAATGTCAATATGGTGGTGGAAGCCGGCGCCGGCACCGGTAAGACGACATTACTTATTGACCGACTGTGTTTTGCGTTGTTGGCACAAGGTATTTTGGCGCCGCGTTTGGTGGCGCTTACGTTTACCGAAAAAGCCGCCGCCGAAATAAAAAACCGTTTGGTTTTTAAATTACAGGCCGTGTTGCAAGCCGCGCGTACGGGCGGCAAAGAGCCTACGCTGCAGACGCTGGTGTCATATTTCGGCGTGCCGACCGACGAAATTATTTCCCGCGCCGAAACGGCCCTTTCCCAGTTAGATATCAGCCCCATAGGCACCATTCACGGTTTTTGCGCCGATATTTTGCGCGCCTATCCGTTGGAAGCAGGGCTGACCCCCGGGGCGGAAATAGACAAAGGCGCCCGCGCCCAACGTTTGTTTGAAGCGGAATGGAACCGCTTTTTGGACTTGGAACTGGGGGAAAATGCACCCCGCGCCGAACAGTGGAAAGAAGTGCTTTCTTCCGTCTCGTTGGCCGATTTGCGCGCCTGCGGCCAAGAAATGTGCAGCGGCAAAACGGAAGGATACGACTACTTTGCCCAAAAAGATTTATTAATAAAAATTTGCGGCCAGCGCGCCGAACAGGCGCAGGAAATGGCGGAGCAATTTTCCAAAGGCAAAAAAAGCCCCCGCGTCATAGAAAAAGCCCTTTTTCAGGCGGCGGAACGTTTTAAACAGGCGGCCCTTTGGCTGCAGACGGGCGTGTATAAAGCCCCGGCGCAAGAAACCATAGCCATTAAATCGGTGCCCAAAGACTGGGACGAACAAAGCGCCGACGAAGCCAAAGCCCTATGCCGTTTTGCCGCGCAGGCGGATCCGGCCGTGCAAATTTTTATACGCAAAGCCTATGAGCTGTTGACCCCGTTGGTACAAACCGTGCGTATGCGTCTGAAGCAGGAAGGCGTGCTTAGTTTTGATGATTTAATCGTCAAAACGCGCGACCTGCTTAAAAACAATTTACTGGTGCGCCGCTACGTGCAGGAAGATTACGATGCCCTTTATATAGACGAATTTCAGGATACGGACCCCGTACAGGGGGAATTGCTGTTGTTTTTGGCCGAGCAAAAAGGCGGCGCCGCTACCGATTGGCGCGAAGTAAAACTGCAGCCGGGCAAGTTGTTTGTGGTGGGCGACCCCAAGCAGTCCATTTACCGCTTTCGCGGGGCGGACATTACCGCTTATGAGCTGTTTACCGATTTAATTTTAAACCAGGGCGGAGAAAAAGCCTACCTGCGCGAAAATTTTCGCAGTGAGCAGGAAATTATTGCCTTGGCTAACGGCGTGTGTGCGGCGGTTATGCGGGAACGCCGCGCTTTCCAACCGGCTTATGAGCCTATTTTTACAGCTAAAACCGCACGCAACGGCGCGGCGGAACTGGTGCTGATAAGCCCTGCCGCGGGGGAAAGCCCGTCGGCTGACGATTACCGCCATAATCAGGCCCGTTTTATGGCGCGCTGGATTAGGGAAAATGTGGGCCGTCTGGTTTTGCCCAACGGCGAAAAATTGCAGTATAAAGACATTGCCATTCTCAGCCGCGCCGCCACCACCATCGGCCCGTATGCAGATGCTTTGCGGCGGGAAGGAATTGCCTTTTCCGTAGAAGAAGACCGCGATTTTTACCGCCGTCAGGAAATCTGCGATTTTTTAAATTTTCTGCGCGCCGCCGATGACCCGCAGGACCGTATTTCCCTGACCGGCGTTTTGCGCAGCCCGCTGGGCGCAATGACCGATGAAGCCGTTTACCGGTTGGCCCGCCAAGGCCGTTTGGACTGGCGCCTTCCGTCCCCCGACCCGCAGGCCGAACGCGTATTTACGCAGCTTCGTGCTTTTGCCGCCCGTGCCGGACGGGAACCGCTGCGCGTGTTGCTGCGCAGCCTGCTGGCAGATAGCTTTTTGGCCGAAGCCTGCGCCGCCGCTTATGACGGCGAGCGCAGCATAGCCAATTTGGACAAACTGGTCTCTTTGGCTGAAGGCTACTCTTTGCAGACGCCGCTGACACTGGGCCAGTTTTTGGCCCGCGTGCAGGAAATGATGGAACAGGAACTGGGGCGTTTGACGGCGTTGCCGGAAGGGGAAGCGCTCAATGCCGTTACCATAATGACGGTGCATAAATCAAAAGGGCTGCAGTTTCCGGTGGTGATTTGGACGGATATTTCCAAAAAGGAAAGTGCCGCCGCCTCCCAGCCGGCGCGGCATTTATATTCCTGGCGCTATAATTTGCACGGCTTTGGTGTAGGCAAATACAGCGATATTAATTTGGCTTGGCTGGAGGAAGAACAGCGCCAGCACGCCCGCTGCGAAGAAGTGCGCGTGCTGTATGTGGCGCTTACGCGTGCCAAATACAAATTGCTGGTAATCGGCAACGAAGAAAGCGACAGCCGCACCGTGGCGGAAATGTTTGCCCGCGCAGGTTACTTCCCGCCGCCGAAACAGCATCCTGCGGCATTGGGGCCGGAAGAAGAACTGCAGGTGCATTTTGTGGCGTATCAAAAACCGGCCGATTTTATTTATCAGCACCGTGTGCAAGACCAGCCCTGCAGCGCCCCGCGCGATTTTAAACGGTGGCAGCAGGCCTTTTCCGCCCGTATGGAGGAATATCGTTTGCTTTGCGCCCAAAAAGGGGCGCTGGCTCCTTCCGCTTTAATCGGGCAGGACATCAACAGCCAGGCCGCGGCCGATTTGGGCACATTGGTGCACGCGGCGCTGGCGCAGTATTTTGCAGGGGGGCAGGCTATAGACGCGTGTGTGCGTGCCGCCGCGGCGGAAACGGGGTTTGCCGCACATACGGAAGCGGCCCGAAATATGCTGCAGGCGTTTTGCACGTCGGCTCTGTGCCGGCAGCTGCAGGGCTTGCAGCCGCTGGCCAGCGAGATGCCTTTTTCCGTACGTACGGAACAAGGTTTGCTCAGCGGGGTAATAGACTGGCTGGCGCGTGATGAAAAAGGGCAAATATGGGTGTTTGATTTTAAAACGGACCAAACGCAAGATCCCGCTCAAACCGCCCAAAAATACAAAGAACAGCTGCAGGCCTATGTGTATGCGGCAAGGCAGATTTATCCGCAGGAAACCGTGCGCGCCGGCATTGTGTTTGTGCGCAATGCCTGCCTGCAGGAAACGGCCTGAAGCAGAAGCGGCGGCTAAATTAGTAAAATTTATAAAACCTTTCAGGAGGAATATATGTTTGATAAGTTAGGACAACTTAAAGATTTGTGGCAGCTTAAAAACCAAATTCAGGAAATTAAAAAACGCCTGGACAATATGGTCATTAAGGTGGAAAGCCCCCACCACTTGTTTGAAGTGACGGTGTCGGGCTCGCAGGAAGTAAAAGAAGTGGTCGTTTCCGAATTGGTCAAAGATTTCAGCCGCGAACAATTGGCCGAAGAACTCAAGGCCGTCATCAATAAGGCCGTGCGCGACAGCCAGGGTATGGCTGCGCAGGCAATGGGCGGTATGGCGGGCAATTTGCCGCAGGCTTAATATGGCAGACCGCCGCATTTACGCCGTGATGGGCGTGTCTTTAACCGACCCTGCCAAATACGGTACGCGCATTTTTAAAGATTTGCGCGCGGCGGACTATACTGTTTTTGCCGTCAACCCCAAAGGGGGCGAACTGTTGGGCGCTCCCGTTTATAAAAAACTCTCGGACATTCCCGCCAAAATTTACAGTGTGATTATGGTGCTGCCGCCGGCTGCGCTGGACGCGGCCGTAGAGCAATGCATTGACTGCGGCGTAAAGGAAATATGGTTTCAGCCGGGCGCGCGTGACGCCCAGGCCCAAAATAAAGCCCAAGCGGCCGGCATAGAAGTAATAGAAAACTGCTTTATGGCCGCCAACGGGGTGTGGTGATGGCTTTTGCGCCGCTTGTCGTGCAAGGTTTTAAGGCCAGCCGTATGGGGCTGGGTACTTGGGCTTTGGGCGGCGGGAGCGATTGGGGGCCCGGCGATGAAGCCGAAGCGCTCAATACCGTATCGGCCGCGTTGGAAAAAGGAATAAATCTGATAGACGTCTCTCCCGTTTACGGCCGCGGCCGTGCCGAAGAACTGCTGGGCAAAGCGTTAAAAGGCCGGCGCAGCAGGGTACTGCTGGCAGATAAATGCGGCATTATTTTTAAAAACGGACGGCCGGACCACGACCTTAGTACGCCAAGCATTATGGCCGATTGCGAGGCTTCCCTCAAACGTCTGCAAACCGATTATATAGACCTCTATCAAATACATTGGCCGGACCCGAAAATTCCCTTGGAAGCGGCACTGAAAGCGTTAACCCGTTTAAAAGAGCAGGGCAAAATACGCGCTGCGGGGGTGTGTAATTTGACTGCCGGGGCGCTTAAAACCGCGTGCGAAACGGCGGATGTTGCCTGTGTGCAAGGGCAATTGTCTTTGTTAGCCGGCGCGCCGGACAGCTTGTCTGTTTGCGCGCAAGAGCAAATTGCGTTTTATGGATACGGCGCTTTGGGCGGGGGCATTTTAAGCGGCAAATATAAAGCCGCACCCAATTTCCGCCGTTGCGATGCCCGGCGCTATTTTTATAAATATTATTACGGCCCCGCTTTTGAGCAGGCGCAAATAACGGCGCGGCGCGTGCAGAAAGTGGCCGCAAACAAACAGGTGCCCCCTTCGGCCGTGGCGCTGGCGTGGGCGCTGGCGCAAGAAGGCGTAAGCGGGGTGCTGAGCGGTGCACGCAGTTTACGCCAAGTGTGCGAGAATGCCCTGGCTTTAACGCTTGCGCTGACGCCGCAGGAACAGGAGTATTTGCAATATGGCAAGTATTGAAGAAATTGCCGCCTATGCGGACAAATTGCTGCCCGCTTTGGGCATAAATAAAAAACGCGAAATTTTGCGTCTTATGTATGAAATACACAAGCGCGACAAAACGGCGCCGGACATTATTTTGCCGGCGGAAAAAAATCTAACTTTTGAACGGGCCAAAAAAATTTTGCTTCAAAAAAGATATCCGCTTAGTTTTGCCGGCGCACCCAAAAACGCGTTCTACCTGCCCAAGCTGGAATTAGACCCTGCCCAACGGGCCGATTTGACGCCGCGTCCGTTTTACCCCAAGCAGGTGTATATTGAAACTCCCGTACGGCAAAGTCCGCTGGCGGCCCGGGCGCGACAGATGTTTCCGCAAGCGGAATTTAAAGAATGGGACGGCAAAGAAATGGTGGGCAGCGCCTGCTTTTCCCGCCGGACCGAAACGCTGGTCATCCACCGTGAAAAATACGATTTTTTAAAGCCCTGCCCGTGCTCAGCCGGCAATGCCGGCTGCGGATACAACCTGATTAATTTGGGTTTCGGCTGCCGCTTTGAATGCGAGTATTGCTTTTTGCAGCAATATCAAAACCTGCACGCCGTTTTGCTGCCGGCCAATGTGCAAGATTTTTTGGATAAAATAGACACGGCCCGCTTTAACAAGGGCCCTTTTGACCGCCCGCGCATCGGCAGCGGGGAATTTACGGACTCTTTGGTGTTTGACGATTTGACGCAGTACAGCGCGCAGCTGGTGCCGTTTTTCCGCGCGCGGCCGCAGCTGCAGTTTGAGTTTAAAACCAAAAGCGTTTGCATAGAAGGCCTGCTGCGGCAGAACGGGGCGGAAAATGTGGTGGTCAGCTGGTCCGTCAATGCACCGCATTTTATAGAAACGGTAGAGCATTTTACGCCTTCGCTTTCCCAACGGTTGGAAGCGGCCGCCGCGGTGGCGCGCGCGGGGTACCGTATCGGTTTTCACTTTGATCCGATTGTTCCCTTTAACGGCTGGAAGGAGGCTTACGCCGCAGCCGCCGCGCAAATAGCCGCCGCCGTGCCCAAAGAAAAGGTGGCGTGGATCAGCGTAGGGCTTTTGCGTTTTTCGCGCGAGCTGAAAAAAGCGGTGGAAAACCGCTTTCCTAATAACACCATTTTGGACGGGGAATTTTTGCTGGAGTTTGACGGCAAAATGCGCTACCCCGAAGCCTTGCGCAAAGAGGTGTATGCTTATTTTGTGCCGCTTTTACAGGAACTTTTCCCGCAGACGACGGTATATGTTTGTATGGAAAAGCCGCACCTTTGCTCCTGCTCTTTAAGCCAATAAAAAACCCCGGTTAAGAGCCGGGGTTTTTGCTCATATGATGAAAGAAAAACCCCGCCGTATACAGGCGGGGGAAAGGTTAGTCCAGCACTTTGTTGATTTCTTTGCGGTATTGGTCGGCCAGTGTGTCGGAATAACCGCTCCAGAGGCGGACCAAGTCGTGGTCTTTATCAAACAGCATAATATGCGGGAAGCCCTGCACCATCAGGTCTTGGGCGGTTTGGCCGCCTTTGTATAAAATGGTGCTTTTTAAATCGTAATCTTTAATGATTTGTTTGACGGCTTCTTCATCGTCGTCCACATAAATGCCGATAACTTCCACGCCTTTGTCTTTAAATTCATTATTTGCCGTTTCCAGCGCGGACAAAGAGCGTTTGCACCAGCCGCAGTAAGAAGCCATTACGGCTACCAAAACGGGGTGGCCTTTATGGTCGGCAGACACCCACACTTCTTCCGTGCCGGCAACCGGCAAAGAAACATTCAGCTCCGGCGTTTTGGGAACGTTTACACACGCCCCCAGCACGACGGCAAAAGCGAAAGTAAAAAGTATTGTTTTTAATTTCATATAATTCCCCTTTTTAAAAGATATTTATATTGTACTTAAATAAAACAAAAAGAGATATCCCCTTTTATGTCTTTTGGTTGCTGCAGGAGTAAACTATATCTGCGGTGAAATTGTTGTAAAAAAACCCTTTGACAAATAAGTCAAAGGGTCTAATTTTTTAAAATCTTACCGGGGAAGGGACTTGAACCCTTAAGCCCGAAAGGGCAATGGTTTTTGAGACCATCCTGTATACCAATTCCAGCACCCCGGCGTAAAACTATACAACTATTTTAGCAAATTTTATTTGCTTTGGCTATCTTTTTTTAATGGCGTTACGTTTATTTTTTCAGACGGCAGCTTTTATTTTGTGCCGTTAAAAACGCAGCATAGACGTATAATCTTTCAGGCGTTTTTCAATTTCGCCTTTTTTAATGGAGGCCAGCCTTTTGACGCTGAAAGATTCAATGGTAAAAGACGCCATCACATTGCCAATCATCATAGCGCGTTTAATGGCGGAAAGCGTGTCCCATTTGCGCAGACTGGCCAAATAGCCCGTGGCCCCGCCGCCGAAGGTATCCCCGGCGCCGGTTGTGTCGTACACGTCTTCCAAAATATAGGGCGGAAACTGCACAATGCCCAATTTGCTGACCAGCATAGAGCCGTTAGGCCCCAGCTTGATGATGACGTGTTGGGCGCCAAGCTTTAAAATCTTTTTTCCGGCGGTGATTAAATTGTATTCGCCGGTCAGCTGGCGCGCCTCGGCCTCGTTTAAAAAGAACAGATCGGTCTGTTTAAGCACTTTTAAAAGAGCCGGTTTTTTGGAAGTTATCCAATAGTTCATCGTGTCGCAGGCAACCAATTTGGGCTTTTTAATTTGTTTGAGCACCGAGAGCTGCAATTCCGGATCAATATTGGCTAAAAACACGGCCTTTACGTCTTTTTGTTCTTTGGTCAAAACGGGGTTAAAGTCTTGAAAAACGTTTAAGTCCGTAAAACGGGTAACGGCGTTTTTCAGGTCTTTGTCGTAGCTGCCGCCCCAGTGGAAGGTTTTGCCTTCTTTTACCTGCAGGCCGGAAATGTCTACCCCGCATTTTTTAAACGGCGCCCGATCGGCAGACGTAAAGTCGGTGCCGACAACCGCCACCACCGAAGGCTTTGCAAAATAGCTGGCGGATATGGAGGAATAACTGGCCGCTCCGCCCAATACGCGTTCGGCGCGGCCGTGGGAATTTTCTACACTGTCAAAAGCGACAGATCCTATTACTAATATGCGGTTTTTCACGGTTAAGCCTGTTCGTCCAAATAGGTTCTGATTTCAACGCGGTTGTTAAAATCGTCCAGAAAAGCCTGCTGGGCCGTTTCCATTTTGGTTTCAAACAACTGGCGTTCAAAGGCGTCTTTGTTTTTATCAAAATCTTTCATATTGCCGTTTTGAGTTTGATAGGCAAAGCGCACTTCTTCGGGCGTCAGTTTGTAGATGGAAAAGAGCGCCATACGAAAACGGTCGGAAAGTTTGCTGCGGCGAATTTGTTCTTCAAACTGCGCCGGCGTAACGCCCAACTGATGGCGTACGGCATATTCGTAAGCGGTTTTATTAAACTGGCCGTTCTGGTTAAACTGCGGGGAGGAATGAATGTCAAAAGCCACTTCATAATCTGCCACCGCCATTCCGAATTCTTTAGCGGCTTGGTTGAGCACTTCTTCGCTGATTAATGCGCTGAGGGTTTGCTGGTTGATGATTTTCATCATATCTTCATCAACGTCCACCCCGTTGTTGCGCAGTACGCGGGCTTGGGCCTCGGCCGCTTTATAGAGCGTGCGGTAGGTAATGGGGGCAGAGCCTACATCGGCCACGTTGCTGCTAAACGTGCCGCGGCGGTAAGAGTCCAGCCCGATATAGCCGATGCTGCCGATAAAAAACGCCAGCGTGATGATTAAAATGCTTTTTTTGTATTTGATGAGAAACGAAATCATTCTTGTAAATGCTCCTTATTTTTCTTCGTTGGTTTCTTCAGGCGTTTGCGCGGCGGTTTCTTCCCCGCCGATTTTGCACATTCCTTCAATGCGTCCGCCTTCTTCCACAATCATTTTTTGGGCGCGGATGTCGCCTTTAATAGAAGCTTTGGACAAAACTTCCAACATATCGGCACAGACGTTGCCTTCTATGTCGCCGCCGCACACCACCGTTTGGCCGGTAACGTCGCCGGTTATTTTGCCGCCTTCGCCCACAATAACCTGGCGGGCGTTGTCTACAGAGCCTTCCAGTTTGCCGTCAACGCGCAAAGAGCCTTGCACGCTAAGCGTTCCCTGAAAATAGCATTCCGCGCTGACGATGGAAAAATGTTCGCCGGACGCAAAATCTGAATCTTTTTTTAAGAAGCCCATACTTCCTCCCGGATTTATTTAAAATAGTCTCTCGGATTGACGGGACGGCCGTCTTTCCATACTTCATAATGCAGGTGGGTGCCCGTGCTGCGCCCCGTGGTGCCCATAAAAGCAATTTGCTGGCCGCGTTTGACCACGTCGCCCGGTTTTACTTTAATGCCGGTGGCGTGCGCATACAGGGTGGAATAACCGAAACCGTGGTCAATTAAAACGGCCTGACCGTATCCGTTCACCCAGCCGGTGTGCCGCACGACGCCGTCCGCCGTAGCCAAAATGGGGCTGTCGGGCTTGCCGGCAAAGTCTAACCCGTTGTGCATATGACCGATAGGCTGGCCAAACGGGTCGCGGCGGTAGCCAAAGCCGGAGCTGATGCGCGCAGACGAAGGCCGGATAGAGGGCGTGGAATGCAGCCCTTCGCGGCGGTTGGCATAGTACCAGGCAATTTCCTGAAAAGAGGCCAGCCGCTGCTGTGCCGTATCCTGCATTGTGTTGATGTATTTTTCAAATTCTTCCGTATCAAAATCTTTTAAATCGGAAGAAAACAGTTCTTTGGCCCGTTCGTCTTCTTTTTCCTGCAGGCCTTTGGGCAAATTGATAAATTTACCGCCGGGCATACCCAGCATTTGGCGCATTTGCTGTTCGGTGGTTTGGGTTAAATTTAAATAATTGCGCCCGCGTTCCAATTCTTCGGCAATCAGCTTCATTTTAACGCGCATAATTTCGTTGTCGGCTTTTGTTAAATGGTAATCATAGGCGCGGCTCCACAGCCACAGCGCCCCCAACGTTAAAGCCAGCCAAGCCAGCAACAGCAATACCAGCGTCAAACCGGATAATTTAAATTTTCTGGATACGCCGGCCCGCGGCATCAAAATGATGTCTACCCTGTCGCTTAAAAATCTGTTTAACGCATTAATCTTTTTGCCCATCCTTTTCATTTTATCATATTGGGCTTACTCTTCGGCTGTTTACCCTGCGCATTAACGGCGTTTACCCTGCGCCTTGCTGCGTTTGGCGGGCGTTTCAACACCGTAAAAGTTTAAAATACCCTGGTAGATGGCCTGCGCAAACTGTTCGCGGCCTTTGGGGCTTAACACCAGTTCTTCCTGTTCGGGCAAAATCATATATGCGTTTTCAATTAAAATGCTGGGCATTTCGGGAATGCGCGGAATAAACAGCACGTCATTGGCTATTAAGCCGTTGTCCGGCAGGGCAATCAGCCGGTTGAACGCTTTATAAACGCTTTCGGCCAAGGCAAAACTGTGCGGATAGGTGTAATAGACCGAATAGCCCCTGGGGGCGGCCAGCGGGTTGACGGTATCGGGCAACGCATTATGATGCAGACTGACAAAAATGTGGGCGTTTTGGTCCAGCGCTGTTTGATAACGCGCCGGCAAAGACATATGGTTATTGCCTTGGCGCGTCATAATTACCGTGGCGCCGGCGGCTTGCAACTTGGGTTTGAGCGCTTCGGCCAAGGCCAGATTGGCTTCATATTCCAATACGCCTGTAGGGCTGACCAGCCCGTCGTATGGCGGCACGCGCTTGGGGCTGTGGCCGGCATCAAGCAGTATGCGGGCGCCTTGCAGCGGTTTTTGGGCCGTGGGGGTTATTTGCGGTTTGTGGCGCAGGGTAAGCAAAAAATCGTTTCCCTCGTAACGGTAGGCATATCCCCACGGTTTTTGGCCTGTTTTAAAATACAAAATAAATTTAATGACACCGTCCTGCGGGTCGTTCCATTGGGCTTTGTCCACTATGGGGGAAGTGGCGTCAAAACTGAAATTTTCGGTAAACGAAGGAATATAGTAAAAAGCAATTTCCATACGGTTATTAAACTCGTGAATAAACACGGGCACCTGTTTGGAAAGGGCCCAGCGGATGCGCGTTTCGTCCGGCGTGGCCAGCGTTTGCATAGACAAAAGCGCCGCGGGGGCATAGTCTTGCGGGGAAAAGAAGCGTAATTTTTTTTCTTCCAGCCAGGCTTTTTCTCCATTGCCCAAATTTAAACGATACAGTCCGTTGTCCCGTCCGTCGGCTAATACTTCTCCGTAGGCGCGGTAATACGGATACAAACTGCCCTGACGTACGGCAATTTGGCGCAGTTTTACGCCGGGGTCGTTGACGCGCGCCGGACGTATTTCCTGCGGGTCCAAAACGCGTATTTTTTCTTCGGCGGTTATTTTTGTCTTGGTCTTGCTGGCCGGATCGTAAAGGGTGTAGGTTACCTTGGCTTGGCGCGGGCGCTGGTCGTCGCGTATCACATATTTGGCACGATAAAGGCCGGGCGTGCGGGAGTCTTCTTTCAGCTTAATGTTTTTGCCGTCTTTTAAACCGCTTAAAGAGGCCGTAACCTGAGCCCCCGGCGTGCCGCGGGCAGAAAGATTGACTGTGTCCCCCGGCAAAACCCACAGCGGCAGGGCGGGGTAGATTTCCGCTTTGTCAAAGCGGGCCTTGTCCGTAAACTCTTGAATGGGGGTGCCGGGTACAACAATGTGGCGCACGGCCTGATAAATTTGATTTTTGTTTTTGGCCGTGAGCACAAAAGCAAACGTGCCTTGTTCCACCGGCAGATACGTAATAAAAGTGCCGTTGTGGTTTACCGGCACGTTTTGGCCGTTGATATCCAGCGTTGCATCCGGAATGTTTAACCGACCAAAGAGATAAACACTTTTTGCGCCGCGGGCAACGGCCATTTTTTCCTGCGGGTACTGCACGGTGATGGGTGCTTTTTCGGCTTGAGGCCCCGTTACGGCAGGCAAATACGGCGCGACGGGTAACTCCTGCGCGCGGGCAAATAAAGCGCAAAAAAAGAGCGCCGCCGCCCATAAAAGTGTTCTTTTCATGCTATAAAAATGATAACATAAATTTATG
Source organism: Candidatus Avelusimicrobium pullarium (assembly GCA_944323745.1). Lineage (GTDB taxonomy): Bacteria > Elusimicrobiota > Elusimicrobia > Elusimicrobiales > Elusimicrobiaceae > Avelusimicrobium > Avelusimicrobium pullorum. Next base: position 528,014 of record CALUTQ010000001.1, read on the forward strand.
ACAACGCGCGAGGACGTAGTTCGCTTTTTAAACGAATATTTGCACAGCGCCGAAATACCTGACATCAGCCACAATGGGCTGCAGGTGGAAGGGCGCAGCCGCGTGCGCAAAATTGTATTTGGCGTGTCGGCCGGCTTGGAGCTTTTTAAAAAAGCACAGGCCGCCGGAGCGGATATGATTATTGTGCATCACGGGCTTTTGTGGGGCAAAGAACAGGCACTGACGGGCACATTTGGCCGCCGTGCAGGTTTTTTGCTGCGCCACGAAATCAGCTTGCTGGGGTATCATTTGCCGTTGGATAAACACCCCCAAATCGGTCATAACGCGTTGTTGCTGAAGGCGCTGGACGCAAAAGACATTAAACCGTTCGCTTCGTATCACGGGCAGGATATTGGCTTTTACGGGCGGGTTAAGCCCGCCGCGTTGGCCTCTGTCGTACGCAAATTGCAAAAAACGTGCGCCAGCAAAGCCATTGTGTTGCCTTTTGGCCCCAAACAAGTTGTTACCGTGGGGGCCGTCAGCGGCGGCGGCTGGAGTATGCTGCCGGATGCGGCGGCGTTGGGACTGGATGTGTTTGTAACCGGTTCTTTAGACGAACCCGCCTATGAATTAAGCCGCGAAAACCGCATAAACTGCGTGGCTTTGGGCCATTATAATTCCGAAAAACCGGGTGTATTGGCCTTGATGAATCTGGTACAAACGCATTTTGACGTTCAGACGCAATTTATTGATGTGCAAAATCCAATTTAGGGGAAAACCTATGACGGACGTAAAAAAATTAGTGAAGAAAATAGATGAATATCGCGATTTTATTATAGACGTGCAAACCCAAATGACGGCTTGCCCTGCCATTACCCCGCACGAAAAAGGCGGCTTGGGCGAAAGCGCCAAAGCGGAATATTTGCTGAAAGTACTGAAAGCGATGAAATTTGACGAAATTAACGTGCTGGAGGTAAAAGATCCGGCTTCTCCGACGGGGGTGCGCCCCAATATCGTAGCCAAATATTATGGCGAAAACCGCAGCAAAACCCTGTGGGTGATGGCGCATATGGACGTAGTGCCGCCGGGCGATTTGTCTATGTGGAAAACCGACCCCTTTAAAGCAGTCGTCAAAGGGGATAAAATTTACGGACGCGGCACGGAAGACAACCAGCAAGGGTTGGTGTCGGGCCTGCTGGCGGCCAAGGCCTTGATGGACAGCGGCGTGCGCCCTCCTGTAAACTATGCCTTGCTGTTAAATGCCGATGAAGAAGTAGGCAGCGACTACGGCATTGTGGCCGTGCTGAAAAAACACGGCAAAATTTTCGGCAAAGAGGACTGCTTTATCGTGCCCGACGGCGGCAACGCCAAAGGAGATATGGTGGAAATTGCCGAAAAGAATATGATGTGGCTGAAAATCACCGTCATCGGCAAACAAACCCACGCTTCCACCCCGCAAAACGGCAACAATGCTTTTGTGGCGGCCAGCCATTTGGTGGTGGCCCTGCGCGATTTGTACAAACAGTTTAATAAAAAAGACCGTTTGTTTGACGTGCCGTACAGCGTGTTTGAACCGACCAAACACGAAGCCAACGTGCCCAACGTCAATACCATCCCGGGCAGCGATGTGTTTTATTTGGACTGCCGTGTGCTGCCCTGCTATACCAACAAGCAAGTGCTGGATGCCGTGCTGAAAATAGCCAAAACGGTGGAAAAGAAATTTAAGGTGAAAATTACGGTCAAAGACGTAATCAACGATGCGTCTAAACCGACGGATAAAAATGCCGAAATCGTTAAACTGGTGACTAAGTACGTCAAAGAAGTTTACCGCAATAACCCCAAAGTGCAGGGCGTAGGCGGCGGCACGGTAGCCGCGTATTTGCGCAATGCGGGGTTCCCGGCGGTGGTGTACTCTAAACTTGACGAAATGATGCACCAGCCCAACGAATATAGCAGCATCAAAAATACCATAGGGGACGGTAAAGTTGTGCTGCTGTCTCTTATGAACCTCAAATAAGGGGAAACTATGAAAAAAGGCTTTACGGTAATAGAAATTGTTGTCACGCTGCTTGTGTTTGCGCTGCTTCTTGGCCTGACGGTGCCCAAGTTCATTACGCTGGTGAATAAAGCCCGTGAAGGCAGCACCAAACATCAGCTGGTGCGTCTGCGCAGCGCCATTGCCGCCTATTACGGCGAAAATCAGGGCGTCTATCCGACCGATAACCTGACCAGCCTGGTGCCCACGTATATAGAGGCCATTCCGCAGGTCAATGTGCCGGGGCTGCCCAAAACCAACAAGGTAACCGCCGGCAATTATGAAGCGGCTTTTACCAAGACCGGCGGCTGGGCATACGTCAATGATCCGGCCGACCCGCGCTTTGGCGACGTGTTTGTAAACACGGATAAAGAAGACAGCTACGGCAAAGCCTGGAATACCCATTAGTTTTGCGTTCCCCGCGTTTTTTAACGCGGGGATTTTTTGTATACAGGAGAAGATATGGACACCCTAGTTTTAGTTTTTTCCGCTGTGTTCGGTTTGATTATTGGCAGTTTTTTAAATGTCTGCATTTATCGCATTCCGCAGAATAAATCTATCGTTTGGCCGGGGTCTTTCTGCCCCAAATGCGGCAAACACATCAAATTTTACGACAATATCCCGCTGCTGAGTTATATAATCTTGGGCGGCAAATGCCGTTATTGCAAAGAACCCATTTCCTGCCAGTATCCGATTGTGGAATTTTTGACGGGTTTGCTGACGCTGCTGTTTGTGTGGCATTGGGGGCTGACGGCGTGGACGGGTGTGTTGCTGGTGGCGCTGTACAGTTTAATTATTTTGTCGGTTATTGACTTGGAGCTGATGATTATTCCGGACCGTTTTTCTCTGGGCTTGCTGGTGCTGGGGCTGGCGTTTAGCTGGTTGAACCCCAACTTTGACGGCTCTTTTTGGAGCCGCTTTTTGCAGAGTTTGACCGGTGCGGCGGTCGGTTTTTTCGGCACGTTGGCGGTGGCGCTTTTAGGCTATGTATTGTTTAAAAAAGAAGCTATGGGCGGCGGGGACGTGAAACTGATGGGCGGCATTGGCGCCTTTGTGGGTTGGGGCGGCGTTGTGACCACTATTGTATTTGCCTCCGTATTGGGGCTGGTGTACTCCATTTTCCTGATGATTTTTAAAGGCAAAGGGAAAGGCGACGCCATTCCGTTTGGGCCGTTTTTAAGCGCAGGGGCGCTAATCAACCTATTCTATTTGGTACGGCCGGAAATGCTGGCCATTCGGTTTTAAAATCAGTTTTTAAAAACAGCGTTTTTGTAAAAACGCTGTTTTTTTTAATATAAACTATTAGACGTGTGTTCCTTGTCTAAAGGGCTTGTATTGTTTTTTTTTTTTGATAAATTTTGTTTATGAACAAAATTTATCAAAAAAGAAGGATAATACATACAAATTGTTTACAACGCAAATTTGCGGGCTTTACATTGATTGAGCTTTTGGTTGTAGTGTTGATTATTGGTATCTTGGCAGCAATAGCTTTGCCTCAATATCAAAAAGCCGTTTTTAAATCTTGTGCGACGGAAGGGTATTTGTTGTTTGAGAAGGTAAAAGACGCACAGGAAATGTATAAAATGGAAACCGGAACCTATAGCCAAGATGCCGCAGCCTTAATTTTATCTTTTCCGAAAGGCCATTCTTCCGATTATGATATTCTGTCTTGCGGGGAGGGATTTTGTTTGCTGCGTTTTACCGAGAGACCCTGTCGTATGAGTTGGGAATATCGTTGGTATAACAGTGATGCTAGTTTATGGTGTCTTGCTTATAGTAGTTCCGTGCAGGAATATGCCGCTCAATTCTGTGAAGAAAAAGGCTATGTATATTCTCGTACAAGTACTGCGGGAACATTGTATTATGAACTGCCGGAGAAATAGTTGATTGTATTTTTATTTCATCAAATATAAATGCCGGCCATTCGGTTTTAATAGGCTGTTTTTTTAAACCCCGTTTGATTTTTCAAACGGGGTTTTTTGTTTGTATCGTCCGGCGATATTGTTTTTGCGTTCGGCGGCAGGGGCGGCAAGGGTTTGGCAGGACAAAGCATATGCGGAGCCACCATTTTATAAATGCGCACAACTTGTTTGATTTATCGTTCGGTTGAGAACAACGGACGTTTTAAAGTTACGGCGCAAACAGCCGAAAACTATTTTCACGCCGGTGTAAAGAGCCGTAAGTGCAAAGCGAAAATCGTATATAAAGGGAATAGTAAAAAACAAAAGGCGTAAAGCAGAAAACAGGGCCGATTTATTTGGTGAGTTCTTCTAAATATTTGCCCAATTTACGGAAGGCTTTTCCGCGGTGGCTGACGGCATTTTTGTCCGTTTCCGTCATTTCGGCCAGCGTCTTGCGGGAGCCGCCCACAATAAACAGCGGGTCATAGCCAAAGCCGTTTTCGCCGCGGTATCCAAAGCCGATAAAACCGTCCAGAACTCCTTCAAAGCTTAGGGTCTTTCCGTGCGGAACGGCCAAACAGGCTATCGTGCGGAAGCGGGCCGCGCGTTTGCCTAAAAAAAGCCCTTCCAATTCATTTAAAAGTTTACGGTTATTGTCTGCCGCATCGGCATATTCGCCGGCGTAACGGGCCGTGTGCACACCGGGGCGGCCGTTTAAAAATTCCACTTCCAAACCGGTATCATCGGATACAGCCGGCAGGCCGGTTTCATTGGCGGCATATACGGCTTTTATGCGGGCATTTTCCTGCAGGGTGTTGCCGTCTTCGGGGGGCATTTTCAGCCCGCCGACGTCGGCCAAACTTACATATTCAATATCCTCCCCCGTCTGCGTGCGGCGGGGGAGGATATCTGTAATTTCTTTGAATTTATGTTCGTTTCCGGTAGCAATTAAAATTTTCATTCTTATTTGGCTACTTTCATTTGGGCTACTTGGTTGACCAAGTTTAAGGCCACTTTGTACGCCTTGAACATATCTTCTTCGCTCAGCCATTCGGTAAAGGCGTGCGGGTTGTTCTGGCCGGTAAACACCGTATAGCCGCCAAAACCGTGTTTAGCCATAATCATAGCCGAGGTCGTACCGGCACGTTCCTGTTTCGGGTCGGGCGTTACGCCGGCGTCCGTCATCGCTTTAGAGAGCATATCATACGCTTCGGGTTTAACGCCGTAGGCCACATTTTCGTACTGGCTGTTTACTTGCACGTCAATGGCTACGTCCAGCGCGTGGGAAAGGCTGTCCGCGGCGCGTTTAATGCGTTCAATATAGCGTTTGCCTTCAGCTTGGTCAAAATAGCGCAGGCGGAAATCTACCATATGAGTGTTTTCGGCTTGGTTATATTCAATATGGTGCGGTTCCACATAGCCCTGTTCGCCGCGGCTGTTGTTGGGCAAGTTGGCAGACGGAGCGGCCACGGCAATCAAATCGGCAATGGGTTTGGCCGAGTTGCGGTAGCCGTTTTCGGCCGCGTAAGACTGGTGCCCGTTAATGCCGTGCGCGGTAACCAAGACGCCGTAGGCCGAAAAGTTCGCCACCACCATTTCACCGTTTACGCCGCCGTCAAAGTCGTAGGCGTAGTCCGGATGATAATATTGCAGGTCCAAACGTTCGGCACTGCGGCCCACGTCTTCGTTGGGGGTAAGCACCACTTGGATCGGGCCGTGCGGTATTTTGGGGTTTTCGGCCAGCGTTTTGAGCAAGGTCATCACAATAGTAACGCCGGCTTTATCGTCCGCGCCCAAGTTGGTGGTACCGTCGGAAGTGACGATGGTTTTGCCAATCATATTGCGCAGGTACGGGTCGCTTTCAAAGTTAATCACGTGGTTGTTTTTAAGCGTGATAGGCTGCCCGTCATACTTTTCAATTACCTGCGGTTTTACCCCGTTGCCGTTAATGTCCGGCGTAGTATCATAGTGTGCGCTGAAGCCCAGCACCGGCGCTTGGCGCTTTTTTAAATTGGAAGGAATATTGACGTAAATGTATTTGTCGTTGGAAAAATACGTCGGGAAACCAAAACCTTTTACTTCTTCATACAAGGCATTGGCCATCTCTTCTTGTCCGGGTGTCATCCATTCCGCATTGTAATCGCTCATACTGCCAATGGTTACATAGGACAGGAAACGCGGAATCATTCCCGCGCGGTATTTGTCTGCAATACTGCTTTGGGCAAAAACCGGCGCAGCGCTTAAAAACAGGGCTAGCGCGACGGAGTATGCCAGTAGTTTTCTCATAATATTCTCCTGTTGTGAAAATGTTCAAAGAAGTATTATCTGTGCTTTCACAACTTTATTCTAATTAATCGCTTTTACTGCGCACAAGGGCCAAAAGACCTATTTTTTTTGTGGGCCTGTATTTGGAAAATGCCTCAAAAAAACCCGCCGTATGCGGCGGGTTTTAATAAATGTTTGCGCTTGTTTACGGTGCAGGTTGCGCCGGCAGGCCGGCCCAGCCGTTTGCCAGGGAAATTAAGCTGCGCAAGGAAGCTTCCATAATATCCGTATCGGCATATTCCAAAATGCTGTTGGGATGAAAGACGCCGCAAAAAACACTGACGGAAGGCAAGCCGCGTTCGGTAAGCAGCGCCGCTGCGTTGGGGCCGCGCTGGGCCAGCGGTTTGGGGGTAATATCTTCTTGGCGGAGCGCATTTTGCATTTGGGTTATTACCTGCGGGGCAATAAGCTCTTTAGCGTTTTTAAATTCATCCTGCCACGTAAGCTGCATAGGGCCGGCTTTCTGGTTCATTGCTTTTACCGTGTTGAACGCCTGCGTCACCAGTCGGGCCAGTTCCTGCATTTCCTCTTGGCTAAATGCCCGCACAATGCCGCTGACTTCGCTGCGGTTGCCTTGCGTGGTTATATTTTCCACCAAGATAAATCCGCGGCGGTCGGCGGTTGTTTCCGGCCGGCGTTGACGCGGCAGCAGCGTGTGAAAGTCGGAAGCCATCAGCAGGTTGTCTGCATAGGCGGAATTCATTGCTTGGCCCAAATCGGCGTTGCGGTTGCCTTCAAACACGGCATTAAAAGCGCGGGAATTAAAGTTCTCCATCACTATTTCGCCCAAGTTCGCCCCGTTGACGATATAGGCATAGTCGGCCCCCAAGGAGGCAATGTCCAGCTCGGCAGGGCCCCGGCCGCTGGCGTGGTCGGGAATAAAAACAATTTTAATCGGGCCGTGTTCTATGGAAGGGTGCCCCAGCAGATAGTCGGCCAACGTCATAATGACGGCTATGCCGGCTTTGGGGTCGGCCCCCAAGACGGTATCGCCCGAGGCGGTAATTAAATCGTGGCTGCGTGCATCTAAAAGCTGCGGGCTGTTATATTCGGTGAGGCGGATGTTTTTTTGCGCGTTGATGACAATATCGCCGCCATTGTATTTGGCGACCGTTTTCGGCTGCACGTTTTTGGCGCTGAGCTGGGGGGTGGTGTCCAAATAAGCAATAAAAGCGATTGCGGCTGACGGTTTGGTCGTGGTGGGTGCGATATCAGCTGTTACAATGGCGTTTTTGGCTGTTTTTACGTTGCTGGCGCCAATATTTTTAAGTTCTTTTGCCAGGGCTTTGGCAAAGGCGGTTTGACCCTTGCTGGAGGGCACTTTGTCTGCCGCGGGGTCGGCCTGCGTGTCGTAAGCGGCGTATTTGGTCAAGCGGTCGGCCAAGGCGGTTTTGGCGGCTTGTTTGTCGTAGCGCATAATCGCTTTCCAGTTCTGTTGGGCCGCGGCGCAAAGCGGCAGCAGCAGAACGGCCAGAACGGTGCAGATTTTTCTCATAAAAGCTCCTTATAAAAACCGGACGGTCAGCCAAGCACCGTCCGGTTAAATGTGGTTTAAGCCAAGTCCGCCAAGGCGGCCTGTGCCTGCGTCAGCAGGGTTTCGGCCGCGGCCAGTTCGGCCTTGGTTTTGTCAATTTGCTCCTGCGGAGCGTGTTTGATAAAGTTTTCCTGAGACAGCCGCGCCTTGCGCGAAGCAATGTTGGCCTGTGCGGCGGCGATGTCTTTTTCCAGCCGTTTCTTTTCTTTATCAAAATCAATCAGCCCCGTCAGCGGGACGTAAATGGCAATTTTGCCGAACGTGGCGGTAGCCGTTTGTTTGGGTTTGGCCTGATTGACGCCGATTTGCAAATCGTCAATTTTAGCCATCAGTTTCACGTAGCCTTCCTGCTCGCGCACAACGGCTAAGTCGGCTTCGTCTGCAGCGCTGAGCACAGCCTTGATTTTAAGGCCCGGCGGCACGTTAAACTGGGCGCGGATGGTGCGTATTTCTTTTGTTACACCTTGCACCGTTTCCATTTTTTTGACGGCCTGCGGGTTAAGCAGGGAAGCGTCAAACTCCGGATATTTCTGCTGCAGCAAGAACTCGGCCTTTTCGTCCACATACGGGCGCAGGCTGGCGGCAATTTCTTCGGTGATGAACGGAATGAGCGGGTGCAGTGCTTTGAGCGTGCCGTACAAAATGTTGACGCACAAGGCCATCACATATTCTTTTTCCTGCGTTTGGAAGCGCTGTTTGGCCAGTTCAATATACCAGTCGCAAAAGTCGCCCCACAAGAAGTGATAGAGCGTATTGGCCGTTAGCGCGAGGTTGTATTTTTCAATGCCTTCGCGGGCGGTTTTGATAGCCGTTTCGTAACGGTCCAAAATCCACTGGTCGGCCAGTTCTTTGGCCTGTTTGGGCATAGCCAAGGGGCCTTTGATGCCTTCCATATTCATTAAAATAAAGCGGGAAGCATTGTAAATTTTGTTGCAGAAATTGCGCGCGCCGGTGATGCTTTCTTCGGCGTAGGGAATATCTTTGCCGGGCACCGCCTGCATCAGCAGCGAAAAGCGCACCGCGTCGGTGCCGTATTTGGCGGTCATATCCAAGGGATCAATGACGTTGCCCAGCGATTTGGACATTTTCTTGCCGCGTTTGTCGCGCACGATGCCGTTTAAGAACACGTCTTTAAACGGCAGTTTGCCTTTAAACTCCAGCCCCATCATTACCATACGGGCTACCCACAGATACAAAATTTCATAGCCCGTAACCATAGACGTGGTGGGATAGAAATAGTTGAGTTCTTCGGTTTCGTCCGGCCAGCCGAAAACGGACATCGGCCACAGCGCCGAAGAAAACCACGTGTCCAGCACGTCGGGGTCTTGCACTAAATCGTGCCCGCCGCAAACGGGGCATTTTTCCGGTTTGTTAAAAGAAACAATCGGCTTGGCGCCGTCTTCAAAAGACACTTTGGTCAGCTGTTCTTTGCCTTGTTTGTCGGTAGCAAAGGTGAGGCCTTTTTCGCTGCAATGGCGGCAATACCACACGGGGATGCGGTGCCCCCACCAAATTTGGCGGGAAATGCACCAGTCCTGAATATTTTTGAGCCAGTTGACAAACGGCGTTTTCCAGCTGGCGGGGTGAAATTGCAGTTCGCCCGATTCGGCCGCGGCAATGGCGGGTGCGGCCAGTTTGTCCATCTTTACAAACCACTGCTCGCTCATAAACGGCTCAATGGCGTTGTGGCAGCGGTAGCAGGTGGAAACGGCATTGTTGTATTTTTCTTCTTTTACCAAAAGGTCTGCTTCTTGCAAATCTTTTACCGTTTCTTTGCGGCAGAGGTCGCGATCCATTCCGTTGTATTTTTCGGGGCAGTTAATCATCTTGCCTTTATCGTTAATAACGGTCATAATGGGCAGGTTGTGGCGTTGGCCCACTTCATAGTCGGTGGCGTCGTGCGCGGGCGTAATTTTTAAGGCGCCGGTGCCGAATTCCATTTCCACCGCTTCGTCTGCAATGACGGGTATGGCGCGGTTAGCCAGCGGGATGATGACTTTTTTGCCTACCAGATTTTTATAGCGTTCGTCTTTGGGGTTGACGGCAATGGCCGCATCGGCAAAAATGGTTTCGGGGCGGGTGGTGGCAATGACGACGCCTTCGCCGCCGTCTTCGCCTTTGTAGCGCAGATACCACAGTTTGCCGGCGTGCTGTTCGTGTTCCACTTCAATGTCGGAAAGGGCGGTAGAACAGCGCACACACCAGTTAATGAGGCGTTTGCCGCGGTAAATATAGCCTTTTTCCCACAGACGTTTAAAGCATTCGTAAACGGACTTGGCCCGTTTTTCGTCCATCGTAAAGCGGATGTTTTCGGGGGAGAGATCCAAACTCCAGCCCATTTTTTTAAATTGGTTGAAAATGGCGTTGCCGCATTCGTTATACCAGTCCCACACGGTTTGCACGAATTTTTCGCGGCCTAAATCGTGGCGGGAAAGGTGCTGTTCTTTGGCCAGCTTTTTTTCAATCACGTTCTGGGTGGCAATGCCGCCGTGGTCGGTGCCGGGCACCCAGTAAGCTTCCTGCCCGAACATACGGTGCGCGCGGATAAGTGCGTCCTGCAACGTGTCGTTAAGGGCGTGGCCCATATGCAAAGCGCCGGTGATGTTCGGCGGCGGAATGACGATAACAAAAGGTTTTTTAGATTTATCTACTTTGGCGGAAAAGAGCTTGGCTTCCTGCCATTTATTGACTAGTTTTTCTTCCACTTCTTTGGGTTCGTACGCTTTAGGCAGCATAATGATGTTCCTTCGGTTTTGAATTTGCGTGATGTGACTTCACGCGTAACCTATATATATTTTAGCAATTTAAGAGAGGCCAAGCCGCAAAGCCCTTAAAAAGCCCCCGGCTAAGCGGGGGCTTTTTGTTAAGGCTTGCGGGGAAGGGGCATTAAGCGGCAGCTTTCAAAAATATCCAAATTTTTGTCGTAAGCGATGCTGTCCACTTCCATAAGCGACAATATAGAGTGAGAAAGGTTGTCGTGCGAAAAATGCTCTTTGGCGGCCTTTTCTTTTAAGCAGTCATAGTCCAAGTGATCAAACTTTTTCATATTTTCGCTCATCCACAGCACCATCGGTACGGAAGTTTGTTCTTCCGGTGCGATGGAGTAAGGCAGCCCGTGCAGATACACACCGTTTTCGCCCAGCGATTCCCCGTGGTCGGACACGTATAAAAGGCCGCTTTCATATTCGGGGAATTTCTTAAGTATATCAATGACCGAAGATACAATATGATCCACATACAAGATGGTGTTGTCGTAGGTGTTTACAATTTGCTCTTGGGTGCAGGTTTGTATGTCTTCGGTATCACAAGTAGGCGTAAATTTTTTAAACTCCGGCGGATAGCGGCGGAAATAAGTGGGGCCGTGGCTGCCGATGGTGTGCAGCACAATAAAGGCGTGGTCGGACTTTAAGTTGGCTAAATAATCTTCCAGCCCTTCCAAAAGAATTTCGTCGTGGCAATAAGTCCCGTCGCAGAAGCGCTTGTCTTTTACGTCCATTTCTATATTGGGTATGCGCCGGCATACACCTTTGCAGCCGTTGTCGTTTTCTTTCCATAAAATGTCATAACCGGTTTGTTGTAAAAGGTCCAGCAGATTTTCGGTGTATTTGGCGTCGGTGGGGTTGAAATGTTTGCGGCCAGTGAAAGAAAAGATGGCCGGAACAGAAAAAGCCGTAGCCGTCCCTGCCGATTGTACGTGGGCGAAGTTGACAATATCTTGCTTTTTCAGTTTGGGGTTTGTTTCCCGTTCGTATCCGTTTAAAGAAAAGTTTTTGGCACGGGACGTTTCGCCCAGTATCAGAATAAAAACAGTCTTAGCCTCGTCAGGGTACGGGACGTGCGCGGCATTTTCGTCCAAGCGGGTAAAGGGGCGTTTGTTTTGGTGTTCAATTTGAAAGTAGCGTGCCGTGGCATAAATATAGTTTAACGGAATAACCAAACGGCGAATTTGCTGGTTATTGCGCCCAAACGAAGCATAGGTCTTATACACAAACGGAGTAAGCACCAGCAGACACAAGAGTAAAATACCGCAGCGTGCCAGACGGCCTGCCGTTTCTTTTAAAAAGGGTTTAAATGTAATGCGCACGCGGCTCAGCACCAAAGCCGGCAATATGCCCAGCACAAACAGCCAAGTAACCGAGCGCAGGGTGATGAGGTCTTTTACTTCCCCGGGGTTTGTTTCAAAGGTGTTGCGTATCATATCAGCGTCAATAAATACGCCAAACTGATAGGACAAATAATTGACCGCCGCAGAAACAATCAGCAATACAATAAACAGCGGTTTGCCCACATAAGGCAGCAGTAAAATGCTGAAGGACCAATATAATAAACTAAAGATTAAAACGGGAATAGAAAACAAAAATACCCAGTCCGACAATCCGTTTAATTGTATGTGTGTAAAAATATAATGCCAGAAACTGATGTTTAAAAAAAGCAAAAAATAAGCGGCCAAAGCAGCCGTTAGTTTTTGGGAAGATAACGTCGGTTTTTGCAAAAGGAGATGTAGTATTTTTTTCATAACAGGACCTCTTGACAGATATTATAATTTTACCAATATTCAAAAAGCTTTGCCGTATAATCCTTTCTTTGGTGGAAAAGAAACACAAATTATGCGAAAATATGTATATGCAAGAAGATAAAAATATTATTTCTTCCTCCAAAGTGGTGGAGGCCGAAATACTGGACGAAAATGGCCGTCCTGTCGGCGCGGCAGAGGACAGCGAAAAGCTGGAAGAACATATGGCCCGTGCCGGTTTTTTTGCCGGCTTTGTGGCTTTGGCTTTCAGCGTGATTATGATTTTGGTTACCGCCGTGGTAACCGTGTTTATTGTGTTGCCTTTAATGCTTTTGGGGCGAATTTTGGGGATGCAAATAAAAACATTTCGCCGATAACCGAAACGACAAAAAAGGCCCCCTATGGGGCCTTTTTGCTGCGGTATTGGGCTACAGGTAAAGTATTTTAAAACCCAACATCAGTTCCCAATCTTGCGAATATTTATTTCCGGCCAAGTGCCATCCGCCGCGCAGATAAATGGAGGAGCCCACATTGACCATTGTCCCCAGTTCAAACTCTCCTATCAGTTCGGCCTCGCCGGGGTTCTGATAATCTACGGTGTAGCGGGGATCAAACTCAAAATACCATTCGTCCGGAAACATAAAACCGAAAATCATACGGTAGCGGCTTTCGTTAATGTCTTCGCGGTCGCTTTGACCTGCTACGGAAAAAATGTGACGGTATTCCGTTTCCATAAAGAACCAAGGGGTTAACTGCCAAACCAAAAACACCTCCGGCTCCAGCACTATTTTCCCGTCGCCCAAGCTGTCGTGGCTGGCAGTGGGCCAAACGATTTCTGCCCCGGCACCGTACGAAAATACTTTCTCAGGGGAATAGTCTGTATAAATAAAAGAAGTCATAATATCGCCCAAGCCTTTTTCGGAAATGTCACCTTTGCTGTAACGCGAAAGCGGAATTTCCGCGCCGAATTTCCAATGTCGGTTTAGTTTAAAGGTCGGCTTTATTTCCAGCGTAGCCATTGTTTCGTTGCGGCTGTCGTCTTTGGCTTTAAAGCGGGGCCTGAATTCCAACGAAGTAACGTTTTCCGTAGGCAGTACGCCGTGCACGTATACTTCTTCCTGCAATTGTGCGCAGGCCGGCAAAGCCCAAAACGCCAACACAATACCACATAGTGTTCGTTTAAACATTTTTACTCCATAATAAGGGGATAAAGTTTGCGGCAGGGACTGCCGTAACTTATAAAGTTTATCAAAAAAATACTTGACCCTCAAATAAGAACGACGATAAACGGGTTTTATTTTTCAAACCGTTTTCAATTTGATATAATTTATATACTTCCTAAGGACAAACCTGTTTTGGAGAGGTGGCCGAGCGGTTTAAGGCACAGTCCTGGAAAGACTGCATACGGGAAACCGTATCGAGAGTTCGAATCTCTCCCTCTCCGTATTTTAGTTTTGCTTTTCTTACAACAATCCCCGTTCGGGTCATCTCCCGACGGGGATTTTCTTTTCTACAACCCATAGCATATACTTTTTGGCGGATTTTTCCGTTTTACGGACTTTTTTATAATTTTATGCTGTCTTTTTATTGAGGAAGTTGTTTAACGAAAGAAGATTTCTTCCTGTTCCCGCCAGTTTGGCGTATGTATAGATAGTAAATGTTTGAGGGTACAATCTGCAGGCTGCTTGCCTATTAATATGGCCCGTATGATTTTTGGCGATAAAAAACTTAGTGCAAGGATTCGCCGTACATATTGTTCGGATACTTTCTCCCTTTCGGATACCTCTTTGAACGTTCTTCCAGTTAATATATCTTGGTGCCATTTGTAGGCTTGTGCCAAAATCTTGATAAGGTTCGTTTCTTTATGGGGAGTGGGTTTAATCACCTCTCCTACTAGCACTTTAGCCCCATTGTCTATAACGCCAATATGATAATTTTCTGTATAGGAACATCCCTTGCTAGATTGTAATAAACGCATTTCCCTGTTTTCATAGAGTGCGTTTAACAGTTCCGTTACTTGTTCTTCGTGTATAGTGATTTTGATGTGTCTTTGGGATATATCCACCCGCTTGATAAGGGATTGTTCTATGTTTCGGGTGATTGTATAGGAAGTAAGTCTATTTATAATTCCCTTCTGTTTCGCAATATCAAAACCTTTAAGATAGGGATATATTTTGGCCTTATCCCGTATAAACTGGGCGAACCAGTTATCTATAAATTCTTCCAGTTTGGGTAAGGATATCTTACTTATTTGCCCTATTTTACTAGGTTCCTTCTTAATAACCGCTTGGCTGACATAATAGCGGTATTTCTTCCCCTGGCTCCCCGTACTCCAACTGGGGCTCATTATGTTGCCTTTATCATCATATAACTTCCCTGCCAAAAGGCTTTTACTGGAGTTATAATGCTGCCGGTTGATACGGTTGCTGTTCATAACCGCTTGGGCTTGGTTAAATAGTCCTATTGGGATTATGCCTTGGTGTTCCCCCTGGTACCATATACCCTTATGCCCTACCTGCCCTATATAGGCTTTATTACGTAAGATACAGTTTAAGTTCCCAACAGATATAGGGTGGCCTTGTTTATTTAACCACTCTTTTACAAGTGTGGTACTTTTGAGTTCAACATACTTTTTGAATATACTATTAACAAGTTTTACTTTTTCTTCATCCGGATATATCTTTTTATCTTTGCGGTAATACCCGAGTGGCGGTTTGCCGCCCATCCACATACCTTTTTTCTTGCTAGCGGCGATTTTATCCCTTATACGCTCCCCGGTTACTTCCCGCTCAAATTGGGCAAATGATAATAACATATTGAGTGTTAACCGCCCCATACTGGTAGTGGTATTAAAATGCTGTGTGATAGATACAAAAGACGCGTTATGTTTATCCAATACCTCTACAATTTTGCTAAAGTCCATTAAACTGCGGGTTAATCGGTCTATTTTATATACCACAATTATATCTATAAGCCCAGCCTTGATATCCGATAATAATTGCTGTAAAGCAGGTCTGTTTAATGTACCGCCAGAGTATCCGCCATCATCATAATGGGTAGGTAATAACTGCCAAATTTCGTGCTTTTGACTTTTTATATAGGCTTCGCACGCCTCCCGCTGGGCCTGCAAACTGTTAAATTCAAGTTCTAGGCCTTCCTCACTGGACTTGCGTGTATAGATGGCACACCGTATTTTAGTTTTCATTTTTCACCCCAAAGAATACTTTGCCGTTCCAACTTTTACCTGTTATCTCCTTGGCAATCCCCGATAGGCTTTTGTATTGTTTGCCGTTGTATAAGTAGCCATTAGAGATAACTTCTACTGTATGGATAACTCCCTTATAAGAACGCGTGATTTTAGAGCCGGCTTCCAAGATAACAGTGTTTTTATTAGCCGACATAGAAGCCTGTTTAACCTCATTAAAAAAGCCAAGGGAAGAAATCTTCTCCCGCTTGGCTTGTTCATACCAAATTAGATATTTAATGATTAGGCTGCGACGAATTGGCGGTATCGACCGGTTGATTACTTCTGTCCATTTGGCACGCAACTGCTGAACAGTACAATGTGTATAGTCAGTCATATCCCCTCCTATACACATTACGGCTTACTAGGGCCTAGAAGTCAAGTACAACAACATAAAAGACATATAAGTTCGATTCCTGTTGAGCGCACTTTTCAAAATATACCCGTTCTCCATCGAGAGCGGGTTTTTTCTTATACTCCCTCGTCGACACTTTTTGAGCAAAATGAGCAAAATTACGCAAATCTTGTATATTCTTAGTGGACCCTCTATGGTGTACAGTAAATGCTAGTTTTCTTTGTGTTTCTCGTCGACAAAATCTAAATTATATACACTTTTTCCGCAAACTATATCCGCACAACCTAAATTTCCGAAAATTTTTGTCATACTATAATTATTACTTCTCGTCGAGGAAGTCCAAAAACTACTAAAACTTCTTCGCAAAACTATGAATATACTGGGCACAGTTTGGACACTATAACCGCGTGGTTTTTTCGGTTACTGGTTTGCCATTTCTTGGGCTTTTATTATGCCTTGTGCGCTTTTTGGGCACAATAACATAAGGGAGAAATGTGTTATTCGGAGAGGATATACAAAGAGAAATGATATGTTATACAATTTGATAGTAATACATGTAGTGACCACAAAATATTTAATATGAAATTTGCATTGGTTAATAATGAAAGATGCGAGCCAACACCTAAAGCAAAAGGAATTTGTCCTGTTTGTAATGAGGTGGTTATTGCCAAATGTGGAAAATTAAAAGCTCATCATTGGGCTCACAAAATAAAGCAAAATTGTAGAAATGATAGATGGGAAACCGAAGGCGAGTGGCATAGAAATTGGAAAAATAGGTTTCCCATAGAATGCCAAGAGAAAATTATCCTTATCAATGGCGAGAAAAATATAGCAGATGTCCAGACTGACAAAGGACTTGTTATAGAATTTCAACATTCTCATTTGACCCCTGAAGAACAAAAAGCTAGGGAAAATGCTTATAAGGACATGATATGGGTTGTGGATGGAACAAGATTAACATACGACTTTCCACGATTCCAAAAAAACATAAAACATAATTCCGTATTGTTCTTGAAAATTAGGAAAAATATAAAATTATTCTGTGTATATTTTTGTGATGAAGTATTCCCTAAAAATTGGACGAATTGTACTGTCCCGGTAGTTTTTGATTTTCTCGGTCTTGAAGATGAAGAAAAAGCCAACGTTTTTCAAAGATACTTATATTTTTTATTACCACGAACTAAAGTTAAAGAAAGTGATACCTCTACTTTCCTACTATACCTTCCTAGAAAAGACTTTCTCCCTCTAATTAATAGTGATTGGGAGTCATTTTACACCGAACTAATATCAAGTATTATCAAAATACAAAAAGCAAAGAGAGAAAATGCACCTCAACCAGTTGTTTATTATGGCTATAGACGTAGACTCAGAAGGAGCATCTTTTAAAGCTTGAAGGCGCGGATTGATCTAAGATATGGTTTCCATATCGGCATTGAATTCTTGCATGCGAACTTCTTTATTAAAGAAGTGAAAGCCCCATATTTTATAATTATTATCATCAACGAAAGTAGTCACTGGCACAGCTTTCGACTTAAGTTCCAATAGAAAATTTTCCTTCCATTTGTCATTTTCAATTAAATGACTTCCTTTGGGCTCTATAAAAATTTGTAATTGTTCATATCCTTCCTGCTTTTTTGAATGCAAGAAAAGAACATAATCGGGCTCGAAACGTTCTCCGGCTTCAAACGAGTAAATGTGAAGTTGCCGCTCGTTCCGAATTAAATATACCTTGTCGTATCTCTTTCGCAATTGCGGCACATAGCCCTTAAAATAAGCAACGAATGCCTTCTCTTCGTTGGTACCAAAATTATCTTCAAACACATACCAATTTTCTCGTGAAAGATCTATTCTCCAAGCTGTTTGAACGGTGTTGTCATTCTGAGAAAATCCAAGACCACCGTCATGTACAATAGTATAATTGCACCGTTTATTCTTAAAAACCTTGGAAATATGTTCGGACCTAAATTCTTTTGTTCCCTCGTAGATTTCTTCTATTTCAGAAATGCTATCTGCAATTTTGCCAACTACATTTACGCAGGCAGCAAATAGAATTTCAATGGATGGCTTTTCATGTGGAGACACTATTTCTATACGGACAGCCCCCATATAATTACTGTCCTCGATAAATTCACGGGTTGATTTTAGATTCGGGAAATAGCTACGAAGAATATTAAATTTCAATACATTATACTTACAAACAGCTTTATGCACGATATTGTAGTTGATTCTTGCGATGTCACCAATAGTAGTACGGTAGGTATAAGTATCGACCGTATGTTCCATGTTTTCAGGTGCACCAAAAATCGTATCTTCTCCTGAGCTACCAGTCGCAAAACGAACTGAGTACACATGCTCACGTACCGATGGAAGAAGCCCTGTGACATCATTCCTCCCTTTTAGAACACGAGTGTTTGTAAAAACGAGGCCTTCACGATATAGCAAATCCTTTTTAAAATCTTCCTTCAATACATATTCGCGCACGACAACATTTTCTATATCAACCCCGATTTCGCGAAGTGCATTATTTAATTCACCAATATAACGGCTATCATTCTGACAGTGATAATACAATTCCTCACAAATGCGAAGATCATTGTCAATATCGGCATCATATTTTCGTTTATACTTTTCTTGTTCGGGATCTACTTGGAATGGGCAGTATCTTGCACCACGTCCAATTAGCTGGGCTTCGGAAACCGTCGCTGGCGAAATCTTTTTACCACCTGACTGACGAGTTTCGTAAAGGCGCACTATATCAAATAGATTTAGGACATCCCAACCTTCATCAAGTTTATTGACTTCAAAGATGGCACGATAAGGATTGTTTGAATCTTCAAGGTGATTAAGTGCTAATTGCCGCGTTTCAGCTTCTTTTTCATCGTTTGCTGAAATACAATGCTCCGCACTGAAATCATCACGCAATTCCTGTGCCAATTGATCGTAGGAAATGCCATTTTTTTCAAAGTAGATATACGCTTCTTTCAATGTATTATTATCAGTCAATTTAGAAATACGGCGAAGCTCATCCCCGCTCAGATTGCAGACTGTTTCGATAAACTGTGCCATAAAAGCTTTACTATCGGCTATCCTATGGGATTTAAACAATACAACAGGTTTTATAAAAATACGATGATCTTGGAAAACTTTCAACCGATACTGACTGAGCATAATAGCCTGTATCGCCCTCTCCATAATAGACACATCTGTGCGGAGTGTTTTAATCTCTTTTGAGTATCCATCGGCTCTGAATTTAGAAAGTGGATAATCGTAAACAATTTTACTCTCGTATTCAGCTCTAATCTGTGGATTTTTTATATCACAAGTTGCCGTAAATTCCATCAGAACATTGTCCTTGTTCGTTTCAAAAATACGACGAACTGTTTGTTCCCAGCTATGATAACTTTCCTGTTCCTCTTTATTCTTTTCGAGTGTTTTTGTATCCACATTCAAGTGATGTGCTTCATCTGAAATAAGGACAATTTTTTGTCCGTTAAAATCGTCGAAGGAGATAGAATTTTCTTTGGCAGCCCACATGTCCGAATGGAGTCCTTGTATGGTCGTAAAACAGATATTGATGGCACTTTCATCAACATACTGAAAATTGGTAACTTCCTTGATGGGGATACGTTCACCATTAATCCGGATTTCATTGGCAAATAAATATTTTTGCGAAAGCGGATTTAAAAAATTCTCTTTCGTTTTTTTAACAATGTTTGAGAGATTAACGAAGAATAGAAATTTGCGGTACCCTTTCTGATAGAGATATAACATTAACCCTGCCATAATCATCGTTTTTCCGGAACCAGTTGCCATGTGAAAAAGTGTTTGCGTTGGCTTCTTACACATTTTAGTGTTTTCAAAATATGTAATGAAATTCTCAAACGCTGCGATTTGATATGGGCGGAGCGTAAATATTGGATTCACATTTTCTTGTATATATGCCGGTATTTCTGCAAACGCACCATACTCTCGTAGCGTATCAAGTTGTTCGTAAAGAAACGGCATTATTTATTCCTCCCCATAAAAGCTTCTTGTAAATACCTTGTCTTGATCAGACACATCGAATGTTTTATCATCAATATCACAATAATTGATATATAACTGATTTAGATCAAGTAATTCCATTAGTAAACATTTTTTGTTTTTAAACGATAAATTCTTAAAATCAACCGCTTTGAGATCAATAGCCTTTGGATCAATCTTGCTACTAATGAATCCAGTCGCCTGCATTTCGCTCCATAGAGAAACAAGAGAGTCTTCATCTGATGCATCTTGAATACGATCGACATATTTCTGGTTCAGTTTAGCGAGCTCACAGTAAATAAAAGAATCTGTTTGATTCATCACTTTCTGAATACGCGGAACAGTAACTGTTTCGATGTAATCCATTTGTTCACACAAAATAAACTGTCTATTTCCATCATCCGCCTTATTTAATTCAAGAACCGCATGAGCTGTTGTCCCACTTCCTGCAAAAAAATCCAATACGATGTCACCAGTACTAGAAACCGTCAACATATTAACGATATCTTTTACCGTATGAATCGATTTTGGGTAACTGAATAGTTTTTCACCATCAAATATTTTTTTTAGAAGGATTGTTCCGTTGGCCGAAGCATCATATTTTGAATCATTCCAAATAGTTTTTGGTTTGCGGCCTTCTTTTATTCGATCTTTTAGTTGAACAGTATATTTCCCATCTTTTTCGGAGATAACAAAATTATTATTTTGGGCTCCGAGAAGAATAGCCTTTCTGTCCGACCATCGCCAAACTCTTCTTTTTCCATAAATATCTACAGGCAAAATGGTAATTACAGATTTATTATTTGCGAAGAATAATTCTGGAGAAATTTTTTGTATGTCGTTATTATTGTTTAAAAAGAGGATATCTTTGGGTTTATATGCGTGAGTGTGATCACCGATACGTTCTCCTCCAACGGCAATAATATTTTTAGCTTTTGTCGAGTAATATAAAGCAAATTCAGAGTTAGGTCTCTCTTCAGGAGTTGAGGTGCCGCCACTTCTTCTAAATGGCAAGAGTCTATATTTACCTTCTTTGTCTGCTTTCCCAAATTCTTCGGCTTGTTCATCTGTTAATTCTTGGTCATTGATAACAACAAGATTTATGTTTTTTGCGTAAAACAAAGCATATTCATGACAGGTCGCAAATTGTGAATTGATTGTACGACCACGAGGATTGCTTTGGATTACTATGGTTCCGATATAGTTATCTCTACCAAACAATTCATCGCAAAGAATTTTTAAATGAGCATATTCTTCGTCATCAATAGCAATACAAATGCTCCCATCATTTTTAAGTAATCGTTTCGCTATTTCAAGACGATTTTTCATAAAAGTTAACCACGTACTGTGATTAAAGGTATTATTGTAAGCGAAAGTATTAGCAGCTCCTCCCGTGTTATAGGGTGGATCTATATAGATGAGTTTAATCTTGCCTTCAAATCGGGGTAATAGCGATGCTATCGAAAGAAGGTTATTCCCTTTAACAACTAAATTATCTGTTTCTTGATAATGTTTTGCTATTTTTTTACCATTTTTAATGATTTTGATTCCACTAGAAAGCACTTTAGGTGATAGCATCCTGTCAACATCGTCAGGCGCAAGGGTGGCATTAAAAAAGATTTCCGTTTTCTTTTGATCTTCTTTTTGTTGCCCGCCTTCGAGGACACAGTCTTTATATGGGAAAACTAGCTCTGTATCGTTGCTCGTTGAAATAAAATTGCCGTTCCCATTGACAAGGCCTATCTTGTTCTTATATCGTGTATAGGAATCAGGCAGAAATTCTCGATTGTTAATCACCCAACCAAAACCGACTTTGTCGAAAACGAAAACCCCGTCAATATCTGTAAAGAAACGCGCTTTTGTATCTGCATTTTCAAAAAGCAACCGAATCAATTTCGGGTCCATTTTCATGGCTGCCTCATAAACGGCATTTCGAAGGAATTCTCCTTCTGTTGAGAAAAATCTATTATCTTTTTTAAGAATGTTCAAAACTGTATCATAAAAATTGGTCATATTATCTCCTTTTCTTGTTTGTGAGATGGCTCTGGAGATAATATTCGATACGCTTTTCAAATAAAAACGGCTGTATCATGCCCAAGTATAAGTGTAGTCTTGGATATAAACAGCCGTAACTTCTTGCCACGATATAATGTGGCAAGAAGTATTTTCAGCATATTCCACATGGGCTCATGATTTCCCATGTTTTGTATGCCTAAATTGGCTGCTTTTGGTACACTTATACATTGGGTTTCCCCAATAACTATCCTACTTTCCAGCAGGATCCCAAAAACAGTATTAATTGTTTATAAGCCACTTTTAAGGCTTATTTTAAATTCATTTTCTCCTTTAAACTGATACTTTTATTGTAGCAAACATATACCATAAACGCGCAAATTTCGCTTAATCGCGTATATTTCGCTATTTTCCACAAATATTATACTGGTAGCAAACGACAACATGCAGTCGTTGTACTCCTACAGATACAACTTGACTTCTCTCCCCTATAAGAGCGTATATGTAGTACGGGCCAAAACAGAGCCCCTTTTAAGGAGAGAAATCATGAAGAAAAAGACTGTAAAAAACTGTACTAAAAAATCCACTCCAAAGTCGGTTACTTGTGCCGCAAGAGTAACGCCCATTAAGGCCACATTAGAGAGCGTACTTGCTAACCCTACCATACTTAAAAAACCCAAGGACCCTAGACTTCCAGCCTTAGGCACTAAGTTTGTAAAGCGTTTTAAGGGCAAGGACCTGGAAATTGAAGTAAAAGAAGATGGTTTGTATTGGGAAGGGAAGTGCTATAAATCTCTTTCCGGTCTAGCCATGGCCATTACGAAATACCCTATTAGCGGTTATGTGTTTTTCCACAAGGAGATACTGGAATGGCAGAAAAAATAGAGAAAGATGCAATTCGGGCGACCGTTGGAAT
The DNA here is from genome assembly GCA_944323745.1 of Candidatus Avelusimicrobium pullarium. Lineage (GTDB taxonomy): Bacteria > Elusimicrobiota > Elusimicrobia > Elusimicrobiales > Elusimicrobiaceae > Avelusimicrobium > Avelusimicrobium pullorum. The sequence continues at coordinate 550,852 of CALUTQ010000001.1, forward strand.
GCTCCGGATTAATTACCCAAAAGGGACTAGGGTGGAGTTGATAAAAATGGATGATGTACAAGCTCCGCCCATAGGGACACAAGGCACTGTAACCGGAGTGGACGATATTGGGACCATTATGGTGGACTGGGATAACGGAAGTAAATTGGGAGTGGTGCTAGGAGAGGATATATGCCGGAAGATAAAATAAACGGATTAAAATGCGTTAGTTGGACATATACCGTACACGCAGAAGATAAAATTGGGAATAGCCTAGACCTCAGACATATAGGCCGTTTTGATACTCCCACTAAGGCAAGCACCTACATACGGGAAAATGGTGGGCATTGGGAGTTCTTTAGCAACTTTGAAACCTGCGAGCCAAATACCACAGCACGAGAACAATTATTAAATGTGTTTGGTAATAAAAAAAATAAACGGAGAACAGCGTAATATGACCGAAAAAGAGAAATTAGAAGTAAGTAAACATTCCTATGAAGTATTGCAGAGTCTCGTGAAAGACCTTACGGAAAGAGTAAAGGACGCCAAGGACGGTATTGCTACCTTGGACCAAAACCTAATAATGGGTAGCTTGTATGGGTTGGATTGCACCGCAGAGCGCATAAAAAATGTTTACGCGGTAATGACCTATCTACATACCAATCGAGGTTAAATATGCCCAAGACACGCCGAAAATGCCCAAACTGTGGCCGATACATGGTAGGTTACCCTGCTATAAGCCGGAAGGATAACAAGACGGAAATCTGTAGCACATGTGGATTACTGGAAGCACTAGATGCCTATATAAATAGGGGCTAGAAATTAATCTAATCCCTTTTACTATTGCCTACAGCAAGCAAATGTACTAGCAAACCTCACCAGGAGTCCTAGCATTTTCCTATTCCAAAGATGGCTTTAATTCTTCTAAAGTAAAATTGAAAGATTTTACCTCTTATTCAAGGCGCTTAAATTACAACAATTATAAATCCCTGAAAACAGAGTTGGAATTAAGAATTTTTGGCTAAATTTTCTATTAATTCCCTGTTTTATTTTTAGGGAATTTATATAAGTTGTATAGGGGAAATGAGGCACAAAATGGCTCAAAAACCCCGAAAAATTAACATTTTCCCTGTATTTTCCCTGCATATCAGGGAATTTGGCACAAAAAACTAACAGCATATTGCTGAGCAAACTACACACTCCGCCATTTAAACGCCCGCGTTAAGCGGGCTTTTTTATTGTTGTGCGGCCGGCAGGGCAAGGTTAAGCGGTCGGATATGTCATTTATGGAGTAAAATAAAACCGGCTTAACGCCGGTTTTTGTGAATGATAACATTTAGATGCTTTGTTTTAAACACGTGCTTGGTCGCGTGTCAGATCGTTGCGCCCAAAAAGCGCATAAGGCTGATAAAACGGCGCAAAGAATGAAAGTAATGCCGGTGGATAGTAAAATATTTCCAAGCCCGACCAGCGGGGAAACTAAACTGCCTGCTAAAAAGCCGCTGGCACCCAGCAAAGCGGAGGCCGAGCCCGCCTGCTGGCGGGCACTGTCCATCGCCAGCGTAGTGGATGCCGTAAAGGAAAGTCCCATCGTAAACAGCAGCGCAAAAAGCAGCCCTTCAAACAGCCATACGGACACATTTGCCAGCAACCCAAGCGCCAGCAGTATGCCAAAAAGCAGCATACCGGCGCAGCTGCAGGTTACGCAATTCTCCTGCCGTTTGAATTTAACGGAAAAACCGGCCCCTACCCCAATGGCCACCGCATTGGCCGCAAAGAAAAAACTAAACGCCAAAGGCGAAAAGCCGTAGTGCTGCTGAATAATAAAAGGCGAAGCGGCAATATAGCCGAACAGAATGCCTTGCGCGCACGCCATTTGTAACGTGTAAAAAATAAATTTTCGGTTGGAAAATAAAGGCTTAAACAACCGAAATGTTTTAAGCAGTTTTTCCTTGGAACGTTTGGCGTGGGAAAGTGATTCGTTAAAGTGTATGCACGCCGCGCAAAGTAAGAGCCCGATTACAAACAATACGGCAAAAATGCCTCTCCAGCCGGCTGCTCCCACCAAAAAACCGCCCAATACGGGTGCGGCTACCGGCGCAATGCCGTTAATGGCGCCCACGATGGCCAAGGCTTTAGCCAAATTTTTGCCTTTAAATTTATCGGTGGCAATAGAGCGGGAAATAACAATGCCGCCCGCTGCGGCAATGCCTTGCACGAAACGCAACGCTACAAAGCAAACAATATTGGGGGAAAAAATACAGCCCAAGGTAGCCGCCAAGAATAAGCCCATAGAAATTAACAGCGGCAGGCGGCGGCCGTATTTGTCGCTAAGCGGCCCGAACAATATTTGCCCCGCGGCAAGCCCCAGCATAGAAAATGTCAGCCCCAACTGCACCCAAGAAGCGGTGGTGCCAAAATACTGTGTCATTGCCGGTAGGCTGGGCAAATACATATCCGTTACAAACGGCCCGAACGCCGTCAGCATACCCAGAAAAACAAACAAAAACAAGGCCGAATTGCGCCTTGTTGCGGAGTGTCCCTGCCAGGTTTTCTTTTGTTTCATATATAAATTGTATCTTTTTTGAAAAAAATGTTCTAATCAGCGTGGGTGTTTTTCAGCCGTGTACGCTGCGCAGGAAAGCCTGCACGCGCGCGTCGCAGCGAATGTCTTTAAGCGTAATGTCTTTTTTGAGGCGTACCCCTTGCAAAGAGCGGCAGCGGCTTAACGCTACATAGGTCTGCCCCGTGGCAAAAGCGCCGCGGCCGATGTCCAGATAAATGCTGTCAAACGTAAGGCCCTGACTTTTGTGTATGGTAATGGCCCAGGCGGGTTTAAGCGGATATTGTTTAAAAAAACCGTTTACTTTCGGTTCCAATTTTTGCGAAAGCGGATTAAAAACGTATTTTACGTCTTCCCATACATACGGCTCCACCTGATAAATGCTGCCTTTTAACTCCACCTTAATAAAATCGTCGCCTAAATCGTAGACGGTGCCGATGTCTCCGTTTACCCAATGGCACTCTTGATTATTGGCCAACATCATAATTTTTGCCCCGCGTTTAAGGCGCAGGCAGGCTTCGGCCGGGACGCTTTTCTTTTTGAATGTTTCGTCTATAACGGCATTGTAAACAAACTCTTTGCCGGGCAGGCGGTTTAAACGGCTTTGGTTGCGCCACGAGGCGCCTTCATTGGTGGGGGAAAGAATAATCGTGTCGTCTTTGTCGTCGGGTTCCTGCTCTGTTTTGCGGCAGTTAAGCCAAGTGTCCAGCTCGGCCTGGGTGACGGTATTTTCGCGAATTTTATTTAACAGACGGGCAAAAGAATCATCATCTTTTTGGCGAAAAATACGCTTGAGTTCAAAGACTTCTATTTTTGTTTCTTTTACGATGCGTGCATCAAAAAAATACGGGCTTTGATACAGTGCGTGAAAATAATCAAACAGCCCGCCGGAAGGAGCTTCTTCCACCGGAGGGAGCTGGAACAAATCGCCGAATAAAATAATTTGTTTGCCGCCAAACGGGGCGTCCTGCGCGCAGGAAATGCGCAAAATATGGTCTATGGCGTCAAGCAAATCGGCCCGCAGCATAGAGGCTTCATCTATGATAATCGTTTCCAGCGCGTCCACGGTGCGGCGGGGCAGTTTTTTGAGTGCTGCCAAATCTAACAGGTTGCCCGGTTTTAAATGAAAAAAAGAATGTACCGTCTGCCCGCCTATATTGACCGCTGCTATGCCGGTGGTAGCCAGTACGACGGCGTTTTTGGCGGTATTGCGGGCAAAAAATTTGAGCAGGGTCGTTTTGCCTGTGCCCGCTTTGCCGGTAATAAAGATCAGCGGATACTGGTATGACGGCGCGTTTAAAAGGCGCAGCGCGTCTTTAAATTCATCGGTTATTTCTATAGATTGGCCGGGCGGTTGGGAGAAAAGCATACTTTATTATACTATTTTGGCTTTAATGCAAAAATTTCGTGTTTTGGCTATTTTAAAAAGCACAGGTTTGCTATCATATACATTATGGAAACAACTGTTTATACCGCTTTGCTGTTAAGCTTTTTGGCAGGGGCCGCCACCAGTGTGGGGGGCTTGCTGTCCTTTGTGGTGAAAAAAGATAATTTCGCCGCGCTGGCTCTGGGACTTGGGTTTTCGGCCGGGGTAATGCTCTATGTGTCTTTTGTGGAAATGATGCCGGAAGCCAAAAATTCGTTGGCTCAAATTTATGGTATAGACGGCGGCGCTTGGTTGGCCACGGGCGTGTTCTTTTTGGGTGTGGTGCTGGCGTGGGTGATAGACCGTTTTATGCCTTCCCACCACGTCCATTCCGATGCGTTGGAGCAAAAAAATAAACTGCAGCATTTGGGGCTTTTTACGGCGCTGGCCTTGGCCATACACAACTTTCCGGAAGGGCTGGCCACGTTTATGGCGTCTATGGAAAACGTCACGTTGGGCGTGTCCATTGCCGTGGCGGTAGCCATTCATAATGTGCCCGAAGGCATAGCCGTAGCACTGCCCGTTTATCACGCCAGCGGCAGCAAGGCCAAGGCTTTTTGGTACAGCACCCTTTCGGGTATGGCAGAGCCGGTGGGCGCGGTGCTGGGATATTTTATTTTCCGCTCTATATTAAGTGATGCGGCCTTTGGGGTAATGTTTGCCTTGGTGGCCGGCATTATGGTGTATATTTCTTTAGATGAACTGCTGCCCACCGCCCACGAATATGGCGACGGGCACGGCGTTATTTGGGGCGTCATCGGCGGGATGATGGTGATGGCGCTTTCTTTGCTTATCTTTTAACTTCCTGTGATACTTTTTCATCAGCCGGATAATATAGAGTGAAGGCTAGTTTAAGCGGAGCTTTAAAACGTATGGATTTTGAAACACATTATAACCGTTTGTTTAAACCTATTTTGGCCTATGTGCAAAGCCGTGTGCAAAATATGGGCGCCGCGGCCGACATTGCGGCAAGCGTATGGCAAAAAGCGTGGGAAAAACGGGCCCAGTATGATGAAAAGAAAGGACTGGTGGATCAATGGGTTTTTACCATTGCCCGCAATGAAGTAAATAAATATTTCGGTTTTTGGGGTCTGAAGCGCTTTTTTTCGTTGACAGAGAAAGAGGATACGTATTCTTCATCGGAAGCACCGCTTTTGGAGAGTATGACCGATAAAGAAAGAAACAGCCGTTTGCTGCAAGCTATGCAAACGCTGGACGGTCGGGCGCGGGAGTTGGTATCGCTTAAATTTTTCGGCGGATTTAACAACCGCCAAATTGCCCAAATGACAGGGATAGGGGAATCTAATGTAGGGACTATTGTCAGCCGTGCATTGGCTAAACTTCGCGCCCAATTGGAGGATTTATGAAACTTTCTGAACAGGAAATGGAAAATCTCTATCGGAGTATGGACTTGGATCCGGCAGGGGTTTTGCAGCAAAAGACGTTTCAACAGATTTGCGCAAAAAAAACTTCTTTTAAAAGAAAAACGGTATGGGGTCTGTCCTTCGCGTGTGCGGCTGCTTGTGTTTGGCTGCTTATAGGCGTATGGCAGAACGCGAAGGACGTCTCATACTTGCCAGATCCCGCTGAGTTTAACCGGATGAACTTTGCCTTTTATCGGGATTTGGCCTTGCCAGGACAGGATTTGGGAATTTCTTTGGAAGATTTCCCTTCCTGGCCATAAGGAGCCTAATTATGAAAAAAACAGTTTATATGTTTGTCTTTTTTTGTTTGGCGTTTGTAAGCGCCTATGCCGCAGACGTGCAAGACATCCGCCAACAGCGCGATGCGGAAATTTCCCGCATTACGTCTCAAGTGCGCGATATTGAAGCCCGCTATTGGGCAAACAGCGTAGAACAGAACCGCGTCAGTTTGGGCGAACTGGAACAAGCGGCCCAAACCAATTGGCTGGGAACCCTGCAGGAACGTATGCAGTTAATGGAGTTAATTAAGCAGTACCTTGCCAAAGGTTCCGTGCCGCCTCTGACGGCCGATGAATTGGCGCAATTGGACGAAAATAAACAGCAGGTGCAGGCTTTTTTAAATGACGGCAGACAAAACCCGGCCGCCGCGGCGCTGGCAGCCAGAAACCGCCGCATTACCCAAATTAAACAGCCTGTGTTTGATTTGGAAGCGCGTTACTGGGCTTGGCGCGTGGTGCAGGTAAAAGACGTTACGATGGAAGAATTGTCCGCCCAGGCGGAAAACTGGGTGGGGGAACGCAGCACAAACCGGCGCTTGATGCAGGCGGTAGAAAAGAACATTAAAGAAGGCAATACCGCCGCCCTCAGTAAAAAAGAAGTGAAATGTTTGGAAGAAGCCAATCGGCAGGTACGCAATCTGCTGAAGTAAAAACAAAAAACCCGCTCTTTAACAGAGCGGGTTTTTTATTAAAGCCGTTGCCATTAAAAAAGATAAGGCGCCAACAGAAAGGAAATCATCGTGCCTATGGAATAACTGGTTACATTAACGGCCACGCTCAGCGCCGCCGCATTGCGCAGCGAAAGCTGCTTGCGGTTGCACAACCAAAAGAATAACGCCTCCGCCACCAGGCAGAACAGCCACATCAGGGCCGTTTCCGTCACCACGCGGCCCAGCACCAGCCAGGCAAGTGGCATTGTAATTAAGTTGGCAATTACGACGGAATAAATGACGCGGTAGCTTTTTTCCGTGTAGGTCAAATAGGCAAAAGCCGCCAAAACTTCGGTCAGCAAAATAATTAAAATGGACAGCCACGCATCAATGCGCAGCAGCGGGTTAAAGGCTTCCGGCTGGGCGGAACGTTCCACCCGCAGGTCCTTGTCGCGCACGGTTACGGTAAAAGAGTCGCGCAGACGGTCCGGCGCCGGAAAAACATTGCTCTCTCTTTTAACGCCGTCTTCAAAATCAATAATCAATTTTTGATAAGGGGCGTATTTGTAAGCGATGGAAAAACAGCCGTCCGCCTGACAGTACAGCTTTTGAATGCCGTAAATGCCCAGCGGCTTGCTTTGAATGCACTGATTGTCCTGACATTGAATTTGTTCGCTGGTGTCGGGCAAAATGGCGGGGCTTTGTTCGGTTTGATATACAAAATCAAAGTCCATTTCGGGCTTGGGGAAAACACCGCTCCAGGCGGGGGCAACAGCCAGTAAACAGGCGGCTAAAAGCAGGAGTTTTTTCATATTCTCACACCTTAATTTATATTTTGTATTATAACATTATACGAGAGAAAGGGGGAAATATATGCTTTTTACCAAAACACAGCTGGCCCGTTACGCCAACGTAATGATTTGGGCTATGGAAAACGCCCGCCGCGGCGGTAAATTTAAAAAATACGATACGGTGCTCGTACGCTATGACGCAGCCGCCGCTCCGCTGGCGCTGGCTGTTTATGAGCAGCTGCTGCAAAAAAAATATCAACCCATTGTGCGGGCCAACACACCGGAAGATTTTGCCCGTTCTTTTTACACCCTTTCCGATGAAAAACAATTGGCGTATGTGGCGGCGGGCGAAAAAGAATTTCAAGCCGGCTTAAACGGCTTAATTTCCCTGCGGGCCCCGCAGGACTTAACCGCTTTAAAAACCGTAGATCCCGCCCGCATCGGCCGTGCCGCCGTGGCCCGCAAACCGCTGCGCGAAATTTTGGACCGTACGGAACAGGAAGGGCTTTTTGCCTGGACGCTGTGCAATTTCCCCACGCAGCAATTGGCCGATAAAGCGGGGCTTTCTTTAAAAGAATATGCCGCCCAAATAGCCAAAGCCTGTTTTTTAAATGACAAAGATCCCGTTAAAAAATGGCAAGAAGTGATGGAGCAGATTGCCCACATTGGCAATTGGCTTAACGGGCTGCACATAGAGCGCCTGCAGGTGGAAACGCAGCATATGGACTTGGAAGTGCTGCTGGGCGAAAAACGCCGGTTTATTTCCGGCGGGGGGAACAATATCCCTTCATTTGAAATTTTTACCTCGCCGGACTGGCGCGGCACCAAGGGCGTTTATTATGCCGATTTGCCTTCTTACCGCAGCGGCAACTATGTCAAAGGCGTGCGTTTGGAGTTTAAAAACGGCCGCGTGGTAAAGGCCACCGCCAAGCAGGGGGAAAATTTCCTGCGCAAAATGCTGGCTATGGACCGCGGCGCCAGCCAAATAGGGGAATTTTCGTTAACGGACTGCCGTTTTTCCAAGATAGACAAATTTATGGCCGATATTTTATTTGACGAAAATTTCGGCGGCCGGCACGGCAATTGCCATATGGCCGTCGGCTCCAGCTATGCCGACACTTTTGCCGGAGACGTACGCAAGTTGGATAAAAAAACCAAAGCACAGCTGGGGTTTAACGATTCGTCTTTGCATTGGGATTTAATTAATACCGAAGACAAAACCGTATATGCTTTTGTAAAGGGCGGCAAAAAAGTGCTTATTTACGAAAAGGGCCGTTTCTGCCTGTAAACTAGGCCCTTTGGTCCTGTTAAGCTGGGCCATAAGACCCTTGTTACCAAAAGGCGTATTTTTTAAACTAAAGGTATAGAAATTAAATTTAAAGGAGCCTTTATGAAAAAACTTTTGGCCGTATTGGTAGTAGCCGTTTTTGCCCCCTGTGTGTTTGCCGGACAGAATAACGCTTCCGCCGCGTTTAACAAAGCGGTAGAACAAGCCGCCGTAAAAGCCACGGCCGCGTATGAAAACGAAGTGGCCCAGGCCAAGGCAAACTTGCAGGCCAGCCTGAAGGGTTTTGCCAAATTTGCTTATAAATGCCAGTACTCCGATTATGGCTATCTCTTTCAGGCGTTGGACAGCGTGCGTGAAGATTATATAGCGTTGCGCGGCCTGTCCCTTTCCGCCGCCCGCGAAATGGTAAATCAGGTCAATGCGCCCATCGCCATTGACGGCGGCAAACGCACCATCCGCATTGCCGACTATGTGCGTATGGAATCGTGTGTGCTGGGCTCTTACAGCGAGCGCGAAGCTGCCTTGTGGGACAGCTGGAGCTATATGCTGGAAGAAGACTTGAAAGCCGTTGGTGCAAAGGCCAGCCGTTAAGTTTGTCAGCGGGTATACAAACCCCGACTGGAATTTACAGACTCAGCTAAAATAGTGATTTTAAAGGTCCGCGGTCATAGCTGCCGCGGATCTTTTTTGTATCTTTCCAACGAGCCGTATGAAAACGGGGTGTTTTATCCGTTCAAAGCCGCTGCAGGCGGCTTTATTTGGCCGCATACACTGGAAAGAGCACTGGCAAAAAAGAGTATAAAGGGGAAAAACGGGCTGTACGGGGCGTCAGCAGACAAAATAAACCCCGGGCAGGGCCGGGGAATTTTTATAAATCGTCGTGAAGCACTTTTAAGGCGGCTTTTTCTTTAGCTACGGGCAAACATTCCTGCACACGGTAGTGTTTGCCGTCCACCAGTTTGGAAATGGCTTCTATGTCGGCATCCGTAAGCACTTCTTTGTCGTAGGTGGTGCGGAATTCATAGCCGATGCCGGCCTGACGGATCAGATCCATTGATTTTTGTAAGATGGCCGGGTTAGCCTGCACGCCGGTAATCAGGGCGTATTTTTCCAACGGGGCTTTTAAGTCCATTGCAATAAAGTCCACCAGCTTTTTATCCAACAGCTCTTTAATCATATCCGGGCGGGTGCCGTTGGTGTCGAGCTTTATGGCATAGCCGTAAGACTTTATTTTGGCCAAAAACTGAGGCAAATCATCAAAGATAGTAGGTTCCCCGCCGGAAACGACTATCCCCTCCAATGTGCCTTGGCGGCGTTTTAAGAAGGCGTCTATTTCCTCTTCGGCAACGGGCTCGGAGAACATATGCGGGTATACCAGTTCCGGGTTGTGGCAGTAGCGGCAACGAAAATTGCACCCTTGGGTGAATATCATAGCCGCCGGCCGGCCCGGGAAGTCTATCAGTGTAAACTTTAAAAGTCCGCCTATTTTCATCCGAAAACCCGTTGCAGATAAAGGAAATTATTTGCCGCAGTCGCAGTCGCAGCCGCAACCGATACGCATATTTTTGCGCATAGCAAATTCTTCTTTTTTGCCTTTATTCCAGTTTTGTACCGGGCGCAAATAACCTACCACGCGGCTGTAAACTTCACATTTGGAACCGTGTACATCCTGCATTTCTTTTTTCAGTTCCGAGATTTTGTTTTCAACAATTTTCTTTTCTTCAGCGGTCATAATTTTACTCCATTTTACTTCTGGTCCTGCACGGCATCTGCCGTTACTTTATTGTACATCTTTCGCGGCAGGGCCGAACTGCTTTTTAGGGTTAGCTTGTAACCCTAAAAAGGTATATCTTGCACAAATTATTTGCTGTAGAGTTGCTCTTCCAAGAGCCTCACCTGGCGTTCCAGCTCCTGCATACGTTCGGCTTTGCATTTGGGGCATTCAAAATGCTCGCCTGCAATATAGCCGCATTTGGGGCATACGCTGAACGTCGGCGTGATGGAGAAATAGGGCAACGTGTATTTTTCGCACACGGTGCGGATAAATTTCTTCATCGCTTCCAAATCTTTAATGCGTTCGCCCGTAAAGATATGCTGCACGGTGCCGCCGGTGTATTTGGACTGGATATTGCTCTGCAAGTCCAGCATTTCAAACACGTCGTCGGTATAGTTGACGGGCAACTGAGACGAGTTGGTGTAAAAAGGCTGGTGGCCTTGTTTATAGAGTTCTTCGTTGGCGCAGATAATGTCGGGGTAGCGCTCTTTATCCAGTTTAGCCAAGCGGTAAGAGGTGCCTTCGGCCGGGGTGGCTTCCAGGTTATAGTTGTTGCCGGTTTCTTCTTGGAATTTTACCAAGGTTTCGCGCATAAACGTAAGCACTTTTTCGGCAAAGGCGCGGCCTTTTTCGGTGCCGATGTCTTCGCCAATGAGGTTGAGGGAAGCCTCGTTAAGCCCCACCAAGCCGATGGTGGAAAAGTGGTTTTTCCAGTATTCGTTAAAGCGCTGTTTGACCGTGCGCAGGTAGAAGCTCATATACGGGTAGAGGTTGGCGGACGTAAAGCGTTCAATCACTTTGCGTTTGATTTCCAAGCTTTCTTTGGCCGTCACCATACGGTCAAGCAGGTTTTTGAAAAATTCGTCTTCGTCTTTGGACAGATAGCCCAAGCGCGGCAGGTTGATGGTCACCACGCCGATAGAACCCGTCAGCGGGGCAGAGCCGAACAAACCGCCGCCGCGTTTGCGCAGTTCGCGGTTGTCAATGCGCAGACGGCAGCACATAGAGCGTGCGTCTTCCGGATTCATATCCGAGTTGATAAAGTTGGCAAAATACGGAATGCCGTACTTGGCCGTCATTTCCCACAGCGGGGTCAGTTTGGGGTTGTCCCAATCAAAATCTTTGGTGATGTTGTACGTCGGAATAGGGAACGTAAACACGCGGCCTTTGGCATCACCGGCCAACATTACTTCGCAGAAGGCGCGGTTTAAAAGGTCCATTTCGTTCTGGAATTCTTTGTACGTCTTATCCATCAGTTTGCCGCCGATGATGACCGGCTGGTCTTTATAATAGGAAGGAACGTTTAAGTCCAGCGTCAGGTTGGTAAACGGCGTCTGAAAGCCCACGCGGGTAGGCACGTTGACGTTGAACAAGAATTCCTGCAAGGCCTGTTTTACTTCATCATAGGAGAGTTTATCGTAATAGATAAACGGCGCCAGCAAGGTGTCAAAATTGCTGAAGGCCTGCGCACCGGCGCTTTCGCCCTGCAAGGTGTAGAAAAAGTTGACCACCTGGCCCAAGGCCGTGCGGAAATGTTTGGCCGGTTTGCTTTCGGCTTTGCCGACTACGCCGGTAAAACCGCTCAGCAGCAGGTCCTGCAAGTCCCAGCCTACGCAGTAAGCACCCAAAAGGCCCAAATCGTGCAGATGAAAATCACCTTCGGTATGCATCCGTTTCACTTTTTCCGGATAAATTTTATTCAACCAATAAATTTTGCTGATTTCGGAAGAAATATAGTTGTTCAGGCCCTGCAAAGAGTAGCCCATATTGCTGTTTTCGTTTACCTGCCAGTCCAGCTGTTTAAGGTACTGGTCTACCAGGTCCACGTTAAATTTGGAAGAAATTTCGCGAATGCGCGCGTGCTGGTCGCGGTACAAAATGTACGCCTTGGCCGTTTTGTGGAAATTGGACGTCAAAAGCACGTCTTCCACAATATCCTGCACGTTTTCCACGTTGGGGGTAGTGTCGGAATAAAGTTGTTGAATGATGTTAATAGCGCGGATCGTCAGCTTTTTGGCTGTTTCTTCATCAAACTCGCCGGTCACTTTGGCGGCTTTGGAAATAGCCTTGGTGATTTTTTTGGAATCAAAATGCTGAATGGTTCCGTCTCTTTTAACGATATTGGTGATAACTTCTGCGTTTTCCATGGTAATAAGTCCTGAGTGTGAATGGTTGCCGCGCGGCTGTAAACCTGCGACAGTTTAAATTTTTGCATAAAAAAACGAAAAATGCAAATCTCGTCTAAAAAACATCATTTGCAAAACATAAAAAATGAAATTTCTCGTCGGAGAAAACATTTTCTTTCTGCCAAAAAAATTATAGCAAATTTTTTGCATTATTGCGTCTAGTTAGTAATTATTACTATTAAGCTCAGAAGGGAAAAAGCAATGGTTTTTTAGCGTTTTTTGCATTAAAATATAGTTGCTGGTTTTGCTTTTTCTTGACCGTTTTCTTTTAAACTGGTTAAATAAACTAACAGGAGGGGTATTATGGACTTTTATCAAATAATGACGTTAATTGCCGTTGTGGCTTTTGTGGTCTTAGTTATTTATGCGGTGCTGACGCTGGTGCAGGTGCGCCGCACGGCCGAGTCGCTTGAATATCTGGCTACGTTGACGGCGGAAAATGTTTCCAAAACGCAAAGCACGTTTGATTTGCTTAATAATGTATCTTCTTTGCTTGACAGCACTTTTTATAAAGCGCTGCACTTGGGGCTGGAACTGGTGGACAAATATAAACGTTCCCGCAAATAACCATTTAAAAGGGCCGCTTAAAAGCGGCCCTTTTCTTTTAATTAATTAAGCAGCCAAATGCCGCAGTTTAAATACCAGGCAAAACACAGCCACAGCACATACGGCACCGATATCCAAAAAGCCCCGCGGCATACCTTCCACAAAAGTTTAAGCAGCCAAAAGTTAAGCAACACCAAGGCAGTCAATATAAGCAGGGCCAGCCCGATTTCCTGCCGGCCGAAAAACACCGGCGTCCACAAAGCGTTGACGGCCAATTGGACAATAAACACAATCAGCGGTTTGCGTATTTCTGCGTTGAGGCCGCGGCGCGTAAGCAAAAATGCGCTTACGCCCATCAGCACATACAGCACACCCCACGCCGCGCCGAACAGCCAGTCCGGCGGCGTAAACAAAGGCTGCACCAGTCCCTGATACCAGGGCAGGCCCGTGCTGACGGCGTTGCCGCCGGCTAAAGCGGGCAGCTGGCAAAATAAAATCCAAAATACAAGTTTGACTATTTGCATATTTCTCTCCGCATTCAATATAGACGGCTTTTACAGTATAGCTTTTTGCCAAGGGGTGCCAAAGAGGGAAAAAGGGTTAGGCGTTTTTATTGCCGCCAGACTGCCCCAAGGCCGATTTTCCGCTTTTGCGGTTTGGGCAAAAAATGCTAAAATAATCAAAGAATATTTTAACCCGCAGCAGCGAGGCATTATGGATACCAAATTAATCACTGAAATTACCCAGTGGATGAAAACCACAGATTTAGCCGAATTTTGCTACGAAAAAAACCACAATTGCATTGAAATCAAAACCCGCGAAGCATTGCCCGAACCGGCCAAGTTTTCCTGTCATTTAACGGCGGTAACGGCACCGTCTTTGGGGTTTTATCATTTTGCGCCCAAAGGCAAAAACCTGCCGCTTAAAGAAGGCCAAAAAGTAAAAGAAGGCGACAGCCTTGGCCTGGTGGAAACGGTGTCTAAAAAGCACCCTGTTACGGCGCCGGTTTCCGGCACGTTGCGTATTATCTCGGCCGAAGAAGGCAAACCCGTGGAATACGGCCAGCCGCTATTTTTTATTGAACCCTGAGGCCGGCTATGAACGCAAAAATCAAAGTAACCCCCTTTAAAAAAGTACTTATTGCCAACCGCGGCGAAATTGCCTTGCGCGTTATCCGCACACTCAAAGAAATGAACATTAAGTCGGTGGCCGTCTATTCCGAAGCCGACCGCAACAGCCTGCACGTGCGTATGGCAGACGAAGCGGTGTGCATCGGGCCGGCTCCGTCCCCGATGAGTTATTTGAATATTGATGCCGTGGTGACCGCGGCCAAAATGACCGGCGCCGATGCCGTGCACCCGGGTTATGGCTTTTTATCTGAAAATGCGGACTTTGCCGAAGCTGTTACCAAAGCCGGCATTACGTTTATCGGCCCTACAGCCCACGCCATCAGTATGCTGGGCGTAAAAAGCACCGCGCGTGAAATTGCCGTTAAAGGCGGCGTGCCCATTACCCCTGGTTCCGACGGCGTGGTGGGAAAAGATTTTAAAGAAGTGGCCCGCAAAATCGGCTTTCCTATTATGATTAAAGCCTCTTTGGGCGGCGGCGGCAAAGGAATGCGCGCCTGCTTTGAAGAAAAAGATTTGGAACGTATGATGAAAACCGCCCAGGCCGAAGCCAAGGCCAACTTTGGCGACGACCGCGTTTATTTTGAAAAACTCGTTTTAAATCCGCGTCATATAGAAGTGCAGGTGGCCGCCGACAATTACGGCAATGCCATCGCCTTTGCCGAGCGCGACTGCAGTATGCAGCGCCGCCACCAAAAACTGGTGGAAGAATCTCCTTCCCCGTTTGTGGACCCCGTTACCCGCCAAAAATTGCAGGAAGCGGCGGTAAAACTGGTCAAAGCGGCCGATTACCGCGGCGTGGGCACGGTGGAATTTTTGATGGCGCAGAATAAAGAATTTTATTTTATGGAAGTCAACACGCGTTTGCAGGTGGAACATCCGGTGACGGAAGCCGTGTGCGGCTACGACTTGGTAAAAATGCAAATTCGCATCGCCCAGGGCGAGCCGTTGTGCATCGGCCAGAAGGAAGCGGCCGTTATCCGCTGCCACGCCATTGAACACCGCATTAACGCCGAAGACAGCGAAAAGAACTTTACCCCTTGCCCGGGCACCATTGAAGAATGGATCCCTGCCGGCGGGCTGGGCGTGCGTGTGGACAGCCATATGTATACGGGATACACCATCCCCAGTTATTACGACAGCCTGATTGCCAAACTGATTTTAACCGCTCCCGACCGGGAAAAACTGCTTCAGCGCAGCCGCCGCGCCTTGGGCGAGTTTAAAGTGGGCGGCGTCAAAACCACTATTCCCTTCCACCAAAAGATTGTGAATAATCCGGATTTTGCCGCCGGCAATATGGATACGGGCTTAATTGAACGTATGCTGGAAGCGGAAAAAGCGCAAAATGAAAGCAAAAAGTAAGATTTTTACCCGTCCCGCCTTGGCCAAATGGCTGCAAAGCCAGCGCAAGGCGGGCAAAAAAATTGTTTTCACCAACGGTTGTTTTGACATCCTGCACGCCGGGCACGTAAGCGTGCTGGAGTTTGCGCGTTCCAAAGGGGACGTACTGGTGGTAGGCGTAAACAGCGACGCTTCCGTTCGCCGCTTAAAAGGCCCCACGCGCCCCGTCAACAAACAGGCCGACAGAGCCTTGGTGCTGGCTGCTTTGCAGGCGGTGGACGCGGTGTGCGTGTTTGGGGAAGATACACCCTATACCCTGATTAAACTGGTTCGCCCCGACGTGCTGGTAAAAGGCGGCGACTATAAGCCTTCGGAAATCGTGGGCCGAGAATTTGCAAAAAAAGTAGTGCGTTTTGCCCTGTTAAAAGGACGCTCCACTACCAATATTATTAAGAAAGTACAGAAGTAAACGGGTACCAAAAGGAAAAGAATATGTCTGATATTTTTGAAAAATGCAGAAATTATAAAGACGCCAAACTGGCTATGAAAATGGGTATTTACGGCTATTTCCAGCCGATAGAATCTGCCCAAGGGCCGGAGGTTATGCTGGGCGGCAAAAAATACATTATGGCCGGTTCCAATAACTATTTGGGTTTGGCAGATGATCCGGAAATGAAGAAAGCCGCCGCCGAGGCCGCCTTGAAATACGGCACAGGCTGTGCCGGTTCCCGCTTTTTAAACGGCAACACGATTTTTCACGACCAGTTGGAACAGCGCCTGGCGCGCTTTAAACGCAAAGAAGCCGGTCTTCTCTTTTCCACCGGCTACCAGATGAACCTGGGCGTAGTATCCTGCCTGATTAAAAAAGGCGACTATGCCATTGTGGATAAATTGGACCACGCCAGCATTTTGGACGGCGTAAAACTTTCCGACGGGGAAATGGTGCGCTTTAAACACAATGACCCGGCCGATTTGGAACGCGTGCTTTCTAAACTGCCCGAGGAAGCGGGCAAACTGATTATTGTGGACGGCGTCTTTAGTATGGAAGGCGACATCTGCCCGCTGCCCGACATCGTAAAAGCGGCCAAAAAATACGGCGCGCGTATTATTGTAGACGATGCACACGCCACCGGTATCATCGGCAAAACGGGCCGCGGCACCTGCGAATATTTCGGGTTGGAAAACGGCGAAGTGGATTTGGTGGTTGGTACCTGCTCCAAAACCTTTGCCACTGTGGGCGGTTTTGTCGTGGGTGATGCAGATATTATTCACTATATCCGCCACAATGCCCGCAGCCAGATTTTCTCCGCCGCGTTGCCGCCGGCTTCCGTGGCGTCTATCAATAAAGCGTTGGAGCTGATTGAAAACGACACCTCCCGCCGCGACAATTTGTTCCGTATGACCGACAACCTTAAAAAAGGCCTGCGCGAACTGGGCTACGATTTGGGACACAGCACCACGCCGGTTATCCCCGTGCACGTGGGCAGCAACGAAAACTGCTTTAAAATGTGGCGCGCCCTGCACGAACTGGGCATCTTCTCTAACCCGGTGGTCAGCCCGGCGGTGCCCCCCGGCCGCGCCTTAATGCGCCTGACGCTGATGGCCACGCATACCGATGAACACGTACAAAAAATCATTGATGCGTTTGCCAAAGCGGGCCGCGAAGTCGGCGTAATTAAATAAACGCTTTAAAAACCCCGCACTCCTACGAGGCGGGGTTTTTTGTTTGGAGGATATATGGCGCAAATAGAAGTAAAAGATGCGGAAAAACAACTGAAAGCCTTCGTTCAATTTCCTTTTGATTTGTATAAAAAAGACCCCTATTGGGTGGGGGAGCTGAAAGCCGATACGCTTAAATTGTTGCGGCCGGAAAATGCCTTTTGGAAGCACTCCCGCCGTAAACTGCTGCTGGCCTGTAAAGAAGGCAAAATAGTCGGCCGCCTGTGCGTGCTGGTCAACGATACCTATAATGCGTATCATAAAGAAAACATCGGTTTTTTCGGCTTTTTTGATTGTATTGATGACGAGCAGGTTGCTAAAGCCTTGTTTGCCGAAGGGGAAAAATGGCTGCGCACCCAGGGCGTGCAAGCCGTGCGCGGGCCGGCTAACCCCTCATCCAACCACGTGTATGGCCTGCTGGTGGACAGCTTTGACCGTATGCCTTCTATTATGATGCCGTATAACTACCCCTATTATGCCACGCTGATAGAAAAGGCCGGCTTTGGCAAAGTGAAAGATTTGCTGGCCTTTGAACGCACCCGCAACGACAAATTTTCGCCGCTGTTTGAAAAAATCGTGGCCCGCGCCGCCCGCGGCAAAGGGCTGACGCTGCGGCGCTTAAACCTGAAAAACCTGAAGGAAGAAGCCAAAATCATCCGCAAAATTTATAACGAAGCCTGGGCCGAAAACTGGGGCCATACGCCCCTTTCGCAAGAAGAAATGCAGGATATGGTGCAGGAACTGAAGTGGATCGTCCGCCCCGAAGGCACCTGCGTGGCCGAGGTGGACGGCGTGCCCGCCGGTTTTTATATTGCAATTCCCAATATGAACCACGTGCTTAAAATTTTGCGCGGCAGTTTGCTTAACCCGTGGCGTACGCTCAAGGCCCTGCTCAAGTGGCCCAAAATACGCGACGCGCGCCTGATTATGCTGGGGGTGGAACCCGGCTACCGCAAGCGTGGCATAGACCTGGTGCTGATTAAGCACATTGTGGAATATGGCGTGGCCGTTTGGAATGAGGCAGAGCTTTCCTGGATATTGGAAGACAATGAAGGCATTATCCGCGGTATGACGGAAGCGGGTTGTTACCAGACCAAGCGCTACCGTTTATATCAAAAACCGCTGTAATCTGAGGCAAAAAATAAGCCGCTGTTTGCTTTTGGCAAGCGGCGGTTTTTTGACGGGCAGAAAAATTATTTTTCGGTTACGCGCTTCCACGCTGCTTCAAAGTCCGGCGGGACGGGGGCTTCAAATTTCATCGCGCGGCCGGTGAACGGGTGTTTAAATTCCAGCCGCCGTGCGTGCAGCATCAGCCGGTCTGCCGTGGCCCCTTTATACAGCCAGTCGCCCAGTACGGGGTAACCCAGCCAGCTTAAATGCACGCGCAGCTGATTGGTGCGGCCGGTGCGGGGGTAGAGTTCCACATAGGTAAACCCGTTTTTGCGCTGCAGCACTTTATAGTCGGTAACGGCTTCTCGCCCGACGTCGGAGGCTTTTATTTTGCCGCCCGCCACGCGCCCGATGGGCACGTCTATGGTGCCGCTGTCGTCGGGAATTTCGCCGCAGGCGATGGAATGATACGTCTTGTGTACTTGGCGCGAGGCAAACAGTTCCGTCATCGCGGTTTGAAATTCGGCATTTTTGGCAATCAGCATTACGCCGCTGGTCTCGCGGTCCAAGCGGTGCACCAAGCCGGCGCGCTGCACAGAAGGCTCAAACCCTTTGGGCGGGTTAGCCAAAATAAGCGATACCAATGTTTCTTCGCTGGCAAAGGCGGCCTCGGGGTTGTTTTCCCAAATGGGGCTTTGCGGGTGCACCAGCATACCGGCCGGTTTATTGATAACAAAATAATCTTTGCCGTCTGCAATAATCAGCTCGGCCAGTTTGCCGCTTTGGGCTTGGGGTTCGGGCAACTCTATTTCCACCCGCTCGCCTGTTTGCAGCGGCCAGGAAGGTTTTACCTTTTTACCGTTGACGGTAATTTTGCCTTCTTTAATCATCTTTTGCACCAGCGCGCGGGAAAACTGCGGCAGTTCGTCGGTGGCAAAAATGTCTAAACGGCGGGAATAACCCGCAAAATCAAGAATTTTTTTGTCCGGCATAAGGAACATCCTTTTTTAAAAAACGCATAACAAACAGCGTGACCAAAATGGTCAGCACGGCTATCAGCTGCGAGGGGGAAAGCCCCAGCACATATTCCCCGCGGAAGTCCCCGCGGAAGAATTCTATCGTAAAGCGTATGACAGAGTAGCCTATCAAATAGGCCGCCAGTACGGCGCCGTTTTTATGCGGTTTTTTGTAATAAGCTTGCAAAATAAAAAATAAAATCAGGTTGGCCGCTACTTCATAGAGCTGGGTGGGGTGCAGGTGCACACCCAAATATTGATGCGCCACCAGGCTGTGCGGATCGGTGAACGCCACGCCCCAGGGCATAGCGGTGGGCTTGCCAAAACAGCAGCCCGCCAAAAAGCAACCGATGCGCCCGATGGCGTGGCCTATAGGCAGCGCGACGATTAAAAAATCGGCCGTTTGCAGGACGGGCAGTTTTTTCCTTTTCAAATAATAAATCAGCGCGCAGATAGCCGTTACGGCCCCGCCAAAAAACACGAACCCGTAACGGAAGTTTTGCACGGCGTAGGTTATGCGTTGGGCAAAGCTGTTGCCCATTTCCGGCCAGGATACGATGATATAAAGCAGTTTGGCCCCGGCCAGGGCTGACACAAAAGCAATAAAAATAATGTTCCAAAACGTGTCTTTGTCCAACTTAATGTAAGAGAGGCGTTTGTACAAATACCACGCCGCCGCCATATAGGCCAGTGCCGTCATTAAGCCGTAAGAAGCCAGTTCAAAAGAGCCTATTTTAAAGAGTATCGGGTGCATTAGGAAATTACCTTTTCGTCTTTCATCGCGTTTCTCATAAAGGGGTTTTTAAGGCGTTCCTGCCCGATGTAGGAGGAACATTTGCCGCCATAGCTGTGGCCGGCAAAAATGCGCGTATCTTCCGGCAGTTTGGAAAGTTTAAGCAGGCTTTTGCGCATTTCCCGCGGGTCGGAGGAGGGCAAATCTACCCGTCCGCACGCGCCCGGGAAAAGCGTGTCTCCGGTAAACAGGGCGTCCCCTATTTGCAGACAGACGCCGCCGGCCGTATGCCCCGGCGTGGCAATAACGTGTATGCTGAAAGGGCCGAGCTGAAAAGTCTGCTCCCCGCTGTAGGGGTGCAGCACCTCTGGCGGAAGGCCGCTGAGTACAATGTCTTTTTCTTCAATATAGGCTTTAAGCCCGTGGCCCTGCAGCAGTCGGGCAGATTCCTTTACGTGGTCAAAATGGCCGTGGGTAAAAAATACGCCCAGCAGATGCAGCTTCTTTTCCTGCAGGGTGTGTTCTATGTAGTTCATATCCCAGGCGGGGTCAATCAGTAAGGCTTCTTTGTCTTGGCTGACCAAATAAGTGCAATTGGCCATAGGGCCCAGTTCTAACACGTCAATGTTCATATTTTTCCTTAGTACAGTCCGTCTTTGGCTGTGCCCGACGGCAGCAGGGGTTATTTGCCCGTATCAAATCTAAATTCGGTTTCTCCGTTTTTGGACATATTGTATTTGACCCGTGCCACCCGTTCCAGATAGGAAGCATCTTGCTTTTTTAGCAGGGCCAATCTTTTTTGCAGTTCCTCGTGCTGTTTATCAAGTTCTACCGTTTCTTTGCTTAAACGGTTATATTCCATTTTGTTGTGAATTAAACTTAAAAAACTGCTGCCCAAAAACCAGCAAACCGCCAATACCACCAGCGCGGCGGCTATCAGCGGTTTGCGGTTACGTATAATTAAGTCTTTTAGTTCGTTCATTTTTTAAATGCTTTGTTTTGGGCATAAACGGCTTTTTTGCCCAGTTCATATTCTATTTGCAGCAGACGGTTGTATTTTGCCGTACGTTCGGCCCGGGCCGGTGCGCCGGTTTTGATGGCGCCGGCATTGGTGGCCACGGCCAAATCGGCAATAAAGGTATCCTCCGTCTCGCCGGAGCGATGCGAAATAATGCAGCTGTATTTGGCTTTATGGGCCGCGGCGATGACGTCTATAGTTTCGGACACGGTGCCGATTTGATTGAGTTTAATCAAAATGGCATTGGCCGCTTTTTGTTCAATGCCCATTTGCAAACGCAGCGGGTTGGTAACAAATAAATCGTCGCCTACCAGACGCACTTTTTTGCCCAGCTGTGCAGTAATTTGCTGCCAGCCCTGCCAGTCGTCTTCCTGCAAGGGGTCTTCTATGGATACAATAGGATATTTTTTGCACCACCCTTCATAAATTTTAGTCATTTGCCCGGCGGTGTAATCTTTCTTTTCAAAGTGATATTTGCCGTTTTTGTAAAACTCGCTGGCGGCGCAGTCCATCGCCAAAGACATAGACGGATGTTTGGCTTTTTTGCAGGCTTGCACCAGCGTTTTAAGCACGTCTTCGTGTTTGGCAATTTTGGGGGCAAAGCCGCCTTCGTCGCCTACGGCCACCACCTGGCCGGCTTTTTTTAAAACGTCTTTGAGCGCGTGGTAGGTTTCGCTGGCCCATTGCAGCGCTTCGGCGAATGTTTTGGCCTTGGCGGGCACAATCATAAACTCTTGCACGTCCAAACCCGAATCGGCGTGTTTGCCGCCGTTAATAATGTTTAACATCGGCGTGGGCAAGATATATTCTTTGGCCTTCAGCCCGTAGCAGCTGCGGATATAGTCATACAGCGGTTTGCCGGCGCTTTTGGCTCCGGCGCGCAGCACCGCCATTGAAACAGCCAGCATTGCATTGGCGCCCAGTTTGCTTTTGTTTTCGGTGCCGTCCAGCGCAATCATCGTGTCGTCTACCAGACGGATATCGGCCGCGTCCATACCGGCCACGCGTTTGGCAATTTTGCCGATGTTCGCCACGGCTTTTAAAACGCCTTTGCCGTTATAGCGGGTGCCGCCGTCGCGCAGTTCCAGCGCTTCGTGCGAGCCGGTGCTCGCACCGCTGGGCACCATTGCGGTAGCGGTTGTGCCGTCGTCAAGCGTTACGTCCGCGGCTACGGTGGGGTATCCGCGGGAATCTAAAACTTCTCTGCCGGTTATTTTTTTTATCCGGGCCATACAAACCCCCTTTATCCAGTGAAGACTAGATAATGCTGTCTATAATTTTTTTGCCTTCTTTAATTAAAGCAGCCGGCAGTTTTTCATCGGGCGCTTCGGCATACAGGCGTATGCGGCGCTCGGTGCTGGAAGGACGAATGGCCAGCCAGCTGCCGCCCTTTAAAATAAATTTAAAGCCGTCGGTGGAGTCTATGCGCCACACGGACGTTTTGTTAATAGCCAGGGGGGGTTTAATGTCCAGCCGTTCCATAATGCGGTTGATTTCCGTTTCGGTCTTGGGGATGCTGACTTTTTGGTCGTACATCGGCCGATATTGTTTATAGAAATCTTTGCGTATTTGTTTGAGCGTTTTGCCTTCCACGGCCAGCATATCCACTACCAAAAAGCAGGCCAGCAGGCCGTCTTTGTCGGGGATATGGTTAGCCACGGCGATACCGCCGGACTCTTCCATTCCCATAATGTACTGTCCGGTGGTCATCAGTTCGGTAATGTATTTAAAGCCTACGGGTGTTTCGCGCAGCATAAGGCCGTGCGCTTTGGCCACTTGGTCAAAAAGCGTAGACGTAATAACGCTGCGCACCACGCGGCCTTTCAGTTTTTTGTTTTTGGCCATATGGTGCAAAAGCATAGGGCCTATTTCATTGGGGGAAATCCATTCTCCGTCGGAGTCTATAATGCCGAATTTGTCGCAGTCGGGGTTACAGGCAATGCCCAAGTGCATCTTTTTGGAAACGACCAGTTTTTTCAGCCCCTCCAAACTGACGGGGCCGGCATTGGGCACTTTGCCGCCAAACAGCACGTCCGTTCCTTCGTCCAACGCTTCCACCGTTACACCGCATTTTTCCAGCGGCGCGCGGAAATAATATTGGGCCGTGCCAAAAAGCGGATCCAGCGCAATTTTCAGCTTTGCTTTTTTGAGCGCTTTACTGTCTAAAATTTTTTCCAGGTGCGTCATATACTCTTTTTTCAAAGAGTTTGTCGGCACCACGGCCGTATTTAAATGCCCAAACTCCGTAGAAGATGTTTTGAGTACCTGCGCATTGGGGCCGGGGGTGCGTTTTTCAATATCTTCCACGATTTCGTTGTTGGCTATGCCGCCGTAATAGGCTATCCATTTCAGGCCGCACACGTTATATTCGGCTTCGCTGCCGGTAATGATGACGGCCCCTACGGCGCCTTCTTTAAGCACGTTCCATTCGGCCACCGGCGTGGGCAGCGGTTCGTCGGCCATTTTAACGCTGATGCCGTTGGCCAAAAAAGCATTGGCCGCCACATAGGCCAGCTGTTTGGATAAAAAACGGGTGTCGTAGCCGATAATGACAAGCGGCTTTTTGGGCTTTTTGCCCAGCTCCTGACAATGTTTTTGATAGCCGCTTCCTTCAAAACCGTAATAAGAGTTTTCCAAAACGTGGTCGGAAATCCCGAATGCAAGACGCTGGACGGTTTGCGCCGTTAGACCTTCGGCAATTACCGCCCGAAAACCGGATGTACTGAATTTGATATCTTCGCTCATAGTGCAGGTATTATACTAAAAAAAGGGCATTTTTACACTTTTTCTTACCTTATATATGCAAAATTATTTTTAAACGGTCAAATGCGCGTTTGGCACCGCTTGCAAAAATGATAAAATAAAGATACTTTTTAGACAGGATAAACCCTATGAATTTTGAATATGTAAAGCAATTTGTCAAAGAAGCCGGCCTGCCTGCCTATCGTATCGGACAGGTAAAAGACGCCGTGTACAAAAACGGCATTTCGTCCTGGAGCGAGGCCACTTCGCTGCCGGCAGACTTGCGCGACAAGTTGGAAAAAGAACGTCCCATTTTAAGCTTTACCGTCAAAAAGATGGTCTATTCGGAAAAAGACCGCGTGGTAAAGGCGCTCTTAAAACTAAAAGACGGGCTTTTGATAGAAACCGTTCTGCTTAAACCCCACGAGGGATGGAGCGTGTGTGTGTCCACCCAGGTGGGCTGCCCGATGAAATGCAGCTTTTGCAGCACGGGCCGTATGGGCTTTAAGCGCGATTTGACCGACGAAGAAATAGCCGACCAGGTGCTGATGTGGTTTCAGTACGTGCGCAAAGAAAAAATAGGGGAGCGCATTTCCCACGTGGTGTTTATGGGGATGGGCGAGCCGCTGGTGAACTATTTAAACGTGGTTAAAGCCGTGCAAAATTTGACGAACCCCGATTTTTTGAATATCGGTGCGCGGCATATTTCCATTTCTACGTCCGGCATTGCCGACAAACTGCATAAGCTGGCGGTGGATCTGCCGCAGGTAAATTTGGCGGTTTCTTTGCATAATGCCGACGATGACGAACGCAGCAAACTAATGCCCGTCAACCGCCGTTACGATTTGGAAGAACTGCGCCGCGCGCTGGATGAATATTTGGCGCTTACGGGCCGGCAGGTGTTTTTGGAGTATGCCGTCATTGACGGCGTAAACAACCGCCCCGAGCATATACGCAAACTGGGCAAGTGGATCAGAGAAAGCAAATTCAGTTATTTGCTGCACGTCAATTTGATTGCCTGCAACTTGGGACGCGGCAAAAAAACCGACGACCGCGCCGTGCAGGAAATGGCCGATGCGCTTAAAGCAATGGGCA
Organism: Candidatus Avelusimicrobium pullarium; assembly: GCA_944323745.1. GTDB lineage: Bacteria > Elusimicrobiota > Elusimicrobia > Elusimicrobiales > Elusimicrobiaceae > Avelusimicrobium > Avelusimicrobium pullorum. The sequence continues at coordinate 575,658 of CALUTQ010000001.1, forward strand.
TCGGCGTGACCATCCGTAAAAGTATGGGTAACGACATCAGCGCCGCCTGCGGGCAGCTGGCGTCTAAAAATTAGGAGGGGAATATGAAAAAATTATGGATTTTGCCGTTGTGTCTTTTTCTGGGGGCCTGCGCTACGTTAAATCAGGCCAATATGGACTGGATCCCTATAGGGCCTACTTTTCCGGAAACAATGCCCCCTGACGTGGAAATTATAACCGATAAGAGCGAAATTACCCGCCCGTACGGCAATCTGGGTCTGTTGCGTATCAAAAATTTGGAGCCGGACCGCGACACGCTTAAACGTGGCGTGGAAAAGGCCCGCCGCTTTGTGGCCGCCAAAGGGGCCGACGCGATGTTCTTGGGCCAGTATAACAGCGCCGAAGACGGCGCCCCAAACCCCAAAGTAACGCTGATTGTCTATGCCCTTAAATATGTGGACGATTTGACCGACGAAGACATCAAAGCAATGGAAAATTTTGAAATTGAAGGCGCTTTAAACGCCAGTATGAGCGGTTTTTAGAGGTGTATATGAAAAAGAAAGCAATTGTTCTGTTTTCCGGCGGGTTGGACAGCACCACCTGCCTGTACTGGGCCTTGGACAAAGGCTATGAATGCGAAGCCTTGACGGTATCTTACGGGCAAAAACACGACCGCGAGGTGCGCGCCGCCAAACAAATAGCCCAAAATTTGGGGGTCAAACACCACTTTGTTACGCTGAATTTTCCGTGGCTTGTTTCCAGCTCGCTGGTGGACAAAAATAAACCCATACCCGATTTGCCTATGGAAGAAATTGAAAGCGGTAAAATCCCTTCCACCTATGTGCCGGGGCGCAATTTGGTGTTCCTTTCCGTGGCGGCTTCTTTGCTGGACGCTATCGGTGCCGATGCCATTGTGGCCGGCCCCAACGCGGTGGACTTTTCGGGGTATCCGGACTGTACGCCCGCCTTCTTTCAGGCCGCAACCCAAGCCATTAACCGCGGCACGGAAAGCGGCGTTACGCGGGGGGTGGAAGTTTTGGCCCCGCTGATGGACTTGAACAAAGCAGACATTGTGCGCTTGGGTGCCAAACTGGGCGTGCCTTTTGAACTGACTTGGAGCTGCTACGCCGGCGGGGATAAACCCTGCGGACATTGCGACTCCTGCAAGTTGCGCGCACGCGGATTTGCCGAGGCTGGCGTAAAAGACGGCTCCGTGCAATAAAACCGTTTACCTATGCGTTGGATATAAGTAACGCTTGTATCTGGTCGGAGGAAGAAAATAATGAAAAAAATAGCATTGGTGTTTTTACTGGCTGCAACGTGCGGCTTGGCATATGCGCAGCAAGGCCCGGCCGAACCGGATGGGGAGTGCAATTTGCCCAAAGAGGCGGCCGTTGCTCCTGCGCCGGCGGCACAGCCGAAAGCGGCCTTAACGCCCAAAGAACAGCAGAAACGTTTTGAAAAACGCAATAAAGAAATCAAAAAACTGGCCAAACAGTACCGCAAGGCCAAAAGCGACGATAAAAAAGCGGAAATAAAAGCCCGCCTGCTGGTTATTGTTTCGCAAGCTACCGACGAAAGCATTGCCTGGGGAAAAGAACGCATTGCCGCCGTACGCGCTAACTTGGACCAATGGGAAAAAACCATTTTGGAACAGGAAAAGAACCTGGAGCAGGTAAAAGCCAAACGGGTGGATGATATTTTAAGCGGCGAGGCCGAGCGGCGCTATAAGCTGGCGCAAAAACGTTGGAAGCAGGAAATGAAAGACCGAAAAAAACAAATGGATTAATGCTTGGTTTGCCTAAAAAACGCGCTTTTTAAAAAGCGCGTTTTTTGTCTTTTGGCAGAGGGCTTGTATTGTTTTTTTTTTTTGATAAATTTTGTCTATGGACAAAATTTATCAAAAAAATATATCGGACAGGAAAGACCGCATAAAACGCCAAATAGGCGGTTTTACGTTAATAGAACTTTTGGTGGTTGTATTAATCATCGGCATTTTAGCAGCTATTGCCTTGCCCAAATATCAGAAAGCGGTGGACCGCAGCCGCTGGACGCCAATGCTTCAAATGGAGCGTACTATTTCCCGCGCGCAAGAAATATATTATATGGCTAATGGTAAATACGCTTCCAATTTTGAGGAATTGGGCTTGGACTATCCGTTGGAAAATGAAAAAACTTTTTCTCAAGGACAAATGCGTGCCGTCTTTTACACGGAAGGCGGGACGCCCTATGTTCAGTTGTATCGGCGAAAAGATAACACATCTTACGAAAATATTTTTCTGCTGACCTTTTACTATGCTTCACCCAAGCGTGTTTTGCGTCAGTGTCGTCCGGCTTATGGAGTGTCTGGAGAGGATTGGAAAAGTTTATGTTTGTTTTTAATGGGCGAAGGCGCCAGCGTGCAAAGCAACGGCTGGGTAGTAATAGAGGAGTAAAAGCTATTTAAGACCCCGCTTGTTAGAGCGGGGTTTTTGTTTTAAAACAAACCGGAGCTTTCCAAGGCGCTTAAGGCTTGGGTAATGTCGCTTACCACCAAAATAAAACGTGTACGGCCGTTGCCCACGCAGGCGCCGTAAATAGTGGTAATATTAATATTTTTCTGGTGCAGCACATTGCCTATGTCGTAGGCTAAGCCTACGCGGTCGTTGGTGTCAATGCAAATGGCGTCTGTTTTTACGCTGGTAAAACCGGCCTTGGTTAAGGCGTGGCTGATTTCGGTGTTATAACTTACGGCCACGCGAACGACGGCCGCATCAAAGCGTACATCCTGCGAAATACCAATCAGACTGACCCGTTCTTTTACAAACAGGTCAGCAAAATTCTTTAGTGCCCCCGGTTCATTGACCAGAAACACGCTGTACTGTTTTACGACACTAATGGACATAGAGACCCTCTGTACGTCAAACCCTTGCTGCTTGGCGGCACGCGGGCGCGTCCGCCGTATATTATTCTTTGTTTATTATAGCAAACATTTCTTTATGAATCTTGCCGTTGCTGGCCAGCGTTTGCAAACCGAATGTTTCCAGCTTTTTCCATTTCTTGCCGGAAAAGTCGGTTACTTTGCCGCCGGCTTCTTCCAAAATCAATTTTCCGGCCGATATATCCCACGGGTTAAGGCTGTCTTCCCAATATCCGTCAAAACGGCCGGCCGCTACCCAGCACATATCCAGCGCGGCAGAACCCAACCGGCGGATATCGTGGCAGGAAAGAATAAAATTTTTAAAGCGTTTTAACAATTCGTCCATACGGTTTTCCCGCACATACGGAAAACCGGTCACCAGCAGCGCATTTTGCAGTTTGTTGACGCCGGATACGTGTATTTTTTTGCCGTTTAGCGTGGCGCCTTTGCCTTTGCGCGCCAGAAACATTTCATCCATACATACGTCGTATACGCCGCCCAAAACAACGTCGTTTTTATACGCCAGCGCCACCGAGACGGAAAAATGCGGCATCGTGTGGGCGTAATTGGTGGTGCCGTCTATGGGGTCAATCACCCATTTCCAGTCCGAGCCGGTGTTTTTAAGGCCGTTTTCTTCGGCTAAAAAGTCGTGCAGGGGAAAGTTCTTTCTGATGATTTGTAAAATGGCTTTTTGGCAGGCGACGTCGGCCTGTGTAACCAGATTGGCCTTGCCTTTTAAATGATAGGTCACTTTGCCCAAATGGCGTTTGGCAATGCGGCCCGCTGTTTTTAAACATTCCTGCAGGACGGAAAATTCTTTGTTCATTTTAGTTTCAGCACGTCGGCTTCTTTTAATTTGTTTTCCAAGTACAACATCGCTTTGCAATCGTCTTCGTTGTACATCAGCACTTTTTTAAGTAAATCTTCGTTGCCGGTTTTGAGCCAGTTGGTAAAATAGACCATACTGTCCATTGCGCCGCAGTCATCCTGGCGCCAGTTAAAGCCAAATGCGGGCGCGGCCGCCTTGAGCGAAAAACTGGGCGCCGGCAAATAAAAGGCCTTTTGTACGGCCACTTTTAAGTCGTAGCACAGACTGACCAAGAGATTGAGCTTTTGTTCGTCGTGTTTGTTTTCCTGCGCCATTTTGCGCATTTTTTTGGCCTCATATTCTGTCCAGTGATACAAGACGGTATTTGCGGGGTCTTTGATGTAATCGTAAAACTGTTCAAAAATTTTGATTTCTTCTTCCGGCGTTTTGGCCACAAAAGAAACATATTTGTCTTCTTCTTTATCCCAAATGCCGATCAGATATACAAAAGAGACATTGTCTTTGGTGAAGGTTTCTGTCGCTTCAAAATCAAAGTATAAATTGCGTTTTTTGGGCGGCGGGGGGAAGAAACCTTCCTGTTTAAGCACCGGTTTATGGTGCAGGTAAGCTACGGAATTATAATAAGCGTCCGTGGCAAAAGGTTCTTCCAAAATGGTGCGCAGTTTATCCAAGCCGGCGCGGGCTACGTCGTCGGTGGTAAACATACCGTAAATTTTAAGGCATTGGCGCATTTCCGCGCTTAGCGAAGGCAGCATCTGCAGGTCTTTGCTTTGCGCCACTACTTTGTTGGCGTACACCCGCCAAGGCGGGTTGGAGGCTTTGGGCGGTTTGTGGGCTTCGGGCTTGGCTTTGCCGTCGCGAATAAGGCGGAAATAATTCAGCTCCCGCTCCAATCGTTCTTCGTGTTCCAAATAGTCCACCTCTACAGCCTTGCCTTTAAGTTCTACGTGGGTATAGCGGCAAGTGAAGCCTTGTATTTCCGAAAGGATATGATTTAGCAAAGAGACCTGCAAGGCGTAATGCTCTTTTAAATCGTGGGCACGTTTAAACTGCACAATACGGTAATGAAACGGGCCGAAAACGCTTTTGCCGCTGTCCACCCGCTGCAGCATATTAACGCTGCCGTAAATGTTTTTTGGCAGGTTCCACAGCGAGGCATTTACAATGGCCGGCTTGCCTTGCGCCATTGCGCCAAGCGTGGCCTGAAAACGCTCGGTATCGTTAGTGGCGGAAATAAATTCCACCCCCGGAAAGTGCTCCCGTATCCACGCGTCGCGGTTGTGGCGGTCCGTGCGGACTTTTAAGTTTTCGTAGCGGTTGAGCTCATTGACGGCTTCTTCGGCCGGTGCGTGAAAAGAACACCAAATGCCAAAGGGGTCCTCTAACAGCGAAAACATTTTGGAAGCGTTGAAATCGGTTTTGTCCGGAGCGCGCCCGGCAGAAAAGCGGTTAAATAAAGAGGTAGTCAGCGTTTCTTGCATTACCTATATTTTATATATTTTTTGATGTTCCTGCACGGGCTTGCCTGTGGGGACGGCTGCTGCGGGCCGGCGGTTGCATACGGCTGCCAAAGACCTTTAAAAACAAATATATTTTCTTTTTCAAAATATGATAATATAGTACATATGTTAAACGCTCTGCTTTTTCAGTTAATTGGTTTTACGGTGTGTTTTGTTTTGCTGTTTTATTTTACGGCAAAATATCGCGCCGCGCTGGTGCGCGAAACGGACTTGGACTATCCGGTGGAAGACCTGACGGTTATGACCGTGGCCAAACCCAGTTTTGCTTCCCGCGCGTCTATTTTGAGTTCGTTGCAGAATACTTCCGCATTGGAAGTAACGGACTTAAAGGAAAAAGTAAAAGAACTGCATTATCATTTGCAGGAAATGAAATTGGCGCAGGATAAAAACAATGCTGATTTAAACCGCTTGGTGTCGCGTATGGAACAGCGCCTGTCCACTTTTGAACAGGAATATGTAACAAAATTGCAGCCTACTTTGCTGAGTCTTATTGAGGAATTAGAAAACATTAAAGTGGCTGAACAAAAAGAAAAATAGCAAAAACGCATCTGATTTTGTAAAACCCGCTTTTCAAAAGCGGGTTTGTTTTTTGTTTTTTAATCTGTTGTTGCTGGCAAATTAAAATATCTTTTCGCAAAAAACAAAAAGAACAGGAGCTTTGCTTTTTAGACATATGGAAAAATCGTAAAATTTTAAAAGCAATAAAAGTTTATTTTTTATGAAAGAGCACAAATTAAAACGGAACGTGCTTTTGTAAAGCCAAAAGTTTTTGCTTAAAAATAAAACAAAAATCTAACAGTCCGCCTCAGATTTCTTTTTTCTTCCTTTTCAAAAACATTTGCAAACTTGGTCTGCAGGCTCTAAATTTCATATAATATGTCTATATAGAGTTTTACCAAAAACTCAGGAGAGAAAATGAACAATAAAACCAAAGAGCCTATTGCCATTATCGGCATCGGCGCCATTATGCCCGGAGCTTTGAGCAAAGATGAGTTCTGGCAAAACATTCAAACTGGTAAATATTGCATCACCGAAATTCCCCAATCTTATTGGGACTATAAACTTTTCTACAGCCCCGATCACAAAGCCGAAGACAAACTTTATTCCAAAATCGGCGGCTTTATTCCCGAAGGTTTTAAATTTAACTCCATTAAATACCGCATTCCGCCGCAGATTGCCAAACAGATGGATACCGTGCAGCACCTGGCCATTGAAACCACGCGTATGGCTTTGGAAGACAGCGGCTATGACAAAAAAGAGTTTGACCGTAACCGCTGTGCGGTAATTATCGGTAACTCTATGGGCGGGATGAAAAACGAAATGTCCAACACGCGTTTGAACCGCCCGTTTTTGTATGAAATTTTGAAAGAAACCCCTACCTATAAATCGCTTTCTCCGGAAGCGGAAAAGAAACTGATGGACGAAATGGACGAAGGCGTCCGCCAGAAATTTACCCCTATTAACGAAGATTCTATGCCCGGCGAACTGGCCAACGTGATTGCCGGCCGCGTAGCCAATGTGTTTGACGTGCACGGCACCAACTTTACGGTGGACGCCGCCTGCGCCACGTCTTTGGCTGCGGTGGATCAGGCCGTCAACGGCCTGCGCGAAGGCAACTTTGATATGGCCATTGTGGGCGGCGTGGACCAAATGATGTCTCCGTCTGCTTACATTAAGTTCTGCAAAATAGGCGCCTTGTCCGAAAAAGGCTCCTGCCCCTTTGACGCCAAAGCCGACGGCTTTGTAATGGCCGAAGGCGCCGGCACGGTTATTTTAAAACGCCTTTCTGACGCCGTAAAAGACGGCGACAGAGTGTACGCGGTCATCCGCGCCGTGGGCGCTTCTTCCGACGGGAAAGGCAAAGGCATTACCGCCCCCAACCCCAAAGGACAAAAAATCGCCGTGGAAAAAGCCTTTGAACAAGTGGAATATACCCCCGGCGACATTGGCCTGGTGGAAGCACACGGCACCAGCACCCGCGTGGGTGACGCGGTGGAACTTAATGCCTTGTATGACATTTTTGCCCCGTATGCCAAACCGGGTACAATCGGTTTAGGCAGCGTCAAGAGCCAAATCGGCCACGCCAAAGCGGCGGCCGGTATTGCTTCTTTAATCAAGACGTCTTTGGCCTTATATAATAAGGTGTTGCCGCCTTCCGTCAATTTTGAAACCCCGAACCCGACCGTGGACTGGGCCACCAGCCCCTTCCGCGTGATTACCAAAGCCGAACCGTGGAACAGCGACAAAATTCGCCGTGCCAATGTGTCCGCTTTCGGTTTCGGCGGGACCAACTTCCACGTAGCGATGGAAGAAATGAACGACGAACTGGTCAAAAAGACGCAGGAACATAAAGTCTGCGCCGCCAAAATTTCCACTTCGGCCCCCGCTGCCGCACAGGAGAAAAAAGAAATGAACGCAACTGAGTACAGCCTGCTTGTCCCGGGCGAAAAAATTCAAAGCGACGTGCTGACCTTCTCGGCCGACACCAAGCAGGAATTATTTAATGAGCTGAGCAAAGCCGTTTTGGCCATTAAATACGACCCGACCTATTTGCCCAGTATTTCTTATCAAAACCACATTCAAAAACCGCATAAATTTGCCGTATCCATCAATGTGGAAAATCCGGAAAAACTGAAAGAAAAAATTGAGTATTTTATCAAAATCGCCGGCAGCCAGGACGTGTGGGCGCAGGAATCTTTGTACCTTAAAATGAAAGGCATTTATCCTTTCACGCCGACGGAAGTAAAGCCCAAAGTGTGCTTTATGTTCCCGGGGCAGGGCTCCCAGTATGTGGATATGATGAAAGATTTGGCTTCCAAATACAAAGTGGTAATGGATACGTTTATGGAAGCCGACCGCCTGCTGATCAACATTATCGGCCAAAACCTGACCGACACCTTATGGAGCAAACCGGGCGAAACCAAAGAACAAATTGCCGCCCGCGAAGCTGCCATTAAGAAAACCGAAATGACGCAGCCCGCTATGCTTACGGCCGATATTGCAATGATGCGTCTGCTTTCTTCCTTCGGGCTGAAGCCGGATGTGGTGATGGGGCACAGCCTGGGTGAATATGCCGCTGCCGTAGCCGCCGGTATTTTTGATTTTGAAAACGGTCTTAAAGCCGTGTGCACCCGCGGCAAAGTGATGTCTGAAATTAAAGTGGAAGACAACGGCAAAATGGCTTCTATCGCCACTACCGCCGAAGCCGTGGAACCGCATCTTAAACGCATTAACGGTTATGTGGCCGTAGCCAACAAAAACTGCCCGACGCAAACGGTTATCGCCGGCGCTTCCAAAGCTGTAGACGAAGCCATCAAGATGTTTACCGATATGGGCATTCAGGCCGTGCAAATTCCGGTCTCGCACGCTTTCCATTCCGAAATTGTGCGTCCGGCTATGCCGCAGTACCGCGCCTTCTTGGATACGCTTACGTTCCACGCGCCCAAGATGCCCATTACCACCAACGTCACGGCGGAATTCTATCCCAATGACCCCGAGAAAATTAAAGACCTTATGGTCACGCAGATTTCCCACTCCGTGGAATGGATTAAACAGCTCAAAACCACCTACGATTCCGGCGTGCGCCTGTTTGTAGAATGCGGCCCCAAACGCGTTCTTTCCGCTTTGGCCGCCAGCACGCTTTCCGACAAAAAGGACATCAAGGTTTTGGCTTCTAACCACCCCAAAAAAGGCGGTATTGTGGAGTTCAACGACTTGTTTGCCAACCTGATTTCTTCCGGCATTCACATTGACTGGAAAGGCACCGATATCTTCGGTGACAATTCTACCTATAACCCGGCGTTTGTAAAATGGGTGGACGCTTCCGCCACGCCGACGCAAAAAGACGAGGTAACTATGTCTTCTTCTTTTTCTCAAAATAATGCTTCCGCCGCGCAAAACGGCTGCTGCACCCGCAAGAGTGTGGTCATCAGCGGTATTGCCGCAGGCGGCCCCGGCAGCTGGGACAAAGTGTTCCGCGAAGGGGTGCTGGACGAAATTTTGCAGGGCCGCAATTTGATTGAGCCCGTCAGCAGCGACTGCCAGCAAAAACAAATTGACAAAAATGTGGAAATCGTCATTAAATCTAAAGACGGCAACCACCGCATTGAACATTTAAACTCCGTTTCCCAGGCCGTCAAACTGGCCGCCAAAGCCGGCAGCTTTGACCTGGAAAAAGAGTTCGGCCTGCCTGCCAAATGGGTGGCCTCTATGGACCGCTCCTTCCAGCTGGCTATTGCCGCGGGTATGTTGGCTTTGAAAGACGCGGGTATCCCCTTGGTGCTTTATTACAAACCTACTTCTACGGGCGGCTATTTGCCCGACCGCTGGGGCCTGCCCGAAGATATGATTGACAACACCGGCGTCATTTTTACCTCTGCCTATCCTATTACCAACAGTATGATGGGGGAATTTGCGCAAAAACTGACGGCCTTGCTGGAAAACAAAAACGCCAAGGAAATCACCAAATTCTACGAAACGTTTATTAATCAGATTTCCGACCCGGCACTGAAAGCCGAACTGAAAGCCTGGTACGACGCCGAAATGGCCAAAGTGCCGGCCTTGCAGTCTTTCACTTCTCAGTTTATTTTAAAGACCATTATTATTGCCCAGTCCCACTTTGCGCAGTGGATCCGCGCCAAAGGCCCCGCCACCTCTATGAGTGCGGCGTGTGCTTCTACGGCGCAGGCCATTGCCGTGGCGCACGACTGGATCCGTCTGGGCCGCGCCAAACGCGTGATTGTCATCAGCGCAGACGATATTACCAATGACTCTATTGCCGAATGGATGCTGACGGCTTTCTTGGCCTCCGGCGCCGCCACGACGGAAGCCGACGTAACCAAAGCCGCCCTGCCCTTTGACCGCCGCCGCAACGGTATGATTGTAGGTATGGGTGCCGTATCTTTGGTGGTGGAAGAAGAAAGCGAAGTAGCCAAACGCGGTATGAAACCGCTGGCCAAACTGCTGGAATCGGAAATCCGCAACAGCGGCTTCCACGTAACCCGCTTGGACGTTGCCCACGTGGCGCAGGTGATGAACGAAATGGTGTCCCGCGCCGAAAAAGACTACGGCCTTAACCGTTCCGACATCGCCAAACAATTGGTCTTCATTTCGCACGAAACCTATACGCCGGCCCGCGGCGGTTCCGCCAGTGCCGAAGCGTATGCTTTAAAGTCCACCTTTGGCAAAGACGTCAGCTCCGTCATTGTCAGCAACACCAAAGGCTTTACCGGCCACTCTATGGGTGCCGGTTTGGAAGACGCCATCGCGGTGCGCTGCCTGAACACGGGCATCGTCCCTCCGATTGCCAACTTTAAAGAAGCCGACCCCGAACTGGAAGGCATTACCTTAAGCAAAGGCGGTCATTACAACTTTAAATACGCGTTGCGTCTGGCGGCCGGTTTCGGTTCCCAGATTGGTATGACCCTGCTGGAAAAAGTGTGGAGCGTGGATGAGCCCCGCATTTGCGATCCGGCCAAACACGAAGCCTGGCTGAAACAAATTTCTAACCAGCAAACCCCTGTCTTGGAAGTGGTGCACAACACCCTGCGCGTAAAAGACAACTATAAACACGGTGTCAAACCGTCTTTGGTGATGGAAGGCGCCCAAGCTTTTGTGGATAAGGTCAACTTGGTTGCTTCCCACAATGCCGCCGCGCATACGGCTGCTGCGCCGGTAACGTCGGCCCCTGTGGCTACGCCTGCGGCCCAAGCCCCTGTAACGGCGGCGCCTGTTGCCCCTGCGGCCGCGCCGAAAGCCGCCTTGCCGGCTTTGGATGAAGCCTCTGTTACCAAGGACATCTTGGCCATCGTGTCTGAAAAAACGGGCTACCCCGAAGATATGCTGGACTTGGACTTGGATATGGAAGCCGACCTGGGCATTGACACGGTCAAACAGGCGGAACTGTTCGCCATTATGCGCGAGAAATACCAGATTGCGCGTCAGGAAGGCGTACAGCTTAAAGACTATCCGACCATTCGCTCCATTATTAAATATGCTATGGCCAATGCCGGCAGCGAAAGCAATGCTTCTGCTCCGACGGCTGCGCCTGCCGCTCAAACCGCTGCACCGGTAACGCCGGCTGCCGCTTCTGTGACGGCTGCACCTGCCGTTGCTCCTGTGGCCGCTGCTGCGCCGAAAGCCGCCTTGCCGGCTTTGGACGAAGCTTCCGTAACCAAGGACATTTTGGCCATCGTGTCTGAAAAAACGGGTTACCCCGAGGATATGTTGGACTTGGACTTGGATATGGAAGCCGACCTGGGCATTGACACGGTCAAACAGGCGGAACTGTTCGCCATTATGCGTGACAAATACCAGATTGCGCGTCAGGAAGGCGTACAGCTTAAAGACTATCCGACCATTCGCTCCATTATTAAGTATGCTATGGCCAATGCGGGTTCCGAAGCCAATGCCGCTGCCGCCCAGCCTGCGGCCGCTGCCGCTCCTGTGACGGTTGCACCTGCCGCTGCTCCTGTAGCCGCCGCACCGGTAACCCCTGCTCCTGCGGTTGCACAACCTTCCGTAGCTGCCGCCCCGAAAGCCGCCTTGCCGGCTTTGGACGAAGCTTCCGTCACCAAAGACATCTTGTCCATCGTAGCTGAAAAGACCGGCTACCCCGAAGATATGCTGGACTTGGACTTGGATATGGAAGCCGACTTGGGCATTGACACGGTCAAACAAGCAGAACTGTTCGCCATTATGCGCGAGAAATACCAGATTGCGCGTCAGGAAGGCGTACAGCTTAAAGATTATCCGACCATTCGCTCCATTATTAAGTATGCTATGGCCAATGCGGGTTCTGAAGCCAATGCCGCTGTTGCCCAGCCTGCGGCCGCTGCCGCTCCTGTGACGGTTGCACCTGCCGCTGCTCCTGTAGCCGCCGCGCCGGTAACCCCGGCTCCTGTGGCTCCGGCTCCCGTAACGGCTGCGCCGGCCCCTGTGGCTGCCGCGCCGAAAGCCGCCTTGCCGGCTTTGGATGAAGCCTCTGTTACCAAGGACATCTTGGCCATCGTGTCTGAAAAAACGGGCTACCCCGAAGATATGCTGGACTTGGACTTGGATATGGAAGCGGACCTGGGCATTGACACGGTCAAACAGGCGGAACTGTTCGCCATTATGCGCGAGAAATACCAGATTGCACGCCAGGAAGGCGTACAGCTTAAAGACTATCCGACCATTCGCTCTATCATTAAATATGCTATGGCCAATGCCGGCAGCGAAGGCAAAGCCCCTGCGGCTGCCCCCGCTGTAACGGCTGCGCCCGTTGCCCAAGCGGCGGCACCGGTAACCCCGGCCCCCGTTGCGGCCCCTGTGGCTCCGGCTCCCGTAACGGCTGCGCCGGCAGCTACCCCTGCGGCCGCGCCGAAAGCGTCCGGCCCGTTACCGAGCTTGGACGAAGCATCCGTAACCAAGGACATAAAAGCCATCGTGGCCGAAAAGACGGGCTACCCCGAGGATATGCTGGATCTGGACTTGGATATGGAAGCCGACTTGGGTATTGATACGGTAAAACAGGCTGAACTGTTTGCCGTAATGCGCGAAAAGTATCAAATCGCGCGTCAGGAAGGCGTACAGCTTAAAGATTATCCGACCATTCGCTCCATTATTAAGTATGCTATGGCCAATGCCGGCAGCGAAGGCAAAGCCCCTGCGGCTGCCCCCGCTGTAACGGCGGCACCGGTAACCCCAGCCCCCGTGACGGCTCCTGTGGCTCCGGCTCCCGTAACGCCTGCGCCGGCCCCTGTGGCTGCCGCGCCGAAAGTGCAAGAGCCGCAAGAACCGCAACTGCCCACGATTAACGTGCCGACTGTGCAGGACGCCGTGCCGACGGCTGAAAAAGTGGAAAAGCCTACCGAAGATATGCTGACCACCAACCCGACGGCGCCTATCCGCCCGCACGTGTCTTTGGCGGAACGCCCCGAACGGGAAGGTTACGCCGGCGAACACTGCCACGAAAAGAAACTGCGCAATGTAACCGTAGTGGCGCAGGCCCCGCTGACCGAGCGCGAAAACCGCCGCTTGTCCAAGGACCGCACGGTGCTGATCTTTGCCGACAATTCCCAACTCATTAAAGCTTATCAGGAAGAGTTTAAAGAATTGGGCGTCAAAACGCACGTGTTTACCACGCTCAAAACCCGCAGCAAAAATACCACGATTGTAAATTGGGAATCTTATGAGGAAACCGAAGCGGCTTTGAAAGAATACGCCGCCGAAGACCCCAACATTCAGGGTATTGTGTATCTGCTGGGCGCTACGGTAAAGAAATTTGACAAAAAAGTCAGCCCGCACAACGAACTGACCAAATACGTTATGCCGCTGTTTATCGCGTTGCGCGTATTTGAAAAGGGCTTGTCTGACCGTTCCGATGCCGATACATTCTTTGCAGTCAACACCAAGATTGACGGCCACTTCGGTTATACCACCAAAGATGAGTTTAACCCCATCGTCGGTGCGTTGACCGGCGGCGTAACCTGCTACCGCAAAGACGTGTATGAACGCACGGGTGCCATCAGCAAACTGATTGACTTTGAACCCACCGCCACGCCCGATGAAATGGCGCGCTACACGATGGAAGAAGTGCTCCACGGCGATATGCGCCTGATGATTGGCGCGCGTGAAGGCGGCCGCAGCACGATCTTGTCTGTTCCTGTGCGCTTGGACAGAAGCGAAAAACGCTTTGACCTGGCCGGCAAAACCATTATCTTTACCGGTTCGGGCCGCGGCATTGGCGCTATGCTCAGCCAAAAAATTGCCGCCCAGTACCACAGCAAAATCATCGTGCTGGACATTATTGAAATTCAAGAAAAGACCCCGCTTTGGGCGTCTATGAACGAAGCCGAACTGGCCGCGCTCAAGAAACAAATCTGGGAAGACCTCAAGGCCGATAAGACCAAAAAGGCCACCCCGGTTATGCTGGAACGCGCCTTCGGCCGCGTGAAAGACTCCATTACGCTTTACAAGAACCTGCAAAAACTGCGCGACTTGGGCAGCGAAGTGGAATATTATCACTGCGACGTAATGAACAGCTCTATGGTCAAAGAAGTTTGCACCAAGATTAAAGCCAAAAACGGCCGCGTGGACGGACTGATCCACTTTGCCGGTTTGGAACGCTCTAAGCTGATTTACGACAAAGACCCCGCGGAATATTACCGCATCTTTGACGTAAAGGCCACCAGCTTTGCCAGCTTCTTGGCCAATAATATCGTGCGCGATGACGGCTTCTTCGCTTTTGCCTCCTCCATTGCCGGCAAATACGGCAACTTGGGCCAGAGCGACTATGCCTCCGCCAACGACTATTTGGCTAAGTCTGCTTTCTCGCTGACTAACCAGGGCTACCGCGCCATCTCTATTGCTATGAGCGCCTACAAAAATGTGGGTATGGGCGTAAGAGCCGGCGTGGAAACGTTCCTGAAATCTAACGGTGTGGACTTTGTGGACCCCGAAGACGGTATGCAGATATTCTTGGACGAAATCGTGTACGGCGATGTGCCCGAAATCGTGCTGACCGGCTCTTTGGGCCGCTTGGACTGGGATCACCAGCACCGCTTTGAAATGGATGAAATTGTCCCCACGGGCGCGCAAAACGCGCCCAAGGGGGGCAATGGCAATGGCGGTTCCGCCGCGCCGAAAGCTGCGGCCAAAACGCAGCAAGCGGCCTTGCCCGATCCGTCCCAAGCCAATCACTTTTTAAGCAAAGTGGTTTCTTTGGAAAAAGGCAAAGAAATTCACGCGGAAAAAGAATTTAATTTGCAGTCGGACCCGTACTTGGCCGACCACGCCATTGAAGGCACGCCGTATGTGCCGGGCGTGATGGGCATTGAAACCTTTATGGAAACGGCCACCGCTTTGGGCGGCCGCGTGCCGCAGGGTTTAAAAGACGTGCACTTTTATCTGCCTATTAAACTGCTGCGCAACCGCCCGCAGGCGGTGCGTGTCATCGGCACGGATGTAAACGGCGATATTTCTATGGAAATTGAGTCCGATTTCATCAACAGCAAAGGTATTAAAATGGGCAATACCCGCCGCCATTTTACGGCCCACGCAATGCAGGACGGCTTTGTGTCCACCTGGAATGAAGTAAAAGACCAAATTCATTTGGACGTCAATGCCGCGCCGCAGATTACCAAAGAAGAAATTTACAAAAAATACTTCCACGGCCCGAGCTTTCAGGTGCTGGGCGGTATTTTGAAGGCAGATAAAGACAGCTCCCTGGCCATTTACAACACCACGCCGCAGCCGCAGTGGAAAGACGGGCAAAAAGTGCTGCTGGCTAACCCGATGCTTATTGAAGCGGCCTTCCAGTGCTGCGGGTTTAGAGATATGGCCATTGACAACAAAATGACCTTGCCCGACGGTATTAAGGAAGTGGCTGTTTTCAAACGCCAAACCCCGCCGCAGAAGTTGTACCTCTACGGACGCTTTAAAGGGTTGACCGCCGACGGAAAAACCTTGCACGACGCCTATGTGTTTGACGAACAGGGCGACGTGTGGGTGGAATTCCACGGCTATCAGGCCATCGGCCAATAATGCAGTATAAAACGCAGTTTGTAAAAATAAAAGACCTGCCCCCGGCAGATTCCTTTCTTTCTTCCAGCGAAAGCGCCTATTTACAGACGCTTCGTTCCGAGAAAAGGAAAGGAGACTGGCTCGGGGGCCGGTTTGCGTTAAAGACGCTTCTGGCGCGCGAAAGCGGCCTGCTGCCCGTGTGCAGTTTGCCGCCGGCAAACCCGGGGGCCCCGCAGCTGAATGCAGTTGAGGCGTGTGCCGCGCCGACGGAAATGTCGGGTGCGGCGCTGGCGGTGCTAAAGCAAATAGACATTGTTAAATTGCCCAGCGGCGCGCCGCAGGTGTTTGTAGGCTCCGTGCCCGACGCGCGCAGCGTGAGCATTACCCATTCGGGCGGCTGGGCGGCGGCGGCCGTGTCTGCCCCGCAAACTTTTTTGGGCATTGATTTGGAAAAAATAGAAACCAGAAGCCGCCTCTGGGCCGAAGAGTTTTTTGACCCGCGCGAAAAAGGCCCCGCCACGGACGCCCACCTGACCAAAGTGTGGACGCAAAAAGAAGCGGTGGTAAAACTGCTGGGGTGCGGCCTTTCGCTCAACACGCGCGAGATTGTGCTGGAGGGGGATAAAGTGCTTTTAAGCGGGCGCGCGCAAGAAGCGTGGCAAAGTTTTTTAAGGCCGCAAATTATACTTAACTCCGTTCCGTTTGACAACGATTTTATCTTTACCGTTGCCTTTGCGCCTGCTACGGCAGGGGCGAAGTTTGGTAAAATATAACTTTAAGGGAGGGCAAATGATAGAACTTTTTGATAATCCCAGAGAGGATAAAAAATCCGACCGTCCGGCCCCGAAAAGTCTGGTCAAATTCCGCCAGATTTATCAGGACGCTATGGCCGGCGCCGGTGAAGAAAAGAATAAAGCCCAAAAAGCCAAAGGCAAATTTACCGCCCGCGAACGGCTTTCTTATTTATTGGACCAAGACAGTTTTTTTGAAATTAAAAGCCTGGTGGAAAGCAACTGCCACGATTTCGGCGTGGCAGACAAACACATCAAAGGCGACGGTGTAATTACCGGCTTTGGCCGCATTAACGGCCGGCCGGTGGCTATTTTTGCGCAGGACTTTACGCAAATGGGCGGCTCTTTGGGGTTGGCCCACGCCAAAAAAATTGCCGATATTATGGACAAGGCACTGGAAGCCAAAATTCCCGTCATCGGGCTTTTGGACAGCGGCGGCGCACGCATTCAGGAAGGCGTGAGCAGTTTGGACGGCTACGGGGAAATTTTTTACCGCAACGTCAAAGCCTCCGGCGTTATCCCGCAGATTTCCGTTATTTTGGGCCCTTGTGCCGGCGGCGCCGTATATTCGCCGGCGCTTACGGATTTTATTTTTATGGTGGAAGGCATCAGCCATATGTTTGTAACGGGCCCCAGCGTGGTCAAATCGGCCACCGGCGAAGAAGTGGACTTTGATACGTTGGGCGGCAGCAAACCCCACAGCGAAAAAAGCGGCGTGTGCCAGTTTGTGGCCAAGTCCGAACAGGACTGCTTCCGCCAGGTGCGTGAGTTGTTAAGCTTCCTGCCGCAAAACAGCCAGGAAATGCCCCCCAACGAAACCACCACCGATATTACCGACCGGCCCGTGCACGTGTTGGAACGCGTGTGCGAAATGGACCCTAAAAAGGCGTTTCGCATTCATCACGTAATTTGGCGCTTGGCCGACAATTATGAATTTTTTGAAATTCACCAAAACTTTGCCAAAAATGTGGTAACGGGTTTTATTCGTATGGGCGGCGAAGTGGTGGGCGTAGTAGCCAATAACCCGGCTCATTTGGGCGGCGCGCTGGACTGCGACGCCAGCGACAAAGCCGCACGTTTTATCCGCTTTTTAAACGCATTTAACATTCCCATTCTTACGTTGGTGGATATTGGCGGTTATTTGCCCGGTGTGCAGCAGGAGCACGGCGGCATTATCCGCCACGGGGCCAAACTGCTTTATGCGTATGCGGAAGCTACGGTGCCGAAGGTGACGTTGGTGCTGCGCAAAGCCTATGGCGGAGCTTATATTGCGATGGGCTCAAAATATTTGCGTGGGGACTTTAACTTTGCTTTCCCCAGTGCGGAAATTGCCGTTATGGGGCCGCGCGGCGCGGTGGAAATTTTGTACTCCAAAGAGTTGAAAAAAGAAACCGACGAACAGAAAAAAGAAGCCTTGAAGGAAAAACTTACGCAAGAATATTCCGACAAGTTTGCTTCTCCGTATCAGACGGCAATGAACGGCTCTATTGACGAAATTATTGAGCCGGCCGAAGCGCGCAGCAAAATTATCAATGCCCTGCGCATTCTGAAAAACAAACGGGACCCTAAAACCCACGTCAATACGGGCAATATCCCGCTGTAAAGTTTACAGTCAAAAACCCGCGCTTTACGGCGCGGGTTTTTTATTGCCTGACGACACTGAGAGCATAAACGGCGGACAACAGATTGACTGTCTGAAATGCGGCCAAAATTGCTATCATATAAAAAACCGGAGATGTATTTATGTGGGTTTTGTTTGCTTTGCTCTCTGCCGTGTTTGCGGCGTTGACTTCCATATTGGCAAAAATAGGCATTGAGCATATTGATTCCAATTTGGCAACGGCAATACGTACGTTGGTGGTGGTTGTGTTTGCGTGGGGCATTGTGCTTTTTACCGGTGCGCATCACCAATTGGCAGCCGTGCGCTGCAAAAGTTGGGTGTTTTTGATTTTATCGGGTTTGGCGACGGGTGCTTCGTGGCTGTTTTATTACAGAGCGTTGCAATTGGGGGAAGCCGCCCGCGTGGCATCCGTAGATAAATTAAGCGTAGTGCTTACAATCATATTGGCTTTTTTTATTTTGCACGAAGCCGTCAGTTTAAAAGTGCTTGCCGGCGGTGTTTTGATTACGGCAGGGGCGCTATTAATGATTTTTTAGCAGCGATTTTGAATATCATTTACAGGAATTTATTATGGAAAACGAACCTTTGGACAGCGTAAACGAATATTTTAAACATATCGGGCAAATCACGCGCGAAGTAAACCGCGAGGAAATGGCCGCGCTGTGGAAAAAGGTAAAAAAAGGCGATAAAGCCGCCAAAAATAAAATGATGGAAATGAATCTGCGGCTGGTAATTCCCACGGCAAAGCGTTTCCAGCGCCCCGGTATGGAGCTGATGGACCTGATAGAAGAAGGCAACTTGGGGCTTTTGCAGGCCATAGACAAATTCCAGCCGGAAAAGGGCTACCGCTTTTCTACCTATGCCGTATATTGGATAGAGCAGTATATCCGCAAATATATAGAAGAACAGTCCGGTTCCATCAAAATACCCTCCCACGCTTGGGGCAATTTGAAGCGCTGGTTTAAAGCTTGGAACAGTTTAAAAGAAGCCAACGGACGAGACCCTTCTTTAAGCGAAATGGCCGCCGAGCTGGACTTAAGCGCCCGGCAGGTCAAAGCCATTATGGACACTTTAAACGCAGCCACGGGGGTAGACTCCTTGGCGTCTTTGGTGGGGGAAGAAGACGAACTGACGCTGGAAGATAAAATAAGTGACGACGGAAAAGGCAACCCGCACGATGTGTTTATGCGGTCGGAAAATATGGATATTTTGCAAAAAAGCCTGAAAAATTTAAATGACCGCGACCGTGAAATTTTGACAATGCGTTTTGGCCTGCTGGACAATGAGCCCAAAACGCTGGGCGAAGTGGCCGAAAAGATGGGCCTTTCCAGGGAGCGCGTCCGCCAGATAGAAGAACGCGCCGTAACAGAAATGCGCAAAGCGGCCCGCAAAGCCGGCCTGCTGGAAACTGCTCCGGAGGATCACCGCACGCGCAACCTGCACACGGGTATGAGCGTGAAACGGAAAACAAATATTTTGGGGGAAGTGGTGGACCACGGCCCGCTGTCGCGTCTGCTGCGGCGTAAAGAACTTGCGCAGGAGGCCGCCCGCAAAGCCGCTGTCGGAAAGGCAAAGAAAGCCCTTCCAAAAAGTGCGTCCAAAAAGAAAGCGGTAAAAAAGCAGGTCAAAAAAACCGCTAAAACCAAAAGCAAACGCAAATCTGCCTAAAGTAAAACCCGCCGTTGCAGGCGGGTTTTTTATGGATAAAAACAGGGGAAAGACGGCCTAAAAAGTGCCCCCGGCGGGAGTCGAACTCGCAACTTTCTCCTTAGGACGGAGCTACTCTATCCAATTGAGTTACGGGGGCGTCCGTGTATATTTTAGCAAGTTTGGGCCTGCCCTCCAAATTTTCTAATTTAAAACATACTTGCTTTTATTTCGGCGGCTTATTTATAATATGCACAGAAATACGAACGTAAGGAGAAAATATGTCTTTTACCGATTTAGCGGCTTTGCGCCGTTCCCGCTATGTACTGACGGATAAAATTCCGCTTTCCGAGCAGCAACTGCAAACCTTGTTGGAAAAATGTATGCTGCAGGCGCCTTCCGCCTTTAACAGTCAAAGCGCCCGTATGGTGCTTTTGCTGGGGGAAAAACATAAACATTTTTGGCAAATGACGCTGGATTGTTTACAGAAAATAGTGTCGGTCCAGCAGCTGCCGGCCTCTACGCTGAAAATACGTTCTTTCGCCGCGGCATACGGGACTGTTTTGTATTATGATGATACCCATACCGTAAAAGAACTGCAGGCCAAATTTCCGGCCTATGCGGCCAATTTCCCCGTATGGGCCCAGCAGGCCAACGGGATGCTGCAGTATGCCGTATGGACGGCATTGGCAGAAGCGGGGATAGGGGCGTCTTTGCAGCATTATAACCCGCTGATAGATGCCGCCGCGGCCGAAGCCTATCATATAGCGCCTTCTTGGCAACTGGTGGCGCAAATGCCTTTTGGCGCCCCGGGAGCACCGGCGACGGAGAAGACTTTTTTGCCGTTGGAAACGCGTTTTAAAATAGAAAAGTAAAGCAATAAAAAAGGCCCGCCTAACGGCGGGCCTTTTTTGAGCTGTAAATCAGCGGGACAAATGTTTTGTGGTACTGCGTATCTGTTCCAGCGCAGAAGCCGCCGGCGTTGTTTGCAGTCCTTCGGTTATAAACGCCGCTTCCTCGGCCGACATTTGGCTCATCAAATGCAGGGCTTGAGCCCCTTGAATGCAGACGGCGCGTACGGTTTCGTCCTTTTCCATTTCGGCCAATTGCTGCGGGGTGGCATTAAGGAAAAGGTCAAAATTGGTATTAACGCGGTCGGCCATTTTTTGTGCTTTTACGTCCTGTGCCGAAATACCCAAAGCGGCAACAACCGCAATAGCCATCAGATTTTTAGAGTGGAAAATATGGCGGCACATTCCGATCATACGTTCATAGAGGGGCATATTTCTGTCTATGGCTTTGCGAATCAGAAAGCGCATAAAGCCGTCGCCTGCGTCTCTGTAGGTACCGCGGCGGTAAGCAGAGGCTTCGTCAATAAGTTTTAAAAATTCTTTCTGCTGGGCTTCGGTGGTTTTGAGCAGCCAAGGTTCTTTTTCCAGTTGTTTGCGCAAAGCCAGACGTTCGGCTTCCGGCACCGATTTATCAAAGAGTTTTTCATAAACGACTAATTCTTTGTCCAAACTGGGCGAGTAATGCGTCAAGTCGGTATAATGAAGTTTTTTGCGGTCAAATCTTTCCTGCAAGGCGTCCAGTTGCGCGGTAAGGGCGGCTTCTCTTTCAGCGGCGGCTTGTTCTGCGGCCAGTCTTTTGCTGCGCTGCGTAGCAGCAGATTGAGCCAGCCCGTCTTTTTTAATCTTGGTAATGCGCAGTTCTTCCTGCAGGGCCTTTTTCTCGTTTAACAGCGCGGCCATTTCTTTATCCATTTCGGCTATGCGTGTTTCAAAGCGTTCTACAATGTCTTTGCGGGCCAAATCCCATTCTTTTTGGGCAGACAGCAGGCGTTGCTGACCTGTTTGGCGGGCCGCTTTGATGCTTGCCATATATTCGCTGCGCAGCGCATAAGTCTTGCGTTGATGTATAATGTGTTGCGCTATCAGCAAGGCAACGGACGTGCCGCCAATGCCCAAAATATATTTCCCTTCGCGGGCGATCCAGGGGGCGCGGGCCAGATCTTCTTTGGCCTGTTGCTGATAGGCGGCCAACGACTGTTGGGAAGCAACTTCTTGACCGTCCGATTTATTAGCCGGCAAAGCAGCCGCGTTCGGTACGGCAGCCCACAATAGGGGGGAATTCAAAACGGAAAAGCACAGGGTGAGAGCGAGCAGTTTTTTTATCATAAATGTCCTTTGTTTTTATTATAGATGCACAACGTCTATATAGTTATTCTAGAAAGAAGGCAGTCTGTACACAAGAGACAAAAGGCCCAGAAGTCATCTGGGCCTTTTTGCCGTTGTATTACAAAATCAGTTCCTGCGCTTCAAAGGGGCTTTGGGCCATTTGCGTTACGGCGCGGGTAATTTGGGTGCAGAGTGCCAGTGCGTGCGGGTTTTGCGCCAGTGCGGCCAAATCGTCTTCGCCGGCGTCTATAAACAAAAGCGGATTGTTGGCCACGCGCTGCAGCATTTTACTGTCGGAGGCCATCGCGTTAAGATAGGCATCTGTTGCCAGTAAAATACCGCCAAAGACAAGCATACGTTTGGCAATAATAAAATACAAAGAGGTGGTGGATGACTGGGCCGCTTTCTGTTCCAAAAACCGCAAGGCCATTTGCATACCGCCGGTTTTTTTTCGGGCGACGGCTTCGTCCAATGCTTGTATTAAACCTTGCTGTTCCGACAGCGGCAGGCGTTCCAAACGAGGACGGTAATTTTTCATAATTCGTTTGCTTAAATAGGTGTTGGGGCGCACTTCTTGGGAGGCAGGCCCGAATAAAGACGCTTCCTGTTGGGGGCGCGGCGCAACCGGTTCTTGGGGGGCGTCCAGCCAAGAGAGGTCCTTTGCCTGCGGTTGGGCAAACAAGTCGCCGGTAAGCTCCTGTTTTTTGGCAAACATATGATATCTGGCAGACGCAGCAGAAGGAGAAAGCGGTTTTGGTTTGGCCGTCAAAGAAGCATTGCGTATGCCGGCAATTGCGTGCGCCGCTTTGGCGGAGGTGGCTTCTAAACCGGCTTGCAGGGCAGCCCCGGCGGCCGAAAGCACCAATAATTGACGCAGATAATTGCCCTTGGCACTGTCTGCCTGCAAATGTTGGCGGGCCTGCTGCTGCAGTTTTTTTAAGGCAGCCAGCCGTTGCGCAAAGCCTTCGGCGTGCAACGTAAGGGGCACGCCGGTAAACAGCCATAAAAAGGATAGAGTAACGGAAAAAAGTTTCTTCATATTTTTATTTTAAAAAAGGCTGCTAGGCCGCGCAAGGGCATTAAGACCTGTTTGGCATATAGGTCTTTTGACAAAAAAAGACCCGCCTTCAGGCGGGCCTTTGTTAAATTAGCGGGCTAATGTTTTGGTTAATGCGGCTGCGTTTTTTGCCTGAAGCTGCATATGCTGCGCTGCCGCCTGAAGGGTAAGGTCTTGTGCTTCTGCTTCGCTGACGGGCAAAGCGGCGGCTTGGTCTATGGCTTGGGCAATTTGACGGCACAGGGCATTGGCCTTGGGGTCTTTTTCCCACGCTTGCAGCTGGGCTTGATCGGCCTGCAAAAATAAAGCGGGGTTATGTTCCAAGCGGTGTATTTTGTTTTGCGCCGCTTGAGATTCGGCCGGTGCAACCAATGCGGAAAAAAGGGCCACTACCGCCAACATCTTAACATAGCGGCCGGCTTGAATGTAGATTTGTTTTACGCCGATGGTCGGTGCTTTTTGAATGAGCGCGTTGAGCTGCATAAGCGTTTCTTTGGAAGACACATTTTGCGATATGTTGTCCAAATTAGCCAATACGGAGCGGATTTCACGGTCGGTTAAATAGCTGAACTGATAGCTGTTTTCAAACAGCAGGCGTTTGGATAAATCGGTTCTGGCTAAATATTTGTAACTGTCTGCGGAGTGTTTGGTGGCGGTTTTGTGGGGGATAAGAGGGCGTTTCTTTTGTTGCATTTCCAACATTTTTTGGGCTTGTTCCCACAGATTTAAAGCATTGTCTCTTTGCGTAACCAAACTGGCCCGTTGCTGGCGCAGGGTGTTTACTTCGTAACGGTAATCTTGCAGGCCGTTTTCCAGCTCTTTAATTTGTTTTTCAAGCTGACGCTTTTGGTGGCGCTGGCGCATATTGTCAATGGCCAGCCAGCCTATGCCGCCTACGCCGACGCTGACGGCGGAAGGAATTAAATATTTTTTGATCCAAGGTTTAGAGGACGTTTGTTGTTTGGCTTGGGCCTGTAGTTCGGTTAAGGGAATGACAGATTGGGCAAAAAGAGTGGTACTGAAACAGCAAATTAACAAACAGGATAAAACACGTGCCGGCAATTTCATAAGAACCTCCTAAAATAAAAATGACCTTTCTTTTATTATAAAGCCAAACGGGGTAAAAACACAAGCGGAAAAATAAATGGCGAAATGGACACAAAAAAAGAGCCTCTTTGCAGAGGCTCTATATGGTTTCCGGACTAGGACTCGAACCTAGAATGACTGGACCAAAACCAGTAGTGATACCATTTCACCATCCGGAATTAAAATTACTTTGTTTCTTCTTGTGCTGAAGGGGCTTTTTCTTCAGGCGCCGGCTGGGGGTTTTTTGCCAGTTCGTCCTGATAGGCCTTTAACACGTTTTCTTCCAAATACTTGCGAAATTCCTGATTGATCGGGTGCACCATATCCTTGTGAGTTCCATCAGGCAATTTGCGGGAAGGCATACACAAAAACACGCCTTTGGTGCCTTCCACCACTTTCATATTGCGCACCACAAACTCGTTGTCAAACGTTACGCTGGCAAACGCTTTGAGGCGGTCTTCCCCCATCAAATGGATGCGAATTTCAGTTATTTTCATCCCTGCTCCCTCCGAAACGTACAGTAAATACTTTTCGTCCCTTTTGTTTTATTCTCCCTGCTAAATCGTCAGCCAGTTCCCGGTTGGGGGTTAAGGCAAAAACGGTAGAACCGGAGCCGGACATTAATGGGTGTGCACCCAGGGCGGAAAAGTTTTCCTTTACGTCACGTACGGAACAAACATACGGCAATACTGCTTCCTCTAACCGGTTGAATAACAAATGCTGCCATTGCAGCAGAGGAAGCCCCTTTTGTATTGCTACTATTAATTTATCTAAATTGGAGAGGCTTGTCAAGACTTCTTGCTTGCCGGGGCGCTGTAAACGGGCGAACACGCCTTTGGTCGGCACGGGCGTATCCGGATAGACCAGTACAGCCCAGGGAAGGACGCCGCCCGCGTTTACGGGGGATAGTTTTTCCCCGATGCCTTCGCCTTTTAAAAAGACGTCCGGATAAAGAAAAAGCGGCACGTCCGCCCCCAATTGCGCCGCCCGCTCCAGCAGCAGCGCCGGGTCTTTGTCAAACAGGCGGCACAGCCCCAAAAGCACGGTGCCCGCGTCGGAAGAACCGCCGCCCAAGCCGGCGCCGGTGGGAATATTCTTTTCCAAGCGGATATGGGCAGACAGGGTGATGTTAAAAACGTCTTCAAACGCTTTGGCTGCTTTTAAGGCCAGATTGTTGGCGTCGCCTGTTATTTGTGCGGCAAAAGGGCCGTACATATCCAGCGTCAGGTTTTCTTTGTCGGACGGTTGGGCTTGAATGTGCAGTTTGTCTGCCAACGAAATTTTGGCAAACAGCGTAGCTAGTTCGTGGTAGCCGTCGGCGCGTTTGCCGGTTACTTCCAAAAACAGGTTTAATTTTGCCGGAGCCGGCAGCGTAATAGAAGCCATATATAGTCCTTATCCGATGGTTGTCTGGTTACTGCAAGGCAGGGGGTGTGTTTTATTTTAACGCTTTGCGTTCGGTATTATGCACCAAAGAACCCCAATGATATTCCTCGTTAAGCAGCAATTCGCCGTTTTCGGCATAAATTGTTTTGGTGCCTTCCAGCAGGCCGTCGGCATAAAACTCGCTGCTGCGTTTTTTGCCGTTGCGGAAGAAGCAAATGCGCTCCCCTTCCAGGCGTCCGTTTTTATAATTTTCCTGATACCACAGTTCCCCTTCAGGAAAGAAGATAACCCGCCGGCCCTGCAGTTTGCCGTTTTCGTAATTTTCTTCGCAATCGGTGCCGCCGTTTTGGTGGAAAGAAATGCGGGGGCCTTGCAGCTTACCGTTTTTATAATGGGCTTTTATGCACGGGGCCCCGTTTGGGAAAAAGCAGGCCCAGTCCCCGTCCAATTGGGCGTTTTTATAAAAAGCAATCGTTTTGGTGGTGCCTCCGGCCGAGTAAGAATAATATTGCGCTTCCCCCTGCAGCTGGCCTTTGACGTATTGTTCTTGGGAAATCAACTGGGCTTTTTCGTTATAGCGCAGCAGTTTTCCGTTTAGCTTGTTGTCTTTATATTCGGCTTCCGCCCGCAGGATGCCGTTTTCGTCAAATTCGCGGGCCGGCCCGTCCGGAATGGAGCCCAGCAGTTCCAGCGTGGCGCCGTTGGCGGCCACGGTTTGCTCGGCCACTTCTTTGCCGTCTATATAAAAGGACTGGGTGGCTTTGTTGACGCGGATGACGGTTCCGTCATAATGCGGCAGCGGTTTGGGTTTTGCCTGCACGACGGGGGTGCCGTGCAAGGTATGGTCGGCAACGTCTAAAAGCATACCGTTTTTGTATTTTTCAGAAAAAGTGATTTCGCCCGTGGACAAATCAATTATTTCCAAATCGCCGTCCAGTTTGCCGCCTTTGTAATGTTTGACGGTTTTGGTATTGACGTCAAACTCCTCCACCTCTCCTTCCGGCAGTGTGCCTGCCGTGTTGATGAGATTGTGGTCTTTATCCAAAAATTCTTTTGCCAGCGGCAAAGCCCGATAATAACTGCGGCTGTCGGGCGTTACTAAGCAGATGATTTTTTCTTTCATTGTATGCTCTCTTTTTATAAATATACTTTTTATCGGCTTTTTTCTCAAGGCCTGTTTGCCAAGCCGGCTGCGGCGCAGCCGGCGGGGCTTGACAGCGGGCTTCAGGACTGATACCCTTTTTAAAGAGATATTTATTTTGTGCCCGAAGGGGGAATTATGAGCGAAGTGATGTTGAATGACGAAAATTTTGAAAAAGAAGTATTACAGCATAAAGGTGCCGTGATGGTAGATTTTTGGGCGCCGTGGTGCGGCCCTTGCCGTATGTTGGCCCCGGTGGTGGAAGAATTGGCCAAAGAATATGAAGGCAAAGTGAAAATTTGCAAATTAAACACCGATGAAGGCTCTATGACCAGCGCCAAATATCACATTACCTCCATTCCTACGGTCATTTTCTTTAAAGACGGCGAAGTGGCCGGCCAGACGATTGGTTTGCAGTCCAAAGCCGCTTTGCAGGAAAAGCTGAACTCTTTGCTGTAATACAAGGAGGCGTTATGAAACGGATATGGCTGGCAGTGCTCAGTATGTTTTTGGCGTGGCCTTTGGCGGCCCAGGTGCAGTATGACGCGCCGGAAAGACAAATAACTGAGGATATGCATAATGCTTTTGTGTCTTATCATACGTTAAGCAAACAGCAAGAACAGTTTAAACAGGAAGGGATGGAACTTTCCGCGGCCGATCAGCAGCTTCTTGCCCAAGCGCAGGCGCAGCTGAAAGGTGTTATCGTGTTGGAATTGGGTTATTTGGGCTGCCAGCCTTGTGCGGCTTTGTTGAACACATTGGCCCAGCCGTCCGGCAGCGGTTCTTCTATGTTGCAGTATTGGCAGAATAAAGGGGTGCGCTTTTATCAGGTGGACGTACGCCGTTATAAAAAATTGGCGTCCTCTTTTGGCGTCCGCTTTGTGCCGGTGCTGCTGCTGTTTAAAGACGGCGAACTGATGACGCACGACTTCGGCTCGGGCCAAATGCAAAGCCGCCTGAACGGGTTTGACATAAATGAAGCCGACGACGTGTTGAATATGGTTAAAAAATGGACGGACTTTGCCCTCCAGTAACGCTTTTCGCCGGCCCGCGCAAGGTGCGGGCCGGCCGTCATCTTTCCTATGAATGTTCCTGCAGAAAATACATTTTTTTTAATTGACGCGCACGGTTTTTTGCACCGCAATTACCACGCCTTGCCCAAACTGACTACCTCCTCCGGGCAGGAAGTGGGGGCCTTATACGGGTTTGTGCGGTGGCTTATTAAACTGCTTAACGAAAAACATCCTTCTTACGTGGCAGTGTGCTTTGATTCCGCCGGCGGCTGTGCACGGCGCAAACAGCTGCTGCCCACCTATAAAGCCAACCGTAAAAAACCCGATGACGCCTTGGTCAGTCAGTTGGATTTGGCGCGCGATATGGTGCGCGATTTGGGCTTGACCGTCGTAGCCAAAGAAGGTATTGAAGCCGACGATTTGATGGCTTTTTTGGCGTTGCAGGCGCAAAAACAGCAGGTGCACAGCGTGTTGGTGACGTCGGACAAAGATGTATATCAATTTTTAAGCGACTATATTTCCGTTTGGCCTTCCGGCGGCAAAGACGGCATTAAAGGGCCGCAGGCCGCCAAGGAAAAATTCGGCGTGGAGCATACCTTTTTGCCGGATTATTTTGCCATCGTGGGGGACGCTTCCGACAATGTGCCCGGGGTGGCCGGCGTAGGGCCCAAAACGACGGTGGAGTTAATTCATACCTTCGGCCATTTGGAAGACATCCTGCGCGCCGCCCAAAACGATGACCCGCGTATGAAACCCACGCTGGCCAAAAAACTGCGCGAACAGGAAGGCAATGCCCTGCTTTCTAAACAGCTTGTGGTGCTGGACCCTGCACTCAATATGCCCTTTTCGTTGGAAGATTATAAAGTCCGTACGCCGGATCCGGCCCGTCTGGCGGAAATGTTTGAACGTTACGAGTTTAAAAATTTATTGGAATCTTTCCACCCGCAGAGCGCCCAAACGGGGGAACTGTTTCGCGCACCGGCGGCCAGTCTGCCGCTGAAAACGCTTTTGGAAAAAGCCTCCGCCGCGCAGGAAGTATTTTTGTACAGCGAAGACGAACAGTTTCTGTTTTCTGTTTCGGAAGAAGAATACGCCCTCTTGCCGCTGGCCGACATACAACCGTGGGAAACAGACGCCCTGAAAAAAATTATCTTAAATGACGCCGTGCTTAAAAACGGTTACGATTTAAAATTTACCCTGCGCGAATTGGGCATTGCTTTGGACGGACAAAATATCCGTTGTTTTGACGGGCGTTTGGCCCGTTATGTGCTGGACCCGTCGGGCGATTTAAGCCCCGCCGGTGCCATAGCCCATTATTTTTCCGCCTTGGTCAATCAGGAAGACATTCTGCAGCGCCTGCCTTTATATAACCGCTATGCCTTTAAAATGCGCCTCAAACTGGAAGAAGATTTAAAGGCACGCAATGTGTGGCAGCTTTATCAAACGCTGGAGTTGCCGCTGATGGCCGTTTTGGCCGATATGGAACACACCGGAATGAAGGTGGACTGCGCCTGGCTGGAAAGCTTTAAAATTCTGTTGGAAAAAGAAATGGCCTCTTTGCAAAGCCAAATAGATCACACGGCCGGTACGTCCGTCAATATTAACTCCACGCGTCAGCTGGGGCAGCTGCTTTTTGAACAGTTGCGTATCCCGCCGGTCAAAAAGACAAAAACCGGTTATTCTACCGACGAAGAAGTGCTTTTGCAAATTGCCTCCGTGCATCCGGTGGCCCAGCAAATTTTAGATTACCGCGCCAATGCAAAACTGAAAAGTACCTACGTGGACAATTTGCTTTTAATGGCCGACGACAATGACCGCGTCCATTCGTATTTGGACCAGACCGGCACGGTAACGGGCCGTCTGTCCAGCTCGGCCCCCAACTTGCAGAATATTCCCGTCCGCACCGAAAAAGGCCGCCAGCTGCGCCGCGCCTTCGTGGCGGAAAAAGGCAACGTGTTGTTAAGCGTGGACTATTCCCAAATTGACTTGCGCGTGCTGGCGCACGAAAGCAACGACCCCGTGTTGGTGCAGGCTTTTTTGGACGGGGGAGACATCCATACGCAGACGGCCGCGCAAATTTTTGGCGTTATGCCGCTGATGGTAACCGATGAAATGCGTTCTGGCGCAAAAGCCGTAAATTTTGGTATTATTTACGGGCAGGGCCCAATGGGCCTTTCTCAAGCGCTGAACATCTCCATACGCCAAGCCAAAGAATACATAGACAATTATTTTAAAAATTTTCAGGGCGTGCGCCGTTGGATAGATGAAAACGTGGCCAAAGCGCGGCAAAACGGGTTTGTAAAAACAATGTTTGGTCATATCCGTTACTTGCCGGAGTTTAATATGGGCGTGGGCAGTATGGCGTCTTTTGCCCAGCGCGCCGCCATTAATACGATTGTGCAGGGCGGTTCGGCCGACATTATCAAAAAAGCTATGGTGGACGTGTTCAATGTTTTGCGCGGCACCGACGTAAAAATGATTATGCAGGTGCACGACGAACTTATTTTTGAATTGCCCGAAAAAGATTTGGACGTATGGGTTCCGGAAATTAAAGACCGTATGCAAAATGCGGTTAAACTGCGTGTGCCGCTGGTGGTCAGCACCAAGGCCGGGCCGGACTGGTACGATTTAAAAAAATTAGCCTGACTTCCTATGAATTTCAAAACCCGTTCCCATTTGGTGCTCGGCCTTACCGGAGGCATACTTTGCGGCAAGAGCACGGCTTTAAATGCATTTAAAAAATGCGGTGCCTTTACGTTAAGCTGTGACGACCTGGTGCGGGAAATTTCCGCCCGTCCCGCCGTGCAAAAAAAAATAACAACGCTTTTGGGCACGCATAACAAGCAAGAAACGGCAGACAAAGTGTTTTCTTCTCCGTCCGCCCGCAAAAAGCTGGAAGGGCTCTTGCACCCGCTGGTGGCACGCGAAATTAAAAAACGGTTAAAAGAAAATAAAACTTTTTTGTGTGTCGTAGAAGTGCCGCTTTTGTTTGAAGTCTCTTGGCAGGATGCGTTTGATATGACGCTGTGCATTGTGGCCGCCCCGCACGTGTTGGCCGGCCGCGCCAAAGCGCGCCGGATGAGCCAAGCCGATTTTTCAAGAAGGAGCCGCAGTCAGTTCAGCCAAACCCAAAAAGCCGCCTTGGCAGACATTTGCCTGCTTAACGACGCTTCGGCGGCGGAATTGGAAGATAAGATAAGAGCCGTCTGCGGCGCTTTGCGTAAAATTTATCAATTCAAATAAGGAGTTTTCATGTCAGAAACCACTCAGCAGGAAAAACCTGCCAAAGCCGCTGCCAAAACCGCGGCCAGAAACGTTGCCCGTCCGGCCGCCAAAGCCGAACGCCACGTAATGCAAAAAACGGGTAATGCCGCAGCCCCGTATGCGCCGCAGCCGGCCCAGCGTCAGCCCAACGGCGCCAAGCCGATGGACGCGCGCGAACTGAATAAACTAAGCATTGCCGAGCTGACCAAGCTGGCCGTCAATTATAATATTGAAGATATTTCCGGTTTGCGCAAATCGGCCTTAATTGGCAAAATAGTGGCCATACAGGCTAAACAAAACGGTTCCGTTTACGGCGGAGGGGTGCTGGAAATTCTGCCCGACGGCTTCGGTTTTTTACGCTCGGAAGAAAACAACTATCTGGCCGGCCCGGAAGACATTTATGTTTCTCCTTCTCAAATTAAACGCTTCGGCCTGCGCAAAGGCGATACCATTGAAGGCTTAATTCGCCCGCCCAAAGACGGTGAACGTTTTTTTGCTATGCTGCAGGTGCAAAAAGTAAACGGGGTGGACTCGGCTAACGTCTATAACCGTCCCTTGTTTGAAAACCTCACGCCGCTGCACCCGAACGAACGTTTTACGCTGGAAATTGACAAAAACTCTTTAACCCAACGCGTGATTGATTTAATGGCTCCTATCGGCAAAGGGCAGCGCGCGCTGATTGTGGCCGCCCCCAAAACCGGTAAGACGATGATTATGCAGGCCATTGCCCATTCTTTGGCCGTCAATCATAAGGACGTGGTGCTGA
The DNA here is from genome assembly GCA_944323745.1 of Candidatus Avelusimicrobium pullarium. Classification (GTDB taxonomy): domain Bacteria; phylum Elusimicrobiota; class Elusimicrobia; order Elusimicrobiales; family Elusimicrobiaceae; genus Avelusimicrobium; species Avelusimicrobium pullorum. The sequence goes on from CALUTQ010000001.1 coordinate 607,337, forward strand.
TGGTGCTGCTGATTGACGAACGCCCTGAAGAGGTAACCGATATGGCCCGCAGTGTAAAAGGGGAAGTGATTGCCTCTACGTTTGACGAACCGGCCGAACGCCACGTGCAAGTGGCCGAAATGGTGCTGGAAAAAGCCAAACGTCTGGCAGAAATGGGCAAAGACGTGGTCATTTTGCTTGACTCCATTACCCGTCTGGCCCGCGCCTACAACACGGTGGCGCCGTCTTCGGGCCGCGTGCTGACCGGCGGGTTGGAAGCTACCTCGCTGCAAAAACCCAAACGCTTTTTGGGCGCGGCGCGCAATATTGAAGAAGGCGGCTCTTTAACCATTATCGCCAGTGCGCTGGTGGAAACGGGCAGCCGTATGGACGAAGTCATTTTTGAGGAGTTTAAAGGCACCGGCAACAGCGAAATCTGCCTGGACCGCAAACTCTCCGAACGGCGCATTTTCCCGGCGGTGGACATCAACCGCAGCTCCACCCGTAAGGAAAACCTGCTGCTCACGGAAGACGAACTGAACAAAATGTGGATCATCCGCAAGGTGCTCGCCCCGTTAAGCAGTGTGGACGCAATGACGCTGCTTTTGGACAAATTGTCTTCCACCAAGTCTAACAAAGACTTTTTAAAGCAAATGGAAGTAAACGCTTTTTAGGCGTAAAAAGGAGGGAAGAAAAGATTTTTGCTTTTCTTCCCTCTGTATTTTATGGTAAAATAAACAGGAAGGCGTTTTTGCCCCGAACCATTTTTAGAGGAAACAAAAATGAAAGAGAAAATACATCCGAAATATGACTTTGTGGAAGCGGTCTGCGCTTGCGGCAACAAATTTTTGACCCGTTCCACCGCCAAAACCTTGAAACTGGACATCTGCGCGGCCTGCCACCCGTTCTTTACCGGCAAACAGAAATTGCTGGATACGGAAGGCAGAGTGGAAAAATTCAACAAACGTTTTGCGTCCACTTCCGGCAAGACCGTAACCCGCAAACCGAAAACCGAAGTAAAAGCTAAGGCTAAATTGGCCAATAAAGCGGTGCTTAAAAAAGCCGCTTCCGCCAAAAAGGCCCCCAAAGCTGCTGCTCCGGCCAAAAAAGCGGCCAAAACCGAAGCCAAAGCCGCTAAATAGCAATGCTTTTTAAATAAACAGACTCTCTAAACGGGGGTCTGTTTTTTTGTTATCTGCCCGCAGCGGGCAAGGAATGAATATGGATACCGCCAAATATACCGAAGAATATCACGCCTTAGAAAAGGAACTGATGAGCGGCTCTTTGTCCGCGCAGGAATTGATGGAAAAGTCCAAACGCCACGCTTTTTTAAAACCCATCATTGAAAAAGAAAACGAAATTAATGCCGTTCTAAAATCTATTGAAGGCGACAAAGCCATCATTAAAGACGGCACCGACAAAGAAATGGCTGCTCTGGCCGCCGAAGAATTGGCCGAGCTGGAAGCCAAACTGCCGGCCTTGCAGCAAGAGTTGCGCGTGCTGGTTATCCCGCCCGACCCGAATGATTCCAAAAGCATTTATTTGGAAATACGCCCCGGCGCCGGCGGCGAAGAATCGGCCCTGTTTGCCGCAGAACTGCTGCGTGTGTATCAGCATTTTGCCGATGCCAAGGGCTGGAAAACCGAACTCTTGGAATATACGCCTACGGGTCTAAAAGGGTGTAAGTACGTCAGTATGTTTATCAAAGGGGAAGGGGCCTATTCTTGGCTGCGTGACGAAGCCGGCACCCACCGCGTACAGCGCGTGCCCGATACGGAAACGTCCGGCCGCGTGCATACCTCCACGGTAACCGTTGCCATTATGCCGGAAGCCGAAGATATAGACATTGAAATTAAACCCGAAGACTTGGAGCTGGAAACCTGCCGCAGCGGCGGCGCCGGCGGGCAGAACGTAAATAAAGTGGAAACGGCCGTGCGCATTATTCATAAGCCTACGGGCGTGGTGGTGTCCTGCCGCGAAGAACGCAGCCAAGGCAAAAACCGCGAAAAAGCAATGGCTATGCTTAAAGCCAAGCTCTATCAGATAGAAGAAGAAAAGCGCAATAAAGAAATTTACGACGCGCGCAAAAGCCAAGTAGGCACCGGCGACCGCAGCGAAAAAATACGCACCTATAACTTTCCGCAAAGCCGCGTAACCGACCATCGTACGGGCATCAGCTACCACAATTTAACCGAAATTATGCAGGGCAATATCGGCCCGATTTTGGAAGACTTGCGCAAACTGCGTCTGGAAGAAAAACTTAAAAATTTAGAGTTATAAGTATTGTACAATGTGGGTATGAAAAACATCCCTCACGTGCGTGATTTGCACAATATTTTGGTCTGCCGCGGGGAAGGTTCCTTGGGCGACGCGCTGATTTCTTCCTGCTGTTACCGCGAAATCAAAAAGGCCAATCCGCAGGTCAAAATAACGGTGGCTTGTTTCGGCTCCGCCTATGACTTTTTTAAACATAACCCCTATGTGGACGAAGTTTTTAAACTGCCGGTGCGGCGCATTATCCGCCCCAATCAACGCTGGGTCAGCTTGTTTTTGGCGGCTTTAAAACTGCGCAAACGCAAATTTGATTTGGTGCTGGACAGCTCCGACAAAGATTTTTTCAACTGGCGTATGTTTAAAAAAATAGTGGGCGGCGGGCGCGTGCTGGACTGTTTTACCTCACCCCAAAAACCTTTTGGCGCGCCGACAAAACACGGCAGCGAACACGAAGCGGCCATTTTAAAATTGTTAGGCATCCCCCAGCCGGACAAGTCCTACGATTTGCCCATCCTTCCTTCGGCCCGTCAAGCCGTTACGCGTTGGCTGGAAGAACACCAAATTCAGAAATATATTTTGTTTAACCCTTCCGGCTCGGTGGCGCCGCGGCGTTTTCGGACGGAAGTGATGAAAGAAATTTGCCAGGCCCTTGCGCCGCTGCATTGTCCGTTTATCGTGCCGGCTATGGCGCATAACGTAAAAGAACTGACGGAAGCGTTTAAAGATATGCCGAATGTATTTGTAAAACAAACGGCCGATATTTTTGAACTGTTTGAATGGGTGCGTTTGGCGGCGCTGGTCGTCACGCCGGATACGGCGGTAGTGCATATCGCGTCAGGTTTCCAAAAGCCTTCATTAATCTTTTACAATACTTTTTCCGACTACAATGCTCCTGCCAATGCAAAAGCTTTTATACTCAAAACAAACCCGCAGGACGTAAATGTTTTTGATAAAAACGAGTTGCAGGCTTTGGTCAAAAAAATTCAGCCCACTGTATGAGTACGCTATCCCGCCGCAGCCTGCTGGCGCAGGCAGAAGAACAGTTAAGCCAGGCCGGCACGCAGCAGCCGCAAGCCGAGGCGGAGTTTTTGCTTTCCGCCGTGCTTGGACTTACGCGCACGCGTATGCTGGCTTTTGCCGATGAGCCAGTAAGCACGGCCGAACAAGAAAAATTTTGGTCTTTTATTGAGCAGAAAAAAACCGGCCTTCCCGTAGCATATATAACGGGCGAAACGGACTTTTGTTCCTTAACCTTGCATAGCGACAGCCGCGCGCTGGCGCCCCGCCCCGAGACGGAAGAACTGGCCGCATATTGCGCCAATTTGTTTGAGCGCGGGGCCGACCCGGATATGTTAGATTTGTGCACCGGCAGCGGCTGTATTGCCTTGGCGCTGGCGGCGCGCTTTCCGCGCGGGCGCGTGGTGGCGGCGGACATTTCTGCCGATGCCCTGCATCTGGCGGCGGAAAATGCCCGTCTGACAAAATTGCAGGAACGCGTGCAGTTTTTGCAAAGCGATTTGTTTGAAAATGTATACGGTACGTTTGATTTAATCGTATCCAACCCGCCCTATATTCCCACGGCAGATTTAGCCGCACTCTCGCCGGAGGTACAGCGCGAGCCCCGCTTAGCCTTAGACGGCGGAGCCGACGGGCTGGATATTATAAGACGCATTGCCCAAGTAGCGGCCGATTATTTAAACCCGCGTGGCACGCTGGCGATGGAAATAGGCGAAGGACAGGCCGCCGCCGTATGCGCTTTGTTTGACGGTAAACGTTGGGAAGGCGGCGTAAAGAAAGATTTTGCCGGCATAGAACGCTTTGTTTTTGCCCGGCTGAAATAGTTTTAACATCCCGTAGAATAAGGAGATCGTATGGACAGATTTTTAGTGGAAGGCGGTAAAAAACTGCAAGGCGTCCTGCACGTGAGCGGTTCCAAAAATGCTTGCCTGCCTATTTTGGTGGCTTCTTTGCTTACCGACGAGCCTTTTGTGCTCCACCGCGTGCCCAATTTGCGTGATGTGCGCACCACGCTTAAAATTTTAACGGCGCTGGGCAAAAAAACACATTACGAAAACGGCACCGTTACCATCACGCCCGACGGCGAACTGAAGAACACGCTGCCCTATGAACTGGTCAAACAAATGCGTGCCAGTTTTTGGGTGGCGGGGCCGCTGCTGGCCCGTTTTAAAGAGGCCGTCATCCCGCTGCCCGGCGGCTGTGCGCTGGGGGCGCGGCCGGTGGACATTCATTTAAAGGGGTTTGAACGTTTGGGTGCCCAATGCCAAACCGAAAGCGGCAACGTAGTACTTTCGGCCAAAGAGTTGCAGCCGGCCAAAATTACCCTGCGTTTCCCCAGCGTGGGAGCCACGCAAAATTTGATGATGTGCGCGGCTTTGATAGAAGGGGAAACCGTTTTGGAAAATGTGGCCAAAGAACCGGAAATTGACGATGTGGCCGCCGTGCTCAATAAAATGGGCGCCGAAGTGATTAATGATGAAAAAGGCCGCCTTGTGGTGCGCGGCAAAAGCAGCCTGCACGGAGTGGAACATACGGTGGTGGCCGACCGTATAGAAAGCGGCAGCTATATGATTGCCGCCGCCGCTACGCGCGGGGACGTAAAAGTGGACGGCTGCGTGCCGGAACATAATTCCATTCTGCTTGATTATTTGCAGGAAGCGGGCGTGCCGCTGGAAATAGGGCCCGACTATGTGCACGTTAAACCTTATGACACGCCGCTTAAACCGATGCGTATGAAAACGGCCCCTTACCCCGGCTTTGCTACGGACCTGCAGGCCCCGTGGATGACACTGATGACGTTGGCCGACGGCGCCAGCGAAATAGACGAAGATATTTTTGAAAACCGCTTTATGCACGCGCCGGAGCTGGTGCGTATGGGGGCGGATATTATTACCGAAAAGAGCATTGCCCGCGTCAATGGCGTAAAAGAGCTTTCCGGCGCGCACGTAATGGCTTCGGATCTGCGCGGCGGTTTTGCTTTGCTGATTGCCGGCCTGTGTGCCAAAGGCATTACGGAAATTGAACGCGTCTATCACATTGACCGCGGCTACGAAGACCCCGAAGGCAAACTGAACGCTTTGGGCGCCAAAGTAACCCGTTATAACCCAGACAAGGACGACTTTTAAAATAGCCCAGGGGATAAACGATGACGTTTGAGCGCGTTTTAAAACAGGTGCTTGCCCGCTGCGGCAGCGGCGCGGGGCCCGAGGGATTTAAACGCTTGATGACGCGTTTGGGCAACCCGCAAAACGCATACCGCATTATTCACGTGGCGGGCACCAACGGCAAAGGCAGTGTGTGCAGTTTGTGCGCCAAGGCTCTAGAAAAGGCGGGATATGCCGCGGGGCTTTTTATTTCCCCGCATTTGTTTTCCGCTCAGGAGCGTATCAGCATCAACGGGCAAAATATTTCCAAGAGAGATTTTGCCCGTGTTTGCCTGCGCGTGCTTCAGGCGGAAGAAACGCCGCTTAATTTTTTTGAAATTCTTACGGCCGCCGCTTTCCTTTATTTCTACGAAAAAAAAGTGCAGTATGCCGTGCTGGAAACCGGTATGGGCGGGCGCAAAGACTCTACCAACGTGTGCCGGCCTGAGGCCTGCGTGATTGTCTCCATAGGGCTTGACCATTGCCGTTGGCTGGGCCATACGCTGGGGCAAATCGCGCGGGAAAAAGCCGGCATCATTAAGCCGCACACGGATGTGTTTTGCCCGCAAATGCTGCCGGAAATTTTAAATGAGATAAAGCAAAAAGCACAGGCGGAAAAAGCTCCTTTGCACATTATAAAGGGGAGCACTCCTTTTGTGGCAGAAAGGACGGACTGGGCCCGCGGGCGTATTATATTGCGCAAGGGCACACAAGGCTGGCCCCTGCATTTGCTGGGGGAGAAACAGGCGCAGAATGCCGCACTGGTGTACGCCGTGTGTAAACATATAGGGCTGCCGGACGCGGCCGTCAAAAAAGCTTTTGCCGGCACAGCGGTGCCGTGCCGTTTTGAAATAGTTCGGCAGGGCGGAAAAAGATGTATTTTTGACGGGGCCCACAACCCGCAGGCCGTGCAAGGGTTGGTGCATTTTTGGCAGCACAGCCCGTGGGCAAACCGGGCCGCGCTGGTGTGCGGGTTTATGAAAGATAAAGATTATCCGGCTATGCTGCGTTTACTGTCGGCCCATTTTAAAACGATCTACGTTACGCTGCCGCCTTCGGCGCGTGCGGCCTCTTTGCAAGAAATAAAAAACGTTTTGACCGAGCAAGAAAAAGCGGCCAATCAAAACAGCAAAACAAAGATGAACGTATTTTTTTATGCCCGCCCCTCCCGTGCATTACAGGCGGCGCAAAAAACGGCTGACACGGTGTTGGTAACGGGTTCTTTTTATTTGGCGGGATATCTTCGCGCGCGTAAGGGATTGACATCAAAGTCCGATTGTGATTAAATTTAGTATACCCATTTTACGGCGGAACAATTATGGCGCTTGAAAACAACCAGTTAGACGGACAAACCGATATCGCGCGCTTCTTGGAAAAATTTAACCAAGACGTATCTTCCGCCGACCACTCTTTTGCGGCCCGCTCCGACCGCCGCGACGAACGCAAAAATGCGGCGTCTTCCAAACAGGAAGCCTACCAGCAAACTTTTGAAAAACTGGAAGAAAAAATTCGCGAACTGGAAGATAAATTTGAAGCTTCCGCCGCGGTGAGCCAGGCCATTATGCGCGAGTTGGAACGCAACCGCGCCGCTACGGAAGAAAACCGCAAAAGCAAAGACGCTTTTATCGCCAACATTTCGGTTACTATTGCCAATTTAAAAGAGAGTGTGGAAAAACTTTCGCGCACGCAGCAAACGCCGCGCGTGTATGACCCTGCCCCCGCTCCGGGCCGCGCTTTTGATGCCGCCCCGACGGTGCAAACCTCGGCCGAGGAATATTTGGCTATGACGCATTACCGGCCGGAAAGTTACCGCGTGGCGCAGCAGGCCAAATTGCACGCGGAACGGGCCGAAAAAGAAAAAGCCCTTTACGAACTTAAAGCGCAGCAGGAAGAAAACCGCCGCGTCAGTGCCGATTTGCAGGCTGCCCGTTCGGAAAAAGAAAGAGCTCAGTTTGACTTGGATTTGGCCCGCGGCGAAAAAGAAAAAGCGTTGTCCGATTTAAGAAGTGCCCGCCGTGAAAAAGAAGCCGCGCTGAACGATTTGGATGCGATGCGTGACGAAAAAGAACAAGCCGTCAAAGCGTTGAAAGACGCCCGCAACGAACGGGAACACGCATTGAGCGATTTGTATGTCGCCAGGGGCGAAAAAGAAACCGCCTTTACGGAACTGAATGCCGCGCGCGAAGAAAAACAAAAAGCGTTGGCGGACTTGCAGCAAACCCGCGAAGAAAAAGAAGAAGCCCTTTCCCAGTTGCACGGAGAAAGAGAAGAAAAGGCCCGCATTATTTCCAGCCTGCAGCAAAAGGCTTCTCAATTAAAAGCCGTCAATGTGGCGTTGGACCGCGAAATAAAACGCGCACAGGAAGAAAAGATGGAAGCGTTGCGCAAATCGGCGGAACAAGCCAAAGAAATTTTGTCTTTGCGCGATGCGCTTACCGCGGCGGAAGAACGTTTCAAATCGTTTGATTTTGACGGACGCATTATTTCCATTAAACAGCATTACCAGCAAAAAGTATCTACGCTGGAAAATCAGCTTCACGAAATTTCCAACACGTGTATGAAACAGGTGGAAGAAATTGAAGCGCTCAAAAACGAAAACCTCAAACTGCACAAATTGGCAGAAGAACGCGAACAGCTGGCCGCTTTGTATGAAGCCAAAACCAGAGAGCTGGAAGAATTGCAGGCTTCCGTGGCCCAGCTGCGCGAAGAAGGCAATACGCAAAATCAGGCCCGTTTGGCTGCGTTTACGCACCGTATGCAGCGGCTGCAAAAGGAACACGAAGAGCTTTCTCAACGTTTAACGCAGGCGCAGGAGGCTTTGTCTTCCGTCAGTGCCGAAAAGAAAACGCTGGAAAACAATTTTAAGGCGTTGCTGGCTAAAATAGAGCAAAACGATGCCGTTATTGAAAACCTGAAACGCAAAATTGCCGTTTTGACGGAAGAAAACAGAGAATTAAAAAAGAACCGCCAAAGCGGTAAACCGGCCCAGCCGGCACCTTCTGCCGTGCGCGAACCGGTTACGGTTCGTCAGCCTTTGCCCAAACAGCCTAACAACGCGCAAAAGCCGGCTTTAAAGGCCGCCGCTGAACCGCAGCCGCCCGAACCGGAAACAGCCCCGGTAGAAATGCAAAATACCCTGCATTCCAAACTGCATACGGAAGCGGACCTGCCCGAAATTCGCGTTGCCCAGCGCGCCCCGCAGGAAGATTTGTACAACGGGGAGGACTTCTTGGAAAAGACAGACAGTTTTATCGGGCGTATGAAATGGTCCATCTTCCGCGAAGACAAATAATTTAAACATTTCTAAGCCTGATGAAAGTCAGGCTTTTTCACAGGACAAAAAATGACAGAGAAAGTAAAAGTAGCCGTTTTGTACGGCGGTAAATCTACCGAACACGAAGTGTCCGTGCATAGTGCGCAGACCGTATGCCGCGTTTTGCAGGAAAGCGGCAAATATGAAGTAATTCCCGTTTTTATTAATCGCGAAGGCTTGTGGTTCTTGCAACGTGCCTGCGGGCCGGCCACCGCCGCAGACGTGCCCGTCACGCCGGTAATCAGTCATCAGGGCAGCTTGTGTGTTTTTGCCAATAAAGAGTTCCTTCGTCCCGACGTGTATTTCCCCGTGTTGCACGGCACGAACGGGGAAGACGGCACAATGCAAGGCTTGCTGGAAGCGCTGAACGTGCCCTATGTGGGGTGCGGGGTGTTGGCTTCCGCTATGGCAATGGATAAAGAAGTGGCTAAAGTGGCGGCGTGGAAAAGAGGTGTGCCCGTACTGCCTTACAAAAAGCTTTCCCGCGGCGTAAATTACGATAAAACCGCACTGGAAAAGTGGGCCCAGCAAACGGGCCTGCCGCTGTTTGTAAAACCGGTGCGGTTGGGGTCTTCCGTCGGGGTTACAAAAGTAAAGTCTGTCTCTGCCTTGCACGAGGCCATTGCGTTTGCCTTTCGTTTTGACAATGACGTGCTGGTGGAAAAAGGGGTGGAAAACCCGCGCGAAATTTTTTGCGGCTTGCTGGGGGAGAGGGAAACGGTGCGTTCTTCCCTGTGCGGCGAGCTGAAAACGCTTAAAAGCGAGTTTTTTGACTATCAGGCCAAATACATTACTGCCGGCGGTTGTGAAACGCGCGTACCGGCCGATTTGCCCAAAAAAACCCAAACCGACATCCGCCAATACAGCGAGGTAATTTTTAAAGCTTTGCGCGGCAGCGGTTTGGCAAGGGCCGATTTTTTGGTGGGTCAGGACGGAAGCGTATGGTTTTCGGAAATAAATACAATGCCCGGTATGTCACAGACCAGTCTTTTCCCGCAGCTGTTTGAAGCGTCCGGCGTGCCTTACCCGCAGGTGCTGGACGAGCTGATTTCCCTGGCTTTTGCGGCCGCGGAACAAAAACATAGTTTATCTTTGGAGCGTGTAGGCTGATGCGTTGGTTTTTTAAACGGTTTTTGAGTTTGCCTTTTTTGCTCAAATTAATTTGGATTTTCTGCCTTTCGGGAATGATATTTAATTTGATATACGTCTGCCGCGATTTGCGTCACGACGGGCTCCTGCTGCGTCTGCATACGGGGTTTTTTATTTTGTACGCGGGGCAGCTGGTCTTTTTGCTGCTTAAAGAGCGTATGGTGTTTATCTTGTCTTTGCTGCAGGCGGCTATTGCCTTTGCCACCAATATGGACTTTACCTTTGTCCCGCTTGTGCGCCTGCTGGGCCAGTTGGTGTATAGCATAAAGGGCGGCTTTACGCTGGAGGAAATGGACGCCTATAAATATGTGTTCGTTTCAGCCTGTATGACGTTGGAACTGTTAAAAAGCTATTTAATGTTTGCGTTGCTTCCGCCGGCTAAAAAGAAAACAAAATCGCCCCCGCTTTCCACGGAAGAAAAATAAAACCCGCATTTACGGCGGGTTTTATTTTTAATTCGGGCGATAGAGCTACAGACGGTGTTTTATTGATATTTTTTGATGAATTCTTCTTTAAATGCCGAGAATGTTCCGTTTTCTATAGCAGTACGGATGTTTTCCATCGTGCGCGTTAAAAAGCGTATATTGTGCATAGAAAGCAGCCGGTGGCTGGTCAGCTCTCCGCTGCGGAACAAATGGCTTAAATAGGCGCGCGAATAGTTGCGGCAGGCAAAGCAGTCGCAATGTTCGTCCAGCGGTCTTTCGTCCAGGCGGAAGCAGGCGTTTTTAATGTTCAGGCGTCCCTGCTCCGTCATTACCAGCCCGTTGCGCGCTACGCGCGTGGGCCAGACGCAGTCAAACATATCCACGCCGCGTTCCACGCAGTTTAAAATTTCCACCGGTGTGCCAAGACCCATAAAATAGCGGGGTTTTTCTTCAGGCAGATTGTCGGTTACCGCCAGGACGGAGTCGTTCATTTGTTCTTGCGTTTCCCCTAACGAAAGCCCGCCTATGCAATAGCCGTGCGTCGGCAGAGAGGCCATATGCAAGGCTGCTTCTTTGCGCAAATCGGGAAAGACGGCCCCCTGTATAATGCCAAACAGCAGCGAATTAGCCACCGTAAAAGAACCGTCTGCATTTTGCACAATCTGTTGGTGGGGGACCGTTTTTTGATATTGCGCCGCGGCACGGTCGGCCCAGCGTTTGGTCTGTTCCAAAGCCAGGCGCGCTTCGCGTTTGGCGGGGTCTTTGGCGTGGATGCATACATCCAGCATTGTCCAAATGTCCGAGCCGATTTCACTTTCAAATTCAATCACGTTTTCCGGCGTAAAAAGATGTTTGCTGCCGTCGTGGTGGGAGCGGAAAAGCACCCCTTCTTCGCTTATTTTGCGAAATTGCGACAGGCTGTATACCTGAAAGCCGCCCGAGTCGGTCAAAATGCTTCCGTCCCATTTCATAAATTTGTGCAGGCCGCCCAAGGTTTGCAAGGTTTTGGTGCCCGGGCGCAAATACAAATGATAGGTGTTGGAAAGCAGGCACTCGGCGTGCACTTCGCGCAAATCGGCCGAGGTTAACGCTTTTACGCTGGCCTGCGTGGCCACCGGCATAAACACGGGGGTGTGTACGGCGCCGTGCTTGGTGTACAAAATGCCCGTGCGGGCTTTGGTTTTGCTGTCTTTTTTCAGAATATGAAAGGGGGAAATCATATATCTATTTTATCATATAGGCTTGCGGGGCGTCTTGGGGCTCCGTCGGAAATAAGGAACGTTATAAATAAGCAAAAGGCCGTTTGCAGTGCAAAAACGCGCGCCGAAGGCCGCGGCAGAAAAAACGGAATAAAAATCGGGCACAAAAAAGGGAACGCTGTTCACGCGAGTGCGTTGCGCTCCCTTTTAGGTTTATACTGCCACCCTTTCTCCCCCCCGGGAAAAATCTTCTAAAATCAATTTAGAATAATAATCTTAAAACATCAATTTAAAAAATTAATTAGTTATTTATGGCTAATTAATGTATATATAAATAATTATTAATTTAGAGGGCTTTGTCAAGAATATTTTTGTGTTGATTTTAAATAATGTGCAACGAAATACATTTTTGCAGTTTGTGGGGGCAAAGACTTGACTCATTTTTTTTTTTTGATAAATTTTGCGTATGAACAAAATTTATCAAAAACCATTCTTCGGCGTAAAAAACGCCGGTTTTACGCTTATGGAACTGTTAGTAGTTGTTTTAATCATCGGCATTTTGGCCGCGGTTGCCTTGCCTCAGTATGAAATTGCCGTGGAAAAAGCCCGTGCTGCAAAGGCAATAACCTTGGCGCGTGCTTTAAAAGATGCGCAAGAAGTGTATTATATGGCCAATGGCGCCTATGCTGCCGATTTGGAAAGTTTAGATGTGCAGATTCCTGCCGCGGTGGACGGGTTTACGCTCAGTTTCGCCAATTTCAGCAATGGGCGTTTTGCGTTTTACCGAACGGACGGAAACTATTATATTGTGAGCAGCGGCGCTTACCGCAGCGGAAAGGCGGTGCTGAAAGATATGCTGTATTGTTGCCCTTCCTCGGAACAAGGCCAAAGAATCTGCAAAGCGGTCGGCAGCCAAAAAACGCCTTTTAATACCCCTTGCCGTGACGCGTGGCAAATTTTTTAAATTAGAGCAGCAGCATACTGTCGCCAAAGGAATAGAAGCGATATTTCTTTTCCACGGCTTGGCTGTAGGCGCGGAAGATAAAATCTTCCGATGCAAAGGCTGTTACCATACACAGCGGCGTGGAGTCGGGGAAGTGAAAATTGGTGATAAAGCAGTCTATAGCTTTAAATTTATAGCCCGGATAAATAAACAAATCGGTCCATTTTTTGCCGCTTTGGGTAATGCCGTTTTCGGTAAAGCTTTCCAGCGTGCGCGTGCTGGTGGTGCCGACGGAGAAAATGCGTTTGCCTTCCCGCCGTGCGGCATTGACGATTTCCGCCGTTTCGGGGGGGACTTCAGCCAGTTCGGCCAGCATATGATGCTGCTGCGGTTCGCCGCGCAGAGGTTTAAATGTACCCCAGCCCACGTGCAAGGTAATATACACAATCTTTACGCCTTTATCTTTCAGTTTTTGCAGCAGTTCTTCGGTAAAGTGGAAACCGGCCGTCGGCGCGGCGATGGAACCTTCATACTTGGCGTACACGGTTTGGTAGCGTTCTTTGTCGCCGGCTAAACTGGGGCTTAAACCTTCGTGTTTGCGGGCTTTTTCAATATACACCGGCAGCGGCATCAGCCCGTGGCGGTGGCAGAAAGGCAAAATGTCTTCCTGATTAAAACGCACCAGTACTTCGTTGTTTTCGGTTTTGCCCAGCATTTGGCCGCGCAGTCCGTCGCCGAAATCCAGCTCGGCATTTTCTTTGTAATCTCTTGTCAGCACGGTCCAAACAAAGGGGTCTTTTTGCGGACGCACCAGCAAAATTTCCACCTTGCCGCCCGTTTTTTTATGGGCAAACAGTTTGGCCGGAAAAACCTTTGTGTTGTTTAATACCAGCACATCGCCGGGGTTAAAATATTCGTGTATGTCGCGGAAAATGCGGTGCTCTATGGTTTGCGTGTCGCGGTGCAGCACCATCAGGCGCGAACTGTCGCGCGGGGTGGCGGGCTGTTTGGCAATCAGCGGGTCAATATTAAATTGTTTGAAACGTTCAAAAGCCATATTATTTCTCCGTTATTTTAGAGGAAGGAAAGTAATTGGATAAAATCTTTTTGTAATCTTTGCCGGCCAGCGCCATCCCTTTGGCCCCGTCCTGACACATTCCCACGCCGTGTCCGTAGCCGAGGCCGGCAAATTTAAAGCCGCCGGCGGCTTTGTCTATATCGGTAATTTTGCAGCTTTTCAGCACGCTGCTGCCCACGGAGAGGCGGAATTTGGGGCAGGATAATTCTTTTTTCCCTTTGCCGGTGGTAAACACCAGTGTTTCGGCGCGTTTGCTGGGGCTGCGCTGACCGATTTTTATTTTTTTGACGCTGCCTTTTAAACCGTTTTTATTGACAAATTTATCAATGGACTTTTGCGGCACGGTTTTGCTCCAGTTGTAGCTCTTGCTGTCTTTATCGTAGGAGCAGGAGGCGCCCTGCAAAGGTTTTATGGTAGGGGCGGAAGAGCCCGTCCAGCTTTTGGCATCGTCGGTGCCGCCGCCGCAGTTGGCGTGGTAATAGGTGTAGAAAGGCTGGCCTTTATAGGTTAAAATCTGCCCTTTGGTGGCGCCGACGGCTTTGCGCACGCTTGCATAGGTTTTGCCCGAGCCTTTATACATTTGGCTGCGCACATCGCTGTACAAATCAAAATCGCGTTTCTTTTTGTTTTTTATTTCCATTTGCGTGTAGGTGCGCGCGGCCACTGCCTGGGCTTTAAGCGCTTCCAGCGGCCAGGAATAGCTCATCTCATAAGGCAGCACACCCAAGAGGTAGTCTTCCATATCGGTATATTCCACAATTTTAAATGTATTGCCGGAAGGCACGGCGTAAATTTTGCCGGTATAGCTGTTTTTTTGAAAGGAAAGCGTTACGTTTTTGGCCGGTTCAATGACTAAGGCCCCTTTGTTTTGCAAAGCGCCGATGCGCACTTTGCCGCCGCCCAAAGCTTGAACGGTAATGGTTTCGGGCTTGCTTACTTTAAATTTTTTAGACGAGCCCGGCGCATACACAGACACTAAGCCGGAGTTTTTAATTTGGGCGCTTTTTAAATTTTCCGCCAGCAGCACGCGTACGGTTTGCGACCGGAGAGGCAGCACGCACAGGGCGGAAAACAGAAAAGCAAAAAATAATTTTTTCATTATAATTCCTTGTCCGAGGCGTTAAAAGAGCAGGCCTTCGTGGCGTTTTTTGCCCAAATGGTCGTAGGCTTTTTTGGTGGCCACGCGGCCGCGCGGCGTGCGCGCGATAAAGCCGGCTTTAATCAGGTAAGGCTCTATGGCGTCGGTCAGTGTATCCACCGCTTCAGACACGGCAATAGCCAGGTTTTCCACTCCCACCGGGCCGCCGCCAAAGCGGTCTATGAGTGCTTCCAAAATGCGTTTGTCTACGCTGTCTAAGCCTTCGTTGTCTATATCTAACGAGTTCATTGCCATTACGGCAATTTCCTGCGTGATAACACCCTGGCCTTTTACTTGGGCAAAGTCGCGCGCGCGGCGCAAAAGACGGTTGGCAATACGCGGCGTGCCGCGGGAACGTTTGGCCAATTCGGTCAGGCCGGCGCGGTCGGCGGCGATGTTTAAAAGGCGCGCCGAGCGGGCCAGAATGTCGGTAATTTCTTTAATTTCGTAAAAGCCCAAATTAAACACAATGCCAAAACGGTCGCGCAGCGGCCCCGTCAAAAGGCCCGAGCGCGTGGTGGCGCCCACCAGCGTAAATTTGGGCACGGCCAGTTTAAGCGTGGTGGAGCCGGCGCCTTTGCCGGTATTGATAAAAAAGGTGAAATCTTCCATCGCCGGATAGAGGGCTTCTTCCACGGCGGGGTTGAGGCGGTGTATTTCGTCCACAAACAAAATATCCCCGTCGGAAAGTTCCGTTGTCAGCATAGCGGCCAAATCACCCGGGCGCGCCAGTACGGGGCCGGAGGTGGTTTTGATGTTGACGCCCATTTCTTTGGCCAAAATATTGGCCAGCGTGGTTTTACCCAGCCCGGGGGGGGAGTAAAACAAACAATGGTCCAAGGCTTCGCCGCGCGAACGCGCGGCCTCTATAAAAATGCGCAGGTTTTCTTTCAGTTTATCCTGCCCGACAAATTCGTCTAATGTGCCCGGGCGCAAGGCCGCTTCCAGACCGTTAGATTCTTCGGCCAGTTGCTTAACGTCTAACACTTCGTTTTGATTGTTCATTTTTTCAGCACCCGCAAGGCTTCTTTAATAATGTTTTCAATTTTATCGTTGGGGTTAATGCCCGCCTGATAAAGCTGTTCTATGGCGCGGCGGCTTTCTTGGGCGGAATAGCCCAACGCGCCCAGTGCTTCCAGCACGCCACTCATATACGGCGCTTCATCCACCACTTTAATTTTGCTGGAGCCTTGTACGCTGACGGCGTCCATTTTGTCTTTTAAAGAGGCAATCAGTTTTTCGGCCGTTTTGGAGGTAAACCCAAAAATACCTGTCAGAATTTTCGGGTCGCGCTTGACGATTGCCGCGTGAAAATCGGCCACCGAACGCAAGGCTTTGTTTAAAAACTCCAGCGCTTTTTTAGCCCCTGTATTGGGAATGGCCGTTTTAAAAAGGGTCCACAGTTCTTTGTCTTGCTTAGACAGAAAACCGTATAAAACCGTACCGTCATAAGGGGAAATAGACTCGGCAATATACAGGGCGGCTTCGCGGCCGGGTTCCAGCTCCAGCACGCTGCTTTTGGCCATATTTACTTCGTAGCCTACGCCGCCGCACACGATGATAACCGCGTCATCTTTTGTTTCCAGAATTTCGCCTTTGAGGTATGCAATCATACAGTTATTTTAGCATATATGAAAACGAACTTTTGGCCGGCAGTTTTTGTGCGTGCCGGAGAAAGCAAAAATATTTTGCCGGCCAAGTTTGACCGTTTGTTTTTAAAAGCCTTGCATTGTTTTTTTTTTTTTGATAAATTTTGCCTATGAGCAAAATTTATCAAAAAAACATTCCATTTATAAAAAACCGTCTAAAACACAAAAATGGCGGCTTTACGCTGATAGAATTGTTAGTTGTTGTATTGATTATCGGCATTTTGGCGGCTATTGCCTTGCCGCAGTATGATGTGGCAGTGACGAAATCTCGTTTAGCTACCACGATGGCAGGGGTGCGCGCTATTGCTGATTCGGCGGAGAGATATTATATGACAAATTCCCAATATCCGGAAGACGATATTACGGTGTTGGATGTTTCCAATCTGTCCGGTTGCCGCAGTGTAGGCTCTGGCCAATTAGATTGCGGACTTATTATGTACGATTTAAATTCCGGTACTTCCTATGGCGGGGAAAACAGCGTTAACGGTGTTTTGTTTAATAATGAAGGGGAACGTCTTGTATTATATAAACAGTATTTAATGGAGTCCAATCACCCCAGATTACGTCGCTGCATCATATATAATAATTCCGATCTTGCACGCAAAGTTTGCAAAAGCTTAGGAGCTACCATAGTAGTAAACCAAGGGGCCTTTGACTTTCCGTGATATTACAGCGGGATGCTATTCTATTTCTTCTTCGGGTAACCAAATTTACTGTAAAGCCCAAGGGAGAAACTTTAATTTCGCTTTACCGGAGAAACAATATCCGCACGTTGCGTCTCATTATCATCAAGCTGCTTTTGATATTTATGTTAAAAACGCAGGCAATTTTCAAGAAGGGTATTATATGTATTGCCGGCCGAATGGAGAAGGAGGAGACGACTTTTGCGCGATATTTGGCAAGCCGTTTAAAACGACAAGCAGTTATGAGATTAATTAAGCCGGTGTAAAAAGTTTGTGGCCGTTGCACCAGGCACGCATATTCTTTGTATAAGCGATTATTTTAACTTTTTGATTTGTTGGTTACGGGCAGCTTTTAGTTTTTCTAAAAAAGCTGCCTTTACGTTTATTATATTGTTGAGCGGGGCGGTTTTTAAATGGCAAATGCCAATAGCCACGGCGTCGGCCACGTCGTCAGGTTGGGGCGCTTTGTTAAGGTTTAGCGTCAGCTGCACCATACGCTGCACCTGTTTTTTGTCGGCCGTGCCGGTGCCGCACAAAATCATTTTTACGCGCTTTGGGGGGTAAAAAGAAATCGTCTTGCCGGCTTGTTCGCAGGCCAAAATAATTACGCCGCGCGTCATTACGGTGTTAGCCATTGTAACGGCGCGTTTTAAAAAGAAGTTCTGCTCCATAGCCACTTGATCGGGGGTATAGTCGGCCAAAATTTTTTGCAGTTGGCGGTAAATATAATCAAGTCTTTTGGGCAAGTCCTGCCCTGCTTGGGTGTGAATCAGCCCGCACGCCGTCAGCGTAAGCGCGGCGCGTTCGTTGCGTTTAACGATGGCCCAGCCGGTGCGGTCCAGGCCCGGGTCTATACCCAGCACGACAGATTGCATATTGTTATTTTAAAAAAACCGCCCGCTGCCTGTAAAGGCGGCGGACGGTCAAAACAAGAGCGGAAAAACTATTTGTCCAATTTGGCCATAATATCGTCGGGGATATTATAGTTGGAATAAACGTTTTTCGTGTCGTCGTGGTCGTCAAGCTCTTCCATCATTTTCAGCAAAGATTCGGCCACGTGTTCGTCGGTAATATTCACTTCCGTATCGGGCAGCATCGTCAGCTCGGCCGATTCGGGGGTGATGCCTTTGTCTTCAATGGCTTTTTTGACGGCTTCAAAGGTGGCGTCGGGCGCAGTGATGACTTCGTACGATTCGCCTTCCGTGCGCACGTCTTCGGCGCCGGCTTCCAAGGCCAGGTTCATTAAGTCATCTTCGCTGATGGCATCTTTAGCCACCATAATAACGCCTTTGTTTTTAAACATATAAGATACACAGCCCGAGGTGCCGATAGAGCCGCCGCGGCTGGTAAAAATTTTGCGTATTTCCGCAAACGTGCGGTTTTTGTTGTCGGTGGTGCATTCCACGATGACCGCCGTAGAACCCGGGCCGTAGCCTTCATAGGTGATTTCTTCGTAAGAAACACCCGGCAGCTGGCCGGTGCCTTTCATAATGGCGCGTTTGACGTTGTCAGAGGGCATATTAGCCGCACGCGCATCGTCCATCGCTTTGCGCAGACGGGGGTTTTGGTCGGGGTTACCGCCGCCCATTTTAGCGGCGATGGTAATTTCTCTTAAAATTTTGGTAAATACTTTGCCTTTTTTGGCGTCGACAAGCGCTTTTTTGTGCTTAATGCCGGCCCAGTGTGAATGTCCACCCATGGGTTTGCTCCTTCTACTGCAAGATTAGATAATTTATTTTAGCAAATTTTACCTATGCGGTTGAAGCCCATTGTGCCAAAACGGCTGTGAATTGTTTTTGTTACAATGAATTTATGAAAAATGCAGATTTGATTTTTGCGGCGCTTCAAACTTGCGCAGATCCGGTTAAAGCCGCCGGTCAGCAGCGTTTTTTTAAAACGGGCAAAGGAGAATATGCCGAGGGGGACCGTTTTTGGGGTATTGCGTTACCGCAGTTGCGGCGTATCGTAAAGCAATTTGGACGAGACTGCAACTTTGAAGATTTGGAAAAACTTTTTGCCAGTCCCTGGCACGAAGCCCGCGCCGCGGCGGCTTTGATATTGGTGGAACAATTTGAAAAAGCCCCGAATGCGGCAGCGCAAAAAGCCGTTTTTAATTTTTATGTGGCGCATTTGCCGCACTGCAATAATTGGGATTTAATTGATATTTCCGCCTATAAAATTATCGGTGCGTATTTATATGACAAAAAAGACCGTTCTTTGTTTTTCCGTCTGGCGCGCGCCAAAAATTTATGGCTGCAGCGGGCGGCCGTCGTGGGCACAATGTATTTGGTAAAGCGGGGTGATTTTGACGTTACGCTTAAACTGGCGGAAATGTTTTTGGACCACCCGCACGATTTGATGCACAAAGCTGTCGGCTGGCTTTTGCGTGAAGTGGGCAAAAAAGACGAAGCGGTTTTGTGTGCCTTTTTGGATCGCCACAGCCGCCGTATGCCGCGCACAATGCTGCGTTATGCGCTGGAGCGCCTGCCTAAAAAGAAAAAACAATTTTATATGAATAAATAACAGCCGTATAAAAAAGCCCCGTCTGAAACGGGGTTTTTTATAAAGAAAAGCACGAAACGCCACAGATAAAAAACTTGCCCCGTGCGGGAGTCGAACCCGAACCCCCGGTTCCGAAGACCGGTACTCTATCCAGTTGAGCTAACGGGGCGCAACGCAGGTTATTTTAGCATTTTTCGTACAAACCGCCGGTAAAACTAGGCCCGCTTTTGGGTGGAAAGCGGCTCGGGATGTACGGTAACAAAGGTGCCCGCGCCAAAGCGGTTGCGCAGGGCATCTTCCACCTGTTCGGTAACGGCGTGTACCTGCACAAAGGGTGTTTCGTCGGCCACATAAATATGCAGTTCAATGGCGGCATTGGGGCCAATGCGGCGCGTTTTGATATCGTGCGGATGCACCACGTGGGGAATTTGGGCGCACAGTGCGGATATTTCCTGTTCGGCCTGTTGGCCCAAAGAACCGTCGGAAAGTTCCTGCCAAACGCCTTTTAAAATCTGCCAGGAAGCTTCAAAAATAAAAAAGCTGACGATAACGGCGGCCAGCGGGTCCAGCACGGTCCACTTGGGGCCCAAAAAATACGCGCCGGAAATACCGGCCAGCGTGCCGATGGACGACAGCGCGTCCGAGCGGTGGTGCCAGGCATTGGCCAGCAGGGCTTGGCTGTCTATTTTTTTAGCCGCGCGCACCGTATAGCGGTAAAGCCATTCTTTTACCATAATGGAAAGCAGGGCCGCCGCCAAAGCAATAAAGCCCGGGGCCGGCAGAGAGTGTCCCTGTGCTACAGAAGCAATCGTG
The DNA here is from genome assembly GCA_944323745.1 of Candidatus Avelusimicrobium pullarium. Taxonomy (GTDB): domain Bacteria; phylum Elusimicrobiota; class Elusimicrobia; order Elusimicrobiales; family Elusimicrobiaceae; genus Avelusimicrobium; species Avelusimicrobium pullorum. Next base: position 627,643 of record CALUTQ010000001.1, read on the forward strand.
TTAATGCCGCCTGTCAAAATCTTAACGCCCACGGCGGCCAGTGCCAAAGCGATAACGGCCGTGGCCAGCGTTTCAAACCGGCCGTGGCCGTACGCGTGATCCTCATCGGCCGGTTTGGAAGAAAAACGAAGGCTGACTAAGACCACAATGTCGGTGGCTGTGTCGGAAAGCGAATGCACCGCATCGGCAACCATTGCCGCGCTGCGGCCAAAAATGCCTGCGGCAAATTTAACTGCCGTCAAAAGCAGGTTAATTATTAAGCCCTGCAGCGTTACGGTGCGGGCTTGTTGTTCACGTTTTGTACAGGTTGAGCACGTCATATATACTATTTTATCATTTTGGGAAAAGGCGTAGGGACCAAAAGACCTATTTTGTATCTGGGTCTTTGGGCCCTTGCCAGTTTGTAGGCAAGATGAAATAATGAGGGAGAAGGGAGCTTATGGACAACATAAGCGTTTTTATTCTGCCGTCTGAGAGGTTGAAATATGAATGCGAAACTATCGGAAGTGTTCGCGCTATTTAAACAAATTGTTGCATCTTTTCTTTCTGTTGTTTTGTTAGTTAATATGTCCGTCCCCGCTTTAGCTCAAAGCCTGCCTGACAAATATAAATTTAAAACAGACGAGTACGAAAAAAAGTTTGAACAGCAATATCGCAAGGCTGTGGAGCGCGCTTTTGTAAGCGAGAGCACCAATACCACCACGCCGGCTATGCTGCAGCAGAAAAAGTATATTGAAGACTACATACAAGACCCCGTTATCCAGCAGTTGATGGAACTGCACGATGCCTTTTTTCCGCAGGGGCCGGCCCTTTTAAACTCGGCTGCAGAACAGAAGGACGCCAAGACCGAATTTTTAACCCACTATTATAATGAAATAGACGCGCAGGTGGCGGAAGTTTCCAAGCAGTTAAAAGAAATGGAGCAAAAACAAAGGGCTTTTATAGAGCAGGAATTAGCCCAAGCCCGCCAGGCCGGTATTTCGGATCGCATTATAGACAACTGGCTGAGAACGGAAAACCAAAAAATTCAGCAAGCCATTGACGTTACGCAAGCCAAAATAAAATCGTGGCAAGCCCAAGCCGCGCAACAAGCCGAACAGCAATACCAACAGTCCCTGGCGCTGGCAAAAGAGGAAAGCCAAAAAATCATCGCTTCCAAAATTCGCGAGTTAATGGATATCTATCAAAAATATCCCGCCAAAGCCAAACCGTTTTTATTGGACATTGCTTTTGCCGTTTTGATGGCCGACGGAAAAAACACCTCTCTGTTTACCGATAAAGAAAAAGATTTATTGCACAAATTGTATTTGCAGGAAGTACAAAACGGCGCCAAATGCGCCCAGCAGCGTGACGGCTGTTCGCGTGCGTTGACGGCTGTTTCCGCCTTGGGTGTTTTGGGTGACTCGCTGGAAGATTCCGGTTCTATTTCCGAGTTTATTGAAGCGCATTGGCAAACCCCCAATGCCGCCTCGGTCTTGCTGGCAGGGGTAGGCTCTTTGCTGGCGATGCAAAACTACGGGGCCGTACGCGGGCTTTTGGACCGTGCCACCCGCAAAGAGTTAGATATCTCGGCCGATTTGATTTCTTTTAACGGCATTATTAACGGGCTAATCACGATGAACGGGCAATATTTGGGCGAGATTTCCAAATGGGCCCAATTCCCCATTCCCGAAGAAGACCAAGCCAAAGCATTAGGCAACAATGCCGCCGGAAACGCGTGGGAGGAAGTGGCGTATATGCTGGCCGAAGACGGCAGCAAAGAGGCGCTTTCCATTTTGCGCGACTACAGTATTAATATGTGCGTTATCCGCCCGCAAATGAGCTTTAAACAGGAATTTGATGTTGCCTGCGGGGCCATACAGCCCTTTTTGGTGGGGGCTATTGTAAGCGGCAAAAGCGGCACCTACAGCGGCCTGGCTAATATGAATTTGGCGGAAGGATACGTGCTGGAAAACAACCGCAGCCGCTATGTCGGGGCCGATGAAGCCGCCCGCAACCGCCGTTCCAAACAAGATATGGTGCGCAATATGCAGGCCTTTGCGGAAAAATATAATCATAATGTGCAAGCCGCCATTGTGCACAGCTTATATTCCCGCAATATGGGCGATTTGGATGCGGAAAACCAGTTGTTTTTGGACAAAAAACTGTTTGCCTTTTTTGATAAAATTACCGACGGACAAAAAACGGTAGACGCTTCCCTGCGTCTGCAGTCTTACGATAAAGACAGCTACCAGTATAAAGCCAAACAGCGCAGTTACAACCGGGGCAAAGTGTGGCTGAAAGTGGGCACCTTGGCAGACATTGCTTTTCTGGTGTGGTGTGCCTATGACTTAGTCCGTCTGGGGATGAAAGCCGTTAACTTGGGCCGCGCCGTTTACATTACGACCAAAATGGCCCGCAACGGGGCTACGGCCGCTTCGCGCGCGTCTGTTCTGTGGAAAATGAAAGCCGCCCGCGCCTTGACCAAAATCAACCGCCGTATCCCGATGCACTTTAAGGAAGGGATGGCCGGCTCGGTGCGTGATTTGCTGCCGCAGTTTACCAAAGTGGAACCTTTATTAAAAGCCCCCAACGGGGTCAGCCTGGTGCCCGCAACGGAAATTGCCTTAAAGACGGCTCAATTTTCGGCCAAGACCGGCACGTTTGCCTGGGAAAGCAAAAACTTGTCTTCCGTGTTGGAATTGCAGCCCAAAATGGTGCGGCCGGTGGAAGACTTGCAAAAAACGTTGAATCTGGCGGCTGAAAAAGCCAATGTGGCTTTTGCCAGCAGACGCGGGCTGATTCGCAGCATTATCGGCGATCGGGATTTCCGCTACCGCCACTATTTGGCCAAAGAAATTCGCCAGCAAGGCTTGAATATTTATAATACGCAGGAACGCGGACGGGTCATAGATTTTGCCGCCCAAATTCGTGCAGACCGTTCCATCGGCATTCCGCAAAAAGTATACGATTTAAAAGCCACGCCGCTCATCAGCAAAAAAGGCGTAGTGGATCCCACGGCCGTGCGCCGCATTACGGGGCCGCTGTTGGAAGGCACCACCTCTGCACAGCGTTTGGAAATTAAACAAGCGTTGGAAATGGCACAGGAACAGGCCGGGTTAAATTATACGCACCGCAGCTTGTGGAACCGTACCAAAAAAATGTTTGTACCCAATAAATCTATTTACAATGATTTGTTGGCTAACGGCTTGATGAGCTTGCGCGAAAATGAAGCGGTGATGGCCTCTTTCTCGCCGTTGCAGAAAGAGCAGGTGCTTGCTTCGCTGGCATCGTCTATCCGTTTGAATAAAAACATCAGTATTCCGACTAATATCGCCCAGTATGCCGGACGGGAATTTAACGCGCCGAAACTTTCCTATAAAACAATGAAAAGCGCCTTGTTTGTGCCGGAAGGAACCGACAAAGTGTTGCCCATTGAATTTCGCGTGGATTTGGGTGTAAAAGGCGTGGAAGCCAACCGCTACCAGCGGGTTATGTTTACGCGCAAAGGCGAATCTTATTTTATGGGAATGTCCGACGGTATCGGCAAACCGGTGGATTTGAGCCGTTTCAAACTGACGGTGCCTACGTCCAATATGCCGGTGCTGCTGCGCGGCGCAATGGATGCGGGGCTGACTAAACCGTTGGAACTGAAACTGAATGTTTATAAGAGTGCACGTGCTTTTAAACAAGCAGCCGAAATCAGCGGCGAAACCAAACTGGCCGGCGTTAAAGTGCGTCGTCATTGGTTGAGCAATGCCGTGGCCGGTTCGCGCTCGCAACAGAAGGTGTTCTCTCACGAACTGCCCGTCTATTTAAGCGCGTCCAACGGCCAGGAGGTATTGGCCCCCGTACGGGTGATGGCCGATACCCGCTTAAAATTGGAAGGCGGACGCTTTGTGCTGGGCACGGATAATACGCTGCGTTTGTATAAAGGCAACGAATTAATCAGCAATAAACTGTTCTATTTCAGCTTGCCCAAGCGGGAATTGGGCTCTTTCGTGCAGGTGGCTTCCAAGGGCACCTTGCCGGAAAGTTTGCGTCTGACGGTAAGCAGCGGACGTAAGAAAATCGTGCCGCTCTACGTATCCACGGGCTTGAGCTTAAGCTCTGCTTCCGTGGGTTTAATTGCCCCGTTGGAAACCACCTATAAAGACCGCATTACCGATACGGACAAGACGTTGATTTCGTTGGCCTTCCCGTATTTGCCTTCGTTGGCGGCTCCGCTGTTGGCCCCCGTGGTAATGCGTTTTGGCGCGTTACGTGTGGTGCAGGCGGCTTTGGCTTCCGTTACGGCCGGCTTGGCCTTTACGTGGGCGATGGGTTTCCGCGGCAATTTGGACAAAAATAATTTGCCGCCCATTTGGCCGCTGTTTGTTTCCGGCGCGGCAATTGGCGTGTCCTCTGCGTTAAGCCGTTCGGGCCTGAATATTTTGATTGATACGATGGGCGGCGGAAAGAGCTTGCTGCAGAGTATGATGTTTAAAAACTTGGGTTCTGTATTTTTGCTGGCACCTTCTTGGGCGTATACGGCCATAAAGTTGTCGGCGCTGCCTAAAATGACCGGCAAACAACTTTCTAAAGAAGAACTGGAAAAACCTGCTTCGGATTTCTCGTTGGCTTTCCCTGTGTTGACCGGTTTGACGGCTGTTGTATTGACCTATTTGACGCGTGCGCGCATTTCCCCGTATATCGGGCGTTCTGCGGCCGTACTTAACGGGCAGAAAATGAAATTCTGGCCGGAAATGGGGCGCTCCGTTAAAACAATGTTTGCACCGGAAGTATGGCCGTTGGCTTCAGCCGCTTTCTTCTTTACCGGTTTTGAAGCGGCTGCTTTCAGCAAGGCGTCCAGCCAGGCATTCCGTCCCTTCTATCAAAGCCGTGAATTTGTGAAAAACGGCGTTCCGGGCAACCGCGATAATACCGTTGCGGTGCTGACGGGTGTGTCTGTGGCGGCCTTGCCGTTTACGGCCCGCTTCTTTGCACCGAAGTTGCTTAAATCGTTCTCTAACCCGCTTAAACCGGCCAGCGAGTATAAAAAGATGTTGGGCTTGTCTTATGCTTTAAATACGGCCGGCGGCTTGATGTTAATGAAATACGGTATGGATCCGGACCCGAAAGCGGCCGAGATGCTGCTGGGCATCACGATGATGGGGTTTGGCACGGCTAACGTTACGCAGTCCCTGCAAAAGCTGGCCAATATTAAGGTCGGCTCCGGCCCGACCATCGCCCGTATGGTTAAAGGCTTGCCGGCTGCACAGGCTGCTCATCGTGCCACCGAACTGAAGAACATTACGATGACGGGTTTCTCTTGGTCCCAATTGGGTTTGGCCGCCGTTCCGTTGCTGCAAAGCTCTTACGTGGACCGCGAGGTGGCCCAAGGCGTCAGCGACGGCAAAGGCCCCTTGTCCTCTATTTGGATCCCGCTCAGCTCGCTGGCTTTAAGTATGGCTTTGGTCTCGCGCAGTTTGGGGTTAAACGTTTCCTTGCCTGCTTTGGCGCGCACGTGGGGCGTGTCTAAACTGGCGGTGGACGGGGTACCGTCTTTCAGCCCTGTTCCTTCTTGGAATGCCTTTCAGCAGGAACGCCAAGAAGACCGCTATAACCGGATGGACTTTAAAATCAACCGGTATTTGGAACACTTAAAAGACATAGAGGAAGCAAAGGCCGAAGAAGCCAAAGCAACGGAAGAAATAAAACAGGAAGTGGAACAAACGTTGACGCAGGTGTTTCCGGATGTGCCGCTTTCGGAGCTGACAAAGGTGTCCGCCTTATCTAAACCGCAGCTTAAGCCGCTTCCCGTTACAACCAAATAGTTTGCTTTAAAGCCCCGCTTCTGCGGGGCTTTTTTATGGCCGGATAAGGCAAACTAAATAAATTATTTACAACAAAATAGTTTTTATTTGCTATAAAAGATACATATGAAATCTTTAAAATTCCAAGAAACTTTATCCTGCCCCAACGGCTGCGAGCCGTTTGAGGCTGACCATTGGTCGTTTATTAATGCAGCGCAGAACCCCGAATTGAAAGAAGCAGTGCTCGGCGGGGAATTGAACCTGTTTTGCTGTCCGCAGTGCAATACGTTTTTTCACGGCGATACCGATTTAATTTATTTGGACGAACAAGCCGGTTTGTTGGTATTCGTTTTTTCCGCTAAGAATCGTGCCAATAAGGAAGAACTGCTTAAAAAAATGGAGCACGATTACGCCCAACTCAAAGAAACGCTTTTTAAACAGATGAATTTAGATTTCGGCCCCATTTGTGTTTTTGGGCTGGAAGAACTGCAGGAGGTGGTGCGTAAAGAACAGCAGCGAACCGATGAGTCGGAAGCGATAGCGGCGGCCGCTGCTTCGTTGGGGATGAAAGTTGCCAGATTGCATCCCCGCTGGGCACGGGAACACGATTGCCCGTTGTATGTAGCAGCCGGAGGGGATGAAAGCGCATCCGGTTATGCTTTGGCCGCCCGCAAGGTGCTGGAGTCGGGCCTGCAAAGCCCGCTTTTGGCACATTTTGCCAAAGTGATGGAGGGGGGAGGCGCGCAAGCGCCCGAGGTGTTATGATACCGAGGAAATATAAAGAAATATTAAAAACAATAGGAACATATGCTAGTAAATTAGGACTTAAAGCCTGGGTGGTCGGGGGGGCCGTTCGGGACTTTTATTTAGGAAAAGACACCAAAGATTTAGACTTGACGTTTGAAGGTTCGCCGGAGTCCGTAGCCGGCTTTTGCGTAAAAAACTGGGGGGGAAGCAAACATAAATTTTCGCAGTTTAATACCTACCGCGTTACGCTTGAAAACGGCCTGAAGCTGGACTTGGTGCAGGCGCGCAAAGAATATTATGCCCGCCCCGGCGTATTGCCGGAAGTGACGCCCTCCACCATTAAAGACGACTTGTTCCGGCGTGATTTTACGGCCAATGCCTGGGCGCTTAGCATTTTGCCCAAAAATTTCGGCCAATCGTATGATCCGTTTGGCGCGCAAAAAGCTATTGATAAGGGCTTTATTAAAATATTGCACGACAAAAGTTTTGTAGACGACCCCACCCGCCTTTACCGCGCGGTGCGTTTTGCCGGCCGCTTCGGCTGGAGCATAGAACGCCAAACGGCGCGTTTGATGCAGGACGCCAGCCGCGAAGAATATCCGTTGGTGCTCTCGCGCGAGCGGGTACGGCAGGAATTTGTCAAAATTTTGCAGGAAAAAAAATTGCCGGAAGTGTTTGCCCTGCTGCAGCAGTATGATTTGGCGCGCTTTATCTACCCGGGACTTACTTGGAACAATGCCGTGCTGAAAGGTAAAACAACCGAAGAAAAAATCGGTATTTTTGCCTGTTTGCTGGGGGCCAGCGGGCCGGAGTTTTTGACGCATTTGCATCTGCCCAAAGAACATATGCACCAGCTGTTGGGTGCCTGGGCCGTGTACGACGGGCAAAAATCGCCCGTTTGCGCTTTAACCCCGACGCAGGAAAACATTGTGCGTGCCGTTTGCCCGGGGCTTAAACAATGTTCTTTAAAGCCCTGTTTTGTTAAAGGCAAAGACCTGCGGGAAATGGGCTTAAGCGGGCGCAAAATATCGGCCGCGATGGAGCGGTTCTGCAAATTGCAATGGGCCGGCCGTATCAGCAGTAAAGAGCAAGCCCTGCAGTTTTTGGAATAAATTTATCTGTGTTTAAAGAAGCGCCGGCTTGTTATAAGCCGGCGTTTTTGTATTGGCAGAGAAAAGAAAAACTTTTATTTCGTTTTTTTGTATAATTTTGACGAAGCGGAGAAAGGTTAACAAATGCCGTAGAAAAACCTTTTTCTGCTCGCAGAAAGGGTTTTATACCCGAGGAGATTAATGATGAATAAAAAACAAGGTTTTACCTTGATTGAGCTGCTGGTCGTGGTGCTCATTTTGGGCATCTTGGCCGCTATGGCTCTGCCCGCGTATTTCCGCGCGGTAGAACGCTCCAGACTGAGCGAAGTGGAAATCTTGATGGGCAACGTTGTGCAGGCTCAGCAGCGCTATAAATTGCGCCGCGGATCCGGCTATGCCCAGAACTGGGTTGCCTTGGACGTGGCCCCTGCCGGTGTGGCGGACGGTTCTTCTATGAAGAACGGCTCCACCTTCTGCACCAAAGTAGCCACTGCCGGAAACTCTCCGACGACCGGCGGCGCTACCTGCGGCAACGGCTTTGAAGTGCAGCTGATTGGTAACAGCTCCGATGCCGGAAACACCTCCGGCGTGGTGGCTACCCGCGTCAACAACGACCAGTTTGGTCAGTATATGTTGGGCCGCTTGTATGATGACGGCAACAACACGGTGTACTGCGATGCGGCAGGCAATGACAATGCGGAAGCGCTTTGTATTGACTTCCTCAATGCTGACACCTATTCTGCCCCGGCTGCCTGGCCGTCTGCTGGCGGTGGTAGCGGTGATGGTGACTAAGACCAAAAGGTTTCGTTAAGCCTATAAATTTAACAAACCCCGTGTTTCAAAAGAAACACGGGGTTTTTGTTTGTTTTTTTGTTTAGTGTTTTTCTTTATAGTAAATTTCTTTTTTGGTTTTGTCGGCGGCTTCCGCTCCGGCTACGGCGGCTAAAATGGCAAAGCCGAAGTCTATCGTGGCGGCGGCGCTTTTGCCGGTAATAATGCGGCCGTCGGTAACGGCATAGTCTTCTTTATAATTGCCGCCAAAGTCGCCGTTCATAGCCGTAAAGCAGGTGTAGTTTTTGCCTTTTAAATAACCGGCACGGCCCAAAATGGTCGGCCCCGCGCAAATGGCACAAAGATAGCGGCCGGTATCGTCAAAATCGCGCAGCAGTTGCTGTACGTGCGGGTTGGCTTCCAGTTCTTTCCATTGCGGTCCGCCGGGCAAAATAATGGCGGCGTAGTGTTCGTCTTTAAACTGTTCAAACGGTTTTAAATTGCAGCAGGTTAAGCCGAAGCGGCCGGTGGCTTTATCCCCGCGCAGGCTGTATACGTCCACGTCCAGCCCGCCGCGGCGCAAAATGGCATAGGTGCCTACGGCTTCAATTTCTTCAAACCCTTCGGTTACAAGCATACATACTTTCATATTATTCCTCCCCTTCGCTTCTTTCTTCGTAAGGTTCAAACTGGCCTGCAAACAGCACGTCTTCCACAATGCGTGCGCAGTCGGCCACGCAGCCGCGGCAGGAGCGCAGGCGGTCGGTCTTGCCGTCCGTGCCGCGCAGTTTGGCGCAGGAACAGGTGCCGTTCCAGTTTTCAAATTTTTCCGTCATACTGCGGCCCAAATCAAAGGTGGCAAATTTGCTGGCCGGTTTTTGCATATTGGCGTCGCTGTTTTTTAGTCCGGCCAACATAAGCATTGCGCAGACGGACCCGCAAGTTTCGTATCTTTTGGCCATACCCAAGCCAAAGGCTTCAATGGCACGGAAAGCGGTTTTTTCATCCATATCTAACAGGTCGCAGTAGGTGCAGGCCACAGCCTGTGCACAATTATACCCGTTTTTGTGGCGCAGTTTTGCGTCTTTTACTCTTGATTTCATCATATCTTCTCCTACAAAACGGCTAATTGTTTTTTGCCGTTAATGTTTTAAAATTTGTGTGGCGGATAAGCAGCCAGGCGGCCAGCGGATAGAAGCATAAAAGCACAATTTTAAGCCCCAGCAAATGCACAAAACTTAAATGTTCCGCGCCATACCATACGCACGCCCCCGTCAGCAGCGCCAGCAGCCCCAATGAAAACAGCTTGCCGTACTGATACGGCATCGGATACACCTTTTGCGTAAACGTAAACAGACAAGCCGCCATAACCGCATAGCTGCAGGCTACGGCGCATCCGGCGCCCAAAATGCCGATATGCGGCACCAAAAGCAGGTTGACGCTAATGCTGGTGGCTGCGCCGCCGAGGGTGATCCACATCAGCACGCGCGTACGTTTGGTGATAACGGGCCCGACCATAAAGTTAATATACAGTCCGTAAAAGAAATAGCCGATAATCACCAGCGGTATAACCTTCAGCCCGCCCCAATATTTGGGCGCAATTAAGTGGAAAGAGCCGAAAATATTGCTTTGAATAATGTCGGGCATCAGCAGACAAAGCCCTAAAAGCACCCATAAGGCAAACGCCGTAAAAAACGTCAGCACGGCGGCAAAAAGTTCTTTGGCGTCTTTGTCTTTGGCGTGGGAGAGAAAAAACGGCCGCCACGCCTGGTCAAACATCGACACAATCAGCATCATAAAAACGCCGATTTTAAAGTTGGCCTGATAAATACCCACTTCCGAAAGACCCACCAGTTGCACTAAAATCGGCTTGTCTATCACGCTGACCAACAGGCTGGCCAGCCCCGCCGGCACAAAGGGCCAGGCAAATTTGAGCATTTGCTTTTGCAGGGCGGGGTTAAAACGGCAGAGGCCGCCTTTAAGTTCTTGCCATACAACGGGAGACAAAGCCAAAAGCGAAGCCAGCGAACCAAAAATATTGGCCCAGAAAATGGACTCTACCCCCATTTTAAATACGGCAATAAAAAGCACGTTTCCGGTAACGTTTACCACAATGGACAGCGTACGTACCCCCGCAAAATACCAGGCTCTGCGCTGCAGGCGCAGTTTGGTAAAAGGGATCATATTAAGCATATCCAAAAACAAAATGACGATAGCCAAATAGATAAGGCGTACGTTTTGCGTGCCGATGCCGGCCAGCAGCGTCAGCGGTTTGGCGGCTAAAAACATTAGGACGCTAAGCAGCAGCCCATAACCCAAAAGCCCGTAAAAACAATGCTGAAAAACTTCTTTTTTGTTTTCGGCCTCGCTGGCAAAACGCAGATAGCTTTGGTCCATCCCAAACAAAAACACCACGTTGAGCAGTGCCACCAAGGCAAACACAGACGCCACGATGCCGTAATCGGCCGTGGCCAAATAGTAGGTGTAAAAAGGAACCAGACAAAAGTTCAGCAGGCGCGCCACTACTGTGGACGTGCCGTACACCAAAGTCTCTTTCCCCAGGCGTAAAATATCGTTAGACATAGCACAAAAAGCCCCGCGGCAAAACGCCGCGGGGCGCTTACATTACAGTTTAGGCAAAATAGCTTCCAGCAAGTTTTTAAATTTGCCTTTAATCTTGTTTGTTTCGCGGATGGTCTGCTCGTGCGAAAGCGGAATTTTGGAAATACCGCAGCCCATATTGCTTACCCAGGCCAGCCCCAGCACCAAAATACCGCACTGGCGCGCCACCAACACTTCCGGCACGACGCTCATCCCCACCACCGTGGCACCCAACGTTTTAAACGCGCGTATTTCGGAGGGGGTTTCAAAGTTCGGGCCGGTCGTGGCCAAATAGGCGCCTTCTTTGGCACTGATTTTTAATTTTTTGCAGGCGTCCATTGTTGTTTTGCGCATTGTTTTGTCATACGCTTCAGAGAGGTCAAAAAACATCGGCCCGAAAGCCGGGTCGTAATTGCCTATAAGCGGGTTGTTGCACATAAAGTTGATGTGGTCGTTTAAAACGCACAAAGAACCTGGTTTGAGTTTGAGATCCAAAGATCCTACGGCGGCGGAAACAATCAGTTTTTTTACACCCAGCAGGAACATCGTGCGTACAGAGACGGCTAACTCTTTCATCGGGTGCCCTTCGTAATAGTGAAAGCGCCCTTGCATAACCATCAGTTTTTTGCCTTTATAAACGCCAAAAATCAGGTTGCCGCTGTGGCCCGGCACGGTGCTGCGCAAAAAGCCGGGGATATCGGCGTAGGAAATGACGATTTTTTTCTCCAGCGGGGGAACAGATTCCGCCAAGCCGGAGCCTGTGATAAGGGCAATTTCCGGCTTAAAGTTTTTCGTTTTTTTGTTAATGAACGCGACGGCTTTTTTGACTTGCTGCAGTTGGGTCATACGGCCTCCGTAATCATAAAGTGCCCCGCCGGGGGAAAAAGGCATTTTCAAGGTGTGTTATTTTTCCGTCCAGCAGGCAGATAACATCAAATCTTATACTATCAAATTTGGGGGTGTTTTCCTTAACGTAGCACTCCGCCGTGAGCGTAATTTTGCGCTGTTTGGCCGGCGTTACGGCCGCCAAGGGGCCGCCAAAAGCGCCCGAAGCGCGTTTTTTTACTTCCGCAAACACCAGCGTTTGGCCGTCGCGTGCAATAATGTCTATTTCGCCGCAGGGCCGGCGGTAATTACGTGCTATAATGGCAAGACCTTTTGTTTCCAAGTAGCGGCAAGCCGCGTCTTCGCCGGCGGCGCCGCTTTGCAATGTGTTCATGGGAAAAGAGTCGGCTTAAAAAATTTACGCACCGGTGCAAACGTTTTGCGGTGCTGCGGGCAGGGGCCCAGCTTTTCCAGCGCTTCCAAATGTTTGGGGGTACCGTAGCCTTTGTGCCCGGCAAAGCCGTAACCGGGATAGAGTTTGTCTAAAATGTCCATATAGCGGTCGCGGCAGACTTTGGCTACAATGCTGGCCGCGGCGATATTTAACGATTTGGCGTCGCCGTCTATGACGGCCTCTTGGCGGAGGGGAAAATCGGTAATGCGGTGCGGCCCGTCCACCAAAGCCACCGCGCCGGGGATGGTGTAAAATTTTTTGGCGGCGCGGCGCATAGCCAAAAAAGTGGCCTGCAAAATATTATAGCGGTCTATTTCTTCGGCCGAGGCATAACCCACGCCGTAAAGGACGCCCAAATCATTGATGCGTTTAAAAATTTCTTCCCGTTTTTTATGGGTTAATTTTTTGCTGTCGTTTACGTCTTCAAAGTAGGAATAAAGATTGGAACCTATATAGCAGGCACAAGCTACTACCGGGCCCGCCAGGGGGCCGCGTCCGGCTTCGTCAATGCCAAAAAGGGTGGCGGTTTCCAGCCGTAGAGCACTTTTTTTGTCAAAATCTTGAAGCGGGGTTTTCATCAAAGGCTCCTTTTTGTTTTATTGTAGCATTTCCCGCCTGAAAAAACATAAAAATCCGCCGGGAAATTTTGGTGTAAAAGCATAGCGTTGCAAACGACAGAGCGGCTTGGTTTCTTTCGGGGCATAAAAAAGCCCCGCGGTTGCGGGGCTTTTAGCGTAAAACAAAATTATTTTTCCACTTTTATGCCTTTAAACGCGCGGTACAAAACCGCCAACAGCCCAAAAAGCACATAAGCAGACATTACGATAAAAATAACGTCCTGCGGGTAGCGCACCAACAGCACGACCAAAACCACGATAAGCAGCATCGTCCAAACACTCATCTTTTTTTCGCGTTTGGCTTTAAAGGCCGCATACGGCACCGTGGACACCATCAGCAGCGCCAGCACCACCATTGCAATGGCTACAAAATTGTAGAGGTGCGGTAAGTACACCTGCATAATGCGCAGGTTGTGGCCGCCCATATTGCTTTCCATAATACTGTACGAAATGGCAAAGGACGCCAAAATGGAAGCCGGCGCCGGCACCGGTAAGCCGGAGAAATATTTTTTGGAGCCTTCCCCTGCATAGGCCATTGCATTAAATTTAGCCAGGCGCAGCACGCCAAAGCAGGCGTACACGCACGCAATCGGCGCACCCCAAAGCGGGTATTGCTGCAAAACCATAAAATACATCAGCAGGGCCGGAGCCGTGCAGAAAGATACGGCATCGGCCAAAGAGTCCATTTCTACGCCGAAGTTGCTTTCCGTGCCCAGCATACGGGCTACGCGGCCGTCAAACAAATCAAACACGGCGGCAATTAAAATAAGCCAACCGGCTTTGCCGAAATTGCCGTGGCTGGAAGCTAAGATAGAGAAAAACCCGCACGCCAAATTGCCCAGCGTAAAAAGCGAAGGGGCAGCAGCAGCACCGGTTCTTTTTAATTTTTCTACACCCGTAGCGGTGTCTTTATTATCTTGATTCATATATCGTCCTTAAATAAAAAAACGGCGCAAAAGCGCCGTTTTAAAAAAGGTTATTTCCACAAAGCCAGCACGGTGTTGCCACCCTGCACTTTTTGGCCTTCTTTTACCATTACGCGCACGGCATTTTTGGGCATATATACGGCCACTTGGCTGCCAAAACGCACCAGGCCAATCAGTTCGCCGGCTTTTACCTGTTGGCCGGGCTTAACCCAGCATTCAATGCGCCGTGCAATAGCGCCCGTAATTTGTTCCACGTGGGCAAAGCGGTCGCTGTTTGGACGGTAAATTTGAATTAAATTGCGTTCGTTGTCTGTGGCGGCTTGGGGGTTGTTGGCAAACAAGAACTGCCCTTTGTGATAAAAAATCTCACCGATTACGCCGTCCACCGTAGCACGCTGCACGTGTACGTCAAAAATAGAAAGGAAAATGCGCACGACGACGGAATTGGGGTCGTCTTCCGTTTTGATGCTCAGCACCGTGCCGTCGGCCGGGCAGGCAATTTCGTCCGGAGCAAACTGCACATTGCGTTTGGGATTGCGGAAAAAGAACGCGCAAAAGCAGGCCACCACCAAAAAAAGTCCGCCCAAGACGCGAAAACCGAACAACAGAAAGAACACCGCAATAAGCAAAGCGATGGAAAAAAACCGCAGCCCGATGGGCAAAACGGTAAACACCCAGCCGAAACATTTGGTCAGCGTACGCTGAAAATCTTCTAACATAAAACCCCTTTCCGGCAATATCGGCCGGTTAAATAAAAGTGTGGGCAGGGGGGGACTCGAACCCCCACGGTCTTGCGACCAACAGATTTTAAGTCTGTCGCGTCTACCATTCCGCCACCAGCCCTACAGTAATTATTTTAACAAAAAACGAGCCCCGCCGCACAGTTTGCTTGTGTTTGCCGTGCACATTTGCTCTGGTCAGCGGTTTGAAAGTTTAAGCGAGTTGTAAAATTTTTGGCAGAAAAGTGCTTTAACGCCCACGCCTTTTAAGCGGGACTGCAAATCTCGGTCGGAAGTGACGGCAATAACACGGGTGCCGTTTTGGGCCAAAAAGTCCGCTTCCTGAAAAATATAGTCGTCGGCGGTAATGTCTTCGGAAAAAACGATGTGTACCCCGCTTCTGTATAAAGGCCCCACGGGGCGGTAAGCGCCGTCAAACACTACGCGATATTCGTGCATTGCGTATTTTTCGTCTTGGGACACAGCTTCCAAAAAGTCCAAAAATTCCGCGGTTACGTCTTCTTCGCTGCGGGCAAATTGCCATAGAAAGCTGCGCACCAGGTTCAGCCCGTCTATTAAGTAAATGGTTGGTTTTGTGGTAACGTACATAATTTGGGCGGCGTATTGTGCCGCAGGCGTAAAATTGCTATAAGAAAATGATACAATATAATACCCTATTCCGGCAGGGCCGGAAGGTTCTTTGACAATTTCCGTATTTACGGGGGTGTAATAGATTCGACGGGTATCTGTTACGGCTCGGGAGCAGGTATTGGTTGGCCAGGCCAATTAAAATAGGGCTAAAAAAATAACTAACGACAATCAAGTCGCTTGGGCTAACGCTTAGTCCACTGTCGTCTGTGTGCTTTTCACACGCATAGGCAAGGCAGTCATTATGTGAAATGCGGCGCAGCGGGCGCGTTTCGTCCTTCTGCGCTTAAGACCAACGGAACAAATCACGCGGGTGCCGCCGTGCGCTTACCGCGTGATTAACCAAGCGCGGCTAAACCTGTAGGGCCTGAACTGTTAAGATGTTCGGACGGGGGTGCGAATCCCCCCACCTCCACTTTTTATAGGGCGTCTGATGGGCCCGCATTTAATGAAAACGGAAATTGAAACAGATTTTTACGGTAACGGAGGGCTTTTATGGCCGCTGAAATTAAGTTTGGCACCGACGGTTGGAGAGGCATTATCGCGTGGGATTTTACCTATGAAAACGTGCGCCGGCTGGCGCAGGCGCTGGCTGATTATATCAATGAAAATGCACCTTCTGACGAAAACGGCAAAATGGCAAAGGTGTTTGTCGGTTATGACCGCCGCTTTATGTCGGACTTGTTCGCCGCCGATATTGCCAGCATTTTGCGTTCCAATAAAATAGACGTTACGCTTTCCGACCGACCTGTTACCACCCCTATGGTCAGTGCGCTGACGCTAAAAAAATTCTGGCTGGGCATTACAGTCACCGCCAGCCATAACCCTGCCCAGTATAACGGCGTAAAAGTGAAATGGGCCGGCTGTTCCGCCCCCACGCGTGAAACGCGCGAAATAGAGGCACTTATAGACGTCAACCCCGTGCTGTTTTTATATGGGCAGAAGGCCGAACAAAAAAACCTGACCGATTTATATCAAAAATATTTGACGTCGCTGGCCAATACCAAAAAAATTGCGGCTTTTAAAGGAACCATCGTGGCCGATTATATGTACGGCGCGGCGGCGGGCTGGCTGGAAACGGTTTTGCCGAAAAATAAAATTATCGCTTTGCACGCCGAGCACGACCCTACGTTCCGCGGGTTGCAGCCGGATCCGTCCTTAAAAAATTTGGACGAGCTTAAAAAAACGGTGCTGGCCAAAAAAGCCGCCGTCGGGTTTGCTTTTGACGGAGACGGCGACCGCTTTGGTTTAATTGACGAAAAAGGCAATTTTGTTACGCCCTGTCTGGTAGCGGCGGTGCTTTTAGATTATTTGATTAAAAATAAAAAACTGAAGGGCAAAGTGGTGCAGACTATGTCTATGGGTTATTTGCCCAAACGCATTGCCCGCGCCTACGATATGCCTTTTGAAGAAGTGGCCGTCGGGTTTAAAAACGTGGCGGAACGTATGGCTTTGGAAGAAGTGGCTTTTGGCGTAGAAGAAGCCGGCGGCTATGCTTGGAAAGGCGGCGCCACCGACAGAGACGGCTTGGCGGTGGCTTTGGCCTGGCTGGAAATGCTGGCCGACACCAAAAAGAAAGTGTCCGAATTGTGTGAAGCGGTAACAAAGCAGTACGGCCCTTCCGTGTATCAGCGGCGCGATTTGCCGGCCGCTAAGCCGATAGACAAAGCGGCTTTTGTGGAAAAACTGCGCAAAAAACTGCCTAAAAAAATAGGTTCTTTTAAAGTGGCCGAAATTGCCACGCTGGACGGTTTAAAAATTTATTTTGAAAAAGACGAATGGCTGCTTGTCCGTCCGTCCGGTACGGAACCTTTGGTGCGCGTGTATGCCGAAGCTGGCACCAAAAAAGACACGCAAACATTGTTGGACTTTGGCGAAAAATTGGTCGCTCAATATATTAAGTAGGGGAGATTATGTTAAAAATTGCGTTGGTGGACGACTCGGTCATTTTACGCTCTGCCATAAAAAACGTGTTGGAATCATCGGGTTATGACGTGGTGTTTGAGGCGGGCGGTTCCAAAGAACTTTTTGAAAAGCTGGAAAAAGCAGTGCCTTCTTTGATTTTGCTGGATGTGTTCTTTCCGACGGAAAACGGCTTGGATATGTTGGCCCGCCTTAAAAAACAGCATCCGCAGGTAAAAGTGCTTATGGTAACGGGCCTTAAACAGGAAACCATTGCAGAAGAAGCCAAAAGGCTGGGAGCAGACGGTATTTTGTATAAGCCGTTTGACACCGACGACTTGTTAAACGCCGTTAAGCAGGTCGGCCTGTAAATTTCTTAAAGCAAAAAGCTCCGCCGAAAAGGCGGGGCTTTTTTATGTAAGATTAGCGGTAAGGGCCTCTTATTGCCTGGTGTTTTTTGAAGGGCTTGACCCGTTTTTTTTTTTTGATAAATTTTGTTTATGAACAAAATTTATCAAAAAATCATTCTTGACGGGAAAAACCGCCCAAAAAGCGTTTTGGGCGGTTTTACGCTAATGGAACTTTTGGTAGTGGTGCTGATAATCGGCATTTTGGCGGCCATAGCTTTGCCGCGCTACAGTTTGGCGGTACGCAAGGCAAAAGCCGCCACCGTATTGGCTACGCTAAATAAAATGATGGAAGCCTCCGATGTATATTATATGGCCAATGGCACATACACAACGGATATGGAAGCTTTAGATGCCACCCTCGCAAATACGGACCCTTATAGAATAACACTTCAAGATGAAGGTTTTCGCTGGGAAGCAAACGCTCAAAATAAACCGGGCTATCCTATTTTGCAAGTATTTGGTACATACAGGGTTCCTGTTTATGGACACCAACGTAAATGGCGCTTGTGCATAGGCGGCACAGATGAAACGGCAGCCGTGTGTAAATCTTTGGGGGGAATACAGGATAAAAGCTATTCTTATCGTTTTTATTTGCCGGTAAATGATATGTCTGTTTACGGAAGTGCCATATCGGGCAATTAAACGCTTGTTTAAACAAAAAACCCCGCGGCTAAAACCGCGGGGTTTTTGTGTAACTTGTTTTTTATTTAATCTTATAGAATTTGGCGATGATGTCCCACGCTTCTTCTGCCGTGTCTACAATGTGGCAGGTGCGGGCTTCTTCGTTATCAATCACGCCGTAAGAAGCCAAGGCGCGGAAATTGACCACCGAGTTCCAAAATTCTTTACCCAATAAGATGATGGGAATTTCTTCTTTCTTGCCGGTTTTAACCAGCGTCAGAATTTCAAACAGTTCGTCAAACGTGCCGTATCCGCCCGGCAACACCACAAACGCGCGCGAACGCATTACCAAATGCAGTTTGCGAATGGCAAAATAGTGGAACAAAAACGCCAGGTTTTTGGTGATGTACGGGTTGGGGTGCTGTTCGTGCGGCAGGGTAATGTTAAAGCCGATGCTTTTGCCGCCGCTTTCAAACGCGCCGCGGTTGGCCGCTTCCATCAGGCCTGGGCCGCCGCCGGTTACTACGGCAAAGCGGTTTTTGCCTTTTTTAACGGCCAGCTGGGCAAATTTGCGGCCTTCTTCGTAATATTTGGAAAGAGAAAGCAACCCTTCTGCTTCGCTTAAGCGTTCCTGCAAAGCTTTGCTTTTGGGTTTTGCCGCCAAGGCTTTTTTGGCCGCGGCCACTTGGGCTTTGGCTTCTTTTTCCGGCCGGACGCGCGCAGAACCAAAGCAAACAATGCTTTGCGTAATGTTCATTGCCTGAAGATAAATTTCGGGCTTCATTACTTCCAGCTCAATGCGCACCGGACGCATAACCGGCTTATTTAACAGTTCAATGTCTTCGTAGGCGCGAATGTAGGAACTTTCGTGCTCTATGCTTTTGACTCTTTCTTTTTTAGCGGGTTTTTTCATAATGTTTGCTCCAGTTAAGTATTTGCGCTGCCATTTTGTCAGGCGTCAACCCCAGTTGTTCATAAAGTTGACCTACTTTACCGTGTTCCACAAATTCATCCGGCAGGCCCAAGCGCAGCAAACGGAAGGGCTTGTCCTGACCGGTTACGTATTCCGCCACGGCAGAACCAAAGCCGCCGCAGAGGGAATTGTCTTCCACCGTAACGATGCGGGGGGAAACTTTTAAGGCTTCGTCCAAAATTTCCGTGTCCAGCGGTTTAACAAAACGCGCGTTAATGACGCCCGCGTCCAGCCCTTTGTCTTTTAAAAGTGCGGCCGCTTCCAAAGCGGGGTGTACGCGGTTGCCAATGGCCACAATGGTTAAATCTTTGCCTTTTTTAAGCCATTGTCCTTTGCCTACGGGCAGGTCTTTCAGTTCGCTGTCAACGGGCACGTTAAAACCGGCCCCGCGCGGATAGCGCAGCACAAAAGGTTTGCCGCTGTCCAACGCGGTTTTGAGCAGATGGCCCAGTTCGTTTTCGTCGGCCGGTGCGGCGATAATCAAGTTAGGCGTACTGCGCAGAAAACTCAGGTCAAAAGCGCCGTGGTGCGTCGGGCCGTCTTCGCCCACCAAACCGGCGCGGTCCAAAGCAAACACAACGGGTAAATTTTGAAGCGCAATATCGTGCACAATTTGGTCATAACAGCGCTGGGCAAAAGAAGAATAAACCGCTACCACCGGTTTGAGCCCTTCGGCGGCCAGACCGGCGGCAAAGGTGGCGGCGTGTTCTTCGGCAATGCCTACATCAAAAAAGCGCTGCGGAAAAGTATGGCGGAACTCGTCCAAGCCGGTTCCTTCGGGCATAGCGGCCGTAATGGCATTTATTTTTTTGTCGGCTTTGGCCAGTTTAATCAGCGCGTCGGAAAAAGCCTTGGTAAAGGTAATGCGGTCGCTTTTGCCGATGGTGTCGCCGGTGTCTGCGTCAAACATTCCAACGCCGTGAAACTTGGTCGGTTTTTCTTCCGCCGGCGTATAGCCCTTGCCTTTTTTGGTGACTACGTGCAGCAACACGGGGCCTTTTACGTTTTTGACGTGTTCTAAGACGTCTACCATTGCTTCAATGTCGTTGCCGTTGACGGGGCCGAAATAGCGGAAGCCCATTTCTTCAAAAATCGTGCCGGGGAACAGAATGGAGCGGGCGCGTTTGGCCAATTTGGCCGCATTGTTGCCCAGCTCGTCAAAGCGTTTTAAAAAGTTGGTGGCTTTTTCTTCGGCTAACTGTACGTACTTTTTGGTCAGCAGTTTGGTCAAAAACTGGCCCAAGGCGCCGACGCGTTTGGAAATGAACATCTGGTTATCGTTTAAAATCACCAACATATCGGTAGCCAAAAGGCCTGCATTTTGCATTGCCTCGTATGCCATACCGCCGGTCAGCGCGCCGTCTGCCACGACGGCCACTACTTTTGCGTCAGATTTTTTTTGGTCGCGCGCAATAGCCATACCCAGCGCGGCCGACAGTGCCGTGCTGGCGTGCCCTACACCAAATTCGTCATATTTGCTTTCGCTGCGTTTGGGAAAGCCGCTCAAGCCTCCTTTGGTGCGAATGGTGGAAAATTTGCCTTGCCGGCCCGTCAAAAGTTTGTGTGCATAGGCTTGGTGTCCCGTGTCAAAAACCAGTTTGTCTTTGGGCGTGTCAAATACATAATGCAGGGCGGTAATAATTTCCACCGCGCCCAAGCTGGAGCCCAAGTGGCCCCCGTTTTTGCTGGTTGTTTTGATAATTTCTTCACGGATTTCCTGGCATAACTGCGGCAGCAGTTCGCGTTTAATGTTGCGCAAATCAGCCGGGGTTTTGACGGTTGGCAATACTTTCATTCTTACTCCTTAATACGTGCGTGTCTTAAAAAATTCAGCCATAGCATACAACGGCGCCAGATTTTTGCGTTTGACGTTTTTGAGGCTGTCCAATGCTTTTTGTGCTTTGGCAATAAGCAGCTGGGCGTGTTTGCGGCTGCCTTCCAAACCAAACAGGCTGACAAAGGTCAGCTTGCCGTTTTGCGTATCGCTGTTTGATTTGCCCAATTGTTTGGCCGAGGCGGTTACGTCCAAAATGTCATCTACAATTTGGAACACCAGCCCAATACAGTCGGCATATTTTTGAATATGTTTTAAATCGGCCCCTTTGGCGCCGGCCAGCAGGGCGCCGGTTTCCACGCTGGCGCGGATGAGCGCACCGGTTTTATTGGCGTGAATATAAAGCAGTACTGCCTCGGGTGTTGTTTCCTGCACGGTGGGCGGGAGCAAAAAATAGCGCAGGCTTTTATCGGCCAGTTTTTTGGAAACTTTTTTTATTTTTTCGGCCCGTATGCTGGCGGCGTCCTGCGTGCCCATTCCTTCGGCATATACGTCGGAGGTTTGGCCGCCTACCATACCGGAAGCGCCGGCGCGGTGGGCAAAATTTTGCAATGCGTTAAGCGTGTTTTCCGCCCCGATGGTTTTAATTTTGCCGTTTTGGGCAAACACTTCAAACACATAGGTCAGCAGTGCGTCGCCGGCCAGCAGGGCCAGGTCTTCGCCGAATACTTTGTGATTGGTGGGTTTGCCGCGGCGCAGGTCGTCGTTGTCCATACAGGGCAAATCATCGTGAATTAAAGAATAGGTGTGCAGCATTTCCAGCGCGCAGGCGGCAGGCATAACGTCGGCCGCTTTTTTGCCGAAGGCTTCGGCGGTGGCCATTGCCAAAATGGGGCGCACGCGTTTGCCGCCGGCCTGGAGAGAATAGTCCATAGCGTCGGTCAAAATTTTGGGTGCATTGGGGATTTTGTCAATAAATTTGGAAAGATTTTTTTCTACCAGTTTGGCGCGTTCTTTTAGATAAGCGTCAAAGTCCAGCGTTTGTTTTTTTTGTGCGGCACGGACGGGTTTTGTCATAATCACCTCTAAAAGGGTATTTACTTTATTATACATTAATGCTTGGCGGGAAAATAGGTGTCGGTCTGCGGGTTTAGCCAAAGTATAACTTGTTTTTGCTAAAATAAAATTATGAACAAAATTTATCAAAAAATGATTTCTTCCTTTAAAAATTCCGCTGCGGGCAAAGCGGGCGGTTTTACACTCATTGAGCTTTTGGTGGTGGTGCTGATTATCGGCATATTGGCGGCTATTGCCTTGCCGCAGTATGAAAAAGCGGTGGAGAGAAGCCGCGCCGCCGAAGCCCTGACGATGGTGTCTTCCATTGCCAAGGCCCAAGAAATATACAAAATGACGACCGGCAACTACACAACGGATATGTCTGTTTTGGATATTGAAGTTCCGGGAACGGATGTTACTGCCAATGGCTATGGCAGAAAAGAAACCAAACTCTTTCAATATGGTTCCTATTCACCAAGCTACACTAACTCCGTAGCGATTGCCAAACGCCTGCCTGTAGACAGTAAATATTCTATCGTTGCGCTGGATGACGGAACGGTTGTATGCCATTATTTTACCGGCTGGGAAGATTTCTGCCGCTCTATGGGTTCCGGCCAAGCCTATAGCGGCAACCCAAGTTACGTTATCCACTAATCTTGCGTCTGTTCATTTTTATATAATCTGTATATGGTAAAACTGAACAGACCTCACATCGGCATTTTCGGACGTATGAACGCGGGCAAAAGTTCGCTGGTTAACGTGCTTAGCCAGCAGGACACCGCCGTGGTGGCCGCCGTGCCCGGCACGACGACAGACCCTGTCAAAAAAATTATGGAAATTTTGGGTATCGGCCCCGTAACGCTTATTGATACGGCCGGGCTGGACGATACCTCCGAGTTGGGCCCCCAGCGCGTGGCCAAAACGCAGGAAGTATTAAACCAAGTCAATTTGGCGCTGATCGTTTTTGCGCAAGATTTCGGTTCCTACGAAAAAGACCTGGCCGCGTTGTGCCGCCGCAGAGGCGTGCCGTTTTTCTTCGTACATAACAAAAGCGATTTATATCCCGCTGTCCCTAAAGAGCTGGAAGGGGCGGAGGTGGTGGAATTTTCCTGCTTGGACAAAAACAATAAACCGCTGCTGGCCGCCATTGCCAAGCATTTGCCTAAAAGCGCCTATGCGCACGACGACGTTTTTGGCGGTTTTGTAAAAGAGGGCGATGAAGTGGTGCTGGTAATGCCCATTGACGCTTCCGCGCCGGAAGGGCGGCTTATTTTGCCGCAGGTGCAGGCAATGCGCAGTTTGCTTGATTTGCACGCTGTCGGCATTGGTGTGCAGCCGGCTGAATTGCCCGCGTGGCTTGCCAAACATACACCTAAATTGGTGGTGACGGACTCACAGGCGTTTAAGCAGGTCAGTGCGGCCGTGCCGGCGCATATCCCGCTGACCAGCTTTAGCATTTTGTTTTCCCGCTTGAAGGGCGATTTTGATTTGTTCCTGCACAGTACGCCCAAAATTGACGACTTGCAGGACGGGGACAAAGTGCTTATTTTGGAGTCCTGCTCCCACAGCGTCAACAAATGTGACGATATCGGCCGCGTTAAAATACCGGCTTGGCTGCAAAAAAAGACGGGCAAAAAATTGCACTTTGACGTGCTGGCCAGTCTGGACCCGCTGCCGAAAGATTTGTCGGTTTACCGTTTGGCCGTGCAATGCGGCGGCTGTATGGTCACGCGCGTACAGGTGCTAAACCGCGTACATCGTTTGGCGCAGGCCGGCGTGCCGGTAAGCAATTACGGTATGACGATTGCCTGGTGTAACGGCATTTTTGAGCGCGTAACGGAAATATTCCGGCATTAACCGGCTTGAAAAATAAAGCCGTGCCTTTATACTATAAAATGGAGAAATATATGAAACATTTATCCGTTTTGTTTGTTTTTGCTTTGCTGACCGGTTTTTTGCAGGCGGCTCCGGTAACAACGGTAAAAGTAACCCGCCCGACTACTACCGCTACTGTCAACCGGCCGACCACAACGGCTGTGGTGTCGCGCCCGACGACTACCGCCGCGGTACTTCACCCGACGACTACTGCTACAGTGGAACGCCCCGTAACGACGGCGGTCGTGTCCCACCCGACCACGCAGGTAACCGTTACACATCCTGGGGAAAGAGGCGTGGCATATGTGCCTACGCCGGCGCCTGCGGCACCCAAAAAGACGTCTTCTTCTGCCAAAACAACGTCTTCGTCTGCTGTGGGCAGCTATACGCCTGCTTATAAAAACGCCAAAGATTTCAAAGCCGCGGATGTGCCCAAGGCCGCCACCGTGACCAATGCAGTGTCGGGTTTAGGAATGACGAACTCCGACGCGGCACAGAAAGAAGCCGACGCCAAATCTTTTAAGGTGGAAAAGGGCCTCTCCACGCAAGTAAGCGAAGAAGACGTGCTGAAAAATACCAAGCTGCCTACCAATCTTGACAGCAAGTTAAAGCAACGTAATTTTGAAGCGGCCAAATTCTCCGGCAAATGATTCTTGCGCAGTCACAAACCCCGTGCGGAAGCACGGGGTTTTCTTTTAAAGCGGGAAACATTGTACGTCTGTTTTAAACGGTGTAACGGCTTGTGTTTGGTGTTCAAAAAAAGAATGCCTGTATGTAAAAGGATGTTGTTTGCCGCATTTTCTTGTTTCTGCACGGCAAAATATCGCAAAAACCGACATAAAAAACCCCGCTTGCGGCAGGGTTTTTGGCTTCGGTTGCAAAATCAGTCGTCAAAGTCCGTTTCTTCGCCTTCCAGGTCGCGGGCGAAATCGCCCCATTGTTCGCGGGTGGCTTCCAATTTAAGCGACAGGCCCGTATCGGAATATTCCGTATAGGGTTTGTCGGCCAGAATGTTTTGGTCCAGCTTTATTTCCATAAAAAACGGCGTTTGACCGGGCAGTTCGCCGCGGCAGGCGCAGCCCAAGGCCGTTTTGGGCGCCATAAAGATGGACACTTTCGGCTCCAGCATAATCCAATTATCGGCCTGACCGGTGGAAAGCACCTGCAAAATAAATGCGGAAAGATAGGGGGCCTGTGCGTCTTTAAGGGCAATAAATTTTTCGGCAAACTCGTCGGAAAACAGGGGCGTGTCTTTATAATAAAGGCCTATTTCATATTCCACGCAGGGTTCTTCGCTCCCGTCGTCATACCAGCGCGACACGGGGCTGATGTCTAATTCTAAACCTTCTTTGCCGTATTTAATGGTAGCCATAAAAGACCTCTTTTCTTGAAAATATTTTTTATATTATGGCAAATTTTGCCTTTGAAAAGCAGGTTTTATTAAGGGCCGCCTTGTCGGAAACAGGTGGCAAGGTTCCCTACAAGTGCTGCTTTGGGTTTGAAAGAGCAACTTAACGGGAAAAAGAAACTTCCACGTCCTGTTTTTTAGCCAGCGCGGCTAGGCGCTGTGGGTTTGTAATGCGTCCCAACGGCGTATAGGAGTAAGCCGATTTAAAATTTTTATAAAACAAAACCAAACAGTCGCTGCCAAATAACATCAAGTCGCCGCTTTGTATGCGTCCGACGGGACGGGCCGCGGCAGGGAGCGGGGCGGAAAGATAATGATATTTTTCGTTTCTGTTCAGTTCGTGCATCGTTACGGTAAACGGCAGGCGCTCCAGCAGGGCGCGGGCGGAAGGGCTGTCCTGCAGTTCTGCAGTAAAAACGTCTTGTCCTATTTTTATTTTCATAGTCAGCGCAGGTGCGGGCGAAAGGGCGGGCGGCGCCGCGTTTACCGCTTGCGAATCGCTGCAAGCGGTAAAAAGACATACGGCGCCCAACACCAAACCCCAAAGCCCTGTATTTGCTTTCATTTTAAGTTTTTGCGGAAGAAGTCTTCTATTTTATCAAACGGAATCTTTTGCATATTGTCATACAAATCTACGTGATTGGCGCCGGGGATAATGAGCAGTTCTTTATTATCGCCGGTCAATTTTTTAAAGGCGTCTTCGCTAAAATAGCGGCTGTGGGCCTTTTCTCCGTGAATCATTAGCACGGCATTGCGTATCTCGCCGCTATAAGCCAAAATGGGCAGGTTCATTAAAGACAGCGAGGATGTCACCGTCCAGTTGCCGTTGGAATTGATGGAACGTTTATGAAAACCGCGCGGGGTTTTGTAATAGTGCCAATAGTCTTGCACAAACTGCGGTTCTTTCCCCGTCAGTTTTTCGGGCAGGCCCGGGGCCGGGGCGTAAGTGCCGTTTTTGTAATCTTGCGTGCGCTGGGCATTTAACTGTTCTTTTTGGGCATAGCGGGCATTGGCGTCCATTGCGTCAAAATATCCGTTGGCGGACACGCGCGTCATATCATACATTGTAGAGGTAACAGTTGCTTTGATGCGGGTGTCCATCGCGGCGGCATTTAACGCAAAACCGCCAAAACCGCAAATGCCTAAAATGCCGATTTTATCAGGGTCGGCATTCTTGTAATTACTTAAAAAATCTACTGCGGCGCTGAAATCTTCCGTATTAATATCGGGCGAGGCTACATTGCGCGCAGAGCCCTTGCTTTCGCCCGTAAAAGACGGGTCAAACGCCAGCGTAACAAAACCGCGTTCTGCCAAAGCTTGCGCATACAGGCCGGAGGCCTGCTCTTTCACGGCGCCAAACGGGCCCGATATGGCCACGGCCGGCAGTTTTTCGTCTTTTTTCATTGATTTTGGCGTATACAAATCTCCTGCCAAGGTAATGCCAAACCGATTTTTAAAAGTTACTTTTTTTACGTTTACCCGGTTGTTCTTTTCAAAGGTTTTATCCCATTTTTTTGCATTTGCCATAGTTACTCCTCCTGCCAAAAGTACGGCAGACAACAGTCCTGTTAAAATTTTTTTCATACGTCCTCCTTTTGCGGGGGTATATATTATTGTACTTGCTGGAGCAAACTCCAAGTCAAGCCCTTGCCGTATTGAACGGGTATACCTTAAAAAGCTGAAAATGGTGTGCGCCGGAAAGCCGGCCCAACAGGCTGGTGCAAGACAGGCAAAACGCAAAGAGAGAAAACAGCCGGCGGGGATGGATAGGGCGGTATGGTGTAAAACTGGCGGAAGGGGAGGGATTCGAACCCTCGGTGGGGTTGCCCCCACATCAGTTTTCAAGACTGACGCCTTAAACCGCTCGGCCACCCTTCCTTTTCCTTATTTTAATAATTTTTGGTATCGCTTTAAAAGACGGCGTTTGGGCGGCCGCCACCCCAAAGCGTAAACTGGTATAATACATATAAGAGGTGTTATATGAAAAACCCCAGCATTGTGTACCGCTTTAAAAATGGGATATATATCAATCTGACCAACCGCTGCCCAAACCTGTGTGCCTTTTGCATTAAAACAAAATGGCATATGCAGTTTAACGGATATAATTTGGATTTGCAGGGGCAGGAGCCTTCCGCCCAAGAAGTGCTGGCCCTGTTGGCAAAAGAAATGCAAACCCCTTTTGCGGAAGTCGTCTTTTGCGGGTACGGCGAGCCGACAATGCGTTTGGACGCTTTGCTGGAAATCGGCCGTACGCTTAAAAAACGCGCCGATTCTGCTTCCTTTAAAGTGCGGCTGAACACCAACGGACTGGGCAATTTAATTAATAAGCGCGATATCGTGCCGGAGCTAAAAACCGCCGTAGATATTGTCAACGTCAGCCTTAACGCCCAAAACGAAACGCTTTGGCGCCAAATCGTGCGCCCCGCATCGGGTTATGAAAACGGCTTTGCCTCCGTGCTTGATTTTTTAAAAAAATGCGCCGCGGCCGGTTTTACGCGCGTGGCGGCCAGCTGTGTGGACAATACCGGCGCAGACCCTCAGGCCGTAAAGGCGCTGGCGGCGTCCTGCGGGGCGGCATTTAACGAAAGGGAATATTTAGATGAACAATAAAAAACCGGGCTCTTTGTTTGTGCTCTTTCTGCTGCTTATTTGCGCCTGCCTGACTTGGTTTTTTACCGCCGGGGAAGATTATTACGACTATGCCGCCGGCTCCATAGAAGGCTCCGCCCAAACGGCTGCCTTGGATAAAGACGATTTGGCGGCCTTGGCCAAAAAACCCAAAGAAAAGTTTAATACGGAAATTAAATTCCGCAATTTTTTTATCACGGTTCCCGGCGCCAAAAAAGTGGAGCTGCTGGCCGATTTTAACGGCTGGGGCAAAACCCCCATTGAGCTTAAACGCTATTCGCGCGGCTATTTTGAAACGTCCCTTGCGCTGGCGGCGGGGGAATATAAATACGTCTTTTTGGTGGACGGCAAAGAAGTGTTGGACCCCACTAACCAAGACCGTGTGCAAGATAACGGTCGCACGGTGTGCATAAAAACGGTGAGATAATGAAAGAACAGATTTTATATACATCCTCCCCCGCGCAAACCCAGCAGTTGGCCGGGGTGTTTGCTTCGCTTTTGAAAGGGGGCGAAATTGCCTTTTTGCGCGGTCCCATCGGGGCGGGCAAAACGGTGTTTGTCAAAGGGGTGGCCGCCGCTTTGGGGATGAAAAGCTCTCCCACCAGCGCCAGCTTTAGTTTGATGAAGCGCTACCACAAAGGGCAAAGAACGCTTTATCATATTGATTTGTTTCGTCTCAGCGAAGGGGAAGTGTTTAATTTGGGCTTTGAAGAAATGCTGGAAGACGAAAAAGCCGTTATTTTGGCCGAATGGCCCGACCCGCTGGCCCGTATGATGCCCAAGGACCGGTTGGAAATGAACTTTGTTTTGCAGGAGGGCGACCGGCGCCGCATTGAACTGCGTGCGTTTGGGCCCGTATCGCAAGCGTTGGCGGAGGAACTATGGAAAAGTCAAAACAAATAATTTTGGGGATGGACAGCTCCGGCCCGACGTTGATGACCTGCGCTTTTGACGGACACAAAACCTATGTCCTGCGCAAAACCGGCATTAAGCAGGAACGGTTTTTGCTGCCGCAGATAGAAAAGCTGTTGGCCAAAGCCGGTGCCCAATTGCCCGATATTAAAAAGATTTTCTTTGTGCGCGGCCCGGGGCGTTTTACGGGCATTCGCATTTCGCTTACGTTTGCTTCTATGCTTTCTTATTTAAACGGCACGCAAACAGCCAGCGCCACCGTGTTTGAAATTTTGCATCGGCAAGCGCTGCAAAGTGCCGAATATGCCGCTTGGCAAAAGCAAAACCCGTCGGGCCTGTTGGCGGTGGTCTTACACGCATTCCGAGAGGAATATTTCCTGCAGTTTTTCGGCCATACGCCCCAAGGGCCCTTTTGGCTTAGCAAAGAAGATTTGCTTGCCAAACTGAAAGAACGCACGGAGCCTTTATATTGCATTGGTACCGACAGGGAAAACGCGCCGCTGCAAGGACTGCTGAGCGGTATTGCCTGCACGCAGGCCCCGATGAAAGACTGCATTGTCCGCCCTCAAACACTGATAGATATGTCGGCCGATGAAGCCTATCAAAAAAATGCGTTAGAACCTTTGTACCTCAAGCCGGCGCGTTTTGAGTTGGGCCAATGAACATACGCCGCGCTTTGCCGTTGGATGCTGACGAGCTGGCACGGGTGGAAAGCACCCGTCCGCAGGCGGCCGGCTGGGGCAGCAAAGGCTTTGCTACAGAGATCTGCCAGCCGTGTTCGTGCGTGTGGTGCGCGTGTGAAGAAAGAAAAATAATCGGTTTTTTGGCGTTGCGCAGTGCGGCCGGTTTTGCTGAAATACTTAATGTAGCCGTATTGGCGGAATGCGGTAAACAAGGCGTAGGCTCGGCCCTGCTGGCCAAGGCCCTCAAAGAGTTAAAAAAACAGGGGCCCTGCCAAATAACATTAGAAGTAGCGCAAGACAATGTGCCCGCCCAAGGGCTTTATGCCAAGGGCGGTTTTAAAAGACTGGGCATACGAAAAGATTTTTACGGTCCGGGCAAAGACGCTTGGATAATGGGAACAGAAGTATGAAAAAATGGCTATCTTGCGTGCTTTTGCTTGCGCTGGCGCTGTGCGGTGCGGCAAAAACTTTTCCGTTAAACGAAGAAAGCAAAAAGGAAGAAGCAGTTTATCTTTCTTTTATAGAGGCCCTGCTGGCTGAAGAAGCCGGCCAAGACCCCTGCCCCTACTATCAAAAAACGCTTTCTTTGGCACCGCAAAGCAAATATTTGCGCCGTATGCTGACGGTGTGTGCCTTGGCGGAAGGCGATTTTGCCGCCGCCGATAAATATGCCGCTTATATCAATGACGGCGAAAACGAAGGCGAAGACCTGGCCGTTTATGCTTTTTATAATTGGCGCAAAGGAAAGCTAAAAGAAGCCCAGCAATATTATGAACAAGCCCTGCAGGCCGACCCCGAAGACTTGCGCGTCTTATATCAATATGTTTTGCTGCTTACCTATATAGACCCCGACCGCGCCGCCCAAAAACTGCAGGAGCAGAAAACAAACTATCCGTCCATCGCGCACGTAATTGACTATGAAATAGGCAATATCTATTACCGCAAAAAACAGGTGCAGAAGGCGCTGGAATTTTACAATCTGTCCACCAAAGAAAATCCGGAATATCCCGAACCCTATTTGGCACGTGCCGAGATTTACGAAAAGAACAATCAGTTCTTTCTTATGCTGCGAGAGTTAGAATTGCTGGAAAAGACCGGCTATGAAAGCGCGGTAATGTACTCCCGTTTAGGCTCTTTGTATGTAATCGTTAAAGACGACGCACGGGCGCAAGCCTATTTTGCCAAAGCCAAAAAGCTGGATAACGGCGATACGGTAGCCGGTTATTTTTTGGCTTTGTATGCCGAAGAACAAGGCGACTATGCCGCCGCCGCACGGTATTTGCAGGAAACGGCCGACTATGCCGACAGTGCCGCCAAATGGCTGCAGGTGGCCTTTTACCAGCAGCTCTGCGGCGATATGCAAACGGCAACGTCCACACTGGCCGAAGCGTACGAACGCTTTAAAGACAATGTGGAAATTGCCTATTTTTACGCTTTGGCTTTGTATGATACCGGCCGCTATAAACCGGCTGCCAAGGTGTTAAAAAAGCTGTTGCTGACCAACCCTTCGTATGAGCAGGCCCGTTTGGCGTATGCCTTTGTGTTGGAAGCACAAAAAAAATACAAAGAGATGGAAAAACAACTGCGTTTGGTGTTTGCGCAAAATGACCAAAATGCGGCCGCCTACAATTTGCTGGCTTTTAGCTTGGCAGAGCGTAACGAACGGGTGGACGAAGCCGAACAGCTGGCCGCCAAAGCCGTGCAGCTGCAGCCGCAGGATCGCGCTTTTGCCGATACGTTGGCCTGGGTGTATTACCGGCAGGGCAAATATGCACAGGCGTTAGATTTATTGGAAAACATAGATGCCGACTTTATAAACGCCAATGCAGAGGTGGCTTATCATTTGGGGGCCGTTTATGCCGCGTTAGGCCAATATGCCAAGGCTCGTCCGTATTTGCAGCAGGCCGCCGCCAGCCAAAAAGAGGCGGCCAAACTGCTAAAAAAGCTCCCGCAGGGGGCCGAACAAGCCGCCGCGGCGGTTGCGGGGGACATATAGATTTGGTAATATAAAATTTCACGAGATTATGGTTTCAAATAAAACAGGTAAGTTTAAAATAAGCAGTATTCTACCCTCTGAACGGGTGTTTATTCTAGAGGGAAAGCCCGCCAAGGCCGACGTGATAGCGCGCTTGACGCGGGCGGTGTGTGCAGACGAAGCCAAGCTGGACTATCAAGACGTTCTGGCCCAGGTGCTTAAACGCGAAGAAGGCATCAGCACCACGCTGGACACGGGGCTAAGCATTCCGCACGCACGGTTGGAAGAACTGGACGCATTTAAAGCCGCTTTGGCGGTGCTCCCCCAAGGGATAGAGGATCCGTCCGGCCCGCATTTGGAAATTAAGGCAATGTTTTTGTTCCTTTCGCCGGCGCGGCAGGCGTTCTTCCAGCAGCATTTGCAAATTTTGGCCGCCTTGGCCGAAGTTTTTAAGCCGGAGTTTATCACCGCGCTTTCCGCCTGCCAAAATGCCAAACAGGTGCTTGATAAAATAGACGCCCAATAGGTTGTTTAGCCAAGATGACTTCAAATTCCGACCATTCAGACGCAAAAAGCCCCCTGCGCGTTAAAAAAGTAATCGTGCTTACCACGGCTATGCTGACGTTTATTCCGTTTTGGAAAGCGGCCGCCATTGTACTGTGCGATTTCGGCTCCAGCGCTTTTTATGCCGGCGGTATTGCTATGCGCGCATTCGGGCCGGCCTTCCCGTGGTTTATTCTGGCGGTAATGCTTTTTGCCGGTGTGTTGCTGGCGGTGTATGTAGAATCGTGTTCTTTATTTGTGCGCGGTGGCGTGTATAAAGTAGTGCGCGACGGACTGGGGGATAATTCCGCCAAGTTTGCCGCCTCGGCTATGGCGTTTGATTTCTTGCTCACAGGCCCTATCAGTTCGGTAACGGCGGGGCATTATTTGTCGGGCTTAATTAACTCTTTTTTATTGCAGTTCGGGGCCGGCTTTACCATTCCCGAAAAATCGTTTTCCGTGGTGTTTGCTTTGCTGGTTACGGCCTATTTTTGGCGTCAAAACGTAAAAGGGATAGAGGAGTCCAGCACCAAAAGTGCCAAAATCATCGCTTTTTCGCTGGCGGTGTGCTTTTTGCTGGCCATATGGTCTTTTGTAACGATGAGTTTGCGCGGGGTGCAGCTGCCGCCGATGACGCTGCAGTTTTCGCCGGAGTCTTTAGGATGGCTGAAAGATTTGGACTGGCATAAAACCATTGGCGTGTTTGGTATGATGGTGGCTTTTGGCCACAGCGTGTTGGCTCTTTCGGGGCTGGAGACGCTTTCGCAGGTGTACCGCGAAATAGAATATCCCAAACCGCAAAACCTTAAAAAAGCCGCTATTTTGATTTTTATTTTTGCCTTGCTTTTTACCGGCGGGCTGACCTTCCTTTCGGCGTTGATTATTCCGCCGGAATTAATTGCCGGCAAATACAACGAAAATCTGCTTTCCGGTTTGGCTATGTCTATGGCGGGGCCGAATTTCTTAAAGCTGATTATGCAGACGCTGGTGGTGATAGCCGGCGTGGTAATGCTTTCCGGCGCGGTCAATACGGCTCTTATCGGCGCCAACGCCCTGCTAAACCGCGTGGCCGAGGACGGCATTTTAACCGACTGGTTCCGCAAAATACACCGTAAATACGGCACCACCTATCACATTATCAATATTGTGGCGTTCTGTCAGGCCGTCGTCATTTTGCTTTCGCGCGGTAATGTGTATTTGTTGGGTGAGGCCTATGCTTTTGGCGTAATGTGGTGCTTTGTGCTGGAAACGGGCTCCATCATTATGCTGCGTTTTAAACGCGCGGCCGAAAAGCGCGACTTTATGTTCCCGCTGAATATTAAATATGAAAACTATTATATTCCCGTGGGGATGATTTTGGTGTTTTTGTTCCTGCTGGGCATTGCGCTGGTCAACCTGATGACCAAACAGATTTCCACCGTATCGGGTATTTGTTTTACGGTGTTTTTATTTACGGTGTTTAAAATTTCGGAACGCCTCAATGCGCGTAAAGCCAATGCTATGTTTGAAGAAGGCTACCGCGAACGGATGAACACGGCTGCCGCTTCGGACTTGCAGGCCGTCGTAAAAGAAATAGATAAACCCAACCGCATTTTGGTGGCCGTAAAAGACCCCGACAATTTGTATCACTTGGAAGACGTGCTCAGCACCGTCAATGCCGAAGATACGGAAGTAATCGTTTTGTACGCCAAACCGGTGGAAAACATTTTGCTGCGCCAAGATATGCGCAGCAATGCCGCCGATGAAAACGAACTGTTTACCCACGTCATTTTTCTGGCCGAAAAATACGGCCTGCCGGTGGTGCCCGTGATGGTGCAGTCCAACGACGCGTTTTATGCCATGGCACAGGTGGCCGCGGCGGTAGACGCCAAAGAAATCGTGATGGGCGTTTCGGGCCGGCACGGCTCTAACGCGCAAATGGAGCGGGTAGTTATGGCCTTTAGCGCTTTGAAAGAAGCGGAGTTAAAACACCCCGTCACTGCACGTATCGTGTGGGAAGGGCGGGAAGTAAGCTACCGGTTTAATAAATAATTTTCGGGCCGTCAAGGCACGTATCGTGTGAAAAGGGCGCCAAGCAAGCACCGTTCTTAAATAATAATTTTGCCGCCGCGGTAAAAGCCGCGGCTTTTTGGTAAACCTGCCGGCAGCTTCCTGCCCGTAGGGCGAAATGATATAATATCTATATGGCTATACGAAAAATTGTAAAATACGGCGACCCTATCTTGCGCCAAAAACTCAAACATACCGATTATGAAGCCCTGCGCGAAGAATTGCCGCAGCTGATAAAAGATATGGAAGAAACCTGTCTTTCCGTACACGGGGTGGGCTTGGCGGCCAATCAAATAGGGCTGGACTATCGCCTGGCAGTCATTTTGATTCCGGAGTCGGACAAAAAAAATGCCCCGCTGAAACGTATTGTCATCATTAACCCCGAATTTGAAGATAAAAGAGGCGAGCTGGTGGAAGAAGAAGGCTGCCTTTCCCTGCCCGGCCTGTGGGTGGAAATACCCCGCGCCACGGATGTAACCGTGCGCTTTGTAGACGAACACGGCCAGCCCCGGCGTGTGCGGGCCCGCGGCCTGTTGGCCAAGGCGTTCCAGCACGAAATAGACCATTTGGACGGCAAACTTTTTATAGACTATGCCGACCCCGTTTTAAAAACGGCCATCAAAAAAGAAATCAAAAAACTGCGCCCCACGTGGAACTGAGTTTGCAAGTATCAATAAAAAACCCGCCTTATCGGCGGGTTTTTTGCGTTTGGAAAGATTATTTCTTTTTGCCTTGTGCGGCTACGGCGGCCATTCGTTTTTGTATTTCGGCCGGGTCGCCCAAAAAATAGTCTTTAACCAAGTTAAGCCGGTCGTCAAACTCAAACACGTACGGCGCGCCCGTGGGCAGGTTGAGCTTGCTTATTTGCTCATCTGGAATGTTTTTAAGATATTTGATAATGCCGCGCAGGCTGTTGCCGTGTGCGACCACCAGCAAATTATCCTCTTTTTCCAGCCGCGGAAAAATTTCTTCTTTCCAATACGGCAAAATACGTTCAATGGTGTCTTTGAGCGACTCGGTCAGCGGCAGGTATTGCGGCGGCACCAGGCGGTAGCGGATATCTGCCGACGGGCAGCGCGGGTCCTGCGCGGTTAAGGCCGGTGCCGGCACGTCATAGGCGCGGCGCCACTGCTGCACCTGTTCTTCGCCGTATTTGGCGGCCGTTTCACTTTTGTTTAAACCTTGCAGGGCGCCGTAATGTTTTTCGTTTAAACGCCACGTTTTTTCTACGGGTATCCATTCCTGGTTTAGCACTTCCAGCACGATATTAAGCGTTTTGACCGCGCGGCGCAGATAAGACGTAAACGCGCGGGAAAACACCAGCCCCTGTTGTTTAATCAGCCCGCCGGCTTGGCGGGCTTCCTGCTCGCCTTGCGGGGTAAGCGGTACGTCGGTCCAGCCGGTAAAGCGGTTTTCCAAATTCCACGTGCTTTGGCCGTGGCGCAGCAAAATAATTTTTTTCGTCATAATCACTCCTCTTTAAGCAGTATAGCAAAAGGAAATAAGAAAATACTTGCGTGTAAAAATAATTTTTTATTATACTGAGCCTATGGCAAATACGTTTTTCGTTAAAAAGGCAAGCAAACAGAACAAGAGCAAAAAATGCCCTTGTGCTTTTGCTTGCAATTTGGCGGAAACGGATTAGTCCTATTTTAATAACAGACCGATTTTAAACCCCCGCTTATTGCAAGCGGGGGTTTTTTATTGGCAGGAGAAATTATGTGCTTTCGGTATGAAAACGGAGAAATGTATGCGGAAGGTGTTTCGCTTGAAAAGCTGGCACGGGAGGTGGGCACGCCTTTTTATTGTTATTCTTACGGCAAACTGGCCGCCAATATAGAAGCTTACCGCCGCGCGTTGGCGCCTTTTCACAGCGAGGTGTGCTATTCGGTCAAAGCCAATGCCAACTTGGCGGTGGTGTCTGCCGTGGCGGCTTTGGGCGGAGGGGCGGATGTGGTGTCGGGCGGGGAGTTGTTTTTGGCACTTAAAGCAGGCATTACGCCCGATAAAATTGTTTTTTCCGGCGTGGGCAAAACGGCCGAAGAACTGGAACAGGCCCTGCGTCATAATATACGGCAAATTAATGTAGAGTCGGCCGAAGAATTGCAGCTGCTGGCCCGGGTAGCCCAGCGCACGGGCCTGCGCGCCAATGTGGCCCTGCGCGTTAACCCGGACGTGGACGCGCTGACACACGTCAAAATTACCACCGGCAAAAAAGAAAATAAATTCGGCGTTCCCTGGCCGGAAGCGCACGAGCTCTATCACGCGGCGGCGCAAATGCCTTGTTTGCGCGTGTGCGGCATTGCGGTGCACATCGGCTCGCAGTTATTAGATTTGGAGCCTTTCCGTTTGGCCTTTACGCGCATTGCCGCTATGGTGCGCGCGCTGGAAGCAGACGGCATTCCCATAGAAAATATAGACTTGGGCGGCGGTTTGGGCATTAATTACAATGTGGAACTGCCC
Source organism: Candidatus Avelusimicrobium pullarium (assembly GCA_944323745.1). Lineage (GTDB taxonomy): Bacteria > Elusimicrobiota > Elusimicrobia > Elusimicrobiales > Elusimicrobiaceae > Avelusimicrobium > Avelusimicrobium pullorum. Next base: position 664,088 of record CALUTQ010000001.1, read on the forward strand.
CCTACCTGTGAAGCTTATGCCCAGGTAGTGCAGGAAACGTTGGCCGAGCTGGATAAACATATTATTGTGGAACCGGGCCGCTCCGTGGTGGGCAATGCCGGCATTTTGGTCACGCGGGTGCTTTATACCAAACAGACGGAAGCCAAACGGTTTATTATCGTAGATGCCGGTATGAACGATTTGATTCGGCCGGCGATGTATGATGCCTGGCACAGCATTTTGCCCGTGCAGCGCCAAGGCACCGCGCCGGTGGTGGCCGACATTGTGGGGCCCATTTGCGAATCGGGCGATGTGTTTGCCAAAGAGCGCATTATTGAACCTGTGCAAGGGGGGCGTCTATTAGCTATAATGTGTGCTGGAGCCTATGGCGCGTCTATGGCGTCGCAATACAATTTCCGGCCGCTTCCGGCCGAAGTAATGGTGCGCGGCAATCAGTACGCCGTGGTGCGCAAACGGCAAAGTTATCAGGAAATGTTGGAAGGACAGAGCGTGCCTTCCTGGTTAGGGGAATAATATGACAGCACAGATTTGTATTATGAAATTCGGCGGCAATACATTGGCCAATAAACCCAAACTTTTAATGGCGGCCCAGTTGATTAAATCGCGCTATGATAAAGGCTTTTTGCCGGTGATTGTGGCTTCCGCCAACGGCAATTTGACGGACGTGCTTTTGGACCACGCCTACAGCATCAGCCGCAACCCCGACAAACGCGAACTGGATATGCTTATTACCACCGGCGAACGTGTGAGCGTGGCGCTTTTGTCTATAGCGCTGCGCGATATCGGCGTGCCGTCTGTTTCCCTAACGGGCAGCCAAATCGGGCTGATTACCACGTGTGCACATACGGGGGCGGACATTCTGACGCTCAAAGGCGACCGTCTGGTCAAAGAGCTGGAAGCAGGCCACGTGCCCGTGGTGGCGGGCTTTCAGGGAATTGGGGTAAATAAAGAAATTACCACCCTTAAACGCGGCGGGTCGGACGTGTCTGCCGTGTTTTTGGCCAGCCAGCTGGGGGCCACCCACGTGGAAATGATTAAAGACGTAGACGGCGTATACAGCGCCGACCCCAACAAAGACGTTAAAGCCCAAAAATACGAAGTGCTTGATTTTGACGAAATGTACAAACTGGCTTTAAACGGCGCCAGTGTGCTGCATCCCGATGCGGTGCGTCTGGCCAAAGAAAAGGGCATAGAAATACGCATTGTCCATTATCAAACCGGTCAGACCGGAACGGTAATTAAATAATATTTCAATGTCCGCCAAACAAGGCGGACATTTTTTTAGGAACATCGGGGGGAAATAAAAAGGGTAAAATAAAACCCGCGCACCGTAAAATGCGCGGGTTTTTGTTTGGCGTAAAATTATTTCACGCGGCCGGCGGAACCGAATACGTTTTGGTTCTTTTCGGCATACATTTTAATCAGTTCTTCGCGGGCCGGGCCCAGGTATTTGCGCGGGTCAAATTCGCTGGGTTTGGTGGCGAAAATTTTGCGGATGGTGGCGGTCATTACCAAGCGGCCGTCGGAGTCCACGTTAATTTTGCACACGGCCATTTTGGCGGCTTTGCGCAGTTGTTCTTCCGGCACGCCGGCGGCGTCTTCAATTTTGCCGCCGTATTCATTGATTTGTTTAACAGCCCACTGCGGCACGCTGGAGGAACCGTGCAGCACAATGGGGAAACCGGGCAAGCGTTTGGAAACTTCTTCCAAAATATCAAAGCGCAGTTCGGGCAGTTTTTCGCCGGGTTTCACTTTAAATTTATAAGCGCCGTGGCTGGTGCCGATGGAAATGGCCAAAGAGTCCACGCCGGTGCGTTTTACAAAGTCTTCCACTTGGGCGGGGTCGGTGTAGGTGTGATGCTGGGCAGACACTTCGTCTTCAATACCGGCCAAAACGCCCAGTTCGCCTTCCACCGTCACATCGTGCTGGTGGGCATAGTCTACCACTTTTTTGGTCAGCGCGACGTTTTCTTCATACGGCAAGTGAGAGCCGTCAATCATCACGGAAGAAAAACCGTTGTCAATGCAGTCTTTGCACAGTTCAAAGCTGTCGCCGTGGTCCAAGTGCAGGCAGAGCGGAACGGGTTTGCCGATTTCTTTCATCATTTCCACCGCGCCGCGGGCCATCCAGCGCAAAAGCGTGGAATTGGCATATTGGCGGGCACCTTTGGAAACCTGCAAAATTACCGGCGAGCCGGTTTGCACGCAGGCGGTAACGATAGCCTGCAACTGTTCCATATTGTTAAAGTTATAGGCAGGAACGGCATATCCGCCGGCCATAGCGTCTTTGAACATCTGTCTGGTATTTACCAGACCCAACTCTTTGTAAGACACGGTCATAAAACGTCCTCCTGAAAAAATATACTTATCACAAGTATTTTACAATTTTTGCGCCGCTTTGGAATAGATAAAGCAGGAAAAAAACATCGGCATCTAACCCCAAAAAAACGGGTTTTTGCTTGCCAAAAAACGGCTTTGTGAGTATAATGTAATATACATTACGCGCGTGTACGGGAGTAAAATGGACTTTTCCAACCTACAAAAACTGACGCAACTGGACGGTGTCTCCGGCAGGGAAGACGCCGTACGCACCGAAATAAACCGCCAACTGCAAGAAATGGGCATCACCGCCCATAGCGATGCGCTAGGCAACCTGATTGCCTACGTGCCCGGTACCGGTGCGCACAAAGTAATTTTATGTGCCCATATGGACGAAGTGGGCCTGATGGTAAAATACATTTCGCCGGACGGTTTTTTATCTTTTATTACCGTAGGCGGCATAGACCCGCGCACGCTGCTTGCCCAGCGCGTTAAAGTGCATACGGCGGCAGGGCCGCTGACGGGGGTTATCGGCACCAAGCCGGCCCATATTACCCAAGAGGCCGAACGCGGCAAAGCCGTGCCGTTGGGCGATTTGTTTATTGACCTTGGTTTAAGCGGGGCCGAAGCGGCCCGCCGCGTAAATATAGGCGATTTCGTAACGCTGGAACGCCCCTGGACGGTGTTGGGGGACGGACGCTTTTGCGCCAAAGCGTTTGACGACCGCGTAGGTTGTTTTTGTGTATTGGAAGCGTTAAAACGCGTTAAAACCCCGCGGCTTGGGGTGCATATCGTTTTTTCTTCGCAGGAAGAAGTGGGCCTGCGCGGGGCCGGCACGGCCGCTTTTGGTTTGGAGGCCGATTTTGCGCTGGCGGTGGACGCCACCGGCGCGGCCGACATTCCGCTTTGCCGCCCGCAGGACTATTTGGTGCGTTTGGGCGGCGGCGTAGCCGTCAGCGCCATTGACGCGATGACCATTACCCCGCAGTGGCTGCTGCAGGGCTTGCTTGATTTGTGCCGGCAGGAAAACATCCGCCATCAGGTGCGTATCGCTCCCCGCGGCGGAAACGATGCCGGCGCCATTCACCGTTCCCGCACGGGGATAGCGTCTTGTGCCGTTTCCATTCCCACGCGCAATATCCATTCCAACGTGGAAATAACGGATCAAAAAGACATAGAAGCCACGGTGGCATTGCTTTGCGCCGTGCTTGAAAAAGGCTTAAACGGCCTGCAATAGAGGACTTATGAAACCGTTTGAATTGTCAGCTAAACGCGCTGTGTATATTGACGTTACAGATTATCTGCAGCAGGAAAACTATCTGTTGGCTCCGGCCGAAAAAGACTATCTGGAAAAGTTGGACGTAGCCTATCGGGCCTTGGTCGCCATTCTGTATAACTTTGTGCCCACCTCGGGCCACCCGGGGGGCAGTATTTCTTCGGGGCGCATTGTCAGTACACTTTTGTATAAATTTATGGCCTATGAACTGGCCGCCCCCAAAAGAGAAGATGCCGATATTCTTTCTTACGCCGCCGGACATAAAGCCCTGGGCCTTTATGCTATGTGGGCGTTGCGCAACGAATGCGTGCGTATTGCCCAGCCTTCGCTGCTGGCTAAAGAAGAAAAAGACCAACTGCGTTTGGAAGATTTGCTGGGCTTTCGCCATAACCGCGTGCAAAACACGCCTTTGTTTAAACAATTTCACAGCAAAGCGCTCGGCGGTCATCCCGAACCGATTGTGCCTTTTGTGCGCACGTCCACCGGCGCCAGCGGCGTAGGGGATGCCTCGGCCGTGGGGCTTGCCTTGGCGGCGGCGGATGCCTATGGCAGAAATTGCCCTGTCGTAAACATTTTGGAAGGGGAAGGCGGTCTGACGGCCGGACGTGTGAGCGAGGCATTGGGCGTGGCCGCCACGGCCCAGCTGAAAAATGCTATCTTTCACGTGGACTGGAACGAAGCTTCTATTGAAAGCAACCGCGTTACCAATGACGGCAAGAACCCCGGCGATTATGTACAGTGGACGCCGGCGGAGCTTTTCCGTATTCACGATTTTAATGTTATTGTCGTGCCGGAAGGCCACAATTTTGCGCAAATTTATGCCGCCCAAAAACTGGCGCTGGCCGTGCCTAATCAACAGCCTACGGCCATCATTTACCGCACGGTGAAAGGGTGGCATTACGGGCTGGAAGGCAAAGCTTCGCACGGTTCGGGGCATAAATTTTGCTCGGCGGAGTTTTACGGCGCTTTGGCCGAGTTTGAAAAAACCTTCGGCGTGTGCTTCCCGCGTTTTGAAGGGGAAAAAACGCCCGAAAATATTGAAAAAAATTACTGGCAAACCTTGCTGACGGTGCGTGAAGCTCTGGAAAAAGAATCTAAAACGGCCGCTTTTGCCGCCCAGCAGGTGCGCTACCGCGCGGCCGATTTGCGCTCTTTGGGGCGCGAGGTACGCGCCGATTTGGGCGACGTGCAAAAAATTTATACCGGTTTTTCTCCCGCCCAAGTACCCGAAGAATTTGTGTTTGCGCCCGGCGAAAGCTACACCACCCGCGGCGTATTGGGCAATGTACTGGCGTATTTAAACAAACATACGGGCGGCACGCTGTTTGCCGGCTCGGCGGACTTGTACGGCTCTACCAATGCGGGCAATATTGCCAAAGATTTCCCGAAAGGTTTTTTTAATACGCAAACCAATGCACTCAGCCGCGAAATTGCCGCCGGCGGCATTTGCGAAGACGCAATGGCGGGCGTGTGCAGCGGTATATCTTCTTTCGGCAAGCATATTGGCGTATCGTCTTCTTATGCGGCCTTTTTGGCTTTTGCCCACGTGGCGGCGCGTTTGCACGCTATCGGCTATCAGGCCGCGCGCGAGTTTGGCCTTACGCCCAATACTTTGGTGCTGTTTAACGGGCACGCGGGCGTCCCCACCGGGGAAGACGGCCCCACCCACGCCGACCCGCAAGCCCTGCAGCTGGTGCAGGATAACTTCCCTAAAGGTTTAAGCATTACGCTGACCCCGCTGGAAGTGGATGAAATTTGGCCCTTGGTAACCAAAGCTTTTCAACTGCGGCCTGCCGTGCTCAGCCCGTTTGTGGTGCGCCCGTCTTATAAATATATAGACCGCGCCGCGTTAGGGCTGGACCCAGCCGCCAATGCCGTAAACGGTGTGTATTATTTGCATAAACCGGCCGGCGAACCCGACGGCGTTGTTTTTGTGCAAGGCGCCGGCGCGGGGCGTATGTTTGTGGAAGGCGTTTTGCCCCAAATTAAGGCCGAAAAACTCAATTTAGCCGTAATTTATGTAACAAGCCGTGAATTGTTTGAACTGCTGCCGCAACAGCAACAGGACGAACTGGTGCCGCCCGCGTGGAAAAGCATAGCAACCGGTATTACCGATTTTACATTGCCCACGCTGGATTGCTGGCTGCACAGCGACGCAGGCCGCGCCTGCGCGCTTTACCCGCATAAGGGCGGGTTTTATTTAGGCAGTGGGACCGCTTCCAAAGTGTATGAAGAAGCAGGTATGGACGCTGCAGGCCAGCTGCGCGCCGTCAAAGATTATTTGGCGCTGCGTAAAAAATCCGATTGGTGCTAAGATATTAAGGAGAATAAAATGGCAGAAGAAAAACCCTACTTAACCGGAAGAACGTACATTTTCCGTCTTCCCAAAGGCAAAGATTTGCTGGAATCGCTGGCTGATTTTTGCCACGACAACCAAGTCAAATGCGGTATCGTAAACGTAATCGGCGCGGTGGAAAACGCCACCATCAGCGTTTATGACCAGGCCAAAAAGAAATACGATAAAAAAGTTATTTCCGAGCCGATGGAACTGATCAGCCTGATGGGCAATATCAGCATTCAGGATAACCGTCCCTGCGTGCACGCCCACGTGATGTTCTCCGACAAAGAATATAATGTGTTTGGCGGTCATTTGTTGCCGGGCACCAAAATATTCATAGGGGAAGCTTATATTCAGGAGCTGGTGGGCGAACCCAAAGTGCGCCGTATGGACAAGGTAACCAAAGTGGCCCTTTGGGGATAAAACCTTTGCCTGCAAATATCCCGCGCTTGCCGGCGCGGGATTTTTTTGCTCATTTTAAAGGGCGGGGCTTTATTGCTAAAATAAAAACATATGAAAAAAGCCGTTTTTTTATTGGCCGCCTTTTTATTTGCCACATTGCCGGCGCGGGCGTTTTTTCCGTTTTCGTGGGGGAAAGAAGAAGTAAAAACCGATTATTCCCAAACGGTGTGGGACCGCATTATGCTGGACCAGTCCGTTTCCGATATGCGCCGCGGTATGGGGGAAATGTCTTTGGCGCGTTATAAAGATGCCTCCAACTCTTTTGCCAAGGCCATCATTAAAAACCCCAACGACCCGCTGCCGCATTTGCTTTACGGCGCTTCCTTATATTGGAGCGGCAAGGTGGACGACGCCATAAGCGAGTATCGCGAAGGGCTGCGTTTGGACCCGCAAAATGCAATGGGCTATCAGCTGTTGGGCATTGCCTGGGGCTGGAAAGGCGACATTACCCAAGCACAGGAAAATTTTGAAAAGGCAAACCAAATAAACCCCTATAAAGCCGATACGCATATGAACTTGGGCTCCACCTATGCCGCACAAAAAAAATACGATAAAGCGCTGGACCATTACCGCCGCGCAGTTGATTTGGCCCCGCGGGAAGCGTTGTACCGCTACCAGTTGGGTTCTCTTTATGATTTAATGGGCCGCGACCAACTGGCCGAAGAAGCCTTCAAAAAAGCCCTGCGTCTGTTTTACCGCTACGAAGACGCCCAGCTGGCACTGGCCGCCTTGTATGAAAAACGGGAAAATTACGAGGACGCCCTGAAATATTATAAAAAAGCCGTCAAAACAAAACCCGGCGATTATGTGGCCCGTCTGCGCTATGCCTATCTGCTGCAGCGTATGGGGCAAACGCAAAAAGCGCGCGACGTGCTGGAAGACGCTTTTTCCATCGTGCAGTTTAAGGCTGACGGCCTGGCCTTAAACGCGGTTTACCGCGCCAGCGGACGCGACGGGGAAACCTTCCGCAGTCAAATTGAAAAATTTAAAGACAATCTGCTTAAAGTGCCGGCCTCCAAAGACGTTAACATAGACGTAGCGTTAGATTACAATCCGGTGGCGCGCCCCCAACCGGCGCAAAAACAGGGCGGTCTTTTTGCCGAAGCGTATGAAACGTTACGCGGGCAGCAAAGCAGTTTAAACGGGCAAAATGCAGACAGCGCAATGTCTTTCCGGCGCAGTTTTATTTTAAATGCTGCCGATGAAAAACAACGTCAGGCACAGGTGGAAGAACTGGTCAGCGAACTGGAACGTGCCGTCACTATAGGTGCGGATAAATATGACGTGAATATGACGCTGCAGGGCCGTACAATGGACTACAACTCGCCTGCCGCATTAACCCAAAACCGCACCAGCGCCCCCAAAGCCGTGTATGACCCGCGCATCGTAGGCAACGATATGGGCCTGTGGCTGATGGGCAAAACGTGGTTGAAATATGTAGACGAAATTTTAAACGATTTAAACGAGCAGGTGCTGCAAAACCCGTCTCAGGAATATATGCTTTTGCAGGGGCTGGCCGCTTTGCTGCTGGGGGACTGGACGTCTGCGCAGGAGGCTTTTTCCTCCGCGGCGGAAAAAAATACAGCCGATCCGCTGCCCTTGCTGGGCCTGGGTACGGCCTCGGTAATGGCCGATGACGACGCTTCGGCCGTGCTTTATTACCGCCAAGCTTTGCAAAAAGATCCCGCCAACAAAACAGCCAAACGCAATTTAAAAGTGCTGGAGGGAGAATGAGAAAATACGGCCAGCATTTTTTAATTAATGCCTCCGTTATAGACGGCATTGTGTCAGCTGTGCCGGCCTCGGCCCGAAACGTGGTGGAAATCGGCCCCGGCCGCGGTGCGCTGACGCAAAAACTGCTTGCCGGAAATTTTGCCCGCTTTACGGCCGTGGAAATAGACCCGCAAATGCAAACCTTCCTGCTGGAAGCTTTTCCCGCTATGAAAGGAAAAATTATTTTAAGTGATTTTTTAAAATTTAACTTGGCTTCTTTGCCGCAGGAACCGACATTTTTTGTCAGCAATTTGCCCTATATTGATGCGGCCGATATTTTGGACAAGGTGCTCTCTTTTGCTCATTTTGACGGAGCCGTATTTATGTTTCAAAAAGAGCAGGCCCAGCGCATTTTGGCCCGTGCGGGAACGGAAGGGTACGGGCCGTTAAGCATTTTAACGCAGCTGCGCGCACAGCCGCGCCTGCTTTTGCGCGTGGGCAAAGCGTGTTTTGAGCCGCCGCCTAAGGTGGAAAGCGCCGTGCTGACTTTTGCCAAAATAGTCTGCCCGCTGGACGCTGTGCAATATCCGCATTTTGCGCGCTTGGTAAAGGCCTCTTTTGCCCACAAAAGAAAGACGTTGTTTAACTCGCTGGTGTTAAGCGGGTATAACAAAAACAAAACGCAAGAAGCTTTGGCGCAGGCCGGCATAAAACCCACCGCCCGCGCAGAAGAAATTGCGCTTGAAGAATTTTTGCAGATTTTTGCGCTATTTAATCAATAAGTCCGGCTTTTATTTCCAAAATTTGTTCTTCGGCAGAAAAGGGCTTTACTTCATTTAAGTGCAGGCCTTCGGCGGCGGCGCGGATAAGTTTTTGCCGGTCCGTTTCGGCCGGGGCATAGTGACGGCCCGCATCCAATACCGCTTGCAGAGGGGCCAGCCCCACCAGTTCGCAGCCGGTGGCTTGCAGGCCCAGTGCGGCGGCTTCTTTTTGGCAGCTTTCGTACACCGCGTGCAGCGGTGCCGCGTGAAAATCGGTAATATTGCAAGACACCTGTGCCCGGTTAAAATTGGGCATATACCACCCGATGGCTTTAAGCCCTTTCATCCCGCCGCCGCTTTGGCGTATTTTGGCGGCAATGGCTTTGGCGGGGGCGGGGTCTTGCGTGTTTAAATTAACGTTAAACGCAATCAGGATATTGCGCGCACCGATAATGCAGGCGCCCGTCTGCGCCGTGCGGGGGGAAAAGACATTCGGGCCGAAATCGGGCGGCAGGGTGCACAGTTTTTGCGCCAGATTTTCATATTCGCCTTTGCGGATAAAGGCCAAATTCCGGCGGGCTTGCTCCGCGGCGGCAGCCTCGTATAAATAAACGGGCACTTGCAGATTTTCGCCTACGCGCCGCCCCAAGTTCTTGGCCAGCTGTGCCGTTTGCGCAAGCGTGATGTCTTGCAAAGGAATAAGTGGGCAAACGTCTACCGCACCCAAGCGCGGGTGGGCACCGGTTTGCGCGCGCATATCAATCAGGCGCAAAGCCAGCGATATAAAATCAAAAAGAGCAATGCATATGTTTTCGGCTTCGCCTGCCAGTGTAAACACGGTGCGGTTGGCGCAGGGGTTGGGGTCTACGCCTAAAAGTTTTACGCCTGTTGCGGCGCGCAGAAGATCGGCCAACGCACGCAGTTTGGCGGAGTCTTTGCCTTCGGAAATATTGGGCACGGCTTCTATAATCGGCATAATTAAATTATAGCGCAAAAAACAGTTTTCGTCGGCAAATGAATAAAAATTTGTGTAAAAAATGTGTTGTTTTGAAAAACTTATGCTATAATACATATAGATACCTATTAAGTTTAGGTATCCGAAATAATTAATATAAGGAAGTAAAAAGTAAAATGGCAAACGGAAAAGTGAAGTGGTTTAACGACCAAAAAGGTTATGGTTTCATTACCCCCGAAGATGGTTCTAAAGATCTCTTTGTACACTATCAGGAAATTCAGGGCGATGGTTTCAAGACCTTAGCTGAAGGCCAGGAAGTGGAATTTGAAATCGTAGAATCCGAAAAAGGCCCGAAAGCCGTGAAAGTCGTTAAAAAATAAATTTTTATTTTTTTAGACTTTTCAAAACCCGCGCTCTAGGGCGCGGGTTTTTTGTTTGCCGCGGAGGTTTGTTGTGACGGGAAGAAAGAATATAAAGGAAGCCTCTCTTTCCGAGTTGTGGCTCTTGTCGTACCCGCTGATTGTGACGATGGCGTCGCAAGTAGTGATGCAGTTTGTAGACAGAATGTTTTTGGCCTGGTACAGCCACGAGGCGCTTGCCGCGTGTGTGCCCGCCGGCGTACTGGCGATGACGTTTTCGGCTATGTTTATGGGGCTGGCCAGTTATACCAGCGTGTTTATTTCGCAGTATTACGCACAAAAAAAATATGCGTCTGTCACCATTTCTTTATGGCAGGGTGTTTTGCTGGCTGTGCTTTCGGCCTGTGTGCTGGCTTCGCTTACGCCGCTTGGCAACTGGGTCATTCGGTTGTTTGACCACGGGCCGACGGTTATGCCGCTTGAAATAAAATATTTTACCCTTTTAAATTTATTTGGCGGTTTTGCCGTCATCAACAATGCGCTGGCCAGCTTTTTCAGCGGGCGGGGCAAAACCAAAATACCGATGTGGGTGTCTTTGTGCGGCAATGTGGTCAACATCGTGCTGGACTATATTATGATTTTCGGCAAACTCGGCTTTCCGGAAATGGGCATTATCGGCGCGGCCTGGGCCACGGTGCTGGGGGCGGCTTCTATGACGTTTATTTTCGGCGGTCTTATCTTCGCCGGCCGCGTGCGCAAAACGTTTAAAGTGGCCAAACTGGCCGGTTTTTATAAGCCGGTTTTTTCGCGTCTGCTGCGTTTTGGCCTGCCCAACGGGTTTGGTTTTTTGATGGACATAATGTCGTTTACCCTTTTTACGTTTATGGTGGGCAATATTGACGTTATTTCTTTGCAGGCCAGCAATATCGTGATGTCTATGCAGCCGGTGGTGTTTACGGTTATTTTGGGCTTGGGCATCGGCATACAGATTTTGGTCAGCAAATACCAAGGCTTAAACCGGCCCGACTTAAGCGTGCGCGTGATTAAAAACGCCTGCAAACTGGGCTACAGCTATGCTGGGGCCGTGAGTATAGCGTTTTTCTTTTTTGCACCGCTTTTTGTGGGGCTGTTTATTCCGCCGTCTTCGGCCGATGCGGCGGCCATTTCCGCCAAAACGTATCCACTGATGAAGCTGGTCAGTTTTTTTGTATTGTTTGACGCGACCTATCTTATTTTCGGCGAGGCTATCCGCGGTGCTGGCGACACCAAGTTTTATATGTTTGTTATGCTGGCCTGTGCCTGGGGGTTGCTGATACCGGGCACGTGGCTTATAGTGTACAAACTTAACGGCAGCGTGTTTGCGGTGTGGAGCTGGCTTACGTTTTATGCCGCGCTGACGGCGGTGGTAATGCTGTGGCGCTTTTTGCTTGGCAAGTGGAAGCACATCCGCGTAACGGCACAGTAAAATGCTATTTGACGAAAGCGCCTGTCTGTTTACAGACAGGCGCTTTTATAACGGCTTGATTTGTTTTTTTTTTTTGATAAATTTTGCTTATGAGCAAAATTTATCAAAATAATGGCAAGCAGAAAGAAATTGTATTAAAACGCAAATTAAGCGGTTTTACGCTTATAGAGCTTTTGGTGGTGGTACTGATTATCGGCATTTTGGCCGCGGTGGCTATTCCGCAGTATCAAACGGCCGTAATGAAAGCCAAATTAATGAAATATATTCCGATGGCCGTTTCTTTTAAACAAGCCGAAGAACGTTATTATATGGCCAACGGCACGTATACCGACAATACCACGCTGCTGGATATAACCGAACCGAATATGACAAGTTCGGGCTATATTCTTTTTGATGATGGCTGGTGGATTGACGTAATGGAATGGGGCTTGGATACGCCTTGCATTGTTATCGGCAGCAACAGCCCGCGCGGCGCCGTTAATCAAGAGGTTTCTTATAGAGTATATTTGGATAATATCCCTCCGTCCAGCCAATATGCCGCTTATAAAGGCAAGCACCATTGTTCCTATGCGGGCCAAATAGGCAAAAGGGTTTGCAAATCTATGGGCTTTTAAAATAAAAACCCCGCGTTTTAGAACGCGGGGTTTTTTATGTTTCGGCAAGTTTAATTTTCAAGCGCTTGCACTTTAATTTGTGCGCTGTTCGTGTGTGCCGAGAACTGCGGCGCATACATAGACTGCACTTGCGCCGGCAGCGCGTGATAGTCTCCGCCCAGCGTGGGGCGCAGGCTGTAGCGCAGCGTATAGGTGCCGGCGGGCACGCGGTCAAAGAAGAAGTTGGTGCTGGCGTCGCGGTTTTCGCGGTACACACTCAGTACGTCATAACTCCAGCCGCTTAACAGCTCGGTGCTTTCAAAGCCGGCCGGTTTGGGGTCGGTCAGCACCACATAGTCAAAAGCGGAAGAGGCGTCTATCGTCAGGCGCACTTCTATTTCGCTTCCTACGGGCAGTGCTTCTTCTGGCTGCAGAGGGCGCACTTTTTCTTTTCCGTTTTCGGTATATTTCAGCAGATACGCGCGCGTTACGTTAAGCACGCCCTTGGGGGAATTTTGTGCATTGGCCGTTGTATAAACGGCGTCGAGCGTTACAAAGCCCGTCAGTCCGCCGCGTTTGGTAACGGTGGCGGTGTAGTATTGGCCGGGCACATTTTCGGCTTCTTGCGTCCAGGTCAGTTTGTCGCCCCATTCAAACGGCTCAAAGTGCAGGGTTTCTTTGGTGTCGCCCCATTTAAGCGTATATTCGGCGGGGTCGTCCAGCAAACCGTTGCGCTTCATATAATCAAGCAGGGCATAGACGGCGTCTGCCGTAGCGGTGGTAGCGTCCCATACTTGGGCGCGGCGGTTAAACAAGAGCCATTTGACCAGCTGCGCGGCTTTTTCCGTCGCTTCGGGGCGAATTTCCAAAAGCGTGCGCAGAGTGGCCGTTTGGGTGGCCAGGGTGTCGTTATACCACAGCCAGCTATGTGCCTCCGGCGCAAAATAAGCGCCGGTTACGGGATCCGTTTTCATTTGGGAAAGTACCACATCCATATAGTTCTGCGCTTTGGTGCCTTTGCCCAAGCGGTAATAGGCCGCGGCGGCATAGGTTTGCCCCAGCGGCGTCATATATTGGGCGTGCCGGTCGGCGTAGTCCAGCCAGTTTTGAACGGGAGCATTTTTAATTTCTGCCCAGCTTTGCGGGTAGGCCGTAAACACGTACGCAGCATATAAAGCGGCAGATACCGTATAGGCGGAGGCATCCGCTTCTTTTAAATTCTTTTCAATGCGCGGGGCCAGCCAGGCTAAAGCCTTTTTGGCGGCGGTTTGCGGTATATCTCCGCCGTAACGCAAAGCTTCGCTGTAAGCAGCCAGCAGGCGCAGGGTGATAAACTCGCTGGGTTGACCGCCGGGCATCCAGCTGTAACCTCCGGAGGCCGTTTGATATTTGGCCAATTCTTTTTCGGCCTTGGCGCGGGCTTGTGCCACGGCGGAGGGATTAAACAAGTCTGTCAGGAAAGCTTCGCGTTCTTTGCCGCCCTGGGCTTCTTGCAGCCAGGGGGTTTCTTCCAGCAGCATCAGACGAGCGGGGTCTTGATTGTCCCAAGCCGGTTTTTGCCTGTCGCGTTTGGGCAGGGCGGCTACGGCGTCCTGCAGCATAGGATAGGTTTTGTAGAAACCGTTTACCACCGAAAGCGGAACATAGCGGTCGGCAATGCTCAGGGCGTCGTTGTGAACGGGTTTTAACAGCTGCGGCATAGCGTCAAACACGGAAAGCAAAAGCCCCGGGTCCACCCGCAAGTTGACGGTGCTAACCTGACGGGTAGCGTCGGGTGTGAGCAGGTTTTCCAGCTTAAGCGTTTGGGTGCCGCTTTCCAGCGCGACCGTAACGCTTTCTGCCAGACGTTCTTTGGCCGGCAACAGCGGTAACTGGCGGCTTTCGGCATCGGTGTCGTCGCCGGCGCGCACGGTGGCGGTAATATCGGCCAGGGCAATTTCCTGCGGGACGTTAATGGCCCACGTTACTTCGGCCGTGCCGCCTGCCGGCACCGTGACGCTTTGGGTACGTTTTTCTATGCCAAAGCGCGCGGCGGCGTCTTTGCCGTCAATTAAAACGTCCAACGTTACTTCGCTGCTGCGTTTTTTGTCCGTCAGGTTTGTTACCTGTGCCACGATGGTGCTGGCGTCCCCTTCGCGCCAGAAACGCGGCAGGGCCAGACGCACCATTAAGTCCTTGCGGGTAACGGTTTGCGCGGTAAAAGCACCGAAATCGGCGTTTCGGGTCAGCGCAAAAGCAATGATGTTCCAAGCGGTCAAGCTTTGCGGCATCGTAAAAGACACCGTGCCTTTGCCGCCCGAAAGCGGCAGCATCGGGTTGAAATACGCCGTTTCGGAAAAGTCGCTTCGCGGCGTTTGCATATTGGCGGGCTCGGTGCCGCCGGCGACGCCTGCCTCTGCCGTGGCGGCGGTGTCAAAGGCCACTTCTTCTTCTGCCACGACGGCGTCGCGTGCCGCTCCATTGCTGGCTTGCAGGGCCATCACAGGCGCGGCGGCTTTCATCATCGTATTGCGTGCCATTGCGCCATAGGCCAAAAAGCGTTGCTGCAGGTTCAGCTGCGGCATAACGGGTGCTTGGGGCAATTGGGTTTGTTCGTCCTGCCGGTCAAACAAATAAGAGGCGTAGACGTCAAAGCCGCTGTCGGCAAGGCCGGCGCCCAAGCGCGGGGAAGGATACAAATCGTCTAACCCAAAAGCGCTTTTGTCGGACGAAACATAATAGTCCAGCGATTTGTCGTACACGCGCACGGAAGCCTGCCCCTGTACGGGGCCGCCGTTGGCGTTTGTAGCGCTGACGGCCCAGTTTACTTTTTGGCCGGGGCGTACTTCGTCCGGCACTTGGATATGCAGGGCCAATTCTTTATTGTCATAAGGAACATTTACAAAAGTTTGGGCGGTGTAAAAGCGGTAATCGCCCGCACCAAACCAGCGCAGATAAACGCCGCCGCGCCAGCTGTTTTGGATAGGCAGGCTGTAAATGCCGGCGCCGGGGCCGACAATTTCGCGCGCGGCTAAAAACTCTCCGCCGTTGTACACTTCAATACGTTTAGCGCCGCTGAGCGCCTTGGCGCCGATGAGCACCTTGGCCTGAGAGCCGGGATAATACAAAGACTGCTGGGCAATGGCCACGGCGGGCAGATCCAGCGCGGACTGCTTTTGTGCCACCAAAAAGACCAGTTCTGCATCGTCGGCATTTTTACTTTGCAGTTTCAGTTTATAAATGCCTTCGGGCAGCGGGTCAATGGAAATTTGCGTTTCCTTCGCGTCTTTTACGTTAAAAGAATGTTTTGCCACGCGGCGCAGTTCTTTATTGTTAACGTAGAGCGCTTCCAAATTGCCGCTAGCGGAGGAAGGAACCATATACTCGTCTTTTTTATCTTGCGGCAGTACGTTTTCCAGCTCATAAATTTCGGCCGTAAATTTACCGCTGACGGGCTGTCCGTTTACGTCGGTAAGGGTAATGCGGGCCAAGGGGCTTTTTTCTTCGGCGTCGTAAAAGCCCTTGTCAAAAACTGCCTGGAAAAATTGCGCTTTGCGGCTGGCCTTGTAGGCGTGCTGGGTTTCTATCACGCGGCCGGAAGCGTCCATTACCGAGGCGTGCACCGTAAATACGGAAGGGAAGCCGTTGTCCTGCCCGGGGCGGGGGGTAAATTTAATTTCAAAATTACCGTCTTTGTCCGTAGTGGTGCGGCCTTCGGCCACGAATTCGTTGCCGGAGGGGAAATTGCCCGTTCTCCACCACCAGAAAGGCGGGCGGAAATATGTGCGGTTTACGGTGTAGGTAACGGTGGCCTTTTCCAGCGGTACGCCAAAATAATACTGTGCGTGGCCGCTGACGGCGGCTTCTTTGTCGTACTGCAGTTTGGCCGCATCGGAGAGGGTAATTTCGTAATCGGGGCGTTTATATTCGTCTACGCGGAAATTGGCGTAGCCTTCGGCCCGTATTTTGCCTGTTTTGTAAGCGGCCTCCACCGTATATTGGCCCAGCAGGCCCGTATCGGGCAGGGTGATTTCGTCCCGTGCGGTGCCATAGGCGTTAAGGTGTAAGGTGCTTTGGTGCACTTTCTCGTAATTGGCGTCACGGACGGTCAGCGTTACTTGGCTGTCCTGCGGCATTGTTTGCAAACCGCGGCCCGTTTGTTCAAAGCCGTACACGGCCAGCTGCACTTTTTGGCCCGGGCGGTAGATGGCGCGGTCCGTTTCGGCATAGAGTTTAAACGGGGAAGCGTCATAATAATCAAAGTAAACAGAGCCGGACATAAAAGCGGTGCTGTCGTCTTTAACGGCTTTGGGCAAAATAAAATAACTGTTTGATTTTCCTTGGTTGAGATAAATTTTGCGTTGCAGCGTCAGCAGGCCGTTTTCATTGGTTTTGCCGGTTTGGGTGTTGCCTTTCCAATCGGTGTAATAGGTAATGTCTGCATCGGCCACCGGTTCGCCGGTTTTAAGGTTTAACGCGTAAATGCGGAAAACATTGGGCGTAATGGTTTTGGCTTGACGGGTGCGGTAGTCGGCGGGGTTGCCTTCTATGGCAGAAGAAGCAAACAAAGCCAGTTCCGTATTATTAAGCACGATGGCCTGTACGGGGGCTTGCTGCGGGTCAAAGGTTTTTTCGTACGAGAGCAGCAACACGTAAAATCCGCGTTTATGCAGCGGGGGCAGTTGCATTTTCATCTCTTTAAACGCATAGGGTTTGTCGTACGAGACGGACGTGCTGGTTTCCGCCACGGAGGTGCGCTGCAAAATCTGTGGAATCTGATCCGATGGGACGGAGGTTAAATACCGCCAGGAATTAATCGTGCCGGAACGGGAGGCTTTATACCATTTGCGCAAATCGGCCTCGCTGGCGGAATAAATGCGGGCATATACCGTTTCTATATTGCGGGCGGTAAACGAGACGGAGGCATCGGCCAAGTTTTGGCTGGACGCGGCGGACTTGACATTAAGCACCGGCTCGCGGATGCCCCGTGCAAATTCGGCACAGGACTGGCTGTAATAACCGCCTTTCAGCTCGGCCGCGGCCCAATCGCATACGGCAACGGCTTGGGCATATTCTTCAGCCTCGTTGAGCAAGCGGGCCGCTTGCAAAGCCGCATAGGCTTTGCCATATTCGGCGCCGGAAGAAAGCAAAGCCTGGCTGATTTTGCTTAAAAGGCTTTTCTTTTCCGTGGAATAGCCGGCCAGTTCCTGCAGTTGGGCGGCTGCTTCCAGGCGTTGTTTGGCTTGGTCCTCAAAGCTGAATAAATAGGAATAATCAAAAGGAAGCGTCAGGCGTTGGGCGTGCCAGATAATGCGTGCGTCGGCGCGGCCTTTGCCGCCCAGTTCGGCCGCTTGCGTAAGGATGTAGACCAGCTGTTGCGTGTTGTCTTGCGCTTTGGCAAAGCTGTCGGCTTGGGCATTAAGCACCGCGCCGGCCCGCAGCGGAACGGCCGCTTGGGAGGAAAGCAGGCGTTGTTTCCACTGCAAAACCACAAAATCAAACAAGGTGGGAATTGCTTTTTGGTCGGCATCCTGTAAATTTAAAATCAGGGTCTCTTTGGCAATGGGCGCATTAATCAGAAAGGTGCGCAGATCCCAAAGTTGCTGGTAACATTGGTCTATTTTTTCATTCCACTGGTCTTTGCTCAGTTGCGGTAAAGAAGCATTGTCTTCGTCGGAAGAAGGCAAAATGGGCCCGTATATTTGGCTTAGGCGTTGGGCGGTGTAAGCACGGTAAAGCAAAAAGCGCGCTTTCCAAAGCGGGTTTTGCGGAAGGGCGTAGGTAAAAGCCGTTTCCGCCGCGGCTTGATATTTGCCCAGCATATATTGGCTGGCAATCACGCGCAGCTGTGCTTCGTATAAGTTTTCGCCTTTTGCGGCGGAGACTTCCTGTTCGTAATATTGGAGAGCTTCGGCAAAGCGGCCTTTTTCAAAGGCGGCGTCTGCGGCTTGGCGGTTTTGCGCCGAGAGCGAAACCGGAAGCAGACATAGCAGCAAAATAATTTTTTTCATACGTCCTCCCTCTATAAAACGGAAAAATCCCTTTTTGCTTATCAGCTCAAGAGATTTTCCGTTTCCGTTACTTTACAAATTTTTCGTGCGTGTGCGCTTACATCTTTTCCGGCGCGCTCACGCCCAAAAATTCCAGCCCTTTCTTAATACGTTCGGCCACCCGCTGGCAGATGAACAGACGCGACTGCGTCAGCGGCAGGTTGTTTTCGTCCAATACACGGCAGGTGTCGTAGAACGAGTGGAACAAACCGGCCAGCTCCGTCAGATAGGTGGTCAGGTGATGCGGGCTTAAATCGTGCAGACAATTCTGCAGCACCGGTTTAAACCACACCAGTTTAAGCAGCAGCGCGCGTTCCTGCGGGGTCAGCGGCGTAATAATGTCTGCCGGCTGCAGGCCCTTTTCGGCCGCGGCGGCAAAAATGGAATGAATGCGCGCGTGCACGTACTGCACGTAATAGACCGGATTCTCGTTGGACTGTTTTTTGGCCAGTTCAATGTCAAAGGTCATCTGTGCATTGGGCGTGCGGCTGGCGAAAAAGAAGCGGCAGGCGTCTGCCCCCACGTCGTCAATCAGTTCGCGCAAGGTAATAAATTTGCCCGCACGTTTGGACATTTTCACCTGTTCGCCGTTGTCAAGCAAATGCACCAGCTGGTGAATGATGGGGACAAAAGACTGTTCTTCTTTACCCAAAGCGTGCACGGCCGCTTTCATACGCGGCACATAACCGTGGTGGTCGGCACCCCAAATGTCAATCAGCGTGCCGTAGCCGCGGTCGTATTTATTTTTATGGTAAGCAATATCGGCCAGAAAATAAGTGGGGCGTCCGTCGGTGCGCACCAATACGCGGTCTTTGTCGTCTTTGGCTTCTTTGTCTTGCGTGGAACCAAACCAAACGGCGTCGTCTTTTTTATAAGCGTAGCCGTTGTCCTCCAGCGTTTTCAGTGCTTGCTGTACGGCCCCTTCTTTATGCAGTTCAGACTCGCGGAACCAGCGCGTAAACTGCACGCGGAAGGCGTCCATATCTTCCTGCTGGGTTTTAATCAAATATTCCATCGCCCACGTGCCGTAGTCTTCTTCTTTCAAATCTTTGGGCGCTTTTTTGGCCATTTCAATCAGATACGTGCCGTGATAACCGTTTTCGGGCGGTTCTTTGCCTTCAATTCTGGCTTTTAACGATTCGGCCAGCAGTTTAGCCTGGTTGCCGGCATCGTTTACGTAATATTCGCTGTCGCACAAATAGCCCAATGCGCGGTAAATGCGCACCAGACTGTCGCCCAGGGCCGCGCCGCGGCCGGAAGCCACGTGCAAAGGGCCGGTGGGATTGGCGGACACAAATTCAATTAAAATTTTATTTTTGCCGCCGTAGCTGTGGCAGTTGTCTTTAATGCGGCGGTCTTTGGCGGCGGCGATAATAAAGGCTTCTTCCAGCTTTAAATTGATAAACCCGGGCGCGGCGGCCGTGGCGTCTTCTATACCGTTTACTTCACGCAGCAGTACGGCGGCCTGTTTGGCAATTTCCATCGGGTTTTTGTGCAGCACTTTGGCTGCAGCCATTGCCCAGTTTAAAGACAAATCAGCCCCGGTATGTTGGGGAGCGGGGGAAAATTCCACCGCGGGAAGCGCCGCCCCGCCAAAAGCGGGCGCGCTGGAAAGTTTAAGTTCAATTTCTTTTTTCAGTTGCTCAAACATTTTTATTTGGAAACCTTCTTGGCAGACTTTTTGGTTGCGGCGGCTTTTTTGACCGTCGTTTTTTGGGTTGTTTTTTTGACAGCGGCTTTTTTGGCCGCGGGTTTGGCCGCTTTTTTAGCAGTGGTTTTGGTTGCTTTTTTGGCGGTTGTTTTTTTTGCCGCCGTCTTTTTGGCGGCGGTTTTTTTGACGGCTTTGGGTTTTTTGAAATTTAACTCCGTGCCGAAACTAAAAATTTTGTCCAGCGCATAAAAATCGCGCGCTTCCTGCGTCATAATATGCACCAGAAAAGAGCCGTAATCGGACACGCGCCAAATCATACTTTCCCCGCCGTCGCGGTTAGATTTATATACGCCTATTTTTTTGAGCTGGGTGCTTATTTCGTCCTCTATCGCCTCCATATGGGGTTTGGACGTAACGGTGGCCAGCACGATATAGTCGCACAAAGAAGAAAGACCGTTTAAGTCTATCACTTTAATATTTTCGGCCTTTTTTTCGTCTGCGTAACGGGCGGCCAAACAGGCAATGTCTTTATTTTGCATAGACACCTCTTCTCAAATATATATATCAGCATAGCATTTTTTAGGCGTTTTTTACTATATAAAACTCTCCGCGTGCCCGCGTGCAATTTTATATACTAGTTTTATGCTATTTATTGTACCGACCCCGCTGGGGAATTTGCAGGATATCACGCTTCGCGCACTGGACACGCTGAAAGAGGCCGACTTTGTGCTTTGCGAAGACACCCGCCGCACACAAATTTTGCTGATGCATTTTGGCATTTCCAAACCTACCGTCCGTTACAATGAAAATGACGATTTTTCCGTCAATCGTTGTTTGGAGCTGCTGCGTCAGGGCAAGAAATGCGCTTTAGTGTCGGACTGCGGCACGCCGTGTATTTCCGACCCGGGGTGGAAATTGGTTAAACAAGCCGCCAAAGAAGGCTTGCCGCTTACGTCTTTGCCGGGGCCCAGCGCCGCGGCCTGTGCGCTGGCGGGCGCGGGGTTTACCGGCGGTGCGTTTACTTTTTTGGGCTTTTTGCCGCGCCGCAGCGGCAAGGCCGCCAAACTGTTGGCCGGCGCTTATGCCCAAAAACATCCCGTTATTGTGTATGAATCGCCTTACCGTGTTATTAAACTGTTGGAGCTGATTTGCAAAACGCTGGGGGAAAACACCCCCGTGGTGGCCGCGCGGGAAATATCCAAAGTATACGAGGAATGGCTGCGCGGCGGCGCACGCGAAGTGGCCGAAAATTTAAGCAAACGCAAAAAAGTGCAGGGCGAATTTGTAATCGTAATCGGTTTGCCCGAAACGCAGGAGCAGGATGATGAAGAGCCGGATCTACCCTATTAACGAAATGACGCCAGCACAGCTGCAAGACGCCGCCCGAATGATAGATGCCGGGGCGGTAACCGTTTATCCCACCGACACCGTGTACGGCATCGGAGCCAATGCTTTTGACGAAAACGCCATTGCCCGCATTTATGAAATAAAACAGCGGCCGGCTTCTGCGGCGTTGCAGATTTTAATCGGCACGACGGAACAGGCGCGCGCCATTGTGCAATGGAGCGAACAGGCCGAAAAATTGGCCCGCGCTTTTTGGCCCGGTGCTTTAACGATGATTTTGCGCCCGAATGAAAAAGGCCAGCCCCTGCGCCGCGGGTTTGAAGGCCTTGGCCTGCGCGTGCCGGCGTATGCGGCGCTGACGCGCCTGCTGGGAAGCCTGCAGCATCCGCTGGCCTCCACCAGTGCCAATTTGCACGGCAAAGCGGTGTTTACCAACGAAAAAGAACTGGTCGCTTTTTTTGACGGAAAGGCCGATTTGATTTTGACGGGCGGCACGTTGGGCGCGCGGGCGTCTTCGGTGTTGGATTTGACGGGGCAAGAACCCCAACTGCTGCGGGAAGAGGCCCTTTCCCGTGCCGCGCTGGAAAAGATATTGGAAACGGCCGTAAAATAGTTATAATAACTTTATGCTGGAATATCTCAGACAATTCAATTACGCCATTTATTACACCGTGCTTACCACGGCGCTTTTGCTGCTTACGTTTTGGATCGCGCGGCGCTTTGCTATGCGCAAGATGAAACGCGTGGTAATGAAAGCAGAGCATAACTATCAGCAGCAAATTGCTTCTTTGCAAATGCAGCTTTCGGGCAAAGTGAGTATGCTGGAAGGGATGGTGGAAAAATTAAAGCTTTCCAACCAGGAACTTAACCGATTAAGCGAAATTCGCTCCAAATTTATGTCCATCGTGGCGCACGATTTGCGCCAACCGCTGACGTCTATTCAGGGCTTTACTTCCGTTTTGATGATGGACAGCCCCCAAGGCGGCGGCAATAACGAGCAAATGGCGCTGAACAATATTTTGAAAGCGACCGACAATATGAACCAGCTGATGGCCGATTTGATGGATATATCAATGATTGAATCGGGCAAGTTTAAAATGGATTTTAAAAATTTTAATTTTAACCAGCTGCTTAACGATGTCTTTACCCTTCAGCAGGTTAATGCCCAAAAGAAAGGCTTGTTCTTGCTGAAATATGAATATCCCCACGATGTAACCGTATATGCAGACCGTTTTCGCATTTCGCAGGTGCTTAATAATCTGCTGGGCAATGCCATTAAATTCAGCCCGCAGGGCGGCCGTATAGAAATACGCTATTTTGTGCAGGACGGCTGGCTGACCTGCTATGTGGAAGATGAAGGCCCCGGTATTGCCTATGACGAGCAAGGCAAGATTTTCCAAAAATTTCACCAGTCCGATAATGACCGCTCCGGCCGCAAACAGGGTTGGGGGCTGGGCTTGTCCATCGCGCAGGAAATTGTAAACGCCCATAACGGCGATATCGGCGTGGAAAGCGCCGGCTTGGGGCAAGGCTCTTTATTTTGGTTCCGCATTCCGGTGGAGCCGACCGCTTATCAGGTTTAATGCTTTTCCTGTTCCGTCAAAAACCCCGCGTACTAAGCGCGGGGTTTTTTGATAGGAAAATTTTGCAGGGGCTGGCCGGTACGATATCGTTGGCTGTAAATAAAATTTAAACGCCCCGGATTTTACGGGGACGTTTGTTTTATTGCGGTAGATTAAGCAGCAGTTTCAGCCAATTTTCATACAAACGGTTGATGCTTTCGTTTTTTGCTATTAAATTATTGGCAATAAAGGCAAAGGCAATTAATTGGCCGTTGCGGTCTTTAACATAACCTGCCTGTGCTTTTACGCCGTCAATGGTGCCGCCTTTTACGTGTATGTCGCCCGTGCGATTAAACGGACGCAGAAACCGGCGCAGCAAAATTAAATCGCCGCGGTCGTCGGGGGTGGCCAGCGATTGGTAGTAATACGAAAAATAGGGGTGCTTGCTCATAAAAACAAGCAGGTCTATAAAGGTTTGGACGGTAATTTGATTGTCGCGCGAGAGGCCGCTTCCGTCGTATATTTGCAGGTTTTGGTCGGAAATGCCGTTTTTCTGCAAAAAAAGATGCAGCTGGTTTATGCCTTCGGCAAGGGTGCCGGTTTTGCCCGCATTGACGGCAAGCATACGCAAAAGCATTTCCGCATAAAAATTAAAACTGCGTTTATTGACGATATAAATAATGTCTTTAAGCGGCGGGGACTGATGCGTAAAAAGCAAGTTCATTTGGCTGTAATCGGGGCTTTGGTCAAGCAAAATGGCGCCGCCGGCAATTTCCACGCCGTCCTGTTCCAGTTGTTTAAGCAGCAAATCGGCCAACAGCTGCGGGGCGTCGGGCAAGGCGGCGCGAATAGTCAGCCCTTTAAAGCGCGCCGTGGGGACGGTGCCGTAAATTTCCATATCATACTGGCCGGGGGCCGCGTACACATAGGCATTGTCGCGGCGGTCGGTTTTGCTGGCGGTTACAAAAGAACGAATTTTTAAGCCTTCCGTTTCGGGGGAAAAAGACGCCACGGAAACGGGGCCTTTGTCTTTGGGCTGGGGAGAAAAGACGATTTGAAAGGAATTGTCGTTAAAAGCCAGCGCCGTGGCCGGAGCGGCAAAATAATTGCCCATATTTTGCCAGTTTGTTTTATCGGGCAGAGACGGACCGTCAAATAAAGATACGTCTGCATACAGGTTGCCCGTTATTTTTTTGATGCCGCTTTGACGTATTTTGCGGCTCCATTCTTTCAGCAAATCTTGCCAGGCAGGGCTGCCTTCCACACGGTCCGAGCCCAGCGTGGGGTCGCCCCCGCCGCGCACATACAGATTGCCGTGCAACGTGCCGTTTGAGTCCGGCAGGGCGTCTGTATAAACAGGGGTTTGAAACCGATAAAAGGGGCCGAAAGCGTCCAGCGCGGCGGCCGAGGTAAGCAGTTTGAGCGTGGAAGCCGGCGCCAGGCGCAAGTCCGCCTGAACGGAAAACAGGGGCTCGCCTTGCACATAAGCGGCGGCGGCCGCCCAAGAGGTGCCCTGCAAAACCGGTTGACGTCCGTCGGCCAAAATGCGTTGGGTCAAATCATCTGCCCAAGCATAAGGCGCGCACAGCAAACATAGCAAAAGCGGAAAAATACGCATATATATTAAAATAGCAAAGTTTGCGCTTGCTGCGAAAGTGATTATAAATGTTACAATAAGGCGACAGGAGCGTTTATGATAATGATCCCTGAAATAAAAAATATCGCTTTAGTCGCCCACGACAACAAAAAGAAAGACTTGATGGAGTGGGCCGCTTTTAACAAAGACAGTCTTTGCCGGCACCATTTGTTTGCCACCGGCACAACAGGCACCCTGCTGCAGCAGGAGCTGGGCTGCCCCGTGTACTGCTACAACAGCGGTCCGTTTGGTGGGGACCAGCAGATCGGCGCGGCCATTTCGGAAGGCAAAATTCATATGCTTATTTTCTTTTGGGACCCGCTTAACCAGTTGCCCCACGATCCGGACGTGAAAGCGCTGCTGCGCTTGGCGGCGGTGTGGAATATTCCGGTAGCGTGTAACAGGGCCACGGCCGATTTTCTGATTTCTTCGCCGTTGTTTGCCCGCCCGTACGAAAAAATATTGCCTGATTACAGCCCGTATTTAAATCGTTTCAAAAAATAAAACAGCCATTAAAAAACCCCGCTTTGGCGGGGTTTTCGTTCAAAACGACGGTTAAAACCAGGGGTACCATTTGTCCCGGTCGCGGATGTTAATAATCAGCGCCGCCACCAGCATATCGCGCGAAGATAGCGCCTGCGGCTTGTCCATATTACAAATAAAACGGTTGAAAACGGAGCAGGCATTTTCTATGCGTCCTTGGCTGTCCATCGGCCCTTCTATGCGGTAGCTGGCCCGCAAAAGCCCCCATAAATGACCGGTAAATTTGCGGATAACGGCTTTGAGGGCATTGTCCTCTGTAATATGGGCCACCACATTGCGTTGTTTGTCCAGCAGCTGCCATTGACGCAGATAGGCAAAGCGTTTTCTCTCCAGCAAAAATACTTCTTTAGATTTGACGAAATAGGCCAAATAACATTCCTTTTTCAGCCCGAAGCCGCGTTGTATAACATAAACGGCTTTGTGCCCTTTTCCGTCATACAGGGCAAACTGACGCAGCACCAGCTGCGACCACAGCAGCCCGCAAATAAAAATAACAAATCCCAGCGGTATGATTAAAGATACCGCCGAATAAATGGTGTTGTATGTAAAAGCGCTTATTTTGATGACGTGGGTGCTTTCCAGTATGCCCGTAAAAGCCATTACCAGCACGGCCGCCACAATCAGCATCAGTCCGCCAAACAAGAACAAACTGTCCCACCGGCTGGAAAGAGACAGCAGCACATTGCCCTGATTGTCCCGCGCGCGGTAAATCAGCGACGGGGTGCCGTACAAACGGCGGAATTTGATGGGGAAAGGCGAATGGGGGTTAACCTGTTCGCTCAGGTTGGCCGGTTTTATAAAAAGGCGCACCGCCAATGCTCCGGCTTGAAGCAAAACATATAAAAACAACAGCAGTACCAGCACATCAAACCCGCGGCCCAGCTGCTGAATGTAAGGAGGCATATTGCGCGTAACCAGCGTAACGGGAAGAAACGGTTTTGCCGCCGCCTTAACTGCGGGCGCCGGCTGTGCTTGCTCGGCCGGTTCAATTTTGACGGCTTGCAGGGGCTGGTCTGTCAGCAGGCTTTCTTGGCTGACGGCGGGCAATGCCTCTATGTCATAGGCGCGCGCATCGGCAATGTCCATTTCCAGCACGGGGGCCTGCAGCTGTTGCTCCACAGGGGAAATAAGCGAAAAAATAAGATCCGTCTGTGCATAAGACAAGTCTTTGGCTAATACGGAATAAGCCTGACCGGAAATTAAAAAATAGCCGGAGCTGAAATCATTTTTGGGGGTAAAAAAACTGATGTAGAAAAACGGTTCACCGGTGGAAAAATCAATGCGTTTTATTTCTTCGCCGGTATAGGTATTGCCCACCACCTGCATCTTTTTGTTTTTCACTTCCACCAAATCGTTTTGGGTTTTTTGTTCAATGCAGGCTTCGGTTTTACATTCGGGCACGGTTTTAAAATCAATGCGGGAAGAGCCCTTCAGCACCGACATTACCGCCCCCGCGGCCGGTTTTTCCGCCGCAGTCCAGCCCGACGGCAAGTCTATGGTAAACCGGCCGTCTGTAGACGTAAATACCGCCGCGTTAGCCGCAGTAGCAAAACACAGTAAAAGGGCGATGAAAAACTGTTTCATACCTGTTCCCGTTGGGGGACGCAATATAACTTATTATATATAATTTCTTCCCGCGTACGCGCAAGTGCCGGCTGAGAGAAAAAGAAATGAGCTTTGGGGCCATTTTTTCCGTTGCCCGCAGAGGGGGAAAAGTGTTATCATAATAAGGTATATAGCAGAGGAGTTTTTGATATGGCATTACAACAAAGAGTGATGGAAAAAATAGCCGCACTGAAAAATTTAATGAAACGGGACGGTTTTGACGGGCTCGTCATTACCAACAACATAGACCAGTTTTACATCCTCGGTTTCTATTTTTATCCGGCGGAAGCGGTGCTGCTTTTACAGGAAAGCGGCCTGATTTGCTTTACCCGCCAGCTGTATGTAGACCCTTTGACGCAGAAATATCCGTTTGTACAAATTGTAGGGCAGGATAAACAAATGGCCGCCGCCGCCGTAAAAGAAGCCGCCCGCTTGGGGCTTAAGCGCGTCGGGTTTGACGCTTCTAAAGAGAATTATATGGCGGGCAGCCTGTTTAAAGCCGCCGGCTTTGTCGAGGCGGACAGCTACGTCAGCCTGTTGCGTCAGGTAAAAGACGAATATGAAGTGGCCGCCTTGCGCGACAGCAACCGCATTGCTTATGAAACGTATGAATACATTAAACCGTTGCTTAAAACCGGCGTGAGCGAGTTTGAAGTAGCCGCCGAGATGGAAAAATTTATGCGCATCAAAGGCGCTTCTGCCACGTCGTTTTTAACCATTATTGCCTTTGGCGAAAATACGGCTAACCCCCACCACGAAACTTCTCACCGCAAACTGCAGGATAATGAGGCCGTGCTGATGGATTTCGGCTGTATTTACAACGGCTATTGCTCCGACATTACCCGCAGCTGGTGGCACGGCGACAACGAGCCGGAAGAATATACCAAAATTTGGCATATTACGGACAAAGCCCGTCAGGCCGGCATCGCGGCCGAAAAACCGGGCGTGCCCGCCCAACAGGTGGACGCAACGGCCCGCGGCATTATTACCGCCGCCGGCTACGGCCCCTATTTTACGCACCGGCTGGGCCACGGCGTAGGGTTGGAAATTCACGAAGAACCCTGCAACGACCAGACCACCAAAGCCGTGCTTAAAAAAGGCAACGTAATTACCGTAGAACCCGGCATTTATCTGCCCGGAAAATACGGCGTGCGGTTGGAAGATACCACCGTGGTTACCGAAACGGGGGCGGATATTTTAACCCGTAAATAAGTATGAAAAACATAAGCGAACAACGCCTGAAAGACTTTCAGAAACTGCTTAAAGACGCCCGCCTGGACGGATATATTTGCTTGAGCGCGTTGGAACTGCGTTATTTTTCCGGCTTGGACTTGGAGGCGGAAGAAGCCGTCTTTTTGCTTACGCCGCGCAAAGCCTATTGCTTAACCAAAAAAATGATGGTGCCCAAAATAGCGGCGGCAAAGGCGTTTACCGTAAAAGCGGTGCCCGGGGATATGCTGGGGGCCGCGTTGGAATTGGCAGCCGCCAAAAAATGGACCCGCTTGGCCTTTGACCCCCAAAGCGCCGATTTTGTGCGCGGCGAAAAATTGGCTCAAGCCGGCTTAAGCCGTTTGGAAGGCGGCATGGCGGAAATGCGCAAAGCCAAATATGCCGATGAATTGGAGTTGATTAAAAAAGCCTGCCGCATCGCTTCGGCGGCGTTTGAAGAAGTAAAACCCCAAATCAAAACCGGTATGAGCGAAGAAGACGTACGCATTCTGATTGGCCTGGCTATGATGAAGCGCGGGGCGGATAGCATTCCGTTTAACATCGTCTGCTTTGGCGAAAATTGTGCCGATTGCCACCATACCCCTTCGGCCAAGCGCAAATTGAAAAAGAACGAAGCCGTATTAATGGATTTCGGTTGTTTTTATAAGGGCTATTGTTCGGATATGACCCGCAGCTGGTGGCACGGCGATAAAGAGCCGGCCGAATACAGCAAAATTTGGCATATTGTCGCTATGGCTAAAGAAGCCGCCGGCGGCCTGCTGCGTGCCGGCCTGCCCGTGGCAGCGGTGGACAAGGCCGCCCGTGACGTGATTGAAGACGCCGGCTACGGCCCCTATTTTATCCATACCACCGGCCACGCCATCGGGCTGGAAGTGCACGAAGCCCCCATAGAGCGCGCCAATGCCATTGGCGAGCTGGAAGAAAATTACGTCGTTACCGTAGAACCCGGCATTTATCTGCCCGGCAAATACGGCGTGCGCTTGGAAGACAGCTTCCAAGTGACCAAAAACGGCAGCAAAAATTTGACGCAAAATTAACGGGCTTGCCGCAAGGCCGCCCGCAAAGAGGTACAAAAGTTATGATTAACACCACTCAGTTTCACGACGGACTGATTTTTGAGGATGAGAACGGACAGATTGTGGAAATCGTAGAATTCCAACATCACCGCAAAAGCCAGGCCCGCGCCGTGGTGCGCGTAAAACTGCGCAATATTCACACCGGTTCTTTGATTGAAACGGCCTACCGGCCCGAAGATAAATTTAAAGAAGTGGAAGTGGAAAAACGCCCGTTTACTTATTTGTATGACGAAGGCGATATGGCTGTGTTTATGAACAGCGAAAACTATGAGCAGGTATCCGTGCCCATAGAAAAACTCAAAGACCAGAAAAAATATTTGAAAGACAATATGGAAACGACGGGCATTTATATTAACGGGCAGTTGCTCAATATGGAATTGCCCATTAAAGTGCCCCTTACCGTGGCTTCCACCGTGCCGGGCGTAAAAGGCGATACCGTTGCCAATATGACCAAAATGGCCACCCTGGAAACGGGCGCCGAAATTAAAGTGCCGCTTTTTATTAACGAAGGCGACAAAATTTTGGTGGATACCCGCACCGGTTCTTATGTAGAACGCGTGGTGGAACCCAAATAATGTTTTGGTGCAAGCGTGCGTCGGCACTGTGTGCGGCTTTGCTGCTTGGTTCGGCGGCGCACGCTTTTACTTTTTCGTACGGAAGTTTGTTTGACGTAAAAGACGTAAAAAACGAAAACGGCGTGTTGCTTATGCCGCTTTCGGGCGGGAAATACAAAAACGTAAAAGTGCTGGATAAAGACATATACGATTTCCTGCTGCAGTGCACAAAAGATTGCCGCTATGCCGTGCAGGACGCGCAGTTTGTATCGGTAGATTACCGCAAGGCATTGACTAATGAACGTATGTTGATTGCCGATGTGGACTTTAACGGACAGCTGGCGCTTACGTTTCTGGTGTTTAAAAACAAAAACGGTTTTCGGGTTAAAACGCCCGATGAGGCGGTTTTTAAAGACCGGAAACTGGAACAACGGGTCAAGGCCTATATCACCCGCTTGGCGGAGAAAACTTTATGAAATGCGTATTGGATAACGGGGCCGTGCTGGCGCAGGAAGTGGAAACGGCCCGCAGTTTTTTTAA
This sequence comes from Candidatus Avelusimicrobium pullarium, assembly GCA_944323745.1. GTDB lineage: Bacteria > Elusimicrobiota > Elusimicrobia > Elusimicrobiales > Elusimicrobiaceae > Avelusimicrobium > Avelusimicrobium pullorum. The sequence goes on from CALUTQ010000001.1 coordinate 694,099, forward strand.
ACGTTTAAAAGGCCTGATGTTTCGCCGCAGTTTGGACAAAAACACGGCATTGCTGCTTGCCCCGTGCGTGCAAATTCACACCTGTTTTATGCGCTTTGCCATTGACGTGCTTTTTCTGGCCGAAGACGGCAGCGTGCTGTATGTAAAAGAAAATATGAAACCCTGGCGCGTAAGCCCCATTGTCTGCCACGCCGTGCAAACGCTGGAGTTTGCCGCCGGCACGCTTAAAGGACGCGTAAAAGTGGGCCAGCGCGTAGATTTTAAATAACAGAGGAACCGATGAAAAAACTATTTTTAACCATACTGGCCTGTGCGGCGCTGACGCTGCCGGTGCAGGCGCGTAATATTTGGGACGATTTTGCCGCCAACGTATCGCAGGACAACGTGCGCGCCTTTACCAAAGACTTAGGCGGTCTGATCGGCTCGGGCACCTATACCACCGGCCGCGTATTGGGCTGGGGCGGCTTTCAAATCGGGCCGCGCGGCACAATGATTTTTAAAATGAGTAAAGGCAAAAACGAAAGCACGCATACGGCCCTGGGTGAGCGCGACGAAGTGGGGGAAGTGTTTTACCCGTGGCTGCAGGCCGATATCGGGATGCCCTTTCGTCTGGACGGGTTTATCCGCGCCAGCAGCTATCAGGGAATGACGATTGCCGGCGGCGGCCTGCGCTGGGGCATTACGCGCCCCAACGAAATGCTGGGTTCTTTCCAGCCGATGCTGGTGATATCGGGCCACAGTGCCAGCGCGCGCGATTTTTCCGCCACGCATTACAATGCCAGCTTGGTGCTTTCTATGAAATTTAAGTATTTTGTACCATATATCGGCGGCGGGGTAGATTATACCACCCTGCATATCAACCAGGCCGACAACGCGCCCGAACTGGTGGGCGAAAGCGAGTACGCCACCACGGCGCGCGCCACGGTGGGGCTTAATTTTAAACTGCCTTCTTATTTAGATTTAAGCCTGGCCGCCAACTACGCTTATTACGGTTTGGGAGCGGAGGCTTCTGTTTCTTTACGGTTCTGATATGAAAAAATTTCTGTTGCTTTTGAGTCTGTGTGTATGGGCTTTGCCCGGGCAGGCAAAAGTGCTGCCGGGGGCTTTGCCTGTTATTTCGTTTAACGATAAAACACAGACGGAAGCATTGGCAGAAGCCGTCAAAGAGCAGGATGCCGTTTTGCGCGAAAGGCTGAAATTGGACGGCTGCCGCCCGCTGTGGGCCGATTTTACCCGCCAAATGCAAACGCTGCCGCAATTGGCGGCGCAGGCGTGTGAAGCATTCCAAGAGGTCGGCGGCGATTGTGCCCAGTTGGGGGCCTATGTGTTTCGGCAAGCCGAAAGAGACATCGCCGGACGTAAAGGGGCCTTGTTGCTTGCCGGCTATCGGCAAGGGTTTATCACCGATGAAGAAAGCGTAAAGCTGGTGACGGATATGCAAAACCATTTAATTTTGGGCATTATGCCGGCTATCGTTACCTTTCTGCCCCAAGCCTATTGGGTGGACTCCTGCGGGCAGCTGTATGATTTTGCCGTCAACGTAAACGTAACAAACCAAAAAATGTACGATTATGTTTGCTCCCATTCTTTGCCGGCTATAGAAAACATTCTGCAAGACATCATTGAAAACAAAGAGTTTATCCATCCGGATCTCTGATACCCATAAGCCCTACCTTTACATAGGTCTTATGGCCCTTGTGTTAAGCCGATTAAACTTCCATAATATATAAAAATACAAAGGGAGGACGTTTTTATATGAAACTTTATTCGGTTTTATTTTGCGCTTCGCTGTTTTTGTGCGCTAACGCTTGGGGTGCCTCTCCTGCCGAAAAGGTAGAAAAAGCCCTCGAACAGGCCGCTGTAAAGGCCTGTGCGGCCGCGCAGACGGAGGAAAATCAGCCCGCCGCTCTGACGGAAAACCAGCAGAAGGAAATTCCTTCTCTGCTTGACGGCGTCGTACAGCGCTTGCACGAAGCCGGCTATACCTCTATGACGCAGGCTGACGCAGTAGAAGGGATAAAAATGTATTTTGAAGTTACCAACGCCCTCAACGGTCTTTACACTTCCGAAGATATGAAACGCTTGTATGACACCGAAGTATCTGCCACCAAAGGGGACGAACACCAGCACGCGCTTATGTATGCACTGGTTAAATTAATGCCGCAAAATGCGCGCCGCTTTCCGTATAATCCGGCCGATTACCCGCAAGTGAAAAACTGGAAAGAATTTAATGCCCTGTGCCAGCTGTATATGGAAAATGTGTATAAAACATTAACCCAATTGCAAAGCTGCGACTGGGATACGTTTAAAAGCATTATGTGCAATGTAATGTAATTTATATGGCAATAAAAAACCCGCGCTGTTTAATCAGCGCGGGTTTTTTGTCGGAAATTTATTTTCCTGCGGCCGCTTGCAGTGCTTTTACTTTGTCGGTCGCTTCCCACGGGAATTCTTTCCGCCCGAAATGTCCGTACGCAGCCGTTTGCAGATAAATGGGGTTGCGCAGTTTGAAATGTTCAATAATGCCTTTCGGGGTCATCGGGAAAATCTTGCGTGCGATTTCGGCCAATTTTTCGTCGGATATTTTGCCGGTTCCGTCGGTATCAACATAAAAGCCCACGGGGTCTTCTTTGCCGATGGCATAGGCAATCTGCACGGTACATTCTTTGGCCAGTTTGGCCGCTACGATGTTTTTGGCAATATAGCGCGCCATATACGCAGCAGAGCGGTCCACCTTGGTGGGGTCCTTGCCGGAAAATGCCCCGCCGCCGTGCGGGCAGCGGCCGCCGTAGGTGTCTACAATAATTTTGCGGCCGGTCATACCGGTGTCGCTTTGCGGCCCGCCGATGACAAATTTGCCCGTCGGGTTAATTAAAATTTTGGTGTCTTTGTCCATCCATTTTTTAATAGCGGGGAAAATAGCCACGGCTTCAATTTCTTTTTTAGATTTTTCGGTAATTTTATTGCCGGAGCGGTCCAAAATATCTTCCGTATGCTGGGTAGACACCACCACCGTATCCACGCGCACCGGTTCCCCGTCGTGATATTCCACCGTCACTTGGCTTTTGGCATCGGGGCCGATGTAGGGCAGCGTTTTGGTTTTGCGCGCCCGTTCCAAATTGCGCAAAATCTCGTTGGACAGCACCAGCGGCAGCGGCATATATTCCATTGTTTCGTCCACGGCGTAGCCAACCATCAGGCCCTGGTCGCCGGCGCCGCCGACGTCTACGCCCTGGCTGATGTCGGGCGATTGTTTGCCGATGACGTTTACCACGGCACAGGTGTCTGCATTAAAGCCGTATTTGGCGTCGGTATAGCCGATGTCTTTAAGCAGCCCGCGCACCAAATGCTCCACATCCACCCAGGTTTTGGTGGTAATTTCGCCGCCTACCACCACCAGCCCGCGGGTAATGTAGGTTTCGCAGGCCACGCGTGCGGTGCGGTCTTTCTTTAAAATTTCGTCCAAAATCAAATCGGAAATTTGGTCACACACTTTGTCGGGGTGCCCCTTGGAAACAGACTCCGACGTAAAAAAGCATTTACCTTGTTTAATCATACAAACTCCTCACAGCGTCCGCAGGCGGGCAATTTATTATAATAGTTATTATACTATTTTAAGGGGTTTACACCGTGTTGACCAAACTGATTTCGTGGAACGTAAACGGCTTGCGCGCCGTAGAAAAAAAAGGATTTGCCGATTTTCTGCAAACTTGCGGGGCCGACATTTTAGCTTTGCAGGAAACCAAAGCCCTGCCCGAGCAGCTTTCCCCTGCGCTGCGCAGCCCCGAGGGCTGGCACGCGTATTTTTGCTCGGCCGAGCGCAAGGGCTACAGCGGGGTGGCGGTTTACAGCCGCCAAGAGCCCATTAGCGTGCAATACGGCTTGGGCAATAAAGAGTTTGACTGCGAAGGCCGCACGCTGATTTTGGAATATCCCTCGTTTTTCTTTTTAAACATTTATTTTCCTAACGGCGGGCAGGGGCCGCAGCGCATTGATTTTAAACTGCGTTTTTACGACTGTTTTTTAAAGAAAAGCAAAGAACTTTTCAAAACGGGCAAAACCGTCATCGTTTGCGGGGACGTTAATACGGCCCATATGCCCATTGATTTGGCCCGCCCGAAAGAAAACGAAAAAAACACCGGTTTTCTGCCGGAGGAACGCGCCTGGCTGGATAAGTTTTTTGCCGAAGGCTACACCGACACATTCCGCCATTTTGTAAAAGAGGGCGGCCATTACAGCTGGTGGGACTATAAAACCGGCGCCCGTAAAAGAAACGTAGGCTGGAGAATAGACTATTTCTTTATAGACACGCCTTCGGTGGGCAAGCTGAAAAGCGCGGGGATGCTTTCCGACGTGATGGGCTCAGACCACTGCCCCATAGAAATAACCGCCGATTTGTAGAAAACCCAAAAAAAGGACGCCCGCAGGCGTCCTTTTTTATTGCAGCAAATATCAGCCGGCTTGAATGCCCGTCCAGGCCTGCAACGCATAGCCGATGACAAAGCTGACGGCCGCCACGCCAAAGCTTAAGCCGGCCATTTCCAAGAAGCGGCCTTTAAAGTTTTCGCCTTTGGCCACGGCATAGTAAAACGTAAAGCCGGCAATCACGCACAGGGCAAGCACCAACATAAGCGCCAGCGCAATAAACACGTTGCTCAACAGTGCATACGGCGCCACCAGCAAGGCTACCGTCAGCACATAAGCACCGCCGGTATAAACGGCGGCTTTTAAAGGGTGTTTGCCGGCGGCTTTTTCCGTTTTGGAGGACAGATATTCCGAAGAAGCCATACTTAACGCCGCGGCAATGCCCGTAATGGCGCCTGTTAAGGCCACCAATTTGGGGTTTTGCAGCGCAAACGTAAAGCCGGCCAGCGCACCGGTAAATTCCACCAGCGCGTCACTTAAACCCAGCACCACGGAGCCCATATACTGCAGGCGTTCTTCGTTAATTAAGGCAATCAGTGCGTGCTCGTGGTTTTCTTCTTCCATAGACAGTTTTTGAATTTCGGGCTGGTCGCTGTAGGTAAAATAGGTGGCGGAGGCTTGGCCTTCGTTATTTTCCATCAGTTTAATGGCAAACGTCAGCCCCAGCGTGCGCGCCAAAAACACATACCAAAATATTTTCCAGCGGCAGGGAGTGGCTTTTTTGCCGGTTTTTTGGGCAATAATGTCGTGGTGGTGCGCTTCTTCGGCGGCGATGCCGCGCAGCACCTGCGCATTTTGCGGGTCTTTTTCATATTCGGCCAATTTGCCGTAGATGACGCTTTCCGTTATTTCGTTTTCTTGGAAAGCCAGCAGGTTTTTTTCAAGTTGGGCATCCATAATTTTCTCCATAAATTAATTGACGGGGGCGGTTTGGTCTTTCTGTGTTGCAAGAGGTTCCGCCGCCGCCTGTGCCGGTTCTCCGGCGGGGGTTAAAATATCTTTATCAAAGGCAAAATCATAAACCAAGGCCGTAAAAAAGCGCACTTGTTCCTGGTAGTCGGTCTGGGCAATATATTCGTCTGCTGCGTGGGGGGAAGACGCCGTCGGGCCCTGCGAGTTCATCGCCGGCCCCAAGCCGTAGGTAACGACGCCCAGCTTGCGCAAAAATTCGCTGTCGCCTGAGGCGGGGCTCAGTCCGGGCACGGTTACCGCCCCCGGCCACATACGCTGTGCCGTGCGGGAAATGGATGCAAACAGGGCATCGCTGCCGTCCATCGGCGCAGGGAAGGGCAGCTGCGGGCGTTCTAAAATTTCCAGCGTTAAATATTCTTCGTTCCCCAAAAAGTTTTTCAGTGCTTCAAAAAATTCGTCCGGATCCGTCCCCGGTAAAAGGCGTACATTGATAATGGCCGAAGCTTCCGCCGTGGCGGCACCCGTATCGGCCCCGGAAGAAAGATTGACGGGGTTGATGGTGTCTTTAAGCTGGGTGCGCAAGAACGGGTCTTTTGCCATAATATCGGCAGCCATTTGCTGTTGGTCGGGTTTGCCGTTTAAAAGCAACGAAATGGTGGTTTGGGCGTCTTCGTCTTGCAGCGGGGCAATGCGGCGCAAAAATTCTTTGGCCGTGGGGGTTAGCCGCGCCGGCGGGTTGAACTGCGGCAGGCGTGCCAAGGCTTGAGACAAACGGTAGACGGCGTTTTCACCAACAGGCATAGAAGAATGGGCCGCTTCGCCGGAGGCGGTGATTTTAATGTCCATATACATTTTGGTGCCGGCTTCGGCAAATACCAACGTTTGGTCCAAGGGTTCGTTTTTGATCACGCCGCCGCCTTCGTTTAACGCAAACCCGGGGTTTATTTTTTCCCATTGGGTGTCGCCCAGCCATTTTAAGCCGGTATTGCTGCCGGTTTCTTCGCCGGAGGTAGCCAAAAAGATGATATCTCTTTTGGGGGCGACGGCGGCGTCTTTAATGTGCGTAAACAGGGCCAGATGCATAGCCGTATAGTTTTTGGCGTCGGTTACCCCCAAACCGTAAATGCGTCCGTCTTCCAGCGTGGGTTTAAACGGCGGATAAGTCCAGCCGTCGCCGGCGTCCTGCGTGTCTATATGAGAGATAAGCAACAGCGGTTTTGCATCGGGGTCGGTTCCTTTAATACGCGCCAGCAAATTGGCCGAACCTTGGCGGGGGGACAAAAAATCCCAGTCAATATGATGTTTGTTCAGCTCTTTGTATAAATAGCGTACGGCGGCGGTTTCATCGGGGTTAGATTTGGACGTATCTATATTGACCAACGCTAAAAGATGTTTTTTGGCTTGCTGGTATATGGCATCGGTATCCGGCGTTTGGCTTTGGGCCAAACCGGCACACATCAAAAGGAATAGAACAAGCAGAGCGGTCTTTTTCATAATGGTAAAGTAAACTCCAGCCGTTGGCCTTGTTTCAGCGCGTGGCGGGTGATGGTGCCGGCGGCGGCTTCCAGCACGTATTGGCCTTGGCCTTGCACGACGGGTATTTGATAGTCGGGCGTGTAGGTGTACGTGTGGGGTACTTGTTCATAAAGGGTGGTTATCTTTTGTTCTGCGTCCAAAAAGATAATGTCTAAATCAATCAAGGTGTTTTTCATCCAAAAGTATTGTTCTTGTTCTTGGTCAAACACAAAAAGCATTCCCTCGTTTTTGGGCAGTTGTTTTACAAACATCAGCCCTTTGGCTGTTTTCTGGGGTGTGTCCGCAATCGCGCAGGAAATAACAAAGCCGTCTGGCAGGCGGACGTCCGTCTTTTCGTATCCGCCGCAGCCGCATAGCTCTAAAACCGACAGAATAAGCAATACTATTTTTTTCATCATACATAGTGTAGCAAAAAAGCCGCCCCTACGGCAGAAGCGCCGGGGCGCTTGCCAAGCGCCAAACGGCAAAGAAATTCCCAGCCGCCAACGCCAAATTGCTATAATGACCATATGAACGCGTGCCAAGATATAGTGCTGAGCGTGGAAGACTTGCGTGTTTCTTTTTGCAACGAAGAAGGAAAAACGGAAGTGCTGCACGGACTAAGTTATCAATTGCCCAAAGGAAAAGTACTGGCCGTAGTGGGGGAATCCGGCTGCGGCAAAACGGTGCACGCGCTGTCTCTGCTTAAGTTGCTGCCGCCGGGCGGGGAGATTACGTCGGGCAACGTGTCTTATAAAGGGGAAAATATTTTTGCCCTTTCCGCCGAAGAATTGCGCAAATTGCGCGGCAGCCGCATTTCTATGATTTTTCAGGATCCGATGACCAGCCTGAACCCTATTCGCACCATTGGCAGCCAGCTTACGGAAACCATTTTAGCCCATAAAGCCTGCTCTAAACTGCAGGCCACCGCCCGCGCCGTCCGTCTGCTTAAAAAGGTGGGCATAGAAAATGCCCGCAAGCGTTTAAACGAATATCCTTTTCAGTTTTCGGGCGGCCAGCGCCAGCGTATTATGATTGCTATGGCTCTTTGCTTAAACCCCGATGTGCTGATAGCCGACGAACCTACCACCGCGCTGGATGTAACCATACAGGCCCAAATTTTAAAACTGATAAAAGATTTACAACGCCAGAGCGGTATGTCGGCGGTGTTTATTACGCATAATTTGGCCATCGTGGCGGACGTGGCCGATGAGGTGCTGGTGCTTTACGGCGGGTATTGCGTGGAACAAGCCCCCGTGCAAACATTGTTTGCCCGTCCTTTGCACCCTTATACGCAGGGGTTGCTGCATTCGCTGGTATCGCTTAAACGCAAAGAAGAACATTTGCCCGCCATTGAAGGCTATCCGCCCGTGCCGGGCAGTTGCCTTAGCGGCTGTCCGTTTGCGCCGCGCTGCCCGCAGGCTACGCCGAAATGTCGGGAAGCTTTACCCGCTTTGCAGGAAAAACACGGGCATAAAGTGCGTTGCTGGTTGGTAAAATAAATATGAAAATATTGGCCGAAATAAATCATCTGTTCAAAACCTACGACCGCGGCGGCTGGCTGTTTGGCAAAAAAGAGACCAAAACCGTATTGCAGGACGTTACGCTGCATTTGGGCGAGCGGGAAATCGTGGGGCTGGTGGGGGAGTCCGGCTGCGGCAAAACCACCTTGGCCAAAGTTTTGCTGGGGTTAGAGCCGTACCAGCGCGGTTCGGTAAAAGTGAACGGCGCGGAATTAAACCGGTTAAGCAAGGCCGATTTTAAACGTCTGCGCCGGCAAGTGCAGGTTGTGTTTCAAGACCCTTACTCCAGTTTAGAGCCGCGTATGACCGTGCGGCAGATTTTGGCAGAGCCGTGGGACATACACGGCCTGCATAAAGACAAAGCCGAAAGGGAGCAAGCCCTGACGGCCTTGGTGCGTGCGGTGGGGTTGGACCCGCTGCATTTAAACCGCTACCCGCACGAATTTTCCGGCGGGCAGCGCCAGCGCATTGCCATTGCGCGCGCTTTGGCGTTGGAGCCGCAGTTGCTGGTGGCCGACGAACCGGTGTCTGCGTTGGATGTTTCCGTACAGGCGCAGATTTTAAATTTGCTTAAAGACATCAGCCGTCAGCGTGCGCTGAGTATGCTGTTTATCTCGCACGATTTTGCCGTAGCACGGTTTTTATGCGACCGCATAGCCGTAATGTACAAAGGCCGTATTTTGGAAGCGGCCCCGACGGAAGAATTGCTAAGCAACCCGCAGCACCCCTACACGGAGGCGTTGCTTTCGGCCGTGCCGGTGCCGGACCCGAAAGTGCAAAAACAGCGTGAGCCGGTAACCCATAAGGCTGACGCCAAACGCCGCCAAGGCCCTTGCCCGTATGCGGCGCGCTGCCGGTATTACCGGCAGGAGGACTGTGCCGCTCCGCAGCCTGCCCCCTTGCAGGATAACGGGCATTTTTGCGCCTGCGTGCGTATGCCGTTTAAAAAAGAAAAAAGCCGTTATGCCGTATAAAGTGAGGTAAAAATATGAACGCAAAAATAAATGAAAAAAGACTTCTGGACACCTTTTTAAAATTAGTTACCATTGACAGCGAATCGTTTAACGAAGGCGCTATTTGCCGGTATTTGGCGGCGGAATTAAAGAAAATGGGGGCCTCCGTTTACATAGATAAAGCCGGCAAAAAAATCGGTTCCGATGCACCGGGCAACATTATTGCCTCTTTTAAAGGTACGCGTAAAGGCAAAACGTTCTTGTTCTCGTCCCATATGGACACGGTTAAACCGGGCCGCGGGATAAAACCGCAGATTAAAAACGGCCGCGTAACCAGCGACGGCACCACCATCTTGGGCGGAGACGACAAAGCCGGCCTTGCCGTTATTTTGGAAGTGCTCCGTACGGTGCGGGAACAGAAATTGGATACCGTGCCCGTGCAGGTCATCTTTACGCTCAACGAAGAAAACGGAATGGGCGGGGCCAAAAATTTAGAGTACGCCAAAATTAAAGGCCGCGACGGCTTGATTTTGGATAATGAAAGCGTGAGCGAACTTTTGGTGCAGGGGCCTGCCGTATGCGATTTTAAAGTGGAAATTACAGGTGTGGCCGCCCACGCGGGCGTTTGCCCCGAAAAAGGTATCTCGGCACTGGAAGTAGCCGCCAAGGCTTTAAGCCTGATGAAACTGGGCCGTGTGGACAAAGAAACGGTTTGCAATTTCGGCGTGGTACAGGGGGGCGAAGTGACCAATGTGGTTATGCCCAAACTGCTTTTGAAAGGGGAAGTGCGCAGTTTGAACGCCCAAAAACTGCAAAAGCAAATCAAACATATGAAAGATTGCTTTGCCAAAGCCGCCAAAGCGTTCACCAAGCGGGTGGACGGCAAAACCGTCAAACCGCAGATTAAGATAGAAACCCCCCAGCGTTACGGGGCTTTGTCGGTGCCTAAAACGGCCGTTACGGTCAAACTGGTGCTGGCGGCCGCCAAAAAGAACGGCGTCAACGTCAAAGCGATGGCTTCCGGCGGCGGCTGTGACGCCAACGTAATGTGCCAGCACGGGCTGTTGATGCCCAACCTGGGCGTGGGGGTGCAAAAGTGCCACTCCACGGCGGAGTATTTGGAACTGAAAGAGTTTTATCAGGCAGCCGCCATTGCGCTGGACACGCTGCTTGCATACGAAAAATAATTTTTAACGGAAACGGGTGTATATGCTGCGTTATGTATTAAGAAGAATTCTTCTTTTGCCGCTGGTGGCGCTGGGCGTGACGTTTTTGCTGTTCTTTTTGACCCAGCGCCTAAGCCCGGAAATGCGCGCGTCTTTGTACATTAAAGACCCGCGTCAAATGGGCGCGCTGGAAGAAGTAATTCAAAAATACGGTCTGCGCGATAACGTGTTTAAACAATACGGCCGCTGGCTGGGCAGCGCCCTGCAGGGCGATTTGGGCTACAGCCAAAGCGCCAATATGCCCGTTTCCCAAGCTATTAAAGAGTATTTGCCCGCCACCATTCAGCTGGCGGTGGTGACTATTGTTTTGGTGGTGTTTTTCGGCGTATGGTTCGGCACGGTGTCTGCCGTTAAAAAAGACAAATGGCAGGATGTTTGTGCGCGTATGATTTCGGTGGGTGGGTTTTCGCTCCCTATTTTTGTGTTGGGCCTGCTGCTTTTAATGTTCTTTTACGGGCAGCTGGGGTGGTTCCCGCCCGGGGGATATTCCATTTCTACCGATGTGGTCATTCATTCGCCGGCTTTTCATTCTTACACGGGGTTTTTGCTGATAGATGCTTTGCTTAACGGCAATTTGGCCGTATTTTGGGATGTGTTGCGTCATTTAATTTTGCCGGCGGTTACGCTGTGTATCGGTTCTTTTGCGCTGATGGTGCGCGTGATGCGTTCGTCTATGCTGGAAGAACTGGGCAAAGATTATGTGCGCACGGCCCGCGCCAAAGGCTTGCCGGAAGGGGCCGTAGTGTACCGCCACGCGGGCAAAAACGCCATTATCCCCGTGATTACGCTGGCCAGCATACAGTTTATCCGTTTGCTGGGGGGAACGGTAATTGTGGAAACCATTTTTGACTATCCCGGCATTGGCCGCTTTGGCGTGACGGCGGCACAGCAGCTGGACATTGCCGGCATTATGGGCTTTTCGCTTATGGTGGCGGTGTTGTTTGTGCTGGGCAATTTACTTTCCGACGTGTTGTATACGGCGGTAGACCCGAGGATAAAAATCAGTGAATAACCGCATTTTTAAACGTATCTTGCAAAATAAAGCCTCGCTGACGGGGTTTGTGCTGGTGGCCTGCTTTGCGCTGGTGGCGCTGTTGGCCCCCGTGTTGGCCCCCGTGCACAACCCGCATAACCCCTATCAGCTGCCGCAAAGCAGCTATAACGTTACGCCGCAGCCGCCTTCGGCCGAGCATATTTTCGGCACCACCGAACAGCAGTACGACCTGTATTACGGGGTGGTGTGGGGCACGCGGCTGGCATTTAAAATAGGCATTACGGTTACGTTTTTTGCTTTTCTAATCGGCCTTTTGCTGGGGGCCGCGGCGGCGTATTTCGGCGGATATATAGACGAAATAATTATGCGTTTTACCGACGTGGTGTTTGCCGTGCCTTCTTTGGTGCTGGCTATGGTGATAGCCGCTATGCTGGGGCCGGATATCAAAAATATGATGATCGCTTTAACGGCGGTGGCCTGGCCTTCCTATGCGCGTTTGGTGCGCGGGGATGTGCTGTCTGTCAAGCGGCGCGATTTTGTAACAGCCTCCCGTGCGCTTGGGGCCCGCGGCCCGCGGCTGTTGCTAAAACACATTTTGCCTAACTCTATTTATCCGTCTGTGGTGGTGGCCAGTTTGGATATCGGCTATATTGTGCTGACGGCGGCCTCGCTTTCCTTTTTGGGGCTGGGGGCGCAGCCGGGCACGGCCGATTGGGGGCAACTGATTGCGATGGCGCGCAACTGGGTGCTGGGCAGCGGTACGGATGCGTTTGCTTATTGGTACACCGTGGTGGTGCCGGGGGGAGTGATTTTTCTTTTCGTGCTGGGCTGGAACTTGCTGGGGGACGGATTTAGAGACATTTTGGACCCCCGCCAAGGTTGAATTAAGCTACAATAAAAGAAAGGGATACTTTATTTTACCGGTGAGGTTTGTATGATTCGCAGAAAAGACTTATATACTTCTTTAAGTGACAGCGCCTATCGTTTTCCGCAAAAAATAGCCTTGGTGGAAGCCGCCACCGGCAAAAAACTAACCTATTTGGACTTGCTTATGCAGGTGGACCGCGCTGCCGATATGTTTTGGGAGCACGGCATCCGCAAAGGCGACCGCGTGGCCATCGTGCACCGTAACGCCATAGATGTGGTAGTGGCCAGTTACGGGCTGTATAAAATCGGGGCGGTGTGCATACCGATGAACTTTATGGTTACCAAGCAGGAAGAAATTCAGTTTATTTTAAATAATTCCGGCGCCAAAGCCATTGTAACACAGGCCGAGTTTATCCGCCATTACCTGAAAGCCCAGCCTTCTTTGCCCGATTTGAAATATATCTTTTCCACCGACACCATTCCCGAATCTGCCCAAGACAAACCTTTCGTGCAAAAATTTTGGGAACAAATAGAAAAGTCCACCTATCACGATGAAACCGCCGGCTGCGATACCCGCACCGAAGACGATGCCTTTATTCTGTACACTTCCGGCACCACCGGCCAGCCCAAAGGCGCCATTTTGACGCACGGCAATTTGGCCAGCAACGTCATTTCCTGCGCACAGATTTTTAAAATCAACGACGACGACTGCTTTCTGTGTCTGTTGCCGATGTTCCACTCTTTTGCGTGGACGACCTGCGTGGTCATTCCGCTGTATTTAAACTTAAAAGTGGTTATCGTGGCCAATGTAATGCCGGCCAAAACCTGGCTTTCTGCTATGGGCAGCGAAAATGTGACGCTCATTTTGGCCGTGCCGCAAATTTTGGCGGTGCTCTCCAAAGAAGCCAAAGGCTTTAAACGCCTCTACCTGCAGTTCTGGCCGTTTAAACACGTGCGTTTTGCCGTTTCCGGCGCGGCGCCGCTGACGCAGGAAATTAAAGACCGGTTTGAAAAGAAAATCGGCGTAAAAATTTTAGAAGGCTACGGGCTTACCGAAACCAGCCCCGTGGTCAGCGTAAACACGGAAGAACTGCAAAAAATTAAATCGGTAGGGCCGGCCATTCCCTCCGTCAGCACCATTGTGCTGGATGACGACGGCAACGAAGTACCCCGCAATCACGAAGGCGAACTGTGCATTAAGGGCCCCAATGTGTTCCGCGGCTACTTTGGCAACCCGCAGGCCACGCGCGACGCTTTTACGCAGGACGGCTGGTTTAAAACGGGCGACATCGTGTCGGTAGATGACGACGGGTTTATCTTTATTAAAGACCGCAAGAAGGATATGATCATCATCAAGGGGCTGAAAGTATTTTCCGCCCAGGTGGAAGCGATTATTAACTCCTGCCCCGGCATTGAAGAATCGGCCATTATCGGCGTGCCGGACGGCAAGGGCGGCGAGTTTATTAAATGCTATGCGGTCAAAACGCAAGGTGCCACGCTGACCGATGACCAATTCCGCAAATTTTTGAAACAAAATTTGGACAACTATAAACGCCCGCGCGATTTTGAATTTGTGGACGAACTGCCCAAAAACAGCCTGCGCAAAGTACTTAAACGCAAACTGCGCGAAGACGCCGTAAACAAAATGAAACAGCGCCTGCAGGAAGCCGCCCAAGAGGAGCAACACGCCTGATATGACCGATGTGGCAGCGGTATTGCGGCAAATCGTTCCCGACGCATATTATGTGGGCGGGGCCGTACGTGATGCGCTGCTGAAAAAAACCTCCGGCGATATTGACCTTGCCTTGCCCAAGGCGCGCGTGAAAGAAGCTTCCTTGGCTTTGGCCAAAGCGCTTAAAGCCGCCGCGTTTGAAATGGACGCGCAGTTTGGCGTGTGGCGCTTGGTCACGCGCAAAGAGAATCTGCAAATAGACTTAACCGCCTTTCAGGGCAAAAACCTCAAAGAAGATTTGCTCCGAAGGGACTTCACGTTTAATGCCTTGGCCTATCCGGTTACGGCGCCTGTAACGTTGGACATACAGCCCGTCAAAGGGCAAAAGGCGCAAATTCGCATTAAAAACCTGCAGAAAAAGTTTTTGGTAGATTTAAAAGGCGGCTTGAAAGATTTAAAAGCCAAACAACTCCGCCTCAACACTCCGCGTGCTTTTACGGACGACCCCTTGCGTATGCTGCGGGTGTTTCGTCACGCGGCGGAGCTGAAGTTTACAATTACCCCTTCCGTTTTAAAACAAATGAAAAAAGATGCTCCGCTTATTGTGCATTCGGCCGGTGAGCGCGTGCAGGAAGAATTAACACGTCTGTTCCGCACGCCGCGCGCGTATGAAAATATGCTGCTGATGGGCAAAACGGGCCTGCTTACGGCCCTGTTTCCGGAGCTGGAAGCCCAGCGCACCTGCGCCGAGTGTTACTATGGCAAAGGGGGCGTTTTGCGCCATACGCTGGACTGTTTTAAGCGGGAAGAGTGGCTGCTGGAAAATTTGCAAAAAGCCTTCCCCAAATATCACAAAAAACTTGCCGGCGTCGTTAAGGATAAAGCCTTGTTTAAAATGGCCGTTTTGCTGCACGACGTAGCCAAACCGGCCACGGCTAAGGTGATGGGGGACCGGCTGCGTTTCTTTTATCACGAGCAAAAAGGCGCGCGTATGGCGCGGGAAATTTTGGAACGTTTGCATTACAGCAAGGCCGACAGCCGCTTGATTTGCGCGATGATCGGCGAACACCTGCGCCCGAGCAATTTGGCCAGCAACGACGTAATTACTGACCGCGGAGCCTATAAATTTTTCCGCGATTTGGGGGATGCCGCCCTGCCTATGCTGCTTTTGTGCTGGGCCGATTACACCAGCTATATTTCCGACGCACAATTAAAACGCATTTTGCCCAAAAGCGGCGAAAAACTGATGAGCATTGAAAAAGCCAAAAAAACCGCCAACGTGGGCAAGACCCTGCGCCATATGCAGGTGCTAAATTTATTGTTTAAAAAGTATTTTGATTCCCCCAAAAAAATAAAACCCTCCAAACTGTTGGACGGGCGGGAAATTATGCAGGCCCTGCACATTGCCCCTTCGCCCAAAGTGGGGGAAATTTTGGAAGCCGTTGCCTTGGCTCAAGTGGAAGGAGAAGTGCAAAATAAAGAAGAAGCCTTGGCTTTTATTGTGCGCCGTTTCGGGCAAAAAGAAAAAGCCGCCCAAACGGAAAAGTAAAAATTTTGCGGTCGTTTTTAACAAATTCGGCCGCATAAGCCGTTTTGGCAAGCAAAGCGCTGCAAAGCGTTGTAAAATTGCTATAATATAAACGCAGTTTAAACTAATTTTTGCGGGCGTGGTTCAATGGTAGAATGGGAGCTTCCCAAGCTCTAGACGAGGGTTCGATTCCCTTCGCCCGCTCTTTTTAAGGTGTCTTATGGCCGACGAAGAAAACAAAGACGTTCCTGAATTGACGGAGTTTGAAGCAAAGCTGCCCGCCCAGGGCAATAATAAGGATATTTGGCTTTTCCTGATTATTGTGGACGTTATTTTTCTGTGCGTCTTTGGTTTCTTTTTGTATAAAAATCTTTCTGCCCGCTTGCTGGCCCCGGCCGAAAATTCGCCCGCTGCTGCCCCGGCGGTAGAAGAACCCGCCCAGCAGGAGCCCCAGCCGCAAGAAGAAATTGTGGTGGAAGAAACGGTGTCGGTTACGCCGCAGGCTCCGGCGGCCCAGCCGCAGGAAGCACCGGCGCCTGCCGTGCAAGAAACAAAGCCTGCGCAAGAAGCGGCCCCCGCTCAGCCGGAAGAACAAAAAGAAAGCATTATCGTTAAGTCCGGCAAAAGCAAATACCGCCAAGTCACGTTCCGCTATTTTGGCGATGCCGACAAAGTGTCCATCGTCAGCGGGTTTACGATGTCTAAACCCCGCGCGTTAAAGAAGAAAAAAGATTACTGGGAAGTAACCTTAGGTATTGCCCCGGGCACCTATAAATTCTTGTATATTGTGGACGGCAAACAAACGCTGGACCCGTATGCAGAGGAAGATGACGGACGCTCTGTGCTGGTAGTGAAATAAAACATTTTTACGTTGCTGCAAAATATCCCGCGCTTACTGCGCGGGATATTTTTATGGGTAAAAACGTTTGCCGTGTTGTGTATTTGTTGACGGAATTTTACGCTGAAAACGGCTTTGGTTGACTTGTTTTTTTTTTTTGATACATTTTCTTTATGCTAAACAAAAAAAGAGCCGGTTTTACGCTTGTAGCGGTGTTGGTCATTGTTTTGATTATCGGCATATTGGCTGCAATCGCTTGACCACAGTATGAAAGAGCCGTATGGAAAAGCCGTTCTGCCAAATTGCAGATTTGGGCCAAACGTTTACCGGATGCCGAACAGGAATTTAAAGCGGCAAACGGATATTATACCCAATGTTTAAATTTGCTCTCGCTTGATTATCAGCAAACTTTTCCAAGGGTGCTTCGGCAAGGATCTGTTTGGGAAGGAGGAAGATATATTGCCGACTGTGTGCAAATAGCCGCTACCGAAAAGGAAGAAGACGGGATGATTTTATCTGCTGCTTTATTGGTGGCGCGGGCGGTTTTTTCGTCAGGGAAATACGCAAGCAACGGTTTTGGCGCTTCGTTGTCTGCCCAACTGTCCGAGGCGCAGCGGCGCGTTGGCGGACTGGAACATATATGCGGCGGAGATTATTTTGGCAATGAACTGGGCGAACACGAAGAATGGAAAAAGTTGCTGAAGGCGTGGGGGTTTTCCAAACAGGCAGACCAGTATTATTGTTATAACATCTACGTTTTATAGTGGCCGGCAAAAACTGTGCCCGGCAACCTGCAAAAGGGAAGGGGGAACTTTTTGAGGGATAAGCCTGCTTGGGGGGCAAAGCCGTTTAACCCGCCGCCCGCGGGAAAAACCGATCTTTGTAGCAATCAAAAATTTCACGCGGCGGTGCATTCTCCCTTTATTGCCCGTATTGTTGTAAGCCGCCGGCTTGAAAACACCCTACCCGACATACTGAATAATTCAAACCGATGAACAATAAAAAACCCGCGCAATCGCGCGGGTTTTTGCACCAAAATACGGTTTATTTTACGTGAATTTCCAGCTCTACACGGCGGTTTTTGGCCCGTCCGGCGGCGGTGTCGTTAGGGGCTATCGGGTTGGCGGCGCCAAACCCGTTATAGCTTACCTGGCTGGCGGGCACGCCGCGTTCAATTAAAGCGTCCGCCACGGCTTTGGCACGGCGCTGGGACAGATCCACATTGTAAGCGGCATTACCAGTGGAGTCGGTATATCCGTTAATGGTAATGGTGTTTTCGGGATATTTTTTCAGCAGCGCGGCCGTGCGGTTTAATTCTCTGTTGGAAACAGGGTTAATTTGGTCGCTGTTGTGGCGGAACAGAATGGGATCTTTATACGATACAGAAATCACATTCCCGCGGCGTTTAGCCTGCCCGATGGCGGCATAGTCTCTTTCCTGACGGGCGGCTCTTTCTTCGGCGGCTCTTCTGGCGGCAGCCGCTTTTTTGGCCGAAACTCTTTTGGGCGCGGCTTTTCTTTTGGCCGGCTTTTTATGCGGGGCTCTTTTCGGCTGAACGGCCTGCACGTGGCAACGGCCTTTGCGGCACGGGGTGCCGGTGGTTCTTCTTTCGCAATGGCAGGCTGTTAAAAACAAAGCTACCATACAGAGCAAAACCAGTTTTTTCATTTGCAGTCTCCTTTTATAAAATATCCCCTGCGGCGGGGAGTTGAAAAAGAAAAGTCCTTCGTTTGCATACAAACGAAGGACAAATTTTAGTTGACCGGATAAGGAAATTCAATTTCCACACGGCGGTTTTTCTGGCGGCCTTCGGGCGTATTGTTGGAAACGATGGGCTTGGCCGAACCATAGCCTTTTACGCGCATATTTGCCGCAGGCACCCCGCGGATTTGCAAGGCTTTTGCCACGCGTTCTGCCCTTTTTTGGGACAGGCGCAAATTACTTTTTTCGTTGCCGCTGGAATCGGTGTATCCGCGCACTTCCATTTTGACGGAAGGATCTTTTTGATATACTTTTACGGCTTCGTCTATAAATTTATAAGAGGCGGTTTCTATTTCGTCGCCGTTTACTTCAAAAGAAATGGTGGTAAAGTACATTTGACCCACCCGGCCGGGGTGCGTATTGCCGGTACGGCAGGCGGCTGCCAGCAGGGCGCAGGCACAAAGAAGAAGCAGTTTACGCATACAAATCTCCTAACATATTTTTGTTTTCATTTTACAATATTTTGCACGTAGGCTCACCTTTATTTCGCATTAGTTCGCGGTAAAGCTGCGTGACGGACTTGCCTAACTTGGGGTGAATAAAGTCGGGCAGCAAATAGCTTAACGGTTTTAATACAAACTCCCTTTCGTGCAGGCGCGGATGCGGCACAAAAAGCATTGCCTCGTCGTCAAAAATCACTTGGTCGTCGTAAAACAGGATGTCCAAATCAATGGTGCGGGGGCCGTTTCTAAAGGTTTTTACGCGGCCGAGTTTTTCTTCCAGCTGTTTGAGTTTACGCAGCAAATCGGCCGGTTTATAAGGGGTGGAGAGCAACACAACCGTATTTACAAAATCGGGCTGGGCGTCATAGCCTTCCGGTTTGGACAAAATATAGGGCGCCACCTCTTTTACGTGTCCCAAGGCGGCCAGTTCGGCAACGGCTTTATCTAGGTTTTGTTTCGGGTTGCCCAGGTTGCTTCCGATTCCCAGCACGGCCAGCGGCATTATTCTTCCCCTCGGTATTCCACCCAGCGGTCTTCGGCTTCGGCTACTTTGACGCTGTAGAGTTTGGGCATTTTGGCCTTAATGCGGTCATAGAGCCAAATGGCCAACGATTCCGCCGTCGGGAAAGGCAAAAAGGTGGTCAGGTCGGAGCCGTCCAACATTTTTTCCAGTTCATTTTTAAACATTTGGCCAATTTGGCGGAAATCAATTAAAAAGCGTTCTTCGTTAATATCGCCGTAAAAAGTGGCTTCATAGCGGAACAGGTGTTTGTGCAAAGGCTCGGCCAGCGTGCCGTCGTGGCTGTGAAGGGCCGTAAAAGAACCGGCCTGTGTTAAATATACTTTACTCATACGTTTTCCTCCAGTTCTAAAAAGAAATTGACGACTTTTTTGGTTTCCCGCACGTCGTGTACGCGCAAAATATCGGCCCCGGCGGCCAAAGCGGCAAAATTGGCGCAAAGGGTTTGGGTTTTGCGTTTGGGGGGCTTTTCGCCCGGTTGGCTTAAAAATTTTTTATGCGAAAGGCCGATTAAAAGCCGCACCCCCATATTAGTAAAAAAATCGGCGTGGGCCAAGAGTTTATAATTTTGTTCCCGCGTTTTGGCAAAGCCGAAGCCGGGGTCAATAATAATTTGCTCTTTGCTTAGTCCGCAGTGCAGGGCTTGGCTGATTTTGTCTGAGAGAAAATCGCGTATTTCCTGCAGGATGTCGTCGTATTGAGTCATCGTCTGCATTGTTTGCGGCGTGCCGCGGCTGTGCATAATGACGATTTGGGCGTTAAAATCCTTAACCAGTTTAAACATTTCCGGATCCGGCGTACCGCTGACGTCGTTAATAATGTTGACGCCTGCTTTAAGCCCTTCCAGTGCGACGGGTATTTTAAAGGTATCTTGCGAAATAAGCGCCTTGGGCCAGCGGGCTCTGGCCTGCTTGAGCAGCTCCAGCGTGCGGGCCAGTTCTTCTTCGGCGCTGACGGGGGTGGCGCCGGGGCGGGTGGACTCGCCGCCGATATCCAAAATATCGGCCCCGTCCTCTATATGCTGGGCGCATTTGGCGAGCAGCTTGTCTAGATTATTCTGCGGATCACCGTCGTAAAAAGAGTCGGGCGTCGCATTGACTATGCCCATAATTTGTTTGGTCATAGGCGTTTATTTAATCATTTCCAAAAATTCGTTGCGCACTTCCATCTTTTTAAATGCGCCGCGTATGGCGCTGGTGACCATAACGGCATTATGCTTTTCAATGCCGCGCGAGCTGATGCACATATGTTTGGCCTTGCACACCACCATTACGCCGTAAGGCTGCAGGGTTTCCATTAAGCTGTCGGCAATTTGGGCGACCAGCTTTTCCTGTATTTGCAGGCGGCGGGCAAACACTTCCACCAAACGCGCCAGTTTGGAGATGCCCAGCACGCGGCCTTTGGGCAAATACCCAATGCTGATAGAGCCGAAAAACGGCTGCAGGTGGTGTTCGCAGGTGGAGTAAAACTCAATATCTTTAAGCACCACCATTTCTTCGCAGGAGCCTTCGGTAAACGTTTTGAGCACGTCCTGCGGGCGCATTTTGTATCCGCCGAAAAGCTTGTCCCAGCTGCGCACGATGCGGGCGGGGGTTTCCAGCAGGCCTTCGCGGGTGGGGTCGTCGCCGATATAACTTAAAATTTCACGCAGGTTTTGCAATACCTTTTCTTTGCTTACCGTATGTTTGCCATTTTGTGCGTTTGCAGGCTTAGCCTTAGAAACGGATTTTGTTTGATTATTTTTACGCATAAATCAATGTTCTCCTGTTTATTGCTTTGGGGTTGCAGGCAAACGACGGTTTTTTCGTTTGCGTATTGAAAGTATTTTTGCAAATCGTTCAAATCGGTGTCTTGCCCGACGACTATTTTTATGGCGTGGGCTTTTTTAAGCATTTGTGCGCTGACGTATTTTTTGGGGGAAATAACCAAAAAATCAATGTCGGATACGTCGGCGTCCTGTGCGCCGTTGCTTTCCATATGAATGCACCAGCCGCGATTTTTGAGCAAACGGGCCAACGGGGCAAAGTTTTGCTCGGTCGGTTCGCCGCCGGTGATAATGACGTTGCGGCAAGGGTATTTTTCCAGCTCGGCGGCAATTTCTTCGTTCGTCATTTCTTTGCCGGTTTGCGCGGCGTATTTTGTGTCACAGAAAGGGCAGTTCATACGGCAGCCGGCCAAACGCAAAAATACCGCCGGCATACCGGTATGGGGGCCTTCGCCTTGCAGAGAATAAAAAATTTCATTTACCTTCAAACACGGCTGCGGCATTTTCGTTCTCCCACACTTCAATCGTCTTTAGCGTCAGCCCCGACGGCTTTAACGCCTCGGTCACTTTGGCAAACAAGTACGGGGCCAAATTTTCGGCGGTCGGGTTTTCCAGCAAATCGTTTAGATAGCGATGGTCGGGCAATTGATCGTCCAAAAGTTTTTTGAGTTTTTTAAAATCAGCCACCATACCGTCGGCCTGTACGGGGCCTTCCAGTAAAAAGACCACCTTCCAGGTATGCCCGTGCAGGTTATAGCAGGGGCCGTCGTAATGGGGCAGGCGATGTGCGGCGCTGAATTTGCGGATAATTTTTAGCAGCATAGTTATTTTGACTCCTGAGAAAAAAAGTTAAAAATTTGCTGAATGTAAATCATAAACAAAATAAACAAACCAAACAAAAACAGCGGCACGCCCCACAGCAAGTTAACCAGCCATAACGTTAAAGACGGCCCTTGCAACAGCACCGCCCAACGTACAATGACGGGCAACGGCAGAAACACGCGTTTAAAACCGGCCCACAGATACAGCAGCGACCCTGCCAGACAAAAAGAAAATAATAAATATAAGCCCAATGCAAAAAAGGAGCCGAAGAAGGCCGCCGTTTGCAGCACACTGCGGATAACCGGTTGATACTCTTGCAGTTTTTGCGGGGTTAGCTGCACATTAAATTGTTTGGGGATAATTTGGCTTTGCACGCCGGTGCCGGAGAGCATATAAATTTTATTGCCGGTTACAAAGGCCATTATGCGTTTTTGCAAAAAGGTGTCTTGTGAAGGAGGGGTTTGGGCCTGCGCGTCAAAAACGGCTGTAAAATCGGTGCCCGGAACGGCTACCGTAACGGGTTTTTCCGGTGCGGTAAGCGTGCCCTGCACAAACGTTACGGACGGAAAATTTTTAATTAAGACGGGCAGTTTGTTGTGCAGCTCTACGGCAAACCATACGTTAAAGACCAATGTCCCCAATAACAGCAGATAGAGAGCAAATAAAGCGGTTTTCCACCGGCCCAGCGTACGCAGGCGGTGATAGGCGGAAAACGAAAAAACAGACTGGAAATATAATGAAATCATATTTATACTAATAGTATATAAAAATGTATGCGCCAACGGTTAGCAGAATGAGCTTGACCTGGCGGCAGTTATTTGATACATTTTTTGTGTGTAATTATAAGCTGTAAAGGGGCTTTTATATGAAAAAATTATGGTATATCCTTCCGGGGCTGTGTTTTTTGGCGTCCTGGTCCGTGGCGGAAACAATAGAGTCCGTTACGTTTAACCCCGCACGTTTGGGCCGCTATGAAAGTTTAAAGGTGTCTGACACGCTGACCACCAAGGGTGGCATCAATGCCCAAAGCGTGACGGTGCAGTCTGCCGGTACGGTGGATATAGATAACTCCGGCAATTATCAGGCGGACAGCGTGGATGTGATGGGCAAGATTTCTATGCCTTCTACCCGTTTTGTTACTCCGAATTTGGAAAGCAAAGGAACGGCGTCTTTTGTTAACAAAAGCAGCAGTGCTTCTTCGGAAATCGCTGATTTGAACGCGGCTGTGCGCTTGAAGGCCAATGTGCTTAAACTGGGGACGACGGTGGTTTCCGGCGCCAGTGCCATTGATTATGACGGCGACAGTGCCAGCGGGCTGACGTTAGGTAACAATAAGATTCCTGTGCCGGCTTCTTCCTGCACCAATTTGCAGTGGGTCAGCCGTGTAGCCGATGACGGCAACGCGTATAAAGTGCTGGCCTTCGGTTCGTGCGGAGTTGAGGAAGAAGACGATTGTACTACGTTATATGGCCCTTGGAGGCCGGGACTTGCTACTATGAGAGATACTTGTAACGGAGATTCGGTTAATCCTTTTTCGTGCACTGATGCCCCACGTAATCAAACGACGAGTTGTATTGATGTCTCTGGCGGAGGACAAACATCGGGGGGTACTTCTGTTTCTGAAGGGAGTGTTACAGAAGTAACTTCTACTACAGAAGATACTTGTAATGGAGACAGAATCTCAAAGTATACAGGAACACCATATGCTTCTTGTGTTGATGTGTATGCGGATGCTTCACAGTCTGTTTTGCGAGAGGGACAGTTATTTCCCGCCAATTGCCGTTATGGTTGTGTGTATAATGCACCTTCTGCCCTCGGGACTGATTTTGAGGTTGCTCAGAGATATGGGATACAGACATTCTGTTTGCGATATGTGGCCAATTCTTATCCTTCTTGTGCAGGCTGTTTAAACAGGCTGGAAGCAGGCGCTCTGAAATATCCATATACTTGTATTGTAAGATATTATGCGCGGCAACTGTCTGCTACTACTAGCAGCGGTGCAACACATAGACTTGTTAGGTGCTGCGGCAATGAAACCTCCGGTGGGACGGATCAGGGCACAGGTGAAGTTTCGTATGGCGGCGGCGGTGGTGGTATAGCTGACGATGATACCAACGAAGACCAACTGTATCATACTTGGATAGACCCAAAGGAAGAATATAAGCCGTTGCCTTAACGGTAAATTGAGTTTAAAAGAACCCCGCGTGCTTAAGCGCGGGGTTCTTTTTTGTGGGAGAAGAAATAGCGCAATCAAAATATTTTTCTCCGGCGCGCAACGTGGCGTGCGGCAAAATGGCGGTGGGGCCGAAGGAACAACTAAAACGGAAGGATAAAAACGAAAAACGTTGCGGCGTTTTGCACGGGGCAAGTGTTCCGCCGTAGGCTTAAAGACGGCATATTTACTAAAATATATATATGAACCAAGTGCGCCGCGCGATGATTTCTTTGTCCGTAGCCAACGGGCTTTTGTTGTTTGGCTACGGTCTTTCTTTGCCTTTTTTTACGGTTTATTTAATCAGCCAAAAAGGCCTTTCCGCCGCTATGGCGGGGCTGGTTATTGCCCTTTCGGCTTTTAGCCGCAGTTTTGCCAGCGCATTAGCGGGGGAACTGTCCGATGCGTTCGGTCGCAAAAACATTATGCTTTGGGGGCTGGCACTGGAAGTGGTGGCGATGCTGGCCTTGGGCCTGTGCATAGAATATCAAACACAGACGGGCTGGTTGCTGTTGTGGTATTTTTTGACTACATTCTTGGGGGCGGCTTTCCGGCCGGCTTCCAATGCTTGGGTGACGGACAATACCACCCCTAAACAGCGGGTGGAAGCGTTTGGCATTATTCGGGTGGGCGTCAATTTGGGCTGGGCGCTGGGGCCTGCCGCCGGCGGTTTTTTGGTGCGTTTTTCTTACAGTTATGCCTTTTATCTGACGGCGTTGGCTTACGCGTTGACGGTGTGGTACGTAAACCGTATTTTAAAAGATGACAACCCCGCATCCAAAGCCAATAAAAGGCGCCCCCAGTTTGTGGCGTTGGTGACCTCTTTAAAGGATAAACGGTTGGCCAAGCTGTGTTTGTATGTGCTGCTGATTACGGCGGTGAACTCGCAGCTGGTGGTAGGGCTTTCGGTACATTGCAACACCTATTTGCATATGCCGGAATATTATATCGGTTGGTTTTTTACCATCAACGGCTTGGCCGTGGTCTTTTTGCAGTATCACGCCAGCCGCCTGATGCAGCGTATGCGCCTTTCGTCTGCTATGCTGATCGGATGTCTGCTGTACGCGCTGGGATACGGCTCCGTGGGGTTTTTTGGCAGTTTCACGCCGATTGCTTTTGGCGTGTTGCTGGCAGCATTGGGGGAGTTGATTGTTTCCCCCGGGGAGCAGACGCTGGCTTCCAATATTGCTTCTTCCCAAACGCGCGGACGGTATTTAGGACTGATTATGGTGTTTTACAATATGGGGTCTTCGCTGGGATTTTTTGCCGCGGGCTGGCTGGGCCAATATGTGGCGCCCGTTTTCTTGCCCGGTCCGTGGCTGATTATCGGGGTCGTGGCGTTGGCGGCGGGAATCGGTTTTTATGGTTTGCGTAAAGATTTGACGGACGAACAGGACGGAAAATTCACCGCGCCCATTCCCATTAAAAAAGACACCGTTACCCTGCATTAAAGGGGCGCTTTGCGCAAAAGACGTTATTTTTATTACTATTAATAAAAAGGAGTAATTATGAGAGGAATTGTATTTACCATATTGACGTTGGCCGTAGGCGGTTTAATTGCCTTGGGGCTGGAATGGCTGGCCGCTTTCTTGCCGGCGCAAATGGCCGGGGCTTTTAACCGCGTTTATCCCATCGGCATTCATCCGCTGTCTTTGCATATCAGCATTTGCGGGGCTATCGGTTTGGTGCTGGGCTATTTGATTATTTCCAAATTCGTGCGCAAATAATATGAAACTGGTGCTGGCTTCCCATTCTCCGCGGCGTATAGAACTACTTAAAGAAATGGGGAAAAATTTTACTGTTTGCCCTGCCGTTTCTCCCGAGCAGACCAAATATAAGCGTCCTCATTTAAAAGTGGCCGATTTGTCGTTTAAAAAAGCGTTGGAAATTGCTTATAAATATCCCGACGCGGTGGTCATCGGGGCTGATACGCTGGTGTTCTGTAAAGGCCAAGTAATCGGCAAACCCAAAAACGAAAAAGACGCCCTGCGCATTTTAAAACTGCTTAACGGTGCCTGGCAGACGGTGTTTACGGGCGTGACGCTGATTTGTCTGAAAGACAAAAAAGTAGCCCGCGCCGTGGAGCGTACCCGCTGCAAAGCCCGCACCCTGCCGCTTAGCCAGCTTAAAGAAATGGCCGGCAAACATTTAGACAAGGCCGGTGCTTACGCCGTGCAGGATAAAGATGACCGGTTTATACAGACCATACGCGGCAGCCGCAGCAATGTGGTGGGCTTTCCGGTGGAGCTGTTTACCCAAATGCTTAAGGAGTTTGAAAAATGATAAAAACAGATTTACTTATTATCGGCGCCGGCCCGGCCGGCTGCAGTGCGGCCGTATACGCCGCCCGTTCCGGCATTAAAACCATTATTGCCGGCGGCGCGATGCCCGGCGGCCAATTGCTGCAAACAAACGATATTGAAAACTATGCCGGTTTTATCAATCCGGTGCCCGGCTTTGAACTGATGGATAATATGCACAAACAATGCAAACGGCTGGGCGTGGAAATTGTATCCGACGAAATTGTGAAATTGGAAGGAACCAACACCCCCTTTATGCTGACAGCCGCCGGCGGAACGCAGTATCAGGCGACGGCCGTTATTATTGCCGCTGGCGCCAGTGCGCGCTGGCTGGGCGTGGAAGGGGAAGAACGCCTCAAAGGGCACGGGGTGTCTGCCTGTGCCACGTGTGACGGGTTTTTCTTTAAAGGCAAAGAGGTGGTCGTTGTCGGCGGGGGAAACACGGCTTTTGAAGACGCGCTTTTTCTGTCGCAAATTTGCCCCAAGGTAACGCTGGTACACCGCCGAGAAGGCTTCCGCGCAGACGCGGTAACGGTGGAAAAAGTAAAAAATACGCCCAATATTTCTATGCAGTTAAACTGCGTGCCCGAACAAGTGCTGGGCGACACGGCCGTAACAGGCGTTGTTTTGCGCAACGTTAAAACGCAGGAAAAGATAGAAGTTCCCTGCGCGGGTATTTTTGTGGCGGTGGGCGCCGTGCCGCAAACGGCGTGGCTGAAAGGCAGCGGCGTGGCGTTGGAAGACAACGGCCTTGTTAAGGTGGACGCGCGCCAGCATACCAACATTGACGGCGTTTTTGCCGCGGGTGACTGCACGGAAAGCGAATTTCGCCAAGCCGTTGTGGCCGCCGGCAGCGGCGCCAAAGCGGGCATTGTGGCTTCCGCTTTTGTAAATCTGCATCGTTAGGTTTGTTTTTTTACCGACGAAAACCGCCCGTTTTACCGGGCGGTATTTTTTTGGCCGGAATTTTGTTATAATAAAAGGGTAAACGGTTTGATGCCGTTTAGAGCGTTGGTAAATAAATTCTCTTATTTTGCTTTTCTGCAAGGCAACTTGGCAGCGGGGTAAAACAGGAGAGTTTATTTAATTTATTTAAGGAGAAAATATGTTCGCAAAGCTAGCAAATTGGCTTAAGCCGCTGCCGGACATTGCACCTTTGTCCGACGAACAGCAGATTAAGCGTCTGTACCGTAATTGGCGTATTAAGATGTTTTTCGGCATGTATTTTGGTTATGCCTTGTTTTACTTTACCCGCAAAAATTTGGATTATGTAAAACCTGCCTTGAGCGAAAACCTGGGTTTGTCCGTAATTGAATTGGGTTATATCGGTACCACGATTTATCTGACCTATGGTATAGGTAAATTTTTAAGCGGTGTTTTGGCCGACCGCTGCAATATCCGCGGCGTGATGGCTTTGGGGTTGTTTACTTCTTCTTTAATCAACTTGGCTTTCCCGTTCCTGCCTAATTTCCAACATTATTTGGGCAATATGGGCATTACGCTGCCGCTGGTGGCGTTGGCCGCTGTTTTGTGGGGCTTGAACGGTGTGGCCCAGTCTATGGGGTTCCCGCCGGTAGCCAAAGGGTTAGTCTATTGGTTTTCTCCTTCCGAAAGAGCCACCAAATGGACGCTCTGGTCTTCTTCTCACACGTTTGGCGCGTTCTTTGTGGGCGTATTAATTGCCTACCTGCTTAAATTTGATGCCTGGAGAATGGCCTTCGTCATTCCGGCCATTATGGGTATCTGCTACAGCATTTTCCTGCTTTTCTTCCTGACCGATAAGCCGACCACCGTCGGTTTGCCGCCGATTGAAGTATACAGAAACGACGTGATGCCCGTGCAGGAAAAGAGCACTCTTTCCCACTGGGAAATTCTTAAAAAACACGTTTTCAAAAACCCGTTCCTGTGGGCGTTGGCCATTTCTTACATTTTTGTGTATTATGTACGTTTTGCCACGCTGGACTGGGGTACGATGTTCCTTACGCAGGAACGCGGTTTTAGCCAGGAAGCTGCCGTGTCCGCTATGAAATGGATGCCCTTCTTGGGTATGCCGGGCGGCATCGTTGCCGGTTATTTGGCTGACCGCTGGTTCCAGGGCCGCTGCACGCAGATGAACATCATCTACTTGCTGATTTTGGCCGCCAGCTGCTGGGGCTTTTATCTGGTGGCCGGCACGGACCAGTTCTTCTGGACGTCCCTGTTGGCCTCTTTTATCGGCTTCTTTGTGGACGGCCCGCAGAACTTGGCCGGCGGTGTGCAGGCTTCCCGCGTGACGGTGCAGGAATCTGTTTCTGCCGCGTGCGGCTTTACGGGAATGTTCGGCTATTTCGGCGCTATGCTTTCCAGCACGGGGGCTGCTTACATCAGCCACTCTTTCGGCTGGAAAGGCGTATACATTTCCTGCATTATTTCTTGTTTCATTGCTATGGGCTTTATCGCCACGACGTGGAAGAAAGAAGCCGCCGGTATGGCCAAGAAATAATTTTAAACTTGCCACTTATAAACCCCGCGTTTTACGACGCGGGGTTTTTTGACGGGTGAATGGTTTAGTCCGATTAAAAAATATTTTATAATAAGCGCAGGAGGGTATTTATGACAGAAATGGAATTTAATGAAAAAGCGCGCGAAACGCTGCAATTGCTTTCCAAGGGGGTGTTTTTGACTACGGCCGCCGAAGGAAAAGTAAACACAATGTCCATCGGTTGGGGGTACTTGGGCTGGGCTTGGAAAAAGCCCGTGTTTGGCGTAATGGTGCGCCACAGCCGTTTTACGCACGAATTGCTGGAAAAGAACCCCCGGTTTACCGTTACCATTCCAACGACGGATATGAGCAAAGAAATGGCTTTTTGCGGCACTAAGTCCGGTCGGGACACCGATAAAATAAAGGCTTGCGGTTTTGAATTGCTGCCCGCCAAAACAGTCAACGTGCCCGTGCTGAAATGCAAAGGCTATCAGTACGAATGCCGCGTATTGTGCAAAACGGAAATGACGGAAGGCTGTATGCCGCCCGAAGCGGAAAAATTATGGTACGGCCCGCAGGCGGGGGGAGATTTGCATACGTTTTATTTCGGCGAGATAACCGCCTGCTATACGCTTTAAATTAAAAACCGCCCGTTAACGGGCGGTTTTTTAAGGTCAGTTTTCGGGAATTTCTATATCCAATACGGGGTGGTCTTTCCAGCCGGTTTTGTCAAAGTGCCACCATTCGGTGCGCGTGTAGGTAAAGCCGGCCTGGGTCATAATTTTTTTCAGTATTTCTCTGTTTTTCAAGGGAACTGCAGGCAGGTCGTAATTGTCCATATGCGCCTGCGGGGTAAAGCTGTCAAATTCCGTTGGCATCGGCAAAGGGTTGCCTTTAAAATCGCACGGGGTTAAATCTACCGCCATACCGCGGTTGTGGCGGGAGCCTTTTGCCGGCGGCGCCACATAGCTGGGGTTGGGCACGGTTTGCCACAGCTTGCGCTGGGCCGAAAGCGGCCGGTAGCAATCCCACAGGCAAAACGTAAACGGTTCTTCTAATTGGGCGGCTGCCTTGGCGGCGCGCACCAAAGCCTGTGCCGCGTCCTTATGCAAAAAACAGCGCGGGCTTTTATAAATAACTTTGCCGGTAAAATTGTTGGGGGTGGCGTAGCGGATGTCTAAAAAAAATTTAACCCCGGGCAGCGTCATTACGTCCACCAAACCGGCCTGCTGCAAAGTGGCTGGCTGCGTTGCGGCGGTATTGTTTTGCGCCGGCAGCACGGCAAAGCCAAACAGGATGCAACTAAAGCATAAAGTCCATTTTTTCATATTCACAGTATATAAATTTATTAGGTTTGCATAGGCCTATTTTATCGGCTGCAGTAGGCCCTTTGGCCCAAGACAAATATACAGACGGAAAGTTATACTAAAAAAAGAGAAGGCTTTTTGCGAGGAATTATGAAAAAACTGCTTGCTTGTTTGTTAGCCGTCTGCCTGCTTTGCCCGCCAGCCCTGTTGGCCCAAAGCCGTAAGCCTTCTTTGCCTTATCCCACAGAAGAAGAAAAGATGTTGCTGCTGGTGTATCCCTGCGACGATGCAAAAGCCAGTTCGCTAAATCTGCACGTGCAAGGGGCACTCTACCGTAAAGACGCCGCATTGTATAAAGAATTGGCAGACATACAAAATGCGTTTTTCATTAAACGTTTGGCGCGCTGTCCCCAAAAAGACGATTGGTTTGACCCGTTAGCCCAAAATTTGCAGGCCGGCGTAATGAAAGCAACGGATATGCTTGCTTTATTGACGGCGGCCAAAGAAGTGATAGCCGCCGCCCCGCAATGCCGGCGTGATGCGTGCACGCGCCCGGCCTTGGCGGCCGCTTTGCTGACGCTTGCGGGTTCCGCCATACAGCCGGAGAGTCCCTTCGGTTTTTCGGCCGAAGAACAAGGCCGGCTTTCTCTGTCCGCGGCCGAAGCGGCCCAAACGATTGAAACGGTTTTGCCGCAGGACTTGGGCGGCATACAAACCAAAACGTTTATGTTGCGGCCGTTCCTTTCGGCCTTATACGTATGGCGGGGGTACGAAACGCTTGCCGCTGCAGTTCGGGGAATTATTGCCCAAAGCGAGCAAAAAGCGTGGGGCAATTATGCCCGCAACGTCTATGACACCAAACGCTACCCGTTGGAAGAAGCCGCAATGGAGGTTCTGTCTTCAACCGCAGAGCAAGCCAAAAACGATTTGTTGGAGTATGCGCTGAAAGGCTACACCAAAACGTCCGCCGTGCGGGCCAGCATTGCTTTGTCTTATCTTTCTTTGTCTCCTTTTCTGACCAAGGTCATTGAAGATAACGTAAAAAACTACTATTGCCAAGGCTTAACAAAAGACCCCGCCTTGGATAAACGCCTCAAGACGGAACTGGCTTTTGCATATGGCCACGGACGTTCCTTGCAATACATTACGCCAACCGGAGACAAGCGCTGCCTGGTAACGGTTCCCCAAGGGGAAGACCCCCGTCTGGTCAATGCCAAACAGGTGCGGCAGTTTATGGGTTTTTTGGGGGAAAGTTTGCTGTGGTACACCGGTTTTGAGGTGGTGTCTTTCGGAGCGCGGGCCCTGCGTATTAATCGGGTGCTGAAAGGCGCGGGGCAAATGCGCAAGGCGGCCTTGCAAACGCCGCAGCCGGCGGCTTTGTATCGTTCCGGCCAAACGGCCCAGAAAGTGGAACGGGCACTGGCTGCCGCTTCGCCGGTAAAAACCACCGGCAATGTGGCAGATGACATCCTGCGCGCAAAGCCCATTTCTTCTTCGGGTTTTGGCAATCGGATCGTGCTGAAAAAGGGCAGCCCGATGACGGAGTCTGTCAAAGAGGAACTGGAACAACTGGGCGGCAAAAGGTTGTACCAGCAGGTAGAAAAATCACTTGGACTGGGGGACGATTTAACATCTTCGTACGTTAAAAAAGGCAGTAAAAAGCTGGCCAAAAAACACAAAAAGAAAGCGGTGGTGCGTACTTCTTCTGCCGCAGAGACTGCGTCTTCCGCCGCCGCGCCTGCCCTGCGCCAGGAAGCACAGCTGCTCAGCCAAAACAGCGAAACGTTACTGCATTACCTGCGTGATACCTACGGCTTGGAACTTACCCGCCTGCGCAGTGTGCGCACTTTGTTGGACCGTGCCGAAACGCTGGGTGATGCAGGTGCTTTAAAAGAAGCCGTATTTACCCGTATTGAAAATCTGCTTGCCAATAAACAGGAAATTATAAAAAGCTATTCCCGTGCGGCGGGCACTTTTTCCAGCAGGCCCAATATCCGCCTGCGTTATTTGGGTAACGAACAGGCGGTAACGGCGCAAACGTTTAAGCCTAAACTGATGACGCTGGTGTTGGAAGAACATATTCAGCCCGGGAATCTGCTGATGAAAAATCATCTTTCCTAAATGGTGCAGCGCATTAACGGGCCCAGCTTTCCGTTCCGTTTAGACACCAAAGGCGTTGCCTCTATTATGGTGCTGCCCAAAGCCCGCACGCGGGACATATCCCGCTTGTACAGAGAACTGCTCAATTGTTCGGCGCAGAGCCCTTGCCGGTTTGTGTTAGACCACGGGGAAACCCTGATGCTTTATGCTCCCGACGAACAAATTTGGCTGCGTGTGGGAAAACACGAAGTAGCCAATAAATTCCATTTGCATTTAAATACCAAAACAACTCTTCGCCTCAAAGAAGGCCCTTTTAAAGGGCAGGAAACCGTTATTTTGAACTATCCCGTATCGGTTACCGGGGCGGAAAAGGTGTTCCGCTCTACGGCTAAACTGAAAGGGCGGGAAGCCTATGTCGCCGCCCAGCGTGCCGTTGTGGCGGAAGAAAATTACCGCCTTTTTGTTACGCAGGCGCTGGAAGATTTGGTGCGTGCCGGCGTGGCGGTCCCCTATTGATATAGGTCTTTTTGCCCTGCCTTTTTGGGCCTAAGTACCCTTGTCCTCCTATTTTTTTTCTTTATACTATTATTATAGAAAGCAGGGTTTTTACTTTTCCGATGAAAGGAGAACATATGAAAAAGAGTCTTATTTGTCTGTTGGCGTTGGCGCTGCCCGTATGTGTTTGCGCCCAGCAGAATGAACCGGTTTCCAAAAATGCAATAAAAAATTTGGACCGCCAGATTAAACAGCAGGTAACCCTTGGTATGCATCAGGCTGCTACCAACGAACTGCTGCGTTTGCTTAAATCTCCCGCAGCCAGAAAAACCCCCAATTTGCAAAGGCACGTCCGCCGTTTGGTGCAGGACGGGGCGAACGTGAACGGACAGGATAAAGACGGCAATACCGTGTTTATGCTGGCTTTGCGCACAGGGGACGCCGATACGGTAAAATTTCTGGTTCGGCAGGGTATTTCTTTTGCCAACTTGTCCTGTCAAGGTGCCGCCGGAGACTATTTGTCTGCCCTGGCACAGAAAGACATTTGTATGGAGCACAAAGCGTTCAGAGACGCCGTCTACTTTGACAGCGACGTAGATTTGGCCAAATTTTTCCGCGGACGCAGCGAACTGGCTGCCCAGCCCAGTATGCGCGCTTTGGCAGAAGCGGCTTTTGAAAACAACTGGCCTTTGGTGGAATATTATGCCGATTGGTTTGGCGTAAACATTACCCAAGGGGACAAACGCACCGCTTTGCACGTGGTGGCGGAACGCAATAATTTGCCGGGGGTCACGTTCCTGTTAAAACTGGGCGCTAACCCGACGGCCAAAGACATTAACGGCAATACGCCTGCGGCCTTGACGTCCTCGGCCCCAATCAAAGAGCTTTTGCTTAAAGAATCGGCCAAATGGCAGCGGGACTTTCCGCTTCACCGCGCGGTCAGAAAAAATGATGTGTCTGCGGCCCGCGCGTTGGTGGCTGCCGGTGCCGACGTGAACGAAGGGTTGCTTTCCGACGGGCGCACCCCGCTGATTGACGCGGCCCGTTTTAACAAAAAAGAAGCCGTAGAGTTCCTGCTTGAAAACGGAGCAGACGTAAATAAAGCTTCGTATCAAGGCTATACGCCGCTGCACTGGACGGTGCTGCAAAGCGACGGCAAATTGTCTATGGTCAAACGGTTGGTGGAAGCCGGCGCCAATGTAAACGCCTTAGACGAAAAGGGCAATACGCCTTACTACTATGCGGTGAAATATAAACATTTTGCGATGAGCGACTATTTGCTCAAAAAAGGCGCTGACCCTAGCATTAAGAATAAAGAGGGCGACTCGGCCAATCAAATTCTGGCCCAGAGAGCGGCAGAAGCCGCCCAAGCCCAAGCGCTGGCCCATCTGTACAGATAAACATTATTTTACGGGTCCCGTCCTGATTAACAGGACGGGATTTTTTTTGAAAAAGTATATTCCACAAGCAAAATCAGGTACAATATACCTATGACTGCGCAAGAGAAAAATTTCCACAGCGGTTTTGCCGTACTGGCCGGTTTGCCCAATGCGGGCAAGTCCACCTTGCTCAATGCGTTGGCGGGGGGACTGCTTTCCCCGGTAACCGATAAGCCGCAAACTACGCGCCAAAATATTTTGGCTATTATTGAAGGGCCCCATTTTCAAGTGGTGTTTGTGGATACGCCCGGTTTTTTGCATCCGCGTTATAAATTGCAGCAAACAATGGCCGCCTGCGTGGACCGTGCCGTGGGAGAAGACGCCGATTTGATTCTTTTGCTGATAGACGCCGCCCAGCCGGACTTGGCCGCCCATCGGGACTTGTTTGAAAAAATTGCGCAGGCGTTTTGTCCGGTCTATCTGGTGCTTAGCAAAACAGATTTAGTCAAAGACGCTTCTGCGCTGGAGCGGCTGGAAGCGGACGTACGTCAACAACTGCCCCGTATCAGCAAGGTGTTTAAAGTATGCGCCCCGCGTGCAGAAGGCGTAGAAGAACTGAAAGAGGCCGTAGCGGCAGCTATGCCGCAAAGCCCGGCTTATTTCCCGCCCGGGCAATGGACGGACCGGTGGGAACGTTTTTACGCGGCGGAGTTTATACGCGAACAAATTTTTAAGCTTTATCAAAAAGAAATTCCCTACAGCACGCAGGTGGAAATAGAAAAATTTACCGAAGATCTGGGCAATAAAAACTACATCCGCGCCATCATTCACGTGGAAAGAGAAAGCCAAAAGCCCATTCTTATCGGCAAAGGCGGCAGCGCCATTGCCAAACTGCGTCAAAATGCCCAAAAACGTATTGCCGAATTTTTGGGCCGTCCTTACCGCTTGGAACTGCAAGTGGTGGTCAGCCCCAACTGGCGGGATGACCCTAAATTTTTGGAGCGTTTCGGTTATTTGGAAAAATAGAACCCGCCGTAAGGCGGGTTTTTATTTTCCATACAAGATGCTGTAATGGGTTGACAGAACACGTAAAAAGGGAAGCAGACGCAAAATATTTTTTACGTTCCTTGGCCAGCTGCCCAATAAAACAAAATACGCATAGATGTTCCCTGCCCGTATAGAAGGAGGACGTATCGGAAGCAAAAAGGGCCGGCGTCCGTTGGCTGCGGCCTGCCGGCAGGGCTGTTTGGGCGGCGTAAAGGGGCGGCGGCGGATAAATTTGCTATGATATAGCTATGACGAAAAAAGAAGGCATTTTGGTCGTGTGCAGCAACCGCAAGGCGTATCACGATTATTTTATTTTGGAAACGTTTGAAGCGGGCCTTGCCCTGTTGGGACCGGAGGTAAAATCGGTGCGCCAGAAGGAAGTCAGTCTGGAGGGGGCTTTTGTAAAGGCGGAAAACGGCCAAGCCGAA
This sequence comes from Candidatus Avelusimicrobium pullarium, assembly GCA_944323745.1. Classification (GTDB taxonomy): domain Bacteria; phylum Elusimicrobiota; class Elusimicrobia; order Elusimicrobiales; family Elusimicrobiaceae; genus Avelusimicrobium; species Avelusimicrobium pullorum. The sequence goes on from CALUTQ010000001.1 coordinate 729,592, forward strand.
ATTTTGAATATGTACGTTAAGCCGTATAAATTTAACTCGCTTTCCGAGCCGGACCCTACACGCCCGCGCCGTTTGCTTTTAAATAAACGGGAAATACGCAAACTGCAGGCCGCGGCCGAAATAAAGGGTCAAACGCTGGTGCCGCTGGAAATTTATTTTAAGCGCGGCTGGGCCAAAGTAAAAGTGGCCTTGGCCAAAGGCAAACATCTTTACGACAAGCGCGAAAGTTTAAAGAAGAAAGATTTAAACCGCGAAATGGAAAAAGGGTTTAAAAATTCCATTCGTTTCTAAATGCAAGGAGACCTCTATGGAAAAATGCATTGCCTCACAGCAGGACGTGGCCGATTTGCTGGACAGGCTGGCCCGGCAAATTGTGCAAAAATATCCGGACAATAAAACCTATTGTCTGGTAGGCATTAAAACGCGCGGGGCCTATATTGCCAAACGCTTGCAGCAACGTATGGAAAAACTGACCGGCGCCGCCGTGGCTTTGGGGGAGCTGGATATTTCTTTTTATCGCGACGATTTAACCTTAGTGGCGCAGGACCCGCTTTTAAAAAGCACCTCTTTGGGCACGGATATAGACGGCAAAGTGGTCATTTTGGCAGACGATGTGCTTTATTCCGGCCGGACGGTTTTGTGTGCACTGCGTGCGCTGGCTGAGTTTGGCCGTGCCCGCAAAGTGGAGTTCCTCACGCTGGTGGACCGCGGCCATCATTGTCTGCCCATATGCGCCGACTATATAGGGATGGACGTAAAAACGGCGGCCGACGACATTATCCACGTGCATTTAAAAGAAAAAGACGGCGACGACTGCATTATGCACGATATCGGCGGCCAGCGGCAGCATAAATAAACCGTTTTTTCGGCCGCGTACGGAGGAAAAAGAAAAGTAAATTTTCTTTTATCCAACGGAGAATATGGCTTTTTCTTGCAAAAAGAAACGCAATATTCTAAAATATACTCTGTGATGGGCGGGTGGCGGAATGGCAGACGCGCACGGCTCAGGACCGTGTGGACGAAAGTCCTTAAGGGTTCAACTCCCTTTCCGCCCATTTCTTTTTTAGGGCTCCGGTATGAAAAAGTATGATTACTATCGTCCTTCGGCTTCTTCTTTAGGCCGCAAGAAAAAAGTCCGGAAGCGCTTTTCCTTCTCCTCTCTTAAACCTTTTCTTTTGTTTTTGTTTTTTGTGGCTTTGTGTTTTGCCGGTTATGTGGGCGCTTCCAAAGCGTATCGGGCTTTTTCGGCTTCGCGCATCGGTAAATGGACGCCAAAAGCCGTCAGTATTTCCGGCGTGGACGGAGAGCTGGCCAAACAATTGCAAAATGCCGGCAATGCCAAACTGGACAAAACTTTTTCTCTGGCAGACGCCGCCGCGCTGGAACAGGAACTGGGCCGCAAATATCCCCAGATTCGGCAAATATCCGTAAAAAGAGGGCTTTGGTCCGGCAAGCTTAAAATTACGGCCAAACGGCGCGAAGCGGTGGCCAAGTTTGTGCTGCCCGACGGCTCCGTGCGCTTTATTGACGAGGACAGCACCGTCTATACAGACCCCAACCCGGACCCGCTTGCCCAAGTGCCTTTTGTGGAGCTGGAAGGCAATGTCCCGGCCCAATTGGGCAGCGAGTTTGTAGAACTGGTGCAAAGCACGCTTAAACTAAAAGATCAGCTGGATTTTGCCTTTCTGCGTTTTAATGCCGACAAAGACACCGTGCGTATGTATTTGCCGGACGACAGCATTATCAATTTCGGCCCTGCCAAAAACTTAAAAGCCAAAGCTCGCCGCGCCGCCCAAATAGAAGCCTTGTGCACGCAGCGCAGCCTGTCGGTGCCGCACGAGCTGGATTTTGCCTATTTTGACGACGGAAAAGTTTTTTTAAGACAGACAGGCCATTAATTTTTATAATATACGTAAGAGTTTTTAACAGCAGGTGATTTATGGCAAAAACAAACATCATTGCGGGGCTGGACGTCGGCAGCGGAAAACTGACGGCCGTTGCCGCAGCTCACGACTTTGAAACTAATACTTTACAAATTCTGGCCGGCCGCAGCGTGCCTTGCAAAGGGGTGCGCGGGGGCGTCGTGTCAGACATTCGCGAAACTTCCGCCGCGGTAACACAGCTGCTGGGCGGCATTGAGCGGGAACTTAATAAAGACATCGGCAGCCTTTTTGTGGGCGTGCGCGGGGCACATTTGGAGTCTTTTTGCAATCACGGCACGTATAACATTTCCCGTCTGGATAAAGAAATTACGCAGGCGGATATGGAACTGGCCGTGGAAAACGCCAAAGCAATGCCCATCAAAAACGATAATGAAATCGTCAACGTGATCACGCAGGGGTTTTCCATTGACAAATTGCGCGGCATTAATAACCCCGAAGGGATGGAAGGCTCTTTGCTGGAAGTGGACGTGCACATTACCACGGGTTCTTCCACGCATTTGAACAACTTGGCCAAGGCCATTCAGCGCCCGGGTTATAAAATTGACGGCACGTTTTACGGGCTGGTGCCGCTGGGCGAATGTGTGCTGAGTCAGGAAGAAAAAGACATTGGCGCGATGATTATTGATTTGGGCGGGGAAACGATGTCCGTCGGTATTTATATAGACGGTATGCTCAAGTTTTCGCGCGATATTCCTTACGGCTGCGATTTGATTACCAGCGATTTGTCCCGCGTGCTGCACACTTCCCGTCATAACGCCAAAGAAATTAAAGAAAAATACGGCGTGGCCTTCCCGACGTTTTTGGATGAAGAAGGCGAAGTGCCCGTTCCTTCTTTGGACGGCCGCAGTACCCACAATATCAAAAAAAGCTATATTTTGGATATCATTCAGCCGCGCGTGGAGGAATTGTTTGAACAAATTCAGCATTGCGTGGCTACGTCGGGCTACAAGAACTTCCCCGTGGTGGGCGTATTAACCGGCGGCGGCAGCCAAATGCCGGGGATGACCGATCAGGCCGTAAACATTTTGGGCCTTAAAGAAGTGCGCCGCGGCGTGGTCCAGCGTGATTTGATTACCAGCGACGACCAATTTTTTGATCCGGTTTACAGCACCGCTATGGCGCTGGCCGTCTATGCCTCCGACAATTCCGGCTATGACGACTACAGCCGGGACAGTTACGATAAAGGCGGCTCGTTGTTGGGCAAACTGGGCCGTATGCTGAAAGGAATGGATTTATTCGGCGGTTGATTCCGTCGGGAGAGACGTATGAGCGATTTATTTATGCCGGCCGATTTGTTTGAAACCAAAAAGGCCAAAATTAAAGTAATCGGTGTGGGCGGCGGCGGCGGGAACGCCATAAACCATATGGTCAGTTCCGGCCTGAAAGACATTGACTTTATTGCCGTCAATACCGACGCGCAGGATTTGCGCCGCAATAAAGCCCCCTATCTGGTGCAGGTGGGGGAGAAAATTACCAAAGGTTTGGGCGTCGGCGGCGACCCTGAAAAAGGACGCCGCGCGGCGGAAGAATCTAAAGAAAAACTCAAACTGATTATCGGCCAGACCGATTTGTTGTTTATTACGGCCGGTATGGGCGGCGGTACGGGCACGGGCGTTGCGCCGTTTTTGGCCAAACTGGCCAAAGATTTATACGGCGACGACCTTTTGGTCATCGGCGTAGTTACCCGTCCGTTTAATTTTGAAGGCTACGTGCGCGAAAAACAGGCCGACGAAGGAATCAAGGAAATGCAAAAATACGTTGATTCTATGATCATCGTGCCTAACGAAAAACTTTTTGCCAATATAGATCCGGAAACATCTTCCAAAGACGCTTTCAAAATGGTGGATGAAGTGCTGCTGCAGGCGGTAAAAGGCATTGCCGAAGTCATCACTAAACCCGGCGAAGTAAACATTGATTTTAACGATATACGCAAAGTGATGTGCCATTCCCATAAGTCGCTTATCGGCATTGGGGAGGCCAGCGGCCCCGGGCGGCATTTGACGGCGGTGAGGAAGGCTATTTCTTCTCCTCTGTTGGAAAATGCCGACATTCGCGGTGCCAAAGGGTTTATCGTCCATTTCCTGGCCGATGAAAACCTGACGCTGATGGAACAGGGCGAAGTAATGAACCTTATCCGTCAATATGCCAGCAACGATTCTATCGTAATGTTTGGCCATTCGTATGACAGCAGTTTAAACGGCGCGGTAAAAGTGACGGTGATAGCCACCGGTTTCAGCGCCGAAAAAGCCAATATGTTCAATGCGCGCCGGCCCATTGAAAACAAACAGCCGGAAGCCTATGATTTAAAGAAAAACGTGTTTGCCACATTTAATGAACCCAAAGCGCAAACCGAGGAACAAGACAATATGCTTATTCCTGCGTTTTTGCGCCGTAAAAAAGCGGCAAAAACCCGTTAAGGAGGGAGTATGGCGGTAGGACTGCAAAGTTTGCTCAGAACGGTAGTGGACAACAAAGCCAGCGGTTTGCACATTCGCGGCAATTCCAATGCATATGTTCGTCTCAACGGAAAAATTAAACCCATTGACGATTCTTTCGTCAGCAACGATGAAGCCAAAAAAATGGCGTATGCGTGTATGGGCGAACGCGAAAGAAAAATTTTTGAGCAATACAGCACGGTGGACTTTTCGTTGGACGCCAAATCTTACGGGCGTTTTCGTTTCAACGTGTTCCGGCAGTCGGGCAAAATTGCAATGTCCATTCGCCACATTCCGCTTAAAATTCCCTCTTTTAAAGAACTTTCCCTGCCGGAAGAAGTCATTAAAAAAATTGCCGACAACCGCCGCGGGCTGATTATTGTAACGGGTATGACCGGCTCGGGCAAAACCTCTACGCTGGCGGCAATGATGGACTATATTAACCGCACCCGCAACGGCCATATTCTGACCATTGAAGACCCTATTGAATTTGTCCATACCGAAAACCAGTGCATTATCAGCCAGCTGGAACTGGGGGTGGATACGCCTTCTTATACCGGCGCCTTGCGCGCCGCTATGCGCCAAGATCCGGACATTATTATGATTGGCGAATTGCGCGATGCGGAAGTGATGAAAGCCGCCATTTCCGCTGCGGAAACCGGCCAGTTGGTGCTTTCTACGATGCACACGGTTAACGTGCCGCAGACGTTGGCGCGCTTGACGGAGGCCTTCCCGATAGAACAGCACGCCCAAGTGCGTATGCAACTGTCGGAATTAATTCGCGGCATTATCTGCCAGCGTTTGCTGCCTACCATCAAACCGGGTATGACGCCCGCGCTGGAAATTATGGTCAGCACGCCGCAAATACGCAAATTGATTTTGGAAAACCGCTCCAGCGATTTGGTCAAAGCCATTCAAACCGGGGAATATTACGGTATGATTTCCTTTGACCAGTCTTTGGCCAATTTGTACAAGAGCAATAAAGTGGATATGGAACAGGTGATGGGTGCTGCTTCCAGCCCTGACGCTTTGATGATGGCCATCCGCGGCGTAACGGGCGGGGTGGAAAACGCATGAAACGCCCCAACGGACCTGTAGTGGCCATAGACGGCACGGCCGGAACGGGGAAATCTTCCGTCGGTCGTGCGGCCGCCCAACAACTGGGATACGGTTTTTTGAGCACCGGCGGGCTGTACCGTGCTTTGGCGTATAAAGTGTTTGCCGGCAAAGTGGACCCGTCTGACGAAGAAGCCGTACTGGCCGTGGCCAAAAGCATTCGTTTTTCTTTTCAGCGCCAGCCGGACGCTACGCTTAAAATGTTTGTGGACGGACAATATTTGGGCGACAAACTGACCTTGGACGAAGTGGCCCAAACTGCAAGCAAAGTGTCCACCCACGCGCGTTCCCGCGCGGTACTGACCGAAAAAATGCGCCAAGCCGGCCAAGACGGCGGCATTATTTTGGAAGGGCGCGACATTGGCACGGTGGTGTTTCCGGATGCGGAAGTTAAAATTTTTCTGACGGCCGCGCCGGAAGTGCGTGCCGAGCGCCGCGTAAAACAGCTGCAGGAGTTAGGCGTTAAGGCCGATTTTGACAAAATTTTGGCCTCTATCAAAGAACGCGACTTGCGCGACAGCACCCGCGCCGCTTCCCCGCTTAAACCGGCGGCGGACGCCGTGCAGATAGATACGTCCCGTATGAACATACAGCAGGTTATAGACGCCGTCGTGAAGGAAATAAACAAGTATGCTGCTTAATTTGGTAAAATTTATTGCAAGGGTGTTCTTTAAAACGTTTTATGATTTTAAGGCTGAAGGGTTGGAAAACATTCCCAAAACCGGCGCCTTAATTATTGCAGGCAACCATTTGTCCAATGCCGATCCTCCGGCTATCGGTGCTTTTGCCGGGCTGGTGCGCGATTCGCGCTTTATGGCTAAAAAAGAACTTTTTGCTATACCGGTGCTGGGCTGGTTTTTCCGTCATTGCGGCTATATTTCGGTGGACAGAAAAAGAGCCATCGGCGATTTTGGCGCGCTGGAAGAAGCCATCGCCGCGCTGAAGCGCGGGGAAAGCGTCATTATGTTTCCGGAAGGAACGCGCTCCAAAACCGGCAAGCCGCAAAAACCCAAAAGCGGTATCGGCCTGCTGGTGTATAAGACGGACAGCCCCGTCTTGCCGGTAAAGGTGCAAGGCACTTTTGGTTGGCCGTGGGTGCGGCGTATCCGCGTGAAATTCGGCACGCCGTTTACGTTGCAAAAAGACCCTGCTTTGGAACCCAAAGCGCAGTATAAACAATTTGCTAATGAAATAATGGAAAAAATAAATTCAATTACTATCTAAACGGAGGGAACGCGCCAAGCCCGCAAGAGCAAGGCGTAAATAAGGACTTATGACAACGACTAACGAAGAAATTAAACAGACTGAAGATACAACCAATGAGCCCGAAATGACGATGGACGAGTTGATTGCACAACAAGAGTCTTTATCGGAACATCTAAATAAACGCGAAATTGTAGAAGTAACCGTCGTACAAATTACAGGGGATTATATTTTGGTGGACACCGGTGCCAAAAAAGAAGGCGCCATTGCCGTTTCCGAATTTGCGGGCAAGAACCTGCCGGCCGTCGGGGACAAAGTGTCTGCCGTGCTCGTCAAACGCGGAAATGACGAAAGACATTCCATTTTATCTCATAAAAAAGCCTTGGAGATGCAGGGCTGGGATATTTGCAAACAAGCCTATGAAAACAAAGAACGCGTCAAAGGCGTCATTTTGCAGACCGTCAAGGGCGGTTACATTGTGGACGTTTTCGGCGTGAGCGGGTTTATGCCGCTGTCTTTGTCCGAACTGCATACCGCCTATAAACACTATCTGCCCGTGGGTGCCAAAATTAAAGCGGTCATTGTGGAATTTTCTAAAGAAAAACAGAAACTGATCGTTTCGCGCAAACAAGTGCTGGAAGAAGACGAAGCCGTCCGCCGCACCGAAGTGCTGGGCCAAATTAAAGAAGGCGACGTTCTGCGCGTAGTGGTGGCAAAAGTAGACAAGGACCGCTTGTTCCTGCGCTTCCACGGCATTGAAGGCGTGGTAAATTTGGAAAACATCGCTTGGAAGGAACCCGAAGCCGCTTTGGCCAACTATCGCCGCGGCCAGCGCTTGAAAGCCAAATTGCTTAAATTGGATAAAGAAACCCCGAAATTGGAATTCGGCCTCAAGCAGCTTTTCCTCAACCCGGCCGATGCGTTAAAACGCCGCTATCCGTATAAGAGCTCGGTCAAAGCGACGGTGACCAAAGTGGATGCCGAAAACGGCGTGGAATGCACGATTGGCAAAAACAACACCAAAGGCCACATCAGCCCCTTTGAAATGGGCCGTGACTTTAACGCCAAAGAAGGGGATGTGATTACCGCTTTGGTAGTGGGTGTGGATCCGGAAACATTTACGGTGAACCTCTCCGTCAAGAAATACGACCAGGTGCAAAACCGCAAAGTGGTGGCACAGTATTTAAAACAAGCTCCGCGCCCGACGTTGGGCCAGCTCTTGGAAGATTCTTTTAAGACGGAAGAAGAATCGGACGAAAAATAGTTTAGAGCGTAATTGAAAGCCCCGCCTTAACGGCGGGGCTTTTTTTGTTTGGACATTTTCGGCCCGTTTTGTAACTGATATAATTTATATATGGAAAAACTGCTTCTTTTATCCTGCTGTGCGCCTTGTTCGTGCGGAGTAATACAAAATTTAGCTGAACAAGGGCGTCAATTTACGGTATTATTTTATAACCCCAATATTGACAGCGAAGCAGAATATCAAAAACGTTTGGCGGAAAATAAGCGTGTCTGTGCGCGCTTTGGGGTGCCCTTTGCTGAGCTGCCCTATGAGCCGCAGGTATGGCACGAAGCCGTAAAAGGGTTGGAAAAGGAGCTGGAACGCGGAAAGCGTTGCTCGGCTTGTTTTTATTTGCGTTTGCGCAGGGCGGCCCGATATGCCAAAGAAAACGGGTTTACGGCGTTTTCTTCCGTGTTGGGCATTTCCCGCCATAAAGATTTGCAGCAGGTCAATGCCGCGGCACTGGCCGCTGCGCAGCAGGAGCATATTCCGTACGATTTAACCAATTGGCGCAAAGGCGGCACACAGCAGTTAAAAACCGCCTTAATGCGGGAAATGCAGATTTATAATCAAAATTATTGCGGCTGCATCTATAGCCGCAGGGCGAATAAAAATGAACAAAGCGCTTAATGTTTTATATGTCGTTTTAGTGTTTATCGGGTGGCTGTGGTTTACCGTTCAGTTTATCTTGCTGATATTGCTGCCCTGGCAGCCGGTGCAAGATTTTTTGCAAAAAGAAATTTCCCGCGCGGCCGGCCGTCCCGTGCAGGCACAGCGTATTTCGGCGCGCATTTCGGGCTTTGTGCTGCAAGACGTTAAGGTGGCATCTTCGGCCGAAAACGCCGCCCAGGGGGAATTGTTTCAGGCGCGGCGCGTACAACTGCGCTGGAGCCCGTGGGCTTTGCTGCGCGGACGGCTGAAAATAAAAACGGTTTTACTGGACGGGCTTGATTTGCATATCATCCGCTATGCCGACGGAACATTTAATTTTGACGGCTTTTTCGGGGCCGGTAAAGCACCCGCCTCCGCTGCCCCGGCGGAAGCAAGCGGCCTGCCTTTAGATTTAAGCATACGCAATTTACATTTAACCAACAGTCATATTGTGTTTACGGACGAAATGCTTCATCAAACGCTGCAGGCGAATGATTTATTTTTATCGGTGCAGCATTTTACGTTTGATAAAGCTTTCCCGCTCAGTTTAAATGCCGCTTTAACTTACACTCCCGACGGGCAGGAAAGCCAAAGTGCCCAATTGGGTTTTACGCTGTGGCCCGATTTGCATAACGGTGATTGGGCCGCGGCGTCGCTTAGGATAAAACGCTTGGTCTTTAAACGTTCCGGCGGGGTAATGGTGCTGAGCGGCGAGGTAAAAAATTTGCAAGCTCCTTCTTTGCAGCTGCAAGTGCAGGGGGAAGACCTCAGCCATACAATGCTCCGCTTTCTTTATCCGGCCTTGCCTGTCTGGAGTATACAGAACGTAAAAATTGCGTTGTCTGCCACGGCGGATGTGCTTAAAAAACAGGCGGTTGTTTCCGCCCTGGATATACAGGCGGAGGATGTGGCGGTGGCTTCTTCGGACACCATTTCGCTGCCGGCGCTTACTTTGCCGCAAGCGTCTTTTTATCTTTCCGGAACGGCAGACTGGGGGAAAAAGCAGGTAGCCGTGTCTTCTTTTACAGTGCAGGGGCGTAACATACAAGCGGCCGCGCCGGACAATTCTTGGCAGGCGGACGTGCCGGCTATGGCGCTGGAATTGGCCGCCGCGGGCAGCGCCGCGCAGCAAACTATTGATTTAAATGCTTTGCGTGTTGAAATTTCTTCCGCCACCGTACGTGCGGAACAGGCGCCGTACGGACCGGAAGTGTACTTTCCGTATGGATCTGTGTATGCTTGCGCCAAAGCCGATCTGGCAAACAAACGGGCGGAAGTATCTTCGTTTACGGCCAGTCTGTGGTCGTCTTTCGTGGCTTCTTCCGGCACGGTTACGTGGGGGGATAAACCTTCCGTTTCCGGCCAAAGCGAGTTTGAGCTTAATTTGCGTACCATCGGGGAAGGCTTGGCCGTTTTAAAGCCCTATCAGCTGCGCGGCACGGTGCTGGGCAAGGCTGCCGGCTCGCCGGAAAATTCTTCCGCACAAATAGATTTTCAGGCGGTGGCCGGCATTTGGCCGCAAGGCGGAAAATTGACCGAGTTTGATACCCGCGCCACCATAACCGATTTGAAAAAAATAGCGTTAAACCATTTTTCCGGCAAGTGGAACGGGGACGTTTTCCGCGGGGCGTTTTCGGCCGTGCGCGGCAAGGACGCCGTGAATGCCGATTTGACATTTTACGCTAAACGGTTGGCTTTGTCTCCTATGGGGCAGGCGGCCGCAAAGCCTGAAGATGCCAAAGCGGCGTCATCCCCGTCTGCGGCACCTGCCGCGCAGGACGGTGCGCCGGCAAATGCGTTGCCAGTCAATTTAAAAGCACAAATAGACATAGACTCGCTGGATACGTCTTATCTGTGGGGAACGGACATTCATTTTAAGGCGGATATGCAAAATGTAACGTCTTCGCTGGCGCAGGCGCACGGACAGTTGAGCCTGCAGACGGGGTCCGGCGAGATTAAAGATTTGGACCATCTCACCCAAGCCAACTTGCTCAGCCGCGTGCTGTTCACTTCTTTAAGTGCCGTCAGCAAAGTGATTAACAGCTTAAACGTGTTTGCCGTTTTAAATGGTTTGGGCCAGGGAATGATAGACGTGCTTTCCGACAAAAATAAGGACGAAAAACCGGCCGATATGGTGGTGCAGGTCGTCAAAGATGAAAACGGCAATGACATTGAAATTATGGTGCCGTATACCGAACAGAAAGTGGACGGACGGCTGGCCTTTGAACTGTTTACGACGGATATGACGTTTACCGACGGAACAGCCAATTTGCAAAAAGGTTCCTTTGTGTCCGATTTAATGTCGTTTAATTTGACGGGAGATATGAATTTTCAAAATCAACAGCTGAATATGAAAGTAAATGCCGCTCCCGGCCGCCATTACGACGACGGCATTATGCCGCTTACGCTTACCGTGGGCGGCACGATGGATAACCCCACGGGCAGTATGAATATGACGTCTTCCATTACCTCGTTTGTCACGCAGGGGGTGGCCAATAATTTTGCCAGCCGCACCGTTAAAAAAGGGCTGGGCGGCATTTTCGGTTTGTTTAAAAAGAAAGATAAGAGTGACGAGGCAAAAGAGGTGTCCGCAGCTAAAAATAGCACCCCCGCCAAAGAAGATGTTTCCGCTGCGCGCGCAGACGATGCAGCCAAGACGGCTGAGGCTTTTGCCGAAAAGGCGGCGCCTTCTGAAGGGCAAGCGCCCGCTGACGGGCAAGAAACGCAGGCGCCTGCGTCTGAGCAAGCCCTGCAACCGGCCGAAACAAATGACTCCGGCATTTCCGCCGAGCCGAAACCAACGCATACCACGCAAAACATAGGCTGGCCCGATATGCCTGCCAAACCGACGGAAACCACCCAGAACATAGGCCTGCCCGATTTGCCCGCCAAACCGACCGAAACCACGCAAAACATAGGTCTGCCTGACTTGCCGGACAAGCCTTTGCACACCACGCAAAACACCGCTTTGCCAAACCCGTTTGCCCAGCCGGAGCCGGCTTCTGAAGATACTTCTTTGCCTTTGCCTCCGGCCACGCCGGAAGGGTTTGTGGGCGGCAAAGGCTTTGCCCCTGCCGATTAGTTTTAAAAATAAAAACCCCGCGTTTTAAAACGCGGGGTTTTGTTTTTAGATTTTTAATGCACGCCGTGCATCCATTTTTTAATGCCTTTCATACTAAAAATCAGTATGCCAGACACCACCAGCGGCACCACTACCAGCCACAGGAAAAACTGCACATTGCTGATTTTTTGGAAATAGCCCGAATAAACGCCTGCCAGTTTGTTGGCCGCCGCATTGGACAAAAACCATACGCCCATCAGCAGCGACACAAACCGCGCCGGCGCCAGTTTGGTTACCATAGACTTGCCCACGGGGGAAATGCACAGCTCGCCAAACGTGTGGAACAAATAGGTAAACGCCAAATAGAACAGGCTGATTTTGGCATTGCCGATAAGCGCAAACGCGCCCAAAAGCATCACGGCAAAGCCCGCCGCCAAAAGCCATAAAGACACCACAAACTTGGCCGGGGTGGAAGGCTCTTTGCCTTTTTTGGCCAGGTTGATCCACAGTTTGGAAAACAGCGGCGCAAAAATGACGATGTAGAGCGGGTTTAAAGACTGAAACCAGTTGGCCGGTATTTCCCAGCTCCACGAGCCCAACGTAATGACGCGGTTGGTGTATTCATAAGCAAATAAGTTCAGCGCCGCGCCGGCTTGCTCAAAAGCCGCCCAGAAGAAAATGGTAAAAAATGCCATAATGGCAATAACGGCCATTTTGTGTTTTTCTTCGGTGGTCAGCGGGGGGTGTTTGCTTTCTTCTTTTTTATGAGTTTTGGCGTAGCCTATGTAAGCCAGCACCAACGCGGCCGCACACACCCAGGCGGCGGTATGCCAGCCTTTCATATAGATACCGATAATACAGGCGCCAATCAGCACGGCCCACAAAACCGCGTCTTTATAGAACACGGGTTTGTCGGCAGGCGGAAGGCCTTTGCCGCTAAGGTATTTCGTTTGGCCGAACAAAAAGGTAAGCAAGCCCACAATCATTCCGGCACCGGCAATCCAGAAGGCCGCTTTGTAGTTTCCCCGTGCGGCAAAATAACCTACGGCCAACGGGCCGAAAAAAGCGCCTATGTTTACGCTCATATAAAAGATGGTAAAACCGCCGTCCCGCCGCGGATCATTCTGCCCGTACAGCTGGCCCACGATGGCGGTTACGTTGGGTTTAAAAAAACCGTTGCCCAAAATAAGCAGGCCCATAGCCAAATACAGCATTCCCATAGTGGGGATGCTCATTACAAACATACCCCCGATAATGAGTAAAGAACCTAAAATAATGGACCAACGCTGCCCCAAATAACGGTCGGCCAAAAAGCCGCCCAGCAGCGTGGACAAATAGACCAGACTGGTAAACGTGCCGTAGACATTGGCTGCGCCGCTTTTGTCCATTTGCAGCAGGTAAACCATATACAAAATGAGGATACTGCGCATAGCGTAGTAGCTGAAGCGTTCCCACATTTCCGTCAGGAACACCAGCCACAAGGCCGCGGGTTGTTTTTCGGTGATGACTGGGTCTTGTGTCATATTTCCTCCTGAAATAAAAGATAGTACACTTTACTAAATTTTTTTATCATCTGCGGAATTTTTTTAGACGATAAAAAAGGCCCCCTTTGCAGAGGGCCTTTAAAACTATTTGACTACGGTATCGGGGCCGATGGCCGATTGCAGCTTTATTTTGTCCACCGTTTCGTAGTGGTACGGATAAAGCACTTTGGGTTTAAGCCGTTTGGCCGCGTCCACAAACATTTCGTCGGTCATCGTGTAAGGCAGGTTCTTGGGCATAAACGCCACGTCCACGCCGGCAATGTTTGCCATTTCCGGTATGTTTTCGGTATCGCCTGCCAGATAGAGGCGAAAGTCTCCAAAGTGCAGCACATAGCCGTTGCCCCAGCCTTTGGGATGCCAAAATTTGCCGTTGGGCTGTTTATGCACCAGGTTATAGGCGGGCACGGCGTCAATGGCAATGCCTTGCCACTGGGTGCTTTCCCCGTTAGCCAGCGCGGTCGTCCCTTGCGGTAACTCTTTGGCCGAAGAAGGCGAAGCGATAAACGCGGTGCCTTCTTTTTGGGTGGCAGACCAGGCTTTTTTGTCCAAGTGATCGTAATGATCGTGGGTGATAAGCACCAGGTCCGCTTTGGGCAATGTTTCATATTCCGCTACGGCAGAATATGGATCTACCTGAATGGTTTTGCCTTCCCAGCGTATTTGTACGGAGCCGTGCCCCAATGGCTGGATGTACACGTCCCCTACGGAAGTTTTATATAGGTCCCCTTGTTCTTGCTGCATACTGCATCCTCCAAACAATAAAAGTCCGAACAGTCCCAAAAGAATAGTTTTCTTCATAAGCCCCTATTTAATAATGCTGTGCACCAGTTTATACGGCTTGGGTTTTGCCGCCGTCAGACGCACCGCTTTTTTGAACAGTTCCGTTCCGGCTTCCAAACGCTTGGCGTCGGAAGCGTAGAGCGTGGCAATCACGTCGCCTTTCTTGACGGCATCGCCCGCTTTTTTGTGCAGCCAAATGCCGGCGCCAAAGTCAATATTGTCTTCCATACGGTCGCGTCCGGCCCCCAAAAACACCCCGGCCTGACCGGTCAGTTTGGCGTCAATAAAGCCGACATATCCTTTTTTGTCTGCTTTAAAATCGTAGGAAAGTTTGGCGTTTTTAAGGTGTTTTTCCGGCTCGTCCACCACTTTGGGGTTGCCGCCTTGCCATTTGACCATTTCGCGGAATTTTTGCAGGGCGGTGCCGTCGGCAATATATCCTTCCAGCAGTTTGCGCGCTTTGGCGAGATCTTTTTCCCGTCCGCTGATAACCAGCATATGGGCGCCTGTTTCAATGACGGCCTCATAAAAGTCCGGCGCCAGTTCTTTGTGCCCTTTTAAAATTTGAATGCTTTGATACATTTCGTTGGCGTTGCCTATGGCGCGGCCCAGCGGTTGGTCCATATACGTGATTAAAGCGCGGCAGTTAAGGCCCAACAGCTTGGCGGTACTGACCAGCATTTTGGCCAGTTTTTTGCTGTCTTGCAGTTTTTGCATAAACGCGCCCGAACCGTATTTAACATCCATCAGCAGGCTGTCCACCCCTTCGGCGTATTTTTTGGAAAGAATGCTGGCCACAATCAGCGGGCGGCTTTCCACGGTGCCGGTGGCGTCGCGCAGCGAATAAAGTTTGCGGTCGGCCGGTGCCAAATCTTTGGTTTGGCCGAACATACAAACGCCCAGCTTTTGAATTTGCCGGTGAATGAGTTTGGCCGGAATGCGAATTTCAAAGTTTTTAATAGACTCCAATTTGTCCAACGTGCCGCCGGTGTGCCCCAGCCCGCGGCCCGACATCATCGGCACGGCCACCCCGGCGCAAGCCACCAGCGGGGCCAGCGGCAAAGAAACCCCGTCTCCCACGCCGCCGGTGGAATGTTTGTCCACTTTGGGCATTTTAATGTCGGAAAAATCCAACCGTGCGCCCGAATGGGCCATCGCTTTGGTCAGCAGGGCGGTTTCCTGATCGGAAAGAGGATTTAAAAAACAAGCCATTAAAAAAGCCGACAGTTGGTAGTCCGGTACGGTTCCCTTGGCTGCGGCTTTGGCGACAAAATCAAATTCTTCGGCATTTAGTTTTTTACCGTTGCGTTTTTTAATAATGACGTCAATCATTCTCATAGGTGCTTCCTCCTCCACCGAGGGGTGGACTTTCAGCATAGCATATTAAACCTGCTTTGAGAAGCCCCGCCTTTCCGCCGCTGCGGGCAAGCGGCTGTAAGGGCGGCCCCATATTTCGTATAATAAACTATATCCTTAATATAAGAGAGTAAACTATGGCTAAAAATAAATATTCCGCAACCGTTTTATTGCCTAAAACGGATTTCCCGATGCGTGCCGGTCTTGCGCAAAAAGAACCTAAAATCTTGGACTTTTGGAAAGAAATTAACCTCTACCAAGCCATTTTAAAGAAGAACGAACAAGGCAAACATTTTGTTTTGCACGACGGGCCGCCGTATGCCAACGGCAAAATTCACATCGGTCACGCGTTGGACAAAACCATTAAGGATATTATTTTAAAAAGCCGCGCCCTGATGGGCTTTTACACGCCTTATGTGCCGGGGTGGGACTGCCATGGCCTGCCCATTGAACAGGCGTTGATGAAGGAACTGAAAATAGACAAAAAGCACGTTACCGACGTGCCTGCCTTCCGCAAAAAAGCCCGCGCCTTTGCCGCCAAATTTATTGACTTGCAGCGCCAAGGCTTTAAACGCCTGGGTGTGCAGGGCGAATGGGATAACCCGTACCTGACGATGTCGGAACGTTACGAAGGCATTACCATCGGCGTATTTTTAGATTTGATTGAAAAAGGCTACGTCTATAAAGGCCAAAAAACCATTACGTGGTGTTCCCACTGCGAAACGGCCCTGGCCGACGCTGAAACGGAATATAAAGACATTGCTTCTTCTTCCATTTACCTGCGTTTCAAACTGGTAAACCCGACGGAAGAAGTTTTTGGCAAGCTGGACTTTTCCAAACCCGTTTCGTTGGGCGTGTGGACGACCACCCCGTGGACCATTCCCTCCAATATGGCCGCGGCCGTAAATAAAGACGAAGACTACGCCGTCTTGCAGGATGAAAACACGCAGGAATACTACGTGGTGGCCGACAAACTGGCAGACGAATTTTTGAAAAACACCGGCCTCAAAGCCAAAAAAGTTTCCGCCGTGCGCGGGGCCAATTTGGTGGGGCTGAAATATTATCACCCGCTTACGCAAAAACAAAACCCCGTCATATGGACGGACTTTGTGACGATGGACGCCGGTGTGGGTATTGTGCACATCGCCCCGGGCCACGGTGAGGACGACTTTCGCGCCGGCAAACAATGGGGGCTGGAGACATTCTGCCCCGTGGACGAAAAAGGCTGCTATACCAAAGATGCGGGCGTGTTTGAAGGTATGCACGTATTTAAGGCCAACCCGCTGATGGTCAAAAAATTGGACGAATTGGGCGCCTTGATCAAAGAGCAGGAAATTACGCACAGTTATCCGCATTGCTGGCGCTGCCATAACCCGATTATTTTCCGCGCGACGGAACAGTGGTTTATGAGCGTGGACAAAGACGGTCTGCGCGAAAAACTGATGAAAAATTTGGACAATGTGCAGTTTTATCCCGCCGCCGGCCGCGAACGGATGCGCTCTATGATCGGCCTGCGCCCGGACTGGTGTCTTTCCCGCCAGCGCTTTTGGGGCACGCCCGTGACTATTTTGTACTGCAAAAAATGCGGCAAACCTCAAATTGACTATAATCTGTTTGAGTTTATCAAAGCGCGCGCTATGAAAGAAGGCTCCGACTTTTGGTTTACCGATCCGGTGGAAAAACTGATGCCGCAAGGCTATCACTGCTCCTGCGGCTGCAACGAGTTTAGAAAAGAAACCGATATTTTGGACGTGTGGCTGGACAGCGGCGTGTCCTGGGCGGCGGTGCTTAAAGACCGCGGACTGGACTTTCCGGCCGACGTATATTCCGAAGGCTCCGACCAGCACAGAGGCTGGTTTCAAAGCTCTTACATTCCTTCTTACACGCTGGAAGGCACCGCCCCGTTTAAGACCATTTTGACGCACGGTATGGTGCTGGACCAGCAAGGCCGCCCGATGCACAAATCGCTGGGTAACAGCGTGGACCCGCAGGACGTCATCAATAAATACGGTGCAGATATCCTGCGCCTGTGGGTGGCGTTTTCGGACTATCAGGGCGACGTGCGGATTTCCGACGAAATTTTGGGCGGGCCAATTGATACTTACCGCAAATTGCGCAACACCATCCGTTACGCATTGGGCAACCTGTCGGACTTTGAACCGGAAAAGCACGCCGTTGCGGCCGATAAACTGGCCGAAATGGACCGCTATATGCTGGGCCGTTTGGACAAATTGATTGCCGAAGTGCGCGCCGGTTACGAAGAATTTAATTTCCGCCGTGCTATGCGCGCCATTACGGACTTTTGTATTTTAGATTTGTCCTCTTTCCTGCTGGATGCTTCCAAAGACCGCCTCTACACGCTGGGTGCCACGTCGGCTTCCCGCCGCAGTGCCCAAACCGTGCTGGCCGAAATTGTGCACACCCTGCTGCAGCTGACGGCGCCGGTGCTGTGCTTTACGTGCGAAGAAGCTTGGCAGGAACTGTTAAAGATTCCGGCCGGCAAAGGCTTACCCAAGAGTATTTTTCTTTCCGATATGCCGCAGCACGCTTCGCTTTCGGCCGACAAAGCGCTGGAAGATAAGTGGAACAAAATACGCCATATCCGCGAAAACGTGCAAAAAGCCTTGGAAGAAACCCGCCAGAAAGGCGTCATCGGTTCTTCGCTGGAAGCCAAAGTTATCTTGCAGACCAATGATGAAAAGACCAAAAAATTCCTGCAGGACAATATGGCCCTGTGGCCGGAAATTTTCATCGTGTCTGCCGTGGAAGTAGCCGACGGGCAAAGCGCGTTGGATGTGCACGTGGAACACGCCGAAGGGCAAAAATGCGCCCGCTGCTGGCAGTGGAAAAAAGAAGTAGGCCAAAGCGGCCGTGCCCACAGCGACCTGTGCGACCGCTGCGCCGAAGTGCTGCAGCGCGAGGGCATCTCTATCCCCGAGGAGCAGCCCGTTGCGTAACGCGTTCAATGCCGTTTTAACTTGGTCCCGCGCCAACAAAGCCGTGCTTATAGTACTGGTGCTTTTGCTGGCGCTGGACCGTTTGACCAAACGGCTGACGCTGGAATTTTTGACAGATAAAGACGTCATCGTGGCGCCTTTTTTTCATTTGCGCTACGTGCAAAATACCGGCGCGGCCTTTGGCATTATGCAGGGCGGCAACTTGATTTTAATTTTGCTTACGCTGCTTATTATTGCCTATTTAATTAAAAGCTGGAAGGAACTTTGCGCCTATGGTGCGTTGGTTAAGTGGGGTTTGGTATTGATTTTGGGCGGTGCATTAGGTAATCTTTATGATAGAATAGCATTAGGGTTTGTGGTAGATTTTTTAGATTTCAGGGTTTGGCCCGTATTTAATGCGGCCGATTCTTTTATTACGGTAGGCGGCGTGATGTTGGCTTTGGCTCTTTTGTTCCACAGGGAAACACACCCGCGGGAGGGAAAATGAAAAAAGTTTTTATGCTTTGTTTGTCCGTTCTTTTGTTAAGTGCCTGCAGCGGCAGCGAAAATGCCTTGTTTCGCAAAGCCCAGTTAGCCGCCGAAAAAGGCCAGTTCACCAGAGCCATACAGCTTTATTCCACCATTCTCAAAAATAACCCCGACAATTACGCGGCCTATGCCAGCCGCGCCTTGGCCTACGAACGGCTGCCTTACAAAGACGCGGCCGAGCGCAACAAAAACCGCCAACAGGCCGAAAAAGACTATCTCAGCGCCATTCGTTTAAATTACCGCCGGCCGGAAATTTTTAATAATTTAGGCGCTTTATACATTGACCAAGGCAAATATAGAGACGCCGTTTTACAGTTAAACGAGGCATTGCAGCTAAACCCGAATTATTTTATGGCGCTTGTCAACCGCGGCGTGGTGCGCAGCCGCCAAGGTAAAATGAGTGAAGCGTTGGTAGATTTTGCCGAAGCGGAAAGATTAAACCCGCAGTCTCCGCTTTTGTATTTAAACCGCGGTTTGGCCCAATTTGCCGCAGGCTACTATCAGGCGGCGGCGGAAGATTACAGCCAAATGATGGACTTGGACCCTACCAATCCGCGTCCTTACCTGGAACGCGGCCGCGCGTTTATGAAAATGAACTATTATCAAAACGCGATGGACGATTTTGAACAGGCGGCGGCTTTAAACCCCAACTATGCTTTGCCCTATTTCTATATGGCCGAGCTGGAATTTAGCAGAGGGGAAACGGATAAAGGCATTGCCTATGCCGAAAAAGCCAAACTGCTGGCCCCCACGTACGCCCCCGCCTATGAAATGCTGGGCGATATGCTGGCCTTGGAATCGCCGGTGGAAGCCACACAGCATTATCTGGCCGCCCGCCGTTTGAACCCCGCCAATGCCCTGCGCTACCAAGGCAAAATTCGTATGATGACTACGGAAAACGGCCGCAAACGCGTGGTGGCGGACCGCTTTTGGGATTTGCAGCACCAGAGATAATTTATGGCAGTCAGAGATTCTTTCGCCGCGGAAGCGGCGGCTTTGTCGGTGCCCGTAAAATCATATTCATACCGGTTTTTTCTGTCGGTGTGTTTTTGGGTAATGGTGTTCTATCTTACCGCGTTGCACAGTTCTTCTTCCAGCGTATTTGTTTTAGTCCTTTTAAACCTGCTTTTTTGTGCCGATGTAATGTTTAAAAATGCGTGGCACGATTTGGAAAATTTCCGCTTCACGCTTTCGGTATTGGCGGCGGTGAGCGTGCTGTCCGCATTTTGTTACGGCTTGTCAAAAACTTTTTTTCTAAGCCCGCTGGCCGGTGCCGTGCCGGATTTGAATATTGCTTTGTCGTGTGTGATTGTGCTGTATTTGTGGCTTTGCGTGCGTGCGGCCAAAAGCAAAGAACGCACCAAAGTTTTTATTAAAAAATTAGACGACTTTTTACCCAAATCCGGCCGTCTGCTGCAAGGACAGCGTGAAATGATGGTCTTTGCGCGCGAGCTGAAAGAGGGGGATCTGATTCGCATTAAACCGGGCGAGCGCGTACCGTGCGAAGGGGAAATCGTCAAGGGCAGTACTGCGGTGGACGAAAGCCTGATTACCGGCAATATGCTGCCGGCTTCTAAGGCCGAAGGCAGCCGCGTGTATGCCGGCACGCTGAATAAACGGGCCGATATTTGGGTGCACGTAACGAAAAATTTATCCCAGTCCGTTATTGCCGGCATCATTTCCGCCATTAAAAACAGCGAACGCCGCCGCTGTGTGCGCAAAGACCCGTTGGACGGGCTTGCCGTCTATATGCTGGCAACGGCTGTGTTATTGGCATTGGCGGGCTATATTTATTTTTACTGGCAGGGGGACTATCGGCGTCCGTTGCATACGGTGGGTATTTTCCTGCTGATTATGGGGCTTGCCGCGCCGCTGTCTTTTTTCTTTAGTGCAGTGTTTCCTGCGTGGTTTGTGCGTTTGGGGGCCCGCCGGCGCAAAATTTCTTTGCAGGAGTTGGGCGCGCTGGAAGCGCTTGCCCAAGCCGATGCCGTATTTTTTGACAAAACCGGTACGTTGACGTACGGGGAACTGCGGGTGGCGTCTGTCTGCGCGCCCGATGCAAAAACCAAAAGAGAACTGCTGGAGTGTTTGGCGACGGCCGAACAGTTGGTGGACGGCCCTTTTGCCGCGGCGGTCAATATTTACGCGCAGGAACATAAAGTGGCCGTGCGCAAATTGCTGTGCTTTGACGTATTGCCCGGGTTGGGGGTAAAAGCGCAATATGGGCGAAGCAATGTGCTCTTGGCCGGCCGGCCGGAATGGCTGATAAGCCAAGGGGTGGAAATTAAAGACCGCCCCGCAGGCGAGCAGGCCGTTATTTGCGGGGCCAAAAACGGGCGTTATTTGGGCTATGTGCTGTTGGACGATAAACTGCGCCCGGGCGCGGCCGAAATGGTGCGAGCGCTGAAAAATACGGGCAAAGAAGTCATTTTAATGTCCGGCGACAATGAAGCCTCCGTTTCCGCCATAGCCAAAGAAGCGGGCATTGATAAATTCAACTACGGCGTTCTGCCGCAAACCAAGGCGGAAATTCTGGGCAACTTTAGTGCCTTGGGCAAAAAAGCCGTTATGGTAGGGGACGGTTTTAACGACATCACGGCTTTGCTGCGCGCCGATGCCAGCGTAGTTTTTTCTTCCGGTAAAAATGTTTATAATAATTGGGTGGACGTAATTATCAAACGGGCCGATTTGGGCAGCATTACCGATTTGTTTTCTATTAACCAAAAACTCTCTGCCCGCATATACGGCAATATTTTGCTTAGTCTATTGTGCAATATGTTGCTGATAGGCTATTTGCTTTTTGCACCGCTGCCTTCGGAGTACAGCCTGTGGCTGTGCGTGCCGGTGGGGCTGTTGGCGGGCATATTGGTGATATTTTTTAATTCAGCGAGGTTACTTAACGTAAAATGACGACACACGACATTGATTTCGGTTATACTTCCGATCACGCGCGCAAAAATGCAGATGCGGTTTTGCCGCAAATTCAATGCTGGCCCAACCAGTATAAACGCGATTACAATATTAAAATTGAATTGCCGGAATTTACTTCCGTCTGCCCCAAAACCGGCCTGCCGGACTTTGGCGTTATTACCATTGAATATATTCCCAACGATTTGTGTTTGGAACTGAAAAGTTTAAAATATTATTTGCTGGAATATCGCGATATGGGTATTTTTATGGAAAACATCGCCAATAAAATTTTGGACGATGTCGTAAAAGCCTGTAAACCCAAATGCGCTACCGTAACGGGTGTGTTTACGCCGCGCGGCGGGCTGCGCTCTGTCATTACCGCATCGTATGACGAAAAGGAAGGCTATGGCAAAAAATAAAGTGAGAGTAATTGCCGTCATCTTGGCGGCGCTTGTGTTGTTTTTGGCGGGGGGATGGTTTTTTACGTCTTTGCCGCGCTGGCGCGCCCCGCAGGGCGAAGTGGAAGAAATGTATACTTCCGACGGGGAAAGCCTGGGTATTTTTGACAATATCCCTGCCGAAGATTTGGCCGCCGCCGAAGCCGTGGCCGCCTATGGCCTAAATCAGGATGTTACCCTGCCGGAAGACCAGCCCTCGGCTAACCGTGCCGACGGCTCTGCGTTGCCCAGCCAAATTGTGCTGACGGAGTGGAATGAAATTCAAGGGGTTGCCCCGGTGCCCGAAAAAGAAGAAGACCGCTTTGAAAAAAAACCTTCCCAGCCGGTTAATTTGAACTTGAGCGGCAACGAAAAGACGGCCGGCACAGGGGGGGAGGCTGTCAATACGGACGAGGAAGAAGAAAGCCGCATCTCTCTAATCAAGGCCCCCGTCAAACAAAGGCTGATTAGAGATACGAACGAATATAAACGCTTTAAAACGGTGGCGCGGGGCAGCTATCCGGAGGTAAATTTTAAAAAGCAGATGATTATTGTGCTGGAGTCGGAAAGCAATCTGCCCGATAAAGTGTTTGAAATTCAGTCTGCCACGCCCCAAGACGGCAAACTGGTGGTTAAATATCGCGTAAACGTGTTTGATTTGGATAAAAAAATAAACACCCACGCGGTGTTTGTGGTAGACAAAACCGACTTGCCGCTGAAACTGGAACAAATCTTGTAACGACGTCCGCGTGTGCGGTGCACACGCTAAAAGTATAAGTTTTGCCCAAAATAAAACCCCGCCGAAGCGGGGTTTTTTATTTGCTTAGCAAATTGGCCGAAGGTTTAAAACGCACCTTCTTTTTAGCCGGCACTTGCACTTTTTCGCCCGTTTTGGGGTTGCGGCGGGTAACGGGCAAGGCGGTTTTTAAATGAAAAGAGCCAAAATTGCTGATGACCACTTTTCCGTCGCGCTTAAGGCCGTGTTTGATAATTTCAAACACTTTATCAACGGAAATTTTAGCCTGTTTTTTGTCCAGTACGTGGCGGCTTAAATGGCGGATAACGTCGTCCTTATTCATAATGTTTCCTTATGTGTGTTATTTGTTGCCCCGGTTTACAAAGCCCATAGCGTGCAGCAGCACGTGCGGCTTTTTGCCTTGGCAGACAATTTGCCAAATGGCGTCAATAATGGGGGTGTTTAGGTTGTTTTTGCGGGCAATGTCGTACACGCTTTGCACGGAGTTTACGCCTTCGGCAATGGTGCCCACTTCTTTTTTGGCTTCTTCCAAAGAAAGACCGGAGCCCAATTTTTCGCCCAACCGGCGATTGCGCGAAATGGCCGACATACCCGTTAAAATAGCGTCGCCAAAGCCGGCTAAACTATATACTGTGTTGGGCTGGCCGCCTTGGCTGACGATTAAATCGTTCATTTCCTGCAGGGCTTGTGTAATTAAGGCGGCTTTGGCGTTGGCGCCGTCCCCGATGCCGTCAATCACGCCGGCCCCGATGGCTACGACATTTTTAATGCCGCCGCCGTATTCCACGCCGCGCCGGTCGGAAGAAGGCACCACGATAATCGGGTCCCCGTCAAAAACGCGGCGGATGTCTTCCACCAGTACGGGGTCTTTGCCGGCCAGCATAATTTTGGTCGGCACGTCTTGGGCTACTTCCAAGGCAAAGCTCGGCCCGCTGAAGGCCAGCACTTTATCCTGCAGCTGGGGCAGTTCTTCTTCAATAATTTCACAAATGGTTTTAAAAGATTTGTCTTCTATCCCTTTAGAGGCGCTAACCACCGGCAGCACTTTGCCGTTTAAAAGCGGTTTTAACTGTTCGCGGCAAAAGTTGCGTATGGCTTTGGAAGATATGACAAACACCAACATATCCGCGTCCTGCACGGCTTCGGCCACATTGCCGGTAAGTTTGATGTTGTCGTGTATTTTGAAATTAGGGATATTGGGGTGCGTACCGCTGGTTTTAAGCACGTTAAGCAACGGTTCGGAATATTCCCACAGGCGCACGCGGTAGCCGCGCTTGGCCAAATGCTGGGCAATAACGCTGCCCCAAATACCGGCACCGAAAACGGCAATATTATTTATGTTCATTTTGTCTTTTTTTGGCGCCGTCTTCAAAGGCCAGTTCTTTTTTGGCCAGCAGGCGCTTAATATTAGGGATGTGTTTATAGATGACCAGCAAGGCAATCGCCGTGGCCATAATGTCTACAGCCAGCGGATGGGTGCCGATGGTAAAGCTGGCTATGGGCAGCACCAAACACGCCACTATAGAGCCGATGGAAATGCGGCCCCACAAAGCCACACATACCACAAAGGCTGCAAAGGCCAACCCCGTCGGAATAGGCAGCAGGGCGGCAAACACGCCGGCGGAGGTGGCCACGCCTTTTCCGCCGCGGAATTTAAGATAAATCGTCCACATATGACCCAAAATGGCAATGGTGCCGCACAGGATGGCCGGCCAGTAATAGCCCTTAAAAAAGTGCAAGGCCAAACACGTGGGGATAAACCCTTTCAACCCGTCAATTAAAAAAGTGGTAATGCCGGCCCATTTGCCTACGGTGCGGTATACATTGGCCGCGCCGGGGTTGCCGGAACCATACTGGCGGATATCAATGCCCATTGCTTTGCGGGCAATCAGGTAACCGGTAGGCACGGCCCCGAGCAAGTAACTAAACAAAACGAGAAGGAGTACTTTTATTGTCATATATTTATTATATAAAGTTTGGCAAAACAGGCAACGTCAAAATCGCAAAAAGGCGTATCCGTGTGGCCGAAAATACTTTTTTTATATATACTAAAAAGTAGAGCAAATTTTGTGTTACTTTATGTTGAGGGTCTGCCGAATATGAAAAAACGCATCTGTCTGTTGATAGTGGCGGCCGTATGCGCGCCGCTGCTGGCTTTGGCGCAGGACGCGCCGCGGTTTTTTGCCGAAGATTTTTTAAACCAAACCGTTATTTTGAGCAGCGACGGTTCCCACGCCAAACAATGCCAGGCCGTGCGTATTTTGCCCAAATGGTATTTAACGGCAGCCCACTGCGTGCGCCCGTATTGCGATAAAGAGTGCCGCATTACCTTTAGTTTGATTCAAGGCAATTTACAGGCCTCGGCAGACGTATATCACTCGTCTTCCGAAGCGTCCGTCTTTGTGCCGCGCCAGTATCGCCCCGGCACGGCGGAAAATATCCGCTATGACATTGCCTTGGTGCGTTTTGATCCGCGGCCGGAAGATTACTTTTTTTATGAAGCTTCTTCCAAAGAGGTATTGGACGAAAAAACTTTCTTAAAAAAATTAAAAGGTTCGGCTTATCGCGATCAGTATGAGCAGTGGGAAGCGTTAAAAAAGGCCCGTCCCAAACTGTTGGTTATTTCCGACACGTTTGACCGTCTGGTACAGCAGCCGCTGGCCGTGCCGGATCTGCGCCAGAGCGGCATTTTTTTTAAAGACAGCAAAGACAAACCGTTTTATTATTTTTCCAAATTGCGCCATTATCTGGGGCTTAACTTCGGCGTGGAAAAGGGGATGAGCGGCTCGGGCGTGGTATTGCCGGGTGGGCATATTATCGGGGTGGTGTCGGCCAGTTTGACCAAGGGGGCTGTTATGCCGGTGTATGATGATAATGACCGTCAAATTGCCGAGGTGCCTTATTCGGCCCAATACTTTTTGTTTACGCCTATCAGCCGGCAAAATGCCAGTTTCATCAACGCTACCGTTTCTTCTTTTCACGAAGCGGGCCGCAAGCCCGATTTTGCCACCATAGACAGCCGCTACGCCGAAAAAACCGATACCACGCTGGAAACGGCTTTCGGCGGGGCGCTGACCGTGCGGGAAGTGTTGAACTCTAAAGAGAAGAAGTGAGCTTGTGCTTCAGCTCCTGCCAGTTGCCCTCGGTTGCCATAATTTTCAGGAGCATCTCTCCTTGCTCATCCGTTTGGCAGCTTAGTACCAGACAGCGGCTGTAAATGCTGCCCAGCAGAGCGGCTTGGGCCGCTTTTAAACGCAGCGCGTGCACCTTCCATTTGGTTTTTAAGGCTTGTTCTACCGCTTTAAGCAGCGGGGAAAGGCCTTTTTTGTTTTGCGCACTGATAAACAATGCCTGCGGATATTGTGTTTTAAGCGCGCGCAGGCGCGGGGCGGAAAGCAAGTCGGCTTTGTTCATTACGTCTATTACGGGCAGGCGTGCTGTTTTTAAATCGGTCAAAATTTGCCTTACGGTGCGGCTTTGCAATTCCAGTTGGTCGCTGGAAGCGTCGTGCACGTGCAGCAGTACATCGGCAAATTTGGTTTCTTCCAGCGTGGCGCGGAAGGCCGACACCAGCCAATGGGGCAGTTTCTGAATAAAACCTACCGTGTCGGTAAAGAGCATTTGTCCGCCGCCTTTCATCGGCACGCGGCGGGTGGTGGGGTCCAAGGTGGCAAACAGTTTATCGTCGGCATAAACGGCATTCCCGCCGGCCAGCGCATTGAGCAGCGTGCTTTTGCCGGCATTGGTATAGCCGATAAGCGCAATTTGCGGCAAGGGGACGGAGGAGCGTCTTTCGCGACGCAGGGCGCGTTCTTTTTTTACCTGTTCAATTTCTTTTTCCAAACGTGCAATGCGGGCACGCAGACGGCGGCGGTCGTACTCCAGCTTGCGCTCCCCGGGGCCGCGCATACCGATACCGCCCTTTTGCTGCATCATAGCTGCGCCTTTGCCGCTTAAGCGAGGCAGTAAATAGTTCAGCTGCGCCAGTTCCACCTGCAGTTTGCCTTCCTGCGTACGGGCACGCTGGGCGAAAATATCCAAAATCAGGCGGGTACGGTCCAACACTTTAGCGGGCAAAATTTCTTCCAAATTTTTCTGCTGGGCGGGGGTAATTTCGTCGTCAAAAATAACGGCGTCGGCCTTAAGGGCTTGGCAGTTTTGGGCAATTTCCTGCAATTTGCCCGAGCCGATAAAGGTGGCGGGGTTGTAGGCTTCCAGCCGCACCTGATAAACGGCCGCCGTTTCGGCTCCGGCGGTTTGGGCCAGTCTTTGCAGTTCCTGTAAAGATTGCCCGTCGGCAAATTGGGTCTTGAGCGTTGCGCCCACCAAAATGACTTTTTCCATAATTTACTTTTTGCCGTATGCCGTGATGATTTGCTCGGTTAACATAGCTACGTCAAAATCGGCCGGTGCCGTAAGGTTTATTTTCAGGGCATTTTGATAACGGTTAAACCAGGTGCGCTGGCGTTTGGCGTATTGGCGGGTGAGAATGACGATTTTTTCAAAGGCGTCTTCTTGGGAAATTTGCCCGTTTATATATTGCAATATTTGCGGGTAGCCCAAGCTTTTAAGGGCGGGGCAGTCCGCCGCCGCACCCGCCGCCAGCAGGGCGCGCGTTTCCTGTGCCATAGGCTGCAGCATTGTGCGGGTGCGCCGTTCAATGCGTTTGTTTAAAAGCTCTTTATCCCAATTTAAATACACCAGCAGTGCTTTGTCATTTGGAAATTGCCCGAAGAAAGCACCGCTTTTTAAGGCCGAGGCCGGCTGCCCTGCCAGCAGGCATATTTCCAAGGCGCGCATTACGCGCTGAATGTTGCCTGCGGGTATTTGCGCGGCGGAAACAGGGTCTTTTTGCGCCAAACGCGCGTGCAGTGCCTGCTTGCCTTGCGCGGCGGCAAAAGCCGTCAATTCGGCCCGCAAAGCAGGGTTGGCGGGGGGCAAATGGTCCATCCCCACAAAATACGCGTGTAAATACATTCCGGTTCCGCCGGCAAAAATGCAGGGCTTTTGCGGGTTGTTTTGTACAATGCTTTGGGCGCGGGTGCAAAAAGCGGCGGCGTCAAAACGGGCTTGGGGGGATAAGAAATCTACCAAATAATAAGGCACGCCTTCCACCAGATAGCGCCCGTCTTGCCAAGTGCCCCGGGGTTTGGCCGTACCGACGGTCAAGCCCTGATATACCTGACGGGAATCTGCCGAAATAATGACGGTATGTAGTTGTTTGGCCAAGGCCAGCGCCAGTTCGGTTTTGCCGCTGGCGGTGGGGCCTGCAATGACAATTTGCCTCATAAACATATTTTAGTAAATTGAACGCGGTGAAAAAATCGGTTTGCCCCATAAAAAAAGCCCGCCGGAGCGGGCTTGAAAGAGGGACTGTTTGGGGTTAGTCGTCAAACAGAGTTTCGTCTTTTTGAATTTTATTGCAAATGCGGTGCGCTTTGCAGGTGGCCACACACGCTTCGGGCAGGCGCAGCAGAATGCGCGTGTCGCAGTCGTTAAAATCGTCGGCCATTGCGCTGATGAGCGCGGCGTATTGCGGTTTCATATCCAAAAATTCAATGCCTACGGTATATACGTTTTCTTTTTGTTTTACCCAAGCCATACGCGCGGCAATTTCCATACGTTCCGTACCGGGCAGCTGCAGGCTGATGGAAAAGCGTTCCGCCATCGGCGCTCCCAAAAAACTAATCATACGCATACCGGAAGCGGAAAGATCGGCCAAAATGGCCACCAGAGAGGTTTCTTTGCCGTCTTGGGTTTTGTAAAAAAGGTTGACCGGTTCAATTAAATTGCTGATTACCGGCATACGGCGGTGTTTGCGTTTTTCCGAAAAATTCTTTTTGTTTTCCATATCAGTCCCTCGTAAAAAGTAATGTTCCGTCCGAAGCTTCGGCTATGGTTTTCACTACTGTTCCTATTGTATAACTTTTTTGGGTTTGTGCCCAGAAATTGTCCGAACTGCGGCCCTTGCGGGGGCTTTCCATCAATACTTCTATTTCTTTGCCGACGTGCGCCGCGTAAGCGCCGTCTGCCAAACCCCTTACTTTATTTAACAAAATATCTAATCGTTCTTCCAGTACTTTTTCGCTTAACAGCGGCATTTGCGCCGCCGGCGTGCCCAGACGGGGGGAATATTTAAAGCAATACGCTGCAGAAAAGCCCGCTTCTTCCACTAGCGTAAGGGTTTGTTCAAAATCTTCCTGCGTTTCGGTGGGGAAGCCGACGATTAAATCGGTACTGATGGCAAAGCCGCGCGCTTTGAGGGCGTGTATTTTGTCTAACAATATTTCGCGCGTGTAGCCGCGTTTCATTTCTTTTAACACTTTGCTGGAACCGCTTTGCGCGGGCAAATGTATATGACGGGCAATTTTGGGGTTATGTTCCACCGCCTGCAAAAACTGCGGCGTAATAAAGGCCGGATGCGGGCTGACAAAACGCACGCGCTCCACCCCGGGCAAAGCAGACACTTCGTTAAGCAAATCGGCAAACGTTTTGCCGTCTTCTTTCCAAGCGTTTACCGTTTGGCCCAAAAGCATAATTTCGGGGAAGCCTTCTTTAGCTTTTTGTGCGGCCCGCGCGCAAATGTCTTTGGAAGGCAGGCAATGCACCGGCCCGCGTACGGCAGGCACAATGCAGTACGTGCAGGCAAAGTCGCACCCGCGCATAATGGTTACATAGCCGGTGACGCCTTTGGCGGGCAAGCCGCCGCCGTGCTGCAGGGTGAACAGACCGCTTTTATCAAGCAAATCGGCAAAATGGTCTATATCGCGTGCGCCGGATACCAGGTCCAAATACGGGAAAGTCTTTTTCAGCTTTTCACCCAAACGCTGGGCCGCGCAGCCGGCAAAAATAATATGGCGTCCTGTTTTTTCCCGCTTCCATTGGCGCAGACGGCCCAAAAAAGACAGCGCGCGGTGTTCGGCGTGGTCGCGCACGGTGCAGGTATTGACTAAGGCCAAATCGGCTTCGTCTAAATTTTCGGTCAGAGTGTAGCCGCGGGAAAGCAAATGAGAGGCCATTTCTTCCGAATCGGCCAAATTCATTTGGCAGCCGTAGGTTTGAATGAAGAGTTTTTTTGTCATACACAAAAAAGGCGGCGTTTAAACGCCGCCTTTTGCTAAGGCAAAGTTAGAACAAGTCGCTCAGTTTTTTAATAGCTTGGGCGACTGGCTGCTGCAGGTGCAGTTTCACCACGCGGCGGCCTTTGTTTTCCAGCGCCTGAAAATCACCCAGGGCTTGTGCATTGCACAATTGGCCGAAGGTGTAATGCTGGCCGGGAATTTGAATGTCTTTGGCCGGTTCGGCAGACAAAATCAAAAACACGCCGTTGTTACCGTCGCCTTTGTGCAGCTGGCCGCTGGAGTGCAGATAGCGCGGACCGTAGCCGAACAATACGGCACGTTTGGTGCGGCACAAAATTTTGTCGCGCAGCTGGGAAAGGGCTTCGTCATTCTCTTTGGAAGGCCACACATAGGGCAAAATGGCCACATAGTCGTTACTTTCCAGCAGGGAGTAGAAGTCCTGCGGCAGGCTGCTGAGTTTTACCTCATCTTTTAAATCTTTGCTTACCAACAGCGGGGCCGTTACTTCGGCCGGAATGTCGCCCGCTTCCAGTTTGGCCAATACGTTTTTGGTCAGCGTTTTGGCTTCCTGCACGTTGGGTTGGTCAAAGGGGTCAATGGCCAAAATGGCGCCCGCGGCGGCGGTGGCAATTTCCCACAGCAGGTACATAGCGCCCAGCTGGTATTTGTCTTCCATTTCAATGGTAAACATCGGGAAGCCGCGTTCGGCCAGGTCGTCGGCAATTTCTTCCACGCGTTTATTGTCGTCGGTATCGGCGGCAATATAGACAAAATAGCGGTCTTCGCGGTAGTCAAAATTACGGTGCAGCGTTTCGCCCACGACCGGCACAATGCCTTTGCCTTCTTTGCCGGTAGATTCGGCCACCAGCTGTTCGGCCCACAGGCCAAACGTGGCTACTTCTTTGGGGGCCAAAATGGTCAGTTTGTCTTTACTGTGGTTGGCATAGCAGGCGCCCATATAGGCACCGAGTTTGACGGCTACATTGTCTTTTACGTCGGCTTCGGGGCCGAAAGACAAAGCGGCTTCTTTGGCGCCGTTTAAAATTTTAACCACGTCCACCCCCATAATGGCGGCCGGCACAATGCCAAAGAAAGACAAGGCGGAAAAGCGCCCGCCGATGTCGGAAGGGTTGGTAAACACGTGGCGGAATTTGTGTTTTTTAGCCAAAGTTTGCAAGCCGGTGCCTTCGTCGGTAATGGCAATAAAGTTTTTGCCCGGTTCTTTTACGCCGGCTTTTTTGACTTCTTCATAAAAATACGCAAATTGCGAAGACGGTTCCACCGTGCCGCCGGATTTGCTGGCGAAAATGAACAGCGTTTCGGCCGGGTTGATTTGCCCGCGCACGGCGCCCACCCAATCGGGGTTGGTGGTATCCAGCACAAAAAGTTCGGGGCAGCCCGACTGTTTGCCGAATAAAGAGCGGAACACTTCGGGGGCCAGACTGCTGCCGCCCATACCCATTACCACGCAGTATTTAAATTCTTTTTGGGCTTCTTGAGCCAATTTTAGCACTTCGTCAATGTGTTCCAGCGTCCAATCGTACACCGTTTGCCAGCCCAAAAACTTTTTAATCAGTTCCTGATGTTCGGCGTCCTGCTTCCATAGGGAGGGATCTTTGGCCCAAAATTTCTTTTTAAAATTCAGGCCTTCCAGTTTGATAATGCCTTCGCGGACGATTCCTTCCGCCATAGGGTTTACGTTCATTTTCATATAGATAATTACTTCCTTTTTACAAGTTTAAAATTTAGCTTGGCTTACATCTTTTCTTCTAAGGCCAGCACTTTGTCCACACGTTTTTTGTAGTTGCCTTCATTAAAATACGAAGCGGCCAAAAAACGCTGCACGGCTTCTTCGGCCACGTGTTTACCGATAACCAGCGCCCCCAGACACAAGGCGTTCATATTGTCGTGTTCCACGCCTTGGTGGGCCGAGTATGCGTCGTGGCAGACGCAGGCATACACCCCGCGCATTTTATTGGCGGCTATGCACATACCGATGCCGCTGCCGCAGATGAGGACGGCCCTGTCAGCCTTCTTTTCTTGCAGCAAAGTGCCCGCTTTGGCCGCATAGTCGGGGAAATCTACCCGCTGCGTGCCGTCACAGCCGCAGTCCAATACGTCGTGACCCAATTCTTTTATTTTGTTTACGACGGTTTCTTTCAGTTCAAAGCCTGCGTGGTCGCAGGCAACGGCTACTTTCATAAAATCTCCTAAAAGGCCTGGTCCACCAGGTCGCACACGCTATGGCCGATAAAAATATGGCATTCCTGCACGCGCGGGGTATTGGGCCATTTAACCACAATAGGCAAATCGGCCACATCTTTGATGGTACCGCCGTCTTTGCCCAGCAGGGCCGCGGTATAGCAGCCGCGCTGTTTGGCCAGCTCCAGCGCCAGCTGTACGTTTTTGCTGTTGCCGGAGGTGGAAATGCCTATCACCACGTCTCCTTTGCGGGCAAAACCGTCTATTTGGCGGGAAAACACCACGTCATAGCCGTAATCGTTGCCCACGGCCGTAACGGTAGAGGTGTTCGTGTTAAGTGCCAAAGCCGGAAAAGATTTGCGTTCTTTTTTAAAGCGGCCTACAAATTCCGCCGCTATGTGCTGTGCGTCCCCTGCGCTGCCGCCGTTGCCCATCAAAATGACCTGATTTCCGTTTTTAAAGGCTTTAATAATCTGGTCGGCCAGTTGCTGCACTTGGGCACCCAAATTTTCTTTTACATACGTTACTGCGGCAATTAATTCATCGGCTTCTTTTTCAATAAACATACAGGCTCCGTTCTTCAAATTTTTTCCAAAGCGTCGGCTTCTATCCAGCCTTGCAAGCCCTGCGATTTAACGACAACATCGTACCAATTGTCTTTTGTGTCCTGCACCAGCAACAAATGACCCTGCCCGATATTGGCACTGGCCGGAAAGTTGGTGCCCGGCCCGCTGCGCAGCTCGGCAATAGGGGCGGCTACGACGGCAAGGGGGGCCTTTTCCAGCTTGGAGCGCCAGGTGTACCAAGCGGCAAGCAACACAAAAACGACCAATACGCTTAAGGCCATTTTGCCAAAGCGGCGTTTAAGCAGCCATACACAGGCCAAAGAACAAAACAACCATAAGCCTAAGAGCATTAAGCCTTTCAGTTCGTTAAGGCGCAGGCTGAAAAACATACGGTGCATTATTTCCGGCATACCGGCCGGCACCAGACGTTCCCCGCTGTTTTGCAGAGCCATAGACAAATTATGGCGTATGTCTTTGTCTCTGGGGGACAGCCGAAAGGCACGGTAATAATTGGCCACGGCCAAACCCAGACTGCCCATTTTAAAATAGCAGTTTCCTATATTGTAATAAAGATGAGGGTCGTTTGGATAGTTCTGCAATAAATCTTCGTACTCGCCCAAAGCGGCGGCAAATTTGCCGCTGCGGTACATTTCTTCGGCATTTTGCATATCTGCCGCGGCCGCCGGCAGCAGCCACAAGGCGCACAGGCTTAGCGCAAGAAACAGTTTTTTCATAGGCGGCCTCCTTTATCCATATCCTTCATCAGTTCGGCGGCCTGACGCGAAAGTTCCGCCGTGCCTTCGCCTTGCAAATCCACCGGTGCAAAGCGGGCGGCATCCACGCGCTGCCATAATGTTTCAAAACGTTTTACCAGCGGTTCGGGGCAGCCGCGTTTTTTAAGAGCGGCCGAAATATTGCGCAGCGGCAGGCTGGCCGTATGCACCCCGTAACGAATAGCCAAATAAACAGACAGGGCATCTGCCACGGCTTCTTCGCTTTCGGCATTTTTAAGCTGCGCCCGTGCCTTGGCCAGGGCCCGTTTGCCGGCCAAAGTCTTTTTGTCCAGCAGGGCAAAAACGGCGCAAACGGCCAAGAGTGCCACAAAAATATAGGTTAAAAAGTTCCAGCGGGCCAATGTGGATAGCAAGGAGTCTTGCTCCGGTGCGATATCGGCTTTTAAATAGCGTATATCCTGTCCTAATTGTCTAAAGCCGCCGCCTAAATCGGAATGGGCGCCGAAATCAAAACCGGTGTCTGCCTTGGTGGAGGGGGACACTTCTATAGAAATGGGTTTGGTGCGTATGGTGCGGTAGGCCCCGGCCTGCGGGTCAAAATAAGACCAGTCCAGCGCCGGAATGGTGTACGTGCCCGAAGAAACAGGTACCAGTACCGTCTTGAAAATTTTATAGCTTTTTAAAGCGCCGTTAGCGGGCACGGTGCCGGAGTTGGAGACAACGTCATACACTTTAAACCCCGTCATATTGGAAAGTTTTAAGTCGGAGGTGGGTTTTAAGTTGCCCGGCCCGTTTACGTTTACCGTCAGGTTGACGGCCTCGCCCGCTTCCACGCTGGTTCTGTCTGCCGAAGCGGAAATCGTGTAGCCTTTGCCCACGGCTCCGTAAAAGCTTTTGGGTTTACCCGCTTCCGGCACGGCGCGTATCGTGAGCGGGACCACATTGGAAGAAACGGTTTCTTCTTCTTGTCCCACCGCGGCGAACATACGGTCAAACATAGACAGACGCAAATTGGTGGCCGGAATATAGCGCACGGAGGCTGCACCCGCTTGCGCCTTGCCGGGGGTTACACCGGATACGGCATAGCGCTTTTCCATATACAAATATGCTTTGCCGCCGATGGTTTGCCGCCCTTCGGAGGTGGATATTTCTTCCATAAACAGGTTGGAAATGGAAGGCGGCGTATAAGGGGCATTATCCAAAAAAGGCCGCGTATAGTAAAAGCGCACACCCAAAGTGGCCGTTTGGTTTACGTAAGGGGAATTATTATCAACGGCGGCCACCATAAAAAAGTCTTTATCTCCGTTGCGTGCGGCGGCATTATACAAATCCCGTTCCAGCGGCGGCATATCAGCCGGGGCCTGCTCTATGGGAGCGGCGGTTTTGGGGGAGGCGGACGGAGTGGCATTTTTGGCGCTGCGGGCAGGCTGTTTGGCCGCCGTATTGGTGCGGAAAACCGTTATGTCTATCGGGTCCGTCTTGTAAATTTTATTGCCGTAGCTTAACGTGACGGGGCCGATAGTGGTTTTGCCGGGGAAGCGCGGCAGCATTACATATTCAAACGTCGTAACCGCGTGAAAATTGTTGATTTGTTTGGAAGACGAACGGGCGTATACGTTAAAAGCCGGCATACTGGGCAGCTGGGGGGAAATATTGGACGCGGTCCCGTCCACCGTTACGGTCAAAATAAGTTCATCCTCCATTGTAAGGGTGGTTTTATTGACCGATGCCGTCATCGTTATGCCGTTTAGATCCAGCGCGGCGTGCAAGGCCATCGGACACAACAGACACAAAATAAGCAAAATACGTTTCCACATATTACCAATCCTTCTCTACGTTGCTCTCTTGCGCGCGGTTTGAAGACGCACTGGGGCGATATTCATTTTCTTTGGCCATAGACATTACCCTGTCTGCGGCGCTTTTGTCCAGCTGGTTTTGCTGATCCTGCTGGGGTTGGCGCTGCTGGGAAGACTGGCCTTTGTCGTCTTGGTTTTGTTGGCTTTGATTGCCGGAATTTTGGTCTTGGTTATCGCTGTTGTTTTGATTTTCGTTGTTTTGCTGTTCCTGCTGCAAGATTAACTGTAAATTGTGTATGGCTTCTTTGTCCTGCGGGTCTTTTAAAATGGCTTCTTTGTATGCGGCAATGGCTTGTTCTTTATTGCCGGCCCGATAGTAGGCATTGCCCAAATTATACAAGGCGCTTTGGGCATAATCTCCTTGCAGCTGGGCGGCTTTTTTATAGGCGTCCTGCGCTTGTGTATATTCGTTTAAACGGTAATAGGCATTGCCGGCGTTAAACAGCGCGCGTTGGTTATTGGGGTCTGTTTTTAAAATTTCGTTGTAACTGTTGAGCGCAGAGCCGTATTTTTGGTCTTTGTAAAACTCGCCCCCTTGGCGCAGCTGCCCGCGCACGCCGGCCTGCAGGGCCGCGCAAGAAAACAGCACCAAAAGAAATAAGCAAATTTTACGCATACTTTATTTTACCTTTTTTCCTCGTTGTTAGCCTCAGGGCTTTTGCGTGCCCTGTAGGGCAAAGCCAGCCATACCAGCAAACACAAAACCGCCGCAAAAAGCGGTATTTGATAGCGGTTTTTGTAGCGTGCGCGGGAAGAAGCCGCACTGCGGCTGCGGTCTAAATCTTTTACGCTTTCTTCCACTTTAACCGCCACTTGTGCCGGCGTGGTGTATTTAATATACACCCCCTGCGTGGCCGCCGCTAAAGCGGCCAGGCTTTGCTCGTCCAATTTGCTGACGACCGTTTTGCCTTCCCGGTCTTTTTTATATTCCAGCACTTTGCCCGATACGTCGGTGCGCTGCGGAATCAGTTCCCCTTGCGTCGTGCCAATGCCGATGGCAATGATGCGTATACCTTCCTGCTGGGCAATGTCCTGCGCTTCTTTCAGTTCTTCGGGAGAATGGTCTTCCCCGTCGGTTAAAATAATCAGGGCTTTTTTGCCCGGATACTTGGCCAGCATATGGGCGGCCAGTTTGACGGGGGCCGCCAACGACGTGCCCGGTACGGGCAGCATATCGGCCTGCAAAGAAGAAATAAAATATTTTAAAGCGTCCTCATCGGTGGTAATGGGGCATTGAATATAGGCTTTGGAGGTAAAGGCAATTAGCCCGATGCGCTCGTCCTGCAGGTGCGAAATAAGCATACGCAGCATATTTTTGGCGCTGTCAAGCCGGTCGGGGTGTACGTCGCGTGCACGCATAGAGGCGGAAACGTCCACTGCAATGACGGCTTGGGCAAAATCGCCTTCTGCACGCACAATTTCCAACCCCCACTGGGGGCGGGCCAACGCGGCAAAAGCCAGCAAAATGCCGCAGAAAAGCAGAATGTTTTTTGCCGTGTGCAGTTTGTCTCCGCCGCCGGTCAGGCGGGCAAAGGCGGCCGGCGCAAACAGCGCGTCTGTGATGTGCCGTTTTATTTTTCCGCCCAGCCAAAACACCAACCCCAGCAGGGCCAAAACTGCCAATGCATACAAAAAATAAACGGGTTGTTCAAATAATTGCATATCAGGGCACCTTAATAAAAATCAATTTTCCAAGCACCAGCCCCAGCACCACCAGCAACAGCCCCGCCAGCAGGAAGGGGCGGTAAGCGTCGTTTTGACTGACGCGTGCGGCTTGGGTAAAATCTGTTTTTTCCAAATTATTGATTTCATCGTAAATATTTTGCAGCTCCAGCTCGTTTTTGGCACGGTAGAATTTGCCGCCGGTGGCTTTGGCAATTTCCATCAGCAGGCCTTCGTCAATTTCGTCTTCCTGGCTGGAAAATATGGTCGTCCCAGGTGGGCTGGCAGTGGCGATGGTGTATACTTTTATGCCATACGCCGCGGCGGCTTTGGCCGCCAGCAGGGGGGCTAAGGCGCCTGCATTGTTGGAGCCGTCCGTAAGCAGCAAAATGATTTTGCTTTTGGCGGCGCTGTCTTTTAAATGGCTGGAGGCTACGCCCAGCGCGTCGCCGATGGCGGTTAAATTAGGGTCCACAATACCCATAAACAAAGAGGCTACCAGTTCCTGCACGGCGTCGTGATCCAGCGTAAGCGGGGCGGAAAGGGCCGCATTTTTGGCAAAGACCACCAAACCGATACGGTCGTTAAAACGTTTGCTGATGAAATTGATAGCCGTTTTTTGGGCCGCCACAAAACGCGACGGATAAAAATCGCGGTTAGCCATACTGGCCGAAGCGTCAATAATCAGCATAATGTCTATCCCCTGTGTGGGCGGCAGTTTGGCGGTGCTGATGCTGACCGGCCGCGCCAAAGCAATAATAAACAGACACAGCCCGCCTAAAATAAGCCCCAAAGGCAGCCAACGCGTAAATAAGGCGCGCAGCGAAAAAGTCTGCGGCAGAAAGCCGGCCAGCGGGTAATCTATGGCCGGGCTGAAACAGCGCGCCCAAAACATTCGGCCGGCCAGCAGTATGGCCGGTAAAATAAGCAGCAGCAAGAACCAAGGGTTTAAAAAGGTAAAACGTCCGCCGCCGGCTTTTTCGGCCAACATACCGGCCGCCAGCAGCAGGGTGGTCAGGGCAAAAACCAGCACGGCGCTTCCCGTCAGACGGGGCAGTTTGTTCAAAACGGAGTTGGCAATAAGCGCCGCCACCAAAAGCCCTAAAGAAATTAAAAAGAATGTGCCGAACATTTATTTTTCCTCCTTTAACTCTACAGGTTGGGGGGAGGTTTTTTTCACGAGCGTTTGCACGGCATTTACGTCTTGGTGCATCGTGTCCTGCGTCGGGGTTACTTTGGCAAATTTAACCAGATCGGACGAGTTCAAATATTCCCGCAATACTTGCAATAGCGGGGCCAGCTGCGGCGTTTTGCGTGCGCGGCGCAGTAATTCGGCAGAGGTGTCGGACGATACATCCTGCTGAAAACGCCGCCAAAAATATTCGCGCAAAATAGAGCCCAGCTCAATATAAAACACTTTATATTGGCCCTTTTCCCACAAGCCGCTTTGCAGCAGGGTTTCTATTTTGGACAAAGCAATAATGTCTGCCGGACGGGTGTCTTGGGTTTCTTTGGCCAAAATATGCTTGGCTTTTACGTCTTTCCAAAACCACCGCGTGAAATAAACAATGCAGGCCGCCGCAAGCAGTGCCAGCAGCCAGAAAAGCAGACTGGTCGGAATGTAAGGCGGGCGGATATCGCGCAGGGTTTTTTCTTTAAAATAAGATACCGGTTTAACGTCAATGTGTTTTTCGTCTCCCCGTACGGAAGCCGTTGTTTTGCCGCCGGCTTGTTCTTTTAAGTCAAACTGCACCGCCGTAAAGGTGGAAACGCCCAACGTAAAAGGCATAAACGTCAAATCATACGCCACGGTGCCGGGGGAAAGGGGCGTGCTTTTTTCTGCCGTCAGTTCAAACTGGGGCGGCAGGCTTTCTTTGTTTAATTCTACCACGCGGCCAGGGGTATGGGCCAGCTCAAAGTGTACGTCAAAAGGGGTGGAAAAGACCGCTTCGGCCGGTACATCCTGCGCAATAACAGCCAACGGCTCCTGCGGCGTGTTTTGTGCGCCGGCCAGCGGTGCCAGAAAGGCTAAAAACAAAACGGACATCAATGTTTTTTTCATCTTTTTATTTTCCTTGCGCGGCGTTTGAAAAATTCAATCACGGGGTCTGCCGGCGGCAGGGCCGTATCAACCAAAATACCTTCTATTTTAAGCGGGTTAAAAATTTCCGCAAGTTGTTTTTCCCATACGTCTCTGCGCAGGGCAAGCAGTTGGTTAAACTCGGCCGAGGCCAAAGACAGGAAGCGTTCTTCCCCTGTTTCGGGGTCGCGTACG
The DNA here is from genome assembly GCA_944323745.1 of Candidatus Avelusimicrobium pullarium. Lineage (GTDB taxonomy): Bacteria > Elusimicrobiota > Elusimicrobia > Elusimicrobiales > Elusimicrobiaceae > Avelusimicrobium > Avelusimicrobium pullorum. The sequence continues at coordinate 768,929 of CALUTQ010000001.1, forward strand.
GTCAAGCAGGCGTGCACGGCGGGAAGGGCCTTTTCCAGCCGGTCTTCTATAATAACGGGAATTAAATCAAATTTTTTAGCAGCCAGACGCAACGGTTGGGCAAAAGACTGCGGCTCGGCCAGAAAATCGGATATAAAAATAAGAATGCCCTGTCTTTTAATGACCTTGGAAAGCATTGTCAACGCCAGGGCAATGTCCGTGCCGGTGCCTTGCGGTTCAAAGGCAATCAGTTCGCGTATTAGGCGCAGAATGTGCTTTTTGCCTTTTTTGGGGGGAACAAACAATTCCACTTTGTCCGAAAATAAAAGCAGCCCCACTTTGTCGCCATTTTTTAAGGCGGAAAAGGCAAACAGCGCGGCCAGTTCGGCGGCGGCCTCTTGTTTGAATTTGTCAAAAGAACCAAACCGTTGGGAAGCCGACACGTCACAGGCAATCATCAGCGTCAGTTCGCGTTCTTCGTTAAATTTTTTGACGTACGGCGTTGCGCTGCGTGCCGTAACGTTCCAGTCTATGGAGCGCACGTCGTCGCCCGGGGTATATTCGCGCACTTCGGCAAATTCAATGCCTTGGCCTTTAAAGGCGCTAAGATACTCCCCGGCAAACGTTTCTTCCACCAGTTTGCCGGTTTGTATTTCAATTTGCCGTACCTTTTTTAAAATGTCGGCCGTATCCATACGCATAGCAACGTTCCTCTGCTGTGCAATTAAGGTACGTCCACGGCTTCAAAGATTTCTTTGACGATTTGGTCGGAGGTAATGTTTTCGGCTTCGGCCTCATAAGTAAGCAACACGCGGTGGCGCAATACGTCCAGCCCGACGGCTTTGATGTCTTCGGGTGTTACGTAGCCGCGCCCGTTTAAAAAGGCGTACGCTTTGGCCGCCTGCGTCAGGAAAATGGTGGCACGCGGGCTGGCGCCGTAAGCAATAAAAGAGGCCAGTTTATCCAGCTTATAGTCTTTGGGGCTGCGGGTGGCAAACACCAGTTCTACAATATAATTTTTTATTTTTTCGTCTACATAAATACCGTCCACCACGTTGCGGGCTTTTAAAATCATTTCCGGCGTGACGGAAGTATTGAGTGCAATAGGCTGGTGGGAAGCCATCCGTTCCAAAATCAGTTTTTCTTCTTCTTTGGTGGGGTAGGTGATGAGCACTTTAAGCATAAAGCGGTCCACCTGTGCTTCGGGCAGGGGGTAGGTACCTTCCTGCTCCACGGGGTTTTGGGTAGCCAACACCATAAACGGAGCGGGCAGTTTATAAGTCTGTTCGCCGATGGTTACCTGTCTTTCCTGCATAGCTTCCAAGAGGGCGCTTTGCACTTTGGCGGGGGAACGGTTAATTTCGTCTGCCAGCACAAAGTTGGAAAACACAGGCCCGCGTTTGGGGTAAAACAACCCGTCTTTGGGGTTAAAAATCAACGTACCGGTAATATCGGCGGGCAGCAAATCGGGCGTAAACTGAATGCGCTGAAATTGCGCGTGAATGGCCGAAGCCAACGTTTTGACGGCCAAGGTTTTGGCCAAGCCGGGCACGCCTTCAATCAAAATGTGTCCGTCGGCCAGCAGGGCGACGAGCATTTTTTCAATGAGGTCTTCCTGCCCGACGATGACTTTGCTGACTTCTCTTTTTAAATCTTGCAAAAACAAACTTTCGGCTTGAACTTGTTTATTTAGCGTCGTAATGTCCATAAACCCCTCCCTCTTATGCCGTTTGCGGGCCGTGCCGCCGAGGCACGGAACTGCTTTTCTTTATTATAACTAAAATTTTTGCCGGCGTAAAAGATATAAAAGATTATTTTTTGCAGAGATTTGAAAAAACGGTTTTTTGTCTCTTTGCAAACATCCGTTCCGTCTTTTAAAGCGTCTCTGTAAAACAAAGAGTTTAAGAAGGCAAAAAAATTACGCGCCGCTGTAATGCGGCGCGATAGGGTGGGTTGATAAACGGCGGGGTATTTATTTTTAACAGGTGCGAAATAACCCAAAATAAAGCAAAAAAAACCGCGCCCTGAAAGGACGCGGTTTGTTGGAGGAAATAATTCGGCCCGAAGCCTTGTTATTTGGCCTCGGCGGCAGGTTGCGCAGCAGCCGGCTGAGCCGCTTCTGCGGTTTCGGCGGTCTGCTTTTTCACTTCCTGCAAGCGGGCGGCTTTGCCGGAGAGTTTCTTCAAGTAATTGAGTTTGGCTCTGCGCACTTTGCCGCTCTTTAAAACTTCAATGCTTTCCACACGGGGGGAATGCAACGGGAAAATTCTTTCCACACCCACGCCGAAGGAAATTTTGCGTACGGTGAAAGTTTCGCTGATGCCGCTGCCTTTGCGGGCAATAACGACGCCGTCAAAAGCCTGCAAGCGTTCGTTGTCGCCTTCTACGACTTTGACTTTCACGCGCACCGTGTCGCCGGATTTAAAAGACGGCACGTTGGTTTTGAGATTGTGTTTAATTTGATTGATGTTCATAACTCTTACTTCCTCCGAAAAATCATTTCGTTGTTTTTTTCTTGGGGGCCTTGGCGGTTTTTTTTACCGCTTTTGCGGCGCCCTTTTTGGTTGCGGCCTTTTTTGCCTGAGAGGTTTTTAGCAAATCGGGTCTGTATTTTTTTGTCAATTTCAGGGCTTGCTCGTGTTTCCATTCTTCCATTTGTTTATGGTGACCGCTTAAAAGAATTTCGGGCACTTTTTTACCCCGCCATACTTCGGGCCTTGTGTATTGGGGGGCTTCCAAAAGCCCTTCTTCAAACGATTCGGAAACCGTCACGTCCTGCTTTTTAAACGTCCCCGGCAAAAGCCGCGTGATTGCATCTATCATCACGGCCGAGGCCAGTTCGCCGCCGGTAAGGATAAAATCCCCCAGCGATATTTCCATATCCATTTCGGGATATACTCTTTCGTCTATCCCTTCATAGTGTCCGCAAACAAAAATCAGATGTTTCTTTTTCGCCAGTTTTTTGGCTAAGCCCTGCGTAAACGTCACGCCGCGGGGACTGGTCAAAATAACCACCGAATTTTTTTTGCGCAGCTTTTTAATCGCCCGGTAGAGCGGCTCTGCCTTCATCAGCATTCCGGGGCCGCCCCCGTAGGGCCTGTCGTCAAGCGTATGGTGCTTATCGTCGGTAAAATCCCGCGGGTTGGTAAACCCCAGCTTAAGCACTCCGCTTTTTTGCGCTCTGCCCACGATGCTTTGCCCCAACGGGCCCGAAAGCATATCGGGAAAAGCGGTAACGACGTCCACTTTCAGCATTAATCTTCCAGCTTTAACGTAACTTTTACGTTCTGTTTGGCCGCCGCCGCGCTGAGCACGGTGCGCACGGCCTTAATAATGCAGCCGTCTTTTCCGATTACCTTGCCTTTGTCCTCGGGGGACACTTTGGTCGTAAGGTAAACTTTGTTATTCTCAACTTTTTCTTCTACCACCACATTGTCCGGGTTAGCGGAGAGGGATTTGAGAAGGATAGTGGCTAACTCTTTCATATACGGCAACTCTTATTATTTAGCGGCCGCTTCGGCTTTTTTAATCAGGCTGGCCACCGTTTCGGACGGTTTGGCGCCGTTTTTGATCCAATGCTGCACGCGGGGCAGATTGAGCGTAATTTGTTTGGCCGTTTCTTTATTGCACGGATCATACTGACCGAGCACTTCTTTGGCTTCAGAACCGACGGCGGTTTTCTTTTCAATCGCGACGACTCTGTACTGCGCGTGGGCTTTTTTACCCACTCTTTGTAATCTAATGACGACTGCCATGTGTAACTTCTCCTTATGTTCGCCCGCTAGCGGGCGGTGTAATTAAATGGTGGCCGCTTGGCGCAAACTTTGCAAGGCGCCTTTTATATCCTGCGCGGCAAAAATGGCGTTTCCCGCCACAAAAACATTGGCTCCGGCTAAGGCCGCTTGGCGTGCGGTCTGGGCGTTAATGCCGCCGTCCACTTCCAGCCAGATGGGACGGCCGCAAGCGTCTATAAGCTTGCGCACGCTTTCAATTTGCTGCGGGCTTTGCGGCAGAAAACTTTGCCCGCCGAAACCCGGCTGCACGGTCATCACCAAGACCAAGTCCAATAACTCTAAAAACGGTTGCAGGCGTTTGGGGTCGGTGTCTGGTTTAATGGACAGGCCCGCTTGAACGCCTAATTTTTTAATTTGTAAAAGAACGTCTTTTATATCGTCCTGCGCTTCTATATGCACGGTCAGCAAATCGGCCCCTGCTTTGGCAAAGGCTTCTATAAACCGCGCCGGCTGACGCACCATCAAATGTACGTCCAGCGGCAGTTGCGCGCGCCCGTTTAAACTTTTTACGGTGGCGGGCCCGAAACTTAAATTGGGTACAAAGTGCCCGTCCATTACGTCCACGTGCAGCCAGTCGGCCCCGGCTTCACGCACGGTTTGCACCTGCTGCCCCAAACACCACAAATCGGCCGACAAAATGGAAGGCGCAATAATTATTTTACCATTTGCGGGGCCGATTTTGAAAGTCATTGTATTTCGCGCTCCCTTACCAGAATGCCGTCCGACAAAATGCGGAATGTGGCAGAGCCGCTGTAAGGAATTTCCAAATCTATCTTACTGCCGGGCTGTCTGGTTTCGTTAATCACTTCCCGTTCGCCGTTGTCGTCTTTCATCATTACGCGTATGCGCATTGCTTTTTTGCCTTGCGGCAATTCGTAATGCAGGTGATACATCTTTTCGTCTTCGGACGCTTCGCGGCGGCTGACGATAACTTCCACCGAAGAACCGGGGGCCACTTCACTGTCGGCCGCGGGGGTTTGTTCGGCAATCGTACCATACGGGAACGGAGAGGAAGCATCTTCTTTTACAATCAAATTCATATTTTGCTGGCTGGCCCACAGGGTGGCTTCGGCCAGTTTTTTATTGCGGAAATCGGGCAGCAAAATAACGCTGGCCGGGGGCTGCCCGTTAGACAGCGTCAACGTTACTTTATCGCCGCGGGTAAGCATACTGTCCGCTTCCGGCTGTTGGGAAATAATCAGGCCCTTTTCCACGGTAAGCGAATAGGCGTTTTCCACTTTTTCCACTTGCAGGCCGGCTTGGCGTACCGCCAGCTGTGCCGCACGCAAATCAAGCCCTTCCACGGGGGGAACAAATACCATTTCGTCGCCTTGGGATATCCACACGCGTATTACGCGGCCCTCGCGCACGGTGCTGCCGGCCGAAGGCAGCTGGCGCAGCACGGAACCGGGGGGGACGTCTTCGGCAAATTCCAGCCCGGCCTGTTTCATAGCCAAATTGACGGCCGCCAGCGAATTAAGGGCCGAGGTAACCGGTTTTTTGGTAATATCGGGCACCTGTACTTCTTTGCGCGTATGCACCAAAGCGCCCATAACCCAATCTATGGACACGAAAATAAGCAAAACAAAAAAGACGAAAATAACCCCCGCCGCTATCCATTTTGTGCGGGAAGATTTTTTCGTCTTTCCGATGAAATCTTCAAAATTGGTTTCTTTATTGTTATCCATAACAAAAAAATACGTCACCGGAAGGTTTCAAGCCTCGTCCGTTGGCAAAGTCTGCAGCGGACATCGGTTTTTTGCCTGCGGGGTGTACCCGGGTAATCCAAATACTGCCCTGTTTACATTTTACTAAAATTCCTTTGTCGCTTTCAACGGCGAGCACGCTGCCGGCCGGGGCGGCAGACTCGTCCGGCTGAGCCGGCAAACGGGTTTGCAGAATTTGCAGCATTTCGCTTTTGCCGTGTTGGTTTACAAAGGTGCGCGCTTTGGGGCCGCAAGCCAGCCCGCGTACTTTGTGGTGAATCTGTTGTGCCGTCATTTGCTGAAAGTTTATCAGGGCGTCTTCTTTTTTTATCATAGGCGCCAAGGTAGGCTCGCCCGTTTGGGGAATTTTAACCATATGCCCCGCTTCAATTTCTTTTACGGTTTCTTCCAGCGCGTTTAAGCCTAGCGGAATCAGTTTTTCAAACAGGGTTTGGGCATTGTCTTCTTCGGCCACGGCGGTTTCTTTTTGCAGAAACAGCGGGCCGTCGTCCATTCCGGGGTTGATCCAAAACACGCTGACGCCCGTTTTTTTAAAGTTTTGAAACAGACTATGCTGCACCGGCGCCGCCCCGCGCAAAAGCGGCAGCAGCGAAAAATGCACATTAATAATGCCCAGTTTGGGCAACGCCAGAAAATCGGGGCGGAAAATTTTGCCAAAGGCCACCGCTACGCCCAAATCAAAGGGAATGTTTTTTACTTCTTCATAAATGTCTTTCAGTTTTTCCGGCGAGCGCACCGGCAGGCCCAGCTGCAATGCGCGGGCTTTGACGGGGCAAGGGCTGATAATCATCCCGCGGCCGCGGGGTTTGTCGGCCTGGGTAACCACCAGCTGCACATCCGTCAGGCGGTGCAATAATTCTAAATAAGGGACAGAAATGTCCGGCGTACCGAAGAAAATAGTTTTTAATTTCGTCATATTATTTTTATTTTATCAAATTGAAGAAAGCAAAAAAATGCGCCGCAGTATACGGCGCATCAAAAGGATATTACCATTTTTCGCCGGCACCGCCGCCGCCGAAACTGCCCCCGTCTTGGCGGGGAGGATCTTCGCGTTTGATTATTCTAAGGAAAAAGCGCCGTCTGCAGAGGCGTCTTTCCTGCAGGATAGAGGGCTTTTCGCTGATGAACGGGGGGGCTTGGCCGGTTTTCTTTACAGAGGCAAGCCATTGTTTATAATAATCCGTTTTTTCTTTGGGATGGCGCGCCTGTTCTTCTTGCAGTTCTTTGGTGTAGGTTTTGCCTTGTTTAACCAAAAACCACATTAAAAATAATAAAAACACTAAGCCGCCCGCCAAAAGCAGTATAAGCAGCAAAGGTGGCAATGCTTTTTGCATTGGCAGTTGGTTCCCTATACGCTGAACGGGGGCCGCTTGTTGCAGCAAAGCGGCCAATTTTTCCGCTCCGTTAAGAATACCGGCGGGGATGTCTCCCTGTTGAAAGAAAGGGATGACTTCTTGCTGCAGCAGCCGGGAAGCTTGTGCGTCGGTAAGGGCTTGTTCTGCCCCGTAGCCCGTTTCCAAGCGCACTTGGCGCTGGGAAGGAATAATGATAAAAAGGATGCCGTTGTCTGTTGCGGCTTCCCCCACTGCCCAATGGCGGCCCAGCTGGTAACCGTAATCGGCTGGGTCTAGCCCTCTGGAAGAAGAAAGCGTGACGACCTCTACCTTAAAATGGGGAATTTCGCTTAGTAACGCTTCCAATTTTTTTTGGTCTCGGAAATGTAAGACTCCTGCCTCATCCGTTACCGGCGGTGTGTGCGCCGGAAAAGACAGGGAAGAACAAAACCCTGTTAAAGGAAGAAGCCCTAAGCCAAGACAAAGCAGGAGTTTACGCATAGGCTTGCTTAAAACTGCACGGTCGGCACTTGGACTGCTTCTTGCGAGGCGGCAAAGGAGGCTTTTGTCTGTATGCCGCCGAATTGACGGGCTATCCAACCGGCAGGAAATTGGCGCAAGCCGGAGTTAAGTGCAAATACCGCCTGAATATAATCTGCTCTGGCTACGGCAATGCGGTTTTCCGTGCCTTCCAATTGGCTTTGCAGAGACAGAAAGTTTTGGTTGGCTTTTAAATCGGGGTATTGTTCTACGACCAAAAGCATACGGCTCAGCGCGCCCGTGAGCGATTGCTGTGCCTGTTCAAAATTTTTCAGCGCTTCGGGATTGCTTAAATCTTGCGCGTTAAGGTTGTATTGAGCCGCCTGCTGGCGTGCTTTGGTTACGTCTTCTAAGGTTTCTTTTTCGTGCGAAGCATATCCTTTGACGGTATTGACTAAATTGTTAATTAAATCGGCGCGGCGCTGGTATTGGTTGTCCACCTGGGCCCAAGCGGCGGTAACATTTTCGTCCAGCACGACAAAGTGATTAATGCAGCGTACACTATAATAAAGCAAACTGGCTGCACAAACAATCACAATGACAAACACGGCTGTGCCTGTCCAAAACAACGGGCTGTGAAACCATTTTTTCATAGGTTATCTCCTGTGTTTCAAGTTATTTTAAAAATAATATTTTTATCATAACATTTTTATAAAAAGATGAAAATGTTTTTTATCGGCCGAGTCAAAAAGTTTTTTACTCAATGTTTTTTCTATATCAGAAATAAGCTTTTTTAAACCGTTGGCCGGGCTTGCCGCCCTTTTCTGCTTGCTTACCCAAAAGACCCGTATAGGCAATAGGTCCAAAAACAGCTGTTATTTTTTGGCGTTGTTTATTATCCTTTTAGTATAGGATGATATTGCCATAGAACAAAAAGGGCCTCGTATGAAAAACCGCTTTTGCCGCCATATAATGTTGGGTGTTTTGTCAGTTTGTATGCTGGCCGGCGCCGTTGTGCCCGTACAGGGGCAAAGCCCGCTTGAATATGCCCAAAATGAATTAATGCTGGTGGACCGGGACGGTGACCGATTTTTGGCACGGTTGTTTTGGGCCACTTGTGAAACGGGCATAAAAAAATGTTTGTTGTTTAAAAATGTACCTCCGCAGCAAACCCAGTTAAGGCTGCCGCGTTTTTTGCAGGAAAACCCGATTGTTGCCATTGCCGAAGAACCTTTTACCGACAACAGTCAGGTGAGGCCGGCGTTTGAGGCGGAAAAAGTCTTTTTGAATTTGCGCAAAATTATTCTGGCAGAAGAAAGAAAAGGCCTCATCGCTTCCGTGGGGGAAAAACACGTGTGGGCGGAAAATCGCAAGAGCGGTCTGTCCAAAATTTTAGTGGCGTTGGCAACGGCTTCTTCTTCCCGTTTTTTGTATGTCGGCCAAGAAGAAAACTTAATTGAATGGATAAAAAACCGGCCGGACCGTTCCGTGACCATAGAAGAACTGTTCCGCCAAAGTTATATTTTAAATCAGGGAAATGTATACCTTACCATTTTAACGATAGAAAATGTCCTTTCCGATGCCACGTTTGAAGCCGACCGGGAAAATACGCTGGTGAACCAAAAACTGGCGGATTTGTATGTAGCCAGCCCCAATAAATTTGGGGACTGGTATCACTTTTTTGGCACAATGCTTGCCGGATACGTGGGCGAGCCTGCCCATTTGATTGTAAGACTTTACAGTATTTACAGAAAAGTAACCCGCGGCAAATCGGCCGAAAAAGCAACGTTGGCGGCCGACAAAGCCGGTGCGGACATTGGCGCTAAACTGCGTACGTTTATGAACCAAGGGCCCGGCTTGGCCCGAGCAAGACTGATAGCCGATTTACAAGAACGCAATTGGGACAGCTATACGTATGTATCCCGTCCTGCGCCGCTTAGTAAGGTGGACAGACTGTATGTGGCGCCGGCGCATAAAATTCCGCTTGATTAAATCAGCCCGCATATGCAAAACGGAGAGGAAGCCCCCTCTCCGTTTTTGTTTTATGTATAGGGTTCCGTCCAATGGTTTAATTTGCGCGCCAATTTAAGGTAAATCAGCCGTAAACGGCGTTTGGTGCCCAGCGGCCGGCGCGTAGTTTGATACTTGCGGAAGAAATGCATCAGAAAAGGAATGGAGGCAAAAAACGTCAGCATATCGGCGGCGGGCTGGGTGGCTTCCACCCCGTAAAGGCCGAAATAATGCGGCAGAATAAAAATCAGCGGCAGGAACATAATGCCTTGGCGGCAGCTGGCCAAAAAGGCGGCGCTTTTGGCCTGTCCTAAAATTTGCAAGAGCTGGTTGACGTAGGTTGAGTAGGCCAAAAAGGGCAAAGCCGCGCAGAAAAAATATAACGTCTGCACGCCGATGACGACAACGTCTTCGTTTCCGGTGCGGAAGGCCGCAATTACGGGCCGCGCCCATACGGCCAAAGCTACGGCGGCTACGGTGCAAATAATTGTGCCGGCGCGGGCGGACACCCAAAACGCCTCTCTCACGCGGTCATAAAGCTTGGCCCCGTGATTATAACCGGCCACCGGCTGCATCGCCTGGCCGATGCCCAGCACAATGCCGCGCATAGCCAAATAGATTTTGGTGGCAATGCTTACCGCCGCAACGGCGGCGTCGCCAAAAGGGGCGGCCTTGATGTTAAGCAAAGCCATCGCCAGTGAGGCAAAACCTTGGCGCAGGGTGGTGGGGGAGCCTAAACGCACCAAATTCCAATAGTCGCGCCAGTCGCGGCTGATAAGGAGGGGGGATAAAGTCGTTACGCTTTTGTGGCGTATAAAAAAAGAAAGCAAAATGCACAGGCTGATGCTTTGGCATATAAGCACCGCCAGCGCCGCCCCGGCAATGCCCATCTTCAATACGTATATAAAAAGGGGAGCGATGGCAATATTTAAAACGGCTCCGGTGGTCAGCCCTATCATAGAAAATACGGCCTTCCCTTCCGCGCGCAGCGTGGTGTTAAGCACAAATGCTGCGCACATAAGCGGGGCGGCAATCAAAATGTAATGACCATAGGCGCAGGCATAGGGCAAAATAGTGTCGGTGCTTCCCAGCCAGCGCATCAGGCGGTTTACGTTTAATTCGCCCAGCACCAAAATACACAGCCCGATAAAAGCCCCGAAAAAGAAAGCAGACGATACGTATTTGGAAGCCGTTTGCTGGTCGCGCCTGCCCAAACAACGGCTGACCATACTGGAAGCGCCCATCCCCACGCCCATACCCAGCGCCTGTATTAAAGACATCAGCGAAAACACCACCCCCACGGCTCCGGCGGCGCTTTCGCCCAAGTGGGCCACGTAAAAAGTGTCGGTAATATTGTAGATGGCAGACACCAGCATACTGATAACCGTCGGCACCGCAAGCCGCGCCACCAGTTTGCCTATGGGGGTTTGCGTCATAATGATAAATTGTTTTTCTTCCCGCGAGGGGGAAGACAGGGCCGGTGTTTGCGTCATAAATATATGATAGCAAAACTGCCTGCAGACGTTGGCACTGTAAAATTAATAAGATATGTGTGATACTTTTGATGCGGGAGCATAGTATAAACGTATGGCGCCTTTTGAAGATTTTTATGAATTGTATTTTAAACGGGTGTATGCTTATGTGATGATGAGCGTCAAAGATCCGGCCTTGGCAGAGGACCTGTGCGCGCAGGCTTGGCGCAAAGCCTACGAGCACATCGGTTCGTTTGACCAGGCAAAAGGCAATTTTGCCCAATGGATTTTTACCATTGCCCGCAACGAAATTAATATGTACCGGCGTTTGTATTGGGTAAAACATTTCTTTTCCATTACCCAGGCGGAAGAATATTTGCCGGCGGCGGACAAAGGCCCCCTGCAGGCGGTGCAGCAGGCGGAACTGAAAGAACGCGTGCTGGCGGCCGCGGCAAAATTATCGGCGCGGGAAAGAGACGTTATTTCTTTAAAGTTTTATTCCGGCCTGAACAACCGCCAAATTGCGGCGGTAACGGGACTGAGCGAAAGCAATGTGGGCACGATTGCCCTGCGCGCGGTGCAAAAAATGCGGCGCGATATGGAGAATTTATGAAAGAAAAACAAGATTGGGTAGAAAAAGCTTCTTTATTGGACTTTGACCCGCAGGATGACGCCAAAAAACGGGTGTGGGCGCGGGTCACGCAGCCGCTTGCGGCACGCAAACCGTGGCGGCCCGTGCTGGCAATGGCGGCCGGTGTGGTATTTGTGCTGGCGGCCGGTTTGTTTGTGATGCAGCATTTGCCGGCAGGACAGGTGGGCGTGCAGGAGCAGGAACTGAGTGAAGAAGACTGCGCCAAATTAAACGGCCGCTATTTACTGGCGCGTGCCTTGGCGCAAAGCGAAGAAGACTGCACCTGCAAAGACAATTTGACGGACTACGACAAGCAAACGCTTTTGCAGCTGCGCCAAGAGCTGGCTACCGTGGCTTGCACGGTGTGCACGGCCAAAGAACAGCAGCAGCTGCACCAATGCCGGCAGAAGTATCCTTCCCAATTAAAAGAATTTAAATTGTGCGATACTATGTGTTAGGAGCAATTATGAAAAATAAGTTCGTATTTAAACTATTTTCCGCCTTGCTTATGGCGCTGTGCCTGTGGGCCGTGCCTGCTTGGGCGGCCGAACCGGTGGAAGTGATGGTGTTTACCTCGCCTTATTGCCCGCATTGCCGGCATATGGAGCAAGACGGCTTTGTGGACGCTTTTGCCGCCAAACACAAAGGGGAAATTACCATTTTGCGCTATGACGTAACGCAAAACGGAGGCAACATTATCTTTTTGCAAATTTTAAAAGAAAAAGGGGTTAACTCCGCCGGAATACCGGCTATGGTTATTGGCGATGAAGTGCTGCAGGGCTATCCCCGCTCTATCGGTACCCGCAGCGAAGAAGTGCTGAAAAATTGGCTCAAAATCCGCCGCGCTAAAGAAGCCGCGCAACAGGCCGCTTCTGAAAAAACCGTGCAAAAAGCAGCCGAAGAAAACAAATTGGCCGCGCCTGCTCAAAAAAAGCCAGCGCAGCCTGCCGTCAAAAAACAAGAAACAAAGCCTGTCCTTGCGCAAGAAGCCAAGGCAGCAGAGCCTGCCCAAACAAAGCAGTCCGCTCCGTCCGCCGCAGCGGAAACAAAGGCGCAGTCTGCCGTGCAAGAACCCGAAGGGGCCGCGCAAGATGCGGCTTTGGCCCAACACGAGGCCTTTTTTAACCAAATTACGGTTTGGGCCATTATCGGGGCCGGTTTGGCAGACGGCATTAACCCGTGTGCGTTTGCCGTAATCGTATTTTTCATTTCTTTCCTGGCTGTCTATAAATACAACCGCAAAGAAATTATTTTGGTAGGGTCGGCTTATTGTGCCTCCGTCTTTGTGGCCTATATGCTGCTGGGGCTTGGCTTTTTCCGCTTTTTGTACGCGATGAAAGGGCTTACCTATATTACGCTGGCTATTCAATGGGCGACGATTGCTTTGTGTGCGCTGTTCTTTGTGCTCAGCCTGTACGACTTTTGGATCTACCGCAAAACCAAACAGTCCGACAAAATGCTCTTGCAGTTGCCGCGCAGTTATAAAGAATATATTCACAAAGTGATGCGCTTTTTCTTAAAAGACAAACACAGTTCTTCCTGGCGTTTGGTGCTGGCGGCTTGCTGCGTGGGGTTTGTGGTGTCTTTGGTGGAAGCGGTTTGCACGGGCCAGGTGTATTTGCCCACCATTATGGTCATCTTAAAAGAAGCCGACAAGCATTTCTTTAAAGCGGCCGAATATTTGGTGCTTTATAACCTAATGTTTATCGTACCGCTGGTGCTGGTATTTGTGCTGGCGTTGTGCGGCAAAGAATCGGCCACGTTTAACAACTGGCTCAAAAAACATTTGGGGCTTACCAAACTGCTTTTGTGCTGTGTCTTTTTAGGCCTGTTATTGTTACTGTTATTTAACATGTAACAACCTCACAAACATACAAACAGGACCCCCGCCCGCAAGCGGGGGTTTTGTTTTGGCCCCTTTTTTGCTACAACAAAAGCAGGAGGTGAATAATGAACTGGCAAAGCATATTGGTAGGGCTTGGCAGTTTTGTGATTATCGGCGTGTTTCATCCGATAGTCATTAAGGGGGAATATTATTTCTCCAAAAAAATCTGGCCCGTGTTTTTAGCGACGGGCTTGGGGTGTTTGGTATGGGCCTTGTTTATAACGCATATGGCCTGGGCTTGTTTAATCAGTGTACTGGGGTTTACGTGTTTGTGGTGCATAAAAGAGCTCTTTGAACAGGAGGAACGCGTTAAAAAAGGCTGGGCCCCCAAAAACCCAAACAGAAAGTAAACAAATTGCTTCTATGTAAAAACCCCGCTTTCCAAAAGGAAGACGGGGTTTTAAATCTACGGAGAGGGAGGGATTCGAACCCTCGAAGCCTTGCGGCTTACAGGTTTTCGAGACCTGCTGTTTCGACCACTCACACACCTCTCCAAATCTCTTTATATTATAACAAACTGTGGCGTTCTCTTGCCGAGGCCCGACGGCAACTTGGTACGGTTACGAAAAAGGGCCCAGCCACAGCGTTGCTTTTTACGCGCTTTGAACCGGCGGCTTGGCGTCAGCGGCAGGAAGCCAAAAAATCCAGCGCGCGTTTTTCCAGCCAGCCAAACTCCCCGTGGGAGCCGACGGGCGAAGCATAAGCCTGCGTGCCGTGCGGGGCCAGGCGCGCCAGCGCCGCGCTCATCTGCCAGGGGACGGTTTCGTCCGCTTTGCTGTAGGCTACCAGCAACGGGGGGACAATACGGCCGATTTTGCGGGTATTGTCGCAGCTTCTGGCGCATAAAATCAGGTGCAGAAAAGGCAGCGCAAGACGCTGTTTAAAAGACCAGGGCTTATAGTGTTTTTCCAAACGGAAAGCGCCCATTTCCACGCTGGAGGTAAACGGACTTTGCGCTATGACGGCTTTAAAAGGCAAAGACGCATTGTTTAACGCGGTTTGCAAACAGACGGCGTTACCTAACGAAAAACCCCACAAAATAATTTTCTGCGGCGGAATTTTTTTGCCATACAGCAAATAGTTCAGCGCCGCTTGCCCGTCCTGATAGGCGTTTTTTTCGCTGGCGCGGCCGGTGCTGTGGCCAAAGCCGCGGTAGTCAAAAAGCAAAACCCCCAGGCCCTGTGCGGCGTAGCGCTGTGCAAACGGGGCAAAGTGCGAAAGGTTCCCGCCGTTGCCGTGAAAGAACAAAATGGTGTCCTTGTCTTTTTGTGCCGGAATATAAAGGGCCTGTATTTTGCCTTTTGCACTGGGCAGAAAAAACGGTTCTGCCGGCAGTTTTTCGGGCAAGAAGCCGCGCACCGGATGAAAAATAAACTCATCGGCTTTGCGCCCCAAGGCCACATAAACGGCAACGAAAAGCAAAAGAACAATCAGATAAATCATTTTTTAAGCGGCCAGCACAGTATTTGGTTTTTGTCCTGCTTGGCGTACCATTCGTTAAATTGCTCTGCGGTGCGCACCCCGTCGCGCAAAACGGCGGTGTATATCCAAATGCCGCCGATGTGCGGCGTTTTGGGCAGGGCTTGTTTAATTTGCAGAATGGCGGTGCGGGTGTCGTCGGTCAGCATTTCTTTAATGGCGGCGGCCTGTTTTTCAAAATAGCCGTCGTAACGGCTGCCGCGCAGAATATGAATGATGTCCAAATTCCATTCCTGCCCTTTTTCGTCTTCAAAGAACACGTGCCATTCCACGCAGGCTTCGGGCGTGTCCAGCAGGTTTTGGCAGGTAAGGCGCTTAAAGCCTTTTTGCCGGGCAATGATAGCCATAGCGGCAAAAGCGTCTTCCAGGTCAAACGGGTCGGTATAGACGTGCAGGTCAATGTCGCGGCTGTCAAAATACAGTCCGCAAGCCAAAGAGCCGACAATATGCACCTCCGCCCCTTGCAAGTCCCACGCGGTAACGGCACGGCTTTGGCGCAGCATAGCAAAAGCTTGCTGGGCGTTTTGTTGAGCCAGCTGTAAAATGTTTTCCATATATCTATTATAGTAATTACGCAAGGGGCCGTTTAATAGTACAATAAACATATGAAAGAATTTTTCGCTTCGTTTAAATCTTCTCTGCCCGCCTGGTCGGCGCCGCTGTGCGGCCTGACGGGCGCGGCGCTGTTTTTGGCCGGCACAGTGTGCTTTGTGGCTTATAATTGGGCCGCTTTGGGCACGCTGTACAAATTTGCTCTGCCGCTTTTGGGTTTGCTGGTCTGCGCTTGTGGCGCCTATATAAAAGGACTGGACAGCGGCACCGGCAAAGTGTTTTCTTTTGCCTGCGGTTTGTTTGTGGGCCTGTTTTGGGTGGTGTACGGGCAGGTGTATCAAAGCGGGGCTTTTGTGTACGAGTTTTGCCTGGCCTGGGCGCTTAGCCTTTTGCCGCTTGCCTTGCTGGCGGGCAACCGCTGGCTGTGGCTGTTGTGGGCGGCGGTAAGCAACCTGTATATTATTTCTTATTATTGGGTCCCGATGGCCGATGCCAGTGACTTCGACCGCTTTTTTTGGTGTTTGTTTGCACTGAATATTTTGTGTTTTGCCGTCAGCGAATGGGTTGTGCGGCGCAGCGGCAAAGGCGGTTGGTTTTCGCTCTTCTTTTTGGCGTGGGCTTTGCTGGCCGGGGTCGGGTTTGGGAACGGTGACTTTTGGACGGCGGTTTGTTTGATGCTTTTGTTGGGCGTTTACGCGTGGCGGTTTAAACGCGGGGTGACGCAGCTTGCTTTTTGTGCGCTGGCCTTGGATGTTTTGCTGGCAGAGCGCTTTATTTCCGGCCTGCGCTACGGCGGGGATATTGTTACGGTGCTGGCCGTGCTGGCGGTGTTTGTGCTCAGCGCGGGCGGCGTTTATGTGTTAAGCAGACAGGGGGGAGAAAATGAATAATACGGAAAATAAACTGCCGTTTATGGTTTCTGCCCTGCTGGCGGTGGGGGCGTGGTTGGCGTGTTTGGCAGCCCTGTTTTTAATCGGTTTGCAAAACCTGCTTTGGACAGGGGCCGCATTTGTGGTGGCGGCGGCCGTGCTGGTATATGCGGCGGGGCGCAAAAGTGGTCTGGCCGGGGTCTTTATGGAACAGGTGTCGCTGGCGTTTTCGCTCTGCGGCAAAGGGTTGCTTATTTGGAGTATGGTTTTCTTGTGGAATTTAACCCCGGGGCAAACTTGTCTTTTAGTGTGGGCGGTGACGGCGGCCGGTTATTTTGTTTTTACGCAGAAAATGGACCGCGCCGTGATGGTGTTTGCCAGTATGCTGGCCCTGCAATATTGGCTGTTTGAGTATCAAACGGAAATATGGCCCTATATGGAAACGCTCAGCATACTGCTTTTTGTGCTGGCGTATGTGCTTTTCTTTGTACCCGGTGAAAAGCTGCGCCCGCTGGCGTGGGGGATATTGCCTTCCTGCGCGGCGGCGTTTGTGTTTGGGCTGTTTGGCGCGGCTCCGTTTGGTTTGGCGCTGAACACTTTGTTGTTGGGCGCTTGTCTGTGCGGGGTGTACGCCTGGCTCACGCGGGAGAAATTTAATATGGCCGTGGCGGCGCTTATTTTGCTGCTTTGCTATTTGACAAACAGCGGCACGGTGATGGGCGTTGCCCTGCTGGCGCTGGCCTTTGGGCAAAACCGCCTGAGCCTTAAAATTGCCGGGTTTGCGGTATTTGCGGTGTCTTTAATTTGGCTGTACTATCATATGCAAACCACGCTTTTGGTAAAAGCGTATTATCTGTGGGCGGCAGGGCTTGTGTTGCTTGGGATGTACGTCTGGCAGAAAAGGGGGCATTATGCGTGCTAAATGGTTTTTTCTTTTATCTTGTGTACTGGCCGGTTTTTTGGGCGGCTACGCCCTAAACACCCAGCGGGCTTTGCAAACGGCCCGCACGGTGTATTTAAAAATAGAGCCGTTTGACCCGCGCGCCCTGTTAAGCGGCGATTATATGCAGGTAAATTATGATTTTGAAAGGCCGTATCTGGCAAAACAAGGCCAGCCGCTGGTGCTGCAGGTGGGGGAAAATGATGTGCTTTCTTTGCCCGCCTCCGAAGGAAAAGAAGCCCTTGCCGCGCAAGCCAACCCCCCGCAGCAGCCGCAAACGGTAAGCATAAAAACCCTGGGCCCCAGTTACCGCGTGCCGCATCAGTTTTATTTTCAGGAAGGCACCGGCAAAAAATATGAAAATGCCGCCTATGCAAAAGCGGCTCTGCTGGATAACGGCTCCCTGTTGCTGGTGGGACTGACAGACGAAAATTTTAATTTGTTATAAAGACGCGGCCTGCCCGCGCCTGAGGAGATTTAAATGAGCGAGTGTAATCACGACTGCGCGTCCTGCAGTCAAAACTGCGGCGAGCGCCAAGAGCCGCAAAGCCTGCTGGCAAAACCAAACCCGCACGCGCGTATCCAAAAAGTAATTGCCGTATGCAGCGGCAAGGGGGGCGTGGGCAAATCGTTAGTGACGGCCCTGCTGGCCAGTGCCGCGCAAAAACAAGGCCTGCGCGCCGGCGTGCTGGACGCGGATATCACGGGCCCGTCTATCCCTAAAATGTTTGGCATACACGAACGCGCCAAAGGCGACCAAAGCGGCGTTTATCCGGTGCTCAGCAAAGGCGGCGTGCAGCTGATGTCTTTAAATTTGCTTTTGGATAATGAAACCGACCCCGTCATCTGGCGCGGTCCGCTGATTACGGGCACGGTCAAACAGTTTTGGACGGAAGTAATTTGGGACGATGTGGACATCCTTTTTGTGGATATGCCGCCGGGCACGGGGGACGTGACCTTAACGGTGTTTCAAAGCCTGCCGGTGGACGGCATCGTATTTGTAACCAGCCCGCAGGAATTGGTGGGAATGATTGTGGAAAAGGCCGTTAAAATGGCCAAAATGATGAGCCTGCCGCTGGCGGCATTGGTGGAAAATATGAGCTATTTTGTCTGCCCCGACTGCGGCAAAAAGCACGAAATTTTCGGCAAGAGCCGCGTGGAAGAAACCGCCAAAGCCTTTGGCATACCCGCCACGGCGCGGCTGCCTTTAAGCCCCGATATTGCCGCCGCGGCGGACAGAGGCGGCATAGAGGGACTGACTTTAGAACAGCTGGCCCCGGTGCTTAAAACATTGGAAGACATTCAAAAGTAAACTTTTGCGGTGCGTTTGGCCCCGCACCGCAAAAGACGTTTTTTCGGCCCCAAAAGAAAAAAACAGAAAAGGCTATCCCTTTTGGCCTTATTAAATGTTACAATGAGGGTAAGGAGTTTTTACCGTATGTCCGATTTAACCTTAAGCAAGCGTGCGCAGACCATTGGCGACTCTCCTACGCTGAAAATCAATGCCTTGGCGCGCGCGCTGAAAAAAGCAGGCAAGCCCATTGTGCATTTGGGCGGCGGTGAACCCGTTTTTCCCGCGCCGCTTTCGGCCGTGGACGCTATTGTGGCCAAGGCCCAAAGCCGCAAAATAAAATATTCTCCCTCATCGGGCACGCCGGAACTGAAAGAGGCGGTTGCTAAATATACCTTAGAAAATTACGACTGGCAGGTATCTGCGGAAAACATTATCATTTCCGCCGGAGCCAAGCAGGCTTTGTTTAACTTTTTGCTCGCGGCCGTAAACGAAGGCGACGAAGTGGTCTTTCCTGCGCCGTATTGGGTAAGCTATCCGGAAATGGTCAAAATGGCCGGCGGCACGCCCGTTATCGTGCGCCCCGACCAAGGGCAGCTGTGTGTGCGCTTTGAACAATTGGCCGCCGCAGTAACGGACAAGACCAAAGCCATTTTGCTTAACAGCCCCAACAATCCTTCGGGCCAGATTTTTGACGAAGATTTTATCAAACAAACCGTACAACTGGCCGAAAAGAAAAACATTTTTTTAGTTATGGACGATATTTATCATAAACTCGTCTTTGACAAAAAAGTATGCCCCAACCCGCATAAATACAGTACCCAAGGCCAAAATTTGGTCGTCGTCAACGGCGTATCCAAAGTATACGGCCTGACGGGGCTGCGCATCGGGTGGGCGGTGTCGGAAAATAAAACTTTAATCAGCGCGATGGGCCGTATGCAGGCCCAGAGCACTTCGTGCAACAGCGATTTGTCGGAAACGGCTGCCGCCGCTGCTTTGAACGGAGACCAAAGCTGCATTAAAGAACTTTGCTCTTTGTTGGAACAGAATAGAAACGTACTGCTGGCAGAGCTGGCGCAGATTGCGCATTTGCGCGTGCAGAAGCCGCAGGGAACGTTCTATTCATTTGCCGATTTTAGCTATTATAATCCGGATTCGCAGGCGCTGGCTCAGTACCTGCTGGAGACGGCTTTGGTAGCTGTGGTGCCCGGCAAGGCCTTCGGGATGGACGGTCATTTGCGCATTAGTTTTTGCGCCTCCCAAGACAGTATTGTCGAAGGGGTAAGAAGGATAAAACGGGCCCTTGAAAATCTCCCTATAAAGGAAGGATAGGTAAATTATGAACACAAAACACGCAAAACCGGATTTTTTTAAACCGGACTATGGGCTGGAAAATTCCGGCCTAAAAACCACCAAGACCGTGCACTGGAACTATTCCACCCCGGCCTTGTATGAAGAAGCCGTCAAACGCGAAGAAGGCGACATCGTTTACGGCGGCCCGCTGTGCGTCAGCACCGGCAAACACACCGGCCGCAGCCCCAACGACCGCTTCTTTGTGAAAACCAAAGACGTGGAAGGCAAGCTTTGGTTCAGCAAAGGCAACGTGGGCATTGAGCCGAAATATTGGGACATCTTATTTGCCAAAGCCCAAAAATATGTGGAAGACAAAGAACTCTTTGTGCGTGATGCTTATGTAGGCTCCAGCGAGGCTTCCCGCCTTAAAGTGCGCGCCATTACCGAATGCGCCTGGACGAACCTGTTTGTTAAAAATATGTTCATTGAGCCTAAAAAAGAAGAGCTCAAAGGTTTTGTGCCGGAATTTACGCTCATCTGCCTGCCGCGTATGAAAGCCGACCCGAAAACCGACGGCACCAACTCCGAAACGGCCATTTTGATTAACTTTGAAAAGAAGATGGTCTTGGTTATCGGTTCCGAATACGGCGGCGAAAACAAAAAAGCCCTGTTCACGGTAATGAACTACCTCTTGCCGCAGAAAGGCATTATGACGATGCACTGCTCTGCCAACGTGGGCCCCAAAGGCGACAGCGCCATTTTCTTCGGTTTGTCCGGTACGGGCAAAACCACCCTGTCTGCTGATGTATCCCGCGGGCTCATCGGCGACGATGAACACGGCTGGGACGAAAGCGGCGTTTTCAACTTTGAAGGCGGCTGCTACGCTAAAGTCATTAAACTCAACCCCGAAGCCGAACCGCAAATCTATTCCACCACGCACCGCTTTGGCACCGTGTTGGAAAACGTGGTCTTTGACCCCGAAACCGGCAAACTGGATCTGGACGACGGCTCTTTGACCGAAAATACCCGCGCCTGCTATCCGCTTAACTTCATCAGCAACGCGGTGGAAAGCGAACGCGCCGATCACCCGAAGAACATCATCTTCCTTACCTGCGATGCTTTCGGTGTGATGCCTCCGATCTCTAAACTCAGCCCGGACCAGGCCCTGTACCACTTCATCAGCGGCTACACCGCCAAAGTGGCCGGCACGGAAAAAGGCGTAAAAGAACCCCAGAGCACGTTCAGCACCTGCTTCGGCGGCCCGTTTATGCCCTTGCATCCGGATGTGTATGCCCAGTTGCTCAAAAAGAAAATTAAAGAACACAATGTGGACTGCTGGCTGGTCAACACCGGCTGGATCGGCGGCCCGTACGGCGTGGGCAACCGCATCAGCATCAAATACACCCGCACGCTGCTCAACGCGGCCTTGGACGGCAAATTGGCTAAAGTACACTTCATTACGGACCCCGTGTTCGGTTTCCAGATTCCGACCGAATGCGAAGGCGTACCTTCTGAAATCTTGAACCCGATGAACTTGTGGAAAGATAAAGAAGCCTATATGAAGAAGTACGAAGAATTGGCCAAGGCCTTTGTGGAAAACTTTAAGAAATACGCCGACGGCGTATCTCAGGAAGTGCTTTCCGCCGCGCCGAAAGTGAAAGAAAGCTGCTGCTGCGGCAAATAAGCCTTGTACAGTATTGCATTGTAAGGGGGAGCGTATCCCCCTTACAATTTGTAACCTAATTTACTAAAATAGAGGAAATACCCCTTAGGTGGTATCTGAAACCCTAAAACACAGGAGAATTTTTATGGCAAAAGCTAATGCTAAATTTATGGCCCCGTTAACCCCCAGCGCCGCTTTGGCCGCCGTGGTGGGCGCCAACCCGCTTCCGAGAACCGAAATCGTTAAAAAGATGTGGGACTACATCAAGAAAAACGGTTTGCAGGACAGCACCAACAAACGTATGATCAACGCTGATGAAAAATTGGCCGCTATTTTTGAAGGCAAAAAACAAATCAGTATGTTTGATATGAGCAAATACATTTCTAAGAACGTCAAATAATTTGGCTTTGCGGAAATAAAACCCGCCCTGCAAAGGGCGGGTTTTTTATATGCCGCGGCGAAGCAAAATGTAAGGCAATAGGGGTTCTGTTTACAGTGTTTGCGGGAGCATACGGGCAAACGGATAGGAAATATGTGTCGTGCTCCGACAGATGGCTTGCTGGCGCGAATAGGCATCCCGGAACAGGCAAAACGGGCATCCGGCGGAAATAAACAGGTTATAGCCGCCATTCAAACGTACGGGCATCCGGCGGAAACGAATAAACTACGAAGAAGCCTCAAAAGCGGCCGTAAACAGACAACCGGCGCCAGCAAACGGCTCTAAAGGCAAATTGAAATCTTTTTGTGCGTAAACGTAAGTGCTTTTTGCAATAAAATATTTCTTTTTCTTGGTAAATAAACTATACTTAGTTTATGAACGCATTTATACTTATTTTTCTTTCTTGCATTGTCGTGGGCTGTGTGGGTTACGGTTTGTGGCTGCGCCGGCCGCCTTCCCCTGCCATAAAAAAGCAAATGTATAAAGAATTGGAACAACGCGCCAAAGAAGGCGATAAAGAAGCAATGTATCGCTTTGCGGAATTGTTTTATGAAGAAAAAGAAGAAAAATATTACCCGATGATTTTTAAATGGGTCAGCATTTTGGCCGCGCAGGAAAAAGACCCCGCCGTGTGGCTTTTGCTGGGGGATCTGTATGCTTCCGGCTGCGGTACCCTGCGGGACCCGAAGCGTTCGCTGAGCTGTTATGAACAGGCGCTCTCGGCCGATATCGTTTCCGGCAAAAATACCGATTTAAGCAAAGAAGCACACGATTATTTGGAACAGTGCATTATTCGCCTGCGCAAAGAAATTTTCGGAGCAAAACCTTCAGACAAAAACCCCGCTTAACGGCGGGGTTTTAAATTAAACGGCGGCTTTCTTTTCAGACGAGCGCGGCCCTTTGCGCGGGTAGCCCAGCCAAATGGCCGTCAGCGCCCCGATACCCAAAAGATACGGATAATACAAATATTGCATAATCGCCACCGGAGAAAGCCCCGAAAGTCCCGCCGCCATCAGCAGTTGGGCACCGTAGGGAATGGCCCCCTGTACAAAACAGGAAAAAATGTCCAAAATACTGGCCGAACGGTTGGCCGGAATTTTAAACCGCGTGGCGATTTCTTTGGCGATAGGGCCGGCCATAATCAGCGCAATAGTGTTATTGGCCGTACATAAATTGGCAAACCCCACCAGACCGGCAATGGAAAGCTCCGCCTTGCGGACGGAATTGGCCTTAGCGGTCATTTTTTGAATGATCCAGGCAAACCCGCCGTTTAAGCGGATCATTTCCAGCATACCGCCGGCTAAAATGGTGACTACAATCAGCTCGCCCATTCCGTTAATGCCTTTGCCCATTGCTCCCGTCCAGCCCCAGGCATCAAAAGCCCCCGTTAAAAGGCCTATAAGGCCCGCCAGCAGCGTGCCGCCCAAAAGCACCGTCATTACGTGCACGCCGGCCAAAGCCGCCGCCAAAACCGCCAGATAGGGCAATACGTGCAGCCAGTTGACTGCCCCTGCCTGATAAGGCTCGGCCGCGTTTTTACCCATTAAAAAATAGGCCAGCACCGTCAGCGCCGCAAAGGGCAGCACAATGCGCAGATTGGTGCGGAATTTGTCTTTCATACGGCAGCCTTGGGTGCGGGTGGCCACGATGGTAGTGTCCGAAATAAAAGAAAGATTGTCGCCAAACATTGCTCCGCTGACTACGGCTGCGGTAATAAGCGCCGGCGAAACGCCCGTTTTTTGTGCAATACCGGCCGCCACGGGCGTTAACGCCACAATAGTGCCGACGGAGGTGCCCACCGAAACAGACACAAAACAGGCGGCCAAAAACAAACCGGGAACCAGCAGATTATGCGGCAGCAGCCAAAGGGTCAGGTTGACGGTGCTGTCCACCGCGCCCATCGTCTGGGTCGTTTGGGCAAAGGCGCCGGCTAAAATAAAAATCAGCACCATAAGCATAATGTTGCCGTCGGCGGCTCCTTTGCAGAAATATTCTATTTTTTGGGAGATGTTGCCCCCTTTAGAGGCCACCACCGCCACTACGGAAGCAAGCACAAAAGCTACCGTAATGGGCATTTTGTAAAAATCACCTGCCAGTAAAGACACGGCCAGATAGGCAATTAAAAAAACCCATAAAGGCAGCAAAGCCCAGGCATTGGGTTTTGCGGGGGGAACGGGCAAAGAAGTAAGCGGATCCATAATTTATGTTCTCTTTTAACCTAAAAAAACCCCTTAACGGGGAACAAACACAGAGGGTTTCATTTAGGCGGTGAACGTAACGAAAAGCGGAAATAAGAAGAAAAACTGACGTCTGTCCTTTACTAAATGAACAATCTGATATGCGCCCGGCGGGAGTCGAACCCACATCTCCAGCTTCGGAGGCTGACGCTCTATCCATTGAACTACGGGCGCAAATAACCGGCGGCTATCTGCCGCCGAATATATTTTATCATATTAGACGGAAGCTTTGTTTGCCGGAGCATAGTATCTTTATCCGCTGGCGAAAAAATAAAATAGTTGCTATACTGAAAACAGCGGCAAATTCTTTTTAGACGGAGAATATATGTTAAAACATCTAGGGGTTGTGCTGGGTTTGTGTGTGTTTGGAGCTCTTTCTGCTTCGGCGCAAATTCAGAAGTTTTGCATCCCCGGGGTGGCGCCCTCGCGTAACGTAACGTCGCTGGAGCTGTCTCCTTCTACCAGCATTATTGATGACAAGGGGGGCATTTCTTCCAGCGCGCTGACGACCAAAATGTATTATGCCTTTACGCCCGATTACAATATCGGCATAGAAGTGCCGCTTTCCCGCTATGAAGTGCCCGGTGATTCCGTCAACGGGCTTGGGGATATTTTGCTGGCGGCGGAGGCGATTCATTCCGTGCACCATATTGACTGGGGCCTAAAGCTGGAAACAACGCTGCCTACCGCTACAGACCAAGCCTTGGGCACGGGCAAGTGGGTGCTTATGCCTTCGGTATTTGCTTTGGTGCCGGTAAACGAAAATTTCTTTCTTTCCTTCGGGTATAAGCAATATTCTTCCATTGCCGGCGACGGGGGGAGAAAATCGGTTAATTATGCCCGTGTGCGTGCGTTGATTTCTTATATGGCCGATGCCCAGTGGTGGGTTACGTTTGACCCGCAGTATTATATGGACTATGACCGTTCCGGCCAGGCGGAGCTGGTGTGGGAAAGCGAAATAGGCGTTATGGTCAACCCGGGAACGGCAATGTATATTAAACCCGGCGCGCATTTGGGCGGCAACTGGAAAACGCGCGACTGGACGTTGAGTATGGGCTTTAAGATATTGTACCTGTGACCGTTTGAAAAATGCTTGCGACGGTATGAAGAAAAATTTTGTAAATATTTTTCAAAAATGTTAAAATAAATGTGTAGTAAAAAACAGGTTGTAAAAAATATCCTTTTAAGCGCCCATAGCTCAATGGATAGAGTGTCAGCCTGCGGAGCTGAAGATACAAGTTCGATTCCTGTTGGGCGCACCATTTAAAATGGTTCTAAACGGAGTTTAACAAAGTTTAATTCTCCGACGATAAAAGAGCCAAAAAGATATAAAAAGACCTCCTAAAACCAGGAGGTCTTTTTTTAATGCAGTTTAATGGATTTTAACGCATTTTGACCAAAAATGGACACTTTTTGGACACCTCTTTCCCCTCTATAAATCGCTATAATACAACAAAATATTATTTTAAGATTACAGAATGGAAGACATTACAAATATCTAACGTGAAATCGTTCTGTATTCTGCAAGAACAAGGAAGATAGCAGCCCAATAGGGCCGGTACAAGATATAAAAATGATATTTTTAAATCATCTCAGTGCAGATTTCTAAGCATATTGATAATTTTTTCTTTTTCATTGCTATCATTAGTTTTAAAACGTAAAAATGGAAAAGAGTATTTTGTAAGAATCCTATCTTTTATAGAATCTCTTTTTTGCTGCCGAAAGTTAAAGAAATGATATCTAAAACCATCTACTTCAATAATGGCCCGTGGTTTTTTATTGAGCTTATTAAAAATAAGGAAATCCACATGAGTCCAAGAGCGTGTTGCATATTGGGCTTCTTCTGGCGTAAGGATTGAAAAGTCTTTAATGATATTGCGCAAGGGAACATGCATTCTAAATTGATACTTTTGAAATTCTTTTTGCTGCAATATTTGAGCAAGCAGTTGGTACATTAAATTCTCGCTGTCGTATGGAGAAACTCTATTCCCATGTAATAGCCGCTCACGTTCTTCTTGGTATTGTTGATAGAGCAAGTCAAATACAGAGTGCACCTTGCTATTGGTAGCTCCGGCACTATGATATTCTATATAGTCCATTAAATCCTGAACATAACCAGCTTTATTGTTTTGATTGCCATTTGTTACAACAATTAATTGCTTTTTGGCTCTGGAAACGGCCACATTTAAACGATTTGGCTGATCTGTAAAATCAGAAATTTGATTATCAACTGTCGAGATAATAATAATATCTTTTTCCCGGCCCTGGAATTTATCAACCGTATCGGCTTGTACAGAGGTATGGGCGAAAGCCTGTTGGAGGGCTTTTGTTTGTTCTCGATAAGGTGTTACAATACCGATGGTTTCGGATGTTGATTCCAACTTTTCCTTTGGAAATACTTCGCTTTTAATTACCTCCATCTGCCGTAAATTGAGATGCCCCCGGGCGTGGTTTCCTGGAACTGTTTTATAGAGCACGAGTGGAGGCCGGGTGTATGTATCTTTGGAAAATATAAGCAATTGGTTATCATAAAATTTTTCATTGCAAAAGCCGATAATTTTGGGATGGCAACGATAGTGTTCTTTGAGCATAGTTTGTGGAATTTCAGGGAATAAGTTCAGTATAGATTGCAAGAAACTGTGTGTACTGTACCGATAGGCTTCCGGAAGAGGATATTTAGCAAAAATAGCGTCCGTTTTTTGCTTGGTGCTGAAATCTACCACATTGGGGAGTTGCTTGGAATCACCTACAACCACCGCTTTTTGGGCACAGGAAAGAGCCAAAGCCCCTGTAGCAATATCCACCTGGGAGGCTTCATCAATAATTACATAGTCATAGATAATCCGACTGGATAGACTGCTGCGCAAGGAATAGGTCGTACTTAAAATAACGGGATAATCTTTTAGAAAACTGGCAGATTTTTGCCATAATGTTTCCAATTGATAGACAGGCCTGGATTGTGCTGAATATTTAGCAGCGAGTTTGCCTTTTAATAAGCGTAGTGAAAGCGCCGAATATTCGTTCATCTTCTCTTCAAAATTGTAATTCCCCAGAATATTTTCTATTTCCTGGATGTCCGTTTTTAAGTTATTGCTTTTTTTTACATAGTGCTGCTTTTGTACGGTGTCTAAAATTGTATCAGAGTAAGATTGGCGACTATTTCCCCATTTTAAGCCAAATTTAATTCGATAGTAAATTCTAAAAAAGAACCAAAGAAAGCTCGGTAAGGAACATGAATGTTCATAACTGATTAGGAAATCCAATAAATCACTTGTAGATAACTTTTCTGAGAGTCCTGTAAATAGTATATTCTCTGGATGCCGTTCGTGAAAATACTGACAAAAATGTTGGTATTCCGTCTCCAAATCGCGTTTTTGTTGTTGAAGTTCTGCAAGTCTATTTTTGTATTTTAGCATCCCTGACAAATCTGTACCAAGCGTGTTTAGATGGGTTTTAAGCATTGTTTCGTCAGTATCCGATAATTTCCAGTTAGCTAAGTCGGACGGAATATGTTTTTGTGCTTGTGCATTAATGAAATTTTGCTTATTTTGGGTATTTCCTAAGTAGGCTGAGATAAAGGATATGCCATATTTTCCCAGTTTTTCTTGAATATTCGCAGTTGCCGTGTTGTTGTTCGATACCACAGCAACTGTTTTTCCGAGCACAATTGCATTTGCAATGATATTTAAAATGGTTTGCGTCTTGCCCGTCCCGGGAGGGCCTTGAATAACGCTTTGAGAATAAGTTAATGCTTTTTCAACAGCCGCTTTTTGAGATGTATTAAACCCAAAAGGAAATATAGCAAGGGGAACAGCATCGGGTACAGGGTTGAATGTTGACGTTAAATACGAAGAAAGGATAGAGTCCTCACGAATGAAATCAATGCGGGAATAATGTTGAGAAAGGATATTGTCCCCTTCTGGGGTTAATAAGCCTATAGCTTTTGCAATATCTTTTAAATAATTAAAACAGTTTTTTGCGTCCAGATTGGATAGCGTGGAATGAATTATTTTGACATTCTTTTTATTGTAAAAGTATGTTTTGGGATCGTTGTGAAAAACAATTTTAATTTTACTTCCTATATCGTTTAAGGTTTTAATTTGTTGGGTTTTATCTTCTCCTTTTATCAGGATTATTCGTTCTTGTTTAGGCATATTAATATACTACTATATTCAGATTAGATTCTTTTAGTTTTAATACGCCAGACTTGGGTTAAAAATAAATTTTTCAGGAACAATATAGATCATATCAATAGAAAAACAAAAACCCCGCATTAGGCGGGGTTAATTGCCCTTTATTTTGAAAAGGTTTCAAAACACGCTAGATCCCTATTCAAAAGAACCTCACTGTGGGGAATAAGCAAATACTTCCACTTTTTAGCCCCCGTTTCAGCAGCTGACTCATTCACCCGTTTTACCCAAGTGGTGGCCGCGTTGGCTTTTTCTTCTACTTCTGAGAGTTCTAAATCCCGGGCGCTCTTGATTTCTATTAAAAAGAGATTTTCAGCCGTTTCTACCACAAAATCCGGCTGATATTTATGGCTCCCATTGCGCCAGTAAATATCAAACTGCCTGTCACTGGGTCGAAGCCATTTTAAGACTTTTGGATCTTGCTCTAAAATGCTGGCAAAATCCTTTTCCGCCTTAGAATCAAACTTATACAGATTATGACAGGCTTTTTGAAACCCTGTAAAAACCTTGCTGGGGATTTGGCTAGTAGGTTCGATAGTAGCGGTATAGTGGTACACCTTATCAGCCGTAATTTTATCGTAATTATGCGGGTAAATCCTTTCAAACGGATACACTTTTGCGGCTGTGTAGTCCGGCGGAACATAAACGGCATGTTGCTTCATTTGGGCAAAAATTAACTCCGCTATAGGTTTGCGGAAACTTACCAGCACATTTTTTACATCTTCTTCTTTCAAATAGCTTTTTAATTTAGTAATTACGGCCTGCACAAAACTATGCAGTAAATCGGCATAATCCTCGTATGGAATTTCCGGTATATCATACAGGGCCGACAACAAAATGTTTTCCGCACTCTCTTGGTTAATATCCCCTGATACTTTCCCCTGTAAAAAAGCAAATTTTCCATCGGTTAAGGATTTAATAAAAATCTCCTGGGAAGCAGGTTGATACGTAATGTTAGTCGTATCCAGTTCAAACGGCTGGAACTTCAAATATCCATCTTTCCCCGGCTGTACAATTAACCGCGGGATGGGAATAATGCTAGAAACAAACTGCTGCACCAGTTGGGGCAGATGTTTTTTAATATCTGCTATTTGATCCTTAGCAAACAAACTGCTCCCGGTTAATTCTTCTTCCAACCGGTTTATGGCTATCTCCTGTGTTGCGGGAGAAGACAAATCCCCAATAGTTTTTACATCAGAACCCATTTTAGGCAAAATTTTATCTTGCAAAATAGCCACCGCCTCTTTGGCTTCTGGGGTTTGAGGAACCCAAAAAGACGTTTCTGGCGCTTTTGCCGCTTCTTCCCGCTGGGCCACCAGTATGGGTTTAGAAACAATTACCTCTTTGGCGGGAGTATTGTCAAAATCGTCGTCCAGTTCAATAATGTTTTCTTTGCGCAGCAGGCTTCCTTCCCGGTTGGCTTCATCAATAATAGCCTGGAATCTGTCGTGCGCCACAATAGTCAGCCTGTCGGCAGTATCATCGTTAGTAATCCGCCCATACGGCAAGCGCAAACCACGCCCGATAGTCTGTTCCGTAAGGGTATCCGAAGCGGACGCCCTCAAGGGGACGATAGTATACAGGTTTGTAACGTCCCACCCTTCTTTAAGCATATTTACGTGAATAACAATTTCTGTTTTATTTAGCGGATTTTCCACAGAGAGTAACTTGGTAATATTTTCGTCTTTTTCGCTTCCTTTTTGGGCGGAATGCACCACAATTACCTTGTCTTTATAGTAGCCGTTGTAAAACTCATCCGCTTGAATCATTTGTTTGATTTGTTCGGCATGGTCTGTATCTTTGGTCACAATCAGCACAAAAGGCTTAATAATACGCAGGCCATTATTGCGGGCGTATTTTTCCAGCTCCACTTTTGTATGCTGATGCAGACGGATACCGTCCTGCACTTTAAAACGGTCAATTTCTTCTGGAGTGAAATTATCCGGCTTCCAGTTTTTGCGGGTAGCCACATAGGGCTTTTTAACAAACCCGTCTTGGATGGCTTTGGCTAGGGAATATTCATACACCACATTCTTAAACGGCACTGCCTTGCTGCTTTTTTGAATTTGCGGCGTAGCAGTTACTTCTATACCCAAAACGGGGTTTAATTCGTTAATTACCTGCATAGCCCGTTCGGCCCGGTAGTGGTGGCTTTCGTCCATCAACAGCACCAGGCGTTCCCGGCTGGCTAAATAGTCAAAATAGCTCTGCCCTAAATATTCGGACAAGCGTTTAATAAGCGGCTTATCCCCTTTGCGTTCCCCGGCGTTGATTTTGGAGATGTTAAAAATGTTAATTCGGATACTTTCCTGGAATAATTGGTGTTCCGTCATTTCACGGTAAGTATCCCCGGTAATCACCAGCGGTGGGTTAACCGCAAAGTCCGCTATCCCCTTAAACACATATTTGGGGTTTGCCGGTTTGGAAAAGTCCTCTATCAACTTGTCGTAAATGGTCAAATTGGGGGCTAGAATAAAGAAATCCTGTATTTGATACTCTTTGTATAGGTACGCCACAAAAGCCCCCATAAGGCGGGTTTTGCCCACCCCGGTGGCTAATGCAAAGCAGAGGTTAGGGAATTGGCGTTCAAAATCCTTAAAAATGGGATATTTGGCGCGGATAGCGGCCACCTGAGCGGTAAGATCGTTTTCTTTAGAAAGTGGCAACAACTGGCAAATATCCGCCAAGATATACAGGGCTTCAGCCTGTGGGGCACGCAGAGAAAGACGGTTTTTAATATACAAAGCGTTTTGGTTCATAGGTTATTTACCTCTTAAAACGGGCAATCATCAACTTCATCTCCTTTTGCGGAGTATTTTTCATCAAAAAAGGAAATCAAGAATAACCCAACTGATATGATATTATTTACAATAAATACGGAATAGAGTCTATTATTTACAATATAATCCTTTTGTCCTTTTCCATGAGCAAACGTTTTGTCGCTACGCAAGTCTTCTATTTCACGGGCAATTTTTAAAAGAGAGCTACCAATATTTCGTATATTACTTTGAATTCCAGCCTTAGGGAAAAATTGATAGCCCTTAAGAATTTCGCCCATTAAGTCTGGGAGAGTTGCTTTGGAATTATATTGAATCCCAGGGATTTTTTTGCTTTCAAGAATATGTTTAATAAGGCTTTCTAATGTACTATATGCCAATGCAATAGATTGGTCTGGCTCCTCATAAACTAACTGATAGGCTTTGTTGAAATTATTTATTAATGAAGAAGAGCCATATTCCCATTCGGTCAACTTACGCTTGAAGGTTGGAAAGGCCGGAAGAATCATAGGGACCGCAATACCACATTCAATTGCAACAGAAAACAAAACATCTTCCGGTATATTATTTAATGTTCTATCTAAATCAATATGTCCTTGCTGATCTTTTTCTATTGCAATTTTGTCTTTACAGGGAGAACCAAAAATATCGAATGAATCTGTATAAAAATTCTCCATAAAAATTTGTACCATAGCGTAAGTTCGGTATCTTTCCCAAACAATACTCTTAATCTCTTGTATCAATTCCATCTTATAGCTGGGACTAAGAGACATAGTTATTCTTCCTCTTCTTCCAAAACGGGCGGGTTGATGATGTTAAGGTTATAATTGTCTTTGCCAAATTCACAGCGGCCTAACAGGGCGGCTGGGATTTTTTTAACCGTTATGTTGGCAAAGCGGCTAGAAAGGCCCGAATCAAAACTTTTGCAGCAAATCAGCAGGCTTTCGCCGGGTTTCATATCCTGGGCAATGGCGGAAAGCAATTCCGCCCCCACATGGTTGGTGGTGGTATAGATAAAGTCCGCCTCGCTGCTTTGGCCTTGCTTCCAAAATTGTTCCTGGGACGGAGCATATTTAAAGCCCTCGTTTTTGGCTACGGCCGCGGCAAGCATATCGGCATTGTATTCTTTGGAAATAACGTATTGGCCGTATTTATCTTTATTTAACAGGCTGGGGGCGAGATAGTAGTATTTAAAGCCACCGCCGCCATGCCAGTTGACGGCTTTGGAAATACCGCCCTGGTCCGTTCCGTCAATCACCTTTTGCAGGCGCGGGATACAATGGGTGTGGCAATGTTCGCCAAGTTCTATACCAATGTATTTGCGGCCCATTTTATGCGCCACGGCTGCCGTGGTGCCGGAACCTAGAAAAGAATCTAAGACCAAATCTCCGGGGTTAGTTGAAATAGAAAAAATACGCTTTATTAATGCTTCTGATTTTTGGCCTTTTATTTCTTCTACACCCAACATCTTTGAGACTTTTTCTCCAGAAAAAGAAACCACATTGATGCTATTTAATTTGTCATATATGGAACAATTCCAAGTATCTTCCAGAGGGTATCTGGTAGGCATACCTATTGTAGTTAAGTACTCTACCATTAGCTTAGCTTTATCGGTTGTCAATCCTTCTTGTTCAAGTTTTTGCAAAATTTCTTTTTTTACATTACTATTAAATCTTTCTTGATACTCTGGCCACGAGGTATAAGCTTGTTCTTTGTTAAAATAATAGCCTGTTGGAGACTTTGTATAAAACAAAATAGTGTCATGGTTACGAATATAGTTTTTTGCAGTAGTTTTAAATCCTGATAACCATCCCATACGCCAGATAATTTCACGCTGGAAACAAGATCGGCCAAAAACTTCATCTAATAAAACTTTTAAGTAATGGACTTCATTAAAATCGATATTAATATAAATACTTCCATCATCCGTTAGCAAATTACGTAAAATTTCTAAGCGAGCTTTCATTAATGAAAGCCAAATTGAGTGCTCCAGGTTGTCGTCGTAATGTTCAAAAGCGGAACCGGTATTGTACGGGGGATCGATATAGATACATTTTATTTTGCCGGCATAGTCCTGCTCCAAGGCTTTTAGGGCCAGCAGGTTATCGCCGTAAATTAGCATATTATCGGTGGTTTTATCGCCATAGTCTTTGGTGGGGTCATGCACCAAAATCCGCGGTTCCACCTTAATAGGGGTATCTTTTCCAATCCACGTCAGTTCCAACTTCTGTTTATTTACCATAAATTCGTCCTTTAGATATATTCAACATTATAGCTTTATTAAACAAGCTCCACCGGCTCTAATTTTTTGCACTCATTAGGACAAGAACGTATTCCCTTCTGCTTATTATGTTTTGTTATATATGTGCCACATTGCTGGCAGAATAAAACCTCGGATAAGGCTTTGACATCCAAAGCAAAGCTATGCACCTCGCTTTCGGATACTTCAGCCTTTAAATTGATATGTGCATATTCGTTACGAATCCAAGAATAGTCGTAACATTTTTGAATCAACTCTTCTAGAGGTTCCTCTCCTTCATTAGGAATAATTACTTTGAGCTGCTTTTTGAGTTTTTTGTTAATTGCAACAAGATATTCACCTAATGTATGTTTTTCTTTCCCATATGCAAGCGGAAGATGATACACTTCACACAACAAACTTAAAACGGAATCCAGTTGTAAGCTGGCCTTTAAGGCTAATTCGTTTTTATCAATTTGTGGATTAGAAAGGGCTTCATTTAATTCGTCCAATAATGTCTGGAATTGTTGCTTGGGGAATATGCCCGTATTAATCGCCCACGGCTTCAGCTCTATAACATCATAAGAGC
This sequence comes from Candidatus Avelusimicrobium pullarium, assembly GCA_944323745.1. Taxonomy (GTDB): domain Bacteria; phylum Elusimicrobiota; class Elusimicrobia; order Elusimicrobiales; family Elusimicrobiaceae; genus Avelusimicrobium; species Avelusimicrobium pullorum. The sequence goes on from CALUTQ010000001.1 coordinate 802,799, forward strand.
CACTCCCTCTGAATTTACACTCATTTCGCAAGCGTTCAATATGTGTTGTTAATATGATTTGGCTAAAGGTGTTATTTCCTATTAATTGCTTTAATTGCGTAAGAATGCGCTGAAGATGGGGTAAATCTAAAGAAGTCAGGATATCGTCTAATATTAAAATTTTTTTATTTTGGGCTTTTGATACCGCCAAAAATATGGATAAAGCCAAAGAATCTAAATGCGCTTCACTATAATAGTCTTTAGGTTTGACATTCGTTTTTCCATAAAAATCAGCCAAAACTTCGAGAGATTTATTTTGATTTTCTTTAAGAGATAATTTGATGGTACTAATCCCCTCGCCCGAGTGCATTTGTTCATAAAAACCACAAATGGTACCTGTCAAACTGTTTAGAAGCTTTTGAACATAAGCATGGCGAGTATTTTTAAGGATATTTACCAAATTTTCCGCTTTTCGATAGCATAAATGAGTAGTTTTGAATTCTTTTTCCAGCTTGCCCAGTTTAGAAACTTTGCTTTTTATTTGACTAAAAATATCAAGTACGGATTCTAAATTATCTTTTCTCTCATTTAAAATGGCAATATTTGGTTCCCAATCTTTCAATGCCTTTGCTATCTCTTCCCAAGAAGACTCGGGTTTGATATCTAAAGCATGTTGTGTAAGTTCCGTGATTTCTAACGGTTGGGATATTAGTTCTTTGATTTGCTGTTCAAAGTTCGTTTGTTGGAGGTTTAACCTCTTACGGCTCTCCTCTAATTGCTCTTTTTTTGTATTTAAGGACTTAATTTCCGCAATTTCTTTTTTTCTTCTAGCTAATGACGCTAACACTTCATCTTTTTTAATTACTTGTTCACAAACAGGGCATTTTGTGGGCGTAGATTCGTCTGCTTGTATTATTTGGGTAGCCTCATCAAGCAACTTAAGTAATGAAATCAACCGGACATCTAAGCTTTTAGCAATTTGCTTAAGCTCTGAAGATTTTGCTTGTAATTGGGATAAAATACCAGAACGTTGTGCTAACAGGTTTTGTAATTGAGAATGCCGGCTTAAAAGGAGGTTTACTTCCCTTTGTATTGAAAACTGAGTTTTCATTTCACGCTTAGCATATTCTTTGGCGTCATCCAGCGGATGTGCTAACTCGGCCGAAATATGTTGTCTATAGATGTCTTCAATCTCTAAACTTAAATCCTTTATTTCAGTCAAGAGATCTGTGCACTTTCTATTTAGCGTTTTGGTGAGCTTTTGTAAATTTTGTTCTGATTTCTGAAATTGAGACAAATCGAGAAATTCCTGAAAAAATGCATAAAAATCTGACGCAGATTGCGTACACAATTCGCTCATAAAAGATCTTCGTAAAATAGCGACTTTTTCAGGGATAGTACTACCTGTTGTATATTCATGCCCAGCTTCATCGGTAATTTTTACTTCGGGAGTTGTTGACTTAGAGTTCACGGATAAAAAAGCAGAATTTCTCTTTTGGTCAAAAAGAAATTCTAAAGCATCCACGATAGAACTTTTGCCTGTTCCATTTTCCCCATAAATTAGCGTGAATTTCTTCCTTACATCAAAAGGGATTGTAAGAGGACGAGTGGCACCCCTAAAATGATTAAGAGTAATAGACTTAATTTTCATGAGTCGCGGCCTCCTCTGATTTTTCTACTGCTACCTCCAGAAACAAATTCCAGTCTTCCTCTGTCATAACTTTTGTATTTAAATCCCGCTCTAATTTGTCAATATGCTGGCTATCACAAAACTTCTCGTTTTTTAGTTTAGCTATAATTTCGGTAATTATATCTTGCTCCAGGCTCATATTATCCCCCTATATCACTTTCCAGCCGATAGTAAAAATTTCTTGCTCGGTTACATTGTTTTGCAAACGTTGTTGTAAATCGTCCAAAATATGGTCTTTACGGCGGGAAATTTCATCCTGTTCGTCAAACAGCCGGGCGCGCTTTTGGCGGCGCAAGTCCTCTTTTTCTTTCTGCTGGCGCCCTAAAGCCAGTTTTTCCTGCAGGATAGTGGTATCCCGGTTTAGTTTTTTTAAGGATTTTATTTCTTTATCTAAGTCCTTAATTTCCCGCTCTAAATCGTTCTTTAAGTCATCGGCCCATTGGTCCAATTTCTCCATTTCAGCATCAAAATATTGGCTGTTTTCTTGGGAAATTTGGTCTAAAATTTGTTTTTTGCGGCTTTCGCATGCGTCTAACAGATGGTGGCGGGGCTTATCTCCAATTTGTATGGGCTCAGCCGCCACAGGCAGGGTTTTGAACAATTTTTCGGCATATTCGGGTGTTAAGTCCTTGCCACTATGCGTACACATAGAAAAGAGCAAATACTCGGTGGTATCCAGGGCGGAGACCGTCATTTTAACCAACCGCAAATACCCGCTTTTACCCACTAAATGCTTGATCATAGCCAGGTTTTTGCCACTGTGGGTATAGTCAAACGTGATTTGTTCTTCCTGCGGTTTTTGCTGGAGGACATACTGCAGCAGGGCCTGCATCATAGGCAAATTTAAGTGCAAAGGCCGCGTGCTTACCAAAGACTGCTTGAGGCTGTAAGTGCCACTCCATTCTTTTTGCCAAAACGGCAGTTTGGGTGTAGTGATAAACACGGAATGGGTGTTTTGATCATACGAGAAAGATTTGCCCAATACCTCCTGCAAAAAGGCCAGCATATAACTTTCGTACTGGGTAAGGTCCCCCAGGGCTTTATCCAGCCCTTTAATGCGTTTTTGGACGTCTTCGTCAAAATTATCAAAAATTTTGCTTTTGGTTTGACTCGTCGCTTGGGCGATGGTATCGCTTAACTGGGTTTGTAAATTATCAAAGGCTTGCTGGATTTCCTGCTCCGTGCGGCATTTTTGGAAAATATCCGCGATGGCTTTTTCAATATCTACGCCGGATTCCAACGCCCCTAATACAGGGTCCGACGAGCCAAAAACCCCGTCAAACAAGTTTAATTTGTCTTTTAACAGTTCCAGCACGCGCTTATCTGCCGCGTTGGCGGTATTTAAGAAGTTAATTACCACCACATCATAGTTTTGCCCATAGCGGTGGCAGCGGCCGATGCGCTGTTCGATGCGTTGGGGATTCCAGGGTAAGTCATAATTGACCACCACGTTGCAAAACTGCATATTTAAACCTTCGGCGCCAGATTCCGTGGCTAACAAAATCTGCGCCCGGTCCTTAAATTCTTCCAAAATGGCTGCACGCGTATCCGCCGATACAATACCTGTAATTTTACCGTCCGTTTGGTGGCGTTCTTTCCATTGTTTTAACAAGGACTTGCTGGCAGGATCGGTATTGGTGCCGTTAAGGGTAAGCGTGCAATCTGCAAAGCCGTTTTTATCCAGAAGTTCCTTTAAATACTGTTGGGTGCGGCGGCTTTCTGTAAATACCAGTACTTTGCGCGGGCTGCCCAGTTGTTTGGCTTGAGAAAAGGCCAGTTCTATGCCTTGTAAGAGAGCGTTTCCTTTGGCGTTTTCTGTAATGCTTTTGGCTAGTTTGCGGTAATCTTCCAACTGTTTGATTTCATCGGTAATCATCTCCCGAAAGTGTACCTTATCTTTAAGAGACAGTTCTTTGGAAGATTTAGGAAGAGGGTAAACGCAACCGGCTTGCGGATCCCCGGCTTCGGCCCAGTCGTCCTGCAGTTCTTCTAAGGACTCAAAATCTTCGGCCAGGTTTACATCCGGCTCCGGATATTGCGTTTCACGCACTTTTTTAAGCCGCTCTATCAATTTACCTAAAGTGTCTGAAATAGCAAAAGAAGATGAAGCCAAAATCTTGCGAATAACTAACATCAACAAAGCACTATTACTGGCAGAAACCCCAAAGGACGGGTTGCGCAAGTATTCGGACACTTTTTCGTACAGTTCTAATTCTTTGTCGGAAGGAGTAAAGTCTATAGTGATAGAACTGCGCTTGGTATAACGCACATATTGCTGAACTTGTCGGCGCAAAGTGCGGTGTGCAATAGGCGCGATGCGCTGTTTAAGGTCATTAAACAGACGTTCTGCACGCATTTGGGCCGCTGTTTTAACATCATCCGACAATACAGGGATCTCATCAAATACATCTGAATGTTGGATAAATTGCGCTTTGAACGATTCTAAATTGCCAAAAATACGCTCATCTACAAAGCTAACTAGGCCATATAATTCTAATAAAGAATTTTGCAAAGGAGTGGCAGTTAAGAGTAGTTTTTTACGCTTGGCGGTGGACTTTTGAATAGAACGCGCAATTTTATTGTCTGAACGATAGACATTACGCAAGCGATGGGCTTCGTCTATTACCACCAAATCCCAATCTACTAAAGCAATATCCCGTTCCATACGGCGGGCGTATTGATACGAGCAAATGACAACTTTATCTTTTTGATTAAAAGGTAGTTCATTACCTTCTTTTTGACATTGTTTATAGGTTTTGGTGTCTAAAATAAAGGAATCAATAAAAAATTTATCGCTCAATTCTCCTTGCCATTGTTTACGAATGGAAGCAGGGGTAATGCATAAAATCTTGCGCTTATTTTCAGCCCATAGCTGGCTAATGACTAGGCCGGCTTCAATAGTTTTACCCAGGCCTACTTCATCAGCTAAAATAGCACCTTTAGAAAGCGGATTTTGAAACGCAAACAAGGCCGCATCAATCTGGTGCGGGGTTAAGTCAATGGTAGAATTAAGAATGGAACGGCCTAATTTTGTAACAGAATTGGCCGGATTTTTTAAGGTTAATAATTGGGCTAAATATTGTGCTTTGGCAAAAGATTTCACGTATATACCTATAATCAAAAAGAACTATTTTTTATAATTAGGATTTCTTTTATTTTACTATAGAAGAAGGTGAACTGCAAAGGGAGCTCAGGGAAATATACAAAAAGCACAACAAAAGATATCTTTTGTAACGAAGTAAGCCTTTTGGGGCGGATTTCGTCCGCTATGTTTCGCTTGCCAAAAATAAGGACGGCGGACGGAAACGACTAAGAGCGGAAGATAACATCACAAAAATAAATTTTTGAGTTTTAAAGTAAAAAGTCCTGTCAAAAAAATTTCTGGAAAATTTTGGGAGCTTTCCTTGTGCAAATATATTTACCCCCTAAAAAGTGCGCATAATGGAAGAGTAAATGCTTAAATCCACCTAAATACCCACGGTTTGGCTTGGATCTATAAAATGCGCCAAAATACAGCCCATTTCGTTAGTTATATAAAAACCAACCCCGATTACCCAATTAGATGCAAAAATGGCTATAATAACAATTATGGAAGACACAATGCCCTTTTCCCAATTACTCTCTTACCCAGAAGCGCTGGTGCTACTCTATTTGTGCCACCACCCATTTATTGTTATTCCATCTTACCTAATAGAACTACAAAACTTAAAACAATTACCCGTTTTGGAAGTGATATATGGCAAGAATTTGCTTACAGAACTGCCTACCGTTACGGCTGGGGGCGAAAAGCCTGACCATGACAAAAAGAGGGCCCTGTACCATATTCCCATCAATGGCTATTGTTTGGTTAAAAAAAGTAAAGATTCTTTCAAGAAGTTTTTAGCTCATTACCTTTCTGCTTACAGAGAGCATAAATTTACACAAAATCCCTTTAATTATTTCAGTTTTGTACATTCTTGGGGCAATACTGTATCTTTTTTAAATAACCAAAAAGAAAAATTTGGTCCGTCTTTTTCCATCACGCCACAGCTTCTGAGTGGAGAAGAAAGCCTCAAAAATCCTTCTGCCCGGTGGGTAGAATGCGTTCTTTTTGCTTTACTCCGCGAAAAGCTAGCCCTACAAGGAGCCGAAATCAGTTTTCTGGATTATAACCAGGAGAATCTGTCTCAAAACCAAGTAGAAGCCATTTTGGATTATCCACATTTCCGGTTTACCGTTGAACTTTTGCGACCATTGCGCAAAACAGCGGCTACACTAATAGAATATTGCGGAATTGAAATTACCTGTCCGGAAGAGTCTTTATCCTCTTTTGATTACAGTAAGCTTAATGTCTATTACAAGGAGCACCAGATTCCTTTTGAAACTGATTCTGTTCAATTTTTCTTCCTTCAATTCCTGGTTATGTACCGTGGGGAAGTAAAATCTGTAAAAACTTTCCAAGAAGAATTAAAGCAGTGGTTAAGGGGGCTTAGCACCCCCAAACGCAGCCCTATGTCTGGAAATATTATTAAGCGTTTAGAAAGCTACCGCATAGAAACACTCAAAAAATTTAGGAAAATATCTGAGCAATATCATTTTTCACTGGATTTTGATATTACCGTCGGTAAAACGGGCCTTTATTTACACCCCAAAACCAAGGACACCCCCTAAGGCCCCTAGATTATATCTAAATTCATTGTTTACCTATACAAAATCTACCTTTCTTCTAGGTAGATTTTTTGTTTTCTAGGCAATTTCTCGTCGGACACCTAGAACCCGCCCCCAATTTTCAAACATTATTTTTTCCCTTAAAATAATATGTGTTCAGACATACTGAACAGTAAATAAATCTGTGATTAGCGCAAATAATCACAAAGGAGAAATAATGAAAATATTCAAAAAAAGTTGTATGGATGGGACTCTTTCCCTGGGAATAGAAGCATACAACAAAAAATTCATTTTCCCCGCTTGCAATCGCATTCGGGTAGCTCATTTAATGGGCTTAACCGCCAATAGTAAATATTGGGGTTGGCAGGGATATATTGTTTATCCCATGCTAGCCCGTGTGGCACATAAAAGGAGTAATAATTATGCTGGATAAAGTGGCTTGTTATCTTTTACCGGGAGAGGTTAAAATTATATCTCCCGATAGGGCTGATAGTAGGCATAGATACCTATTAGCCCCACATAGGGACGGATCAGGATATAAACACCTGGAAGCCGGATATTTTCCTACTATACGTAGGGATTTCTATGGGATTTATTGGGAATCTTGCCCGTCAAAAGTCATTTTTGGACACAATTTGTATGAAGTCGGTCCAAAGGACTTAGAGACTTTTGTGTACAAAAGTGTAGAACAACTGGCTTATGCGGGTGTATTTGTGGAACCAGAAGTATTGATGCAACATAGGCTATTTAGAATGGATGTGAATAAGATTGCACTACTTCCCCTGGGGTCTGACTTCTACCAACACTTAATGGAGAGCAGTAAAAAGATAAGTCGGTTTAATAAAGCCGTGACTTATTACCCGGAAGATGGATTTTGTTGTGTGAATATGCTTAAACACCGCAAGTTAATCTTGTACGATAAACGGCAAGAAGGATTAAAACAAGAATATCTGCCCTTGGATTTACGGAATATCCTGGAAGATGGTTCTTTTTCTGTGGTCAATGTTGAGTATCAAATTAAAAAAAGTGCTGAAATTGAACGAGAATTTAGAACCCAACACTTGGCCTTTGAAAACACCTTGGCTAATGCTTTTAACCCTGAAATTGCCAGAACTATATTGACGAATAGGCTTTCTCAGATATTAGATGGCATTGTACTGGTAGAATCTGATTTTAATACGCTTCTAAAAGAGAGAGAAATATTTTGTCAAAAGCACGGGATTCACGGCTTACAGTCTGTATCCTTGCGTTGCTGGCTTCTTTTGATGTTACAGAACCTGGGACCAGACCTTACTTTCACTTGGTTAAAAAAACACAGTGATGCTAAGACGGCCTTACGTTATTGGAAAGAGTTGCAAGAGGGATATGTATCTACTTCTGAAACGGAGAAGATATTCAAAGAAATTTTGCTATCTTCAGTATTGCAAATGAGTCCTATTCAGTGGGAAGATTATCAAAAAATCTCATATGAAACCAACTGGAAATTAACCCCTAAATGTGTGGGTAATACTACAGTAAATATGGGTCTGCAGGCAGGAGGATTTGATGACACCGCGTTTAGTAAATGCTAAAGAATTGGCCCAGTATTTAGGGACAACGGAAGGGAGTATTTATACCTACAAAAGCCAAGGTAAAATTCCACCCCAATGGATTATTAAACTTGGTAAAAGAGGGGTAAGGTTTGATCTGGTGGAAGTAGATAAGTCGTTGGAAGAAGCAAAAAGTAGTAACGATGATTTAAGTACCATCTTCAAGATTCGGGCGTAAATAATCACTACAATTTTTCAATGATAACAGAGGCGTATATATAACGACTCCAGGGGCGTTTTGTCTTATTAGGGGCCCCATAAAGGCCCTTAATAAGCCCAAACAAGCAGAAATATAGCTGTGTGCTGCTTTACAAAACGCTCTAATGATGATAAGCTCTGCAGCACGGCAGCAGAAAGGGAATACAATATATGGGAATAAAAGATAATTTAAATAAAAGTTTTACAATTGACTACCGTGACGAATACCAGAAGAGACACCGGGAAACTATTTATGGTAGTAAAACACTGGCTAAAGAGATCTTAGCCAAGCGTAAGGCCGAGATAGCCGAAAGGAAGTTCTTCCCGGACAGAAAGAAACAACAACTTACCTTTTGGGAAGCGGCGGATAAATACTATGCCATTCACCTGAGTAAGAAAAAAAGTGCTTTTAAGATGAAATATACGATAGAATTTCTCAAAAAGTACTTTGGGAATAAGCCCCTAGCCAGTATTACTACGGCCAATGTACAGGAGTTTTATAACCAACGCCTGGCCGAAACTAGTCCATCCACCGCCAACAGACACTTTAGCGTCCTGCGGGCTATTATTAACAAAGTCATCTTGCTTAAGTTGTATAAGGGTGAAAATCCGTGCATAGGAGTAGGAAAGCAAAAAGAAAACCCTGCCCGCACCAATTACCTATCGCAAGAAGAGATTAAAGAAGTTTTGTTGCATATTCCAGAGCGTTCCCGTAACTTGGTAGCCTTTGCTATCTGTACAGGTATGCGCCGGGGCGAAATTCTACGCCTGGATTGGAAAGACATTGATTGGACGAATAACATTATCCATATTTATATTTCCAAATCCGGCAATAAGCGGGAAGTGCCCATTATGCCGTCTTTACGTCAGGTATTACTGAGTATGCACCCGCTTAAAACAGGTAAAGTATTTCCGCTAACGGAAAAAATGGTGGAGTACGACTTTCGTCATACACTCAAAAAACTGGGCATACAAAACATCCGCTTTCACGATTTGCGCCACACTTTTGCCAGTCATTTTATGATGAAAGGCGGCTCTATTACCGATTTACAGCGTATTTTGGGCCATTCCGACTTAAAATTAACACAACGCTACGCGCATTTAAGCCCTACTTATTTGCGTAAATCCATAGAAATTGTGAATGATTTACTGCCACAATTTGCATAAAGGAGAAGAAAGAATGAAAACAGAAAAAATAGAAGGGGAAGTGTATAGCTTCCGAAAGAATGCCAACGAAGAAGTGAAATGTATTATTTCCACGCAATACAATCAAAAATTGGTGGAATTAAGGGTGTTTTATAAAGATGAAAACGATGAGTTGCACCGCTCTAAACGAGGGATAGTAATGAACATTAACACGTTTCAACAAGCATTGCCACATATTCAACAGGCCCTTAATAATACATTACCTACCCCATAAGCAAATCCCCACTAAGCAGACGTAGTGGGGATTGTTCTATATAAATTTACTATTCAATAACTGTTGCTTAGAAATCAATAAATTAATGTTTACTTTGAGGTTTATTGGAAGCCATTTTTTGCTTTAATATTTTTCTAGTTTTTCCATATAAGGGGAGAAACATCGTAGGATCTTGTAAATGAGTTGCGGCTATTTTCCCATTCAAACTACGCAATTGCTTCAGTGTAAAAGAATCCAGATTTTGATTATTCACCATTTTACTTATATCATGGCGCAGTTTCCGTGTGGGAATCAATTGATGCCCAGGGGTAATACAATTTCCTGTTACAACTTTATAATGTGAGGGGCCATAATGTTTAATTTTTGATAATTTGAAAGAGAGGCCAACACTTTTTAATCGATTATGGATATTATTAATTATCTTGGATGAAATCGGACGAGAAAAGGAAAGGGTTAAGTCATCTACATACAATGTCATGGTTACCCCTAATCGTGTCACATAGTCGGCAATATCATTAAAAGTATGATAATATGCCCAAAAAGCAACAACTTGACTACATGGAGAACCTGTTGGTATAAAACAATGTCCTGTTTGAACATCTTGGAACATGACAAGTTCTGTTAAAAAAAACGCGACATCGGGAGAAGTTTGAAAAGTATATAAAAACATCTGATAAACACGCTCACGCGCTACGTGTTTATAAAATTTCTCAATATCTACACAAGTTACAAAATTGGCAGGAATATGAGGGCGCGCATTATCCGTTATATTTTTACCCTTTTGGCCAGATATTAACCAAGTTGGGACTTCTGTCCGAGCAAATAAATCTTTAATACGGCTATGAATTCCTTTCAATATTCCAATAGGTTCTTCTACCTGCCTGCTTTTACCTTTTTGTTTCATTGTAAATACATGGTAATATTCGCTAGGGTTAGTTTTAAGAACCTTAGTAATAGATTGAATTTCTTTAACAGACAATCCTAAGAGATTAGCCAATTTTCTTTTGGACTCTAATCGGAAAAAGGGAGAATGAGAAATTGGTTTGGCAGTCATTTGCTCTTTTTTAGATGGTCCAAGGCCTCTAAGAATTTCAAGATATTATTACGCAAGGCCGTTTTTGTTTTGCTATCTATTTGTATATTTTCAGAAAAAAACAAAATAGCAGACTCTGTTGTATGAAACACAGTGGCATACTTGCGGATAATGTCTAAGGAAGGATTTTTTTTGCCTGATTCAATTTCGGATAAATAGCCAATTGAAACTTTCATTTCTTTGGCTAATTCCGATAGGCTCATATCATTAAAAACACGAATAAGGCGCAAGGCTTTATTTAATTTATTCATACGATTAATCTAGGATATTGCATTGTCTATTTTTTACAGTACCATTCAATAAACGTTAATATAACTCTTATTGTTAGCCGCCAAAATGCGGGGTTGCAAAGAATAGCCTTCACATATTTATTCAACTTCAATGATGTCTTTTTCCTTCTTGACATATATACACTCCTTTAACCACCTAAATTTGTCTTTTAAAGACCAGTGGTTGTTCTCCCTATGAGTGTATCGGTCCTATGCAAATTCAATGCAATATCCTAAAGAGTTCTCCCCATAAACAGATAGAATATGAATAATTACATACTCCCTATTTATGAAAAGTTCAAGCGCAAACTTATTATAGCCTTCTGGTGTTATGCTAGAGGTCTCGGTTGCGCATTTACATGCGTGCAACGCATTGCATAACGGACGGAGTGCTTTGTGCGCTCGAAAGGGTTGCTCCTTCTTTCAAAGAGCCGAGCTAAACTTCAGCTCACGACATTATGGGAGAGGTAGACCTTTCAGTTGAACATATATATGATACAAAATAAATAATTTCTCTGCAAGCGAATTTTTTTCGCTAGTTTGAAATATAATTTTAGATTTTCCCCAAGCAATTTCCAAAATGATTCTTCACTTTAATATAGAAGCCCTGTATGGTTATTTCATTTTAACCTCTCTTGCCAGTCTTTTAGGTCTTGAAAATCATTAATACATAATATATTATATGTTATATGGATGACAACAATTTAACAAACAATATATTAGTTTCTAATTTAATAGAAGATTTCAATCCTCAGGCCTTAGCAGAAGGGATTGCTAAGCGCGTACGGGCCAGACGGCTGGAACTAAACCTTACGCAACAGGCTCTTGCCAAGCGCTCCGGGGTTAGTTTGGGTTCTTTACAACGCTTTGAAAACCAAGCGGAAATATCCCTTAAATCGCTTTTGAAACTGGCAGTAGCGCTGAATGCTACGGCTGAGTTTAAGCAGTTGTTTAGCATGGTTAATTATCAACACATTGACGAAGTAATTGATAGCCAACGACACAAAACCCGCCAAAGGGGGCGCAAAAATGATTAAACCCGTTCAATCTTTACAGGTATTTTATAATGAGCAATTAGTCGGCACATTAGCCTTGCGCCGGGATAACTTATGCGCTTTTGAATATAGTGCCCAGTGGCTGGAAGAAGGCTTTTCTATTTCTCCCTTGCTGCTTCCGCTCAAACCGGGTGTTTTTACCAGCAAATGGGACCCTTTTGACGGTTTATTTGGGGTGTTTAATGACAGTTTACCAGACGGTTGGGGACGCCTGCTAATAGACAGGCTCCTACGCCAGCAGGGGATTAATCCGGCTACTTTATCACCCTTAGATTGGCTTTGTATCGTGGGGCCTAAAACGATGGGGGCTCTTACCTATCAACCCACACACCCCATCGGGCAAGATGACCAAGATAAAACGCTTGCTTACCTAGAACAAGAAACCCAAAAAGTATTACACGATGAACCTACTAAAGACCTATCTTTACTTGCGGCCAAGGGTGGCAGTTCCGGCGGGGCCCGCCCCAAGGTCTTGCTTACTATTGACGGGGAAGAATGGCTGATTAAATTCCGTAATACCCAAGATCCGGCCAATATAGGCGAAATAGAGTATAAATACTCTCAACTGGCGCGTAAAGCGGGGCTTATTATGCCTGAAACACGCTTATTTGACGGCAAGTATTTTGGGGTAAAACGCTTTGACAGGCAAGGCAACAAGCGTATCCATATGCATACAGCGGCCGGCCTGCTCCAGGCGGATTTCCGCATTCCGTCACTGGACTATAAAACTTTGATTGAAACGACCCTGTTTTTAACACGAGATGTGCAGGAAGCGGAAAAAATGTTCCGCCTAATGGTATTTAACGTAATTGGGCAGAATAAAGACGACCACGCCAAAAATTTCTCATTTGTATATGAAAATAATCGTTGGCAGGTGTCTCCGGCGTACGATTTAGTGCCGTCTGAAGGTTTTAACGGCCAGCATACCACCACGGTACTGGGCCAGGGGCTGCCGACCGAAGCCGATATGCTGGAATTGGCCAAACAAACGGGTTTAGACCGTAAGCACGCCGTGCAAATTATTGAACAGGTAAAAAGTGCCTTTGAGTAAGGGTAAAGAAGCCCAAAAACGGGCCTTTTAGGAAAAATGGACACTTTTTGGACACTTAGCCCTGGCAGGCGAATTTTGAAAAGATGTTTTACGACGAGGAACGGCTGTCTGAGTAATAAATTGTCGTCAGCCTGCGGAGCTGAAGATACAAGTTCGATTCCTGTTGGGCGCACCATATAAACCACGCGAAAGCGTGGTTTTTTGTGCGCAAAAAGGACGAACTTGTCCGCCGTAGCCTTACAAAACGGCGTTGGGCGCACCATATAAACCACGCGAAAGCATATTTTTGTGCGCAAAAAGGACGAACTTGTCCGCCGTACTCGTACAAAACGGCGTTGGGCGCACCATATAAACCACGCGAAAACATATTTTTGTGCGCAAAAAGCCGGCTTAAGTGCCATCATTTCGTTCTGGACTGTCGGACAACTTACGCCGTTGGGCTAATGTCTGGCACGGTGCCAAAGACAGTTTTACAGGGTTTTATTTACCGGTGAACAAACGTCCTGCGCCACGGAGCATACAAGTTAAAGAAGCTTGTTTCTTGCCCGAGTGTTTCAAAACTTTTCAGACTTTTTTCCTGTTACAAAAAAGAGGCAAACGTATAATACGCAATAAGTTGCAAAGCGGCATAACGCCGACCCGCCATATATGCAGCCAAAAAACCTTGCATCCGTTAAATTCGGCAAGAAAAAACCAAAGAGATCTGTCCGTGCGCCGTATGCCTGCCCTGTTACGAAAATATTTTTTTAAAGAGCTGAAAGCGCCCGAAAAGCGGGTCGTTGGCTTCTTTTGTAATTATAGGCAGGAGAGCATTGGCTTCTGTGCACTCTAAATTTATCAGGGTCCTGTCCCAATCTACATCATCTTTAAACTGCTTGTTGTTTTTGCTATAGCCTAATTTTTTGTAAAGCTCCTTTAAATTGCACACATACACTTCCGGCTTGCCCCAAGCACTGGTAACCGCTTTTCGGGCGTCTTTCAAAGCCGCTTTGTAATTGCCCAGTTTTTTGTAGATTTCGCTGCGGTTGTGGTAGAGCACGGATAACTTTTCGGAGTTTTCCTTATATTTTATGGCGTGGTTTAACATACGCAGGGCTTCATTATAGTTTTTTTCTTCAAAATAAATGATGCCCAAGTTGTTATAAGCATCGGCGTCCTGATAATAGGTGGAGAGTACGTAGGGCTCTAAAATCTTTTTGGCGGCCTGTAAATTATTCTTGGCAATCAAACGCATTGCGTCCACCGGCGGATAGGGAGCGCGGCAAAACAACCCGCAAAACAGCCCCAAAAATATCGTAAGCGTTATGGCGGTGTTTTTAAGGGGAAATTTCGGGCGTATGTAATCATACTGCTTAAAATCGGCCCGATGATACTGCGTCTCCAGCAGATTTTTGATTTCGTCAAAATGAGTCACAATATCATTCACGTCATCAAGACCGGCCAATAAATCACGCAGTTGTACGCGCACCCCTTCATTCTGCCAGCCGAAAACATACACCCATTGAATTTTGTGTTCACTGTTCACGCCGACTATCGCGTTGACCGTGTTGCGTTTGCCGTTTTTCCAATGTCGCCGCCAATAGTCGGCGACGGAGGTGGGGGTGTTTTCCAGCAAAATAAAGTTAAGTTTAATTTGTTTGGTGCGGAACCAGCAGTTGTAATCTTCCGTCACTTTTTCCAAGGCGTCTACATCGGCGCCTTTTAACCGGCCGTATATTTCTATTTGGGCATAGTCCATCAGACGATATTTTTTTACGTCTTCTTCGCTTACATCTTCCGTTTGAAACACATTGGGCGCGCGCAGGGTGGGGTTGTCGTATTCTTTTTTAATGTAGCGGTAACAGGCCGTTTCATAGGTGCCGGGCCAAACGGTATAATAACAGGTGCCGGGGTCAATGACGGTTCCTTTGGCTTCCCAATCGTGGTCGGCGTTGGCTTCGTGTTCATTGCCAAAAGCTTGTACGTAGCGGTTATACGTGGTGCGCGAAATGCGCAGCCCCCTTCTGCCTTCGGCTACCGTTACCTCCCATTCTTCCGGATGGCAGACGGTTTCATACGTCACTTTTTTGGTGTCTTTATCCTCGTGGCGGATACGTTCCGTCCACTCCGTAAAGTAGCACGCCTCCCGCACATAGGTGCCGATATATTCTTCGTCAAGACTTTTGCTTATGTCTTCAGAATAGAACAGGCCTATAATCAGCCACGCCCCAAGCGAGCCCATCACCAGCCCGAAAATGCCCAACGGCTGGCACCCTATCAGACGGGGGATGATTATAAGCAAAGCCAACGCGTATAAATACGAGATGAACATCAGATATTCTCCTTGCCGGAAGCGTAGACATTTTCGGTGTAGTCGGATGTAATGACGGTAATTTTGACATCTTCTGCATATGGCAGCACCAGGCAGGCGGGTATGCTGTGTATAAAGGTGCTGTGCTCTTTTTGGCGGGCCACCAACAGACGCTGCTGGGCAAAAAATTCCTGTCGGTTTGCTTCAATGGCGGTGGCCAGCTGGCGCAGTACGGACGAGTCCAGCGGGGGGTTTTGCTCCATAATAAACGCTATGTCCCGGCCCTGATAACGTCCGGCAATCAGTTTGGGGTAAATTTCTTTAAACGTTTCCAAATACGTGTCGGAAACGTGGGTGATTTGTTTAATCACTTTCCACATTTTGTCAAAGTTGGCTTCACAAACCTCCTGCTGGGCCCGCACCAAATTGCGCAGGCGCAGTTCCGTATTGTGTGCAGAAATAAAATAGCCAATAATTACGATGCCGATTAACAGCAAAATAAATACTCCGGCGGTCATAGTTTTCTCCTTTGTTTTCCGTGCTGTTTCCCTGCGAAGCGGCCCGCAGGTGCAGCTTTTTGTTTTTTGTCCTATGCGTTGTGCGCAAAGCAATAACTGTTTTTATTTTTTGCAAGAGGCATATGACGCTTAACGATGTATGCAGAGCCGATGAGGGAAAGGAATAATTTTTGGAAAAACGGAAGCGTGTGCTTGCGGCATATCCCTTTTGCGGCTTTGCTTTTTTTCGTCTGAATTTTACTTCTTTGCGGCGGCGTAAACGGCCGTCTTTTGTGTTGTGTTATTTGGGCATCACCCCCAAAAATTGTTTAATGTGCAAATGCGGCCGCATTAAGCAAACGGTTCGCTGGTTGTATTGCAGCACATTGCCAATAGAGTAGGTTTCCTGCACGGGGTAGAAAATGCCTTGCCAGTCCTTTTGTTCAAACAGGGCTTGGGCCCGGTCCGTATAGGTTTCCATCAAATTGTCCCACAGGCAATTGTCCAGCGCCGTTACCGTCAGCAGGCGAATCAGCAAAAACAGCTGCACATTGTTTAAATTATTCAGCTTGGCAAATAAAGCCAGGGCTAAATGCTGGCTGTCGGGATGGCGCAAATTGGCGCAAATATTTTCAAAATACGCTTTGTAGCCGTTTGTGTAAAACGGCCCGCGCTCCAAATTAACCCACCGGCTGCACGCTTGGAATAACTCCTGCGTGGTGCTATAGCCTTTTACGGGCAGGCGGCTTAAAACGGCCCGCCGTTGTTTTTCCATTTGGTCAAAAAATTGCACTAATTGCAAATAAGCGTTCATCGTCCTCTCCTATAAACATATTTTTACGGGTTGCCGCAAAAATTCTTCCTGAAACAGCCTCCCCACTTGCTGTTGCAGGCCGCGCGCACCTAAGCGGCGTTCGTAGGCTTGATTTACCATTTCTTCCACCGTTTCCGGCCGTATAGCGGCGGGCGTATGCAGGAGCCTTTTGTATTGGCTGATCGGCCCGTTGTGGGGGTTGAGCAAAATACGCCGCAGGTCTTCTTTGCCAAGCGGGTGCAACTGCACAAAATACGCAAAGCGGCCTATAAATTCCGGCAGCATACCGTAGCCGATGTAATCGTCGGCCGACAAGGTTTTTTGGCAAAAGACGGTGCCTTGGGTAAAGCCGACGGCTTTGTCCCCGTGTTTGGCGTGCAAATTTTCAAAAGCGCCGCCGGCCACAAAGAGCACTTGGGAAATATCCCACTCGTCTGTTTTGTGCGAAAAGGGATCTTCGCTGATAAAATGTTGGCTTTCTATCATACGCAAAAGTTCCGCCTGTACATTGCACGAAGAAACGCCCCAGCGTTCGCTTCCTTCACGCAGTTTGTCAATTTCGTCAATAAACACGATGGAAAGCGGCAGCTTTTTGTTTTTTGCCAACGCCTGCAGCGGCTGCAAAATATTGCCTATGTTCATACCGCTATAACCCGTCTGCGTGTATTGCGAAGCATCAGCGTGGACGAACGGAATTTTTAAAATACGCGCCAGACATTGGCATAAGTACGTTTTGCCGCAGCCCGTCGGCCCGCTGATAAAAATGTTGTTTTTAGCATACGGGACGTCTTTGGCTTGGCTGCATTTGGCTAAATGTTCAAAGACGCCGGCCACCAACTGCTTTTTGGCATCTTCCTGCCCGATGACGTATTTGTTCAGTTCCGCCAGCACGCGTTGCGGCGCAAAGGTGCGGCGTGTTTTGCGGGAAGAAACTGACGCAGGGGGGGCTAAAAGCGGGTTGCGTTTAATGTCCACAATGCCGGCCGAAAACGACAAAATTCGTTTGTTAAACAGAATGCTTTTGCCGTCAAAAATAGTTTCTAAAGCTTCTTTGCTTGAGGCAAACGTTTGCGCCGTTTGCAGCAGGGCGGTTGCCTTGCACGTAGAAGGCGTAATCACCCGCAATAACTGGGAGGTGCCCAAAAACAGAAGCAGAAACATCTCTGTATTGTTTAATTTGTATTGTTTTACCAAGCCGGCCATCGGTATTTTTTGGGCGTTGGACTTTTGTAAACGCGCGCAGATTTCTTTAAACAGCTCCACACATTCCGCCTGCCGTATGGCCACGCCGCATTTGGCGTGCCAGCGTGTTAACTGTTCAATCAGCTCCGTACGGGAAGCGTATCCCTTTATCGTTTTTGATTTCGTTGTTCCTTCCATATGTCTTCCTCTTATGCACCGTGATAAATATTCCAATCGTTATAGTCTAACGTCTTTTTTTCACGCTCCCGTTCGTCTGTAAAGCTACCCCTACGCGGCAGTCGGGAAAAACGTGTTTCTGTTTCAGGCGGTATTGTTTCTTGGACATAAAAAAACCTCTCTTGCGCTGTGCCCATCAGAGAGGTGGTAAAAAAGAACCCATCGTCTCCAATGGGTTCTACATAAAACGGTTGCAGTCCCCATCGTGCAAGCATTAGCACCTTACCCTCAGGCAGGTTGCTGTGTAGTCATCGGGCTTGTCCCTCGTACACTCATAATGGATCTGTACGGTATTTTTCGGAAGACCCGATTTCCTCTGCCTGGCGCAGCGCCTTTTGCGGCTGCTTGCGTTGTTTTCCTAGGAATCGGAGATTTTATAGCCAAGCTATAAATCTTCCTCAAAATAACGTTATCGTTTTAAACGGATAAAAACGACATTTAAATGTCTTTTTATCCTTTCTATACAAAAATTATAGCAAAAATAAGGGGATTTGTCCACCCCCAGGTTATTTACGACATTATTGTGTCTTTTTTAGTATTTTTATGCTTAAATAGTTGTTTCTTTGGGGGGAGTGGCAGGGGAATGACCCTCTGGGGAAAGCGTTGTTTCTTCGGCCGCGTCTGCAGGAAGGGGAGCGGCCGCCTCTTTTTGGGGAGCAGGGGACGGAACAGGAACGGGCTGTGCGTCGGGTTGTGCCTGGGCTTGCTTGGCCTGCTGCAGCCATTGATGGGCGCATTGCCAAATGTGCCATTCTGCAAATAAAATAGGACGGAATTGGGCAAAGCCGGTAGCCGTGGAATCATCCTGCCGAAGGGAAAAATGGCCGATATTATCCAAGGCGTAACAGGCGGTTTCCCGCCCGGGAGTAACGCAGGCCACGTGCCATTTGTCGTACAGGCGCAGCAAAACATAGGGGTAAAGCGTACGGTTTTTTTTAAGGTCTTTGAGATACACCCGCAACGTACAATGGTATTTGATGCATTTTAGCAGCATAATGGCGGTTTCTTGCGTGGCTGCAAAATCGTACTTTGTGGCGCCAAAAACACAATTTTCAAACGAAGGCGGCAGAAAACGGCGGGCAATTTGCGCGGGAAGGGGGGCAAAATCTTCGCCGATTTGCCGGGCAACGTCGGAAGCCATAATAAACAGGGCGGCCTGTGCGGCAGAGAGGTTGGCCGCTTCCAAGGAAAACCCCTCAGCCAGTTCATATAGGCTTTGGCGCGGGGAAAGCACCGGAAATTGCGCCTGCTGCAGCAGCCCCATATCGCGCTGAATCGTGCGTATGGAAACGCCGAAGCGGGTTGCCAAATCGGGCACGGAAACGGGAGCTTTTTGCAAAAGCGTCAAAATGCGGGCCAGGCGCTTGGTTTTGCTGGTAATTTCCTTGGACATAATAATATTATAGTAATTTTGTCTTTTAAATGTCGTTTTACGGTTATTGAAATAGACAGGAAACGAGGTGTTTTGCCAAGTATTTGCTAGTCTTGGGGGGACTATTTTAAAGCCATTATTTCAAAAGGGCACAACTTTTCCAATAAAGATTGGCGCAGTCCTCCGCGCAGCAAAATTCCCGCCAAGAGGCGTTTTGCATCCAGCGCGCCCATTTGGGCGGCCAGCTTTAAATAGCGGGCAAATGTCATTTTATCGTGTTCGCACAGGCACCAGTCCCGCCAGCCGATACGCAGGCGGTGGAAAGCATTGCAGCAATAGGCCCATTGCATTTTTTTATCGCCGCGGGACATTATGTCTTTATGGCACAGATCCAAAGAGATCCATTGCCGCGCCGTAGGACCGGTGGAAAAGGTGCGGCAGTCCTGCCCGGCGTGGATGCGATATTTGATAAACGGGAACTGCAAAACGGCGGCTTGCCCGTTTTGGCATACGTTGAGCATAAAAGGCACATCGCATACTTTGCCGTAACGGCCGAAATCGGGTGCGGGGGAGGCTTTTAAAGCGGACGTTTTATAACTGCCGGAGCTGAAGGTAAAAGACCCGCCGATAAAAATATAGGCGGAAAACTGCGCCTGATTAAGCAGGGCCAGCCGCCGGTGGCAAGAGGGGGAAAAGGGCTCGTCGTTCCAGTCGCCCATAACGGAAAGGGCTACGTTTAAGTCGGGTATTTGATTATAGGCGGCCAGCAGGGTTTCCAGGTAGGCGGGGTGAATTAAATCGTCGTCGTGGGCCATTACGGTAATGCGGCGGGAAGCGGCTTGCCGGCAATAGGCCACACAGCCGTGTACGTTTAAGGGAGTGGGCTCCAGCAATGTTTCCACGCCTTTGGCGGCGTAGGCTTTGGCTGTTGCCAGCACATCGGGTGTGGGGGCATTGGCCAAAACAATCAGCCGTGCCCCGCGGACCGTTTGGTTTAGGTAACAGTCCAACGTTTGGCGCAAAAATGCAGCCCGATTGTGGGCAAAAACAAAAATTTCCACATCTTCGGCTCGGTACATTAGCCCCTCTTACGCTTTGGCTTCTTGTTTTTTAAACTGCATAGAGTACAGATTGTAATAAGCGCCTTGAAGTTTGAGCAGCTCCTCGTGGGTGCCCTGTTCGGCCACTTTGCCGTCGTTGATGACCACAATTTTGTCAGCATTCTGAATAGTGCTCAGACGGTGGGCAATAACAATAACGGTACGGTTTTTCATCAGGTTGTCCAGGGCTTCCTGCACGACCCGTTCCGACTTATTGTCCAACGCGCTGGTGGCTTCGTCCAAAATAACGATGGGCGCGTTTTTGACAAAGGCCCGCGCGATGGCCAAGCGTTGCTTTTGGCCGCCGGAAAGCAAAATGCCGCGTTCGCCGATTTGGGTATCCAGTTTTTGCGGCAGGCCTTTCACAAAATCTTCCAAACAGGAATTTTTGAGCGCCAGCCATATTTCTTCTTCGGTGGCGTGTTCGTTGCCCAGCAAAACGTTTTCGCGCACGGTGCCCGAAAAAAGGAAGTTATCCTGAAACACCATCGCAATATGTTTGCGCAGCGATTTTTGCGAAAAGTTTTTTATGTCCGTCCCGTCAATTTTAATAGCGCCCTTTTTTATGTCGTACAAGCGGGGCAAAAGGGCGGATATGGTCGTCTTGCCGCCGCCGGAGTTGCCGACCAGGGCCAGCGTGTGGCCGACGGGAATTTCCAAATTAATGTCGTGCAGCACTTCCCGCCCGCGCGTGTATTCAAAGCAAACGTGTTCAAACGTGATATTGTGTTTTATTTCCGTCAGCTCTTTGGGGGCGGGAACGTCTTTAACCGTAGGCTGCAAGTCCAAAATATCAAAAATACGGTCTATGGCTAAAAAAGATTGCTGCATAGAAATGTAGTTGTTGCCTACCGATTTAAGCGGCGTATACAGCATCATCAGCGCGGCGATGAAGGCCACAAAGTTGCCGCTGGTAATGGTGCCGCTGACAATCAGATAGCTGCCGCAGCCGATGACCAACGCCACCCCGATGGACATAATAACGTGCATCAGGGGGGAAAGCCAGTTGGTGCCTTTAATCATCTTCATCGCCAGTGAAAAACGCATATCGGTTACTTCGTGGAAGCGGTTCTTAAATTCGTTTTCCAAGGTAAAGGAACGAATGGTTTTGTTGCCGGCAAAGGTTTCGTTGTAAATGGTCATTACGTACGAAAGATTGCCCACGGTTTTGGTCATAATCTCTTTCATTTTTTTACGCACGACGGCCATAGGATAAATGAAAAAGATTAAAACCGCAATAGCAATAAAGGCCAGCTGCCAAGCGTTATAAAACAGCACAAATACCAACGATATGGAAGAAAATGTTTTAGACAAAAACTGTTTTAAATTGTCTATCAAACCGGTGGAGGCGGTTTCGGCATCGTTGGAATAACGCATTAAAATGGTGCCGGAATTGTTGCGGTCAAAATAAGAGGAGTCCATAGACAGCAGCTTATCGTAAAGTTTACGTTTGACACTAATGGTAATTTTATTGGCTACCCACGTGTTAAAATAGTTGGAGGCGTAAATAAGAGCGCCCTGTACGACCGTAAACCCGACAATTAAAAACGGAATCAAGGAGGAAAAGTGCGGCTGTTTATCCACCATTACTTTATCCATAAACGGCTTTAAAAACATAGCCACAACCCCGTCCAGCGCACCCACGGGCACCGTTAACGCCACCCCCAAACAGGCACGGAACCAATAAGGTTTCACATACGGCCACATCCGCAGAAAATTTTTAACCAGTGCGTTTTGCTTGATGATTTCTTTATATTGCATAGATAAATTAAGCGTAAATAATAAAATTTGCTAGGCGCATTTCCTGCCGATACAGTAATATTTAAATTTCTGTTTTTGGGCATCTTCACAGGAAAGCATATTGCGCAAATCAAATATAATCTTTTGTTTCATTCTTTTTTCCAGTTCGGAAAAATTCGGGCTGGAAAATTCCGGCCATTCCGTTAGAATAACTAAGGCATTGGCGTCGGTAACCGCGTCATACATCGTCGGTGCATATTTAATTTGATTGCCTAAAAGCTGTTTGGCCGTTGGCATTGCTTTGGGGTCATAGGCGGTAACGGAAATATGCTTATCCAGCAGTTCTTTTATTACGTCTATGGCCGGGCTTTGGCGGCAGTCATCCGTTCCGTTTTTGAAAGCAAGCCCCCATACGGCCACTTTTGGTTTTTCTTCTTTTTTCAAAATTTGATAAATTTTGTCCGCCAATTCTTTTTTTCTTTTTTTATTGCCGGCGATGGTGGTTTCTATTAATTCCAGACACACGTTGTATTTGCGGGCCATTTGCGCCATTGCCATTGTGTCTTTGGGAAAGCAGCTGCCGCCAAAGCCGATGCCCGCGTTCAGAAAGCCTTTCCCGATGCGTTTGTCCATTCCCATCCCTTTGGCCACTTCGGCCACATTGGCACCTGATTTTTCGCAAAAGTTGGCAATTTCATTAATATAATGAATTTTCATCGCCAAAAAGGCATTGGAGGCATATTTAATTGCTTCGCTGGACTTGCGCGAAACGACCAGCAACGGGGTTTTTTCTTTAAAAGGCTCGTAAAGTTTATTGATAAGCGCGATGGCTTTTTTGGAATTTGTGCCCACGATAATACGGTCCGGGTTGAAAAAATCTTGCAAAGCAAAGCCTTCTCTCAAAAACTCCGGCAGGGAGATGACGTCAAAATCCGCTTGCGGATTTTTTGAAGCAATTATTTTTTCTACGGCGTCCCCTGTGCCTACCGGAACCGTAGATTTGTTTGCAATGACGGTATAGTCCGTTAAATAGGCGGCCAATTCCTCCGCGGCGGCATAGATATACTGCAAGTCCGCCTCTTGGGTAACCGGGTCGGGCGGGGTGCCTACTGCCAAAATGACGAGGTCGGCTTTTGGCACGGCCTGCTTCATAGAGGTGGTAAAGTGCAGGCGACCTTGTTTGGTGTTTGTTTTAAACAAGTCTTCCAAGCCGTTTTCATAAAGGGTAAGTTTGTCTTTGTTTAAAGCGTCAATTTTTTCTTTGTTTTTGTCTACACATACGACGGTGTGCCCCAGTTCCGCAAAACCGACCCCGCTGGGCAAACCGACATAACCTGTGCCAATAATTGTTATGTTCATTTTTTGTTTTCCTTATGCCTTGCTTTTCAATATTTACAATACTCTTGCTATAATTGATTTCAAATAAGCCTCATCCGTGCATTCCGAGATGTTTTGGTTCCCGCCCTTAACTTCATTTACGTATTTCCCAGGGATCAGTATTTTTTCTGTAGCTCCCCGGAGTTTCCATTCATAGCAAATATCAATGTGTCCGACATCCAGCGCTCTATATCCGGCCAGGCATAAATCATATGCTAATACGGTTGCCGTGGGCCCCAGGGCTAATAAAAATAAACTTTCTTTAGAAGATTTCAGACATTCCGCTAAAATTTTATCATAATGATCAAAAGCGTTTTCCGAGGGGCACAAAATGCGATGTAGTGTTTTTACGTTGTTAAATAGATCATTACCAACACCCATTCGAGATTGCTCTCCTTCTACGATAACAACATCTTTGCCCTTCCAAATTTTTTTCATCAGAGGAACATTGTCTGCATTGCGAGTGATATTTGTATCACCAAAAGTCTGATTTTGTTTGATATGGGCAGTCAAATCAAATAATATTTCCGATACGCAATGTTCCCAAAAATCATTTCTGGTTTGGTGAGGGTCAAAAGCCCCCGCCAAGCATACAAGAAGTTTTTCATTTGACGAAGAAACAATATCCAATAGTCTATGTGCTAATTTTTCGTTATATCTTTGAAAACCGGCATTAAACCCTTTCAGCAGCATCCAGCGGACTTCTCCATCCCCAAATCTGGCTATAGATAAGTTTTTATTGGTTATTGCTTCAATAGTGTCTTTTTGGGACAGAATATGGATATTTTTCAGGTCCCAAAACATTTTTCCCAAAGTATATTTTAGGGTATTTATATCTTTTCGTAAAAGGTCAACTTGCAACATAACCTCTTGCTGATTTGTTACGTAGGCATAGTTGATTTTTATTTCTTCGTCTTTTTTGACCAAATAAAGCAAATTGTAGCTTTTGTTATGCCATACTCTGGTTGGAGCCGGAAGGATATTTTTGCCGTTAACACGAAAATGAATAAACGTGCACCATTTTTCAATAAACTGTTTGTCAGGAGTACGTCTGTCAATTCCCTTTAAATTAAAGTTAATTTGCATATCTTCACAGGCTTTTAATACAAACGATCCTTCTTCCGGCAATTCGTCAAAAAAAACTCCAGATTTATCTTTATACCAAGTTATAGGTTTTATTTTTAAATTATTATTGTTTTCGGCAATTTGAAAATTAAGGAGACTTCCTGTATTGGTAATATCTATTCGTCCCACATTCTCTTTCATAAATTCACCTTTATAAATACTGCACAAATTCCCAAGATTTGCTGAAAATAAGAAATTGCGACTTTAAAGCATCCCGCTGCTGCGTGCCAAAGGCAATTCCTTGGGCGGACAGTTTGGCTTTCGTTTGGGCAATTGTATTTTGCTCTCCGGCCCGTCCGGCATCGTCAAAGATAATAATAAAATCTTCGGCTAAATTCTGCGGAATTAAGTCAATGATGTTAGAGCGGGGGAAATTCTTCCCTCCTCCGACAGGCCCGTCCACGATAATTAAATTATATTTAATATTGCCGGTTACCTGCGCCAGATTTTTGTATTTATCATTTTGCTTGCCTTCATAGTCAAAATATTCCAAGGCCAGATGATGCACTTTTATATTGTCTGACGGGGGCAGTTGCGGTGCATAAATGGAAATCCAGTCCTGGTTGTGTTCGCACACATCCAGCGTTGCGGATGGGTTTTTATAGGCTATGTACTGGGAAGTTAAACGGGTAGTTTGGCCTAAGCCCATTTCCAGAATATGCAGGGGGGACAAGTTGTCCAAAATGCGAAATAGCGTATAGATAAAGCTATAATTGGCCGCCCAGCCGTATAAAGACAGGGTTTTATCCTTCAGCCAAGGCGTATTTTGCGTACTGTCGTGCAGTAAGTCTGCAAAATTTAACTCATTGTACTGCTGAAGTGTTTTGCTTTGAATGGCCCGCAAGTGCTTTTTTATGGTCTCTTGTTCATTTTGATTGTTTTTCTGCATCGTTTCCAGCAAGCTGGTGAGCTGTGCGGCATTTGCCGACGATTTTTCCTGCTGTTGCTCTACTCCCTTGGCCACAGTATTTATCAGCTTTTCTTGGGCTTGGGCGGAGTTTGTTATTTGAGCTCCCAGCTGTTGGGTATTTTGCCGCAAATATTCGGTTTTTGCCGCGTCCATATCCTTTAATTCCTGCAGAACTTCTTGCTCGGCAAGTAATGCCTGCTGTATTTCGGCCAGTTGTTGGTTTTGCAGGTGGACGGCGGCGTGCATTTGGTCGGCCAATTTGGCAGCGGTTTGCTGTAAATTGTCGGTTGAAGCGGCATCCATATCCTTTAATTCCTGCAGAACTTCTTGCTCGGCAAGCAAGGACTGTTGTATTTCGGTCAATTGTTTGTTTTGCAGGTGGACGGCGGCGTGCATTTGGTCGGCCAATTTGGCAGCGGTTTGCTGTAAATTGTCGGTTGAAGCAGCATCCATATCCTTTAATTCCTGCAGAGCTTCTTGCTCAGCAAGCAAGGACTGGTGTATTTCGGCCAGTTGTTGGTTTTGCAGGTGGACGGCGGCGTGCATTTGGTCGGCCAATTTGGCAGCGGTTTGTTGTAAATTGTCGGTTGAAGCGGTATCCATATCCTTTAATTCCTGCAGAGCTTCTTGCTCAGCAAGCAAGGACTGGTATATTTCGGCCAGTTGTTGGTTCTGCCGTTGGGCGGCTGACTTTATGTGTTGGGCCAATTCTTCGGCCGTTTTATGCAACTGTTTGTTTTTTACGACGTCCAGATTCTTTAAATACTGCAAATCTGTCTGTGTGGTGGAAACAAATTTGGCCAGCGAAGTCTCTATTTCTTGATGATGTTTGCGCTGTCTCTTGATTTCTATAGACACAATGGCTGCCAGACGGTTTACTTTGCGTTCTGTTACAAGCTGGGACAGAAGCGTTTCCTGCGCATTTGCAAGCTGTTTGTTTAAGGTAGGAAATGTTTCATATGTTTGCTTAAGCCACATCTTGGCTTGTTGCATTTCCCTGTTCAGCGTATTTACCTGTTGGGCCAAGGCCACATTTTGCTGTTCCAGTTTGTCGTTGCGGCGCGTTGCGGCAGTAACCGCTTGCAAAAGAGCTTGCTGGTGTTGCTGTAACGTTTGCAATAATTCTTTTTGTTTGTTGGTATGAGTAAACTTTAACCCCAACACGTAGATGATTGTTTTGGCCCCCATTCGGGTAATGCTACACAAGCGGGAAGGCTTTTTTGTTTCAGGCTTTATAAATCTGGAACAAGTTTTAAGAATGTATGTAATATGTCGTTTGATATATTCGTTATTTGGAAATAACTTGAATATAATGTCTGTCAACTCGGCCTGAGAATATTTATGCGGCTGTTGTTCTATTTCTACCCGCACAATCTGGCCGTCTTTAACAGGCATTTCGTAACGGAAAGGCCTGTCGTGCCAAGTCGCAACGGGGGCGGATAGAATTTCTTTACCGTCAATTTTAATAGATTTATAGTCTGCCCAAATCGGTATACGCGTTTGGCCAAACCGTTTATCTTGTCCTCTAAAAACAAAGGATAATTTCCCGCTGCCCGTCATCTTGATTCTTAAAATCTGTCGTAATGCAGAGGCTTCCACTACCTGTCCGACTCCTTTCGAATCAGTAAACCAATCGGGCGTGGTGATTTTAACTTGTTTCCCGATAATATCCATAGTATTATGGAAACCAATGTTTCTAATATCAACCCGGAACATTTGCAATATGCGTACTAGATGTATAAGGAGTATTTCCCTGTATTTTTTTCTTAAAATCATTCGTTTGACTAAATTGACGGGAAATTTTATATAAGAAAGGTATAATAGTTTTGTTTTCTCACGCTTCAATATAGAAAGTATTTGTGGATATTGTTTTAACAATGCTTCTATTTGCACATCATTATGATTATCATCTACGTTTGTTTTCCATAGGGCACAATCCTGTGTGCCTTCTATCACACGCGGAGACAAATTGCCGTGCTGTATTAAGTAAATTTTAGTCCCATTTAAAATTGCTTGTGCCCAAAACCAAATATCGTCGCCGTTAGGACAGAGAGATAAAAATTTAACCTCATCAAAAATGTCTTTGGATAAGCAATGCGGCGGATATAATACTCCGCCTAACCCCGTAAAGAACACTAAAAAACTATTGTTGACTATCGGCTGTAAAGACCGGTTAAATAACTTCCACGATTTATAATTCGCGATTTTTCCATTAGTGAGCGTAATAATATGTGCTCTATGCGTAATAATACTTTTTGGATGGGCTTTGTGCGCTATGAGCAATTGCCGCAACCAATGGACAGGATATAGCGCATCATCGTCTGCGGTTACAATAATGGCTTCGGGATATTTGCGCAAAGTCGGAATCAGTTTTTTATACGATTTGATATCGTGATACCAGTCTATAGTTAACCCTTGATTCTTTAAAGCAAGCAAGTCGCTGGGCAAATCCTGTTCTTTGTTCGGGAATTGTTCGGGAGCCAGCCACAGAATGATTCTATTCGCTTTAACACTTTGATTTAATAAACTTTCTATAGTATAAGTGACTGTGTTAATTCGGGCAGGGTATGAGGTTAGCGAAATAATAATTTCCGGATAAGCATATTTTTCAATATACTTGTCAAAATCTTTGCGAAGAATTATTTGCAGTTCTTCTTTCTGCTTTGTAGAAAAATAGGACCAATCTATTTGTTTTTGTGAAACATATTTGTTAAATACGTTGTAAAAAAGCTCCAAATATTTGGGCCAGCAGTCAATAGAGATTCTGGCTTGTAAATGATATGAAAAAGCTAAAAATTGCCGATAAATAAATGCTTGAGTATAAAAATTTTCTAAATTTATACTTTTAAGTTTTTCTTCAATTAGTCGATATTCTGTAAATATGGCTTGTATGTTAGTTGTTTTTTTCATAGATTGCTCAGGATTGTCTTGTCTATAGCAATAGAAAGCCTGATCTATGAAATATATTTTTGAGGCTAAATAGGTTGTAAACAACCAAAAGCCATTATCTTGATAGGAGGCTCCTGGAGTTTCATTATGCTTAATATGATAACGATCCAAAAATTCTTTTTTGAATATGCCGGCAGGATTAATAGTTAAGGAGTATAGCAGTTGTTTGTTGTTTTTGCAATTTATCACCCTATTATAATGTCCGCCGCTAAATACTCGACACTTTGTAAAGTTGTATTTTCCATTAATTGTTTTAAATTTGTAATAATCCGCCTTGATGATGTCTAGATTCAGTTTTTTTGCTTGCTTATATAACGTTTCATACATTTCCGGTTTAATAAAATCATCTGGTTCCACAATGCCGATATATTCGCCTCTAGCCAGTTCCATACCGCAATTCATAGTCTGGCCGTAACCGCCATTAGGCTTATCTATATAGCGAATGCGAATATCTTTTGCAGCGTACTCTTTTATAATTTGCAGCGAGTTATCGGTAGAGCCGTCATTTACGCAAATGATTTCAATGTCTTTTAGGGTTTGCTTGCAGATGCTGTCCAAGCATTCGCGCAAATAGCCGGAAGCATTATAAATGGGTAAAACGACAGAAACTTTAGGCGTGGAAGACAAGGTTAAAAAATCTTTCACTTTGTCCTTATATACCGAAGAATAGATGATGGAAAGATTTTCTTGAGTTATATTATATTTAGGGAATAATTCTTTCACAAATAAATTTTTTAATGTATTTTTGTTTGCGTTGTTTACCTTGTCAAAATTATATAAGCAGTGCCCGATTATTGCATTAATGAAACTTTGTTGGAATGACTGAAATTTTTGAAGTTTTGTCAGCCTGTTATGTAACTCTTGTATAGCCTCATAAAAACAATAGAGATTGGAATCTTTTGTGTCCGTTAAGGACTTGTGAGTATTAGTCCTGTAGAAATAAAGCGGCTCTTCTATGAGGCCGATGATTTTGGCACAACAGAGAGCTGTGCAGGTAAAAGCCACATCGTTAGTAGATATAATAGATTGAAATTTTATGCCATTTTTAATAAGAAAATGTCTATTATAAATTTTATTCCAAGGAGCCGGATTGGTAATTTGGAGAATCGGTGCGTGAGAATGTACAAGCAAATTTGAGTCTGTATTACGGGTAAACTTTTGTGCAAACCACTTTGTTATTCCTGCTTTGTTTAATACGTGTTTTGTATTACTGTCTATAATATTAAATTCGCATATGCATATGTCCGTTTGCCCCTCATAGGCTTTTGTGTATAATTTCTGATACATATCTGCAGAAATATAATCATCACTATCCACAAACCCTACATAAGTTCCTTTTGCTATTGCCAACCCTTCGTTACGGGCTTTTCCCGCGTTGCAATTAGGCTGGGTAAGGACGGTTATCCGTTTGTCTTTGGCCGCATATTCCTTTAAGATATCCAAAGAATTGTCCGTAGAGCCGTCATCTACACAGATAATTTCAATTTCTTTTAAAGTTTGGTTAATTACGCTGTCCAAACATTCGCGCAAATATTCGCCCACATTATAAACAGGAATAATAACTGACACCTTAGGGGTGTAAGAAATTTTATTGTGCACCAAAATTTGGGCTTTTGTGTCGGCAGTTCCCTTGGCATTTTGTACCGAAATGACAGGACTCTTGCCTTTTTTGGTTTTGGTTATTTGATGTTTGACTGCGCGTTTATTTTTTATTTTTTTCATATGCGGGTTTATCTCTTATTTTTAATTGTGTTAAAAGTTTCAAAAGCATTGGCAATGGTGCGGTTCATATCATAATAGCGATACGCCCCCAAACGCCCGATAAAATAGGTGTTTGGCAGTTTGGCGCCTTCGGCGGCGTAGCGGTCGTAAATCGCTTGGTTTTCCGGGTTGAGGATAGGGTAAATACGGTCGTTTTTGCCGATTTCAAAGTTTTCGGGATATTCAAACGACAACGTCGTCTTATCCGATTTTTCATTCAGAAAATATTTATACTCGGCAATGCGGGTAAAATCGTAATTTTCCGGATAATTTACCACGGCGGCATTTTGAAATTTCTCGGTATTAAACGTTTCAATTTTAATATCCAGGCTTCTGTAGGGCAATTTGCCGTATTTATAGCCGAAAAATTCTTCAATGGGGCCGGTGTAGATTAATCTTTCATATGCGATATCGTTTTTTACGTCGGCAAAGTCAGTATTCAGCCGCACTTCAATATTAGGATGTTTGAGCATATTTTCAAACATTCGGGTATAGCCTTGCCGGGGAATGGCCTGGTATTTCTCTTGGAAATAGCGGTCGTCGCGGCTAATGTACACCGGTACGGAGCCGGTTACGGAAGGATCCAGCTGTTCGGGCGTATAGTCCCATTGTTTCAGGGTGTATCCTAAAAACACTTTTGCATAGATATACTCTGCCAAAAATTGCAAGTCTTTATCGTCCGTGCGGCGCAACTGCAAAATAGGGATTTTTTTATTGAAACCGAACGTTTGAATTAATTTATTTTCCAAGGCGTTTGCCATTTGTTCCGGAAAGACTTTATGCAGCGAGTTGAGGTTAAACGGAATGGGTATTTCTATTCCGTCCACTACCCCCAACACTTTATGCATAAACGGATACCATTGCGTGTATTGGGAGAGAAATTGCCATATTTCTTTGGAATTTGTCCGAAAAATATGCGGGCCGTATTTGTGCACCGTAATGCCATATTCGTTTTTAAAATCATAGCAGGTGCCCGCAATATGGTCTTTTTTGTCCACCACAAGAACGGTTTCATTTAATTGGGTGGCCAATTTGTTTGCCATTACCGCGCCGGATAAGCCGCAGCCGACGATAAGATTTTTAAATTTTTTCATAGCTTTATCCTTATTTTTTAAAGAAATTGACGGTTTCCTTTATCCCTTCCGTAAAAGAAAATTTGTTCTGAAACCCAAGCAGCTCTTTTGCCTTGTTGTTGGACAATACGCTTCTGTAAACGTCCCCTTTGCGGGCGCCGGTGTGGCTAACCGTGCCTTTATAAGCGGCAACAGAGGCGATGATTAAATCGGCCAACTGATTGATGGTAATCTCTGTCTGGGAGGATATATTTATCGTTTCGCCGCTCACATCGGATAAAATAGCTTGGCAATTGGCTAGCGCAACGTCTTTTACATACACAAAATCGCGGGTTTGGTTTCCGTCCCCGTGAATAAAAATGGGTTTATTGTGTGTAGCGGCATCCGTAAAAATGGCAATTACGCCGGCTTCCCCTTGGCTGTCCTGCCGCGGGCCATACACATTGGCATAGCGGAAAATAATGTAATTCAAGCCGGACCATTTGACATATTCTTCCATCGTATGCTTAGAAATGGCATAAGGCGACAAATACGCCGTGGGATGTTTTTCGTCTACGGGGAAATATTGGGGCTGGGCATATAAAGCGGCCGAAGACGCAACCAGCAATTTTTGAATGTTGTATTTTTTGGCACATTCTATAACGCGAATGGACGCCAATATGTTGTTTTTGGCGTCATATTCCGGTTGCAGGTTGGACACGGCAACGGAAGGCTGCGCCGCCAGATGGATGATTCTGTCAATCTTGTGCTCTTTAAATATGTTTTCAAAAGAGTCGTCATTAATATCCAGCTGATAATAGAGCGCCTTGGCGTTTTTGTAAGCCGGCTGTTTTTTGTCGGCAACTATTACCTCTAACCCCTGTTCGGTCAGTAAATCTACCGTATGCGAACCAATAAACCCGCTTCCGCCGGTTACCAATACTTTCATTTTGTTGCTCCTAATACGTTTAAAACTTTGGCCCAAACATAAGCCGTCTTGTAATCGCCCTTCCAGCGAAACGAGGGAAAGGCCGCCAGAATATGTTTAAAAAGGGTTACGCGATTTTTAAAATTTACCCGTTTGCCGTAATAACGGGCATTGCTTTTCAGCCGCTCCATTACAAGCTGTTGCTGCTGGGCGGTTAAGGGGTGGCGGCATATTAACGCATATATATCTGCCAGCTGGGCGCAATCTTGGGCAGAGATTTGTGCCCGCGAAGAAGACGTGTCCAAAATGCGGTAGTGATAGGCGCTTTTGTCCGTCCAGCAAATGTGGTTTGCCAAAAGAATGGCCGGAATGGAAAAAGCCAAATCTTGCGAATGTTTGCTTTGGGCATTTTGCAGGTTATTTTCTTGCACAAATCGGCGCAGGAATATTTTAGACCACAAATGGGCGGAGGTAAAAAGTAACTGTTTTTTAAATTTTTCCATATTATCAAACACCGGGGTTTTTACCTCGCGTTCCTGCCCTGCTGCGTTTATTTCTTTCCGGCGGACGGCACAGCAAATTTCCGCCTGTTCTTCTTTAGCTTTTGTATAGAGTGCTTCAAAATAGTCGGCATCGGCAAAATCGTCGGCATCCACAAACCCCACATATTCGCCTGTAGCGGCGTTTAGTCCTGCATTTCTGGCAGAGCCGGTGCCTTGGTTGGGCCGGTCCAGAATAACCAAGCGTTTGTCCGTTTGGGCAAATTGTTTTATAATGGCTAAGCTGCCGTCGGCAGAGCCGTCGTTAATACAAATAATTTCTATGTCCTGCAAGGTTTGGGCCAGCAAACTTTGCAAGCATTGCGCTATGTATGCTTGCTGGTTGTATACCGGTACAATAATAGAAACTTTTACGGCCATATCCCCTTTATCTTCCTTGCTTTAATTGTTCTACTTCCGCTTTAAGCTGTTCCACTTCCTGCTGCAGTTTAATAGGATAAACAAACAGCTCTTTTATTTTTTCTTTCCAGTTGGCCGCCGGCCGCGTATGGCTGCGGGTGTCTTTGCCTTTTGTTTCGGCGTATCTGTCTTCAAATTGGCCATATCTTTCCCAATGCAGCAGCGGGTTGATGTCGGCTTGGGCCACATCCGGATACATTTCCAAATATTGCTTGGCGTCAAAATACGGGGTACAGGCGCGGTTTTCTTTCCAGCCGATATGTAAATAATGCCACACGGGGTCCACGCCTGAGGCTTTTACGTCGGGGTTATGTTCCAAATACCACTTGGCGTCAAAAAGGGGGGAACGGGCAATGGCTTTATAATCTTTGGTGTGTTTATAGCCGTATTTAAGACGTTTTTGCTCATAGGTTTCTTGGGAAATGAGCCGCAGCCCTCTTAATAATTTGTATGCATAATATTTAATCATTTGTCGGCCTCTTTAATTTACTTTTTTATAATATACTGGAATTTTGCAAATTTTAATAATCTGGTGGTGGCTGGTGGTAATGTCGTTGCTGTAAAAATACCGAAACAGCCGCTGCAGCTTGCACAAACGTTCAAAGCCGTCGTTTCTGTCAAAGCCGCTTATTTGGCAGCCTTGCAGGGTTATCACGCAGCCCAGCACCCGTTCAAACGCGTGTGAGATTGTGCCGTCCACCACGCCGGGGCCCGTTTCCGGAAAATCGGTTATAGAAAAACATTCTTTTACTTTCTGCATCAGCCCTGCCCGCACAAAAAACATAGTGCCGGCCGCAAAAGTGATTTGCTGCGGGGCTTTATAGCCCATTTTGGCCAATAACTGCGCAATTTGCGGGCGCAGATGCTCGGTATATTCCGACTCGGCGGTAATCACATAGCGGGAAGACAGCAAGCCTAACTGCGGCATATTTGCAAAAGCCGCTATGTTTTGCGTGCAGATTTCGGGCGAACCCAATAACGCTTGCAGCAGCAAACTGCACCAGCGTTTTTTGGTCAGGCAGCGCCCGTTCAGCCACGTTTTCTGCAAGCCTTTTTGGTCTTTGGTATGAATTTTTAAAATCAAATCATAATCGGACAGATTTATTTTATGCAAAAAATCAATAAAAGGGCCGATGTCATAACCGCGGTTGGGGGGGACCCAAACAGTGGTTTGCGGATGAAATTTTTTAATTTCTTCGGCCAAAGCGGCATTTTGCTGCGGCAGCGTTACATATAGCTCGTACGGATAGTTCCCCAAATTTTTCAGATAGTTTTTAAATTGGGGCCATCTGTCGGCGTAATATAAATGCAAATGCACTGCTATAGGCTTCATTTTTTTAAATACCACTCCACTGTTTTGCGAATGCCCGTCTCAAAATTTTCTTCCGCCTTCCAGCCCAGTTCCGTTTCCAGCTTGGTGGCGTCAATGGCATAGCGGCGGTCGTGGCCGGCCCGGTCTTTTACAAAGGTGACCAACTCTTTGTACGGTTTGCCGTTGGCCGCCGGTTTGAGTTCGTCCAGCAAGCTGCAAATGGTGTCTGCAATTTGCAGGTTGTTGCGCTCGTTGCGTCCGCCGATGTTATAGGTTTGGCCGCTGCGGCCTTTTTGCCACACCAAGGCAATGCCTTTGCAATGGTCCAGCACATAAAGCCAGTCCCGCACGTTTTTGCCGTCGCCGTAAATGGGAATAGGCTGGCCGGCCAGCGCTTTGCGGATGATGGTGGGGATGAGCTTTTCGGCGTGTTGTTTGGGGCCGTAGTTATTGGAACAGTTGCTGGTGGTTACGTTTAAGCCGTACGTATGAAAATAAGCCCGCACCAAAAAATCGCTGGAGGCTTTGGACGCAGAATAGGGGGAGTTGGGCGCGTAGGCCGTATGCTCCGTAAACAGGCCCGTCGGCCCCAAAGAACCGTATACTTCGTCGGTAGAAATGTGGTGAAAGCGGCACCCTTCATAGCCGGGTTTTACTTGGCCGGGGGCCAGCATCCAATGTTTGCGGGCAGCTTCCAGCAGGGTAAAGGTGCCTTCAATGTTGGTTTTGATAAACGGCAGCGGGCCGGAAATGGAATTGTCCACGTGGGACTCTGCCGCAAAATGAAACACGCCCCGAATGTCGTAATCGGCAAACAGTTTATTTACCCGTTCCGTGTCGCAGATATCGCCTTTTACAAAAGTATAGCGGGGGTTGGCGGCACATTCTTTTAGATTGTCCAAATTGCCGGCATAGGTCAGTTTGTCCAAATTCACGATGCGGTATTGCGGGAAATTTTCCAAAAAATAGGGGATGAAATTGGCCCCGATAAAGCCGGCCCCTCCGGTTACTAAGACAGTTTGTTCAGGCATTCTTCCACTCCTTGCGTCCAATGATTGATAGTCAGGGCAAAGTCGTGCTTGATTTTGCTTTTGTCCAAGACGGAAAAAGCAGGACGCACGGCTTTGGTTGGGTACTGGCTGGTTTTTATGGGCAGTACGCGGGCAGGCAAGGCGGCCTGCTTTATAACGTAATAAGCCAAATCATACCAAGAGGCAACCCCTTCGTCGGTGAAATGATACAACGTTTTTTCTCCTTTTTTTAAACGGGGCAATACCTGCAAAACGGCGGCCGCCAAATGCGGTGCATACGTCGGGGTGCCTATTTGGTCTGCCACGACGCGTATTTCCGGTTGACTGCTGCCCAAACGAAGCATTGTTTTGACGAAATTTTTGCCGTAAGGGCTGTAAAGCCACGCGGTGCGCAGTATAACGGCCGTCTGCGCAGCAGCCAGGACGGCTTCTTCGCCTTCCCGTTTGGTTTTGCCGTATACGCCCAGCGGACGGACGGGGGCTTGCTCGCTGAGCGGGCTGTGGGCTGTGCCGTCAAAAACATAGTCGGTGGAAATATGCACAAGCGGAATTTGTAAATGAGCCGACAGACGGGCCAAATTAGCCGGCCCGACGGCGTTAATTTGGTGTGCCAAGGCCGGTTCATCTTCGGCTTTGTCCACATTGGTATAAGCGGCACAGTTTATAATGGCATCAAAACGATGGTGCTGGGCGTAATCTTCCAACGCGGCATATTGGGTAATGTCCAAATCGGCCGCGTCCGTATAAAGGGCATTGGCTGGGCCCAGCAGGTCTTTTAAACACAGGCCCAGCTGGCCGTTGGCGCCGGTGATTAAAAACATACGTGCTCCTTATACCAGGCAAACGGGGGATTTTTTAAATCTTTGTCCGATAAAATGGCTTGCGCGGGGTTTATTTTCCAATCAATGGCCAGTTCGGGGTCGGCAAACGAGATGGCGCCCTCCGCTTCTTTGTGGTACAAATTGTCGCATTTATAGGCAAAGCGGGCCGTTTCGCTTAATACGGCAAAACCGTGGGCAAAACCGCGCGGAATGAAAAACTGTTTTTTGTTCTCCGCCGAAAGTTCCACCCCAAACCACTGGCCGAAGGTAGGGCTGCTGCGGCGCAAATCTACGGCTACGTCCCATACAACGCCGTCCAGCACGCGCACCAGTTTGGCTTGGGCAAAAGGCGGTTTTTGAAAATGCAGCCCCCGCAAAGTGCCCTTTTTGGAAAAACTTTCATTATCCTGCACAAATACGGCTCCGCCGCAGGCTTCCTGCCAGGCCCGGGCGTTATAGGTTTCGTAAAAATAGCCGCGCTGGTCGGTAAAAATTTGGGGCGTGATGACGGCCAAGCCTTCCATAGCGGGTCTAAAAAAATCCATTTTTCATATCCTCCGGAATATTGGCCAAGTATTGGCCGTATTCGGTATTTTTCATCAACTGTGCTCGTTGGGCCAATTGTTTGGCGTCAATCCAGCCGTTTTTAAACGCGATGGCTTCCAGACAGGCAATTTTTAGCCCTTGCCGGCTTTCCAGCGCTTCAATAAACATAGAAGCCTTAATCAGGTCCGAGTGGGTGCCCGTATCCAGCCAAGCCATTCCGCGGCCCATCAGTTCCACCTGCAGTTCTCCCTGCTGCAGGTACCAGTCGTTAACGGCGGTAATTTCCAGCTCGCCTCTGGCGGAGGGCTTTAAATTCTTGGCTATTTCTACTACGCGGTTATCGTAAAAATACAAGCCGGTAACCGCCCAGTTAGATTTTGGGTTTTGCGGTTTTTCTTCTATAGACACGGCTTTATTGTTTTTATCAATTTCCACCACGCCATAGGCGGCGGGGTTTTTTACGTGATAGGCAAAAACAGTGGCGCCTTTTTTTTGCGCGGACGCTTTTTGCACCAGCTTTTTCAGATCCCGCCCGTAAAAAATGTTGTCGCCCAAAATCAGTGCCACACAATCTTTGCCTATAAAATCTTCTCCCAATATAAAAGCCTGTGCCAAGCCTTCGGGTTTGGGTTGTTCCACATACGACAAATGCAGCCCATAGGCCGAGCCGTCCCCTAGCAGATGTTTAAACAAAGGCAAATCTTTGGGGGTGGATATAACCAAAATGTCTCTTATACCGGCCAGCATAAGCACCGATAGCGAATAAAAAATCATCGGCTTATCGTAAACGGGGATAAGCTGTTTGGATACGGCAAATGTGGCCGGATACAAGCGGCTGCCGGTGCCGCCTGCCAAGACAATACCTTTCATAATTTTCTCCTAATTATTTTTAACTATTTGTCCGCTTATCAAAATAAATATTGTCCATTTATAAATTAATTGGCGGGCCTGAACAGTGTAAAAATAAATGGTTCTGACTGGCTGTACGTGTTCTATTATATCTTACCAAAAAATATTATCTAAGCCAATAAGCCAAATAAGGCAGCGTTTTGTCCGGCAAATGCTGAGCCAGACGGCAGGTGCAACCGTATTTAAGGCGGTTCCAAAAATGACAATACTGCAAATGTTTTTGAATGGTTTGAAAAGCTTGCCGGCAGAGGTTCTTGCCTTCGTTGGCGGAAGGAAACTTCCGCATTCGGCGTATGGCGTGAAAAGTCAGCCGGATGATGCGCTCGTATAATTGAGGCTGCGTCATATGTCTTTGGGGCAAGTCTTGGCACAGAAAAATCATATTTTTCAATATGCCTACGGCCAGCGCTTTTTTATCGGAAGAAGAAGAATGAATGTTTCCCGCGCGGTAAACGTACAGGTGCTGGTCCGTAAAAACAATTTTTGAGGCATATTGGTAGAGCAAAATTTCAAAGGAAATATCTTCGGCCGACTGATGCGGCAAAAAAGACAGGTTATGCTCTCTGACCAGCGAGGTTTTAATCAGCTTGAGCCATACTTGGCTGTCATCCAAAGCGGCCTGCAGGCGTTGCTCGGGGGACGGGCCAGGCGCCGGCCGCAAAAATTCTTTATATTTTTTTTCACAGGGGCTTTGGGCCTGTGTATTGACATCCAAAAGCGTATATAAACCGCGCACGACGTCTGCCTTAGTTTCTTGGGCCGTGTTGTATAAATGTTCCAAATAGGTGGGCAGAATAAAATCATCCGCATCCACAAAAGCAATATATTGACCGGCCGCTTGCGCCAGCAGGCGGTTGCGCGTGGCAGCGGTGCCGTCGTTACGGGTGCTTGAAAGTATTTTTACCCTTTTGTCTTTGCGGGCATACTGCTGCAGCACCGCCAGACTGTTGTCTGAAGAGGCGTCGTCGGCGCAGATAAGTTCAAAATCGGTAAAGGTTTGGGCCAAAACACTGTCCAAACATTGCGCCAAGAAGCGTTCTGCATTATAGACCGGAATTAATACGCTGATTGTCGGAACAGAAAGCGGCATACAGTCTCCACAAAATTAGGGACGGATGGGGGTTTTTCTGAGATAAAAAAGGACCTTTTGTCCGGTCCTCCTGCAGACAGATGAAAGCCAAATCCGTTACGTTTAGATTATGGCAAATTATACCCGTTTTAGCAATTAGGTGTTTATGGCGCAAGAAGGCGAAAATGGCGCTACACAAAACGCTTTTAATTTAATTTTTCTTTAAAGTTTTTGTAAGCGGCCAGCGCCAGCAGCAGCGCCAAGCCCGAAGCAAAGGCGGCGTATTGCCAAAAAAGGCTCCAGTCCCCGCCTTTTAAAATAACATTTCGGAAATTGGCCGTAGCATACATCATCGGGTTTAAGTAGCACGCCCAGCGAAACGCCGCGGGAATGTTGGCCACCGGAAAGAACACGCCAGAAAGCAAAATAGCCGGCAGCAAAATAAGCACGCCGCCCATCATTGCCTGCTGCTGGGTGTGTGTTACCGTGCTGAGCAGGGTGGCCACCGAAAGTGCGCAGGAAATCAAAATAACCGCATTGATAAACAACTGCAGCACCGAGCCCCGCCACGCTACGGAAAAGCCCCAAATGCCCACCGCCAGCATCGCCCCGATAATAGCCAGCCCCAAAATAAAGTAAGGCAGTGTTTTGCCCAGCAAAATTTCGGCTGTAGAAACGGGGGAGGCAATCAGTTTTTCCATCGTGCCCGTTTCTTTTTCTTTGGTGATGGACATACTGCACACAATCAGCAGTACGATGAAAGAAGACATCACCAGCAAAGCCGGCACCATAAAGTCCGTCGTGTCCATATAATGGTTGAATAGTACGCGCGTATCCAGCTGTATCAGCCCCGGGCCGGACAGATTGTATCCGTGCGCGGCCGCGGTACGGGCCAGAATTTGGCGGATGTAGGTGTCCACCTGCTGGGCGCGCTGGGCATTAATGGCGTTGACCAAAATTTGCACGGGCTTGTCGCCGCGTTCCAAGGCGGCTTCCAGCCCTTCGGCCGGTGCCACCAGCACCGCTTCGGCCTGGCGGCGGGTAAGCAGTTGGGAAGGGTCGGTAATGTTTTGCGGGTCTATGCCCTGCACGTTTTTAAACCAGCCCGAAGCCAGCGCGCGCGTTTGCACTTCGCGTGCCAAGGCCGACGGGCGCGAAATAACGGCCAGCTCTATGTTTTTTACTTCGCTTGTCAGCGCCAGCCCAAACATAATCAGCTGCAT
This sequence comes from Candidatus Avelusimicrobium pullarium, assembly GCA_944323745.1. GTDB lineage: Bacteria > Elusimicrobiota > Elusimicrobia > Elusimicrobiales > Elusimicrobiaceae > Avelusimicrobium > Avelusimicrobium pullorum. The sequence goes on from CALUTQ010000001.1 coordinate 842,994, forward strand.
AAGCGGAATAAAAAACAGCGCCACCAACATCTTCGGGTCGCGGAAGATTTGGATGAATTCTTTGCGGATAAACCCTGCCAGCGTGCGCATACGTATCTTCATAGTTCCACATCCGTTTTAAAGTTTTTTACCGCCAGCATAATCATTATCAGGGCAAAGAGCGTAATGGCCGCCATCGGGCCGGCCAAAGCGCTTAGGCCGGCCTCGCTTAAAAATACGCTGCGGCTGATGCTTAAAAACCACCGCTGCGGAAAAAGCGCCGTTAAATACCGAAAGAACAGCGGCATATTTTCTATCGGGAAAATAAAGCCCGAAAAAATAAACGAAGGCAGCAAGCCTATGGCAAAACCGAACTGGATAGCCGCCTGCTGCTGGCGCGTGAGCACCGAAATCAAAAGCCCCAGCGCCGCCGCCCCCGTAATGTAAATGGCACAAGCCGCCAAATACAGCGGGAAACTGCCCAAAAACGGAATTTTAAACACCAAAAGGGCCAGCACAAACACCAGCATCACGTCAAAAAACGTCAGCGCGCAATAAGGCAGCAGTTTGCCCAGCACAATTTCCACCGGTTGCGCCGGAGTGGAAAGCAACAGCTCCATAGAGCCGTTTTCCCACTCTTTGGCTACGGTAAGGGCCGTTAAAATAATGGCCAAAAAGCCGATGATAATGGTGCTTAAGGCCGGCACGATAAACCAACGGCTGTTCAGCTCGGGGTTGAACAAAAAACGCGTGCGCAAGGCTTGCGCGGCAGACGGGTCTGCCGGGGCATTCTCTTTGGCCAAAAACTCCGCCTGTGCCGCCTGCACAATGCCCTGCATATAACTGCTCATTATGGCGGCCTGCGTGTTGTCGCTTCCGTCCAAAAGCAGTTGTGCTTTGGCGGGCTTGCCGGGTTGGGCGCGCACAATGTCTTTGGCAAAGCCGCTGTCAATAATCAGCAGGGCCTTGGTATCATTGTCAAACACTTTTTGGTCTGCCAAGGCGGGGGAATGCACGGGCTTTAAATTAAAATATCCGCTTCCGGCCGCCTGCTGCAGCAACCGGCGCGAATAAAAGGACTGGTCATTGTCACGAACTTGCAGGGGCATATGTTTGTAGTCCAGATCAATAATAAAGCCAAAAAACCCCACAAACACCAAAGGCAATATCAGCGCCACCGCCAGGGTGAACGGATCGCGGCGGATATGTTTGGCTTCTTTGGCGGCTACGGAAAAAACACGCCGTAAAAACAGCTTCATAACGCGCCCCCTGTTTTGTTTGCATCCGCACCGGATACGGCTTTTAAAAACACGTCTTCGAGCGTGGCAGGCACGGCGGTATAATTAAAAACGGCGGTGTGCTGCTCGGCAAAGCGTTTAAAACTTTCCGGGTCGGGGGGGCTTACGCGCAGGGTGTCTGCAAAAGCGGAGGCATTGCCCAGCCCCAGCCGTTTTATTTCTTCGGCCATTTGGCGCTGCAGCGGTTGTTTGAACGTCAATTCAAAAAGGCCATACGGAAAATAATCTTTTTTAAGCCCCTGCGGGGTATCCAAAGCTAAAATTTTGCCCTTTTCCATCAGCACAATGCGGTGGCAGTTTTCGGCCTCATCCATATAATGGGTAGTCACAAACACGGTTTTGCCTTTTTGGGCCAGCCGTTCAATCAGCCACCAAAACGTGCGGCGCGTTTGGGGGGAAGTGCCTGCGGTGGGCTCGTCCAAAAAAATGATTTCCGGATCGTGCAGAATGGCCGCGGCCAGAGCTATTATTTGTTTTACTCCGCCCGAAAGGCTGCGCACCGGCCCGCGCGGCAATTGCTCCAGCCCGATAAAGTCAAAAAGCAGTTTGGCGCGCTGTTCAATGCGCTGGCGGCTCATATTGTGCAGGCTGCCGGCAAAGTCTATATTTTCGCGCACGGTTAAATCGGGGTAGAGCGTAAATTTTTGCGACATATAGCCCATATGCGGCTTTAGCACGGCCGTATCGTGCGCCACATCGTGCCCGTCCACCCACACCCGTCCCGAGGTGGCGTTTAAAATGCCGCACAGCGTGCGTATGGTGGTGGTTTTGCCGGCACCGTTAGCCCCCAAAAAACCGAATATTTCGCCGCGGCGCACGGTAAAGGAAACGTCGTTTACGGCTTTAAAAGAGCCAAACGCCACTACCAAGTGTTCCACGCGGATGATTTCCTGAGTGTTCATTTTCGGCTCTCCTGTAAAAAGATGTCGGCAAAGTTATTTACGTGCCATTTATCCATTAACGCTTTGGGCGTACCGGCGTCTAAAAGTTTACCCGCGTCCAGTACGTGCACTTTGGCGCAGCGCTGGGCTTCGTCCATATATGAGGTGCTGACAATGACAGTCATATTCTGCCCCGCAAAGCCATACACCAGATCCCACAGTTCCTGACGGCTGACGGGGTCCACGCCCACGGTGGGTTCGTCCAACAGTAGCAAAGAGGGACGGTTGAGCAGCACGCACATCAGCCCCAGTTTTTTATACATTCCACCGGAAAGTTTGCCCGCCGGTCTGCGCGCAAACGGGCTCATACCCGTGGCGGCAAGCAGTTCTTGGGCCCGCGGCCGAAAGTCCGCCTCCGGCAGGCCGTACAAATCGCGGAAAAACTCCAAATGCTCCATACAGCTTAAATCAGGATACAAACTGGGCTCCTGCGGAAAATAGCCCGTGGCCGCTTTTATTTGCGCGCGGGGGGAGGGTTTTCCGTTCAAAAGATAGGTTATGCTGCCGCCGTCCGGATGCAAAAGACCGGCCAGCAGGCGCAGCAGGGTGGTTTTGCCTGCGCCGTTTGGGCCGATAATACCGTGCACGCGCCCGCCTTCAAAAAGAGTGGTAACGTTTTGCAAGGCTTGCACGTGCCCCATTTTTTTGCTGAGGTTTTGCACCGAAACTTGCGCGCCCATAGGGCCCCCTATTTTTCAAACTCCGCTTCCAGCGTCATACCGGGTTTAAGCGTTTGGCGGTTATCGTTTTTAAAGCGCGTTTTTACGCCGTACACCAGCCGCGTGCGTTCTTGGCGGGTTTGCACGTTTTTGGGCGTAAACTCGGCTTCGTCGTTAATAGAGATAATTTTGCCTTCAAAACGCTGGTTGGTTTCGGGCAACAGTCCCGTTACTTTCTGCCCTACGGACAGGCGGGCCAGCTCATCGTGCGGCACGTAAATCCACACGTCCATTTCACGCAAATCGGCCACGGTGGCCAGCTTGCGCCCCGCGGCAATAAACTCACCGGGTTCATAAAATTTATACAGCACTTTGCCGTCAATGGGGCTTTTTATTTCGCACCAGCTTTTTTGCAGGGCGGCTTGGTCAAACTGGTGTTTTTTAAGGTCGTAATTCTCGCGCGAGCCGGCGGTAGTTTTAAGCAGCTGGGCGGCGCGTTTAAATTCCGTCTCGGCTATTTTGGCTTTCAAGTCCGTGTCGGCACATTCCAAACGGGCCAGCGTTTGGCCTTGTGTGACGGGGGAGCCTTCTTCTATAAACAGTTCGGCAATGGTGTCGTTTAAGCGGCTGGGTACGCCGATTTCCACCGCTTCCACCACCCCGCTGTAATGAAACGGCGTATGACGGAAAAACGCCAGCGCCGCCAGCACCAGTACGGCCAAAACGGCAATAGAAATAAGAATGGTTTTTTTCATAAGTTCTCCTTGCCCAAACTGTCCAATACGGCTAAATTATTTAACTGTTTGGCGTGTAAATCTGCCAAGGCCAGCTGGCTTTTAAGATGTTCCAAGTTGGCTCTGTCCACGTCAAAAAAGGTGGCCGCCCCGGCCAAATAGGCCTGATAGGTCAGCTCGGCCGTTTTTTGGGCGTCGCTTACCATTTGGCGCACAAATTCTTCCTGTACGGACAGGGCATACAGCCCGTCTTGGGCACTGTAAAAAAGTTTCTGCAGGGTGTGCTCGGCGTCCTGTTTTTCATACTGCGCGGCCCGTGCGGAATGGCGCTGTGCCTCTGCCTTGCGGCGGTTTTTGCCGCCTTCAAATAAAGGCAAAGAAAATGCCGCCCCCGCTTTGCCGGCAAAGATGTGCTCTTTGATGGGGCCGTTGGGATATTCAAAATAGGCGCCGCCCTGCACGCTCAGGCGTGGGTAAAGGCCGGCGCGGTAACTGTCTGCCAAATACTCGTAGTATTGGCGCATACTTTCCAGCGCGGCCAGACGGGGGGAATTTTCGTCAAAAGAAACCTGTGCAAACGGGGCCAGCGCTTTAAGCGTGTCGGTTTGGGCGTCTGTGGAAAGCCAGACGGTGGTCTGGCCGGCCGTGTGGCTGTTTTGCAAGCGCAGGTCGTTAGGAAAGCGCGGGTCTATGGCATAGTTCGTGCCGGTTAAGCGGAATAGTTCGCGCAAGTGCGCGCTTAAAGCGCCGCGCGCGCCGGCAATGTCGGCCTGTGCCTGCGAAACCTGCTTTTGGGCCATATACACGTCCAAGCGGCTTTTGGCCCCGGCCTTAAAAGAGGACTCTACATCCTGCAACTGTTTGCGCGCTACCCCCAGCTGGCCGTTTAAAAAGTAGAGCTGTTCCAAATCGTTTTGCACGGCAAAATAGGCCTGGCGCACCTGCAAAAGCACCTGCTTGCGGGCAAAGGCGGCTTCTTGCTCCTTGGCGCCGGCGGCGGCGCGGGCACTTTTGCTTTGGCCGCTGCGGGCTCCGGCGTCAAACAATACATATTGTACGGTCGGGCCGGCGGAGTAGCCCCAGTTGTCGCCGAATTCCATTTTCGTCGGGCCGATGGTAAGAGAGGGGACCTCCGACACCCACGAACCTTGCGCGTCCAGTGTTAGCGTAGGGTAAAAAACGGAGCGGCTGGCCTGATAAGTGCTTTGGGCGGCGTCCGTCTGGGCCTGCAGCTGTTTAAGCTGCGGCGAAGAAGCCAGCGCGTCTGTCTGGCATTGGTTTAAAGACAAATGCACCGCCGGCTGTGCCCCTAAAGGCAAGGCCCAAAAAGCGGCAAGCAAAAAGAGTCCATATTTTTTCATTTTTCCTCCCCGAAAGCGGCCTTGAGCAAAAGGGAAATGCGCTTTTCGGTGTTTTCTTCGTTCCAGACGGCGGAAATAACCCCTTGCGCCTGCGGGGGCAGCAGGTTTTTGCCCAGCCTTTCCAAGGTGCCGGAAAACAGCTGCGGCAACGCCACCGGCAATACCAGCGTAATGGCCAGACTGCCTATGGGCATAGCCGCCGCCTGCGGGGTCAGCTCGCCGCGGCGCAGCTCGCGCAGCAGCAGCGAAACGTGCTCCGTAAAATGTTTGACAATAAATTTCAGGGTATTTTTGTCTCCGCCCAGTACATCGGCCGCCAAAGCCGAAAGCAATACGCGGTTTTGGCGCACAAAAGCATAAATGGACGTTAAAATGCTTTCCGTGTTTTTGCGCGCCGTGGCGCGGGGAGAGGTTTCTATGCGGATGTCCTGCATCATTTGTTCGTAAATCAGGCGCAGCACTTCCTGGTCAAAGCGCTGTTTGGTTTTAAAATAATAATGAAACATACCCAAATTAACGTTGCTTTTGGCACACAGTTCCCGCACGGTAAAGCCGGAAAGACCTTTCTTGCGCGCCAGCGTAACGCCGGTATGCAGCAGTTTTTTGTCGGTATGTAATGAAAGACGGCCCATAGGCGGCTCCTTGTTATACAGTTGTATAATAATTATACGCGTGTATAATAAAATTGTCAATGCTTGTTTTTTGCCGCTTCAAAACAGGCCTGACGGGCGGTATAAAAAAAAGGAAATTGCTATAATACTTTTATGAGCGAGAACAATACGGGAACCTATAAATTTGACCCCAAAACGGGCAAAGTGGTTAAAGTATCCAAAGAAGTGCCTTCCTGCACCAAAAAGGCCCACACGGGCCCGTGCGGCGGGTGCTGCGGCTGCTGCCATGACCACTGATAAAGTGCCCCTTTCCAAGCCCACCGCCCAGACGGAAGAAAGCCGTTTGAAGGCGGCGTTTGTGTTTTCGTTGGGGACGCTGCTGTTGGCGGTAAAAACCATTTTTCTGCCGCATTTGGCGGCGGGGCTGGGATTGTTTGTTTTATGCTGTTTTGCCGCTTATAAGACGTGGCTGTATTTGCTGCCGCAGCCGCTTTCTTGGCTGGCTTGGCTTTTGGTGCTGGGCGTTTTTGGCGTGTTGGCGCTGGCGTATGCGTTGCTGACGGCATTGGTCTTTGCCTTGCGCAGTGCGGCGGTGAATGTGGAAGATTTTTTATATATGCTGTTTGCCTCCGTCAAAGACAAAGTGCGCAGCAAAATAGACGCTATGGACGAAGGCATTGCCAAACAGCAGGCCAAAGTTATTTTGGAAAACAGCTTGCGGGAAGTTTTCGCTCCGCTTAAAGAGTTGCGCTTCCGCACGCTGCCTGCTTTGGTGGCGGGGGTGTTTGTGTCCTGCCTGACGCTAGTGAGCCGGGCCGTATTTTTGGCGCGTCTGGCCCGTTTGCCGGCGGCCACGGTGCAGTTTTCGGCGGTGTTTGCCAGCCGGGCTACGCTGGTGGGTGCGTTGATTTTAAATTTCCGCTGGCTGGCTACGCTGGCTTTATGGCTTTTGTATGCACTGGGTGCGGCGGTGATGCTGCTTAGTATTTGGATGGTGTGGTAATGAAAAAACTAAAAACCTTGCTTTTGACGCTTTTGTTGCTGGGGGCAGCCGTCAGCGCCGGCGCGCAGACGGCGCGGGTGCTGGTTAACCGGGCCCGTCAGGAAAGCGACCCCGCCGCGCGCATCCGATTGCTGACGCAGGCGGTTAAAAAAGCCCCCAAACTGGCTACCGCCTGGCACTACCGCGCCGATACATACCGTATGTTGGGCAAACACAAACAGGCGTTGTCCGATTACACACAGGCCATACGCCTGACGCCGCGTGACCCCTTTCGCTATTACGCGCGGGCACTGGCGTATATGGACGCCAAACAATATGCCGCTGCCGAAGCAGATTTAAGCAAAGCCATTTCGCTTAAGAAAAATTATCCCGATTTTTATCTTTTCCGCGCGCGGGCGGATATGGCGCAGGAAAAATACGGCGCGGCGATTGCCGACTATAAAAAATATTTAAATTACCGGCGCAAAACAAGCCTGATTGGGTTGGACTTGGCGCAAGCCTATTTTAATACTTACCAATATCCGGAGGCGGAAGAAGAACTGTTTGCCCTGCTTGATAAAGACCCTTCCGAGGCGGCAGCCTATTTTTGGCTGGGGCGCATTCGCCAAAACCAAAACCGTTTGGATGAAGCGGTGTCTTTTTTCAGCAAGGCGATTAACCGAGACGAAAAATATGCCCAGGCCTACCGCTACCGCGCTTCTGCCTTTAAAGATATGGGTGAGCTGGAAGCTTCGGCCCAAGATTACGGTGTTTTGATTGAATTGGAGCCCCAGGACATTTTTTACAACCGCCGCGGGCTGGTGTATGAGGAAATGGGCCATTTAAACAAAGCGTTGGCCGACTATAACAAGACCATAGAACTGTCGCCCAAGTGGCCCATCGGCTACACAAACCGCGGCTATGTGTACCTGAAGCAGAAAAAATACAACTTGGCCAAAGCCGATTTTGAAACGGCCATTAAATTAGACGACAGCCTGCCTACGCCCTATATCAATTTGGCCGGCGTGTATTGGCTGCAAAAAAAAGACAGACGCAACGTCTACCGCAATTTGGAAAAAGCGCTTAAGCGCAGCTTCCGCGATTTTGATTCTTTGTACGATGAGGACCGCAAGGGCTGGATGTTTAAAGGCATTAACAAAACGGCCGAGTTCCGCGCGGTAATGTATGATGAGTAATGCGTGGCTGAACGTGTTTTTTGCCGGCGCGGGGGGCTTTGTCGGCGCAGCATTGCGCTATGTGCTTTGTGCCTGGATATCCGTTTCGGCCGGCAGTTTGGGCTATGCCTTGGCCACGTTTACGGTAAATATAATAGGCAGTTTTTTTATCGGGTGGCTCAGCCCGTTTTGGCTGTCTATGCAGCACCCCGCACGCCTGTTTATGATTGTGGGCGTGTTGGGCGGGTTTACCACGTTTTCCAGTTTTTCTGCAGACACCATTCACCTGCTTCAGGACGGCCGTTTCGGTTGGGCGTTGCTGTATGTGGCCGGAAATGTGCTGCTGGGCGTAATGGCGGCTTGGCTGGGTTTTGCGGCTCACGCTTGGCTGCTTAAATAAATTTATCCTTTCCTGCCGAAAAAGTTAAAAGGGCCCAGATAAAATATAGGTCCAAAATCAAAAAAAGCGTTCCCCATTAGACCCGTGTGCCATATATAGCCTTGGTGTTATACTGTAGGCAGGATGTAGTATTGTGCCAAATTTGCTTTTTCTAAAGAGGTCTGTATGATTAAAATGCTAGCCGTATTTTTGTCTTTCTCTATTTTGTTTACGTCGCTTGCGCCTTCTTACGCGCAGGCATTGAACTATGCGCAGCAACAAAAAAACCGTTTTTCCGCCGATTTCCAGGGGGATGCTTGGCAGAATTATGCCGCCGGTTTGACCCAAAGTTTGCAAGAGGGCATAGAACAGGCGGCGCAACAAGCGGCTTTGGAACAATCGGAAGGTTTGGCGTTGATGAAAGCGGCACAGAAAGCAAAAGAAGCCTACGGCACGAACTATATTGCACAGACGGCTGCTGCCGTTTGGAAAGCCTCTTTGGAAGGGAAAAAAGAAATTTGCCTGCAGGAAGAATGTTTTGATTTGGTAACCCTCGCAAGAGGGGTTTTTCATACCGGTTTAAACGAGGTACCCCAAAATCAGGAAGAAAAAATAAGCGCCTGGAATTACGGGTTGGAGAAAAAAGGCCAAACGCGCCCTTTGGCGCAGTTGGTGCAAACGGCCGGCGTGTGGAGCAAAGACAGCAAAGCCGCATCCGATTATTTTAAAGCAATTTTGCAAACGAAAGGAGTATGCGAAAAAGGCTTTAACATTAAACCCAATTCCCAAGATGCCGTAGATTACAGCCGTTATGACGAACCCCGCTGTGAAGCCGCACTTGAAAGTATGGCCGCGTTGGCGGTATTGGGCGGCACGGACAATGCCCGCGCCATTTACGCGTTTATGAACGATAAAAAGCGCGAAGCTATGGGCGGCGCCGTGGTTATGCAGGGCGTAACGGCCTTAATGGCGATGGACAGCCCCCAATCATACGACTATTTAACCCGATTTTTGACTAAAGACAGTACCCCTACTTATGCCGGCACCGCACTGGAAGAAATCGGCTATGCCACGGTGGAAGGAGTCATCAGTCTGTTCCAGGAAAACGGCCAAGACGTGGCCGGCCGTTACTTAAACCCCTACACGGCGCGCTTTGGTTACTTGGACGAAGAAACCGCCAAGCAACAGCAGCCGACGGCCGATTTGTGGATGATTAAGCAACAGACGGAATTGTTTGGCGGCAGCAAAGACAAATGGCAGCTGCCCGTAGGCAATATTTACGAAGACGTAGGCAGTATGGTGGCGGCAGACGTACAAAATGAACGCAGCCGCGCGTTGGCCGGTCAAATTTTTGCCGCGTCGCAAAACAGCAAATTGGGGCGTTTTCCTTTCCCGTTGCTGGTAGGGTTGTTAACCGGCAATAAAGGGGAATGGACCTATAAACACGGCGGGCAAGAAGCCGTTGCAGCTTTAAAGCGGCTGCAAAAAGTGGACTTTACCGATTTGAACGAAGGCACCCAGCGCCGTTTGCGCCGCCGCGTGGCCATAGCGCAGCAAGCACACGAAGCTTTTACGGCCGTAGAACTGCCGGCTACCGATTTGCAAAAACAGCGCGAAAAACTGGCTGCTTTGCGCGGCTATTCCGTAGCGCCGCAGTTTACTCAAGACACCCGCGTCAGCCGCTATGACCGGCGCGATCAGGCCAAATTTGACCGTTATAATAAACAAAAAACGGCCCGTGCATTGGGCCGTGCCGTAGACATTGCCATCCTGTTGGTGCTGCTGCCCAGACTGTTGCAAGGCTTGTGCAGTGTAGGCAGCCGCGGGCTGGCGGCTTTGCGTAATGCGCGCCAGTTAAAACAACCCCTTTCCAAAGCGGCCGCTACCGCCGTGGCGGACGCTTCCAAACCCTTGGCCCAGCCTGTTGTCCAAACTGCCAAAACAACGGGTAAAACCGCTTCGGCCGCCCCCAAGTTTTCTTTAGTTACTATGGAAGACGGCAAAACCATCAGCCTGGTACCGGAAGGCGTGCAGCTGGAGCCTGTTTCTGCCGCAAAAGCAACGATTTCCGCCACGGGGGAAGCTTCCGCCCCGATGCAGCGCAGTGCAGCTCAGGCCAATAAGGCAATTTCCGATATTAAAAATACCGTAACCAAACGTTTCGGTGCGGCAGACCAGCAGGCCTTCCGCGAAACGTTGCAAAGCAAATTGGCCCAGGCCAGCAGCTCCAAACGCGCTTCCACGGGCCGCGGCCAGCTGACCGTGCAGGAAAAAGCAGCCATTTATCAAGACAGTTACAGCGTGGTGTATCAGCAGCAGCAGGAAGCACTGCATTCCCTGGCGTTGGAAGAACAAGCCCGCGCTTTGGTAAATTATGCTTCGCAAAATACGGCGCCGGCCCGCGTCATCCGCCATATTCCTTTAAAAGTAAGACTGCAGGCCGCTTGGAGTGAGTTTAACCAAAATCTGCTGCAGACGGTGCGCAATGTTACGACGAAAAAAGTGGGCGCGGCCACGGCCCTTTCCATCGGCGCCGTCGGCAACCCTGCTTTTACCGGCGCTACGACCGAAATAGGCTCTATTGCCCGCGGGTTGCAGGCCCCCATTGTCTTTGTGTCCGACTATGCCGGCGGCTTAGGCTCCAAAACGCTGCAATTAAGAAATTTGGTCGCCCCCGGTTTAAATGCGCCGCGTAATTTGGGCCAGTCGGTAGTCAGCCTGCAGGCTTCTAAAAATTTGGCCGCCAGCTTTGTGTCCGGCCGCGTGGGTGCGGCGGATATGCTGGCGCGGGTCATATTCCCGGCGGGGGTAGCTAATTTTTCCGGTGTGTTCAGCCCTGCTGCCATAGATGCTGCCTTTAAAGCAGACGGCGCCGCCGCTGCAGCGGTATTTAACGACCTTTCTGCCAATACACAGACGGCCAACGTAACGCAAAACGCCGCCGCGGCAAAAACGCCGGAGCACGATGCCGATTTCTTTGCCCAAACACTGGCTGAACAAAATCAAATTGTATTGGATAAATTGCTGGAAAAAGAGCAATTTGTAGCGCTTGTTTCTAAAAAAATTACACAAGAAAAAATAAAAGCGCTGGAAGGAAAACAGTTTTTCGCCGGCAGGGCGTTGAAGCAGGAACTGGCTGATATTTGGGAAAATGTGACCGAAGCTTCCGGCAAAAAATTGTTTGACGCCGGCAAAACGTTAACGGAACAAAGAGTATATAAAGCCTTTTTGGAAGCTTTGCAGATACAACTGCAAAAAAATCAGGTTTTATCTACGGCAGCAAAGGACATTGTGTGGAATACCGTCATTAATGAAGGGCCCGACGGTTTATTGACTTCTTATATTTCCCAGATTAATTTGCCTCGGTCGGTGCGCAAATATGTAGATGAAGACAAAACAGCCCGCATCGTTTACGAAAAAGTCAGCCATTTGTCCGATGAAGGGTTGCGAAGCTATGTTTTAGCCAGAAAATATCATTTTATCCGCACGGAAAGCCATTTTTCTTCCGGCCAAAAAATTCCTGCCAATGCTTCTAAAGAAGAAATAAATAGAATCTTGGTAGAGAAAGAAGAAGAAATCAGAATCGCGCGTGAAAAGTCGGACTTAATTGCCGCCCGCGTGTTGGAAGCGGAAAAACTGCCTAAACGGGACGCATTGCTGTGGATTTTGGCCAGTGCCAGCAGTGAAAGCAAAAAAATGCAAGCTTATGCCACGATGGTAAAAATGGGCTATAAGCTGCCTACGGCAAATGAAGTTATTGAATTTTATGAAGGCTCCATCAGCCGTCCGGTTGCCATAAAGCCTTTCTCTAATATTGAACGGGCCGAATTGCAGTTAAAAGGCCAGCTGGCTATGCGCGAAAACATCAGCCGTTTGGATATGGCGCCGGCCGATGACCGTGTTCTTACGTACAGCTATGATGATGAAGATTTGCTGCAAATAAGCGAAAAGAAGCTCAACAGCATCCTGTATTTGCACGACGATATTGCCCCTGCCATTAATATACTGTCCGAAAAGACATTGCACGGCAATACCAGATACATCAATTATTTGCCCGTGTATCTGCGTTTGCAAAACGGGACGCTGTCTGCCGAGCCCAGAATTCTTTTGCCGCTGTGGCAAAAAAGCACGATAGGCCGTATACTGTCCTTCGGGAAAAAGGGCGGTTTTGTGGTGCCGCGCGGTTTTGTGGTGGCTATGGACGAAAGCGGCAAATGGAAACTGGTCGCAAACAGAAGACGTGAGTTTATTTCTTCTTCTCATTTGAAGAATCTGTTGGCTTCCGTTACGCCGGGGCACCCGTTGCGCAAATGGAAAGCGTCGCCGGAAAAAAGAATTTTGCCTATAGAAACCAATTTAAAAACATCGGAAGCGCAGGCTTTGTTCCGTCAATTGCTCAAGAACAAGCAATTTATGGCCATTCCGCTTCCGGGCCCGAAAGATAAGTTCCCCACAATGATGAACGAAGTGGCCATTGTGGCCGGTTCGGATACGGGGGCCTCGCTCAGCAGTCAGTTTAAAAAATCATTTCCTATTACGGAGTTGGGCATTTTTATCAGCGGGTTGGGGTATTTGTCCCCGTTGGTGTTTAACCTCTTTAAAGGCGTGATTAACAAATATGGCAATTTCCGCGCTATCCGTACCGTTTTGGGCGCTATTTTTGCCGTCAGCCTTTTTGGTATGGCCATTGGTATGAACGGTACGTATGTCCTGCCGGAAATGGGTTGGTCTGCGTTGGCCCCGTTAGTGTTCTTCCTGACGATGATCAGCGGTGCCAGTATTGCCAGCAGCTTGGCCAGTCCTGTTTTAAAGAATGTGTATCAGGATAAAGTGGTATTTGCCGTTAAGAACCTTTCCTTTACGACATTAAAAGGTTTTTCCCGTATGGCCGTGGCGGCTATTACGGCTATATTTGCCTCGCTTAACGTAACGGAGAGAGCCGGTGTGGCTGCCTTCCGCGGTTGGTTGGAACAAGCAGTGGGCATACCGATGGATGCGGTATTTAACTGGTCTATCGTGGTGCCTGCGGCCGCCGTGGTGACGGGGCTTGCTTTGTGGAACTTGCACCACAGCCGTTTGTATACGGAATATAAGGCCTCCAAGAAATTGGAAAAAGAACAGGCGGCCAATCACGTACAGACGCTGCAGGAAAAGAGAGCGGCCAAAGTAAAAGCCAAAGAAACCAAACGATTCTTTAAAGAATTTTTTGCACCGCAGATGAAATCTATTACGACCCGTTTGGGTATGATTTATATGGCCTATGCCTTGATTACGTCTGTGGAAATCGGTTTAATCGGCGGCGTGCTGTTTAACCCCGGTGTGGCACTGATGGTGACGTTTGTGGGGTATTTGCTCAATTTCGGCGTGCGCAAACTGAGCAATTTGCTGCTTAAGAAACGCATATTTACAGATGACCAGTTGACGGGCTTTTTCCTGCCGATGATGGCGGTGGGCATCAGCTCGGTCTTTTTGGCTCCCTATTCGGCGTCGGCTGCGGGGATGCTGCTGGGCAGCTGGGCGTTGATACAAGCCTCTACGGCTACATTCGGCGTGGCGGAAAACACGCGTATGATGAACATTGTGTCCTCCCATTACAAAAAGGCCAGATCCGCCGTGCGCAATGACGAAACCTTAAGCTCCGCCGAACGCGAAAAGAAGCTGATGGACTTGAAAAGAGAAGAAGAGGCGCAGAAAAATCAGGCTGCGGCAAAGTATAATTTCTTCAACTTTTTGGGTATTGTGCCTATTGCGTTTGCCTTGGGCTTGGTCGCTTTGCTTAGAATAGACGGTATGGAGGAATTCATTAACAGTATTTCTCCTTGGATGGTGCAGTCCGTAGAATTGAGCCAGACGATAGTGGAAGAACAAGGAATGGCCGCCGCCTTGGCCAAAATGCAGTCGGACATTGCCCTGCTGCAAATGCTGCGTTATGCCACCATTCCTTCGGTCATATTCTCCATTATCCTGTGTTTGAAAAATACAAGAATGGAAAAAGACGGCTGGAAACGCCTTTTTACACTTAACAGACGGCTTAGAGAAAAAGACATTTTAAGGAACGACGACGTGATTGTCAAACAGCTGAATATGGTCGGTTTTTCCTCTAATTTGAAACATACCAGAGAGGAATTGTCCGAAACGGCCGATAAGCTGCTTGACCAAGCGCGCGGTTATTCCCATTCTTTAACTTCCGAAGGGAAAATAGCAAACTTGTTAAAAGAAGTGATCCACTTAAACAACCAAATGAAAGTGTTTATGGATCAAATCCCGCAGGGAGAAAAACTGCTGGCCGACGATTTGCTGAAGTTGCGTATGATCGGCTATAACTTGGATATGCTTCTTAACGGCAATAAGATCCGCGCCGAGCATATACACGTAAAGGGCAATGATGTGTCTTCCGCCTTGCGTGCCGATGCGGAAAAGTTTATTGCCTCCGTCAAAGGGCTGCGCTTCAGCCACGATGAGCCGACGAAAGAGTTTATTCTTCTGCTGGAACAGGTGCGCCAAATGTTCCCCAAAGACGACAGTATCCATAACCTGACGTACCAGTTGGAAGAATTCCTGTTCAACAGAGACGAAGAAACCTGTGCGAAAATCTTGGCCACGCTTAAAAAACGCTTAACAATGGCGGCCAAACGGGAACCGAACGAAGTGCTGAAGAATAAAATCAATCAGTTAAATGATGAAACGTCTGCCAAAGGGCAGCAACGTTTAGAACAGCTGCAGCAAGGAACGCCGGAGGTGCTGTCTAAAGGCTTGCAATATGTGGCCGAAAAGAAACGTTTTGCCAAAGTGAAATATTACGAACGCGCTTTGGATTACGAAAACGAAATGGATAAAATCGCTGCCGAATACAATGCCGGAGACATCTACGACAATATATTGGGCGATTACAAACAGTACTATAAATTAACGCTGCGCTCTTTAGAAAGATATATGCAGCAGAACAGAAAAACTTTCGGTGCGACCGAGGAAAAACGTGTGCGTCTGTTCCGCCAGCGCGTGCAAAAGAAATATCAGGACTTTATGCAAGGCGCCAAGGACCCTGAAGCGGCACCAAAGCATAATGTACAAAATGAGGCATATTAATTAACGCTTCTGACGGAAATTAAATACAAAAAAGATACTTCTGTAAAAGAAGTATCTTTTTTGTTTTTCCGGAATATCTTTATTAAAATCGGAACGCTTCTGTAAATTGTTGGACCCAAAGGAGCAGTCGTATTAAAAATCTGCTGTTCTGTTCATACACACTGCCAAAAATAAGCATAAAACCCCCGCTTTGTGCGGGGGTTTTTGTACCCGAACAGGTTACCCCTGCTGCAGGCCGAGGGCAAACGAATTAAGCGTCTTTAAACTGGTGTCGGCTCCTGTCGTAAGAAAGGGTCAGTTCAAATACGTCGTTTAAGTCGTTTTTATGGGAAGAAAGCAGATACAAGTTGTTGTCTGCCTTTTGGGTTTTGGGGCTTAACACTAAAATCAAGTCCGGCAGTTCCAATGCTTCGGCCCGTACGGAATCTTGCAGATAGCTGTAGGTGTTTGAAAGCAGCATAATATGTGTCATAGATCTGCCTTTGGCTTCTTCCTTCATTTCCGCCAGCAGCGACAAAAGCCGCGTTTTGGGGTCTTCGGGCGAGTTGGCCTGTAAAAACAAAGAGGGGGAATCAAATATCCAAATTTTGGAAATATCCGCTCCGTCGGTTATGTTTTCTTCCTGCTGCGTAACCGGCAGGGGAAGGGACGACCCGGGGAGCGGCCTTGCAATACAAAAATGCGCTTCTTGCAGCCGGTCAAGCAGCTGATTGATTTCTTTTAGCTGTTTGGTAGAAAAATTGCCCGTTTTTAAATCATTGGCGCAAACGTCCGTTTTGCGGGTGTAATAATGGGCCAGCAGCTCTTGGGCCGGCGCGTAGGAAAGGAAGTAGGTAACGCTCCGTTTCTTTTCGGCCAGGCCGAAGGCAATTTCCCGCAGGAAGTTTTCGGCGGGGGTGTCGGGCTTGCCTATCAGCAAAACCTGACGGTAAAACGGCAGGGCGTCGAGCAAATCGGCCAGCGTCAGTATCGGGCCGGGATAATTTTCCCCGCGGTGCTGTTTAAACAGATGGCAAAGTTCCGCCTTTTGCTCTGCAAGCAGTTTGTCCACATTGTCTATACGAAAGTTTTTCCAGTTCATAATGCCTCCTGTTTTTATTGTAAACAGCAGGCGCGTCAACAGGGTGTCGCAACAGGATAGCCGTTAAAAAGAAAGCAGCGGCAAAGGCATTTTTGTGTGGGACAGATTATAGTTTTTGCAGATACGCGTTTAACAGTTTTTTGACAGTTTGGGCTAATTCGGCAGGCGCTTGAACCATAATTTCGGGTATCCAATGCAGGATGGTGGGCAAAATTTCCTGCACATTGACCGCTTTGCAGGAAATAATAAGCCCGCCGTCGGGCAATTCTTTTTCCGTCTTTTGCAGGGGGAAATAGTCCCTTGTTTTAAAGTATTTGGCTGCCTGAGGGGACACTTCCAGCCGCACATTCAGCGGTCTTTCCTCGTCAAACCAAATATTGGTGCCTTGGCGGATGAGGCTTTCAATTTCGGGCGGATGGGAGAAAAACCGGCCCGTGCCTTGCGCGGAAGTAATTTTATTTAAACGAAACTTTAACAGTTTGCGGGTGTTGGTCAGGGCCAGCAAATACCAAAAACCTTCTATCCACAGCAATTTAAGCGGACAAACGGGGTAATGCTTTCGCCGGCCTTTAAGGTAAGAGAGTGTTATTTCTTCCTGTGCTTTTATGCAGCGGGCAATTTCTTGGGTGATGGGCGTATCCGGAAAAGCTTCCCCGCCGGCAAACTTGACGAAGAAGGGGCTCTCTTGCTGGGTGGAAAGCAAACGCTTTTTAAGCAAGGTGTAAGAAGCGTCAAAATTGTTACCCAAGGAGCTGGCCACCTCGTGTATAAGCACCAGCAGGGAGGCTTCTTTGTCGGAAATTTTCATCTTTTCCAAAGAAAACCCTTCCATAAACGCATATTCCCCGGGGTTGGGGCAAAAGAGCGGGAACTCGGCCTCCTGTATATCGCGCATATCCCTTTGCAGGGTGCGCAAAGACACGCCCAATTCCGCTGCCATATCCGTCAGCAGAATGGCGCCCTTGTCCAAAGCGTTCAGCTCATAAATCAGGCGGGTTATTTTGTTATGCATTTCTTTTTGCATAAAAACCTCTTTTATCTATCATAGCAGAAAATGACGTCAGGTTGATGGGCTTTCTAAAAGGCAGCTTGTTTGCCTGCCAAAATGCGTTTTTACGATGCGACACAATGCTGTCGTCCGCCTTTTCTATACTATAACCGGCAGGAGGAATTATGCAATACACCTATGATGATTACCGCAGTTTTTTTTATATTAAGCGTTTGCTTCAAGACCCGTGTTACGGCACTAAAATAGATTATTTTGCTTTATACCGCTGGGCCAAAAAATATATGCATTCGTTCCGGGATCTGCAAGTGGCGGAAGATAAAGATAAAGACAAAAAAGCAGTGCGGGAAAAAGTGCTGCAGACTTTACGCAAAAACAGCCAAGTTCCCTCGGGGGTTCAAAAAGGCATTTTAGCCCGCAATCTGTCTTTTGCCCGCCGTTTGTTCAGGCTGAGCAAAGAAGAACAAAACTTATTGGAAGCGGGCATTTTGTGGCATAGAAACAAATATTTTTCTTCTTTTGTAAACATCTGTTTGTTTGAGAGCAATTTGTGCGTGGAAAATTTGTCCGTATTGACGGGCCTTAGCGAAGAAAAAGTTTTGCCTCTTATCGTGCCGCAGGCGCCGCTGCGGCGTTTTGGGTTGCTGACGGCGGAGAGGGGGTTTTCTCCTTATTACAGAATAAACGATAGAATGCGGGATTTCCTGAACAATCAATACCATACGGAAGCGGAAATGAAAGCCGCTCTTTTGGGGCAACCGCTTTTGGGTAACTGGCGCGAAGATGATTTTGATTATGTGTCGGAGACCGACTTTGCCGTCAAACTGATGAAAAACGCGGCAAGACACAAAGGCATCAATTTGCTGCTGTATGGAACCCCCGGCACCGGCAAAACCAGCTTTGCCCTTATGCTGGCCGCCTGTGCCAAGCGGCGCCTGTATGCGGTGGGGGAAAACAACCCCAAAGAGTACTCCGGCACCAACTATCGCCTGCAGCAGCTGCATCAAAAAACCGAGCTTTTGGCGCGCGACAAGGCGGCCTGTTTGCTGCTGGACGAAGCGGAAGACGTTTTTTCCAGCTATATGACACGTTGCGACAAGGTGGAAATAAACCGTCTGCTGGAAAATAATCCGTGCCCCGTCATTTGGACAACCAACAACATTGCGCGGATGGATCCGGCGTTTATCCGCCGTTTTACGTTGGCCGTTCATTTTGAAGAACCGCCCGTTGAGGTGCGGCAGAAAATGTGGCACTTGCAGCTCAAGGCGCACCGCCTGCCCCATTCGTCCAAACAGACGTTGGCGCTGGCCAAAGAGTTCAGCGTCCCGCCTGCTATGATAGAAGGCGCCGCCCGCGCGGCCCATATGGCTAAAGGTAATTTGCAAACCGTGCGGCGGCATATAGACATTATGCAGCAGGCCTTGCAAGGGGGGGCGTCCTGCCGGAAACAGGAAGAAAACGAAGCGAAATTTAATGTTTCGCTTATCAATGCCAGTTTGGACCTGTCCTATTTAACCGAACGGCTGAAAAAATCGGGAAATTTAAATTTTTCCCTTTGTTTGTACGGGGCCTCGGGGACGGGTAAATCGGCCTATGCGCGTTTTTTGGCGCAGGAGCTGGGGCTGAAGGTGCGGCAGGAAAGGGCCTCCAGCCTTATCAGCGCCTATGTAGGGGAGACGGAGCACAACATAGCCGCCGCCTTTGCCCGTGCCAAAGAAGAAAAACGGATGCTTATTTTTGACGAGGCAGACACTTTTTTGCAGGACCGAGCTTCCGCCCGCCATTCGTGGGAAATTTCCGGCGTGAACGAAATGCTGACTTGGATGGAGCAACATCCCTATCCGTTTGTATGTACCACCAACCTGTTAGACCGGCTGGATCCGGCCTGTCTGCGGCGCTTCAGCTTTAAAGTAAAATACGGCTTTTTGACGGCGCAGCAAGTGCAGCAGGCGTTTTATTATTTTTTTAAACGCTCCGTTACCCCGCAGGAAGCGTCTGCCTTGCTTTGTTTAACCCCCGGCGATTTTGCCGTAGTAAAAAATAAGGCCGCCATATTGGGCCTCAAACAAGACAAGGCGGCCCTGCTGCAGCTGCTGGAAGAAGAACAAACCGTCAAGCGCCAGCGGATGGAGCCGAAAGTAGGTTTTTGTAAATAGGAGGAATAGATGGAATATATAATTGCGTTAGCTGTTTTTGTAGGTGTTTGGACGGGCGTGTACGTTTGTGCCCGCGCAAAATGGCAAAGATGGGTTTTTTGGTTTGGCTTTGTCAATTTGGCTTTGCTTGTTTACGGGCAGTTTATTTTGCACCCGTTCCGTTTGGTGCGCATCGCGTCCGATTTGCACCTCCTATAAGGCGTATATGACAGAGGAAGAAGAAATAGCCTCCATTGCCCGTCAATTTGACGGCCAAATAATAGACCCTTCTAAAGAAGAAGCGGAAAAAGAAGACATTTTTTCGCGCCGTCTTACCGAAGGGGAACGCAAACTGCTGCAGCAGTTTAGCTGTTTGCGTCATTTTTGCCGCATAGACCGGTTGGTCTGCCGTTGGGGGCTGACGGAAGAATTCTTTTATCGGGCTCAAGAAGCCTTGCGCGAGCTGGCCACTTTTTTGCCGTTGGACGAGCGGCAAATCGTGCTTTTTGTGGTTTTATATATGAATTGCGAAGACACCGGCTCGGACATCGGGCCGGATGTCATCAGCCGGTCTTTGCATATGCCTTCATCCTCTTGGCTGGAGCAAATAAACTGGCGGGAAATGCAGGAAATGGGCTTGCTGCAGGCCGACTTTTCGGCCAAAGCGCCGGTGTTTCGCCTGCCGGAGCGGGTAATAGATGCGGTGGCTATGGTGGATATGACGTTTTACTTAAAACTTTTTAAAGACCCCTGCGCCAAAGCCACCCGTGAGGACAAAACCGCTTTGTTTATGCTTATTTCTTTGGAAAGGATAAAGAAAAAATGAAAGATCAAATTGTTTGTGTGGCAAAACCCACACCCGAAGTGCTGAAAATTTATCCGGCTTACGAAGCCTTTTTCCCTCGTTTATACAAGGCGTTGGCGGCGTATCATATGGTGTGCGTGTTGGAATTGCCCGACATTTGGGTGCGGGACTTTTTGCCCGTGCAAAACAGCCGAACGGGGGAACTTTACCGAATGATTTTTCGGCCGCGCTACGCCAATTACACCCCCACGTTTACGGCACAAATCAACGCTGCGGTCCAACGCTTGTTTCCGGTGAGGGACTGTTCGGTGCAGCTGGACGGCGGAAACATCGTGCGCGGGCCGGACGGAACGGTATTTTGCTTTTTGGGGCGGCGCATTTTCCGTCAATCGGCACCCGACGAGCGGGAAATTGTGGAAGACGAGCTTTTTGCCGCTTTGGGGGCTGAGCACATCGTGTGGCTGCCTAGAGAAGCGGGGGATAAAATCGGCCATATAGACGGGTTTATGCAGTTTATGGGCGATACGCTGTTTGTAAGCGACGAGCGCTTTGACCCGTATTTGCAGCGGCTTTTGTGGCGCCGGCTGGAAAAAGTGCGGCAGGTGTATTGGAACGTTAAAGTCCGTTTCCTGCCCTGTGTGCCGGACGAAACGGATCCGAGCGGGTTAAGTGCGCGGGGGGTGTATGTCAATTTTTTGGCCACGTCGCGCGCGGTTTTTGTGCCGCAATACAATTTGCCGCAGGATAAAGAAGTTCTTGCTATAATAAAAACAGCCACCGATAAACCAGTGGTGGGGATAGACTGTACGGAAATATCCCGCTATGGCGGGGCGGTGCATTGTTTGACTAAAGAGTATGAGGGAAACTTATGACACTTAATCAGCATTTTAACCATTTGTTGAAGGACTCCAAAAATATGTGCGCCGTTTTTAAAGAAATGG
The DNA here is from genome assembly GCA_944323745.1 of Candidatus Avelusimicrobium pullarium. GTDB lineage: Bacteria > Elusimicrobiota > Elusimicrobia > Elusimicrobiales > Elusimicrobiaceae > Avelusimicrobium > Avelusimicrobium pullorum. The sequence continues at coordinate 864,167 of CALUTQ010000001.1, forward strand.
CTGATTTACTGTTTGCCACATATTGTTTTGAAGCGGGGGACAAGAAATATTTCTTTACGGAAATAGAATTTTATTATCACAGCAAAGATCACCCGGACCCTTTTTGCAAACGAACCCCGCAAAACTCCTCAAAGCTCTTCTGTCCGGAAGTGCCAAGCGACAATCTGTTTTTCCACTATTCCGGCATAGATATCAGCTTTGATAATGACGAAAAGGATAAAACAAAACACCAATATGGCGGCATTTTGGTTCGTGCCATAGAAAGTGCAGACGGGAAGGAAGCCGTCAACGGTCCGTTAAAAGTAATGACTCTCTTGCTCAATGCGGCCAGGCAAAAGGAAGGCGTGCGCTTGGTCCTTAAAGAAGAAGCCCGACAGTATGTGCCCAAGCCGTCGCTTTGCCGGGGCCGCTTCGGTTTGACCGCAAATGACGGAGCCAAACGGGACTATGTGGACAGACCCTATCGCTATTATTTGCCGGGCACAAAAGGCGTAAAAGCGGAAAAATTAACTAAAAAATAAAGCCTATGTTATCCAAATCGCAATATACCAAATATAAAGGCTGCCCTAAGCATTTGTGGCTCTACCGCAATAAAAAAGAGGTGTTAACCCCGCCGGACGAAGCCACCCAAAAAAAGCTGGACCGCGGCTATGACATCGGCCTTTTGGCCCAAAAGCAATTCCCGGGCGGGGTGGCCGTGCAGAACGGCTGGAAGAACCCCTCTGCCGCCGTGGCCCAAACGCGCGAGCTGATGGCCCGCGGCGTTCCCGCCATTTACGAGGCGGCCTTTTTGTATAACGATATTTTTGTGCTGGTGGACATTTTGGAAAAAACCCCCACGGGCTGGAATATCGTAGAAGTAAAAAGCAGCGGCAAAAACTTAAAACCCATTTATGTGGACGATGTTGCTATACAAAACTATGTGGTTTCCAACTGCGGGGTGGAGGTGGAGCATTGTTATTTAATGCACATCAATACCGATTATTTTCAGGACACCGACCAGACGGACTGGAATAAATTTTTCCTCTTAACGCTTATGGACCCCGAACTGACCCCGCCCGAAGAAATAGCGCAGGACATTGAAAACATTAAAGCCCTGCTTGCCGGGCCGGAGCCGGAAGCGCTGCTTGACAAAAGCGGCTGCAGCGGCTGCGAAGCTTACGCCTATTGCTGGCGCAATGTGCCAAAAGATTCCGTTTTTGAAGTGTTTCGCAGCCAGGCCGCGCGCGATTATATGGCCTTGGGCATTTTGCGCGTGCAGGATGTGCCACCCGACAGCTGCAATACGGCCAAGCTTAACCACTGGGTGGAGGTGTACCGCACCCAGCAGCCCTTTATAGACCGCACGGCGGTGGCCCAATGGCTAAACCGGCTGGAATATCCGCTGTATTATTTTGATTTTGAAACCTGTCAGCCCGTTGTGCCGCTTTGGCGCTACAGCCGGCCCTATCAGCAAATACCGTTTCAGTTTTCTCTGCACGTGCAGCGCAAACCCAACGGCCCTTTTGAGCATTATGAATATTTGTTTGAAGGTAAGCAGGACCCGCGCTACGGCTGTGCGGAGGCGATGCTTAAATATATCGGCGATAAGGGTACTTTAATTGCCCATCACGCCGCTTTTGAAAAGGGCCGCATCGGCGAAATGGCGCACGATTTGCCCCTGCCGCAGGAACAAAAGGACGCGCTTTTGCGTATGAGCGAGCGGTTTATGGATACGGAAACCCCGTTCAAGCAAGATTATCTGCACCCGCATATGCACGGCAGTTCTTCCATTAAAAAAGTGCTCCCTTCTTTAGTGCCGGAAATGACGTATGAAGGAATGCCCGTGGCCAACGGAGGGGACGCGATGAATGCTTTTGACGTGCTGTATTTCGGCCATTTAAGCGCGGCGGAGCAGGCGCAGCTGCGCAAAGACCTGCTGGCTTATTGCAAACAGGATACGTGGGCTATGGTTAAACTGGTGGACGCCTTGCGCGACAGCGTGCAATAAAAGTTTTCGGGCGTTTTACGCGCAGCATACCCTGCGTTTTGCATCAAGGAAAAACGCCTGTGCAACGGCTGCTTGTTTTCGTTCGTTTGCGGCTTTGTTCAAACGGCCTCGTTTGCCAAAAGGCAGACGGGGCCGCTTGTATAGAGGCCTTATTCTGTATAATCTTCCGAGGTTGGCACAGCGCCGGTCATATAGTGTGTCGTTCCAAACAGCCACAAAATACCTTCTATAAAGTCGCCTTCTTTGGGCTTATAGCCGTTTAAGTCGCTTTTTTTGGCGTATAAATTGACTTTTAACGAATTGTCGGAGACCAAGTCAATTAACAATACGTTCAATTTCACGATATCCGTCTGCGCAAACGGTTCCATAGGGAACACGTGCAAAATTTTGCCCCGGTAATAATAAAACGAAGTATTCTCCGTAGGCAGCAGGCTGGTCAGCCTGCGGGTGGACATTTCTACATAAGGAAAGTCTTTTTTGGTTGCGTTCGGGTTTTCCTGCAGAAATTGCGTCAGGGCCAGTTCATAAGTCGGGCCTTCGGAAATTTTGTAAGTGTATTCTTGGGCCGGCTGCAGATCAAACGCCAAAGCGCTTAAATATACGGTAGTAGCAATGCGCGGGGTATAGGCGTCTTTTTCACGGTCAAATAAAGGGGCCAAAAAATCAATGGACGGCCCATCTTCTATGTCGGCGTTTACGTAGCCTTCCACTCCGTCTTCCCAGGCATAGGTTTCTTGAATTGTCACGGTGTTAGGGTAACCCAACATAAACAAACAAAAAGAAGACACACTCCGCGTGTCTTGGGCCGGGGATAACTTTGTGCTCAGCAAAAAACGCATATCCACGGGCCAGCGCGGATATACCTGAAAAATCTTATCGCTGGCGGCCAGCTCGGCTTTTTTGCCGGCAAGAAGCCAGCCGCGTCGGGCAATTTGCTCTATCAAAACGGGCAGCTGATCTTCGGATATGTTGAGCCAGTCCCAAAGCTCGCCCAAGCCTTCGGTCATATTTCCTTCAAAGTTGGAAGATTTTTTACGCGTTTTCTTTTTTGTGCTCATATGCTACATATTATAACTTTAAAATTTATTTTTATACGGCTTTTTTGCGCCCAAAGGCGCCGCGTAAAAACAATTGCCCACGGCCGTGGCGGCTGTGTAAAGACGGTACAGTTTTCCGCCAAATATCCTTTGTTTTTGGCCCGTCAATACGTTGTCGCGGGGGCTTGCTATGCTATAAAAGCAGTACCAATTTACTTGATAGGAGATATAGTATGCCGGAACAGAAATATGAATGCAACCGTTGTCATCAGGTGTTTGTGTTTGCGTATCCTCCCGCAGGAATAAAATGCCCCTCCTGCGGCGGGATATTAATAAGAAAATAAACCTCCTCACCCGGCCGGCAAGTCCGGCCGGGGTTTATGTAAAAAATAAGGAAATTTTTATGCAATATTGCGGCACTTCTAAAGAGCAACGGATGGAAACAGCCCTGCTTATTCTTAAACAACCGACGCTTGATTTTTCGTTTATTTCTTTTTATTTCGGCTCCAGCGTATTGGCTGCTTTGCTGTTTAGCTGGCTGGAGGTAAACGGCCTGGCCGAAAAAGAGCCCGGCGGCCCTTGGACGTTTTATGTGTATAAAATACGTCAATATCTCAAGCAGGAAGCTTCCGAAGAAGAAATAAAACAATATCAGCAAAAAGTAAACAAGGCTTGGCAACAGCGCAATTTGGGGGCTTATTTTACCGGCCCCAAAAATGCGGCCAACGGCGGCGCGGATATGCCGCTTCACTGGCTGGCTTTTTGGACCAGTTTTTTTATCGGCCTTTATTTATGTTTTATATGGGCCGTTGATCTTTTGCATCCGCAAGGGCTGTTTTTGGCGTTTTGTGCGGGCGTGCTGGCTTTGTTTATTACGTTGCTTGTCGTCTTTACCAAATATGACGGAGACACCCTGCTTTTGTATATGGGTTATTGCCTGTTATGGTGTATGCTTACGGTGCCTGTTTTGTGTATGGGGTGTTTTTTGATTTTTTCCAATCTGCAAATGAGGCCTTGACGAGGAAATATGAGCAAAAAAACCGACTATGCAAAAATTTTCGGCCAATTAAAAAAGGCTGGCAAAAAGCCTTCCCCCGCGCATATGGCGGAAAAGGATAAACGGCTGGTGCGTCTGGTACGCCTGATGCTGCAGCTGGACAAAGGCATTTTGAATTTGGACCACGCCGCGCGCGATTGCGGCGTTTCCAAACGCACCATCCAGCGCGATTTAAACGTGTTGGAAGCGGCCGGCATTCCCCTTTATAAACCCAATGAAGGGAACGCCAATTACCGTTTGGAAAAAGACTTTCGTTTCTTTCACTATCACGTGGAAGAACAAAGCGCCGAAGCTTTTTTGCAGCTGCAGGAGGCACTGTCTGTTTTGGTGGACGAGCCGCAAAAACTGGTCAGCCCGTTGCAGCAGGCCTGTTTGCGTTTTGCCAAAGACGAGCGGACCAAAAAGACAGAACAGGCGGAAACTGCTCCGTCGGCGGAGCCTGCGGACGCCCCCTGCACGCGGGAGCAGTTTTTGGCTTTGGCGCTGGAGGGGGAAACAACGCGGGAGCAGCATTTTACTTCTTGGCTTAAAGTGCAAATGTTTGATGAACTGATTACCGGCGATTATGCCTTTGCCCATAACCGTATGCAGCTGGAGGAATGGTATCGCACAATGGCGCATATATACCGCTTGCTGGGTAACTATGCCGAAGCGCTGGCCTATTTAAACAAAGGGCTGCAATATAACCGGGGGGATGCCTGGTGTTACGGCGAAATGGCTTTTATTTATTATGAGCAAAAAAAACTGTCGCCAGCTTTGCGCATCTTAAAAAAAGGCATTCAGGCCGCCAAAGACAATGAAGCCCTGCGCTTTTATCTGGCCTTTATGCTGGCGGAAAATAAACAGTATGAAGAAGCCATTGCCGCTTTCCAGCAGGTGTGCCCGTACGAGGACGCCTTTTGGGCTTTTGCGGCCCAAATGCATTTTAAGGCGGGGGCATTTAAACTGGCGCTGGAAGAAATTCAACGCGCCGAGGCGCTTTCCGCGCACAAAGGTCTGTACACGTTGTACAAAAAGAAAATACGGGCAGCCAATCAACCCCCTCAAGAGGCTTCCCGTTAAAAAGGCCCTTCGGGGCCTTTTTTGTGCCTACAAACCGGTTAGGCCCGCAGGCAGACGTAAGTCTGGCAAGGTGTTTTATCTTTTTATACGGCCTCTATTTTCTGGCGGAAACGTTTTGAAAAACAATTTGTTTTTCTGTAATTATTTTAGTTATGATAAATAATATACTTTTCCGCTTGACTTTGGAGGAATTATGCCTTCTTCTCCCCGCAAAATTGCTTTAGTTACCGGCGCCAGCCGCGGTATCGGGCTGGCTATAGCCAAACAGCTGGCGCAGGACGGGTTTGACATTTGGCTGAACTATCATTCCAATCACGCCGCCGCACAAGCCGCCCAAAAAGAAATAGAATCTTTTGGTGCCCGATGCACTCTGCTTCCCTTTGACGTGGCAGACGGTGCCGCCGTGCAGGCCGCGCTGAACCCCTTGCTTAAAGAACACACCCCCTATGCCTTGGTCAACAATGCCGGCATACGCAAAGACAATTTGCTCCTTTTTATGCAGGACCAGGAATGGGACGCCGTGCTTTCCACCGTTTTGGGCGGGTTTTATCAGGTGACGAAAACGGTGCTGGCTTCTATGGTCTATGCACGTCAGGGGCGCATTGTCAATATTGCTTCTGCGGCGGCGCACGCGCCGGTGCCGGGGCAGACAAACTATTCGGCCGCCAAGGCCGGTCTGGTGGGGGCCACGCGCAGCCTGGCAGCGGAAGTGGCCAAACGCAATGTGCTGGTCAATGCCGTATCGCCCGGGTTTATTGAAACGGATATGCTGGAAGGCCTGCCCATAGACAAAATTTTGCCGCTCATCCCGCTGCGCCGCTTAGGCAAACCGCAAGAAGTGGCGGCGCTGGTGTCTTTTTTATGTTCGGAAAAAGCCTCCTATATCACCGGACAAGTGTTTCAGGTGAACGGCGGTATTTGTATGTAAGGCCGTTTGTCAATGGGAAAAAAGGGCTAAATTGATATAATACAAATATGGATGCTTCAAATACGGTTGTTATTACCGGTATGGGGGCGGTCAGCCCCTATGGCTTCGGCGTAGAAACATTTTGGAACGGGTTGCTTAACGCCCGCCCCTGTATGCACACCGTGCCGGAGCTGGAGGCCCTGCCCTTGGTGCAAACCAAAGTGGCCGCCACCGTCCCGCCGGCAGATTATTCCTTTATCCCGCGCAAATACCGGCGCGGAATGAGCCGTATGGGGCTGTATGCCTATTGTGCCGCACAGGAAGCCTTAAAGCAAGCCGGCTACGACCAAGCGCCGACGCATTTGGGTTTTTTTATGGGCTCTACGCTCAACAGCATTTCCGTATGGCTGGAATTGGCTTCTTACAGTCAGGGGGCGCATTTGGAGCGGATAAAAACCTCCGACTTTTTGCAAATTATGAACCACTCCCCGCTGGCGGGCGTGTGCCAAGCACTCAAAATTAACGGCCCCGCTATGGGCAACAGCGAAGCCTGCGCCACCGGCTTAATGAACATTGGTCTGGGGTTTATGGCCATTCGCTCGGGGCTGGTAAGCCAAGCTTTATGCGGCGGTACGGAAGAATATCACCCTATGTTCAGTGCCTGTTTTGACATTATGCAGGCTACGTCCAAAAACGCCAACGATTGCCCTGACACCGCCTGCCGTCCTTTTGACCAAAGCCGCACCGGTTTGGTGGTGGCGGAAGGATGCGGGCTGGTGTTTATGGAAAGCAAACAAAGCGCCTTGGCGCGCGGGGCCACGGTGCTGGCGGAAGTGCTGGGTTTTTATGCCAATACGGAAACGGAAAATATGGCGTTTCCGTCCGCGCTTACGCTGCAGCACTGTATGCAGGGTGCGCTGGACGCCTGCGGCGTGCGTGCCGAACAAGTAGATTTATTAAATGCCCACGCTACGGGCACCATCGCAGGCGACATTGCCGAAACGCAAGCCGCCCAAGCGGTATTCGGCCCGCAGCTGCGCATTAACAGCCTAAAAGGCCATATCGGGCATACGATGGGCGCCAGCGGCAGTCTGGAAAGTATTGCCTGCGTAAATATGCTTGCCCGACAAACGGTGCTGCCCACCAAAAACCTGTGCCGGCCCGACGAACGCTGTGCGGCGCTGGCATATCAAAAAGAAGTGCAGCAAACTCCGCTTCGGATGATTCTTAAAAACAGTTTTGCCATCGGCGGAAACAATTGTTCCTTGTTGCTTAGGAGGCCAGAGTGATTACCAGAGAAGAAATTATCAAACGTACCAATGAAGCGTTGGAAAAAGAATTTGAATTCCGCGCAGAACAGCTTGTTCCGTCCGCCCGCTTGCGCGACGACCTGGGCTTGGACAGCCTGGACGCCTTGGATATGGTGGTGGTGCTGGAACAGCAGTTTGGCGTAACCCTGCGCCAAGGCTATGACCTGCGCACCATTATCACCTTGGACGATCTGTACAACTTTATTGAAAAAATTGCCCGCGAACACAATAAATAATATGGGCTGGCTGCGCTGTTATTTTAATACGTTTTGTTTGGGCGGGGCGGCATTGTGCTGGCTGTTTTTTTCTACGCTGGTTGCGGCGCCGTTTTTGCTGTTGTGTGCCGACAAAACGGGCACGCGGGTGCGCAAATTTGTGTTTTTTCAGTCGCGCGGCATTATGCGTTTTATGCGCTGGGCCAGCAGCGGCTGGCAGGTGCAAACGGCGCCGGTGCCTGCCGGCAGCCGCGTGATTGTGGCCAACCACGCTTCGGCGCTGGACTTATATACCGTCTGTATGTTCGGTTTTGATAACGTGGTGTACGTAACCAAAGAGTGGGTCTTTCGCCTGCCTTTTTTTGGCTATATTATGCGTGCGGCCGGTTATATAGACGCGGGCCACACCACGCCGCAGGAAATGCTGGCGCGGTGCCGTCAGGCGGTGAAAAACGGCTGCGACATCGTGTTTTTTCCGCAAGGGTCGCGCAAAGACCCGCAAGTCCGTTTTAAAAGCGGGGCTTTTTATTTGGCCGAACAGCTGCAATTGCCGGTGGTGCCGCTGGCCATTGCCGGCACGCAGCAAATGCTGCCAGCGGGGCAGTGGCGCATAAAGCCGGCGCGCATTGTGCTTAAACTTTTTCCGGCCGTGTACCCGCAGGAATTTACCGGCCCGCTGGGCCATTTGCATATGGCGCAAAGCGTAAAAAAACAGATTATGTCTTTTGTCAATAAGGAGAATAACGTATGAAAAAACTGTGCAGTGTACTGCTTTTAGGCGTGCTGGCCTGTGCGGGGTGCCGCACGTTTCCGCCGGTGCAAAATGTGCAACATCAGTCCGTATCGGCCCAAAGTATGGCCGCGGTGGAAAAGGCTATTGAAGTGGGGGGGACCAATAAAGGTTGGGTGGTCACCAAAGTGCGCGACGGTTTGATGGAAGCCACCCTTAACATCCGCAATCATCAGGTAGTGGTGGACATCCCTTACGGGGCCGATTATTATTCCATTTTGTATAAAACCAGCACCAACCTGCGCTATAACGAAAAAAAGGGTACCATTCATCCCCGCTATAATACGTGGATCATTTATTTAAACCGTTCCATCAACGCCGCTTTGGCCGCCCAATAACGTATGGTGCAAACCTATCCGCCCGTTGACAGTCTGCTGCCGCATCGCCCGCCTATGCTGTGGGTGGAGCAGATTTTGGACGTACAGGGCTCCGTCGGCATTGTGCGCGCTTTAGTAAAAGCGGAGCATTTGTTTTTGCGGCAGGACGGCACCTTGGCGCCGGAAGCATACTGCGAGCTTATTGCACAGGGCTTTGGCGCGTGTGAGGCCTACCGCCGCATTAAACAGGGGCTTAGCATAAACGGCGGCGGCTATTTGGTCAGCGTGCGGGATATGCAATGCCTGGCGCTGGCCCGCGCCGGCGACGAACTGACGGTGCGCACGGAAAAGACGGACGAATGTTTTGACACGTACATCGTGCAGGGGCAGGTTTTTCGGCAAGAAGAAAAACTGGCCCAAGCGGTGGTATATGTTTATATGTGGCAGGGAAAGGAGCCCCCGAAACAATGAAAAAATACGCCTTAAGCTTTTGTTTTGCCTTGGCGGCCGCGGCCGTTTTTGCCCAGCAGGGGGCGGACCTGCTGGCCCGCTATGCCGCACGTATCGCGGAGGTAAAAACCCTGCAGAGCCATTTTACCGAAGAAAAACACCTCGCCCTGCTTAGTGAGCCTTTAAAAAGCCAAGGCAATCTGGTGTTTGACAAAACCTCCCGCCGGTTGCGCTGGCAATATACGCAACCTTTTGAAAACGGTTTTTTAATTACGCAAAGCGGCGTGTTTCGCCTGCAGGACGGCAAAAAACAAGCCGTCAAAAACGCCTTGGGGCGTATGATGGCCGCGCAAATGCTGGTATGGCTGACGTTAGATTTTGCTTCTTTGCAGCAAGATTATCAAATTACGCTTAACGGGCAGGAAATAACGTTTGTGCCGCGTTCACAGCAAAATAAAGCAGTTCAAAAAATTACCGTACTTGTAGACGCGCAAAACCCGCAGCTGGTGCGGCAGGTTACAATGCTGGAGCCGGGCGGAGATTTTGTGGTGTGGAAATTTGCCGACACGCGTTTGAATGAACCGCTGCCGCAAGGGGCTTTGTTATGAAGCCGTCCCGCGCGCACCTTAAACTGCTGCTTGCGGTGCTGGCGGCGGGGCTGTGTGCGTGGGGGGTGCTGCGCGGCCCGCTGGAGCAGGACATACAGGCCCTTGTTCCCAAGGCGCTTAAACAGGCGCTGTCTCTTTTTCAGCATTCTCCTTTAAGCCAAAAATTGCTGGTGTTTGTGCAAGCGCCCTCTGCCGTGCAGGCCGCCCAAACGGCCCAATGGCTCGGGCAGCAGCTGACGCAGGAAAAACTCGTGCAGCCGCGGGTACGGAGCGACGAAAATGTCTTTTCTTTTCTGTTGCGCGCTTTGCCGGCGCGTTTTGACGCACAGGACCAAGCCGCACTGGAAAAAACCCTTTCCCCGCAGGGGATAGACCGTCAGCTGGCACAAGCCAGAGAGCAGCTGTTTTCGCTGGAAAGTATGGCGGTAAAACAACGCCTGCCGCTGGACCCTTTTAATTTAACCTCGCTGTTAATTGCCAAATGGGCCCGCTTGGGGGAAAACACCCAAACGCAATATCAGGGGGGCTTTTTAGCTAATGAAGAAGGCACCCTGCAGGCCGGCGTGTATGATACGCCTGCGGTGTTGGCCGACGTCGGGGCCGCACAACGTATACAGCAAACGTTCGCGCGTTTGCAAAAAGAGTTGCCTGCGGGGGTGCGTATCTTTTTTATGGGCGGCCTGCGCTATACGTGGGAAAATTTTTCCGTCATTAAGCGCGACCTTGTTTTGATTTCGCTGACAGGGCTTACCCTGCTGGCGGTTTTGTTTTGGTGGTTATTTCGTTCCAAAAGGGCAGTACTCATTTATTTGCTGCCGCTTTTGGTGCTGCCGCCGGCTGCTTTGATTACCCAATGCGTATTTGGCCGCTTAAGCGGCATTACGCTGGGGTTTGGCAGCGTGGTGGCGGGCCTGTCGGTAGATTATGCCATTTATGTGTATTTTGCTTTGCAGGCTTCTGCCGCTACGCCGGCACATACGCTTTTGCGTATACGCAGGCATTTGGGATGCAATTTTTTAACGTCAGCGGCGTGTTTTGCCGCCTTATTGTTTTCGTCTATAGAAGTATTTAAGCAAATAGCCGTTTTCGGCATTAGTGCGCTGGCGTTGGCTTTATGGGCGGCACTGTATATATTGCCTGATTATTTTGCCTGTGCCGCCTCCGCCCCGCGCCGCACGGCCCCGTGGCGGATAAAACCGCTGGCGTTTTTACCGGCGTGTCTGCTCAGCCTTTGTTTGCTGGCTTTTGGGGCGTGGGGCGTGCAAAAAACCGTTTTCAGCCACGGGTTGGACTCGCTCAACTCCGTCTCTGCCTCTTTTGTGCAGGACAAACAACTGGCCGATCAATTGTTTTCCGCCAATGAGCAAGCCTTGCTGTTTGCCTTGGGCTCCACGGCCGATGAAGCCTTGGCGCAAAACGAGGCGCTGTCTGTCCTTTTGCCCGCGCCGCTGGCCGTGAGCGGGCTGTTTGTGTCGGCAAACACCCGACGGGAAAACCAAGCCCGTTGGAACGGCTTTTGGTCGGATAAACGGGTGGCCCGCACGCGCCGTTTGCTGCAGGAAACAGCGCAAAAAAACGGTTTTCAGGCGGCGGCTTTTGCACCGTTTTGGCAATGGCTGCCGCGTTCTTTGCAGGGGGAAGATGCAGATTTTTCCGCTTGGTACAACCCGCTGGTGCGTTTGGACGACGGCTCTTACGCCGTGGTCAACATTGTGCCCGATGAGCCCGCCTACGAGCAGGCCGCGGCCAAGGCGAAGGCTGTTTTTGTGTCGGTGCGGCGCCTGCAAAATCAGCTGACGCAGGCTGTTAAAAAAGAAGCGGTGTGGGTAGTTTCTTTGGCATCTGTATTTAATTTGCTGGCGGTATGGGGGCTGTTTAGACGCTTAAAAGAAGCACTGCTTTGTTTTATTCCCGTGGTGCTGGGCGGATGTGTTTTGTTTGGCATATTGGCGCTAAGCGGGGTGCAGGTTAATTTGTTCGGGCTTATTTTTCTGCCGCTTTTGGTGGGGCTGGGTATTGATTACGCCATTTTCCAGCTGATGAAGTACCGCGCCGGTCAAGCCGCTTCGGCCGTGTACCCCGTGCAGGCATTGCTGGCGGCGGGCCTTTCTACGCTGGTGGGGTTTGGCGTATTGGCGCTGGCACAGCATACGGTGCTTTTTATGATGGGCTTGTGTGCTTTAATAGGCATTGGCGGTGCGGTGGCGGCGGCGGTATGGGTGCTGCCGGCATTTTTAAAGAGGTACGTATGAAACATTTTTGGGTGTTTTTTGCCGCGGTATATTTGGCGGGTTGTTCGGCGGCGGTGGTGTATGCGCCGGCGCAGCCGCAGCCCATTTTGCTTGCGCAAAGTGCCGTGGCGCGCGGCGTATTGGAGCCGCAAGGCCTGGCCTTTACGCTTGTCAGCCAATACCAAAACGGAACGGCACGGGTGCTGATATTGGGCGAGCCGCTTATAAAGCTGGCGGATATGACGGTATCTGCCGAACAAATTCGCGTGCATTATCGGGCACCGCGTCTGCCCAAGGCATTGGTGCGTCAATGGGGCAATTTGGTGCAAAACCATTTTTTGACGCCCTGTCCGGCCGCACATATGCGGCAGCCGCTTGGGCGCACAGGCAGTTATTTTGACGTGCAGGTAAAGGGGGGCATATGTCCATAGAACAGGCGGCGCAAGCGTGTTTTTGCACGGCCGATGAACAAGGTTTTGTGTATCATATAAAGGCTGATTTTCCGGCCTTTAACGGCCACTTTAAAGACTATCCCGTGCTGCCTGCCGTGGGGCAGCTGGCTTTGTGCACAGACGCGGCCTGCCGTTTTTTAAATAAACCGGTGCAGTTGGCCGCAGTTAAACGGGCCAAGTTTATCAGCCCCGTGCAACCCGGGGTTTCTATGCGCATTTGTTTTTCCGCCCGTCCGGACGGACTGCTTGCCGTGCAGCTCTCGGAAGACAAAACACATAAAAAAATCAGCCAGCTTATTTTGCAATTTACGGATAAAACCCAATGAAAAAATATATTTATTTCAAACAGAACCCGGGGGATCCCGCCCCGCTTGAAAAATCGGTTTTCCATACGGTACGTTTTTATGAAATAGACGCTATGAAAATTGTCTGGCACGGCCATTATGTGGCTATGTGCGAAGACGCCCGTATGGCCCTGGGCGACGCCGTGGGCCTGGGATATGGCGATTTTTACAAACGCGGCATTTTGCTGCCGGTGCGGCAGATGCATTTGGACTATTTGGCCCCGCTTTGCTATGGGCATACCTATGAGGTTAAAGCGCGTTTGTTTTACAGCGAAGCGGTGCGCCTGAATGTGGACTTTACCATTTTAGACGAAGCCAAACGCCTTATGGCGCGCGGCTACAGCGTGCAGCTGCTGACGGATAAAAACCAACAGGTGCTGTTTGAGCGCCCGCCCTTTTACGAAGAAATATGCCAAGCCTGGAAACAGGGGAAAATAAAACTCCCTTAAAATTTTTGGTGCTTATTGCCCACTACAACCATACCGGCACGCTGCGGCAGGTAGCGCAGGCGTGCTGTGCTGTTTGGCCGGATGTACTGGTGGTGGATGACGGCAGCGACACAGACGTAACACCCCTTTTGCAGGGCTTGCAGGTGCACTTAGTGCGCCAAGAGGTCAACCAAGGCAAAGGCTGTGCCATTTTAAAAGGGGCGGCTTGGGCTGCCCGACACGGCTTTACCCATATTATTACCATAGATGCCGACGGCCAGCACCAGCCGCAGGAAATACCGCTTTTTATTGCCCAGGCGCGCCAAACGCCCGACGCGCTGATTATCGGCGTGCGGCGTTTTGACCGCTCGGTGCCGGCTTCTTCGCGTTTTGGGCGCAAATTTGGCAATTTTTGGGTGCGGGTGCAAACCGGCAAAACCGTGCGGGACATTCAAAGCGGCTACCGTTGCTATCCGGTGGATATGCTGCGCGTGCTGCACGTGCGCAGCAAACGCTATGCCTTTGAGGTGGAAGTAGCCGTGCGCGCCCTTTGGGCCGGCTTTGCCCTGCAGGAGGTGGACGTGTCCGTCCATTACGGCTCGGAGCGTATTTCCCATTTCAGCAAATGGAAAGACAATTTGCGTTTAACGGTGTTAAATACTTTTTTGACGATGCGTTCTATGCTGCCGCTGGCGCACCGGCAATATGTGCGTCAAAACGGGCATTGGGAGCCCCGTCCCTATGGGCAAACACTAAAAGACAATTTGCGTGAGCCGGGCAGCACGGTGCGCAATGCACTCTCGGCCGCGTGGGGCATTTTTTGCGGCACGATTGCTTTTCCGGGGGTGCGGCAGGTGTGGCTGTTCGGCGGTGCCGGATGGTGGAATTTGAACCGGCTGGTGTGTGTGGGGTTTGAAAAATTATGCGTCGGTCCTTTTGTGCCGGCTTTGTGCATAGAGGCGGGCTATTGGCTGCGCCACGGGCAGTTTTTAACCGAGTTTAACCTCACCACGCTGGGCCGCCAAATCGGCCAGCGGGTGTGGGAATGGATTTTGGGTTCTTTGCTGCTGGCGCCGCTGTTTGCGGTAATTGTGTTTGGCGCGGTGGCGCTGGCGGGGCTGATATTGCGCAGGAGCTTATATGAACGCAGCTAACGAAACGACGGGCAAAAGTATGGCTTCCCGTTGGAAGCACCACTTTATGTACGGGTTGATTGCCGCGGGCGGGCGGGTGCTGGCGTATTTGTTTTTATATCCGCTGGTGCTGGTATATTGTTTGCGCAAAACCGTGCGGGACAAATCACGCGCCTACATTATGCGTCGTTTTGCGCCCCAAAACGGCTGGCAGTTTTTTAAGCATACCTTCCGCCTGAACCTGACGTTCGGGCGCAGCTTGGTGGAACGGGCCGCCTGGGGCATTGTGGGAAAGGGCACTTTTATTACCGATGACAAAATGCGCCGCACCTGTCAAGAATTGCTTGCCCAAGGCAAAGGGCTTTTACTGCTTACGGCGCACGTGGGCTGTTGGCAAAGCGCCGTCAACTGTATGCAATTTTTAAACAAACCAATGCACGTGCTGTATTATCATAACCCGAAAGACAACGACAAAACCGTCGCGGAGCACCGCGGGCAGAAAGCCGCATTTGATTTTATTGATCCGGCCGGCCCGTTGGGCGGCGTGGTGGAAATGATGAGCGCGCTTAGAAAAGGGGAAATTGTCTGCGCTATGGCAGACCGCGTATTTGGCAAAGAGGATAACAGCCTGTCCGTGTCTTTTTTGGGCGGCAAGGTGCGCGTGCCGTACAGCTTTTATCGTTTGGCCGCCGTAACGGGGGCGCCGGTGGTGGTGGCGTTCTTCCCGTGGCAGGGGCGCGGGCGGGTGGCCAGCCGGGTGCTTGCCCCTATGTACGTGGCGGACAAAGGCCCCCGAAAAGAAAACTACCTGCCGTACGCCGAACAATTTATAGACGGGCTTACGGAATTTTGTATACAATATCCGTATCAGTTTTTTAATTATTTTGATTGGTGGAACCTTTATGCAACAACAAACGATAGATGAAATCAAACAGCTTATTGCCGCCAATATTGACCTGGGCGGAAATGACATTTCCGGCTTCGGGGCCAACGACGCCATCTTTGGCGATACGGGCCTGTGCTTAGACAGTCTGGACGCGGTGGAATTGATTATGCTGTTGCAAAAAAAGTACGGCATCATCGTAGAGAACACCCAGCAGGGCCGCGAAATCTTCAAAACCTTGGGTACGCTGGCCGATTATATTGAAAAAAACCGTAAAAAATGATGCCTTCCTTAAAAATACCGGTTGCCGGTATGGGGCTTTTGTGTGCGTGCGGAAGCGATGTCTCATCGGCATTTGACGGGGCCCTTACGGGCCGCGCGTATTTTGCTTTGCCTTCGGCACGCGTGAGCAGCACGTATACGTCTAAATTTCCGGTATTTATGGTTCCGCCGGCCTGTTGCACAGGCAAACCGGCAGACGTAACTTACAGTCAATTCTTTTTTATTCAGGCCGCCAAACAGGCTTTTGCCCAGGCGGGTATTACCCCGCAGCAGTTAAACGCCAAACGGGTGGGCGTGGTGGTGGGGGCTTCGGTTCATCCGTCTTTTCATTGTTTTGAAATATACAAAAATTGGAAAACCGGCCACTTTACTGCGGCCGATGTGGACGGTTTGTATGACTATCTGGCCAGTCCACTGGCCCAATGGATAAGCCAATACTTTGGCTTTAGCGGCCCGTTTCAAACGGTGGTTACGGCCTGCGCAGGCGGCACGGACGCCGTCGGCCTGGCCAAAAGCTGGATAGAAACCGGCCTGTGCGATGCGGTGCTGTGCGGCGGTACGGACGAAATAAGCCAAAGCCCTTATGACGGGTTTATCCGCTTGTTGGTGTCCACCCCGCAGCGGTGCAAGCCCTTCAGCAAAAACCGCACGGGCATTAACTTGGGGGAAGGTGCCGCGGCTTTATTGCTGACACATCCGCAGCTGGCTAAAGATTTACGCCTGCCCTGCCAAGGCTATGTGTTGGGCTACGGCAACGCCGCAGACGGCTTTCATCCTACGGCGCCGCAGCCGCAGGGCTTGGGGCTGCAGAGGGCTTTTGCCTTTGCTATGCGCCAAGCGGGCTTAACCTCGCAAGATTTGGCTTTTGTCAACGTGCACGGCACGGCCAGCCAAGCCAATGACTTGGCCGAAGCAACGGCCTGCCAAGCCATACTGCCCGGGGTGCCGGTGTGGGGCTCTAAAGGCGTAACGGGCCATACGCTGGGGGCGGCGGGTGCGGTGGAGGCGGTGCTTTCTTTACAGGCTTTAAAAGAGCGTATGCTGCCCGCCACCGTCGGCTTTGAAGAGCCCGACGAAAGCTTACATTTAATTCCTACGACGCAAAACACACCGATTGTAAAACGCTTTGCCGTGTCGGACTCGCTGGCGTTTGGCGGCTGCAATGCGGCGGTTGTTTTAGGAGCAAGCGATGCTGCCTGATTTATACGTAAACGGTTTTGCCTGTTTGAAAGGCGATGCAGACGCCGCCCAATGCGCCCCGTACTTGGACGTGCGCAGTCTGCGCCGTGCCGAGGCCGTGTCCAAAAATGCGCTGCTGTGCGCCTGTCAGGCTTTGGAACAAGCGCGCATACCGGCCCAACAGCGGGCCGATACGGGCATCAGTCTGGCAATGGGCGCGGGCGCTTTAAGCAGCACGATTAAATTTATGGACAGCATTATTGAAGACGGGGACGAGCTTTCTTCGCCCACGGCTTTTGCCAATTCGGTGCATAATGCTACCGCGTTTTTAATTTCTTCTTTGCTTAAGATAACGGGCCCCTGTTTGGTAACGGGACAAATGGACGCTTCTTTTGCCGGCGCTTTGCTGACGGCCCAGCAGCTGTTGGCCCAAAAAATGTGTCCGCAGGTGCTGGTAACGGCGGCCGAAGATGTGAACCCGCTGCTTGCGCAGGTGTTGCAAAAAGAGCCGAACCGTTTTGATCCCTATGTCTATCAGCCCCAGCTGCCGCCCGTGCGGGTGGCGGGGGCTTTGGTGGTAAGCGCCGCGCCCACGGACGCCACACAGGCGGTGTTAAAAAATATCACACTGGCCCGCACCGACGATACGGCCGCACATACGCCGCCGCTGCCCGTCAGTTCGTGTGCGCACAGCGTTTTATTGTTTGCAGACGGTTTACAAACACAAAAAGCATTTGATTTGCAGGAACAGTTTGCCGGTATGATTTTTGCTTTGCACGGGGAGCCCTATGTTCACCCTTGAGCAGACAGAAGGCCTGGTAGAAGACATTTTCCGCACGGAACTGGTCAAGCAGCGTCGGGACATACTGGCTTTTTTTGATACGGCAGAACCGCTTGTTTTAGACAGGCTGCCCCCGCAGGTGCGGCAAGAAGCCACCCGTTTCACAGGGGCTTTTTTTGCTTTTGAACCGGCCCCTTTTGCCACTTTGCCCGAGCTGGCCTTGCAAGCCTGTAAGGCGTATGAAAAAAACCAGGCGGTGTATTTGTCCACCTCCGGCAGTACGGGGGCGCCCAAACAAGTGCGCTATACGCGGGAAATGCTGGAAATAGAAGGTGCCTGCGTGGGCGGGCATTTTAAAACGGCAAAGCGGCTGGTTACGCTTACACCGCGGCAACATTTGTACGGGCTTTCTTTTGCGGTAATGTTTGCCTCTTACTATCATATTGCGACGGTAGCTATGGCGCCGCTTCCGCTGCAGCCGTGGCCTGCATTGCTGAAAGAGGGGGACGTGGTGGCCGGGTTTCCGCTGTTTTGGGAATATTTTTTGCGGGCGGGGCATACATTCCCTGTCGGAGTGACGGCGGTGACGTCTACGGCACCGTGCCCGAAAGGCCTTTTTGAACGCTTGCAAAAAGCAGGCGCCCAACGCGTGTTGGAGCTGTATGGCGCCACGGAAACGGGCGGCATCGGCGTGCGGGACAGCGAGGACGCACCCTTTCAAATTAATGATTATTGGGAACTTGCACAAGGTGTGCCGCCGCGTATTCGGCGCGCGGGGCTGGCAGGGTGGACAGGCTTCCCTGATGAGGTGCGGTTTGTGCCGCCGCGGGGTATTTTTCCGCTGAAGCGTACGGACCGCCTGGTGCAGGTGGCGGGGGTAAACGTGTCGCTGGAGCGGGTGGAAAAAGTGATTTTGCAATATCCGGCGGTCAAAGCCTGCCGCGTGCGTTTAATGCGCCCCGAAGAAGGCCAGCGCCTAAAGGCCTTTTTGGTGCTGAAAGAGGGCCATACCGCGGCGGAATTGCCGCAGCTGAGGCAATTTTTAATAAGCAGGCTTTCTTCGCACGAAATGCCGCGCGCTTTTACCGTAGGGGCGCAATTGCCCGTCGGCCCGATGGGTAAAGCCAGTGATTGGTAAAAGGACAGGAGGGAATATGATGAAAAAAATATTTTTGCTGTTAATTGTATTTGCTTTTATGGGCTGTGCTACTGCGCAGGTGGAACAGTTGTCCCCAAATCTGCACGCAAAACCGATTTTGTCAGACGGAAGCAAGATATTTTTGGCCTGCCCAGAAAACGGAACTTATGACCAATATATTTATTACGATTCCGGCAAAAACGTTCAAAATGCGTTTTACGAAAGCTTGCTGCATTACACAAATGAGGTGTTTTTGGGCGAGACGGTGATGACTTGGCAAGACGCTTTGCAGCAAGCAACGGCAAAACGGGCGGATATTTTGATTTACCCTAAAATTGTTCAATGGGAGGACAGAAATACAATCTGGTCCGGAAAGCGCGACAAGGTAAAAATTATTGTTACCGTCTATTCCATACCGGAGGGAAAAACGGTAGACAATGCTACGCTTCGTGCCACAAACAGCTGGTTTACGTTTATTAATGCCCGTCCGGAAAACCGCCTGAAAACTATTGTTCCGCCGTATGTCAAATCGTTATATGCGTTTTGAAGCGGCGGCAAAAAAGAAGCCTGACACCCCTGTTTGCACATAAATACATTTGTGTGCCTCAGAAGGAAACACTTGTTGCAGCCAGTCGTTTGAAAACATTGGGCAAAGCGGAGCCCTATGCCCAAAGTGACAATTTTTATCGTTTATGATACAGCGGCCGTGTGAGAAAGGAGAAAACGATTTATGAATAATAATTTTTTAATTAGAAAAGCCGAACAAAAAGATTTGCCCGTTTTAAGCGCCTTTAATAATGCTTTGGCTTTAGAAACGGAACATCGCGCTTTGGATATGCAAAAGCTGACCAAAAGTATGCAGGCTATTTTGGACGACGAACGCAAAGGCGTTTACTGGTTGGCCTGTGACGGTGACAAAGTAGTCGGGCAAATAATGTATGTATTGGAATGGAGCACGTGGCGCAATGCCAATTTTATGTGGCTGACAGATTTGTATGTACTGCCAGCCTATCGCCGCAAGGGCGTATTTAAAAGGCTGTATCGGTATGCTATGGACTTCTATCAGGCGCGTGCGGATATTATCGGCCTTCGTTTTTATGTGGATAAAAGCAATACGGCGGTAGTGCCTTTATATAAAAAAATAGGCTGGAAAGAATCTAATTATAATTTATGGGAAATTAAAAAATATGAAGCGTAATACAGCCGGAAATATTTTGATTGTAGACGGCTATGCTACCGGCGCGCAGTATGCAGCCCGCATTCGTGCACGGGGGATGACGCCGTATCATTTAACCTCCGGATGGGAAAAACGGACCTCATTTTCTGCTGAATTTATGGACAAATATATCAAATCGCAAGTGGGGGGATTATATGAGGCCTGCTGGCGTATGCCGGATGATTTTGAGCAACTTGCAGATAAACTGAAAGCATATCATTTTAAAGCCGTTATCCCCGGTACAGAGACGGGGGTTATCGCGGCGGAAATGCTGGCCGGGCGTTTGGGGCTGCCCGTAAACAAGCCTCAGCTGCTGTGGGCCAGACGGGATAAATACCAAATGCAGCAAGCCCTGCACAAAGCGGGCCTGCCTCACATTCCTTCTTTACTGACGGGATCCTTGGAAGAAGCCTTGGCTTGGTTTAAACAACAAGGGTTTAAACGTATTATTATCAAACCCAGCCGCAGTGCGGGGACCGATGGGGTGGTGTCTTGCACGAACGAAGAAGAAATCGCTGGCTATTTTCACAAATATTTAAATCAAACGGATGCGGCCGGCGAGCGCAACACGCGCCTGCTTTTGCAGCAGTACATAGAAGGCGATGAAATAGTGGTCAACTGTGTTTCCCGCGCGGGCCGGCATATTCTGACGGATATTTTGCTTTATAATAAAGTGCTTACGGCGCGTAATGTTCCCGTGT
The DNA here is from genome assembly GCA_944323745.1 of Candidatus Avelusimicrobium pullarium. Classification (GTDB taxonomy): domain Bacteria; phylum Elusimicrobiota; class Elusimicrobia; order Elusimicrobiales; family Elusimicrobiaceae; genus Avelusimicrobium; species Avelusimicrobium pullorum. Next base: position 884,678 of record CALUTQ010000001.1, read on the forward strand.
ATGAGGCAAGCCGTTTGGTGCATACGATAACTGCTCCTTATAAACAAGCCGTGCAATATACTTTTGACGTACTTAATGCGCTGGGGATAACCTATGGCTCATCCCACAGTGAAATAAAATTAACCCCGCAGGGGCCTGTGCTGGTGGAAACGGGGGCACGCATTATGGGCAGCACGCCGCCGCAATACTACGAGGCGTTGGGCTACAATTTGATAGATTGGTCGTTAGATGCTTATTTGGACGACAATGCCCATCGGCAAAACGCCAAAAAGCCCTATGCTCCCAAAAAACATTTTTTGGCCAAGTTTTTTATTTCAGACAAAGACGCCCCTATAGAAGATGTCGCGGCGGAAAAGACACTGGCATTGCTGCCTTCTTTTGTAACGGCTAATTTTAATACGCTTAAAATTACCAAACAGCTGCATAAAACGGTGGATATGCCCAGCAAACCGGGTGACTGCCTGTTAATGAGTGAAAATGAAAAGGATGTCCTGCGCGATTATGAAATATGCCGCCTGTTGGAAAAATGTGCCGATGGCCTTTTGTGGCGGGGGCGCGGGCAGAAGCTTTCCGCCTTTGAGGAGAAATTGTTAAAACTTTTAAAAGAAAAAAATTATTCCGCCGTTTTGGCCGGTCATCCGCTTGCAGGCTATCATATGCGGTATATGAATTACAAAAACACCCAGTTGTATGTTTTAAATGACCGCTTGCATCCTTGTCCGGCCGGCGAAAAGGGGGATATCTACGTAGCCGGCCCCTATTTGGCAAAACGCCCTTTTGATTTGCCTTTCATACACGCGGAAAATTTTATTTTTAACCCCTACTATACTACCATCCTCAGAGACAGCCGCACAATGTTCCCTTTTCTGTATAGAACGGCGGATAAGGCATTGGTCAATGCAGACGGATCTCTGTGTTTTATTGATAAACGCACCGGCGCGCTGACGCATTCTTTCGGCAAAGCAGGCAACAGAACAGCCTGGCCGCTGACGTATACCGAACGTCAAATGGCGGCAGAGCAGCGGATGGTGCCCGATTCCAATGCCTATAATGCCAAATTTTCGTTTAAAATCATCGGCAAGTTAGATTTAGCACGTTTTAAAAAAGCGCTTAAAACCTGGGTAAAACGTTATCGTATATTTTCCTCGTACTATCCGTTTGAAAACGGCCGTCTGACACACAAGGTAATGAAAAATCTTCCGGTGGAGTTAAAGGTTTTTTCTTGCTCTTTTGCGCACGCCTTGGACGAAGTGGAAAAACTCAATACGGCCTATGATGTTTCTGTTCCGCCCTTATATCGCTTTTTCCTTTTTCGTACGGGCGAAAACGAATATTTGTTCCATATCAATATTCATCATATTATTGCTGACGGCGTGAGCTTGATTAGCCTGATTGAAGAATTATGGAAGTTGTATGCAAACGAACGCGCCAAGCAATTTCATACGGAAGAAGATTTTTTTGACTATGCCGTATGGCAAAGCGAAAATGACGACCATAAAGAAAAAGCACAGTTCTTTCTGAATATGTTTAAAGACGGCGTGCCGGAAAACGAAATGCCCACCCGTTCCGTGCGTCCGGAGATATTGCCCTATGCCACAGACATCAGTAAAGAATGTGTTTTCCCTATTGATAAAATAGAGGCTAAAGCCAAAGAGATGGGCTGTTCGGTCTCTCTGTTTTTAACGGCGCTAAGTGCGGCGGCGTTGGCCAAATATTCCGGCAGTGAAGACTATGTGCTGGGCGTTATTATGAACGGGCGCAGTCATCCGCAAAGCAAAGATATTTTCGGTATGTTCGTCAATGCCGTGCCGGTTCGTTTTAAACCGCAGGCCGCCTTGACGCTGAAAGAATATATCAAGGCTTCTGCACAGGTGTTTCGCGGGGTTATTTTAAACCAAACGTGTCCGTTGGAATATTTGGTTCCCATTTTGGCACCGCGGCGTGATTTGTCGCGCAAACCGATTTTTGACGTTATCGTTAATTACCGACCGGAAATTCCTCCTTTTTCTACGCCGGAAATACAGATTTTTTCCGTGCAAATGCGTCAAGCCACCCAAACGGATATGCAATTGGAAATACTGCGCACGGGCAAACAGGTGTGTCTGTCCATTTCTTATTCCAAAAAACTGTATCAGGAAGAAATTATAAACGGTATTTTAGATTTGCTTCATCATATGCTGACGCAAATTTTAGATTCGGACGCGCGAGCGCAATCATTGGCCGACTTGACAGAAATTCCGCAGCCGGAGCGTGAGCGTATTTTGCATCAATTTGCCGGTAAACGAACACGGGAAACGCTTCAAACGGTGGTGGAGCAGTTTATACAAGCGGCGCGTACCTGGCCGGATCGTCCTGCCGTATGTTTTTGCAATAAAACGCTTACGTATAAAGAACTGGAGCAGCGTTCCGCTGCTTTAGCCTGCTATTTGCGCCGCCAGGGCATAGACTGGGATGATAAAGTGGCTCTTTTGGTAAACCGCAGCGAGCAGCTGCTTGTTTATATGTTAGGCATTTTACGCGCCGGCGCGGCTTATTTGCCGCTGGATGCATCCCATCCGCCGGAACGTATTTCTTATATGCTGGCAGACAGCGGGGCCAAATTGCTTTTAGCAGACCAAGATTTACTGTCTCTTTTTTCAGACGTTTCCGTGCCCGTTATAGACACAAAGCAATTGACCGACCTGCCTTTTTGCGAAGACACTTTTGCGCTGCCCCGGGCGATGCTGACGGATAATTTTGTCGTGTTATATACCTCCGGCACCACGGGGGACCCTAAAGGGGTGTGTTTGACACATCAAAATTTAGCCTCTTTTTGCAACGGTCACAGACGGCGGTTTTGTTTGACGCCGCAGGATAAAGTAGCGTCCGTGGCAGGGGTGGGGTTTGATGCGTGTTTAATGGATTATTACCCCACGCTGATTGCCGGCGGTTGCGTACACATCATTGCCCAAGATATCCGTTTTGATGTGCTTTCTTTGCAGGAGTATTATCAAAAACATCATATTACGGGTACCTTGCTTACCACCCAACTGGGCTATCAGTTTGCAAAAAATATACGGCAATCTTCCTTGCGCTATCTTATTGTGGGAGGGGAAACCCTGCCCCCCATTGAGCCGACGCAAAGTTATCAATTGGTAAATGCCTACGGGCCTACGGAATGTACGGTATATTCGTCTTGCTTTGTGCTGGATAAGTTTTATGAACGTGTGCCCATAGGATACGTGGTAGAAAATTCTTCTTCTTATATCGTGGACAAGGCGGGCCGTTTGGCGCCCATAGGCACTTTTGGGGAACTGTGCATTGCCGGCCTGAATGTGGCTAAAGGGTACCTTAATAAGCCGGATATGACGGCAGAAAAGTTTGTGCCCAATCCGTTTAGCAACGAAAAAGGGTTTGAAAGAATGTACCGCACGGGAGATTTTGCCCGTTTTACGCCGCAGGGGGTATTGGAATTTTTGGGAAGGAAGGACTCTCAGGTCAAAATACGCGGTTTTCGTATAGAACTGGGGGAAATAGAATTGCAGGTGTGTAAATATAAAGACGTCAAAGAAGCATCTGTTGTCGCGCGGGAAGATAAACAAGGAAATAAATATTTAGTGGCGTATGTGGTGCCTAAAGGGACGTTGGACATAAAAGCGCTTAAACGCGCTTTGGAGGATGTACTGCCGCCCTATATGATACCTGCTTTTTTTGTGCAGATGACGCATATTCCCCTTAACCCCAACGGCAAAGTGGACAGAAGATCTTTGCCGGAGCCGGATCTGTCGCAAATGCGTACGGTGAAATATGAACCTCCGCAAGGCCGCATAGAAAAAGAACTGATGTATATTTGGGCCGATATTCTGAATATTGATCCTTCCACCATAGGCAGGGAAGATAACTTTTTTGATTTGGGCGGCACGTCTTTGCGTTCAACTGAACTGTCCTTGCGCATTCGGGAAGTATTTCACGAGCAGATATCTCCGGTCTTAATTTTCCGTTATGCCAAATTGCGTGAACAAGCTGCTTATTTGGACGCACATAATACTTCCCCGATGTTATTTGCTTTTAATACGGAAGGGAAGAAACCCCCTTTATTCTTTGTGCACACCGCTCACGCCGGTTCGGAGGCTTATGTGCCTTTAGCCAAAAAATTGGCGCCGGATCAACCGTTTTTTGCGCTGGAGCCGCATAATATCTTTAGTACGGAAAAGAATATCCGCGGCATTACAAATCTGGCGGCGCGTTATATCAAATATATTCAGCACGTGCGTCCGCACGGGCCGTATAGTTTGGGGGGATGGTCTTTTGGGGCTTCGGTTGCCTATGAAATGGCCGTACAGCTGGCGCGTGCGGGGGAAAAGGTGGACTGTTTGTATCTGCTAGATCCGATTATAGAACATAGTCAGGAGGAACAGCAGCTGATTGAAAAACTGATCGCTACTTCGTTTTTTCAGGGCTATTTAAATAACGATCCGCTTTTTGCCCGTTTCAAAAAATTGGGTTTGCTGGACAAACTGTTGGCAAACAGCCGTGCCGTATTTGAGGACATTTTTGCCTTTCAGCCTATGCGCTATGACGGAAAAACCGTCCTGTTCAAGGCTACCCGCCCCGACCCCAAACCAAAAGATGTGGATGTTTCCCTGGCTAATCAATTGGCCAAATTTCAACGCGTCCATATTGCCCAGGCCGATAACGGGTTTGGCAAATATGTCCGTTCTTTGCAGGTTATTGCCATACATTGCCGCCACGATTTTATGATGCGTGGCAACGCATTGGAAATTATCAGCAGCGTGATTAATGAACAAGGAAAAAAACGTGACAAATAACCGCTCCTCCGGCAAATTAAAGCTGTTTTTTGCGGCAAACGCTTTTACGTCTGTAGGAATGAATATCGGCGTGGTGGGGGTGGCCTGGTTTGTTATCCATTCCACGGGCAAAAACAGTATTTTAGGCTTGTATAATGCGCTTTCTTTGCTTGCGGCATTTTGCGCCTTAATAGGCTGCAGTTCGTTGATTGATCACCGCAGTAAAACGGCCCTTATGAAATACTGCTCTTTTGGCCAAAGCCTTTTGTTTGCCTTTACGGCCGTGTTATGCCAAAGCGGCGCGCCGGCCTTGTTTGTCATCTGTATGCTTGCCTTACTGAATATGCCGGGAATGGTGGTGTTTACCACGGCTTCGCGCGGGGCCGTGCCCGCCGTGTTGCCACCCCCTTACTTGGCCAAAGGGAACAGCCTGATAGAAATTACGCTGCAGTTGGGGGCGATGGCGGCGGCTTTATTGACCGCATTTTTTTATGGCCGTCTGGGCTTTGTGTCTTTAATGTGGGCGGGAGCCTGTTCCACTTTTGCAGGCGGCATTTTATTTGCTTATGCCAAAAATGCCTTTGACTTTCCCAGTCCGCTCTCGGCCGGCTGGAAGCGCAATATAACGGACGGAATTATATTTTTGTGGCGGCAGAAAAAATTATTTTTATACGGGATGATTGTTTTTTTGCCGACGATTGTCATATCCGTATCCAACGTAATTATCCCGGGATATGTACAGTTTACTTTGCGGCGCGGTGCAATGACCTATGGTTTGGCGGATATGATTTTTGCTCTTGGTGCTTTGACCAGCGGCTTGTATGCGGCACGCTTAAAAACCGGCTATGGCAAATTGCACGCCGTTTTATTTGCCGTTTCGGCCGGCTGTATGTTCTTTTTGGCGCTGAACAGTACACTGACAGGGTTTTTAGGTGCTATATTTATCGCCGGGGTAGTAATGGCCGGGCTGCGCATTTTACTCAATGCCTCGTTTATGCAAAGGGTGCCGAATGAATATTTAGGCCGTGCTTTGGCCGTATTGATGGCGCTTTCGGTTGTCCTGCAGGCAGTGTTATCCTATTTTATCGGGCTGCTGATGGACTATGGGGGTTCTTTGGCGGGGTTTATGTTTATGACGGGGATGCTTTTGCTGGGGTTGATTGGGTGTTTGTGTCTTTCCTCTGCCAAACGGAACACGAAAATAAAGTCTTGAGCTCCGGATGTGTGTTTAAATATTTTATACGGGTTGGCGATAATAAAAAAACAGATTTGCCGATATAACGCAAGATAAAATTTGCTTCAGTACCATATCTTTGTGCAGAAAATGCAGTTTTTGATGTGTAAAATACAAACCACGCCGTCCGGTAACACAAGCAAACTGGCCAAAAAGGGGCGGCCGGTAACTCTCGCGCGGCGAAGGCATCTGGCCAACAGCTAAAATAAACAATTCACAAATCAAGAGCCCCCGTTGTATATTTGCTATATTCAAGATATGAAAACAATTTTTAAAATGATGTTTGCAATGGCAGGGGTTTTGCTTTCCCTGCAGTCTCTTGCCCAGCCGTTTACGGCTGATGTGTCCGTGCTTTCTTCTGAGCGGACATTGCACCAAGAAAGATATGAGTCCTTTCCGCAGCCCCCCTATTTGACGGTTTATCAAAAAGGAAATAAAAAATTGGTGCTGCTGGCTGCACGCCACGGGGAAGAATCGTTGCCGGCGGTGCAATATGCTTTTGATGAATATAAACCGCAGGTGGCTTTGGTGGAACGGGAACCCAATGAACCGTTCGGGCCGTGCCTGTCTGCCGAGGACGGATATACGGCCGCGCTTGCCAGCCTATGGCAAATGCCGTTGGTGCGTATGGACGTATCTTTGGAACAGCAATGGCGTTTTGCCCAAGAAAAAGGCTTTTCTTATAAAGACTGGCAAATGCTGTGGATTATTCGGGAAGGTTATGCCCGCGCGCAGGAAATTGACCAGCCTTTTGCGGCGAAAGAAGCAATTGCCGCCTATGCCAAAAGGGATCATCGCCCCGCGTGGGGCGCTTTGTTTACGGAAAAGGAATTAAACCGTTATTTTAAAAAATATTACAAGCAAAATTTTGAAGAAACCGACTTTATAAAACTCTATCAAGATTTGATGAATATTTATCCGGAAAAGTGGGTTATTAAAAGCCCGTTTTACCGCTTAAATAATGCCACGGGTTTGGCCCGCAGCCGGTTTATGCTGCAAAACATAGCCGCGGCGCTTAATCAATACGAGGTGGTATTTGCCGAAATGGGCGCCGGACATTATTTAGATTTGGTGCCCGCATTGCAGCAAATGCTGGGCGCCCCGCAAGTGATAGACGGCAAAGATTTGCCAAAACAAACGTTGTGGCAGGACTGTAACTGGAATCATTTAAAAGAAACTGTTTTGGTAAAATAAAACACCTTTTATTGTTTTGTTCTCTTGTTTTGACGCCAATAAAAAGACACCTTACAAAAGGTGTCTTTTCTTTGCTTGAGCACTTAAAAAAATGATTTTTCGTATAGGACGTAGCATAAGCGGCGGTGCACAGGGTTGGCATCGCGCCGCGGTGGAGCGACAACCGCCGTTTTAGGACGCCCGTGCGTGCAGCTAAATCTGCACAATATGGAATTCCGTTTCGTAGGGGCAAACCGGCAAAGCTTGGAAGCCTTCGTTCGGCCGTTCCACTGCGCTGTAAATGGGGCGGAGACGGCCAGCCCGATCTTCAGATGCCCGGACGATAAAAAAGCCGCTTTGTGGAAAGCGGCTTTTTTAATGGTTGAGTCAGAACAATTATATGTTGGAATTGCCGGCATCAACGTTGTCCCAGTCGTCTACGCTGGGGTCGCCGAAGGATATCGGTTCCAAGCCCAAAGCGATAACCAAGGCGCTTTGCAGTTTGGCAGCTTGCACTTGCGGTTCTTCCGTCAAATTCCAAGAGTAGACTTTTTTGGTATTTGCGATATTATGGGTGTCTACCACGTAAACACTGCCGGTGGAAGGTTTTGCCCCCAGCGGGAGGAAAACATTCTGACAGGCATTATCCGAGCAGACGGTAAGGGCGTTCATAAAGAAATTTACATTATCCAGCCCGCTTATCCAAGATACGTTTTTATTGGGAGAATCTTCATAAATATCCAAGAACACCGGCACATAATTCATACCGTGTATTTTAGGAACAATACGGGTGGCCATTTCATTAAGATACGGCGCCATTGACTTGGACTTCTCGCAATCTTTGCCAAGCAACACGACTACCAAAAAGTCCTGATTATAGTCGGGGGTCAAAATATTAAGGCTGTTTTGATCTTGCGTATTGCGGCTGATAATCAAATTTTCGTTTCCGGTAAGATTTTCAAAGGTAACGTCCGTCCACTCGGCATACCTTTGCGTGGCTGTCTCCGAAATTTCGGGGAAGTTCTCTTCCATAATGACACACCCCGTTAAGGGCAGGAAAAAACACAACAAGAAAAATAATTTCTTCATAAGCGTCTCCTTGATATAATTATATCAACATCAGCTTCTTCTCTTATGCTATTAAATTTATGCGCCAATGTCTATTTTATTTTGTCTTTTTGAAAATTTGGGTATTAAATATAATAAATGCGCTGATTGTGATATAGTGACTTTAAAATAATTGGACACGGCGTGTGGCCTGCAAAGCCGGTAAGAGGGGGAACTCTGTTTATCAGGCAAAATACGGCAACAGGCGTGGTTTTTGGAGATATTCTGAAAGAAGGGGGCGGTTATTTGCCCGCGGTATTGCGGCAGACGTAAATTACTTTGTCCTGCTCCACGTTTTTACCCTTATAATAAGGCCCCGGTCAAAACACTTTTATCAGGTTTTGCTTATGCGTGTAACCCTGCAAGCCGTTTTGCAAAACAGGGTACCACTTGCCTTTTTTATCTTTCGGCCATACCCATACATAGCTGTCATTTTCCATTTGGCCTATGACTTTGCCGCTCGGTTTGTTGCGCACGTTGGCGGGGCCGTCCACGCGGTAGAGGACGGGCTCGCTTTTGGGGCGGTAGGGACGGGCAATATCCCCTTTTGCTATAAAATCTACGGAAATATCCCATTCCGGCGTGTAATGAGCACGGTTGACGGCAAAGTATTGGCCGCCGTAAAAGGCTTCTCCGTCAAAGCAACCCACGCTTTTAAGGGGGCTTTCCACCAGCAGGTTAAAGTTTTCTATGGGGCCTTGCCAGTTGTTGGCGGTGGTGAGGATATATTCCACATAGTCTTGGGCGTCTAAGTGCTGCCAGGAATATTTTCGTTCGTTTTCGGGTATAAATACGAAATCCTGATATTTTTGGCTCTCATCATTTATACACTTAGAAAAAGGCGTGCCTACATTGGTAGTCATAGCAGTGGGAACATACGTATGACGGACAGAAACGGTTTTGCCGGCGGGAAAGGTTTGCTCCCACGAGTAGGAAAGTTGCTTCTGCCAGTCGTCTGTCATTTTCCAGGCTTGTACTTCTCCCCGGTCGGGATCTAGAATCCAACCGTATTTTAAGATATCCTTATCAATAAAAGGCTGTCGTTCTTCCGGTCGCAGCATTTCAACGCGGCGGTCTAATTCCGCTTCAGAGATGATTTCTTCTTCTGTATAAAAAAGAATGGGGACAAGGGCGGTAATGTCTGTTTCGCCACTTAGAATAGTCCAATTTTTTTCATATTTTACAGGTTTATCATTGACCCATAATTTAAATTCATAATCGTGGGCAAGGTCTCCTTGCGGGAAAGTTTCCACGGCGGGCATTTGCGGCAGCGGAAAGAAAACTTGGGTGGTAATGTCTTTGGGCGTGGTATTTTCAAACAGATAACGCACCTCTATCTGCCCGGGGCGGATATAGAGTGCTTCGGTTTTCATTTTAATGCCGTCCTGTTTTTCAAATACGACGCCGCCCGTGGGTAGCACCGTGCCGGAAGTGTCGTTGGCATAGGCGGACATACAGAAAAGACAAATGAGCAGAATGAACAATGATCTATTCATTTTTAGTGTTTTTTTGTATAAATTTTTGATATTCTTCGGCGGCTTTTTCCGCTTGCGCCGGCGTTAGTTTGGGGCGCACCACAAGTTGGCTTTTGCGGGGGGATTGGTCGGAATCCTGCAAATAAAAAAGCCACTTTGTGCCTGGTATTCCTATGGGATTGTAAGGATAAAGGGCGGATTTCTCTTTTGTTTCGTACGGGGTGGCCGCATAAGCCCCGCGGGTGTGATTTTGCAAATCACAAAAAAAGATGCCTCGCCGGGCTTTATTTCTTCCCGGCCAAGGGAAATCGTCAAAGCCGTCGTAATAGAGTATATTTTCGTCGCAATAAGCAAATTGGCCGGGCGGAAAATCTATTACCGGGACGGGGCATTCTTCGCGGGCAAACGTATGTTGCTTTCCGTCCTTGTGCCAAATGATTTTGTAAAATACGTCATTTTCTTCTCCGGGGGCTCTTTTTTTGATTTGCTCTATAAATTCTACCGAGGAATTCTTACCGCACGGAAGCGAAAAATTTTTCCCGTCTAAATGAGGAATGGCAAATCCCGCTAAGAATTGCTTCTCAAATTCTTTATAATTATCTTGCCACAATTGAAAACTTTCCAAGATAGGCAATGATTCTGCCGGGATAAGATGAAAATAAAGAGTCTCGGACCAATTAAAATATAAATTATTTTCTCTTATATAATAATCCGTCCATTCGTTTTGATAGGTAAATTCTCCTAATACATAGGCACCGTTTTCATCGGGCTTAGGCATATTAAACCCTCGGAAGCGGGAATAAACGACGGCTTCTGTGTCCTTGGGAGTATCCTCCTGATTGGTGGGCAGGGAATCGGCCTGCCCACTTACCCAACATATACTAAGCAAAAATAACGCAAATAAATGTTTCATTTTTTTATTATACATTTATTCTTTTTCCATTTCTTTTTTAGGGCCCGTGTATTCATAGTAATCCATATGGGGTTCCCGCGGCCTACTAAACTGTTCACTTAGAGAGCCTCCTTCGGTTATTTGTTTAGTGTCTGTATTATATCCATCTACCGAAGGTACTTCTCCTCCCCATTTGCCGGAGCGCTTCATCCCTGCTTCGGGGTTTACCAGTACGATATGTCCGTGTTCGGCATTATTGGGATTGTGATAGGTGGCGACAACCGTACCGCCGGCTTCGGCGCGGCGTTGGGCTTCTTGGTGGTCTAATTTACCGGTAGGATTGCCCTGCGCGTCTATTTTTTTAGGCAGTTTTTCCCAGCCGGAACCTTTTTTATCCATAGCTTCAATCATTTGGTTCGCATTTTTATCGGGCTCCATATAAATACCTTTATTAAGAAGTCTGTTGCGAGCATAGATATTGCAGTAAGGGGATTTGTCTGTGTTCTTTTGAGGGTCTTGTTTGTCCTCTAATTCCTGCCGGCTTTTGTTTAAAATGGTATCCCATTGAGCAGGAGAGATGTCTTGTTTGGATAGCGTGCCTTCTTTAATGTCTTGGTCTATTTCCTGCCAGGTTTTTTGGTCGTCTTTCCATTTTTTAAAATAGGCTGCATACTCTTCAGGATTTTCACGTTTATATCGGCTGATTTCTTTACCAACGGAAACAGGTGCCTTGAGGTAGTATCCTCGGGCAGTTTGTTTGTCGGCAATTTCCCAAAACCGTTTTGCAGGGGACTGAGTGCCGGGCTGTTGAGAACGCCTGCCTAGTGGTAAATCTTGTTCAGAGGATTTTTCTCCTGCTTGGAATTTTTGGGGGACAGAGCCTTCCCCCAGTTCCTGTTGAATATTTTCTCGTTCTTTAGAATAATCTTTTTTACCGTACAGCCGACTGGTAAAGTCATCTTGACGGGCTTGTTGACGCTCTAGGTACTCTATTTCTTGGAGACATCGCTGCAGCATATTTTGACGCAGCGGATGAAGGGTTTTGTTTTGATTTGGCATATAATTACTCCTTAGGTAAGATAATACAGCAGAATGAAAAGCGGCTATGGTACGGCAGTAAAAAGTAAAAATAAATAAAAGTCCAGTGTACGGGTGAAAAGTAAAACAAGAAGAAAAAGGATTGTACGGCAGGAGATATCTACAAATATACTATAGTGTAAAATAGTTATAAAAGTCAAGTTATTTATAACGGGAGGAGAGCTTTTTTGATAAGCGGTTTTTTGAAAGGTTGTGGCGTAATTTTGGATAAGACGCTTTGAGGACATAAAAAAAGACACCTTTTTAAGGTGTCTTTTTAAATGGTCGGGCACGGAGTGGGGACTGCCAAAGGCTGTAAGAGGGGGAAAGTCAAATCCCTGTTTATCAGGCAAAATACAGGGCAATTTTGCGCATTTTGGGGTTGGTATTTTCCACTACCTTAGGCGGCAATTACGCCGCTCTGCTTTAATTCCTTAAACCCCATAACAGGGAAAAAACCGAAATTCCCTCAAAACACTTTTATGAGGTTTTGCTTATGCGTGTAACCCTGCAAGCCGTTTTGCAAAACAGGGTACCACTTGCCTTTTTTATCTTTCGGCCATACCCATACATAGCTGTCATTTTCCATTTGGCCTATGACTTTGCCGCTCGGTTTGTTGCGCACGTTGGCGGGGCCGTCCACGCGGTAGAGGACGGGCTCGCTTTTGGGGCGGTAGGGACGGGCAATATCCCCTTTTGCTATAAAATCTACGGAAATATCCCATTCCGGCGTGTAATGAGCACGGTTGACGGCAAAGTATTGGCCGCCGTAAAAGGCTTCTCCGTCAAAGCAACCCACGCTTTTAAGGGGGCTTTCCACCAGCAGGTTAAAGTTTTCTATGGGGCCTTGCCAGTTGTTGGCGGTGGTGAGGATATATTCCACATAGTCTTGGGCGTCTAAGTGCTGCCAGGAATATTTTCGTTCGTTTTCGGGTATAAATACGAAATCCTGATATGTTTGACTTTCCATATCAATACACCTTGAAAAAGGATGGCCCACATTAGTGGTTTTGTGGGAGGGAGTATAGGTATGGCGGATATGTACGGTTTTGCCGGCAGGAAAGGTTTGCTGCCACGAGTAGGAAATTAGTTTTTGCCACATTTTATCATCGCCGTCCTCAATAGTCCAGCCTTGGCCTTCTTCCCATTCATTTGTTTGCGGATTTTTTACAAACATCCAATCCCATTTTAAGTAGTTCCCGTCTACCAAAGTCTGGCGGTCCGCTTCCGGCATAGCGCTGACGCGCTTATGAAATTGCCTAAAGTCTAGGGTTTCTTCGGGCGTTTTCCATAACTGCAGGGCAACGGCGGGCACCTCTCTTTCGTTTTGTTCTAGGGCAAAGTGAGTTTGATAATCGGTTTTTTCCCCATTGATCCAGAGATTAAAGTTAAAGTGATGCTCGGCATCTTTATAATATCCGTAGAAATCTGACACGGCAGATATAGGCGGCAGCGGGAAGAAAACTTGGGTGGTGATGTCTTTGTCCGTAGTATTTTTGAATATATAATTTACTTCTATTTGTTCAGGGCGGATATACAGGGCCTCCACCTGCATTTGGATACCGTCCTGCTTTTCAAACACGACTCCGCCGGTAGGCAAAACATAGCCGGCGGTGTCGTTGGCGTTGGCAAGAAAACTGGAGAAAACGAAACACAGCAAAAGGGTAAATTTTTTCATAAATCAATTATACCGATTTACTGAAGAAATTGCTTTGCCATTTGCCTGGGAGAAAAATATGAACGGCGGTTAGTTTAACCTTTTTTTCATCAATAACTGCGTGTTTGAAGCCTTATAATGGGAAACCTGGTACAGCAAATAATCCGTCCCCGGTACAGCCATAGGGCCGCTTAGTTTGGCATCGCATTTTTCTGCAGGCAGGGAGACGAAAACTTCATCTTTTCCCGTGGAAATGTGGTGGGCGCGGATGACTTCGCACCAGACGGGTTTGGCGGGGTCTTGCGGGTCATTTGTTTCATAATAAAACACATCACCCTGGCAGAACACATATTCCGGCGGACCGAAATATTCGGGCGTGATTTCTTTGGCTAACTGCAGTTTTTTAGTCTTTTTAAGTTTATCATTATGCCACACTACATCATAGGGGGATACATAATCACAGCCGTCGCAATCGGCGGGTTTATGACTGTCTGTCAGGGTAATATATTGGGTTTTTTCTTTATTGCAATAAAAAGTTAACGGGGGGGTCTTTTTGGGCTTATATTGATAAGGTGCCAATTTGTTTTCTGCAAACTGGTCGGGATATCCGTTCCATACGCCCTGTACCAAAGCAAGAGAGGGCTTGTCGGGGGAAAATTTAATTAAATTGCCGCCATTTTCTATATACAAATCACCTTCGGGCGTATTATAGAAATCAATTCCTTCCGAAGCATATGTAAAGTCTTCCGCAACGAGCAAGCTTCCGTCCGGCTGCGGCAGACCCTGTGAGTAAACGGCCATTTGGCTCATCACAAAAGCGTTTTCTCCCGGGCGTTTCGGTTGTTCTTTATCCGTGCTGTCCGTATCCTGTGCATATAAGGCACAAAATACGAGGAGTAAAACAGATAAATATAAAAATTTGTTCATTTTTTTGTTCCTTATTGTTTGTTATGGTTTTCTTCAGGGCCTATATACAAAAAATAACTGGCATTTTCTCCGCTGGTTAAGTGCCACCCTAAATGCTCTTTACTAATTGGATTTATGCCGATACTGCCTTCTATTTCGGGAACAAAAATTTTTTCTCCGTTTGCATCGCGAAAATTGCCGCTTTGAAACATTTTTGGGTTTCCTGTTAATACGCCTCCATGGCCGTGCTCCGTTCCTGTTTGACTAAAGACGGCGGTATGTCCGTTTACAGCCCAATCGTTGGCAATTTTATGCTCTTCGGCACTTCCATTCCTTATGGGAATTTCTTTCCATTCCGGAGAGTTCCGTATGTATTTTATTATATCATTCATCGATGTATTTGCTGGCAAGTCAATACCTCTTTTTTTTAAAATAAGGCCCATAGCGGTATTGCAATGTATGTCTTTATTAGTATATTCCGTATCCTTCTTTTTCCATTCTTCTAAGGATTGTGTTTGAAATGGCTTGCCAAGGGCTTGTTCCCGATCCCATTGTCGTTGCTCTTCTCTTTCTCGTTTGTATTTTTCTGGATTTTCCTTTCTGTAATCATCAATAGCATATTGGACTGCCTTTGGTATGTGTCGGTATCCAAATTCTTTGTCTAACTCATAATCGCGTTGAAGATGCTGTATTAGTTCTTGACCTTTGGCATAATGAGAAGGCCGTGCTGGAAGGACGCTGGTTTGTTTTGCGGCTAATTCGGCTTGGATTTTTTCTTTTTCATAGCTAAAACTTCTTGTCCGTACAGCCGGTTGGTAAAGTCATCTTGGCGGGCTTGTTGACGCTCTAGGTATTCTATTTCTTGAAGACGTCTTTCCAGCATATTTTGACGCAGTGGATGAAGGGTTTTGTTTTGATTTGGCATATAATTACTCCTTAGGTGAGATAATACAGCAGAATGAAAAGTAGGTATAGTACGGCAGTAAAAAGTAAAAATAAATAAAAGTCCAGTGTACGGGTGAAAAGTAAAACAAGAAGAAAAAGGATTGTACGGCAGGAGATATCTACAAATATACTATAGTGTAAAATAGTTATAAAAGTCAAGTTATTTATAACGGGAGGAGAGCTTTTTTGATAAGCGGTTTTTTGAAAGGTTGTGGCGTAATTTTGGGTAAGACGCTTTGAGGATATAAAAAAAGACACCTTTTGCAAGGTGTCTTTTTAAATGGTCGGGCACGGCGTACGGACTGCCAAAGGCTGTAAGAGGGGGAAAGTCAAATCCCTGTTTATCAGGCAAAATACAGGGAAAAACCGTAAAAGTTGACCCTTTGTATGGGGGCGGAAAAGTGAGTGCCCCGCTTATTTTATACGGGGGCTTTGCCTTTTTATATAGATTCCCTGCACGCTGGAACAGGAAAAGAACAGGGATTAAGAGGGCGTATTATTTCAATCCTTTTTTCATAAATAGCTGGGTATTGGATTTCTCGTAATCAGAAATTTGGTAAAGCAAATAATCCGTCCCCGGTACAGCCATAGGGCCGCTTAATTTGGCGCCGCATTTTTCCGCAGGCAGGGAGACGAAAACTTCATCTTTCCCTGTGGAAATATGGTGGGCGCGGATTACATCACACCAATAGTTTTCCTCATCATCTGAACGAACCGAAGATTCATAATATAAAATATCGCCTTTGCAGTAGGCATATGTTTCCGGCCCATGGCTTTCTGCCCTGATTTCGCTTTCCAGCGGCAGCTTTTTGGTTTTGTTGTGGCTTGTATCGTGCCAGGTAACCTCATAAGGGGGTTCATAGTCGCACCCGGTACAATCGGCGGGTTTATGGCTGGTTTTTAACGTGATATGCTGCGTTTTTTGGGGATTGCAGAACAGCGTGATTTCTCTCTCCCGCATAGCGGGATAAGTGTAGGGAGCAAGATTTTTGTTGATATATGTCCATAAGTTTTCAGGAACCATTTGTATAATAGCCCGTCCCGGCTGTTTGGCAAAGAAGCCTACTAAAATATCCGGGCCGTCTACATATAAGGATTCGGATGACGGTATATAAAACTTAAGACTTTCAGAGGCCATATTGGCTTCTAGCAAGAGAAAAGTATCTTTTGTTTGCTTAAGCCCCTGTGAGTAAACGGCAACTTGGGTAGGAGAATATGATAGGGCCGAATGGACGGAGTCCTCCCCGGCAGAAATAGCCGGAGAGGATAGCGAAATACAAAATAACAGAAGCCATATTTTTTTCATTAAAACCTCACTTTTTTATAGCGGTAATAATCCATTTGATCTTCCACCTGTTGCTTTAAATGCCAGCCCAAATGCTGGGTTTTGGTTTTTTCAGAACCGACACTTCCCTTTACTTCTGGAATAGGTATTTCTTTTCCGTTCTCATCTAGCCAGTTTTTGCTTGTGAACATTTTGTTGTTGCCTGTTAAAAGAGCACTATGGCCATGTCCAGTTGGATTCTTTTGTGTTACCACAACTGTTTCACCTGCCGCCGCCAAATCATTAGCGGCTTTATGATCTAGCCGTCCATTTTCTTGACGCGGTATTTTCTCCCATTCGGAGGATTTTTCCATATAATCTATTATATCATTCATTTCTTTATCAGCCGGCCAGTCAATCCCTTTTTCTTTTAGCAAACTTCCTACAGCGGTATTACAGTGAGATTGCTTATCATTTTGATATTCTTTATCTTTCTGTTGCCATTTCTCTAAAGTTTGTGTTTTAAAGAAACCCCCGGCAGCATTTTCTCGGTCAATTTGTAGGCGTTCTTGTTGATATTGCTGCGGATGAGCTTGTTTGTAATCATTAATGGCTTTTTGGATAACATCCGGGATTTCTTTTTCTGGTTTCGTTTTTGCATTTGTAGCGTCGTTATGAGTTGGCTGCGAATATTCTTTAGACTTTTCATTTGTTGGGAGGCTGTTAGATTGTTGCGAATGAGAGTATAATTCCGCTTTTATTTTTTCTTTTTCCTCACTGAAATCTTTTTTACCGTACAGCCGGCTGGTAAAGTCATCTTGGCGGGCTTGTTGACGCTCTAGGTATTCTATTTCTTGGAGGCGTCGCTGCAGCATATTTTGACGCAGCTGATGAAGGGTTTTGTTTTGATTTGGCATATAATTACTCCTTAGATGAGATAATACAGCAGAATGAAAAGTAGGTATAGTACGGCAGTAAAAAGTAAAAATAAATAAAAGTCCAGTGTACGGGTGAAAAGTAAAACAAGAAGAAAAAGGATTGTACGGCAGGAGATATCTACAAATATACTATAGTGTAAAATAGTTATAAAAGTCAAGTTATTTATAACGGGAGGAGAGCTTTTTTGATAAGCGGTTTTTTGAAAGGTTGTGGCGTAATTTTGGGTAAGACGCTTTGAGGATATAAAAAAAGACACCTTTTGCAAGGTGTCTTTTTAAATGGTCGGGGCGGCGGGATTTGAACCCACGACCTCACGGTCCCGAACCGTGCGCGCTACCAGCTGCGCTACGCCCCGTATATAGCAAGTAATTGGTTGAAATGGTCGGGGAAGCGGGAATCGAACCCGCGGTCTCTCGCACCCCAAGCGAGCACTCTACCACTGAGCCATTCCCCGAAAAATTGTCAATTTATTTTACTGCTGTACATATATTTTAGCATTCTTTTAGCAGTTGGGAAAGGGTTTCTTTAATTTCCGAGAGAAATTTAACGTCTGTGCCGGCTGTTTTCCCTTCTGTTTTGGCATAGGGAGAATGTTTGGAAAGTTGTTTTTTTGCGCCTTCCAGCGTCAGTTTGTGTTTATAAATCAAATCTTTAATTTTAAGAATAGTGTAGACGTCTTCTTTGGTATAGCGGCGGTGTCCGCTTTCCAGCCGGATAGGTTTAATCAGGCCGAACTCCGCTTCCCAATATCGTATGGAATATTCAGGCACGCCGGTAATACGTTTGACGTCGCCAATACTAAAATAATCCTTCTGTTCCAATTCTTCCATTCCCATAATTATATTATAGCAAACGCAGTCTGTTTGCCGTTGTATTTTGCTGAGGAAAAGGGGTTGAATTATTTTTTTTTTTTGATAAAATTTGCTTATGAATATGAAAAATATCTTTTGTATAAAAAACCCTGTAAAAACCGTTTTAGGCGGTTTTACGCTTATTGAACTTTTGGTAGTGGTGCTGATAATAGGTGTTTTATCGGCCATTGCGTTTCCTTCTTATCAAAAAGCAGTTGTCAAAAGTCGCACTGCGGCTTTTCCGGTATGGGCGAAAAGAGTGTATGACGCGCAAAAACTATATTTTGCAGAAAATGGAAAATATGCCAATAATTTTGAAGAATTGGGGGAAGATTTTTCCGCTACGTTTCCGGTTCAGCCTTCTGATTATTCTGCCGCCCCTTGGCAATTAGCCACGAACGAGTGGAACCAGCAAAAATATCCCTATGGTTTGCGTATTATGACGAATTCCTCCTACAGTGTTGCTATGTTTAATGGCGCAATGATAAGCGGAAGAGGAGGGGTGGGCTTTAGGCATACAGGGGCTTATGCCGGGCAGATGATTTGCTGGGAATATGCCTGCCATGTGGTAACGGAGGGCAGTTTCTGCCGCGATATTATGGGGTATCCTGTTTTGGCTGAAAATCTTAGCTGCGCCCGCATATATGTGCAATAAACATTCTGTGAATTGAGGCGGGAAATTGGTTGTGTGTCTGTATAAATCGTGCGCGAGAAATTTATAGTTGACCATAAAAAACCGCCGCCTATGCTGGGCGGCGGTTTTTATTTGCAACGGTCTTATCCGAACAAAACCACCTTCAGCCAATAGGCCGCGGCCGAAATAAGCCCTGCCGCCGGTATGGTAATAAACCACGCCCACACAATGCGGTTAGCCACGCCCCAGCGTACGCTGGACAAACGGCGCAAAGAGCCAATGCCCACAATGGCGCCCGTAATGGTGTGCGTCGTGCTGACGGGGATGCCCATCGCCGAGGCCACAAAAAGGGAAATGGCCGAGCCGGACTCTGCACAAAAGCCGTCTACCGGACGCAGGCGGGTAATTTTCTGGCCCATCGTTTTGACAATGCGCCATCCGCCCGAAAGTGTGCCTAACGCAATAGACGCCTGGCACATCAGCACCACGCTTAATGGGATAATAAATTCCCCACTGGCCACTTGGTGCAGTTCTTCGTGGCTTAACAGAAAGTCCCGCACGGGGGCCGCTTCGGCGCCGGCCAGCCCGCCCAAAAGTAACATACTGATGATTCCCATCGTTTTTTGGGCGTCGTTGCCGCCGTGGCCCAAGCTGTATGCCGCAGCGGAAAAAAGTTGCCCTATGCGGAAAATATGATCCACTTTAAACGGGTTTGTGTGGCGGAACAGATTAAACACCAAAATGCCAATAATTAGACTAAGCAAAAAGCCCAGCAGAGGGGAGACAAAGATAAACAGCACCGTTTTCATAATGCCGCCCATCACCAGCCCGCTAAAGCCGCCTTTTACCAGTCCAGCCCCAATCAGCCCGCCGATCAGCGCGTGGGAAGAGCTGGAAGGCAAGCCCCACCACCACGTCAGAATATTCCACGCGCACGCGCCCACCAGCGCGCCAAAGACGAGGTTGGAGTCCACAATGCTGATGTCCACAATGCCGCTGCCGATGGTCTTGGCAACGCCGGTATGAAACACCAAAAAGGCCACAAAGTTAAAAAACGCCGCCCACGCCACTGCCACTTTGGGCGAAAGCACCCGCGTAGACACCACGGTCGCTACCGAGTTGGCAGCATCGTGGAACCCGTTTAAATAGTCAAAAAACAAAGCCAGTATAATCAGTAAAATGATCCAGGTCATATCAGTTGTTCTTTACCAAAATAGATTCCACCACATTGGCCGTATGTTCGCAGTAATCGGCCACGTCTTCGGCTTTTTCGTAGAGTTCCTTTTGTTTGATAATCATCACGGGGTCTTTTTCGTTTTCAAACAAAGCGGTAATGGCTTCGTCGCGCAAAACGTCGGCCTCGTTTTCCAAACGGTTGATTTCCACACACTGAATGAGCGTTTCCTTCATCATTTTTTTGTTGCGAAGCGCCGCCAATGCCTTTTGCAGGGCCTTGGTGGACTGGGCCAGCACGTGCGCCAGCTTTTTGGAATATTCCGTCGGCTTGCTGATTTTATAGAGACAAAACCGGTTTGTAATCATATAAATGCCGTCCACAATATCGTCCATATGGTTGGTCAGGGCCATAATGTCTTCGCGGTCAAAAGGGGTAATAAACGTTTCGTTTAACGTGTTAATGATGGTATGCGTCATTTCGTCGCCGTAATGTTCCATTTCGTGCATAGCGCGCACATTTTCGGGGGTAAAGGCGGCCTCGTCCACCAATTTTTGGTAAAAGTCGGCGGCTTTGACGATGTTTTCAGCCTGTTTGTCAAACAAATCAAAGAACTTTACTTCTTTGGGGATAAACATTTTTTTCTCCTGGGGGTCTAACAAAAAACCCCGCGTCATAACGGCGCGGGGCGTGTGCTATTTCTTTAAAGCGTCCGGCAGGTTGACGGCGGCGTTTAAGAGGAACGGTTTCTTTTTGACTTCTTCTATAAACGCTTCGTCGCGCAAACTGTTGCGGTAGTCTTTATCTTCAAAAATATAGCGGAATTTGGTGTACACGTCATAGGTGCCGGCCTGAATGGCCACAATGTCTTGCACACCCACAATTTCTTCGTCCGTCGGTACGACAAAAATCTTTACCTTGGAATTATCTGCCGAGATGCAGCTTTCGGCGTTTTTGGTCACGGCGTCGCGGTTTTTCTGTTCGTCCACCACAATGCCAAAGTTTTCCAGCCCTTCCACCGCTTTGCCGCGGATGACAGGGCTTCTTTCGCCCACGCCGGCGGTAAACACGATGGCATCCACGCGGCCCAAGGCGGCCATATAGGAACCGATGTATTTTTTAATGCGGTAGCTTTCCATCGCGATAGCCAGTTTGCACAGCTCATCGCCGTTTTTGGCGTTTTCCACGATGTCGCGGCGGTCGGCAAAGCGTCCGCCCGTGATGGCCTTTACGCCGCTTTCGCGGTTTAAAATGCGGTACATTTCATCGGGGGCCATATTGAGCTTTTTCATCATATGAAAGCAAATAGAGGGGTCAATATCGCCGCTGCGCGTGCCCATAATTAAACCTTCCAGTGGGGTCAGGCCCATACTGGTGTCGTAGCACTGGCCGTTTTTAACGGCGGTGCAGCTGGCGCCGTTGCCGATGTGGCAGATAATGGTGTTGGTGTCTTCCACATTTTTGCCAAGCAGCACAGCCGCCCGGCGCGAACAATACAGCGCCGAAGAACCGTGTGCGCCAAAGCGGCGCATATGATAGTCGGTGTACCATTTGCGCGGCAAGGCGTACATATAGGCGTGTGCCGGCATCGTTTGGTGAAAGGCGGTATCCATCACGCACACGTGCATTACATTGGGCAAAATGGACATAGCCGCTTCAATACCCATAATGTGGGCCGGGTTATGAAGGGGGGCCAAGTCGGAAATATTTTTCAGTTCGTCAATGACGGCTTTGTCGGCCACGACGGATTTGGTAAATTTGCCGCCGTGCACGATGCGGTGGCCTACGGCGGAAATCATATTGATATTTTCAATCACGCCGTGTTCTTTGTCGGTCAGCGTATCAATAACTAAATTAATGGCGTCTTTGTGATTGTGGCAGTCTTTTTTCAGTTCAAAGGCTTCTTTGCCCGGGCGTTCGTGGGTAATAAAAGAACCGGCAATGCCAATGCGTTCCACGCCGCCGGCGGCCAGACTGCGTTTTTTGTCCCAGTCGTAAACGCTGTATTTGACGGAAGAGCTTCCGCAATTTAAGAAAAGTATAATCATAATATCCTCAGTTTCTCCGCCCGCAGGCGGTAAATATAAAAAACCTTCTTATTTTATTGTAACAAATTGCCCCGCTGACGAGAAGGGCCCTTCTTTGCAAGCAGGGGGTCATTTTGTTATGATTAAAAAAAGCCGGAGGTCTACAATGAAACGTTTTTTACTGATTATGCTTCTGACAGGTGTTTTGGCGGCGGCTTCTTATGCTGCGGTGCGCTTAACGGGCGTGGGTATGATAGAAGACATTGCCGGCGTGCCCGGCAAAAGCGCATACGGCGGGGATAATGCCGACGCGCTGGAAGCGCGCTTGGCTAACCCGTTGGGGCTTGCCATAGACCGCTGGAATAACCTCTATATTGCCGACACGCGCAACCACCGCGTGCGCCGCGTGGACGTGCGCAGCGGGGAAATTGAAACTATCGCCGGCACCGGCAGAGCCGGTTTTGCCGGAGACGGCGGCAGCGCCGACGACGCCGATTTAAATGCCCCTACGGCCTTGGCCATAGATTCCATCGGCAATATTTATGTGGCCGATACGGGCAACCAGCGCATTCGGCTGATAGACCGCAAAGGCAATATTTATACCATTGCCGGCACCGGCCGGCGCGGCTACGAGGGGGAGGGAACCAAAGCCAAAAATACCACGCTTAACAACCCCACGGGCGTAGCGGTAAACAGCAAAGGTTTTGTGTTTATTGCAGACACCGGCAACCACCGTATTCGTATGATAGAGCCCACCACCGGCAAATTGGTGACCGTTGTGGGCAACGGCGAGGCTTTAGACGACGGCGACTGGGGGCTGGCCGTTAATGCCAGTTTAAACCGCCCCACCGCCATTATTTTTGACAAGCACGACAATTTGTTTATTGCCGATACGGGCAACCATAAAATTCGGTTTGTGGACAGCAAAACCGGCCGTATTTTAACGTTGACCGGCACCGGCGAGGCCGGTTATTCCGGCGACAATTCCGGCCGTCCTTCCGACGCTCAGTTTAACGAGCCTACCGGCCTGGCGCTGGACCGCCTGGGGCGTTTGTATATTGCCGATACGAACAACAACCGCATCCGCCGCATTACCATTGATTTGACCAATCAGGTGGGGTATGTGGAAACGGTCGTCGGCACCGGCAAGCGCGGCTACAACGGCTCTGACATAGACGCGTGGGACGCGCAGGTGGCTTACCCCGGTTTTATGGTCATAAACCCCTACGATATGATGTACTTTTTGGACACGGGCAACAATTTGCTGCGCCGCGTACAGGGAATTTCGGTACTGCGCCCGCCCACCAGCTCCACGTCTTATCTGCAACCCGTAAAAGAAACGGACAGCCGCAGTTTTTACGACGTGCTTTTTTCCATTAATACGGATAAAAATGCAAAAAAGAAATAAAAAAACCCGCTCTTTGGAGCGGGTTTTTTTACGCCTTTAAATCTTCCTGCGGTATCAGCCGGCGTGCGGTTTGTTTGTCTTTAGTCAGCTGGGCTTTGAGCGCTTCTAAGCCGTCAAACTTCATTTCTCCGCGCATTTTATCGTAAAAATACACCTCTATGCGCCGGCCGTAAATGGACTGATGAAAGTCCAAAATATGCACTTCCGTCAGCGGAATGAAAGAATGAATAGTGTTTACCGTAGGACGAAAGCCAATATTGCATATGCCGCGGTAAAAGCGCCGCCCCACGCGCACTTTTACGGCAAACACGCCAAGCGGCAAGAGCTTATAAAAATTGATGTCCAAATTGGCGGTGGGGAAGCCCAGTTTGCGGCCCAGTTTTTCGCCACGGACCACGCGGCCTTCCAGTGTATAGAGGCGCCCCAGCATCGCATTGGCTTGGGCAATGTCGCCTGCGGCCAGCGTTTTGCGTATGAGAGACGAAGACACCTTGGCCCCGCCGGGGGCGTCGTAAAAGGGCATTACTTCAAAAGGCAGGTCGTATTGGGCACATTTCTGTTTTAAAAAATCGTCGTCGCCTTGGCGGTTTTTGCCAAAGGCAAAGTCCGGCCCGGCCAAAAAACCGCCGCAGTTGTATTTTTTAAGCAATACTTGTTTGAAAAACATTTCCGGCGTATATTCCCGATAGGCCTGAAAATTCAGCTCCCGTGCGGGGACGTCCAAGCAATTTTTAAGCAAAAGTTTTTTTTCTGCCGGCGTAGAAAGCACGCTCATTTCCGGCCGGGCAGCCAGCAGCGTTTTGGGCGGATAGGGGAAATAAAGCACCAGCGGTTTAAGTTGATGAAGCACGGCCAGCTGTTCCAAACGGGCAAACAGCTTGCGGTGCCCCAAATGCACGCCGTCAAATGTGCCTACCGTAATAAAATGTTTGCGTGTCATAAAATGGGTTCCTTTAAAAATTTTACAATTTCTTCGCGCGGTGTGGTTTTTAGGCGGCTTCCGTCAAAGGCGTCCTGAACGTTAAAAGGGCCAATACTCAGGCGGCGCAGGGCCGTCAGGTGCCCTGTGGTGCCTAAAGCGCGGGCCAACATCAGCCCCAGCGAGCGTACATAAGTGCCGCAGGAACAATGCAGGGTAAAGGCAATTTTATTTTTTCCGTCAAAGAATATGTCCGTCCAAGCCGTTATTTGCACCGTATTAAACCGGTCCTGCACCGGTTTGCCGGCGCGGGCCAAATCATACATTTTGCGTCCGTTTATTTTTTTGGCGCTGAACGGGGGAATTTGCTGGTGCACTTGGCCGGTAAGCGTTTGGGCGGCGGCCTGTATTTGGGCCAAAGTAAGCGCGGGCACGGGCAAGGAGCGCAGCACGTCGCCTTGGGCGTCCCAGCTGTCGGTTTCTTGGCCTAAGGTCAGCTCGGCGCGGTAGACTTTGGACAGTTTTAAAAAGCGGTCCTGCAGGCGGGTGGCTTGGCGTTCTATCAGCAAAATAAGCAGTCCGGTGGCCATAGGATCTAATGTGCCGCTGTGGCCAATGCATTTGGTGCCCAGCACGCGGCGGGCGATGGCGACTATGTCGTTAGAAGTAAAGTCCTGCGGTTTGTCTATCAGCAGCAGGCCGCCCTGTTTAGTGAGCATTGGATAGGGTTTCTTGTACTACGGCAGCCAGTTCGTCCGCCACCGTTTGTACGGTCTTGCCCGTTACTTTGAACCCGGCCGCGCGTGCGTGGCCGCCGCCGCCGAATTTTTGGGCGATGGCGCTTACGTCTATTTTATTGCGCGAGCGCAGGTTGACGGATACTTTGTCGGGCTCTTGTTTAATCAGGGCAGATACTTCCACCCCCGGTATCATCGTGGGTTGGCTGACAATGCCCTGCGTTTGGGAAGGTACGGCGTTAAGGGGTTCAAAATCGCTCTGCGTCAGCACGATTTCGCTGTATTTGTTTTGAAAGCGAAGGTGCATTTTTTCCAGCGCGCGGCCCAAAAGCTTCAGTTCCGTATAAGATTTTGTGAAATAGATGACTTGGTTTATTTTGTTTACGTCCGCCCCTAGTGCCACCAAAGCCGAGGCCACCCGCAGGGCTTCTGCGGTGGTGTTGGTGTGCAGAAAACGGCCCGTATCGGTCACCAAACCGGTATAGAGGCAGGTGGCTTCTTCGGGGGTGGGCAGCAGGTTGTCGGGGCTGGCTTCAAAAAGCTGAAAAATAATTTCCGCCGTGGAAGAAGCAGAAGAATCAATATGGTTTACGTCGCCGTACGCGTCGCTTACCAAATGGTGGTCAATGTTGACCAAGGTTTTGGCGTTTTGCAGGACGCTTTCCAAATCGCCGCCGCGTTTGCGGTCGGAACATTCCAGCAGGATTACGGTGTCAAACTGCGGGCGGGGGGGAAGTTCGTTTAAATGAATTTTTTCCAGCCCGGGCAGAAAAAGCAAATCGGTCCCGACAGCGGGGGAAGCATAGGCATAGGCCGTCTTGCCCAAACGTTCCAAAAGCGAACACATAGTTAACGTGCAGCCCAGAGAATCTCCGTCGGGGTTTAAATGCCCCGCCACAAAGAAATTCTGGCCTTTTGCAATGGCTTGCCAAATTTGCTGAAACGAATCAAACCCCTTGTTCATTTTCGTGCTCTTTTTCAATTATTTTAAAAATGCTTTCCACCCGACTGGCTTTTTCGGGCGTATTGTCATATTCAAAACTGAAAGAAGGAATGCGTTTTAAATGCAGCCGGTGGCGCAAAAGGGCACCCAGTTCTTTGCGTAAAAGCGAAAGCTGCTCCTGCGTTTTTTTCTTGTCTTCGGGGCTGCCGAAAACGGAAAAATATACTTTGGCGGTGGCTAAATCTTTGGCTACGTGCACGGCGGTAATGGTTACAAACCCGCCAAACTGGCCTGCCGCCGTCATACGGGTGATGATGGTGTTAATTTCCTGCAAAAATAAGGTTTCCAAACGTTTAATTCTGTCTATCATAAAATTATTATAGCATTTCCATTTTTAGACCGTCTCGTTGTTTTTTGTTGCTCATTTTTGTCTTGTCTTGCGTTTTTTTTTTTGATACCATTTTGATATGAAAAGAGTAAAAAAACAAGGGTTTACCCTGATAGAGCTGTTAGTCGTTGTTTTAATTATCGGTATTTTGGCCGCCATAGCGCTGCCTAAATATGAGGTGGCTGTCGGACGTGCCAGAGTGGCGCGGGCTTTGCCTTTATTACATTCAATTGCCCAAGGACAGAAATATTATTATATGGCGACAGGAGAATATACCTCTGATTTGGCTTCTATGGGGGTAGATATCCCCTATGAAAAACGAGATGGCGATGTTTATACGGGAACACCTATTGGCAGGATTCATGTGGATCCTGGAATGATAGGAGTTTATTGGAATGGACCCGATTTGGTTATTGATGTTTACGAGGATCATAGCATTTGTTATCCTATACAGGGGCACACAGGAAAAACGGCGGAAAAAGTATGCGCTACATTAGGTTCCCGCAGAGGAACCTCTGTGCAGGGAACCCCCAGTTACAATATTGAGTTTTAACTTTTATTATCCATATAAAAATATTATTCACATAAAAAACCCCGCCGAAGCGGGGTAAATTTATTTTTTCGTATCGCCCTTTTTGGCCAAATACACATCCACATCCTGTGTGCTGACCAGACAGCCTTTGGGCTGTTTTTCAAGCCAGGGCAGAATGCTTTCTATAAAACCTTCTATTTTTTCGGCCGTGTCAATAAATTCTACCTCTACGGGGAATTTTTCCACCAGTTCAAAAAAGCGGGTATTGCGCAGCTCGCTGCTTATGCCGTAACCCATCGCCCCTTTAATAACGGTGGCGCCTGCCACCCCGTAGGCTTTGGCTTTGCGTACAATGCTTTCGTAGAGCAAAGAATGGTCCACCACGTCGGTGCTGCTTACAAAAATTTTAAGCAGCTTAATTCTTTTCGGTTTCATAAACTATTCTCCCGTCCCTGCAAACGCCGCTTTTGCGGTGAAACGGACTAGCCGTTACTTGTATTATAACAATTTCCGTCTGAGAAACAAGCCTCTGTTTTTATTTTGCTACAATAACAGCAATACGCTTATTTAGGGGGATAATCAGTGAAACGTCTTTTATTATGGTTGTGCAGACGCAAACCGGGGCAGGCATCCGTTTGCCATCAGGCGAAGTCTATACTCATCCGCCCGCTGGCGGCTGCATTGGGGGACGGTATTATGACCACGGCGGCATTGGCCCAATTAAAGCAAGCCTTGCCGGGGGTAAAAATAGGAGTGATCGTTTCCGACCGAAACAGAGATTTGTTTTCCCTTTGTCCGCTGGCGGATGTGCTGGTAGAGGACCGTTTAAGCAGCGTCTGGGCGCAGCGCGGCAAGTGGGATGTGTATTTAGATTATTCCACCAGTTTTACTACGGCCGGCATTTTATTTGCTTTTTTGCTTAAACCCCGTTTTTCCATTGCTTTGGATAAGGACAATAAAAAGGTCTACACGCCGGCTAGCGTTAAAGTGTATGACATATATTGCCCCAATACGCCTATGCTGCATTTAAACGCCCGACTGGCCTTGACTCCTTTTGCGTTTGCCGCTTCGGGCAAGCCGCGTTATGTGTTAAACCCGCCGCCCAAAAGCAACCCGTATCCGGCCGATAAAAAGAAAAACATTTTGCTTTGCCCTTGGGGAACCACCCGCCATTTGGACGCGGAAACCTTGGCCAAAGCGGTGGCCCGCTGCCAAACAGACGGGGTGCGGTTGTGGCTGTTGGATCAAAAGCCGGCGCAGGCGTATTTAAAAGCGTTGCAAAAGTTTGCGCCTGAAGCGGAGGTGGCCGTTGGCCATTCCCCCGGCGTATTAGATTTTTTGGCATTTATTTATTATGCCGACGGCCTTTTTGCCATAGACAGTGCCGCCGTACACGCGGCGTGCGCGTATGATTGCGTGCAAGAAGCGTTGTACAATGACCACAAAAAGAAAATGCGCTGGTATAGCCCGCTGAATCTGCCTAATACGCATTTGGTGTTGTCCGATACGGAAACGGAAAATATTGATGATTTTTCTACTTTTTCTGAAGATACCGTTGCCAAAGCGTTGGCGCATTTGCTGCAACGCCTGAAAGCTTAAAAAGGAAAGAGAAATTCATTTTTAGGGCATAAAAACCCCGCCTTACAGCGGGGTTTTATGCGTCTTTTTAAACTTACATCTTAATGCGGCGGGTGACGTTTTCGTGCTTAATGCACTCAATGGTGTCACCTTCCTGCACGCCTTTGAAGCCTTCTCCCTTTAGGGCATAAAAAACCCCGCCTTACAGCGGGGTTTTATGCGTCTTTTTTAAACTTACATCTTAATGCGGCGGGTGACGTTTTCGTGCTTAATGCATTCAATGGTGTCACCTTCCTGCACGCCTTTGAAGCCTTCCACCAAAATGCCGCATTCAAAGCCTTTTTCCACTTCTTTTACATCGTCTTTGAAGCGTTTAAGACCGCCGATTTTGCCGGTGCCGACCACTTCGCCGTTGCGCAGTACTTTTACTTCCGCACCGCGCACCATTTTGCCGCTTTCCACCAGCGAACCGGAAATAATGCCCGAGCTAAGGCGCATTACCTTTTTAATGGTGGCCTGGCCCAAGGACACTTCCACCACGTCGGGCTCTAACAAGCCTTCCATAGCAGCTTTGATATCTTCCAGTAGTTCAAAGATAATGGTGTAAAGACGTATTTCAATACCTTCGCGTTCGGCTTCGGCCTGGGCTTTGTGTTCCACGTCCACGTGAAAGCCGATTACCACGGCATTGCTGGCTTTGGCAAGCAGAATGTCAGACTCGTTGATGTTGCCGGGGGCGGAAAGGATAATGTCCAGCTCCACCTCGTCGGAGGGAATGCGCAGAAGCGCGTCTTTAATGGCTTCAATGGAGCCCTGCACATCTGCCTTGAGTACAATAGGCAGGCGTTTGACGGTGTTTTCGTCGCCTTCTTCTTTGCGCAGGTTCATTAAAGACACCTGTTTCGTGCGGCGCGCATTGACGTCTTCCTTCAGAGCCAGTTTGCGTTTTTCGGCGGCGTAGCGGGCTTCTTTTTCGCTTTCCATAATATAAAGCGTATCGCCCACTTGCGGCGGCTCGCCGTTAATACCCAGCACTTCCGCCGGTACGCTGGGGCCGATTTTTTGGTACCGCTGGCCGTTTTCGTCAATTAGGGCGCGGATGCGGCCATAGCTGGTGCCGACGATAAACGGGTCGCCCACTTTCATTGTGCCTTTCTGCACCAGCACCGTGGCGACGACGCCGCGCTTATTGTCGCGTTTGGCTTCCAAAATGACGCCTACGCCCAGACGGTCGGGGTTGGCTTTCAGCTCCATCATTTCCGCCTGCAAAGAAATCATTTCCAGCAGTTTATCAATGTTAATTTTTTTCTTGGCGGAAATTTCCACAAAAATCGTAGAGCCCTGCCATTCTTCCGGCACTAAACCGCGGGCGGCGAGATCCTGTTTTACTCTGTCGGGGTTGGCGCCGGGCAGGTCAATTTTGTTAATGGCCACGATGATGGGCGCTCCGGCGGCTTTGGCGTGCTCCATCGCTTCAATGGTTTGGGGCATAATGCCGTCGGTGGCGGACACGACCAGCACCACGATATCCGTAGCTTGGGCGCCGCGGGCGCGCATAGCGGTAAAGGCTTCGTGGCCCGGGGTGTCCAAAAACGTCAACTCCCCGCGCGGCGTGCGCACGCGGTAAGCACCGATGTGCTGGGTAATGGCGCCGGCTTCCCCTGCGACGACGTTGGAACTGCGGATAGCGTCCAGCAGCGAGGTTTTGCCGTGGTCCACGTGGCCCATAATGGTAATGACCGGACTTCTGGGCTTAAGGCTGGCCGGATCGTCCTGCGCCTGCATAATATGCAGGGTTTCTTCGTCCAATTCGGCCGGTGCTTCCTGCACCGTGTACCCGCATTCGGAACAAATCAGCTCTACCATATCTTTTTCCAAACGCTGGTTGATGGTGGCAAAAACGCCCATTGTCATTAATTTTTTGATGAAATCATTAATTTTGAAATTCATCTTTTCGGCCAAATCTTTTACCGTTTCGTTGCCGATAAGACGAACTACTTTGCCCTGCGGAGCAGCCGGTTTTTGCTCGGCCTGTTTGTCCTGATGATGATGCCCGTGATGATGTTTGGACTGAGCCGGTGCGGCCTGCGGCGCGCTCTGCTGCGGTTTAGGCTGGGCAGGTGCGGCTTGCGGCGCGCTCTGCTGCGGCTTAGGCTGAACAGGGGCGGTCTGCGGCGCGCTCTGCTGCGGTTTAGGCTGGGCAGGGGCGGCTTGCGGTGCGCTCGGCTGCGGCTTGGGCTGAGCAGGTGCGGCTTGCGGCGCGCTCTGCTGCGGTTTAGGCTGGGCAGGGGCGGCTTGCGGTGCGCTCGGCTGCGGCTTGGGCTGAGCCGG
>CALUTQ010000002.1 GCA_944323745.1 Candidatus Avelusimicrobium pullarium
TGCGGCGCGCTCTGCTGCGGTTTAGGCTGGGCAGGGGCGGCTTGCGGTGCGCTCGGCTGCGGCTTGGGCTGAGCCGGTGCGGCCTGCGGCGCGCTCTGCTGCGGCTTGGGCTGAGCAGGTGCGGCTTGCGGTGCGCTCGGCTGCGGCTTGGGCTGAGCCGGTGCGGCCTGCGGCGCTTCGGTGGCGGCAGTCGCTTGAGCTTCCTGTTGTTTTAGCGCTTCTTCTTTTTTAACGGGTTTTTTGGCAACCGTTTTTTTAGCGGCCGTTTTTTTGGCGGCCGGTTTACGGGCGGCGGGCTTTTTGGCGGCGCCTTCCGTTTTTTTGGCGGTTGTCTTTTTTGCCGTAGTTTTTTTGGCGGCCGGCTTTTTCTTGATGTCGGAGGTTTCCTCGTCCTTATTTGTTTTCTTGGTCGTCATTGGCTTCCTCCTGCTCGGCCGGTTGCGCGGCCTGTTGGGCTAAATGCGCTTTGGCACTTTCAATAATTTTGGCGGCCGTTTTTTCGCCGATGCCCTGCAAGGCGGCCAAATGTTCCGGTTCTACGGAAGCAATTTGTTCAACCGAGGTATAACCGGCTTTTTGCAAAATTTCGGCTGTTTTGGGGCCAATGCCTTCTACGCCTTCCAAGGTGTTTTGGGTGGCGGCAGCGGCTTCTTCGGCTTCTTTATTTTTCTGGCTTTCGCTCTTTACTTCCAAGTCCCAGCCGGTAAGGCGGGAAGCCAGCTTAATGTTCTGCCAATCTTTGCCGATGGCAATGGGCAGCTGGTCGTCGGGCACGATGATGAGGGCTTTCTTTTCGCTCAGGCTGACAATTTTTACAAAGCTGGCTTTAGCCGGCGCGATAGAATTAGCCAGCACGGTGCTGATATCGTCGGAATAATTGATTAAATCAATGCGTTCGCCCGAAAGCTCGTTCATTACCGCGCGAATGCGAATGCCGCGCATACCCACGCAGGTGCCAATGGGGTCAATTTTGTGGTCAATGCTGCTGACCAGCACTTTGGCGCGGAAGCCCGGGTCGCGCTGGACGGCTTTGATTTCCACAATGCCTTCGCTGATTTCGGGCACTTCCACTTTAAAAAGCTCTTCCAAAAATTTACCGTTGGCACGGGAAAGAATGACGTAGGGCCCGCGCTGGCCTTTATCCATTTTGTACGCAGCCGATTTATAGCGCGAAAGCACCGGATCGTCACCGATGTTGGCCAGGTCCGCTTGGCTGAGCACTTTGGCAATGATGGCTTTGACGCGCGAACCGTTGGTATAGCGTTCTTTTTTAATCTGCTCGCAATAGGGCAGAATAGCTTCCACTTTGCCCAAGTCCACAATTAAATCGCGGTCGGAAAAGCGGCGCACGGAACCGGTAACCACTTCGCCTTCGCGGGGTTTGAACTCTTTGTAAAAGTTGTCGCGTTCAATGCCGCGTACTTTTTGGATGAGCACCTGTTTGGCAATTTGCGCCGCAATGCGGGAGAAATCTTCCACGTCTTGGGTGAGCGTGACTACGTCGCCCGGTTTGGGGTCTTTGAGGTAGGCTTTGGCGGCCTGCACGTCAATTTCCGTTTCCGAATTGGTGACGTCTTCCACCACGTTTAGGGTTTGAAAAGCCTGAATGGTGCCGGTTTGTACGTCAATTTTAGCGCTGATTTGGGCCGTTTTGCCCAGGTTTTTGCGCAAGGCGGACACCAAGGCGTCTTCAATGGTTTTTAAAATATCTTCTCTTTTGATATTCTTTTCTCTTTCCAGGCCTTCCAGGGCCATAATTAAATCTTTAGCGGTTCCTTCCATTTTGATTATTCTCCTTATATAATATGCGCCAATGCATCGGGCGGCTGTTAAAACTGCAGGACAGGGTCCAAGTTTGCTTTTTTGATGTTGTCGTACTTGAAATGGTACTGGTTGGTGCCGTCGTCAAGCACAAATTCGTCGTCGTCGGCCGAGGCGATCCGTCCGGTAAAAAAGCCCAGCCCGTTAAGCGGGGTTTTGAGCACCACGCGCACGCGCTGATTGATAAACTTTTTATAATGTTCCGGCTTTTTTAAGGCGCGTTTTACGCCCGGGGAAGATACCTCCAGAATATAAGCCCCGTCAATAAGGTTTTCCATTTCCAATACGGAGTCTATCTGATTGCTTATGGCAGAGCAGTCGTCAAGCGTGACGCCGCCTTCCTTATCAATAAAAAACTGCAAAAGTTTTTTGCGGCCCTGGTTTTGCACTACCAGCTCCACCAGTTCCACATTTTGCCCCTCTAAAGCGGCGGCAACGGTTTGTTCTATGGTCTTAGGATCTTTCATATGGCACCTGCCTATTATGTAAAAAGCGACTTGTTGGACAAGTCGCTTTTTGCGGATACTTTATCTTACATTAATATAGGGGGGCCTGTCAAATACAGGGGGAAAATATAACCCGTTTTTGGTGTTGACCGCCCGTAAGGTATATTTTACCATACCCCTGTAGTAAAGTTATCACACTACAGAGGGGGAGTATATGAATAAAAAGATGTTGGCGCTGGCTTTGGCGGCGGTTTTGGCAGCCCCGGCCTTTGCGCAGAATAACACGGCAGCAACACCTAAAATGCGTATGGTGCAGGAAGACACGACCACCGTTTATGATGTGACCACTACCAACAAAAAAGGCACCACTCAATACGGTATGGTGGAGCAAACACAAACTACACCGCAGGGCGGAACGCGTGTGATAAGCCAGATGGAATATGGCGACTATACGCCCAGCAAAATGGCTTTGGCCAATGAAAAAAGGGCCGAAGTATCGGTAGGGGTAGGCGGTGCCTATTCCTTTGATAAAGACACCGAAGGCGCCCGCCTGAGTGATATGGGGATGGCCTATACGGGGCAAGTGCTGTGGGATATGTCCGACCATTTGGCTTTGGGGGCCGATTATATGCTGCTGACGCCCGACGGGCGCAGCAATGAGCGCAAAGGTCATTACAAATATGACACTTTGCGCGTAAACAGCATTGCCTTGGCCGGCAAATACACCATTAATGCGTGGGATACTTGGCGTTTGTATATTCCGATGGGTGTTGGTGCGGCACAGGTGCGTATGAAATCTTCCGGTACCCGCGATGGCAAATATACCTCTGAAAGTACCGATAAATGGGGGCTGGACCTCTTTGCCGGTTTGGGCTTGCAATACAACATCAGTAAAGACGTTTTTGTGGGGTTGGAATACCGCTATACGGTTGCCTTTGTAAAAGGCGATGATTTAAACCGCTATTACGGCAAAGATAATTATATGCAGTTTCACAGCGCTTTCCTGCGTTTGGGAACACGCTTTTAATAAGTCTATATAATAGGTGTAAATGAAACAGGGGGGAGAAATCTCCCCTGTTTTTTTAAGGGGGAAAAGTCCATAAAACAGCTGAGGCAAGCCAAAGCCGGGCGGGATATACTTGCGCAAAATTGTAAAGAGAAGGGGGGAAACAGCCAGCAACGTATAGAAAATGGCCAAATTGACGCCGTTAGGCAAAAAGGGGAAAAGCGACTTTCCTCTTTTTTATGACAAATACGGGGCTGCGGTTATGACAGGGGTTATTTTTGACAAAAAAGCTTTTTTGTCCGCCATTACGTTTTTATGACAGTTTTTTGTCCTTGGTGGTCTTGTAATTTGGAGCAGGAGAAAAGCGCTTTTTAAATGTTTGAAATACGGCCTTTCATAATGCTATCTTATATAAGGAATAGCTAAACTAGCAATGCTAACCCCCAAAATCGCGGCAAAAAACCTCAAAGAGCCTTTTTATGCCGCTGATTTTCCACCCCCCCAAGCCGTTTGTTTTCACTCAGGATAAAATAAGACGGACTTTAATTACCTCACCAAGCTGATATCTGTTTTGAGCTACCCCTCTAGAAAGTCTTGTCTTTATATACTCAGTTGCTGCTGCCAAATATTACACCCAAATATTACACCCCTTCCAGACCTTGTATTTGTCAAACCGCGCATCCGGCAAACCTTTACGCGGCGAATTGGCTTGTGTTGTTTTGTGCTGCTTTTGCCAAATATTACACCTGTCAGACCGTGTATCTGCCAAACCGAGTATCCGGCAAACCTTTACGCGGCGAATTTGCTTGTAGTGTAAATATTCTAAAAGTTTTATATTTCCCACTTCCGATTCGCTTTCCCTCTGCTGTTTTCCCAATTTGGGGGTACCACGGATCCCCCAAATTTATTGTTTTGGGCATACTCTTAAAAGAGGAAAGGTGTTATCTCTTAGTACAAGCGGTAGATTTCTTTCAGAAAGGCTGGGGGGGATAGCCTTTTGTGCACGACAAAAAAGGGGGTCTTATCTAAAAATTCAAAATAAGATGTAATTTTGCGCTTTTAGGTTTTTTCTAAAATGCCCCAAAACGAAATTGCCCATATCCCAGGTACCCTAAAAACGTTCTGAGGCATTTTAAAATGGCTGCAAAAAATAAATCATTTTTAAAATTTTAAAAAATACAATGGATCTTATTAAAGCAAAAAAACAGTTAAATTTGCATTTTTATAAAAAAATAGAAATCAAAAAAGTCTATGATTTATGTTTAAAATAAACAAGAAACGGGCCGTATTTGCTGTCTTGAAAATAAAAAAATGCGTTATTTTGAAATAAGAAAGAATCTGTTTTTTTACTCTTTATAAAATTCTAAAGTACTTTATTAGTTATATTATAAAAATATTTAAAAAATAAGTATAAATAAGTTTTTATTAATAAATAATATAGGTATAAAAGCAGTCTGTAAGTCTGATAATAAGTTAACATAATAAAAATTATCGTTAGTTATTTAAATATGACAAATAGCCCCCTTTTCCACAAAACAAGGACATCGGGAACTGTTTGTTTTGTATTTTAAATAAAGCAAAGTTTTATTTTTAAAAACGATGTTGTTTTTGTTTTTTAAAAATATTGATAATGTTTGTTAGAATTTGTAGAAGGGGTGTAAAATGAATAAAACTAAGGACGTTTAGATAGGAAGTTAATGCTTGTTTTTTTAACAAATTATGCAGGATGCAAAATAACTACTAATTTTGCATTTCAGCAAAAATTGTGAATAAACACTATAAAAAGGCAGTATAAATAGTATAGAATAAGAGACATTCCCCCTTTTATCTCCAATCTTCTATTACTTTACCGGCTAAAACAAAGGCACGCGCAAACCCTTCATCCGTTAAGCTGTAGCTGCGGGAACGCTTGCTTCCGTAAGATTTAATGCTGCCGCGCTTTATTTCCCCCGACAGAACACGATCCAGCCTGTTCCCACCATAACCTGATTTAGCCAAAGATTTAGACAGATTTAACGCGCTAAAGCCGTTTTCGGCCTGTAGCAGCTCTTTTGCTCCGGCAATAAGTAGCAATGCGGCCGTTTCCGGTGCCAAAAGGCGGCTTTTTCGCCTTAAAATAACCATATCATCTTCTGTTTTGCATAATTCTTCCCATAAGCGTTGATGGGGGCTGGCCGTGGCGGAATGTCCGCCATTTAACGCAGAGTCGGATAAATAGTCCGGCGCAGACGCGGAAAACGTTTGAGCGGTTGTTGTGGAAAGCGCTTGCTGGTGTCGGCGCAGGGTGGCGGGGGTTTGGGGCAAGGTTCCGGCAAATTGCGGGCCTTCTGTAATCTCCGTGGGGGTAAAAAGAGGGGGTTGCGGCACGGCGGTCAGCGGGCGCATTTGCTTGCTTTTGGTAAAGCCTTTTCCCCCTTCTTTTCCTATTAATTCAAGGAAATCAGCCCGCTGTTTCTCTATAAAATCGGGGGTGCCTTCGGCTTCAAATTCCTCTCCGGAGCGTAATTTTATACGTATTTTTACCTTATTTTCCGTTTCAAAAGACATATTTTTTGTCCCCTTTAAAAAAGAGTTATCCACCAGTATTTTAACAGCCTTTTGACATATAATAATAAAAAATATGACATATGTCAATATATGTCAATTATATGTCAATTATATGTCAATATATGCCAGGAATTGTTTACAAGTGACTTTTCCGACGAGAAAAGATGTCTTTTTAGACAAAAACAAAAGTTTTCGCGTGAGATTTTTTGCTGTTTTATTTGCCAAAACAGCCTATCCTAATATAAAAAATGAGGTTTTTCCCCTCTTTTATCTGTAAAAAGAAAACTCTTAATATTTTGCTGAACGCAAAAACAAACAGACTTTTGTCTGGCAAAAAATGAATTCTGAAAATGCAAAAACGAGGTTAAAAATAAAAGCACTCTAATTTATGTAAATATTACTCTTGTTTTGCGTTAAAATAAAAAAATGAAGGATGAAGGTTGCCGGAATAAAATTGGGGATAAATTTGCAAAATTTAAAAAGGAAAATATTTCTGTTTAAAATTGTAAAATATTTCTGGTTATGAAAGAGTTTTCTAAAATTTTGTTATCCTGGTATGCCACCCATAAAAGGCAGCTGCCGTGGCGGGACATTAAGGATCCTTATAAAATATGGATTTCGGAAATTATCCTGCAGCAAACGCGCGTGGCCCAAGGGTATGATTATTTCCTGCGGTTTATTAAACGATTCCCTGACGTTAAAACGCTGGCGGCGGCCAGCCAAGATGAAGTGCTTAAGTATTGGGAAGGCCTTGGCTATTACAGCCGCGCCCGTAATTTGCATACGGCGGCGAAAACTATGAACGGAACTTTCCCCTCCACTTATGAAGGCGTACGGGCGCTGAAGGGCGTGGGTGAATATACCGCCGCGGCCATATGCTCGTTTGCCTATAAAATGCCTTATGCGGTAGTGGACGGAAATGTGCTGCGGGTGCTCAGCCGTATTTTTGCTGTTTCTTTGCCGATAGACAGTGCCGAGGGCAAAGCGCAAATAAAGCAACTGGCGCAAAAATTGTTGGATGAGCGCCACCCCGATGATTTTAATCAGGCGATTATGGACTTTGGCGCCTTGCAGTGTGTGCCGCAGCACCCCGATTGCGCGCAGTGCCCTTTTAAAAAGCAATGCAAGGCACTGCAAAACGACAAGGTGGATGCTTTGCCCGTGCGTGCGGGCAAGACAAAACTTAGCCGGCGTTATTTTTCCTATGTATACGTAGCGCAAGGGCCATACACCTATTTGCGCCGTCGGGAAGAAAAGGATATTTGGCAGGGGTTGTATGAAATTCCGCTCTTGCAGTCTGCCTCCCCGCTGGCGCCGGAAGATTTGTGTCGCCTGAAGGAGTTTAAAAAGCTTTTTGGTTCCCTTTCCCCCCGTTTGGTCTGCGCGCCGCTTAAACATATTCTTTCCCACCAAATTATTTTGGCCAGCTTTTATGCGCTTACTTTGCCTGCCAAAAAACGGCTGCCCAAAGAATTTATCCGTATTAAAAAAGCCGATTTAAAGAACTATGCTCTGCCCCGTTTAGTGCAAAAAGGGTTGGAAAAAGCCGGTCTGCTTGCGAAAAAAAATGCCTGACAAAGCGGGCCTTTCGGCGGAGTTTGCTATAGGAATGTATGCCGTATATGCTGTGCTTGCATATGGCAAAGGCGGGGTATTCGTAAGACGGGAACGGCACTATTTTGCCAGGGCTTGTGCCCGTTTTTTATTAGGCAAAAGCCGCTTTTCGGGTACGGAAGCCGGCCTTTAGCTTCTTTATTGACGGAAAAATTTTACAGGACAAAGTGTACGGGCACTTTGCCTAGGGGGTGCCGCAGCCCCGGGGCAATAAAACGTCGCTTTTGCCTAACCCGCACGTGTGAGCCGTTGCCGGTAAGGCCGCGTACATTGTGTATCATTTACAGTTATGTTATAATTTTTTCGTCGTTGCAGAGGAAAATATGCCCCCCGCTAACAAGTTATTTAAAGACAGCATTACCAAAAGCAATTATGAGGTGCTTATTGCCCAACTTTGCGCCGCTTTGGACTCTACGAAGCCGGAAGTGCTGAACCGGCTTTTGCTGGGCACTGCTCAGCCGGACTTGTATGCAAACCACGGTTCTTTTTATGCCGGACAGCACAAACATTGCCCGGGTTTTAAACGTTCCGCCTTTTGGGAAAAAGCCCTTTGCAAGTGCCTGTATTATTTTAATTCTTCTTCCTGCACCAAATGCTGCGATGCGTGCCGTTTTGCCTATCGGTTTAGGCTGGAAGGCCCCTACCAAATTGCCGATTATGAAGTGCCCGCTTATTATTATGGCAAGGGCATAGGGGAAATAGATTTAATTATCCGCCGCGGCAACATTTCCTATGCCACGGAAGTAAAACCCTATACCAGCCGCGAAACCTTGCTGCGTATGGCGGCGGAAATTTTAACCTACACGGCAGGCTATCCGTCGGATACCTACCAAAAAGCGCTGGCTTTTTTTGAAAAAGACCGCCGCACCGGCCGCCTTACCTGCCAACAGCAAGAATATAATGCGGCGCCGCCGACACTTTTGCGTTTGTTTCAAAAAGCAGGAATAACCGTATTCTGCCTGCAGGAAGCGGGGCCCGCGTCTTATCGTATATGCAAGTTATCGTCCACAGAGGCACCCGCCAAATAGGCGGTGTAGCCACGCAAATAAGCAGCGCCTCCGCCCGCATTTTAATAGATATGGGTGAAGTTTTACCCTCGGAAGATTCTTCTGCGCAGGCCCAGCTGTCCGTCCCCGGCGTGACGGATAATACCGCCTCCTGCGACGGTGTTTTGTTTACCCACTACCACGCGGACCATATCGGCCTGCTCCCGCACATACGCGCGGATATCCCTATCTATATGGGGGCCTTGACCAAAGATATTTTGCTGCACACATTGCCGTATCAGGAGCCTGTTTTGCGCCGACGGGTGGAACAGGCGCGCACGTTTTCCCCCGGGCAAATGTTTACGATAGGCGACTTGAAGATTACGCCTTTTTGCGTGGACCATTCCGCTTGCGACAGCTATATGTTTTTAATAGAAGCTGAAGGCAAGCGCCTGCTGCACACAGGCGATTTTCGCTGTCACGGGTTTAGGGGTAAAGCAATGGCAAAACTAATTCGCCGCCTTGGGCAAGTGGACGCATTGATTACGGAGGGAACGGCGCTTTCGCGTCCGTTTACCCCCCCGCTTACGGAAAGTGCACTGCAGCGGCAAGTGCGCGAATATATCAAACAATACAAATATGTTTTTGTTTTGTGCGCATCCACCAATTTGGAGCGTATTTGCGCTTTGTCCAAAGCGGTTCCGCGCGGAAAATATTTTGTTTGTGACGCCTACCAACAGCGCTTGCTTGATTTATTGCAAAAACACTGGGGCGCTTATTCGCCTTTATACCGCCATATCAAAAAGACAATCTATTCGCCCCGCTTGTTTGACCGCCTGCGGGAAAAAGGATTTGTAATGGCCGTGCGCGACAATCAGTCCTTCAGAAATATCATCCGGCGTTTTGACCCGGCCAGGCAAATTATCCTCTATTCTATGTGGGAAGGCTACCTCCGCCAGCCGCAGAGCACGCTGCCTGCTTTTCTTGCGTTGGCTCCTCATTGGGAGCCCCTGCATACCAGCGGGCACGCGTCCGCGCAGGAAATAGCGCAACTGGTCACTGCCCTTTGCCCGAAGGCGGTGATTGTTATACATACCCAAAAACCGCAGGCCCTGCAAACCCTTTGCCCGCAGACCAAGGTGGTGTTGCTGCAAGACAAAGAACCGCTTTTCGTTTAATCGGTTCGGAGGTATCAGTCTTAGAGGGTGTTTTGGCAGAAATAAAAACGGCCGGACTTTATGTCAGGCCGTTTTTAAACTGTAGCGCGTTAGAATTTGTAACCGAAGGTAAGGGCAAACATATCGCTCTTGCCGTCAGTGTATTGAATGGGGAAGTTTTGCAGCTGTTCCGAGTGACCGCTGAGGTCTTTGCTGAAGATGTGCGCATAGGCCAAGTCCAGCGTCCAGTTATCCTGTGCGTAGCCTACGCCCACGCTGGCAATGTGGCGGTCATCCACCGGCACCAGGGTATCCATTTCGTGTTTGTTAATCGGCGATTTATCAAACACATAACCGGCGCGCAGCGCCCAGTTTTTGTTGAGTTGATATTCCGTGCCGAAGTTTAAGCGATATACGTCTTTGTATTTTTTATTGTTAAACACAAAGGGGTTGGTGCTGTTGTCGGCGTATTGGATAAGAATTTGGTCGTACGCACTCCAGAAGGTGCCTACGATGCCGGCTTCCAATACCCATTTGTCCGTCGGGCGGAAAGACACACCGGCGGAAATGCTGTCGGGCAGGGTGATGGCGCCTTCGGCGTCGCCGCTGTGAATATTAATCGGGGTAATATTCAAATTGCCCGCGTCAATGCGGCCGTTTAAGTTTTGTTTTACTTTAGAGCGGTACATCGCACCAAAGGCCCATTTTTCGGCCCACAGCGGTTTGTAAATCAACGAGAAATTGCCCCCCCAGCTTACGCCGGAACCGCTGACTTCATAATTGCCTTTATCCGTTCCCGGTACAGGAAGATTAAAAAAGGAATTTTGCGAAAAACCGATGACCATCGCTTCCAAGCCCATAGCAATAGAGAGTTCTTCGCTGGCTTTGACGGCCACTGTCGGCGTGAAAGAGAAGGTTTCCAATTTTACTTTATAGGCTAAATTGCTGCCCAACCAGGTTTCTACGGGGTCTTTATATTCGCCGCCCAAACCATAGCGGGAAAAACCGCCCAACCCCACGGACACTTGGTCGCTCCATTTTTGGGTGATAAAGAAATTGGGCAAATACCACATATCGTGTTTAAGCGAGCGGGACTGACCGGCCACCGTGGTGGTCGCATCGGCCGAAACCATCGTCAAACCGATTTGGGCCTGTGTGCCTTCCAGCTCGGTAATCAAAGCCGGGTTAACGGCCAAAGAGGCAGGTTCTGCCTTGTTGGCCATTGTGGCGCCGCCCATAGCGGTGGTTCTGGCGCTGAATTCATAGAGCGCAAATCCCGCGGCCTGTACGTCGGCGCAGAACAGTAAAGGCAACAAAAGTACGGCTAACGTCTTTATTGTTTTTTGCATAGTAGTTCCTTTCGTAGTTTAGTTAAAACAAAAACTCCCTTTCCAAAGCAGTAAATGGAAAGGGAGTTTGTTTATTTGCTAAGCAGATTGATTTTGTCTTTGGCAAACACACCATAGTAGGTTTTGGTGTAGTCTTCCAACAGTTTTTTGTAGGTTTGCAGGGCCGCGTCTTTATTGCCGGAAAGTTCCTGGCTTAACGCCAAGGTAAAGTAGGCTTGCGGCAGGGCAAAACTGGTAGGGTTTTGTGCAATGAAATTTTGCATCGTCTCAATGGAAGAAGCATAATCTTTTACGGCTTGCTGGGCGCCCCCCAAAGAAACGGCTGCAATCATACGCACGTGCGGGTTTTTGGCCTGCATCAGTTCTTTATAGATGTCGGCCGCTTGGGCATAATTTTCTTCGGTAAAAAGCAAATCGGCCTGCATCAGGCGTGCATAATAGGCGGCATTGGTATTGGGGTAGGCCGCTTCCAGTTGGTCAATGGCTTCTATAGCTTGCTGTTCCCCCTGGGTCAGCAAAGCCAGCTGTGCATTGTAAAAAAGCGCCCAAGAGTTTTGCAAGGTCTTTTCCTTGTGGGACGCATACAGCCCTAAGCCGCCTGCCAATACAACGATTACAATAACCGTCGTCAGCAAGGCTTTTTTGTGGGCTTTGCAAACGTCGATGAGTTTAGAAACGTATAGAGACAAAGATTCTTGATTGTTTTCCATATACATTATTATATTAAAAAAGCCGGCATTTTGAAAATAAACGTTTTTTGCTCGTTGTCGGGCCGAAAGAAAATATTGTATTGTAATAATAAGGAATAATGATATGACCGAAATCGCGGTAATAGGAGAAGTATTGCTTGATTTGATGGCCACCGGCGTCCGCTTGGGCGGTGCTCCGGCGGCGGAAGCTTGGTATTGCACCGAGATGGGCGCCAAATGC
Organism: Candidatus Avelusimicrobium pullarium; assembly: GCA_944323745.1. Taxonomy (GTDB): domain Bacteria; phylum Elusimicrobiota; class Elusimicrobia; order Elusimicrobiales; family Elusimicrobiaceae; genus Avelusimicrobium; species Avelusimicrobium pullorum. The sequence goes on from CALUTQ010000002.1 coordinate 11,857, forward strand.
TATTTGGTGTCCGCCTTTGGCCAAGACGAGCACGGCAACCGTATGAAAAGAGAGCTTGCCGCCAGACATTTGCCGTTGGACTATATGACGCAAATGCCGCATTCTTTTACGGGGGAAGCACATATACATTTTGACGAAACGGGCCGCCTTACCTATCATTTTACCGAGGACGTTGCCTGGGATCATCTGCAAATGACGCCCGCGTTGGAAGACTTGGCCCGCCGCGTAAACGGTGTTATTTTTGGCACGTTGGCGCAGCGCGCGGAGGAGTCCCGCCGGACTATTTGGTCTTTTTTGGATAAAACCTCCCCCCAAGCGGTGCGCGTGTTAGATTTGCATTTAAAAAGTCCCTATTATAATACGGAAATTTTGCACGAGTCTTTTTCCCGTGCTACGGCGGCAAAAATAAATCAGCGGGAAATACCCGTTTTGGCGCGGTGGCTGGGCAAGGAAGAAATGGGTGTGGAAGACACCGTAAAACGCTTGTTTGCACAGTATCCGTTATTGCGCTGTGTGGCAATTACCCGCGGCGAAGACGGCAGCTTGCTTTTTGACCGCCAGCACGTGTACGAATGCGGCGGTTTTTATGCCGACCAGGGCCCCAATCCGGCCGGCTGCGCCGAGGTGTTTTGTGCGGTGCTATGTCTGGGGCTTATTAACGGGGCCGATTTGCAAACCATAAATGAAGAAGCTAACCGTGCGGCCTGCTGTGTTTGCAACGAGCCTGATTTAATGGCCTCGCTAAGTGATGAAGTGATGGACTCTTTGCAAAAAGCAAGTATTATTTAACAGAAAAACCCCGCGCTTTTGGCGCGGGGTTTTTTATGGGTAAATCAGGCCAGTTCGGCTTCACTCAGCTGGCGGCATTCTATGCCGTTTTTCTCTAAAAATACGATGCCGTCCTGACTGCGGTCGTATAAGTTTTTAAAGAACACGCGCGATATTCCCGCCGTTACAATTACTTTGGCGCAATGTACGCACGGCGAATAGGTTACGTACAAGGTGCTGCCTGCGGTGGCAATGCCGTTTTTGGCCGCAAACAGAATGGCGTTTTGCTCGGCGTGCAGTTCGTTTTCCACGGACCATTTGCCGTGCAAGTCGTAAAACGTGCGGCTGGAGCGGAAATCCGCATAGGTAGGGTATTGGTCTTTAAAAGCGGTTTTGTAGAGGTCAGCAAAGTGGTCTTCGCAGTGCTCCTGACCGGTGGGCGTGCCGTTAAAACCAATGCTGATGACGCGGCTGTCTTTAATCAGCACCGCGCCAACCTGCATACGGCAGCAGGTGGACTGCTGGGCCACCAGTTCGGCAATTTGCGTAAACAGCTTGTGTTTGTTTTTCATAGGCGTCCTCTACCATTCTTTAAAGGTTAAAAATACGGCTCCGACAAGCAAACAAAAAGCGGCAAAGTGATTCCAACGGAAATTTTCGTGAAAATAAAAAATAGAAAATACCGTGAACACCAACAACGTAATCACTTCTTGCATTACTTTTAACTGGGTAACGGTAAAATAACCGCTGCCGATACGGTTGGCCGGAACTTGCAGGCAATATTCAAAAAATGCAATGCCCCAGCTAACCAAAATGACGGCCCACAAAGCGGTACTTTTAAATTTAAGATGTCCGTACCAGGCCACCGTCATAAACAGATTAGACAGTACTAGCAAAACAACCGGTTTCCACATATTTTTATTATATATAATCAAAAAGCCTTGGGGAAACGCTTTTTTGTGGTGCAATAATTATCTTTTTTTGGTGTTATATTACTTGGGTGCGTCTGCAAAAAAGGGCGTGCCTGATTTGCGTTTATTTATATAATTATAATGATGAAACAAATTCTTTTTATTTTATTTGCCGTCTTGATAGGGACGGCGCCTTGTGTGCGGGCGCAACTGCCGCAGCCGGCAGCGCCGGAAGGGAATGCAGCGCAAGCCGCTTCGGCACAAGCCCCGACGGACGCAACGGCGCCTGCGCAGCCGCTTTCTTCCGTCGTAGCCGCCCCTGCGGAAAATGCCTCCGTGCAAAATACAGAACTTTCCCCTCTGGCTGCGCAAGCGCAGGCAGAGGCTGCCGCCGCGTTGAACAGCCTGCCAGACCCCAATGAGCCGTTGCCTTCTTTGGATGAAAAACTGACCATAGACGATTGCGTGCGCATTGCCCTTGCCAACAGCCCCAGCGTGGTCAGTGCGCGTTTGGCGGTGGAATCGGCCGCGGTGTCTTTAAGCAATGCCAAAAACGTGTTTTGGCCTACGGTATCCGTTTCGGCCCAGCAGGAATATACCAACTCCAAAATTCCCCCCGCCCCCCGTGCAGACCACGGAACGGATGCGGAATCTGTCAATGCCGATTTTTCCATTTCCGGCATTACCGATTTAATACGCAACATTAAAACCCAGCGCCTTGAACTGCAGCGCGCGCAAATGAGTTTGTGCGACGTGGAAAACACGGTCATTGCAGACGTAAAAAGCGCCTATTATGCTTTGCTTTCGGCCCAGCGCGCGGTGGCTATCCGCACGCAGTCGCGCGATTTGTATCAGGAACAATACGACCGCACCAAAGCCTTTTTTGACGAAGGCTTGCGCCCCAAAGTGGACGTAACGACAGCGGAAGTAAACCTCAATAACGAAATTTTAAGTCTTATCCGCGCCAAAAACTTAGTCAAAACGCAAACTTCCAATTTGGCCAACGTAATGGGCGTCACGCGGGAAAAACCGCTTATTTTGGACGATACCATTGAAGCCGAGCCCTTTACGATGACCTTTGACGAAGCGCTGACGCAAGCCTATGCCAACCGGCCGGATGTGCATTCCTCCAAGGTGGGGCTGCAAATCAGCGAAATTAAATTAAATCAGGCCAAAGCCGCCTATTGGCCGACGTTTACGTTGGGGGCGTCTTTTAGCAAAAGCGGCGACGAGTTCCGTCTGGACAATGACCAAACCCGCCTTTATGCCGGGGTGGAAATACCCATTTTCAGCGCGTTTAACGTTTATAACGGCGTCAAGCAGGCGCGCATAGACCTTGCTTCTGCCCAAAACAGCGACCGCAGCCTTTCCAATAATGTATTTATGGAAGTGCAAAACGCGTTTATTTCGCTTAACGAAGCGGCGGAAAGCATCCCCGTGGCGGCCTCCACCGTGGAAAAAGCCAAAGAGAATTTGGACTTGGCCCGCGGCCGCTATAACGAGGGAATCGGCGACATTATTGCTTTAAAAGACGCCGAGGTAGCCTATACCGATTCCGAACTGAGTTTGCTCACCGCCCGCTATGATTACGCCGTAGCGCTGGCCGAACTTAAAAAAGCTATGGGGACGAGATAGATATGAAAAAAACGAAAAATATATTTTCCGGTTTATGGAACTGGATAAAAAACTTGTCTTTATTTAAAAAAATTATTTTGCTGGCACTTTTGTGCGTGCTGGGCTTTTTGGTCTGGAAAATGTTTTTTAAACCTGCCGAAGCGCCGCTTTTCACCACGGTGCCCGTCAAAAAAGGCGACATTGTGGACTTGGTGGAAGCTTCCGGCCCGATAGCCCCCGTCAACACGACCGAAGTGGGTGCCTTGGTGTCGGGTGAAATTTTGGCTATTTATGTGGACTATAATACCCCCGTCAAAAAAGGCGATTTGATGGCCGTTATTGACCCCACGCAAATTCAGGCCAACTATGACCAGGCAGTAGCCAGCCTTTCTTCTGCCAAAGAGGAATTGGAATCGGCCAAAATGACGTATAATTTGGCGCAGGTAAACTTGAAACGCTACCAGTCTTTGTATGACAAAGAGTATGTGGCCAAAACCGATTTGGAACAGTATGAGCTGGAGTTTGTAAACGCCAAAAGTGCGTTAAATTCGGCCGAGTCCCGCGTTATTCAGGCGCAGGCCAGCTTGGACAGCGCCAAGAAGGACTTGGACAATACGCGCATTGTTTCCCCCGTGGACGGGATGGTGCTGACCAAAAAAGTAAGCGAAGGCCAGTCCCTTACGGCCGGTTATTCCACGCCGGAAATGTTTACCGTGGCCGAAGATTTGACCCAAATGCAAATTGAGGCCAAAGTGTCCGAAGCCGATGTAGTCAAAATTAAAGAAGGCCAAACGGCCGAATTTACCCTGGACGGCTACCCCGACGAAAAATTCGCCGGTACGGTTCGTCAGGTGCGCACCAATTATACCTCGTCTTCTTCGTCCAGCAGCGCGTCATCTTCCAGCAGTTCTTCCACCACCTACACCGTGGTGATAGACGTGGACAATACCGAAGGCAAATTTATGCCCGGTATGACGGCCACCATTACCATCAAAACCACCGACAAACAGGGCGTTTTGCTGGTGCCCAACGAAGCGTTGCGTTTTGCTCCCTCTTTTAACACCACCAAGTATGACAAAACCGGCGTTTGGGTGCTGCCCGACGGGGCCGAGCAGCCCCACCGTGTGGACGTAACCATTGGCATCATTGCCGAAAAAGTGACGGAAATTACCCAAGGTGATTTGAAAGAAGGCGACAAAGTGGTCATTGCCGAAAGAGGGCAGATTTCTTCTGTAATTAACAATATGCGCCCCCGCGGCCCGGGCCGGAGAAGATAAGTATGAGCCTGATTGAAACCACCAACCTCTACAAAACCTATGTGGTGGGCGACGTGGAAGTGCACGCTTTGCAGGGGGTCAGCGTGTCCATAGAGCGCGGGGAATTTGTGGCCGTAATGGGCCCGTCCGGAAGCGGCAAGTCCACATTTATGAATATTTTGGGTTGTTTGGACAAACCCACCAAAGGCAAGTATATTTTGGACGGCATTGACGTTACGGCAACCGACCTTTCCAAACTGGCGGGCGTGCGCAACCGCAAAATCGGCTTTGTGTTCCAGGGGTTTAACCTCATCAGCCGCACGACGGCGGTGGAAAATGTAGAACTGCCTATGGTGTACAATCATACCCCGTCTCACCTGCGGCGCGAAAAAGCCTTGGCCGCTTTAAAAGCGGTAGGCCTTGAAAAACGTGCCTTTCATATGCCCAACCAGCTTTCCGGCGGGCAGCAGCAGCGTGTGGCTATTGCCCGCAGTTTGGTGTGCGACGCACCCATCATTTTTGCCGACGAGCCGACCGGCAATTTGGACACGAAAATGAGTATTGAAGTAATGGACCTTTTTACCAAGCTGAATAAAGAAATGGGCAAAACCATTATTTTGATTACCCACGAGCCAGACATTGCCGAATATGCCGGCCGCCTGATTACCTTTCGGGACGGCCAAAAAGTGAGTGACGAGGTGAAAAAATGATGGATACATTGTTTTCCGTTTTTCGCATTTCGGTCAAAGCCATTTTTGCCAACAAAATGCGCTCGGCACTGACCAGTTTGGGCATTGTGATCGGCGTGGCGGCGGTGATTACGATGCTGGCTGTCGGCTCGGGCACCCAGCAGGAAATGACGGAGCGTTTTTCCCGCTTTGGCACCAATGTGCTTTTTTTGCGTCAGCCGTGGGATTTGGACGAAAGCATTTCTTCCCCCAAAGAGGTAACTATGGACGACGTGCGCGCCATACGCCGTCTTTCGGGCGTGGAAGCGGCCGCGCCGTATATCAGCTCCGGCTTTACGGTGCAATACGGGTATACTTCCACATCGGTGGACGTGCTGGCTACCGATACGGATATTTTTAAAACCTACGACTGGGAATTGGACTCCGGACGGGAATTTACCGAAAAAGAAGTTTCCGACTATGCCCAAGTGGCCGTTTTGGGCGCCACAGCGGCGCAAACCATTTTTAACGATGTGGACGCCGTGGGCAAAACGGTCATTTTTGAAGATATTCCTTTTCAGGTTATCGGCGTAATGAAGAAAAACGGACAGGGAGGCTTTGGCTTTGATATGGACGAAGGGGCTTTAATTCCCTATACTACCGGCAAAGTAAAAATGAATGCCGGTTGGTCTAAGTCCGACCGCCGCGCTTTGGACCGCGTGATTATACGCGTAAAAGATTTTAACCAAATAGAAGAAACCAAAGAAGCCATTGCCAATGCCGTGCGCAATACGCACAAAATTCATCCGCTTAAACCCGACGACTTCCAGATAGACGATTTTGCCTCCTTTGTGGAAGAAGCCAAAAGCGCCGGCAAAACGATGGGCATTTTGCTGGGGGTAATCGGTGCGGTATCTTTGCTGGTGGGCGGCATCGGGGTAATGAACATTATGCTGGTGTCGGTAACGGAGCGCACGCGCGAAATCGGCATTCGTATGGCCATCGGTGCCACCAGCGCCGATATCCGCCTGCAGTTTTTGGTGGAAGCAGTAACGCTTTCCTGCATCGGCGGGCTGATAGGGGTGGCCTTGGGTATAGCCGCCACGCTGATAGTGGCTGCCAACAGTACCACCATTCCTGCCACGCTTAACATTACGGCTATTTTTGTATCGTTCGGCTTTTCCGCCGCGACGGGTATTTTCTTCGGATACTATCCGGCTTATAAAGCCTCTAAATTAACGCCTATTGACGCTTTGCGTTACGAGTAAATTCGTTCGGGTGCGGCGGTTTGTCTGTGTAACGGCAAGCGCTGTGCCCGTATTTTGTCTGTGCGGCTGGCGGGCTGCGGCAAAATAAATTTTTGCAATAAAAACAGTCGTTTCAGGGTTACATAGGAGCGGGGACGGTATGCAGGCATTGAGTGACGATGAATTGATAGCCGGTTTCCAAAACGGGGACGAACAATGTTTTAACGAGTTGGTATACCGGTATAAAAACACGCTGTATCAGTATATTTTGGTAATGGTGCGCGACGAAGGAGCGGCGGGAGACATTTTTCAGGAAGTGTTTTTAAATTTTTACCGCCGTATTGCCCAATACCGCAGTGAAGGCAAATTAAAAAGTTATCTCTTTACCGCCGCGCGCAACCGTGTGTTTAATTATTTTAGGGATAAAGACGGCGTGTGTTCCTTAGATGATACCGACGAAGAAGGCAACCCCTATTTGCACGATGAAGTGCAGGGAGACGACCCTTCCCCGTTGGAAAAACTGGAACAGGCGGAGTTGGGGCGGCGTATACAGCAGGCGTCTTTGCGTTTGCCCCCCTCTCAACGGGAAATTATTTATTTAAAGCAGTATATGACGTTCCGCGAGGCGGCGCAATTGCTTAACCGGCCGTTAGGCACGGTGCTGGCAGACCACCACCGCGGCATACAAAAAATGCAAAAAATGTTAAAAGACGAGGCGTAATATGAATAAAGAATGTGAAAATCTAGCGCTGTATTTTTACGGCGAAATGGAGCCGCAGCAGGCCGCCGCGTTTAAGCAACATTTGCTGCATTGCAAAGATTGTCAGCGGGAAATGGCCTTTCTGCAGCAAATGCAGGCGGCATTAGTTCCCCCCGCTGCCCCGCAGCAACTGGCCGAGCAAGTGCTGGCACAGGCCCGCCCTGCCCGACGTTGGACGTGGCTGTTTGCGCCTGCTTTGGCATTGGTGCTGCTGCTGGGTGTAGGCGGTTTGTTTTGGCGGATGGGGCCATCTGCGTCTGCTTTCAGTGACGACGGAGTGAGTTTTATGGCCTCTATTTCTGCCGAAGCCGATGAAGAATATAATAGCTTTGTTTCAGATTTTGAAGCATTTGAAGAGGAGTTCTAAAGGAGGATATATGAAAAGACTGTTCGTTCTGGCAACGTTGCTGGCGTTTTGCGCTCCGGTTTTTGCCGCGCCGAAATGCGAAGGCGACAATTGCCCCGCTAAACCCAAAGGCCCCCGCGCCGAAATGCGGGTAAAAAAGGCCCCCGCTTTGAAGCCGCAAGCCAAAGCCGAGTTCAGAGCTAAACGCGAAGAAGAAAAAGCCAAACGCAAAGCCCGCAAGGCCCAAGCCAGAGCCAATGAAGAAAAATTGGAAAAACTGGTAAAAGATTATAAAAAAGCCAAAGAGGGCAGCAAAAAACAGGCTTCTTTGCGCGAAGATATCGGCGAAGTGCTGGAACAGGTGCGTCAGGAACAAATTTCTTTCCGCGCCGAAAAACTGCAGGAATTTGAACAGCGTCTGGCCCGTATGAAAGAAGGCTTGGCTAAAGAAGAAGAACCGGCCGCTAAAGAAGCGTGGGTCAATAAAATGACCGACAGGGTCATTGCCGAAGACGGCGATTTGGCAGAAGCTCTGCGCGGTGCCGGCCGTATGCCCAAAGGCCCTTTTCCGCCGGTAGGCCCGGTCGCTGGTCCTGACGGTGCTCCGCTGCCGCCTCCGCCGGCTCCGGAAATGGAAGGCCCCGACGGTGCTCCGCTGCCGCCCCCGCCGGCTCCGGAAGAAAAATAAACAGTGTTTGCTTTTTACCCCGCCAGCTTTTAGGCGGGGTTTTTATTTTTGGGCTTTTTTTATATTATTTGCCCAAACGGCGGAATTGGGAACTTTTGCGGGTCAACTTTTGTGTTTGCCTAATTAAAAACAGTGTTAATATGAGTTGACGCTTTCTGCGTTGCGTGCAGACGTTCCATCGGCCGCCGCTTGCCTTGAATCAATATCGCGGCCGCGGTTTTGGGTGGTAGAAAGATTTCCTGTCGCCGTTGTTTTGGCAGCTTGCACTAAACTATAGACCGGTAGATGGTTTTGTTGTTTAAAACCGCCCTACGGGGCCGACGTCTTTTATTTTGCAGTGCTGAATTTGGATAAAAAAACCCGCCAGTACAGGCGGGTTTTTGCAAAGCAGATGAATTAATTGCCGAAGACATCCTGCCAGGCTTCTTTTTCAGCTTGAATTTTTTCTTTAGATTCGTCAATTTTGCTTTTTACCTGCTGTTTAACCAATTCCGTGGAAAAGCTGGTATCGTTTTCCTGGCTGGCTTCAGAGGCGGCTTTTGCATTTTCATAGGCCTGTTTGGCGTCTAAAAGTTTTTGGCGCGTCTCGGCCGATTTTTGCAAGGCTTCATCCAGCGTCATAGGCGTATTGGCCGCAGACGGAGAGGTCGTGCCCGTGGTGGCGCAGCCGGCAAAAAAAGCCAGCGTGCAGAGTACGGAAAGAGACAACAGTTTTTTCATTTTTTTCCCCTTTATTTAAGATAAATATATTGTATAAAAACTTTTTGCTTTTAATGCAAGTAAAATTGCAAAACCAGTGCCGTAAACTTTGTGCAAAGCAAACAGAGACTAAACGGCATAAGGCAGCATTTTTGCAGGCTGTTTGCGGTGCGGGCCCCGGATAACGTGCTAACACAACGCTGCCGATGCGCTTTAAAATGTTCGCTGTTTTTTGGCCTTACGGCAGGAGCGTTTGGAGGGCGTGTCTAAAATTGTTATCATTAGGAAAAAAGAGGAGTTGCTATGACCGTTTTATACATTGTAGTCGCTGTTTTAGTTGGTCTTGTATGCGGGGCGGCGGGTTTTTATTTCTTTCAAAAACCCCGCCTGCAAGCCTTAGAAAATGAAAATGCACGCCTGCTTAAGCAAGAACAGGCCGCCTCCGCCCTGCGGGAAGAAAACACCGTGCTGGCCGCGGCCAATGCCCGCTTGGAAGAACAGGCCGTTTCCTTAGAAAAACAGCGGGCCTTGGTGGAAAAAAACTTTGGCGAAATTGCCGCCACCTATAAAGCGCAATTTGCCGATTTGGCCTCTAAAATTTTGGAGGAAAAAAGCAAGGGGTTGGAAAGCAAAAATACGGAAGTGCTCCGTCCGCTTGCTTTGCAGCTGGAAAGCTTTGTCAAAAAAGTGAACGATATGGAACGTCTTACATCTGAAAAGCAGGCCCGTTTGGAAAAAGGCCTCTCCGACGTTATCAAGTCCACCGAGAAGATAGACCAAAGCGCTTTAAATTTAGCCCACGCCATTAAAGGCGAGGCCATTGTGCGCGGCAGCTGGGGCGAAGAAGCCCTCAAACATATTTTAGACAGCGCCGGAATGAAAGAAGGGCTGGACTATTTTGAACAGGTGTCTGAAGAAGGCAAACGCGTGGACGTGCAAATTGCCCTGCCGGCCGACCGCTGGATAGTGGTGGACTCCAAAACCATTTTCAACCATTATGTAGATTATTACAACGAGCAGGACCCGAAGAAAAAAGAGGAACTGCTGGACGCACACGTAAAAGACGTTAAACGCACCATCCGCGATCTTTCTTCCAAAAAGTATTACAAAAAATTTCAGGAACAGGGTGAAAAAGTCCAGCCCGATTATACGCTGATGTTTGTCTATCCCGAAAGCGCCCTGCTGGCCGCTGTCAGCCACGCGCCCGATATTTTAAACGAGGCTTGGGCAAACAACATTGCGCTGGTGTCGGCTACGTCGCTGATGAGCACGCTTAAAATGGTGGCTAAATTGTGGGACATAGATAAACAGCACGAGTATATGGACGATTTGAAAGAAGACATTTTAAAACTGATGGAAAAGTTTAACGATTTTTTGGTGAACTTTGCCAAGGCGGAAAATGCCGTTGCCAACGCTTTTGACGCCGTTAAAACGGCCCGCGGGCACATTGACGGCAACAAAGGCGCCCTGCTGCCCACTGCCCAGCGCATCGTGGACGTTTACGAAGTCCCCGTCACCAAAGAAAATGCCCGTCTGTTAAAGCGTATGCATTATGACTACGACGGCGCCAAAAAACGCGGCAAAGCCTTACCCAAACCTGCCGAAGCGGCGCCGCTGACCGCGCCGGAAGATACGGGCGGCCTGTTTGCCTGAGTCTCTTTTGTTTTAAAAGAAAACCGGTCTTTAAAAGGCCGGTTTTTTGTTTGTATTTTTTTTTGCAGCGTAAAAAGGAGCCGTTTTTTGTCTGCCTGAAAAAAGGGTTATTTTCCCCCCTTTCTTTCGTCGGAGGAAATACCGGTTAGCCCAAATAACCCTTTTTCTGCCTTGCCGGTTTTACGGCGCAAATATTAGCTTGAATAAAAATCAAACCATTCGGGGGAATGATGAAAAAAAGAATATTTTTTGTTCTTGGGGCCGTTTTTTTTGCCTGCGGAACCTTGTGGGCACAAAGCGGCGTATCCCACACGGCTGTTAAACACCAGCGTTTGCTGCAGCGCCAGCATATGCTGCGACAGGACCCGCTGACTGCATTCGGGGCGGACTATTTAAACTGGAAGGATGATTTGTCCAAACGTACGGGCTTGCAAATCGGCGCGGACGTCAGTTATTTGCTGCAGCGCGGGGCGCCTAACGGAAAGCAAACGTCCATACAAGGTTATTACTATCCGTATGCCACGTGGGATCTGTTTACCGATACCCGTTTCGGCTCCGGCCAAATTGCCTTTAACTATACGTATATGCACTACTGGGGCATAGAAGGCACTACCCTGCAAAACCGCTTGGGGCTGCTTGCTGCGCAGAACGATTATACCGCCAATCAGGAAATTTTTTCCCAATTTTCCTACACGCACACCCTGCCGGGCAAAATAGACTGGCTCTCTTTAACAATCGGCCAGTTCCCCCTCTATAACTTTGACGGCACCAACTATTTGGCTAACCAACAGACTGCATTGTTTAACTATTCGCTGTCGCAAAACGGCACATCAGTTTATCCCATTGCCAGCTTTGGCGGTTATGCCCAAGCGGCTAAAGGGGCCTGGACGCTGGCCGCCGGTTGGCAGGACGCCAGTAATATAGACGGGCAGACCATTTCCTTAAATACGGCTTTTGGCGGGTATTACACGTGGTTTGGCTCGCTGTCCTATGCGCCCACCATAAAGGGCCTTGGCAGCGGTTCTTATTCGTTTTTGTATTACTATCAACCTTCAGTAACCGAGCAGCCCGGCATCGCCCGCGGCTGGTCTGTAAACATAAGCCAGAATTTGGGGCCGGACTGGGTATTTTCTGTGCGCGTAAACGGGGCAGACGGCAATGTCGGGCCGATTAAAAACTCCTACGCCGCGGCGTTGACTTTGCTAAACCCTTTAAAACGCAATGCCTTAGACGCCATTACTTTGGGTGTGGCGTATAACCGGGCGGATAAAGAGGCGCTTGGCTATCCTTCTTTTCTGCGCACGCAGGAAAGCGTGATAGAACTGCAATGGGTGTGGGGCATTGGCAAAATGCTGACCATTACGCCCGATGTACAGCTCTACCCCCGCGCCGCTTTTAACCAGGCGCGCGACTGGACGGTGGTAGCCGACCTGCGAACAACGATTATGCTGTGATTAAAAAAGGAGGAAGTTTATGGAACATATTGAATTAGGTACCAGATATCCCACATTGGCGTTTATTTCCGGCGGGGCGGGCCAGGCCGAAGACGGCATTCCGCCGCAGCCGTTTGAAACCTTCTGCTATGACTCAGCCTTGCTGCAAGCCAAGATTGAAAACTTTAACGTCATTCCTTACACGTCTGTTTTGCCTAAAGAGCTGTATCAAAACATCGTGCCGGTGGACGCGGTGGCCGACCAGTTTAAACACGGGGCCGTGCTGGAAGTGATTATGGCCGGCAACGGCGCCAATATCAGCGACCATAAAGCCATTGCCACCGGCTTGGGCGTGTGCTGGGGCAAAGACAAAAAAGGCAATTTGGTCGGCGGCTGGGCGGCGGAATATGTGGAATATTTTGACACGCCGATTGACGACGAAATTGCCAAAGGCCATTGCGAAATGTGGCTTAACAAATCGTTAAAACACGAGCTGGAAATACGCGATGTGGAAAAACACAGCGAATTTCAGATGTGGCATAACTACATCAACATCACCAAACCTTTTGCCTATTGTCTGACGGTAATGGGTTTCTTGAACTTTAAATATGCGCCTTTGGCCGTGGCCAAAGGGGTTAAACCGATGGACTAACCTTTTGCCCGGGGGAACGAATATGGCAGACAAACAAGGACAAGCTTCTTCGGCCGGCAAAAAACTGGGGGTTATCGGGCTGGCCGCCATTGTAATCAGTTCTATGGTGGGGGGCGGGATATTTTCCCTCCCCCAAAATATGGCCGCTTCCGCCAGTGCGGGGGCCGTATTGCTGGCTTGGGTGATTACCGGTATCGGCATTTATTTTATTGCCAATACGTTTAGCATCCTTTCGCGCGTAAAGCCGGATCTGACGGCCGGCATTTATATGTACGCCCGCGAAGGGTTTGGCCCCTATGCAGGCTTTACCATCGGCTGGGGCTATTGGCTGTGCCAAATATTTGGAAACGTGGGCTACGCGGTCATTACAATGGACGCGCTGAATTATTTTTTCCCCCCGTATTTCCAGGGCGGCAACAACCTGTGGTCCATTGTGGGCGGATCGGTGCTGATATGGGTGTTCAACTTTGTGGTGCTGCGCGGGGTGCGTCAGGCCGCGGTAATGAACATCATCGGCACCATTGGCAAACTGGTGCCGTTGTTTCTGTTTATTGTCATACTGCTTTTCAGTTTTAAAATGGATCAGTTTGACTTTAACTTCTGGGGCAAAATGGCCGAAGGAGGCAAAACGCTGGGCAGCTTGGGCGCGCAGTTAAAAAGTACGATGCTGGTAACGCTGTGGGCGTTTATCGGCATAGAAGGGGCGGTGGTAATGTCCAGCAAAGCCAAAAGCCAGTCTGCCGTCAGCCAAGCCACGTTTTTGGGCTTTGTGGGGTGCCTGGTTATTTACGCACTGCTTTCGCTGCTGCCGTTCGGGTTTTTGACGCAGCAGGAGCTGGCCAGCATTGCCAACCCTTCCACGGCCGGCGTGTTGGAAAAAGTAGTCGGCCCTTGGGGCGCGTGGGTAATGAATATCGGCTTGCTGATTGCCGTGCTTTCCAGCTGGCTGGCCTGGACGATGATTTGCGCCGAAATTCCGGCTGCGGCCGCGCAAAACGGCACTTTCCCCAAGCAGTTTGCCAAGGAAAATAAAAACGGCGCACCGTGTGTATCGCTGTGGGTGACCAGCATTTTAATGCAGCTGGCTATTTTGCTGGTGTATTTTTCCAACAATGCGTGGAACACAATGCTTTCTATCACAGGGGTTATGGTGCTGCCGGCCTATATTTTCAGCACGGCCTTTTTGTGGAAGCTGGTGGAAGACGGCGACTACAGCCGCGTTTCGGCCAAAGGCCGCGCGGCGGCACTGTTTACGTCCATTGTGGGCACCGGCTACGGCATTTGGCTGGTGTACGCGGCCGGACTGAAGTATTTGTTTTTGGCTGTTATTTTTCTGGCGCTTGGCATACCGGTGTTTGTCTGGGCGCGCAAACAGCAAAACGACGGCAAAGCCGTGTTTGAAAGCAAAGGCGAGTGTATTGTAATGTGTTTGCTTTTGCTGTGTGCGCTGATAGCCATATACGTGTTTGCCAGAGGGCTTGTAAGCATTTAACTCTGCTATGTGGGCAGATAAAACCCCGCTTTTAAAGCGGGGTTTTTTGTTCCCAAAATGTGTTTTTGCCGGATAAATCAATTCTCTCGGCGGGTTAAAGGCGGCGGCGCCGGCCGCCGTTACGGACGTCAGAGCGCTAAAAGGCCGCCCCAAAGGGGACCTTACTGTGGAAAGCAAACCTTTTGCCTTTGTCCGGCCGACTTTGGCCGTATGGCCCGTATGCCAGAGCACGCTAAAAGAGAGCAGATGACGGAACGGGTTTTATAGTTTTTAATTTTTTGCGGCAAATACCTCGTTTTTATATAAAATAATAAACATATGAAATTGGAAGAAGAAGAAAAATTACCCCCTTTTTACAAGGCGCTTAAAAAATACGCCCGAAAGAAGGCCGCTCTTTGGAGCACGCCCGGGCACGCCAGCGGACGGGGGATGCAGGCCACGGCGGCCGGCAGAGATTTTTATGATTTTTACGGACGCAATTTGTTTCTTTCCGACCTTTCCAGCAGTGTGGCGGAAACAGGTTCCATTCTGGAACACGAAGGCCCCGCCGGCGAAGCGGAACGTCAGGCCGCGGAAGTGTTTGGCGCGCAGACGACGTTTTTTGTTTTAAACGGCACCTCTACGGCCAATAAAATTGTTTTCTTTTCCACCGTAGCCCCCAACGACGTGGTATTGGTGGACCGAAACTGCCATAAATCGGTAATGCACGCCATCATTATGAATGAGGCCATCCCCGTTTATCTGCGCCCTAAACCCAGTTCATACGGGCTGCTGGGGCCTATCGGTATGGAGGAAATGACCAAAGAAGCCGTCCGTGCCAAAATAACGGCCAGCAAATGGGTGCGCAATAAAAAAGCCGCCAAGGTGCAGCTGGCGGTTTTGACCAATTCCACTTACGACGGCGTAATTTATAATGCCGACAAGATAAAAGCTTTGCTGGCCGATCAAACGCATTTTTTATTGTTTGACGAAGCTTGGTTTGCCTATGCGGCGTTTCATCCGTTTTATGACGGCCGATACGCGATGAGCCCTTTTCAAAAAAAGCGCGGGGTGCATATGCCGGCGGTTTTTGCCACGCAGTCTACGCATAAAATGCTTTTGGCTTTTTCCCAGGGGTCTATGCTGCATTTTAAACAAGGCACCGGCAAACAGGAATTGGATCCGCAGGGCTTGGTGGAAGCCAATTTGATGCACGCCAGCACCTCTCCTTTTTATCCGCTTTTTGCTTCGCTGGACGTGAGTGCGCGCATTATGAAAGACCGCGGCTATGAACTGATTAATAAAGCGCTGGATGAAGCCATACGCTTTCGCCACGTGGTGCGTCTGGCAGGAGAGCGGTATCGCAAAAACGGCACTTGGTGGTTTACCCCGTGGCAACCGCCGCGCAAACGTTTGGAAAAAGATCCCCTGCAATGGAAAATGCAGCCGGATGCCAAATGGACGGGCACTCCGGTAAAACCGGAAGACGATTTGTTGCTTGACCCTTTAAAGGTAACTCTTCTGACCCCCGGGGTCAGAGAGGACGCCTCTATGGAAGAAGAAGGCATCCCCGCGGCGGTGGTGCGCAAATTTTTGGAAAGCAAAAATATCGTTCCGGAAAAAATTGGTTTTTATAATTTACTTTTCCTTTTTGCGCCCGGGGTAAGTATGGACCGCAGCCGCGAATTGTTGGAAGCATTGCATTCTTTTAAAACGGCCTATGACGAAAATATGCCTTTAAAAGAGGTGTTCCCCGCTTTGCAGAAGGCATATCCGGAATTTTATCCCGAGCAGGAAGGCCTTAAAGACCTTTGCCGACGGCTGCATACTTTTCTGAAAGGCAAACAAATTATGAAAACGGTTTCTTCCCTTTACAGCACATTGCCCGAACAGGCCCTTTTGCCGCACAAGGCCTATTACGGGTTGGTGGAAGGAAAAACGGAATATGTGCCTTTGGCGGAAGCGGCGGGGCGCGTAAGCGTGTTTATGATTTTGCCTTATCCGCCCGGGGTGCCGTTAATTATGCCAGGGGAACGCTTCCCGCAGCAAGGAGGCGAAATCCTTTCCTTTTTACAAGCCAGCCAAGAGCTGGACAATCTTTTCCCGGGGTTTGAGACGGAGTTTCACGGTATAAAAAAAGTGTATGCAAACGGACGTACGATTTATATGATTAATTGCCTTAAAAAGATAAAAGACATCAGTTTTCGTATGGACCGCCACCCTTCCGCCCCGCCGGAAGAACCGCCGGAAGGAGAAGGCAAAACGGCAAATTAAACCCGATAAAACCGCCCGTGCGTTCTTATACCTCGGGCGGTTTTTTGGTGCTTTTTTCAAAGCGTTGTATTTCCTGCACGATTCCAGCCGTCAGCACCGCCGTAGTGATGGCAAAAAGCATAAGCCCCAACGCCACCGTGCAAACGGCAATGGCTTTGCCGAAATAGGTAACGGGCACAATGTCGCCATAGCCTAGGGTGGTAAACGTCTCCGCCGACCACCACAGCGCGTCAAGCATATTTTTAAACACTTCCGGCTGGGCTACGTGTTCCACGCGGTAAATGGTAAAGGCGCTCCACACCCACAGCATTAAAATAAAAGCGCCGCAAATCATCAGTTCCGATTTCTTTTTGGAAATTACCGTGTCCATCAGCTCAATGGCGTTGGTGTAGCGCATCAGCATCAAAATGCGGAAAACGCGCAGCATACGCAGGTACCCCGCGCCCAAAATAAAAAAAGGCGATATGGCCAAAAGGTCAATAATCATCAGCGGGGTGAGCATATATTTAATGCGTCCGGCAATGGGACGGCTGTAGCGCGGGTCGGCCGTGCAGGTTATAAGGCGCAGGGCATATTCCAGCGCAAAGACGAAACTGATAAACAAATCGGTATGCAGTATCCAGCGTTTCAGCGCGGGGGAAGCGTCGTTGAGACTTTCAATAACGTCTATGGGGACGCTGAGCAAAATAAGCAAAATGATAAAACTGTTGATAACGTAAGTGAGCTTACTGCGGTGATTAAATTGAAGCGTATTGTAAACGGCGTGTTTGGCACGGGTCATAGTTTCCCCCTTTCTTTAGCAAAGGGTAATAAATTAGACGGCCGCCGGGCAAGGTTTTTTTGAGGCTAGTCCTGTGCGGGGTCTTTGGCGGAAAACTGCACCTCCGCCGATAAACGGCCGCGGTTGCAGTAGGCCAAAATTTCTTTGCGCAGGGCCCGCCAAAAGGCGGAGCCGTCGTGCTTATAAATGTCCTCGTACGCTTTAAGCAACTGCGGGTGGCGGCGGTTAATGTAAAGCAATACCCGCGGCAGGGAAGCGGCGCGCAGCTTGAGGTTTTCAAAAGAAAAACGGTCCGTAAAGGGGCCTGCGGCTTCCAGTACGGCCTTCCAGTCCGACAAATACGGGAAAATGGGCGAAACGTGCACCCAGGTGCGTATGCCGTTTTCGTGCAGGGTTTTTAAAGCGTTCAGCCGTTCTGGTACGCAAGCGGCAAACGGTTCGGTGTCTTGGCGGAAAGCGTCGTCTGTGGTGTTTATGGAAAAGCCTACCGTTACGTCGGGCAGTTGTTTAAGCACGTCCATATCGCGCAGTACCAGCGCCGATTTGGTAAGTATGGTTACCGCCGCGCCGCTGTAGCGCAGCTGCTGCAGCAGTTTGCGCGTGAGGGCGTATTTTTCTTCCAGCGGGTTATAACAGTCGGTAACGGAACTGAGAAATACGTTTTTGCCGCGCAAATCTACCGGACGGGATGAAGTGCTGCGTATTTTGACGTCGGTAAAAGTGCCCCAGGGCTCGTCGTGGTTGGAAAAACGCTTCATAAACTCGGCATAGCAATACATACAGCGGTGCGGGCAGCCCACATAGGGATTAATCACGTAATCTGTGCCCGGCAGTTTGGAAGGGTTAATGTAGCCTTTGGCTATGATTTCTTTTATTTTGATATTCTCCATTTCAGCCCCGATATTTTATATTATAGCAGGTATGAACGAAGCGATAAATTTAATTAAAAACGCCCGCCGCGGCGTGGCCTTTACGGGGGCCGGCATATCGGTGGAAAGCGGCATCCCGCCCTTTACGGGCCAAGGCGGTTTGTGGAATCAGTATGATCCCAAATTTATTGAGCTGGACTTTTTTTATGCTCACCCCAAACGCAGTTGGGAAGAAATGAAAAAGATTTTTTTCAGCTGTATGCAGGAAGCGCAGCCCAACAAAGCCCATCAGGTGATTGCCGCGCTGGAAGCCCGCGGCGGTTTTGCCGGCGTGATTACGCAAAATATTGACGGCCTGCATCAAAAAGCCGGCAGTAAAAACGTGCAGGAGTTCCACGGCACTATCCGTCATATGCACTGCATAGAATGCGGGCGAACGTATCAAACGCCGGACGTCAATTTGGACACATTGCCCCCCACCTGTTTTTGCGGCGGCGTGCTGAAACCCGATTTTGTTTTTTACGGGGAAGGCATCCCCCCCGCGGCGTATCAAAACTCGGTGGAGCTGGCCTCTAATGCCGACGTGATGCTGGTGGTGGGCACGGCCGGGCAGGTAATGCCGGCTTGCAGTTTGCCGCTTTTGGCTAAAGAGCACGGAGCCAAAATTATAGAAGTAAACACCTTGCCTTCCGCTTACACCAACGGCGTGAGCGACTATTTCTTTCAGCAAAAGGCTACGGAGTTTTTTGCCGCGCTGGAAAAGCATTTATAGTTTGGTGTATTTAAAAAAACCCGCCTTAAGGCGGCTTTTTTGCATCAGACCTGTAAGGGCGGTTTTGCTTTGCGCAGGGAATGCTTGGGGCGGAAATAAAAAACGACAACCTGTTTTCGGCCGCCACAGCCCCCCGACAAGTCCGCCGGAAAGCGGCCTGTAAAAGAGAAAACCTGTTTACAGCGCGGCGTTTTGGGCGGCCACTTGGTCTTCGGTTTCTTTCATAGCCTGCAGGGTCATATCCAGCAGTTTGTCCAACTCCCAACCCAGCATTTGCGCCCCTTGTTTGATTACGTCGCGCGAACAGCCGGCGGCAAATTTCTTGTCTTTAAATTTCTTTTTCAAACTGGCCAGTTCCATATCCTTGGTGCTTTTGGACGGACGCATCCGCGCCGCCGCGCCGATAAGGCCAGTCAGCTCGTCGCAGGCAAAGAGCACTTTTTCCATTTCGTGCTGCGGCGCCACATCGCTTACCAACCCGTAGCCGTGGCTGCATATGCTGTGAATCAGTTCGTCCTCGGCGGCGATTTCTTTTAAAAGTTCGGGGGCTTTTTTGCAGTGCTGGTCGGGGTATTGTTCAAAGTCAATATCGTGCAGCAAGCCGCACAGGGCCCAGTAATCGGCCTCTGCGGCGTAGCCCAATTGGTTGGCATACCAACGCATAACGGCTTCCACCGTCAGAGCGTGCAGCAGGTGAAAAGGCTGCTGATTGTATTTTTTCAGCAGGGACAAAGCCTGCTCTCTGTTAATGTGTGTAGTCGGCATAATTCTCCTGCAAGTTAAAAAGGAAAGTGCGTATATTCATCCTGCATAAAGATGAGTACGGAAGGGTCTTTAAACATTGCCTCTTTTAAAAATTTTTTCTTTAAACTGGGGCGCACCGTCGTGGCGCTGTAAATGGCCTTGTTATAGTGCGGAAAATAGGCTTTTAAATAAGGATATTTGCCCAAACTGCCGGCAATGGCAAAGGGCTGATATTGGCGCAGCAGTTCTTGCATTTCGGCGTTGAGGCGGGCGCGTTTTTCGGCATTGCCGCCGTCTTCGTTGAAACCGTCTATGACGGAAAGCAAAACAGGAAAACCGTTTTGCTTTAGCAAGAGGGGTGTTTCGCCGGCGGTTGTTTCAAAAAGCATACGGCGGGGATTGATACTGAAGTGTTGGACCGCTTTTTTCAGGCGGTCTATATCTGCTTGGGTTAAATGCGTCTTTAGGTCAATCCACCAGGTTTTTTGGGACGGGTCTTTAACGGCGGAAAAAATGTCGCATAAACTAACCGCATTTTTAAATTCGCTTTCGTCGTGCGCTACCCGCAGTTGGCCGTTGACGCGGTTTAAGTCCACCTCAAAGCCGTTGTAGCGGGCGTCTTTGGCACGGGCTCTTGCAACGCTGTTGACGGCGTGCACCATATGCACTTGCGGCCGGCTGGACAAAGAAGCCACCGCAGACGGAGCCGTCAGTGGTGTTATCGGTCTCATTTGCAGCCATACATAACCGTACATTGCACTGCTGTAAAGCAAAGCGGCACAAATAAGAACGAGAAAAACGCGTAATAAGGTTTTCATAAAAATATTGTAGCAATTTAGCATTTGCTTACGCGCCGCAAGCGCAAAAACGCCCGCCGGTAGTCAGCGGGCGTTTGGCAAGACAAAAGCTTATTTGTCAAAGCGGTTAGGGGCCGGCTGAGTAGGCATAACAAGCAGAATAAGCAGAATCAGCGTCCCGATAAACGGCAGAAAGTTAAGCAGCTGCCACCAGCCGCTGCGATTGGTGTCGTGTAAACGGCGGGCGCTGATAGACAAAAACGGCAGCAGAATCGCCAAATTATACAGCGGGTCTAAAAGACCGAAAAATCTGCTGCTGATAAAAGCCAAGGACTTCAGTATCAGTATTATAATTGCATTGAACAGGAAGAACATCCAGAATTGTTTACGGGTGGCACGGCCTTCAAAGTTAAAATAGTTGCTTTTTAAAACGTCCCAATAGTAGGTCTTAAAAGCGTTCATTTTTTTCTCCTTGAGTTAAAAATAATAACACACATACTATAGCATTTTATGGAAAATGTTTATCAAAAAGGTTTTTGGCCAAACCGATTGGGCCCCAAAGTGCCGCCCAAAATAAGCAGAATAAAAAGCCAAATTTGGCCGATAAGCGGCACAAAGTTAATCAAAATCCACCAGCCGCTGCGGTTTGTGTCGTGCAGGCGGCGCACGGTGATGGCCCACGAAGGAAAGAAAAACACCGCCCCCGTCAGCCACGCCAAAAAAGACACACTCCCGTCGGCCCCTTTGCCGCCGGTTAAAGCCGTTACCAGGCCCGTAATAACCCAGGCCCATAACATAAAAAACCAGAACTGGGCGCGGTTGGCCCGTCCTTGAAAAACAAAGTACTTGGCAAAAGCATTTGTTAAATATTTCATTTATTTCCTCCTCTTTGTATAAACTATAGCACTTTAAAAATAACTTTAACGGAACAAAAGAAGGTTAGTTTTCTTTATGCCGTTTTGCTTACGTCTATCCAAGGGGCGGCCGTAAGCTGCTGCAGTTCCTGCGGGGTAAGGCGTACGGCGTTATCGGGCGCGCCGGCAGCGGGGTAGACTACGTCCAGCGGGCGGACGCTTTCGTCCAAATAGACTTTGACGCCTTCGTTAAGCGCAAACGGGCACACGCCGCCTGCCGGATGACCGGTCAGCTGCTCCACTTCTGTCCCGTGCGGAAAGGACGGTTTTTCGTGAAAGAGAGCCTTAAATTTGCGGTTATCTATGCGGGCAGAGCCTGCCAGACAAATTACCACCGGCCCTTGGCGGGTTTTAAACGCCAGCGTTTTGACAATGTGGCGCGGCGCACAGCCTACGGCCTGTGCCGCCAGCTCCACCGTGGCGGAGGACTGGGCAAAATGCAGGTAGCGCTCCTGCAAATGGTGCTGGGCCAGAAAGGCTTTTACTTGTTCGGTGCGCATAGAGAAACTATTTATAAAAATGGCTGAACTCTTTTAAACTTTCCCCCAGCGCTTTGGGACTGACGGACGTGTCTGAAGGGACAAAATCTTCGTCATAGTTTGTCATTGCGCCATAGTTGTTTAATACGGAAATTTTGTTCCCTTCCCGTATGGCTTTGTTGGTATAGCTTAAAATCAGCGTCCAGGGGCGGGGCGTCGGGTCAAACAAATCATAGCCGGAACTGTAGTCCGCCGCGGGGTTGCTGCAGGCCAGCGCGTGCATTAAAAGCGCAGGCACAATGTCATAGTGGGAAGTGCGATAGTCCTTCTGCCCCCCCTGCATCCCCGGCCACCACACCAAAAGCGGCACGTGTGTTTGGTATTTGGCAAAGTTGCTGTTGTGCCCCCAAAAATTGTTGCGGGTATCGTTGACTTCCTGCCCGTGGTCGCCGGTGATAATGATAATGGTGTCTTTGTCCAAACCGCGCTGTTGCAACTCTTTAAAAAGCTGCCCGAGCAAAGAGTCTATAAAATGTACCGAGTTTTTATATCGGTTCATATACGGCGTAGGGTCCGTGTTTTTGGTAAGAAGCAGGTAGTTCATAATGTCCCCGTAGGGCGTAAAAGGGGCTTTGTAGTCGGGCGGGAATTCCTGCCCGTGGGCCGAATCGTAAAACAGGAAACCGAAAAACGGTTCCTTGGAATTGCGCGTATTTAAAAAGGCCAAAAAGTCCTGCTGGGCGTCCTCATCGCGTTCCCATTTGGCTTCCCCGTCGGACGAAATGCGCAGGTTGTCTATGCCGGAAAACACATTGCGGTTAAAAGCGGGGCTGTTTAGGCGGGAGCTGGCATAAATGCCAAACTGATAGCCCAGCTCGGCCAGTTTTTGCATAAGCACGGGACGCACTTTGGCGCCGGTTACGCTGTCCCAATAAGAATAGGGCATAGAATAAAAAAGCGAAAACACCCCCGCCTCCGTGGCGTTGCCGCCGGCCAAATGATCGGTAAAATAAAAAGCGTCGGGGGCGTTTTTGTAGGCGGCGTACAGGTTGGGCATAATTTCCGGCGTAAAGCTGTCGGCACGCCAGGAGTCAATTAAAATAAGCAGTATATTGGGTTTGTCCTTAGTTTGGCAGGAAAGCGGCGCCAGCGGGTAGGTCAGCGCGCCGGCTCGCGGCGTTTCGTAGGGTTGGCTGGCGGGCTCAAAACCCATTTTGCGCAGGCGGCGGTTCATACTTAAAGGCTGGGCCCAGGGCAGATAGTCGGCTTGCGTCAACACGGACGGAACTGCCATAAATTTGCCCCACGCATACATACCGTTATAAGCGGCAAAAAGCAAAAAAAGCACGCCGGCCGCGCAGACGGCCGCTTTGCCCCCCCAGCCGATTTTGCGCGCCAAATACGTCAGCCCCCACGTAAAAGCGATAATGGCCAGCACCGCAACGGCCAAAATGGCATAAGTGGCGGGCGGAAACACAAAAATTTCTTTTCCGGCAGGGCCGAAAAACAGCTGCAGCATAGCCATACTGATGTGGAAACGATACTGCGTGTAGACAAAAATATCCAAAAGCAGTGCGATATTAAACAAGCTGCCCAGCACAATACTGCCGGCCAAAGCCGTCTTGGGCCCGAGCAGACGCAGCAAGACCAAAAGCACAAAAAGCCCCGCGGCAAACATAAAGGTATTGCCCGGTATAAAAAGCGCCGTGAACAAAACCCCCGTCGCCGTAGGGTAAAAGCCGCTGATAAAATAATAAATCAGACAGAGCAGACACCAAAGAAGAAATTCAATAAAACAAAACCAAAAGATATTTTTATAATTCATATATAAATTATAACTAAATTTAAAAAAGGAATTTTGCGTAGGAATTTTCTACAATGCGTCGGCAATTTCCCGTATAGTTAAAAAGCAAATGCGCGCACCTGCCGGGGTTAAGACCGTTTGGGAAGTAACTTCTTTGCCGGGGTGTATAAAATTGCGCTGTGCGCGCGCCACGCGGGTTAAGCGCAGCAAATGCGCGTTAAGCAGCCCGTGACGGGTGCAGAGCTCAATTAAATCGTTGAGGTTTAATTCGTAAATATTTTGGGGTTTGCGGCCCGCGGCGGAAAGTTTTTTCTTGTGCAGCTTTTGTTCAAGATGGCGTGCCAGCAGCAGTTCCAGCAAGGCCCCCGCCAGCACGGCCACCGCCCTGTAGTTTTGCAATAAATAAGAGGCCGTCAGCTCATCAAAAATTTCACATAACGTGTTTTTGTACGTGCGCGAAAAACGGGCCAGTTTTTGGCGGGTGGCAAAATAACCGATGGCCTCCAAATTTTTTGCGTCAAACAATGTTTGCGCCTGCCTCCAAAGCGGCGGCACCGGCTGCTGTTTTGTTTTGCGCGGCGTTTTGACCGCATAAGCGCTTACGGCGGCTACGGCGGTAAACGCGGGCAGGGTGCTTTCCTGCCTGATTTTTAAACCGTTGATTAATTTGCTGGTTTCTTTATCGGCCGGGTTTTGATTCAGCAGCCGCCGTGCCAGACACTTGGCTTGGCGCAGCTGGCCTTCTGCCAAAAAAGCCTGCAGCAGATACGGGTGCAGCAGTTGTTCTTTTTGCTGTTTGTCGGCATATAAAAGCGCAAAACGATAGCAGGATATAATTTGTGCGTGCCGGCCGTTTTGTGCCAAATGCCGGTACAGGCGGTACAATGCCGGCGCAAAGGACTGCTTGGAAATAAGCAGCCTTTTAATTTCTTCCAGCTGTTTGTGTATGTGCTGTTTTAAAATACCTTCCATAACCGTATGGTAACAATTAAATGCGGGAGGAAACAAAAAAATCTTTCGGGAAGAAGCCATAAAAAAATATAATAAACAAATATGAACGAAAATGAACAAACGCAACAGAAAGCCAAAACGTCTTTGTGGCAAGAGCTGAAAATTATCTTTTCTTCCTCCCGCGCGTTTTGGCTGGTGAATATGGTCAACTTCGGCGAAGGAATTGCCTATTTCGGCATTTTGACGCTGATAACCCTCTTTCTGGGCAGAAATGTGGGGATGAGCGACGCGATGACGGGGGTAAGCGTTTCCACCTTTACGGGGTTGGTAACGCTGTGTATGTTCGGCGGCGGGTTCGTGTCCGACAAATACGGCGTGCGTAAGGCGCTTACCATTGCGCTGGTATTGCTTTTTGCCGGCCGCGTGCTGCTGGGATTTGCCGAGGTACCTGCCGATTTGGGCCTGCGCCCGCTGGGCTATGTAATGTCTTGGGTGTCTATTGTGCTGATGGCGGTGGGATCGGGCATTTTGCAGCCGGCTTTGTATGCCGGCGCCAAGGAGTACACCAACCCGAAAGTTTCGGCCATTGCCTTCAGTTTTATTTATGCCATTATGAATTTGGGCATTGTGTGCGAAAATTTTATTTCCCCCTTCATCCGCACCGATGAGCCGTTTATAGGCGGCATTCACGGTTTGGGATGGGGTATTATGGGCGTGTTTTTAACCTGCACGGCGCTGACGGGCGTTTTGCTTTTGGCCCATATCACCCTGTTTACCAAAAAGGTGGAAAAAGAATGCCGCACCGTCGCCGCGGCGGAAGAAGAAAACCAAAACAAAACCTGGAAACAGCGCCTGAGCGAAATGCCGTTTCGGGATATGCGTTTTATGTGGTTTATTTTTATTTTGCTGCCGGTGCAGACGCTTTTTGCCCATCAGTTTTTAACTATTCCGGAATATATTTTCCGCGTGTTTCCGGCCGAAGTGGCCGCCAAATTTGAATGGATCAACGGCATCAACCCGTTTATTATCGTCATTTTTGTGCCGCTGATTGCTATGCTTACGCGCAAGGTAAGCGTGTTTAAAATGCTGCTTGTGGGCACTTCTATTTCCGCCGCTACCACCTTCTTGCTTATAGGGCAGCAGCCCAGCCTGACGCTGCTGATTATTTATGTGGTCGTATTTTCGTTCGGGGAAGCGTCCTGGTCTTCGCGTTTTTACGAATATGTGGCCGATTTGGCCCCCGCCGGCCAAGTGGGCGCGTATATGGGGCTGGCGGGGCTGCCGTGGTTTATGGCCAAGTTTACCACGGGGCTTTATTCCGGCTCTATGCTGGCGCATTTTATCCCCAAAGAAGGAGTGCAAAACCCCGGAGAAATGTGGCTGATTTATGCTGTTATTGCCTGTATTTCCCCCATCGGCCTGTTGCTGACGCGCAAATGGATAGAAGGCGGCAAACAAACCCCTTCCGTGCCCAAAAACTGACGCATTAGCCCCCGTTTTGGCGGGGGCTTTTGTATAATCGGCTCAATTTTTTGTAAAATAAAAAAAGAATATTTTGCCCCCATAGCTCAACGGATAGAGCACCTGCCTTCTAAGCAGGGGATTACAGTTCGATTCTGTATGGGGGTATTTTTATGTGCAGGCCGCCCCTGTGCACATCCCCCCTTAGCCTCATTCTAATGTATTACCGCGGCATACGAAACAAAAGCGAAAATATACAAACAGCTTGACGGCAAAAGCAAAAAGGTTTTAACTGCGTGTCTTTTCGTTTTATATTGGCTATACGGACATTGTTTTGTTAGCATAGAAAGCACCGACCGACGGACTTTTAACCTTCATCAAAAGCAGCTTTTAACCGTGCCTGCCAGTGGCGTGTTTTTATTCCCGCTTTTGTTGATAGGCCGCCAAAACGGGGGCTGAGCCACCACGGCGCGAACCGTGTTAAAATCACGCAACAAACAGCCGGACAAAGCGCTTATTTTTGCCTATCTTATTTTGTACGGCGGTTGTATAGTGCATAAAAACTCCATTTTTTGAAGCATTTGCCGGAAGGCTACTTGCACAAGCGGCACTTGTCCCAAGACAAAGACGCTTGAAACGTGTTTTTGTGTCTCTTGTTTTTGTAACATAAGAAATAGCAGGAAGCTGCCTATGCCCGTGCGAAAAATTATTCATATAGATATGGACGCGTTTTACGCTTCGGTGGAACAGCGCGATAACCCCGCATTAAAAGGCCGTCCCGTGGCTGTCGGGCACGACGGCCCGCGCGGCGTAGTGGCCACTGCCAGTTATGAAGCGCGGCGCTACGGGGTGCACTCGGCAATGTCGGCCGCGCGTGCCAAGCGGCTGTGCCGCAATTTGGTGTTTGTGCCGGTGCGTATGGAGGTATATAAAAATATTTCCCGCCGCATCCACGCTATTTTCCGCCAATACACCGATAAAGTGGAGCCTCTTTCTATTGATGAAGCCTTTTTGGACGTTTCCCACCTGCCTTGCGCTACGCGCGCGGCGCAGGAAATCAAAGCCCGTATTTGGCAGGAAACGGGGCTGACCGCTTCGGCGGGCGTGTCTGTAAATAAAATGCTGGCCAAAATCGCATCCGACTGCCGCAAGCCTAACGGCCTTTTTGTGATATCGCCCAAAAATGTGCAAGCGTTTGTCTTGCGTCTGCCGGTAGAAAAATTTTTTGGCGTGGGCAAAGTAACGGCTCAAAAAATGCACGAATTGGGCATTTTTACCGGTGCAGATTTGCGCCGTGCGCCTTTGTCTTTATTGTTGCGGCATTTTGGCAAAAGCGGGAAAAGTTATTACGATTACGCCCGCGGCAAAGACGAGCGGGAAGTAATTTCACAGCGGGTGCGCAAGTCGTTGGGGGCGGAAGAAACCTTTGCGGCAGACAGCGCCGATATGCGTTTTTTAAGCGAACAATTGCAGGCGGTTTGCCTTAAAGTTTGGCAGCGCAAAGAAAAAGCCTCTTTTGAAGGCAAAACCGTCACGCTGAAACTTAAATTTGCCGATTTTAAACAAATTACCCGCGCCCGCACATTGGGCGGGGCTATATCTTCGCAAAAGGAGCTGTTTGCCGCGGCGTTGGATATACTTAAACGGGTCCCTTTAAAAAAACGCCGCGTACGTTTGTTGGGCGTTACTATTTCCAATGCACCGCATACGCAAGACGGCGGACAACTGCATTTTGATTTTTAATTTGTGCCTGCGCACACCAAAAAGATTTGGTGTTTCCGGCCTTTATTTGCTTAAATTAAAACATATAATTTCAGGGAGATTTTAAAATGACATCTGTTTTGCCGCAAGTTTGGTTAGTATGTGCAATGAACAAGCCGGATATGTATGCATCTTTTTTTACCGACAACCCGAATTGTAAAGAAGGCTATCATTTTGTTTGTTACGATAACCGTACCGACAATCAAGCCATACCGGTGCGCTATAACGATTTTTTAGAAAATAAATTGCCGGCAGACGGCTGGGTGGCGTTTTGCCATCAGGACTTCCGCCTCGATGAAGACATCCGCCCCAAATTGCTCCATTTGCCCAAAGGCAGCATTTATGGGGTAGTGGGCACCAAAACACTGTCTAAAAAAGCTTTTACCTGCAAGATACGAGGCTGCAAGTTATTAAAATCTTCTTTTGGCGTAGATTTATACACGGAGTACGTAGGCCGTATTAAATGGCTTAGAAAAGACGGCAGCATTAAAGAACTGCACCGTCCCGCCGTGTGCCCTGCTGAAACGGTGGACACGCTGGAACCGTGTTTTGTACTGCTGCATACCGATTTGATACGTAAACATCAGCTGCGGTTTGACCCGTTTTATGATTTTCACCTTTATGCGGAAGAACTCTCTGTCCGTGCCCGTTTGCATTATGGGGTGCAAACCCAAGTAATTAATTTGCAGGGACTGCATTATTCCAAAGGGTTTAAAGACGAGAACTTTTATAATAAATACATTGCTTTG
The DNA here is from genome assembly GCA_944323745.1 of Candidatus Avelusimicrobium pullarium. Lineage (GTDB taxonomy): Bacteria > Elusimicrobiota > Elusimicrobia > Elusimicrobiales > Elusimicrobiaceae > Avelusimicrobium > Avelusimicrobium pullorum. Next base: position 40,379 of record CALUTQ010000002.1, read on the forward strand.
GTGCGCAAATATCCCGATGAGCTGTTTTCCACTTCTTCTGCCGGCATAGAAGATTTGCTGATTATGCGCCGCGCACTTGGCTTGAATACTCCCAAAAAATACCGCAGTATGCTGCTTGTTCCTTAAATAATATTCGATTGTTATATGCCGAAAATAGATATTTGGTGATAATAAATATCGGCTATTGTATAATATATCGCAAAAAAATCTTGTTCGTCTTGATTTTTGGTCTTTTTGTTATAATACTTTGGATTAGAGATACGTTTATCTCTGGTTAAAGTAACATCTTTGAATTACTTAAATAAATACACTTAATTCGTGGGAGGAATATATGCTTTTTTCAAAAAAGAAAGCATTTACGTTAACCGAATTGTTAGTGGTCGTTATTGTATTGGGTACCTTAGCGGCCATTGCCGTGCCTAAGTTTTCCCGCGTGCTGGAAACGCGTAAAACAACGGAAGCGGAAAATATCTTTTCGGCCGTACGTGATGAGCAGGAACATCGCTGTTCTTTTGGCAAGCGATATCAAACGGACAAATCGCAAGTGCAAATGCTGGCCAGCTTGTCCAGTTCTAATTACGCTTACGGGTTGACGGAGCAGGGGATAACGGCGTCTTCGGGCAAAGGATACACGTTAAAGATGCTTTCGTATAAAGACGGGCAAGTGTGTTGCGAAGGCGATTATTGCGACAGTCTTAATAAAGATTACCCCAAATGTGACACGATTACGGTAGCAAAAGACGAGTGTGCCGGCGAAGCAGTTGTGGTAGAACCGCAGCCTCAGCCGGACCCGGAACCTACCCCAATGGAATGTTCCGCCTCAACCAAACCATCCACCAGCCAAGCGTGTGGCAACTGCGGCACGCAAGTGCGTACAGTTACCTGCAATTCGGAAACAGGGGAATGGGTGGCCGGCGCTTGGGGCAGCTGTTCCGGCCAAGGGGTTTGTTCTCCCGGGGAAACGGAAAGCCAATCTTGCGGCGGAAATTATGTAGGCCGCCAGCAACGTACGTGCAGCTCCAGCTGCACTTGGAGTGCTTGGGACAGCAGCAACTGCGCAGAAGATGTCTGCACTGCTTATCCGAATATGATTATGACGGATACGAACACGTGGAGCTATTGCTGCAAAAACAGCAGTGTCACAAACCCGGTGTGTTATAAGTCTTGTTCCAAAACTACTTCCAGCTTGGGCAGTTTGGGCAGCACGCAATACGGGTGGATCTCTACCGGCAAAACTTGTTCCAACGGCGGTGGCGGGCAAGCTGCTACGCATATTAGTTGTACCGGTATGACCTGTGGCGCCAATACAGTGGGGATGACCTGCTGCTCCGGTTCTACGGAAAGACAGTGCGGTATAGGCACTTCCGGTTCTACCATCAATAAAGTAACGACGGAATGGTATTGCGCCACCAGTGTGCAATGTTCCGAAAATTGCTTGGGGTATACCAAAGCCTCCTCCGGCAGTAACGACAATGATAATGACAGCGGCGGTTTCAACCCTGGGGCCGGCAGCAGCGGTGGCGGCGGCGTGCGCCCTCCCGGCGGTAATACCGGCGGAGGCAACACGGGCGGCTCTACCCCGGGTATTAACCGCCCCGGCAGAGGTGGCTCCAGCGGGGGTGGCGGCGGAATATCTATCTTCCCCGGACGCTAAGCCTGAAAATAATTTAAACGGCTCTGTTTTTGCAACAGGGCCGTTTTTATTTGCGCGCGTGCGTTCGGGTTTTTTCTTTTTTTCTTACCTCAAAATGCTACAATAAAGCTAACTGTGCAAAGGGGTCAAACGTGAAGAAACTTTCCTTTTCTTATTCTAAGATGGGTATGTATAAAGAATGCCCGCAAAAATATAAGTTCCGCTATGTGCATATGCTGCCCGAACAGCCTAAATATTATTTTGCTTTCGGCTCTGCCCTGCACGAGGTAATGGAATATATTTACAACCCGACAAATCCTTCTTTCCCGACATTGGAGCAGGCTTTGTCTTTTTTTAAAACCCATTGGGACAGCACCTCTTTTGACCAGAAAGGCTATGCCTCTATGGAAAAAGAAGCCCAAGGATTTGCCGAAGGCCAGCGCATTATTGCCGCCTATTACGGCAAACACGCCAACAGTTTTGTACATCCGCTTTCGGTGGAAATGAAAAGCACTTTGGATATGGACGGCCTGAGCCTGATCAGTATTTTGGATCGCATTGATTATTTGGGCGATGGCCGCGTGCGCATTTTGGACTATAAAACGGGCAAAACCGTCCAGCGGGAGCCGGACCAGCTGATGATGTACCAAAAAGTAGCCGAAAACAGCCCCGCCGTACTGCATTTGGTACAGCAGACGGACCCGTCCGTAAAAGAAATCAAGGTAGAAAAACTCAGTTTTTACCATTTGCCCACCTTGCAGGAACTTTCTTTTGACCGCGGCAGCGATAAAGAAATGTACGCGTTTTGGCAAAAAGTACTGGGCGTGGCCGACGAAATACGCGCCGGCAAGTTTGACCCGCAGCCCGAAGAAAACAAATGCCGCTGGTGCGACTACCGCAATATTTGCCCCGTTTTTACGGGCAAGGAATATTCCGGCCCGAGCGGCTGGAGCGCCAAAACGGCGCCGTCTGCCGCCTCCGGCGCGTTGCTTGCGGCTGCTTCTGCGTCTGCCGTTCCCCCCGCTAAGACGGAAGATGAACTTCTTTCGGACAAAATAGACCGACTGGGGGCGTTGCTGCGGGAAGAAAAACAACTCCGGCAGGAAATTGCCCATACAATGGACAAAAAAGGCTATAAACGCCATTTCGGGGCCCGTTTTAAAGCAGAAATAAAAGAAGAAAAAAAACGTACGTTTGCCGATAAGCAAAAAACGCTGGACACCTTGCGTGCACTGGGGCTGCTTAGCAAGACGTTAGTCCCCACGCAAAGCACTATTAGCGCTTTGTTGGACGATTCGTCCGTTTCCCCCCAAGCCAAAGAACAACTGCGTGCCCTGGCCGAGGAAACCGCCCAAACCGATTTGCAAATTACCGAGGCAGAATAATGTGGATAAAAAAACCCAAAAGAAGCGACTTTCGCGTTAAACTTTCCGTCGGCATTGTGCTGTTTGCCCTGCTGATGTTTTCGGCTTTCCGTTTGGCGTTGTTTTGGCTGTATCACCCCACCTTTGATGCGTTGACGGCGGGGCAGATTTTCAGCGCTTTTTTAAACGGCCTTCGCTTTGATTTGGCGGTAATTGCCCTTTTTATAGGGCCGGTTATTCTGCTTTTTAACCTGCCGGTCAATTCCGTACGCTACGTAAAATATTGCGTGTTTTTTATGGCTTTTGAGCTAATGGTAATGGCCGGTTTTTTGGTGGCCGATTTAATTTATTTCCCTTATGTAAAACGCCATATAGCCGAAGAAATTTTGCAAGTGTCGGCCGACTGGGGATACATACTGACCTATATGTTTACCAAGGCGCTTTTGCCGCTTTTGCTGCTATTGTTTTTATTGGGTGTGGTGGGCGTATTTATACACAAAATTTTTAAATACCGGTATGTGTTTGATCCCTACTATTTAAAGGGCGAAAGCCTTAAATTGCTGCTTTGCGTATTGTTTATTGTACTGGGCATCCGCGGCCATTTGGGGTTTGGCAAACCTATCGGCATTGCCGACGTGTATCAATATGCTTCTTCCCCTGCGGCGGCGGCACTTACGCTTAACGGCGTGTTTACGGCCTATCAGGTGGGGCGCAAAGGCTCGGTGGACATTAAAAACGACTATCCTGCCGACAAAGCCATTGCCCATACGCAAAAGCTGTTAATTGCGCCCGAAGAAACAGTGCCGGACGAAAACTATCCGCTTATGCGCCAGCCCAAAACCCCGCGGGATAAAAAAGACATCAATTTCTTTATCGTTTTGCTGGAAGGCTGGCACCCGTATTATGTGGACGCGCTTTCGGGCAATCATTTTGGCGTAACGCCCGTTTTTGACCAAATAGTGCGCGACGGGGTAAACTTTACCAATGCCTATGCCGTGGGCTTGCGCAGTATGTTTGGTTTTGCCGGCGTATTGGCCGGGGTGCCGCTGGTGCCGGGCCTGCCGATGTTTGGTTACGGGCTGGAGCTGACCAGCTTTTTCCGTCTGCCCGGGGCATTGGCAGATAACGGCTGGAGCACGTTTTTTGCCCAAACCTCCAACAGAGACTCTTACCGCCTCTGCTCGCTGGCTTCTTATTTGGGCGCGCAAGGCAGCTTTGGCAACGAGGATATGAAAAAACTGCTGCCTTATATTGACAGCGCTCCCTTCGGTTACGACTATGACGGGCTGATGTTCGGGGCAGAGCAGGTGGAAGCGCGCAAAAACCGCAATTTTATGGGGATGGTCTTTACCGGCATTACGCACGCCCCCTTTGCCCGCACGCTGGAGCGCTTTGACAAATATAAAGGCGATACGTGGGACGACGGCTTTAAAAACACATTGTATTTTGCCGACTGGTCTATTGGCGAATTGTTAAAACGCGCCAAAGAAGAAGGGTGGTTTGACAATACAGTTTTTATCTTTGTGGCGGACCACACCTCCGGCGGGCCGGATATAGACTCGTTGTACAATAAATTCCGCATTCCGCTGGTGTTTTATGCGCCTAAATTGTTAAAGCCGCGCACGGTAGATTATGTGGTATCCCAATTAGATTTGGTGCCTACCCTCTACAATATGGCCGGTTTAAACGTGCCATATACGGCGTTGGGGCGCGATATGTTTGACGCGCGCGAGAGCGAAAAACGCGTGGCGCTGGTGTCGGAAGGGGTCAATATCGGGCTTATCACCAAAGACGGGGCCATTCGGCACACCCGCAAAGAAATTTTGTCGGAAGAAAAACTTTCGGACGATTTTGACGCCGCCGCGGCGGAAGACACCCTGCTGTCTTTAGACAAAGCCGCCTATGTGCTGTTAAAAAACAATACCTGGTATAAAGATGAACAATAAATATATTATTGCGCTGGACCAAGGCAGTTCTTCTTCCCGCGCGGTGGCCATTGACCAAAAAGGCCGCATTGCCGCGCGCGTCAGCCACGCGGTGCAGACGCACCGTCCGGCGGAAGGGCTGGCCGAGTTTGACGCTTGGGAACTGCTTACGGGGCAGTTGGACGCGCTGTATGGGCTGCTTTCGCAAATCGGCCCTGCCAATGCGGCGGCTTTGGCGGTAGCCAGCCAGCGTTCCACCGTGGTTTTTTGGGACCGGATGACCGGCCGGCCGGTAGCCCCTGCTTTAAGCTGGCAGGACGGCCGCGCCTTGCGCCAAGCCCAAGAGGCCGATTTACCGCAGGAAACCGTTCATCAGTTGACCGGCCTGTATAAAACCCCCTTTTACTCCGCCGCCAAAATAGCCTGGACGCTGCAAAACGTGCCGCAGGCGGCCCAAGCCGCCCAGGACGGGCGTTTGTGCATAGGGCCGGTGGCTTCTTACATTATTTGGCATTTAACGGGCGGCAAAGTGTTTGCCTGCGATCCGACGCAAGCCCAGCGTACCCTGCTTTTTAATATCGCCACATTAAATTGGGAAAACCAACTGCTAGACGCCTTTGGCGTACAGCGCGCCTGGCTGCCGCAAATCAAACGCACCGCCGATGATTACGGTACGTTTGCCTATGAAGGCGTTTCTATTCCCGTCAAGGTGTGCGTAGGGGACCAGCAGGCCGCCTTGCATTCGCTGCGGGTGGTGAGCGGCAGTTCTTGCATCAATTACGGCACCGGCGCGTTTTTTATGCGCAATACCGGCACGCAACGGCACATTTTGCCCGGGCTTTTAACGTCTGTGGGCGTTTCGGCCCCTTCTTCCGCCGGTTGTGAATATTTATTGGAAGGCCCCGTAAACGCCTGCGGAACAGCCTTTGCGTGGTTGAGCGAAATTGGTTTTGCTTTTTCTATGGATGAAGTGGACGCCTTGTGTGAAGCTTCCCGCACGCCGGCCTGGGTGCTGCCCGCTTTGGGCGGCTTGGGCGCACCGTATTGGGACTTTACGGCCACGCCCGTATTGGCTGGCTTGTCCCCCTCCACCAAAAAGGCGGATATTGTGTGCGGGGCGGTAAACGCATTGGCTTTTTTGCTGGCCGACATTGTGTTTTATGCGGAACGGTTCGGCATCAAAAGCGGAGAAATAAAAGTGACGGGCGGTCTTTCCAAATGCCGTAGCCTGCTGCGCAAACAGGCCGACATTTTGCAAACCCGTCTGCTGCCTTGCGGCGAGACGGAAAGCACGGCCGTAGGCGCGGGGCTTTTGGCCGCGCAGGCGGCGGGTGTGCAAACAGCCGGCTGGGAGACGCTGCATTTGCTGCCCCCCATAGAACCGCAGCTGGATGCCGAAGCGGCAGAAAATTTATATGAGCAATGGCACCGCTTTTTAAACTGGTGCAAAGTAAAGGACGGCAGGTAAAGTGCTTTAAGCTAAGAAAAAACGGGTCAGACTTGGCCCGTTTTTTTATGCGTTTCATATAAAAACGAATGAATCTTTATTTTCGGCTGGTTAATTGCCTTCAGCGCGGAGAACACAAATGCAACTCGCTTTTAGCGGTGCAAATACTCTGCCCGTGATTTCACGGGAATAACGCTTTGCTCGGCGGTGATGATTAGTGACTTTTGGCGACGGTTTTGCCGCAGGATGAAGTGGGCGTTATAAAAAACAAAATGTCTGTCATATTTTCCATTATGCGCGGTAGATAAACAAAACCGAAATTACGGCGTAGTCGGAAACGATTTGACTGAACGAACCGGTGTTGTATTAACGTTTATGGGAATAATTGCACCTGTTTCGCCCAAACCGCCTGTGTGGAAATTTTTTTGTCCGTTCTAAAAGCAAGGATATAAATAAAAAAAGGCCCGCTGAAAAGCGGGCCTTTTAAACGGATAGTTTATTCTTTTAATACGGAGGGTTGCAATGCCTTGTTTGCCTGTTCCAAACGGGCGTTTACCTGGGCTTGAATTTCCGCTTCGCGTTTGGCTTTGGCTTCATCCAATTGTTTTTGCAGTTTAGCCAATTCTTCGTCTTTTTGCATCATTTCCTGCTCTACCTGTGCGCGAACTTCATCGCGCTTTTTGGCTAGTTCTTCATCCTGCAGTTGTTTGACCATTTCTTCCTGTTCTTTAAGCTGTTGTTCCAAAGCCTGCACTTCGGCCAGCTTTTCTTCGGCCACGGCGGCAGCTTGGGCGCGGAGCTTTTGCTGTTCTTCATTAGCCAAGGCCTGTGCGGCGGCGCGGGCTTTTAACTGGTCTTGCAGCACGGTGTGTTTTTTAACCTGCAGCACCGTCATTACGGGGGACTGCGGCATTAAATCGGCCGCTAAGGCAAAAGCGTCTTTGCCTTCTTTATTGACGGCGGTTAAATCTACGTCGTTTTTAACCAGCACCAAGGCCGCTTTTTCATTCAGGTTTTTAATGGCGTGCATTAAAGCGGTGTTACCGTTATTGTCCTGCAGGTTTAAATCGGCTCCGTTGTCAATAAGCCATTGCAGGGCTTCGGTGCCTTTTGCCGTGGTGTACATCAGCGCCGTTTTGCCGTTGGCGTCGGTTGAATTGATGGAAAAACCTTCCCGTACCAATTGTTCCATTGCCGGAATGCTTTGCCCTTCCGCGGCGGCAATAAACACATTTTTGCCGTATACGTCCGTTTCGTTGGCATCGGCGCCCATTCTGACCAATTGGCGAATCAAAGCCGTTTGCCCGTTGGCGGCGGCATAGAACAAAGCCGTGCGGCCTTCTTTGTCTTTCAGGTTAATATTGGCCCCTTCACTTACCAGCATTTGGGCTGCTTTTTCCTGTCCGGCGGCGGCTGCCGCGCTTAAGGCAGAGAGGCCGTTGGCAGGGTTTTGATAATCAGGGTCTACCTTGTACTTTAAAAGCACGCGGATATTATCTGTGCTGCCGTTTTGGGCGGCGTAAATCAGCGGTGTGTTGCCCATATTGTCGGGCAAGTTAATGGCGCGGGTATTAAGACTGAGCAAATTTTCCGTCAGGCGGCGGTCATTGGCGGCCATAGCGTGCAGCAGGGCGGTTTTGCCCAAGTCGTCTTTTGCCGTTACGTCCGCACCGTTTTTAATTAAATATTCCACGGCTTCCCGCTGGCCGGCGGCTGCGGCCGCAATCAGCGGCGTAACGCCGTAGCTGGAGGTTAAATTGACGGAGGCGGAGCCTTCCTCCACCAGCAATTTGATGATGGCCATATTGCCTTTTTCCGCCGCAACCGTAAGGGGTGTAATACCGGCATAGTTGCGTTCGTTAACGTCCACATTGGCATAAATTAACGTACGTACGCGGTCGGCATCGCCGGTTTTGATGGCGCGGACCAAAGAGGTGTCGTAAACGAATTTGGTTTTGGCAGGCTCTTTGCTTTGCAACACGGTGCCGGAATAAGGTGAATTTTTGGTGGCGGACGTTTGCTGTTTGCCGTACATCGCCCCCTGAATTTTGGCGTCTTCTTTAGACGTGGTGGGCTGCCCCAGCACATTGCCGCGGTAAATGGTGCCGCTGTCGGTGGGGGCTTGCGTGGTGCCGCCTAATACCGTACCGCGGTAAATGTCCCCCGGCACGCTGGAGCGGGCCGCTTCTTCCTTAATCATTTGGTCCCTTGTCTTTTGGGACTGGGCAGACACCGGTTCCAACCCTTTAATATAAACCGGTTTTCCGTCAACGTAAATAATATCGGGCTGCTGCGCCAGTGCGGCGGGAGCCAGACAGAAAGAGAGCAACATCGTCAGGTAAAATTTATTCATATTTTTCCTCCGTGTTTATATTATAGCAATAGGAAAAGGATTTTTGACACGAATTTTTCTTCCTGCGTGCAAAAACGCCTCAAACTAGTTTAAAAAGGTAAGGAAACTGTAAATAAAAAAAATCGCAGGCTTGAAAGAAAAAACTTGCATTTTTATTTTCATCGTTGTATTATAAATATATAGATTTTCTCCCCCCAGAACCTTTCGATTTACCCCCCGAATGGTTCTGAAAAGAGCAGGGCACATCCCCCTGCTCTTTCTTTATGTCTTTTTGCCTGGGAAGCACAGAACAAGAAGGCAGTTTTATCAGACCGCGGCGCAGGCTTGCAACCTGCCCAACAAAAACCCCCGCCGAAGCGAGGGTTTTTTTCAAAGCGAGTTGAAACTTACAGAGCAATTGCGCTGACGGGGCAGGTGCCGGCGCAGGCTTGCAATCTGCCCGACAAAAAACCCCCGCCGAAGCGAGGGTTTCTTTTTCAAAGCGAGTTGAAACTTACAGAGCAATTGCGCTGACGGGGCAGGTGCCGGCGCAGGCTTGCAATCTGCCCGACAAAAAACCCCCGCCGAAGCGAGGGTTTCTTTTTCAAAGCGAGTTGAAACTTACAGAGCAATTGCGCTGACGGGGCAGGTGCCGGCGCAGGCGCCGCACTCAATGCATTTGGCCGCGTCAATAGAGCGTTTGCCGTTCTGTTCGGAAATAGCGCCGACCGGGCAGGCCGATTCGCAGGCGCCGCAGTTAATGCACACTTCGGGGTTCACTTTATAAGCCATAAATTGTTCTCTCCTGTAATTTGGGATACATTTATTATATCAAAATTGCCGTTGTAAAGCGTCAAGGCTGAATAAGGTTATTTTTTACGACGGGAACGCAAAAACCGCCTCCATTGCACTGTCTATAGATATTGTGGTACAATATAAAAGTAAGGAAAACCTAACTTTTATGGAAAACAAAAACTATCGCACACTTTTTGATATTAAACCCGGCACCGAAGCAGAAGTGCAGGATATTCAGTTGGAAGGCGCCCAAGCCGACAAACTGGCGGCTATGGGCTTGGCCAAAGGCCAGCGTATTGTGCGCCACGCGGGCACAAACCCGCTGGTGGTATCCGTCTGCGGCAGCGAGGTAGCTATCGGCCCCAAAACGGCCCGCAAAATTATTGTCCGCCCTTGTGCTGCCGTACCGGGGACGGACGACTCCTTCCGCCCCGTTACTTTTTTGATGGCGGGCAACCCCAATGTGGGCAAGAGTTTGCTGTTTTCTCGTCTGACGGGTATCGGCATTTTGTCTTCCAACTTTCCGGGTACGACGGTGGGCCTCAACCGCGGCACGACCGTGTTTAACGGGGAAACCTATAACATTATTGATATCCCGGGTCTGTACCGCTTGGAAGAAAAATGGCTGATTGAAGGCAAAAAGCGCGATTTGTTTAAAGAGTTAGATTACGACTTTATCGTGGCCGTGGCGGACGCCTCGCATCTGGAACGTAATTTGTATTTTACGTTGGAACTGATGAGCTTGGGCAAACCGGTCATTTTACTGCTCAACAAATTTGACGAAGCCGTGCGCAAAGGTATTGCCATTGATGTGCGCGGACTTTCCAAACGCCTGGGCATTCCGGTTATTGCCGTGGTGGCCACTACGGGCGAGGGACTGAAACGGCTGGAAGTGACGGTAGACAAAATGGTTCGCCAGAAAAAGGCCCCCCAGCCGATGCTGTCTATTCCGCAGGCGCCGGAAGAAAAGTGGCGTTTAATCGGCGAGGTTGTTCGCCACGTACAACGCATTCATCATAAACACGCCAGCTTTACAGAAAAACTGCAGGCCTGGGCCACAAACCCCATCAGCGGGTTGCTTATTGCCTTGGGCGTGCTCTTGCTTTCGTTGGTGGCTATTGTCAACATCGGCGAGCTGATTATCAGCCTGTTGGAGCCTTTGTACGACAACTATTACTTTCCGCTTTTGCAAAAAGCATTTGCCTTTTTGCAGGGCAACCCGCTGTATTGGTTCCTGCTGGGCGACGGCGGGCAGCAGTATTTCGGGGTTCTTTCTGACGGTGTAAAAATTGCCCTGATAGATGTTATGCCCTATGTGCTGGTGTTCTATTCCCTGCTTGGTTTTTTGGGCGATTTGGGGTACCTGCCGCGTTTGGCGGTACTGTTGGACCGCCTGCTGCACCGCATCGGTCTGCACGGGTATGGGGCTATTCCCATTATGCTGGGTTTTGGCTGCAAAGTGCCTGCTGTAATGGGGGTGCGCGTATTGGAAACCCGCCGCGAACGCATCATTGCCCTGGCGCTTATTTTGGTGCTGGCGCCGTGCATTTCCCAAACGGCGATGATTTTGTCTATGCTTTCGCCTTACGGAATAAAATATTTGCTTATCGTGTTTGGTGTATTGTTTATCAACGGCATTATTGTCGGCACCATTTTAAACAAATTGCTTAAAGGCGAAACGCCGGAAATGTTTATGGAAATTCCGTCTTGGAGCGTGCCGCAGCTGCGCCCGCTGGCGCGCAAAATTTGGCTGCGTATGAAAGAATATTTAGGCGATGCCCTGCCGCTTATTTTGGCCGGTGTGCTGTTTGTAGACGTAATGCAATACTCCGGCCTGACGGACTGGCTGGCCAAAATATTCCGCTATCCGGTGCATTATTTGCTGAATTTGCCGATGGAAGCCACGCCGGTGCTGTTTTTGGGCTTTTTGCGTAAGGATGTGTCCATTGCGCTTTTGCAGCCTTTCCATTTGCCGCCGGAACAATTGGCCGTCGCTTGTGTGTTTATGGCTATGTATTTGCCGTGTGTGGCTACCTTCTTTGTAATGCTGCGCGAAAACGGCCTGAAAGATACGCTTAAAATCGTGGCGCTGACTTTTGCTTTGGCGTTGGTCAGTGCAACGGTGCTGCGCTTTTTGGTGTGAAAAACAATTAGATAAAAAACCCGCCCTAACAGGCGGGTTTTTTATTTGCGTGGTTTATGTTTTTCCCCCCACAAACACAATAAGTCCAAAATTTTCATCAGCGATTTTCCCTTTTCGGAAAGGCTATATTCCACTTTAGGCGGCATTTGCAGCCATTGTTTGCGGTGAATTAACCCGTCTTGTTGCATTTCTTTTAAAGACAGTGACAGCGTTTTATGGGATATGCAGCCCAAATATCGTTTAAGGGCGTTATAACGTACGGAGCCAAATTCCATTAAACAGTATAAAATGGTCATTTTATATTTGCCGTTTATTAAAGAGAGCGTGTAAGAAAACCCCGTGTCTTTAAAACAAGCCGTTTGTATGTTCTTTGGCATTTTATGCTTTCCTTTTTGTTAGTATCTAACTTATATGCGCGTATTTACTTATTTTCCCCTTATTGCTAAGATTATATCAAATCTGTTTTAGGAGGAATTGTATGGGTAAAAAGATTATGATTTTAAACGGCAGCCCCAAACCGCAGGGCAATACCAAAGCATTGATTGCCCATTTTACAAAGGGCGCCGAACAGGAAGGACATCTGGTGGTGTGTTTTGATTTGCAGCAAATGAATATTCACGGTTGTTTGGGTTGCTGCCAAGGCGGCAAAGATCCTTCCAGCCCGTGTGTGCAAAAAGATGATATGGAAAAAATTTATCCCTTTTATAAAGAAGCCGATGTGGTGGTATTGGCCTCGCCAATGTATTATTGGTCTGTCTCGGGGCAGTTAAAAACGGCTTTTGACCGGCTTTTTGCCGTAGCGGAATGCAATAAGGACTATGTCAACCCGCATAAAGAGTGCGCCCTGCTGATGGCGGCGGAAGGCGAAACGCAAGAAAATTTCGCTCCCGTAAAATGCTTTTATGAGGCTTTAGTTTCCAATTTGGGCTGGCAAAACAGAGGCATTGTTTATGCCGGCGGCAATTTTGCCCCGGGCGCCATTTTGCAAAAAACGGACCAGTTGCAGCAGGCGGAAGAACTGGGCAAACATATTTAATAAAAACCCCGGCTAAACCGGGGTTTTTTAAGAATCAATTAATTGGAACTGCCGTAACGGCCGATATCCACGGGGACGGGTACTTCTCCCAACGGCGTGTCAAAATAGGCGGTGCCCGTCAGGTGATAGTCCACCGTTGCACTGCCCATACTGACCAGCCCCAGCAATTTGCTGCTGAAAGTTTCCATAGGCACGTTTAAATACACTTTTTGATTTTTGACGGAGCCCGGCTCAATGCGCACATTGTCAAAGCTGACGTCGGCCACTTTAACGTCGTTCATAAACATTTCCCCTTCAAACTTTTTGATGGCGGCCGCTTCTTTGCGGTTTAAGTTGGTAATGCCCACATAGACGTTGAAAGAGAGCGAATTGACGTTATAGTCCGATATTTCCACCCCGCGCAGGGCATAAGTGCAGTTGGCAAAGTTTTGCGCTTCCTGCACGCTGGCGCAGGCAGCCAGCAACAAAGGCGCAAAAGCAAACAATAAAAATTTTTTCACAGGGTACCTCCTCAAAGTAATCTTATGAATAATTGTATAATAATTATAAGACTTACGGGAGAATAATTATGAACGAACTGCAAAAAAAGATTTATGACCGCTTTGCCCGTTACGTGGCCGTGGAAACCACCAGCGACAGTAACAGCCAAACGGTACCTACGACAAAAACGCAGCTTTCTTTTGGCAAAATGCTGGCCGAAGAAATGAAAGAGCTCGGTCTTTCCGACGTGCATATAGACAAAAACGGTTTTGTGTTTGGCCAAATTCCGTCCAATCTGGACAAAAAGGCGCCGGCCGTCGGTTTTTTGGCCCATATGGATACGGTGCAAGATTATTGCGGCAAAAATATTCATCCGGTTGTGCATACAGGCTATGACGGCGGTAAATTGGTCATTAACGAAGAAAAAAAGATGTATCTGACGCCCGAAAATGCCCCCCGCCTGCTGAAATGCGTCGGGCACGATATTGTAACTTCCGACGGCAACACCCTGCTGGGCGGGGACGACAAAATCGGCATAGCGCTGATTATGACGCTGGCCGAACACCTGCTGGCCCATCCGGAAATAAAACACGGACCGGTAAAAATTTCTTTTACCATTGACGAAGAAACCGGCACCGGCATCGGCTATTTTGACATTGCGCATTTCGGGGCCGATTTTGCCTATACCGTAGACGGAAGCGAATTGGGCAATATAGACTGCGGCAACTTTAATGCCGATAAATTTGTTATTTCCATCATCGGCAAAAACTGCCACCCCGGCGCAGCCAAAAATTTTATGGCTAACCCCGTACGCATCGCAGCCGACATAGTTTCTTCCTGGCCGGAGGACAAACTGCCCGAAACGACCGAAGGCGAAGAAGGCTTTATTCTGTTTAATGAAGTGGAAGGCCATTTGGACGGCGCCACGTTGCAGGGCATTATCCGCCACCACGAATTGGAACAGTTTGAGCAGTTCAAAAAAGATTTGGCACAAATTGTAGAAGAAAAACGGGCCAAATATCCCAATGCCAAAATCAGTTTGGAAATTAAAAAGCAATACCGCAATATGCGTGAAGTGCTGAAAGAAAAACCCTTGGCGATGGACGTGCTGGAGCAATCGCTGAAAGATGAAAAAATTGACTATCAGCTCACGCAGGCCCGCGGCGGCACGGACGGAGCGCAGCTTTCGCTGCGCGGGCTGCCTACGCCCAATATTTTTGCTTCGTACGAAAACCCGCACGGTCCGTACGAATGGCTGAGCCTGCAATGGAGCGAAAAGATATTCAATCTGTTGGTGCGCATCGTAGAAAACACGGCCCAAAAATAAAGGCTTTTGCCACAAAAAACCCGCCTTAGAAGGCGGGTTTTTATTTGTCTGAATTAAAACTGTTGCGTGCGTGTATAGACGTCGTTTGCCTTGTCGGAATATTACGGCCAGAGGTCTTTGCAAAAAGTTTGTGCAGTACAAGCCGCATACGGCAGCGGGTTTAACAGCAAGGAACACCCTTGCGCCCTTTGTGTCCGCCGTAGCCCGTGCCGATGTGGCGGCCGATGGCGTGCAGTTTTTGTTCCAGCTCCTGCCGCAGATTTTGCGGAGCTTGCGCCGCCGCGGCTTTGCCGGGGTAGAGCGCATAATTTTGGCGTTCTTCCCCCTCCGTGACATTGGGCATAATCACATTGGCGCCGCTTTGCAGCGCTTGCAGGCGGCCGTTGGGCTGCAGGGCTTCCATCGCGGTGGTGGCGGGAATATTAATATCGGGCAGCAAAAGGCGCGTAAGCGCCATCACTTTTAAAGCGGGTGTCAGTTGCGGGGCAGGTGCGTCGGATAGCGGGGTATTAGGGCACGGAATAAACGGCCCGAGGCCTACCATATCCGGCTGAAAGCGTTTAAAAAATAAGAGGTCTTGCGCCAGCGACTGAGCCGTCTGCCCCGGCAGGCCGACCAAGATGCCGGTGCCGACTTCGTAATTCAGGCGTTTTAAATCTTCCAAACAGCGCAGACGGTTTTCAAAAGACATTGCAGGGTTGTACTTTTCATACAAGGCTTTGTCGGTGGTTTCTATGCGCAGCAGATAGCGGTCCGCCCCGGCTTGCTTAAAAGCCTGATACTCTTCAAAGGGCCTTTCCCCTATGCTTAGCGTAATGGCCAGCCCCAATGCTTTAATGCGCCGCAGCAGCGGCACCAGACGCTGCACCGTAAAAAACCCGTCTTCTCCCCCTTGCAGTACCACCGTTTTATAGCCCCATTTTGCGGCTTTATGTGCCAGCGCGTATATTTTGTCTTCCGTCATACGGTAACGCGTTACAGCGGTGTTTTGGGCCTGTAAACCGCAATAAGCGCAGTTGTTGCGGCAGATGTTGGTAAATTCTATTAAGGCGCGTAAATGGACGGCATTGCCCACGTATTTTTGGCGCACGCGGTCTGCCGCCTGAAAAAGGGCTTTGTCTATATGCGGATCTTGCAGCAGCTGCAGCAGCTGTTCCTGTGATAAAACATTCTGTGTTTGCGCCTGCAGGATAAGTGAAAGACTGTCCATATAAAATAGTCTATAAAAAAACCCCTGTTTAATAACAGGGGTTTTAAATATTATCTGACCGGCTGGGGAGTCTTTAACGAATCTAACAGATTTTTGGAATCGGATATTGTCGGTTCCAATGCTTTGGTTACCGTATTGTAGTTGAAACGGTAAGGAATTTTAAAGCTCTGCGGATTCTCGGGCGGAACTTTGACCAGAATGGAATAATTGTCCGGCTCTACGGCAGTGGTAATCGTCCATTCAATCAGGTTCTGTGCCGCCGGATGGCGGGAATTAATTAACTGTTCCAGCGTTTGTCCGTTGCTCATACGCAAGTTTTTCACTTCGGTCAGTATGGCGTTAAGCATTGCGTTGGGGTTTTGTCCCGGCATCATCTGCCCCGTTTGCCCCGGCATCATTTGCCCTTGGGGCATTTGGCCCGGCTGCCCCGGCATCACTTGCCCTTGTTGGGCCGGCAAAGCGCCCGCGGGCATTTGGCCCTGCATATTGGGGGCATAGCCTTGCTGAGGCATATTGGCCGGCTGCTGCGGCAGCTGGCCTTGCGCCGGCAGAGCGGCATCGGGCTGCTGGGTGCCCAGCATTTCGTTCAAATCTTCCTGCTGCACTTGCGTTTGCGCAGGGGCCGATTTGATGAAATTTAAACCCGCCGGAATTAATTCCAAATACGCCAGCATTACGTAAATCAGCACCAAAATGACCACGGACACCAGTCCGCCCAATACCATTTTGGTCAGGTTTTTATTGCCTTGTTTAATGTCGGCAGCTTTCAAATCGTGCTGGGTGTTGATGTCAGCCAAGCCGGAGTCGGACAGGTCCAACCGGTCCGAAGACGCCGGTTCTTGCACCATAGGCACGGTCTTAATGTCCATTGTGGCGCCGCGTTTGGTTTTAATCGTGTTTTCCAGCACGACTTTGGACATTGTCAAATCGGCCTGATCGGCTTTTTGGGACGGCACGATTTCTTCCACCGCTTCGTTTAAAGACTGTACCTGCACAGTGGAAGTCTCTTTATTGTCGGCCGAGGCTTGCGCCGCTTCGGCAGAACCCGGCACAGCGCCATAAGCCTGCGGAATGGCATTATTGTTGCTGTTGGGGGTAGCCTGAGCCGGCGGAATGAAATCGGAAATCAGGTAAGTAGAGCCTTCTTTTAATTCTACTTCCGTCATATCATTGGGGTTATAAAACCCTTTTCCTTCCGGCAAAGAAGCCGTCTGTTCGGCCGGAGAAGGAATTTCTTCTTCCTTGGCCGGTGCAGGCTCCTGTTCTTGCGGAATAGGGAATTCCGGTGCGGGCGTATGCTCGGTAAAAGCTTCGTCCAAATCGGCCTGAGAAATTAAGCCGTCTTCTTCTTTTTGCGGTTCAATTTTCTTGCCGGGAACCAATTCTTTAATCGTTTCCGTCACTTCTTTTTGGACATTTTCCTGCGCGGCACTGGGGTCCATCGGGGTCAGCTCGTCGGATACGTGCGGCAGGTCCTGCATCGGTTGTTCCTGCGGTTGCTGCGGCTGGGCAGGCTGCTCGGCCGGTTCTTCATTTACAATGCTCAGCTGCGGCTGGTCCGTTAAGTCTAAAGATTCTTTTTCTTTATGTTCTTCCGGTGCGGGTTGGGTAGGTTCGGCATCCAGGGAAGGCAAGTCCGCCGGTTGCGGTTGTTCGGCCGTTTCGTGAGTTACGGCCGGCTCCTGCTGGGCCGGGGCTTCTTCGGCCAGTTTAAGGCCGCCTTCTTCTTCTTTCTGCGCATCGGAAATAGCCTGCAAAATCAAATTGTCCTGCTGGGCAGGCGCAGTAATTTCGTTGATGATTTCTTCGCGTTTTTCTTCACTGATGGCAGGCGTTACCGGTTGCTGTTCCTGCTTGTCTTCTGCATGGACGGCTTGCGGCGTTGCGGCTTGCGGCTCGGCCGGCTGTTGCGCCTGCTGTGTGGCGGACGGTTCCTGTTTCGTTTCGGGGGCAGCTTCTTGCTGTGTTTGTTCTTCAGCCGGTTTTTGTTCTTCGGCGGAGATGTTTTGCTCCGTAATTACTTTGGCACTGGAAAGCAAATCTTGAAAGGTGGCTTCTTTTTCTTCTTCCGTTTGTTCAACCGCTTTGGTGTTGTATAAAGAGTCCAAGGCGGAGCGGAGAACGACTTCTTCCCCTCCTTTTTCAGCCAGGTTTTCCGTTTTGGAGGCGCCGATTTGAATTTCGTCCAAGAAATCTACGGGTTTTTCGGTTTTGGAACTGGCCTGCGCCACCAGTTGTTCGGCGTGGTTGACCAGGCTTTCCGTATTGGTGATGACGGCTTCTTCCGTGACGGGTTCCTGTTGTTGCGGCAACGGAGAGACGGGCGCGGCGGCGGCTTGAGGTGCCGGCTGCGGCTGGGCTTGCTGCGGGGCAGATACCCCGGCGGAAAGAGCCGCATCCAACTTGGTTTTTAAACTTTCAATTTCCCGGGTTAAAAAATCAATTTTTTCAATAAGAATCTGCGTGGCAGACGTGTCTATGCCGGCAGGCACCTGCGTAATGGGGGACGTGGCCGTTACGTCGGCCGTGTTGCCGCGGACCGTGTCCAATTCTTCCTGCGTAAGCGGAGCGCGGGTCATTGTTTTTGTCGCTTCGTCAAACTCAAAAACAGAAGATGCTTTCACCCATTCCTGGTTGCCGCCTTCTTCTATTTCTTCGGAACAAATCAACGTGTCCGGAGTAAAACCGTCTAAGACGGCCAATTTGTCCTCGTCGTAAGGACCGTCCACCTTGTCGTTAATATAAACCCAGTATCTCATTTGAAGTTCACCCTAGAATTTAAAAATAAACCGTCACGATACAAGCATACAAAATTATCTTGCTTTTGAATAGTCTTTTTTTACAATTTTGTATAGATGTTTTAGGCTTCTTTGCTGGCGGCGCGTGCCGTTTTGTATTTTTCCAGCAGTTTATCCAGTTCTTCTGCAGAGGTTTTATGCGCCTGAATATTGGCCATCATATCGCCTACCAACTCCAGAGAAGATCCGTTTTCCAACATATCCAGCACAAAGGTGGATATGCGTTTGTCCGACGTGCCGTTTAACTCCCCCACCAAAGCTTGCAGGGCAAATTCGTGCTTGGCACGGTCAGATTTCCAAAACGTATAAGGAGCCAGTGATTTTTCAAAGAAAGCAATAATTTCTTCGGCCGGTTTGGTGCCCAGATAATTTTTAAGCACCTGCGGGGCCAGCCCCTTGGTCAGCGTTTTGGCTTTTAAGTCGCGCAAATAAGCGGCTTGTTTATTGGCTTCTTCGCGGCTTAAGGTGCCCAAAAGCACTTTGCAGGCCAGTTCTTTATTTTCCGCCTCGTCCTGACAATGCGGCAACTGGCTGAGCAATTCGTTCATTTCGTGCTCTATTTGCACAAACGTTTTTTGGCCGGCAAAGCGTTCGGCAATGTCATATTCGTAACCGCTGTAAACATCTTTTTTGGCAAGAGCCTTGCGCAGCAAAATGCGTTCCCTGCGCAGGGCGGCTTTTTGCTGGGCTTTTTCAAACATCGGCTCGGTGCCGTCTAAAAGCACCTGCACGGCCAGACCCAAATTTTCTTCTTTTTGGCTGACGTGCGGCAAGCGGTTAAGCACGGCTTCAAAAGTGTCTTCAATATCCTGCGGGGTTTTAACCTTAAGATAGCGGCAGGCGATAATCATTAAATCTTCTTCCAAAATTTGCCCTTTAAGCAATTTAGAAGTTAAGGCGATATCCTGTGCGTCTTTTTGCGTAATTTGACACAGCAGGGTTTTTGCCGCCAGCGAAGCGCAAAGTTTTTCATCTTCGTTTATTTTGCCCAGCAGTTTCATCAGTTTGTTGAAATAGGTCTGGAAGTCCAGCGTACCGGACACGGTGTACACGGCCAGCAAAGCGGCGGTCAGTTTAACGGAGAGGTGGTATTTGTCGGCCGTTTCGTAGATGTTTTTTTTGTTGGCGGCGATAATTTTTTCGTTGGCGGGCAGGTCATCCTGTGCCTGTTTGATTAATTTATCCAAGGCCAGACGGGCTTTTTCGGCGTCGGGCAGGTTTTTGTCGTCTTTTACTTCTTTTAACGCGGTGGCAAACTCCACATCGAAAAAATGTTGGGAGCCGAAAGAAGCATAATAATTAAGCAGCAGATCCGTCGTTTCGGGAGGGATGTCCAGCGCGCCGGTCAGCTCCGCCACAGAAACGGCATTGTTGTACACGCGCAGCTGGCGTATGGCGGCGGGCAGGGTAATTTCGTCAAGCAGCATTTTGGCTACTATGGTGTCTGACATTGCACTGGCCTCGCCCAGCTGGGCGGCCAAGTCGGCAATATCCTGTTGCAGGCTGGCTACTGATTTTTTATTTTCCAGCGTATAGACTAATTTGGCGGCGTAATCGTCGTCAATATTAGGCAGCATTTTGTAAATAGTGCCCAGCATTCCGCTGCGTTTGGTTGCTTTTTCGGTCATAGGCTTCCTTTAACAAGATTTTAAAAATACCTCAATATGCTGGCTGAATTTTTTGCTCCAGTCTTCGTCCTTAATAAACGCCACATTGGCTTTGATGTTTTCTATGCAGCAGCGTACGGCGCATTTAAGCAAATGCTGTGCACAATAAATGTCGGACAGAATAATGGGGGCAATGTCGTATTTAATTAAGTCAATTTCCCGCAGGCAGGTAATAGCCGTGGTGGCCGTATCCGTCGGCACGCGGGCAGCATACACGAGTGCATCCTGTATAGCTTTTTGGCGGTCGGAATCTTCTTTGGGCAATTTTTTGGCTACCAAAAAACCGCTGTAGGCGGCGCCGTCTTCCTGAATAAAATTATTCAATTGGGTTTTTAAGGCGCCCAGTTTGCGGATATGCAGCGTCAGCTTATCTTTAATTTCGGGCGGGGTGGACTTTTTGTTGGCGGTGGTTTGCGCCGCCATTAAGGCCAAAGCGCAGCCCATAGCCGCCGTCATAGCCGCTGCGGCCCCGCCGCCCGGGGTCGGGTCGGACGAGGCTAATGCCTGAGTAAATTTTTCCGCCGCTTTAAACCATTCCATAAAAACTCCTTTTTCTAATTAAGGCCGTTACATAATTGTGCCGGACGGTAAATCCGAATATTTTTTAATGCGCAGCATTTTCAGGCGGTCTTCGTCTATGCCGGTGCGGCTGAAGAACACGTGTTCAATGGCGCTGGCCGGCGAAATGTAAATGCCGCGTTTGACGCCTTTAGGGTCTGCATTGAGGCCCAGCCAGACGTAAAAAGTTTTGATATCGTTGAAATTTTTAACTTCCAACTCCGCCGCGGCCCGCTGTAAAAGCGCCGCATCGCCAAAACCGCTGGTAATGGCCGCGCTGTGATAGCCGCAGTTTTTGGCGGCACAAATATCGCGGTGGGTGTCCCCCACCACATAAACCATATCCGGCGTAAATTTTGTTTTAAATTTTTTCTCCGCGCGTTTGACGGCTGCTTTAAGCATATCCTCGCGGGTGTGGCCGTCTTCGCCGTAGCCGCCAAACGTAAAATATTTCAGCAGGCCCGAAGGTTCCAGCTTGATTTGGGCGCCTTTTTCAATATTGCCCGTACCCAGCCCCAGGGCCACATCTTTTTCTTTGGAAAGTTTTTCCAGCAGTTTTTTTACGCCCGTGACCAGTTTATACGCTTTTTTCTTGCAAGCGGCTTTTACTTCCGCCGGCAAGAGTTCCAAGTATTTATCGTAAATCTTTTTTACCTCGGCTTTGGTGGCTTTTTTGCCCTTGACAAGCTGATAGACGATGGCAAAATTGTCCGTATCCGTCCGGCCGGAAATAAGACTGTGTTCAAATTTGGGTTCCTTTCCGTAAAGTTCTTTGACGGCTTTGATCAGCGCGGTGCGGCCGGCGCCCCCTGCATTTACTAAAGTGCCGTCCAAATCAAACAATACTAACTTTTTCATTTCGTAGCCTCTCCTTGTTTGCTGACAATGCCCGTTACAATATAGGCGCCGCCCATAGCAAGCACCAAACCGAGCACTTTAAAAACGGTAATTTTGTCCAGCCCCAAAAGGACCGACAAGATAAACGTCATAACGGGGTAAGACAGAATAATGGCCGTTGCCTTGCCCAAGTCCATATGCCGTATGGCAAAATACCAAAACGTGTTACCCGCGAAATAATTGATGACCGCGGTAAAAGCCAGCGTCCACCACAGGGCAGGCGCAGGCTTAAATATGATTCCCTGCGTATATGCTACGTATATTATAAGCAAAAACAGGGCCGGCAACGCAAACAAAGCGCGCGCGGCGGCTATTTGGGCAGGATCCATATTGGCGGGCAGTTTTTTGGCAAAAATATGGCTTACCTGAAACATCCACAAACAGCCTACAATCATCAAGTCCCCCTTTAACTGCACGCTAAAGCCCGTCTGCCATAAAAGCAGCGTAACGCCGGCAACGACCAGTAAAGAGCCGCCTATCTGTTTAAACGTGGGGCGTTCCTTTAAAATCAGCCAGGAAAGCAAGATGGAATAAACGATTTCAAACTGATTTAAAATAGCGCCGTTTGTGGGCGTGGTGTAATTGAGGGCAATCATAAACACCGTCATAGGCAGTGCCGTGCCCAAAGTGCCTAAGCCCATAAACTGCCAGAATAATTTTTTGTCAAACAAAATTTTCCAACCGCCAGTTTTGCTCAGGTAAGGCCAAAACAAAAGTACGGCCCCGCCGCAGCTTAAAAACAAAAATAAAGCCGTTGTAACGTAGGGTACAGCGTATTTGGCCACCACCAAATTGGCCGCGGTAATAAACCAAGACAGCCAGATGGCTGCCACGGGGGATAATTTTTTCATTTATGCTCCTGTTGTTTTTTGACGATCAGACTAATCCAATAGGCACCCGCCAGCGTCAGTGCCAAACCGGCTAACTGGTAAAAGTGCAGGGTTTCAAATCCAAGCATCAAAGATAAAATATACGCCAAAACGGGATAAGACAAATAAATGGCCGTTACTTTGCCCAAATCTAACGCGCGGATGGCCTGATACCACAAAATCATCGCCCAGCCGTATTTAAAAATGCCCGTATAAATAAGTACGCCTGCAGCTTGCAGGCCGGGTTTAAAGGTCAGCCCGCCTTGTACGCCCAGCATAAGCAAAATTATGGCCAAAGCCGGCAGGGCATACAAGTTGCGCGCGGCGGCAATTACGCGGTGGTCCAACTGTTTGGGCAGTTTTTTGGCCACGCAGGAAGCGGCCTGCAGCATCCACGTGCAGCCCACCACCATCAGGTCCCCCGTCCAACGCGGGGTGTATTGTTCTTTGGATAAAATCAAAATAACGCCCGTCAGAATGAGCAGGCTGCCCCATATTTGCTGTTTGGTGGGAATCTCTTTTAAAAACAACGCGGCAATCAGCAGGGAATAAAAAAGTTCGGACTGTTGCAAAATGGCGGCGTTGCCCGGGGTGGTGTAATGCAAAGCCCACAATAAAATGGAAAACGGAAGCGCGGTGCCAAAGGTGCCGATGAACAAAAATTTCCAGCGGGTTTCTTTGGCAAAAATTTCCCCCCATTTTTTGTTTTTGCTCAGCCACGGGGCAAAACAGGCCACCGCTACAATTGTGCCGGCAAAAACCAGTAAAGACGGGCTGATAACGCCCACGGCATAACGCCCCGCAATGGGTGAAAAACCGATAATGGCCCAGCACAGCCAAACAGCTAAAAGAGGGTTCATTTTTGCTCCACGGTAAACAGATAAATAAATTATATCAAATAGCGAAGTATCTGTTCGACGAAAAAACAAGTTTTTTGCAGTCGCTGTTTATCGGAGAATTGTGCGGAAAATACGGCTCTGTTGGCGTAATGTCAGGTAAATTTACGGGCGGCCTGTGTGCTTTTGGCACAAATTTAGAACGCCGCCGAATGACCTATGCTGGAAATGTGTAGGTATGCGCGGAGGATGTGCCCCACAGTATAAAAACGGAAAGTTTTGCTATGCGTCGGAAATTTTGCTAAAATATACAAGCAGTATTTATTCCCTTTTTGTATTTTTAGCGCGGGTGGCGGAATTGGTATACGCGTGCGTTTGAGGGGCGCATGCCTTATGGCTTGGGGGTTCGAGTCCCCCCCCGCGCACGATTTAGATCCGGATAATATCCGGATTTTTTTTATATACGCGGGGAGCGCACAAACTGCTTTGTGCGCGAGGGGACGAGA
The DNA here is from genome assembly GCA_944323745.1 of Candidatus Avelusimicrobium pullarium. GTDB lineage: Bacteria > Elusimicrobiota > Elusimicrobia > Elusimicrobiales > Elusimicrobiaceae > Avelusimicrobium > Avelusimicrobium pullorum. The sequence goes on from CALUTQ010000002.1 coordinate 64,202, forward strand.
AAGGCGGAGCGATGTTTTTGTTTGAGCGAAGCAAAAGGCAAAAACCGCGAGCCCGGCCTGCAGGCATTTGTCGTCAGGCAAATGACCGGAAGGCGAGGATATCCCCGCGCATTTCCCTATACAGCCTTTTCTAGCAATAGAAAGGGCTTTTTTATTCCCATTTTCCCTATACAGAAGGGGAATAAAAAGGAAATAATGCGAAACGCGTGGAATGCATTTTTTGCTAAAAAAACGCTACCAAAAACGCTACCGATTTTTTACAGATATATCCATATTTTTACACAAAAATATTTGCTTCTCTTTTTTATTTTCTATACCTCTCAGCCAACGCGTCCTGTTCTTTGGTGTAGCAAGAACGCACCCCGGCGTTTGGGATTAGCGGCTTGCCTAAAATAAAATCTGTTTTCTTTTTCATAAGCCCTTGAAAAATCTTTATTTTTGAGATGTAGTATATAATAGCAAGTACGAACTGCAGAAAGTCTCTGCCGACTGCCGCAGGTTTCCTGCGATGAGGATTTCAGCGCCCCCCCCGTACTGGTTTTTGTTGGCATTCTTTTCTACTTGTTTTTTATCTTTGTTATCAATCCCAAAATAGTGCACCACATTAACATAGCCTTTAGGGCTTTCCTGCAAATCTAATAAAACAAAGGATACTTATTCTCGGATAACTGTTTAATAAAATGCATATAGCTGTTTTTTCGCCTGATATCTTTATAACAGTGGCATACAAAGCGGAAGCTAGCATAGGGTTGACCATCTAGTTTGGAATCTTTCACTGTGTTGCGGCGTCTTTACCGCCAACCCCGTTGGTTTTACTGCTTAAATCTTCTTCAAGAAAAAGGTTTAGTTCATCCGTTGCACTATTCAATATTTCTGTAAGCTTTTTCATAAAATACCCCTTGTATATTTCTTTTTTATTCGCTATACTATTAATATCTTCAGTAGCGGCTCCTAATTGGTGTAGGACCCCCGCTACTGAAGTTCTGTTTTTGGGGATTTTTAAATCATAAAACTTGTTTCCGTTGTCATCTTCCCAAACAATAACCTTAACTTTCTGTTCTTTCCCGGCTCCTATTTGTACCGTATTTTCTAGGCAATGAAAGCGAATTGCCCCGTCTTTTCTAACTTTATGCAGAGGCTCCGCTCCTAAATAATGGCCCGTTTCAATAATAGGCCGCAACGCAACTACCATTTTCAATTTATCGGGATTAGCTGAAAACGCTTCGTATTCGTCTCTTCCTTGTCGGCTGAATAATATCTCTCCAAGTTCCGGGTGTTTTACCTTACTGCCCTGTAAGTTGTTTTTGTAAAAATCTATAGCTTTTTGACGTAATTCTTTAATATCTTTGTACGAACCGAGTTCATCCCCTGTCAGTTGTACAAGCTTAGTTTTGTTTTTTTCTTTTACTTCTTTTTTCTCTTGGCTTGTGCCGCTCCCATTAGAAGAAAATTGCCCTGTTTTAGGGTCGTGATTGGGGTTTTCGTCTGCCATAACAGCTTTCTGCGTATCTAAATCCATAGCGTCAAATGCCATAGAGTCCATAACGCGTACATCGTGCCCCATACGCCCGTTATTTACTAGGGCAATATGGTTGCCTTTTAAATCCCTTTGCACCGCGTCATAATGCACGCCGTGGTATTCCCCGGGGGTCAAATCGTAAGAGCAAAAATACCCCAAAGAAAGTTCTTTCTTACCGTTTTGAATAAGATTTTTAAGGCTTTCGGAAAAGATTTTTACGTCCGCGTACAGTACGCCGTCTTTTTCCTTTATTTCTTCACCCAAAACGCCGTGCACGCCCTTTTCTTCCGCGGGGGTAAAGTCTTTGCCCAGCATAGTGTGGTTATCCACCAAAGGCACCAGTTTAAAAGTATCTGCTGCTTTGCGTATTTCCTCAGCCGGTCTGTACACCTGATAAATCTTGTCCGGCTCCAGCTCAGGGCTGATTTGCTTACCCAAATACGGGAATACACCCGCTTTGGTAATCGGGTTGTCTTTGATAAGCCAAAATTGGTTGTAATCTACTTTTTTCATAATCAGTCAAATTTAAGCACCGGCCGCATACGACAAGAGCAAAAAGGCAATTCTCCGGGTAATATTTCCCGCTTTATTCCTTTGGTAGGGTCGTATGCTTTTTCGCCCATTTTATGCACCCCGTGATTTAATCCCCCTTTCTCTACATCCAAAATGTGATAATGGCGCACTGTTTTAGTGCCGCCCCCGTGTTCCCATTGCCAGTATTTAAAGCCGGCTTCTTCTAACCTAGAACGGGAAATAGCCTCATAGGCTTTATGGCTTTGGTCTTTTGCAATATTACGGGCACGGCGTTTGCTTTCCGCCCCGTACTTTAAAAGTTCCTTCTGCAAAAACGAAATACCGTTCCCGTCAATAATGGACCGATATACCGCACCTTCAAGACGCGTAAAATACTGGCTATGAATAGAGCGGATAAGGTTAACGTTTTGATTAATCGCGGCTTTTAAATCCTGCCTCAGTTTCTTGGGCATAACGGTCGTTTTAATCGTCTTTAAACCTGCACCGGCTCCGAAGCCTTCCACGCTGGCCCGAACGGCGGAAGATACATTCCTGTTCTGCTTACTGACCATAGAGGTGGCCAGCTCTTTGGCTTTGCGCTTGAATAATTCCGCGTAATACTTGTTAAGCTCGTTTAACGCCATACGCTCTTGCGCTTCCACATTACCGCCCGATTTGGCCGCTTTTTCAAAGATTTCAAGTACTCTCTTTCTCGTCCGCTCGTCCATTTTTTTAACCAGTGCGTCCAGTTCTTTGGTGTACCAAGAACGCACCCCGGCGTTTGGTATTAGCGGCTTGCCTAAAATAAAATCTGTTTTCTTTTTCATAACCACTTGAAAAATCTCTGTTTTTGCGCTATACTATTTATGAACCTATAAGCAGCTGGAGGAAGGGTATAGTGTCCAGCTTTTACGGAATACACCGCATCGTACTATTCCGGCTTATTAGGTTCTTTTTTTGTTTTTTATTGCCATTTTGGGCCTTGTTTTTTAAACATTTATGGGCTATAATATTTATAGAAGGCCCCTAGCAAGACGCATAAGCGACACTGCTAAGTTTCGGGGTCTTCTTTTTTTGTCTTCAAAGCATATAAACCCAAATCCCGGCCTTTGTTAATTTCCAACAGTTCAGGGGCCAATACCTTGCGACCATCTTCAAATTCCCGGACTGTAAATTTGGTATTAAAAGCATAGTTTTTCCCTTCTATTATCAAGGGAAAAGGAATATTGTAACGTATAACGCTTTTGACATTTTTTCGCTGGTGTACATCCGGCTCTGGCGTTTCTGCCACAGCCGCGGAAAACAGTTCCGACAAATGCCGAATAGCCCATACGGCCCCTATTTTTTCTTCTCGGGTTTTGTTATTATTTAAAATTTCTTTTTTAACCTCTCCGGCCAATCTCTCCGGCACGTCTACTACCGTTTCTCCGTTTTGAAGATAGGGCCTTCCGTTAGAAGATTTGGGTAATTGAGCTATGGCGGTTCGGACGGCCTTAATCCAGTCGGATTTATACAGTTCTTCCGCTTCTTGTGCATTTAAATTTTGTGCATCTTTTTTAGGGACAGCGGCATTTTTCCCGCCGCTCCCCGTGCCAAATTGTCCGTTGTCTTTGCGGGGGTGCTTGCTTTCTTCCCATTTGTCAAGGGTCGGCTCATCTTCCGGCAGATCCAAGTCATCGGGGATTTCATCGGCCGGAAGTTCTTCATCTATATCGGCAAATCTGCCGCCGCGTTCGGCACGCAAGGCTTTGCGCACCTCTTCCGCGCTTAAAATACCCGCAGCTACATATTGCGCCGCCGTTTGCGCCTGCATACTTTCCACCTCGGCTTTTTCCTTTTCGGTGGGCATATCAATAGGGTTAAATTCGGTAAGTATTTGCTCTACGCCTTTTAAATCTTCGTACAAGTCAGACCGTAAGGTAACCGCATTTACGCGTTCAATAAGCGGGCGTGCGGCCTTTTCCTGCAAGGACTGCAATTCCTGCGTGTAGTCCTTAATCATATACAGGCCGTAAGCCCTTTGCTCTTGTAAGTTGGGAACAAGATAGTCTGTCGGGGACGTTTTTTATAAAATTGGGCAATAAAAAACCCGCGCTGTCAAGCGCGGGTTTTTGTGCTTTTAAATTTTATTTACCCGGTTCAGCCAGAGCCGTCGGCGCGGGCAAATTGACTTTATCCAACACGGAAGAAGAAGCCTTGCTGTTATAGGATACCGTGAGCAAAATAGAAGTAATAAACAGCACCACAGCCAAAGCGGCGGTCAATTTGTTTACGGCGTTGAAAGCAGTGGGGCTGGCAAAAATATTATCCGCGCCGGAAGCACCAAAAATACCGGCGGCAGAGCCTTTGCCGCTTTGCAGCAAAATGAGCAAAATCAACAAAATGCACGCGAAATAGTGAATAATAAGAAGAAGCGTTTGCATAAATTAAATATCTCCTGTAAAAGTAACATATTTATTATACCAATTTTCCTGTTTTTATGTTCATTTATTAGTTATAGAAAATAGGGTTTGTTGACCGAGAAAATACCAATTTGATAAATTTAACATATGAATATGAATCTTCTTAATGTAAAAAATACTAAAAAATGTTTTCTAAAGGGCTTTACCCTTATAGAGCTTTTGGTTGTCGTGCTGATTATTGGCATATTGGCGGCCATTGCTTTGCCGCAGTATCAAAAAACCGTGGAACGTGCCCGTGCTTCAGAGGCGTTAACTAATTTGCGTGCTTTGGTTTCGGCAGAGAAAGTATATCAGATGACTAATGGTACGGCTACAACGGATTTGAGTTTATTGGATATTCAGTTAAGCGGAGAAATAGACGCCGATGGAAAAATGGTACTGCCGCATTTTACATATTTTATAGGTAATATAAACAATGCCACCAAAGAAGGGTTTGAAGCGGTGGCGAACCGTAATAATAGTGGTGAGGAACTAACTGATTATTATATTTACTATACCTATACCGGGAACTATGCCTGTGTGTCCAAAAAAGAGGCAGCAAAACCTATTTGTGCCGGAATTTGTGGTAGAATGCCTGCAGTGGCAGAAAATGGATATTTTTATTGCAGGATACAATAAATTTTATGATAAACAAATAAAAAACCCCCGCTTGCGCGGAGGGTTTTGTTTGTGTCGGGTTTATTTCGTCAAAGCAACGAGTCCGGGCAATTCTTTGGACAAAATAGACCGAGCCCCAAACAACAGGGCTCGGTTTGTGTTATATTCGGGGTAAGTCCAAAGACTTGCCTTATTTGGTCAAAGCGACCAAACCCGGCAATTCTTTGCCTTCCACAAATTCCATACTGGCGCCGCCGCCCGTGGAAACGTGCGAAAACGCTTTCTGGTCAATTTTGCCTTTCTTGAGTACGTTGACGCTGTCGCCGCCGCCAATGATGGAAATGGCGCCGTTTTTGGTGGCTTCAATCATCGCATTGGCAATGGCGTAGCTGCCGTGGGCGAAGTTCGGGAATTCAAACACGCCCATCGGGCCGTTCCAGAAAATCGTTTTGCATTTGAGCAGCTCATCGGCAAACAGCTTTTCGGTTTTGGGACCGATGTCCATACCTTCCATATCGGCAGGAATGGTGTCGGACACTACGGCTTCAGCCGTTTCCGAAAATTCTTTGGCCAGGCGGAAGTCCACCGGCATCAGCATTTTGACGCCTTTCGCTTCGGCTTTGGCCATAACCTGTTTGGCTTCTTCAATCTTGGTTTCATCCAAGAGGGACTTGCCCACTTCCATTCCTTTGGCTTTCAGGAAGGTGTAGGCCATACCGCCGCCGATGATGAGCACATTGACTTTGTCCAAGAGGTTATTAAGCAGCATAATTTTGTCGGATACTTTGGCACCGCCGATGACGGCCGCAAACGGGCGGGCAGGGTTGTTGAGGGCTTTGCCCAAGAATTCAACTTCTTTCTGCACCAAGAAACCCATAGAGCCCGGCAAAAATTGCGTAATGGCGCTGGTGGAAGCGTGGGCGCGGTGCACCGTGCCGAAGGCTTCCTGCACGAAGATTTCGCCGTGTTTGGCCAATTGTTTGGCAAATTCGGGGTCGTTCTTTTCTTCTTCGGGGTGGAAGCGGAGGTTTTCCAAAAGCACGATTTCGCCGTTTTTGGCGCTTTCCACTACTTTATCGGCTTCCGGGCCGACGCAGTCTTTGGCAAAGTGCACGGGCACGCCGAACACTCTTTGCACTTCTTCGGCCACGGGGGCCAGGCTGAACTCCGGCACTACTTTGCCTTTGGGGCGGCCCAAGTGAGCCATCAAAACGATGCGGCAGTTATTATCCAGCAGATACTTGATGGTTTTTTCGGTGGCAACGATGCGTTTGTTGTTGTCCACTTTGCCGTCTTTAAGGGGCACGTTATAGTCCACGCGCACCAATACTTTTTTGTTCTTTACGTCTACGTCCTGCACTTTTTTAATGCTGTCAAAATTCATTTCTTTCACCCCTTCTTGCGTTAGAGAAAACAAAGGCGGCTTTTGCAAGCCGCCTTTGCTTGTAAGACAGATTATTTGTTGACCGAAGCCATATGCTTGATCAGGTCAAGCACTTTGTTGGAGTAACCAATTTCGTTGTCGTACCAAGAAACGACTTTCACGAAGGTGTCGGTCAAAGCAATACCGGCTTTAGCGTCAAAGATAGACGTGCGGGTATCGCCCAAGAAGTCGGAGGAGACCACGGCGTCTTCGGTGTAGCCCAAGATGCCTTTCAGTTCGCCTTCGGAAGCTTCTTTCATCGCTTTGCAGATGTCTTCATATTTGGTCGGTTTGGCCAAGTTGACGGTCAAGTCCACCACGGACACGTCCAACGTAGGAACGCGCATAGACATACCGGTCAGTTTGCCGTTCAAAGACGGAATGACTTTGCCCACCGCTTTGGCAGCGCCCGTGGAAGACGGGATGATGTTGCCGGAAGCAGCGCGGCCGCCGCGCCAGTCTTTCATAGACACGCCGTCCACGGTTTTCTGCGTGGCGGTGGTGGAGTGCACGGTGGTCATCAAACCATCAACGATACCGAATTTATCGTTCAATACTTTGGCGATAGGGGCCAAGCAGTTGGTGGTGCAGGAGGCGTTAGACACAAACTGGGTGCCTTTGACGTAGGTTTTTTCGTTCACACCGCAGACGAACATCGGGGTGTCGTCTTTGGAAGGAGCAGACATTACCACGTATTTGGCGCCGGCTTTAATGTGAGCCTGGGCTTTTTCTTTGGTCAGGAACAGACCGGTGGATTCAACGATATATTCAGCGCCTACTTTGTCCCAAGCCAGGTTGGCGGGGTCTTTTTCAGCGGTTACGCGGATGGCTTTGCCGTTGACGATCAGTTTGCTGTTGGCAACGTCGGCTTCAATGGTGCCTTCAAATTTGCCGTGCATCGTATCGTATTTGAGCATATAAGCCAAATAATCGACTGGGGTTAAATCGTTGATGCCGACAATTTCAATTTCGGGGTGGTTTTGGGCGGCGCGGAACACAAAGCGTCCGATGCGGCCGAAACCGTTAATACCTACTTTAATAGTCATACTGTTACGTCCTCCATTAATTTTAAAACTACTCGTCTTACTTATTTTACAAAATTTTTACGTGCTTGATTAGTTGCGGCTGTTGACGCGGCCCAAAAGCCTTAAAATTTCCAGATACAGCCACACCAGCGTGACGATGAGCGAAAAGCCCGCATACCATTCCATATATTTCGGGGCGACTACGCGGCTGGTCAATTGGTCAATAAAATGGAAATCAAGCAAAAAGTTAAACGCAGCTACGCCGCAAATAATCACGTTGATACCGATGCTTAAAGCACTGTTGCTGCCGAAATAAGGCACATTGACGCCGAAAAGCATTAACACCAAAGAAACGATGTAGAACAGCGCTATGGCGCCCGTGGCAGCGGTAACGCCGATAATCAAGCCGTTGGTTACCGGAATAATGCGGCTTTTGTACAAAAACAGCATAATAAAAAATACCAAAAGCGTGATGGCAATGGCCTGCCCCACAATGCCTTGATATTGCGCGGCATACGCAGCCGAGATTACCCCCAGCACCAGTCCTTCCCCAAAGGCGTATACCGGGGCCAGCACCGGCGCCATTTTTTTGCTGAAGATGACAATAAAAGCAATGATGGCCGTTACAATAGTAACGGGCCACATATAGGCAGCCATAGTCTGCGCATTGGCCCAACTGACCATTCCCCCCACCACACACAGAAGCAGCAGGAAAAAGGTTTTGTTGATGGTACCTTGCAGCGTCATAGCAGTTTCGGTACGGTTCATCGCCTGTTGATAGGCTTTTTCATTAAAAAGCGGATTTCCGCTGGACATATTTTCTCCTCCCTGTTTTAAGATATCTTTATTCTATAAAATTTCCTTCGGTTATACATAAAAAAACGCGCTGCTTTGCACAGCGCGTTTTTGGCAAAGGGGTGAGGGCATTTTTTCAGCGGTTTAAAAAATAGTCTTCATTGACCATTTTTCTTTTGATTTGCGCCCAGTCTTCGGCGGAGTCTTTTTCAATGTTCTCCTGCAAAAACTGCGCCATTTCCGACGGGAAGAAGTAATAATTCCGGCCGGCTTTGCGCTGGTCTATAACCACATCGGCGGCGTTGAACCCCAGCAGAAATTCTTCGGTAGACAGTTGCGGAATTAAGCCAAACACGGGGTCGCCGCTGTCGCCTCTAATTAATTTCCAGCCCAGTCTGAAGCAGCCGCTTTCCGTGCAAACATCGGTTATTTCCACCTCGGCACATACGCGGCTGGGCAGGCAGAGTCTTTCGCGGTTTACCTGCACGCTGGAAAAAATCGTTTTCATCGTCTGCGGGTCTTTGGCGATAAACAAATTGACGGCGGGTTTGTTTTGAATGGTTTTTCTCAAATTTTCATTGTTCGGGTCAATGCGAATCAAAAATACTTTGTTTTCTTTGCTGGCGATAATGTGGTCGGCGTCAACCACTTCGCCGTTTATGCGCACTTGTTCAATGGTGCGGGTTACTTTCGGGGTTGTTTTTTGAGGAGCGCTGCCAGCGCCGGCATAGTGATAAATTATCCCCCGCTCAGACAGACCGACACAAGCCATAGAAGCCAGCAAATAGTGCGAGCTGATACGCACCGCCTGGCAGTCTTTTACCAAAGGGGAATTGTCGGCATAGGCGCTGTTTACGTAGGCGTCCACCGTTACTTTTATGGGAATAACGCCTTTATTGTGCGCATTGGCGGAATGCTGCATTTGCAGCGGTTTTTGGCTGACGGCGGCCTGCTCCAGCGCTTTGGTTAGCGCTTCTTGCGACGAGGCAAAAACGGCCGGACAGAGCAAGCTTACTAAAAAAAGAAAAACAGACAATTTGCGGTACATATATACTCCTTATGGAAAGGTTATATAAATAATATATGGATTTAGAAGGATAAAGAAAAGGGACAAAAGGCCCACCGTCTTTTGGAAAAAAGACCTAGGCGGGCCTGTCCGTAAAGGGTGTGCTTAGTGGTTGGCTAAAAATTTTTCGTCCACTATTTTGCGTTTCATTTCCTTCCAGGCGGAAGGCGTGAGGGACTGAACACTGTCCTGCAAAAAGGTTAATTCTTTGCCGGTCAGCAGCGTGTAGCGTTTGCCGGAACGGCCGCTGATGCCTTCGGAGCTGTTGTTAAAACCCAGCAGAAATTCCTGCCCGTTTTCCGTCACGCTGAAAAGCGGGTCCCCAAAGTCGCCGTTAATAAATTTGCTTTCCAGCGTTAAGGTGCAGCCGTCCTGACTGCAGGCCAAGTCCGGTTGCACTTCCGCCGTGGTGCGCCCAATACCGCTGAGGCGTTGGCGGTTGATGTAAAAAGAGTTTTGCAGTTTGGCTACATCTTCGGCCGAGGCATTTGCCGACAAAACCATCATATTGGCCTGCGGCATAGCGTGCAGGGTTTTGGCCAATTTGGAGTCTTCGTCATAAGGCACAAATACCAGCATCAGTGCGGTGGAATAATTGCCCAAGCCTATAATTTGGTCTTTTGAAATGCGGATGCCGTCTAATTTAAAATCAACGTAAGCACCCTTGACCGCCCGTACGCAAGCGCCGGAAACCGCCAGCCAGTTGTTGTATATTTTAACGGCCGGGCAGCGGTAGGAATATTCATTGGTAAAATGGGCTGTCTTGCCGGACATATCAATATCTTTTATTTCCTTGATATATTCCGTTTTGATAGTCAGGGGCAAAACGCCTTCTTCCTTGGAATAATTGGAAGGAAAAGACGTTTTGATTTTTTGCTGTTCCTGCTGCAGGGCTTTATCGAGCTTGTCTATGCCGGCGGCCGACAAAGAAGCGGCAGCCAGCAGCAAAAAGCCCATACTGTATAAAAATTTTTTCATATGGTTTCCTCTCAATGTCTTTTTACAGTATAGTATCTTTGGGGCTTTTCTTCAAGAGGAAGACATAAAAAAAGCCCTGCTTTGCAGCAGGGCTTTTTGACTGCGGTTTAAATTACATCATACCGCCCATTCCCCCCATACCGGGCATACCGGCAGCACCGTGGGAATGTTCTTTTTCGGGGGCGTCGGCCACCAAGGCTTCGGTGAGCAGCACCGTAGCGGCGATGGACGCGGCGTTCTCCAGGGCGGTGCGGACCACTTTGGCAGGGTCCACGACGCCGGCTTTGAGCAGGTCGCCATAGGTGCCGGTTTCGGCATCAAAGCCGTCGGCCTGGCCTTTCATAGACAAAACTTTGTCCACCACGACCGCGCCGTCCAAGCCTGCGTTGACCGCAATTTGGCGCAGCGGCGCCGTTAAGGCTTTGCGTACGATAGCGATACCGGTTTTGACGTCTTCGTTATCGGCTTTGAGGTTGTCCAAGGCTTTTTGGCTGCGGGCCAAGGCCACACCGCCGCCCGGGACGAGGCCTTCTTCCACACCGGCTTTCGTGGCGTTTTTGGCGTCTTCCACTTTGGCTTTTTTGGCTTTCATTTCCGTTTCGGTGGCTGCACCTACGCTGATGACGGCTACGCCGCCGGAAAGTTTAGCCAGGCGTTCCTGCAATTTTTCTTTGTCGTAATCGCTGGTGGAGTTTTCAATCTGTTTGCGGATCTGGTCGGCGCGCTGGGCAATGGCCGTTTTGTCGCCTTTGCCGCTGACGATGGTGGTGTTTTCTTTGTCCACCACAATGCGGTCTGCCTGACCCAGCATCGTAATTTCGGCTTTATCCAGCTTCATACCGCGTTCTTCGCTGATAACTTCGCCGCCGGTCAGCGTGGCGATATCCTGCAGCATTTCTTTGCGTCTGTCGCCAAAACCGGGGGCTTTGACCGCGCAGCCTTTAAGCGTGCCGCGCAATTTGTTGACCACCAACGTAGCCAAAGCTTCGCCGTCCACATCTTCGGCCACAATCAGGAACGGGCGGCCGCTTTGCACGATTTTTTCCAAAATCGGCAGCAGGTCGTTCATAGAAGAAATTTTCTTGTCGGTAATGATGATGTAGGCGTTTTCCAGCACGCATTCCATTCTTTCCGGATCGGTTACAAAGTACGGGGAAATGTAGCCGCGGTCAAACTGCATACCTTCCACCACGTCCAGTTTGGTTTCGGCGCTTTTGCCTTCTTCAACGGTGATGACGCCTTCGTGGCCCACTCTTTCCATAGCTTCGGCAATCAATTCGCCGATGACGCGGTCATTGGAAGAAATGGTGGCGATTTGCGCCTTTTCTTCTTTAGTTTTGACCGGTTTCTGCATTTTGGAAAGTTCGCCTTTTACGGTTTCTACGGCCATTTCAATGCCTTTTTTGACTAAAGTCGGGTTGGCACCGGCCGTGATGTTTTTGATGCCTTCGCGCAACAGGGCGTCTGCCAGCACCGTGGCCGTGGTCGTACCGTCGCCGGCTACATCGTTGGTTTTGGCGGCCACTTCGCGGATGAGCTGTGCGCCCATATTTTCAAACTTGTCTTCCAGTTCAATGTCTTTGGCAATCGTCACGCCGTCGTCAATAATAAGCGGAGAGCCAAACTTTTTTTCCAGCACTACGCTGCGGCCCTTGGGGCCCAAGGTTACTTTGACGGCATTGGCTACTTTTTCAATGCCTGCTTTCATTTTGGCGCGGGATTCGTCGCCGAAAATAATTTGTTTAGCCATAAAAATTCATCTCCTCTTTGTTACCCTAAAATACCCAGAATTTCATCTTGGTGAATAATCAAATAGGTTTCGTCGTCCAATTTGATTTCAGTGCCGGAATATTTGCCGTAGAGCACTCTGTCGCCTTTCTTAACGTCCATCGGCATACGGTTGCCTTTGTCGTCAAGTTTACCGGGGCCGGCAGCCAGCACTTCCCCCTCCATCGGTTTTTCTTTGGCGGTATCGGGAATGATAATTCCGCCTTTCATCGTTTCACGTTCAATCGGCTTGACGATTAATCTGTCGCCAAGGGGCTTAATTTTTACATCGCTCATATTCACCCACTCCTTATGTTGTTTGAAATGTTTCCGTCGGAGTATTAAACTAGCACTCAAACGGGCTTAATGCTAATTTAGCATAAAAAAAGATAATTGTCAATAGTTTATCAAGATTGCTAAAAAAGAATTTTGCATTAGATGAAAATAATAGCAATAACAGGCAAAAAAATTGTATATGTGCGCGTATTGGCCTTTATAAAAAATCGCCTGCGGTGCAAAATTGCCAGAGAACAAAAGATAACGTCTGACGCGGCCGCGTATTATGGCACAGTGCAGGCGGCCGGTGCCGCAAAAGGCAAATTCCTTTTTTCTTAGGAAGAAAATAAAAAACCGAAGCATTTACGGCTTCGGTTTTTTGACAGTGTTTTTTATTAAGAAGCTCGGGAGAACAATTTTTTTACCCGCTGCCCGAAGGAAAGCTTTTTAGGGGCAAGTATTTTAATTACGACGGCGGAAATATTATCCTGCCCGTCCCGTTCATTAGACGTGCGTACTAAATGCTTGCAAAGTTTAACGATGGGCATATCTTTGTCTTTGCTTAAAATTTCGGCAATGGCCTGTTCGGTAAGCCCTTTATAGAGCCCGTCGGAACAAAGGACCAAAATGTCGCCTGCTTTAATGGGAAATTTCAACAAGTCAAATTCAATGTTTTTCTTAATGCCCATAGCGCGGGTCAGCACGTTTTGAATTTTGCTTTTATCTGCGTCCGCCTTGGACAAAAGCCCGCGGCGCACGTGTTCCATCGCCAACGAATGATCGGTGGTGATTTGGATGATTTTATTATCGCGGTAAAGGTATATGCGCGAGTCGCCCACGTGCACGGCAATGGCGCAGTCTTTGTCAAACAGCACACCGGTGAGCGTGGTGCCCATCATTTTATAAACGTCGGAAGACTGAGCCGTGGAATAAATGGCCGCATTGGCCAAATTGGCCGCCATCAACAGTTTGCGTTCCGTCGGGGCCAGTTTGGGCAAAAACGTTTCGGGTATTTGCAGTGCGCCGCTGTTGATTTTGCGGATAGTTTCCGCCAGCACCGATACGGCAATACTGCTGGCAATTTCGCCTGCGCTGTGCCCCCCCATCCCGTCTGCCACTACGCCTAAACCCAAGTCCGAAGAAATGAGCACATTGTCCTCATTCTTCTCGCGGATCTTTCCGATATCGGTAACGGCGGCAAATTCAATATCAAAGATGCTCATAAGTCCTCTTTAAATAAGATGCCGCCCACGCAATTAAAACCGGCCAAGATGAAAAGCAATACCACCAAAAACGAATAGGCGTTATTGGTTTGCGCGTTGCGGTTGAAATTGTCTATCGGATAACTGACGGCGTAATCCCAGATGGTAAAAGAGGCTTTGCTGGGACCGCTTAAATAATAGATGCTAAGCAAATGGATAAACAGCGGCCGTTGCTGCGGCGCAATAAAAATGCCCGCATATTGCGTAATGGCATTGTCCAAAAATTTATATTTGTCCTCGTCAGACAAATAATTAACCGCTTTTGTTTTGGCAAAAGCGCTGAACAGCTGCACCGACGGAATGCCCAGCAGCTCATTTTGATTTTCCTGCTGTTGTCTTTGCTCTGCATCCGGTTCTTCCATAGGGATAACTTCCGCTAAGGTAGAAAAGGTGGTTTGCATATGCTGTGCCAAGCCTGATACGTTATAGCACCAGAAACAGGCTATACAAACCAGCAGACAAAGGGAAGGCAAAATCATAGAATGGGCCGCTTTAAACACCAAATAATAAATGGTCAAAAGCGCAAACAAGATCGCGCCGCCAAATAAAATTTTGGTGGCAATGCCGGCAAAATCGGGCGTGATGGAAAGGACGGTGGCTTTATAAGACAAGACGGCCGCCATAAAGACCAATGCCGTGCCCAAAATGCGCTCCGGCCAGGTGCGGTCCAAGCGCCAGCACAAAGAAAGCGTCCAGGCAGCCGCCAACACCAAATAGCAGAAATAATATTCCGGAGAGAATAAATATTGGCTTACGGCTGACATATCCAAAAACGTAACATCCGGCGTAAACAGGCCCGAAAGATAAGACGCCGCCGCCAACGCCAGCAGCAGGGCGGTTGTTTTGGAATAGGCTTTTACGGCAGAAATGGCAAAAATACCGGCCACAGCCACTACGGCAAGTGCAATGTAGAGCAATTGGCCTTCCGCCATTTTACCTGATAAAACGGGCGAGAGTATATTAGTGATAAACCCGTTGGTATCTGCCACGTAAGCCGAGCATATTTTGCCCAGCCCGAAGAAAATGTAGGCGCAGCAGGCCGCAAAACACAAGAAAAGCGGCAAAAGCACAAGCAGCTGCAAAAACATTTTTGCGTACTGTTTGGTTTTAATCGTGGCCATTGCCGACACGGTGGACGGAATGGTAGTCTGGGTTACTTTTTTATTGGTAACCAGTTCCTGCGTGGGGGCCAGCGGCGGTTTAGATTTAGGCGCATTGTTTTCCGCCCCCAGGCTGTCCAATTGCGGCATTTGGGTGGTAGACTTGCCCGTAGCGGGTTTTGTCTGGCGGGATGTCACGTTGCGGTAGACGTCTTCGGCACGCATTTTGCGCAGCGTGTCGGTGCTGTGCTTTTCTTCATTGACGATTTTTAAAGAGCTTTCAATGCCCAAGTCAATGGCGGCACGGCCGTGCATTGTGCGCACTTTAAGCTGTTCTTCGGCGCGCATTTTGTTGAAATAGGTATAAACCTCTTTGGCGGTTTGAAAACGGTCGTCGGGGTTTTTGCTCATCAACTTTTGTATGGCTAAAGACAGCCAGCCCGGCAATTCCGGCCGGAGTTTGGACGGATCGGGCACCGGATCGTTGATGTGCTTTTGAATAATGTCAATGGTGTTTTTGCCGTTGTAGGGAAAGTGCCCCGTCAGCACATAATACATACTGGCACCGATGGAATATAAATCGGCACGGGTATCAATGTCTTTGCCTAAGGCTTGTTCCGGCGCGATAAAATAAGCAGTGCCGGCCAGCTCGGTCGTTTTGGTGGAGCCTTTTTCTTTGTCTACTTTTTTGGCGATACCAAAGTCCACAATTTTAGGGCGGCCTTCCGGCGTAATAAGAATATTGGACGGTTTGATGTCTCTGTGGATGATGCCTTTTTCGTGAGCGACGGAAAGACCTTTCAGCACGCCGTCAAACAGGTCCAGCACGCGGCCGATGGGCAGCACGCGTTCTTTTTTGAGCATAGCCGAAAGAGTTTGCCCTTCAATAAAGGACATCACGATAAAATAATAGCCTTGTTCTTTGCCGACGTTGTAAACGTTTACGATGTTGGGGTGATCCAATTCCGCAATAGCGCGGGCTTCCGTCAGAAAAAGGGTGACGGCCTTTTTGTCATTGGCAAGGGATGGACTTAAAATCTTAACGCAGACAATGCGGTTAAGCGCTTTGTGGCGCGCTTTAAAAACGGCGCCCATTCCTCCTTCGGCTACTTTTGTTAAAATCTCACAACCAGAAATTTCTTTGCCTACCAACGATTGGCCGTCCAACATAGATAACCCCTCTATGATTAGGATAATTGCAGACTGCAATATTTATTATACAAAAACTGCTTGCTTTTGCCGTCCACAAACCGTTAGAATATAAACGGGCTAACTTATCATAGCATATTTTTTCCTTTTTATATATGGCCTTTATTACAGGAGGGCGTATGGCTGAAAGCAGTTTTGCCGTATTAAACCATATCGGGACGATTGTGCTCGACGAAAGCAGTGAGATCCGTTTTTCCATAGACGCATACCGCGGCTACCGCTATGCTTCTATTCGCAAGTATTTAACTTCCGGCGCGTATACCGGGGCTACCCGGGCCGGCATTACGATGACGGCCGAAATTGTAAAGGCGGTGGCGCCGCTGCTGGCCAAATTGCCCGACGATCCGGCCCAGCTGACTGATGTGGAACTGGGCAAATTTGCCAAACGGCCCGGAATGTCGGTCATTGTGCGCATCAGCAGTTTTAAAGGCACGCGCGGGCTGGATTTCCGCCAATGGCAGGAAGACGAAGCCTATAAAGGCTGGACCAAAAAAGGCATTCGTCTGCCGGTGGAAAAGATAAAAGAAATTAAGGAATTGTTTGCCAAAATGGCGGCGGCTTTGGCCGAAACTCCCATTCAGTGAGGAAGAACGTACCGACTATGCACCTGGGAATGATAAAAGTAGCGGCGGCCGTACCCGAAGTAAAAGTGGCGGATGTGTCTTTTAATATGCGCCAAACGCTGCAATTAATGCAGCAGGCGGCGGCACAAAAAGCGGAAATTATTGTATTTCCGGAGCTGGGCCTGACGGGGTATACCTGTGCTGATTTATTCCGCCAAAGCCTGCTTTTGGACCAAGCAGAAGAAAATTTGCAGATGTTGCTTCGTCAAAGCGCCAAGCTGAACCTTTTGTGCGTGCTGGGTATGCCGCTGCGTGTGGGCAATGCGCTGTATAACTGCGCGGTAGTATTTCAAAAAGGTGAAATTTTGGGCGTGGTGCCCAAAACCTTTTTGCCCAACTACGGGGAATTTTACGAAAAGAGATGGTTTCATTCAGCTTCCGATGCGGCCGAGACGGAAATTTGCCTTTCGGGCCGGCGTGTGCCTTTTGGTTCAGATTTGCTTTTTTGCTGCGGAAGCGTCATTTTTGGCGTAGAAATTTGCGAAGATTTATGGGTGCCGGTTCCCCCTTCCTCTTTGGCTGCTTTGGCCGGTGCAAACTTGATTTTAAACCTTTCGGCCAGTAATGAAGCCGCCGGCAAACACACGTATTTAAAAAGCTTGGTTCTGCAGCAGTCGGCCCGTTGCTGCAGCGGGTATGTGTACGCATCGGCCGGTTATGGGGAGTCCAGCACCGATTTGGTGTTTGCCGGCAATGCATTTATTGCGGAAAACGGAACCTTGTTGCAAGAGGGGCGGCGTTTTCAAACCTGCCCGCAGCTGGCGATAAGCGAAATTGATATTGAAAAACTGCAGGCGGAAAGACGCTTCCGCGCCTCTTTTGCCGATGCCCGTACGGCAACGGCTTGGCGCAAAATAGCTTTTTCTTTGACTCAGTCCCCCCGTTTTAGCTTAACCCGTCCGGTGGCGGCTTATCCGTTTGTTCCCGCCGAGGGCAAACGCAAAGAACGCTGCGAAGAAATTTTGTCCATACAAGCCTTCGGGCTGGCCCAGCGTCTGCGCCGCAGCGGTGCCCGCACGGCGCTTATCGGCGTATCCGGCGGTTTGGACAGCACCTTGGCTTTGCTGGCTACGGCGCGTGCGTTTGATTTACTGGGACGCAGCCGTAAGGACATTGTTGGCGTAACGATGCCTTGTTTCGGCACGACGGACCGTACTTATCAAAACGCTTTGGCGCTAATGAAAGCACTGGGCGTATCGTCCCGCGAGGTGGATATAAAAAAAGCGGTGCTGCAGCATTTGCAAGATTTGCATCATCCGACTCATTTGCATAATGTAACGTATGAAAATGCCCAGGCGCGCGAACGCACGCAAGTATTAATGGATATGGCCAATCAGTTAAACGGGTTGGTGATAGGCACGGGTGATTTGTCCGAACTGGCTTTAGGCTGGGCCACCTATAACGGGGATCATATGAGTATGTACGGTATCAATTGCTCCGTACCTAAAACCTTGGTTCGTTATCTGGTGGAATATGCCGCGCAGGAAACGACGAACAAAAAATTAACGGCTGTTCTGAAAGATATTTTAGCCACGCCCGTCAGTCCGGAGCTGCTCCCCCCGCAGGGCAAAGATATTGCCCAGCGGACGGAAGATTTGGTCGGACCGTATGCGCTGCACGATTTCTTTTTGTATTACTTTTTGCGCTTTGGGTTTTCCCCCGCCAAAATTTACCGGCTGGCGCGGCAGGCGTTTGAAGGCCAATATAAACCGGCGGAAATTAAAAAATGGCTGCAGGTGTTTTTAAAACGCTTTTTCGCCCAGCAATTTAAGAGGTCCTGTTTGCCGGACGGACCTAAAATAGGCTCTGTAAGCCTTTCGCCGCGCGGGGACTGGCGTATGCCTTCCGATGCGGAGGCGGCCCCGTGGAGTGAGGAATGTAAAAATTTGTAAAAAAAGGGCTTGTAAAAAGTTGACTTAGCAGTTATGCTTAATGTATAGTGAGGTAAATGGGGTTTCCCCTGTGAGGTGACTTATGAAAAAATTCCTAATTTGCTGTGCTGTCATATTGTCGGCCACCTGTGTCGGTGCCGAAAATATGAAATTTGTGACGCTGCTTTCGCAGCCGGTCGGCAGTTTTTCCCGTGTGGAATTGCTGGACCAGACCACTCCGGCGGATATTTTCCACCTGAACTTTTGCAATACGGATGCGGCAGGAGGTACGATTACCCTTTCCAGTTCAGAAGCCACCCCGGTTGATGTAGATTCTTTGGTGGTTAACCCCAATGCTACGTTAGGCGGGGATGTGGATTATTTCCGTGCAGACAAAGTTTACGTCTATTCAAACTTGGGGTTTGAAGGAGGTACACTGTCGGTAGATTTGACGGCGCCTGCCAAAATTTTGGTTGACGATGAATCTAGCCGGGTGGCGGAATTTATCCATAATAAGTCCGTGACGATTAAAGCGGCTGATTTTAATACGCTTAACATTTATAACAAAGCCGTTTTGGACACGCCTGCTTCCGGTTCTACGCTCAGCAGCAATTTAACTTGGAGAAAAGTACTTGATCTTTCTAAAACACATACTACGGACGATGCCTATTTGCTGACAGATTGGAGCGGTTCTATGACAGTAGATGAACCGGAGGAAGAAGATGATAGTTGCGTTCCGCTTGACTGCGGCCGTTTTGGTACGTGGGATCCGGTTTCTTGCAAATGCAAACTTAACACGCCCTCTATCGAGTTGCCAGGTGGTGATGGCGGCAGATATTGCCCTGCGGTGCAATGTAATGAAGGCTATACAAAAGATGAAAATTGCAATTGCATATGTTCGCGGCTGTGCCCGATTAACACTACCTTAAATCGCTCAACTTGTACGTGTGTTCCTAACGGTGGTACAATTATTACCCCAGGAATTGGCCGGCTTCCGGTAACAAATATCACATTGAATTAAAAAAACCCCCGCCGAAAGGCGGGGCTTTTTTATGGCTTTTTACGTGGTTTTACGTACGGAAATATAATGCGGCAAGAACTGAAATACAATTTCTGTGGGGGCTTAACGGGCGTTTTATACCGTCCCTCGGGTCTGTGGGTGCAGTGGGCAATAAAACCGACCAAGGGGTGTTTGTTGCTGAAAGACGGCCACCCTTAAAAACCTGTATTTAGTACGTGCGATTTGTTACCGTATTGGTGCGGGCGGGTGGCGGCAGATTTAAACCAAAATTAAAAAGACATTCTTTCCCGTATACGGGCTTGCTCTTTTCTGGGGGTGCTTACGCCAAAAACGGCGTATGTTGTGCCCTGTAGGCTTTTAGCGGTAAAAATAAAAAGGTCTCCCTCTTTCGGGGAGACCTTTTTGCTCAGAAACAACGATTATTTTTCTTCATTACTGCGGCTTTTAAACAAAGAGCCGATGCCTTTTACGACGTTGGCGGCCGTTCCTACGGTGTCTTTGACGGCGTTAGTGCCTACATCCACGGCATTTTTGCCGACATCCGCTGTTTTGGTTACAGCCGCTTTGGCGGCGCTGCCGGTACCGCTAACGGCATCTGCAGCCAATTTGCCGTTCAGCAGGTTTTTAACCAAAGAGGTTGTCGTCTTGGCCACGTCCAATTTGCCGGAAGGCTCCGTCATAGTGCCGCCAATTTTAAAGACAATCGGCGTTTTAGAATTTAGTACCGTGGCGGATACGCTCATATTCAGCGCTTCCGTGCGGAAATTGATGCTTCCGTCGGCCAGCACATTGCTGACGGCCGAATCAAAATGCGTTTCTTTTACGCTCATTATGCCGGTGGTAAATACGTACGTACCGGAGGCGGAAGAAATTTTGATTTTGCCTTTATCTTCCTGATTTTGCGCCGGAAAAATATCTACACCCAACACCGTAGATACTTTTTTGACCAAAGACAGCGGCAACAGCAAAATTTTGACAATACGATTGCCGCGGACAAATTGGTCCAAGTCCGTAATAGCGCCTTCTTTAAGGGTAAAGGAGGCAGTTCCGTTGGCATTTTTCATCGTGGCGCTGGCCTTTTGCAGGTCGGTGCTCAGCGTAAAGCCCTGGGTGGTAAAATACGGCACCGTAACGGGGCCCACCGTGATATTAGCCTTTACGTTAAACAAGGTTTCCGGGCCGGAAGGTGCCGTCAGTGCGGTGCTGCTTTGCTGCTCGGCGGGGGCTGTTTCGGCCCCGAAAGACGGGAAGTTGTCCAGCGTCAGTTTGGCCAAGTCAAAGTTAAACACCAAGTCCAATACGCCGCTTAAATCTTTATAGGCAAAAGAAGTGGTAAAGTCTTCGTTATTGAGTTTGCCTTTGATGGCGTTGGAGGAAATATCCGCCAACGATTTAATAACAATGTTGCCCGTCAGATTAGAGAGCGTGAAGATATCATATTGTACGGTCAAGTTGTTCAGGGCAATGTTTCCTTTTACGTCCTGAGCGTTATTTTTGTCCGTTGCGGTCAAGCTGCCGGTGATGCTTCCGCCTATAGAATAGCCGGCCAGCATTTCGGCCATTTGGGCCACTTGCTGCAGGTTTACATTAATGTCGGCATTCATATTATAGGTGGGCGCCGTTCCCCCCCAGCCGGCATTGCCGCTGACGGTAATGGCCGAGTCGGAAAGGGACAGTTTGGCCAGCTTAATTAAAGCGGTAGAATTGGCCAGATTGGCTTCGGCCGAGGCGCTAAAATTAATATCCGGCAGCACAAAAGCCGGCAGGCCCGGCAAAATATCGGCCAGTGCCGTGTTGGACACGCCGGATACTTTGCCCGTCAAGTCAATTACCGGCGCGTTTAAGTTTTTGGCGCCGCCCTGCGCAGTGAATTTAATGTTTTTGTAGGTCATTGACAAGTCATTGACGCTCACTTGCGCTTTATTCATATCCATACCGGCCAAATCGGCCTTTAAAGCCATTTGAAAGGGAATGGTGACGGACAAACCGGTAGCGTCCTTATAGTCGGTGGTAAAAGACAAAGACACGTCAAAGGGCGTATCCAAATTAAAACCGGTAATTTCCAAATTTAAATTGGTGACGGATGCGTCCATCCCGCTCTGCAAATCTTTATAAAAAAGGTTGCAGTTAGTGGCATAAATGCGCTGGGCCATAAGCACAAAGTCAGAAGACGTACTTGTGGCGTTTTCCGTTTGGGCGGAAGCTTCTTGCGTAGAGGCAGGAATTAAATCGTCAAAATTAAATTTGCCGTCCTGTCCTTTAGTTACATTAAGGTCCAACCCCTCCAAGCCGACGGAGCCGATTTCTATGCGTTTTTTAAACAAAGGTTTTAACGCAATTTTGACTACGGCCTTATCCGCCTTGGCAAAGGTGCCGTTAGCGGCAAAGGTGCCTTGTTCGGAAATGGCAAAATCGTCTAATGTTACGCCGATTAAGTTTAAGGAAACGTCGCTAAACGTTACCTCGCGGTGCAGCGTTTGCTGGGCGTAGTTTTGCGCCATAGCTTTTAGTTTCTCTGGCGGGAACATGATTTTGAGCGTAATGAGCGCCGCAATCACAAGTACGACGGCTATTGCCGCCAAAACAAGCAGTATTTTTAGCAGTTTTTTCATACTCTAAATTATAGCACTTTGGCGTTTAAAACTGGCAGAAAAGGCGGCGGCATTTTGGGCGGGTTTGGCAGTACGGAGAACAGCGCAAATACAAAAACCCCGGCCTACGCCGGGGCAAATAATTATTTTTTGTGTTCGTTAATGTCGCCTATGTCTATGACGTTATCTTTGGGCGGGGCCACGCTGGCGCGGTATTTGTTTAAATCTTGCTTCAGCATTGCCAGCACCAGGGCCATAAAAGTAATGTCGTCTGTAATGCCCAAAAGCGGCATCACATCGGGCAAAATATCCACCGGAGAGAGCACATACACCGCACACAAAAGGGCCACCAGTACCGTTTTCCACGGGACGGGGTAGCGGCCTTTTAAGACCGCTACCGTCATTGAAAAGAAGGTTCTGATGTCTTGCCACATAAACGGCTTACTCCATCGGTTCTTCCTGCGTAGGCGAAGGCATACCCGCTTCGGGGTTGGCTATTTCGTCTTCTTCCGTCGTTTTGACGCGCAGGACGATTTCCGTTATGCGCATCGCATAGTCGCCCATACGCTCAAAGTTATTGAGGATGTCGCCATATGCGGTAATAGATTCGGGCGTTGCTTCCTGGCCTTGGGAAATGCGCAAATTGCGTTCGGCGCGCAGGTTTTTGCGCAGGGCGTTGAGTTCCACCTCATTTTTGACGGCGTTTTTAAACACCGTGTTGGCCGCCGCCTTATTTTGCGTGTTGGGAAAGTGTACGATAGCCGCCCGCGTATTGCGGATGATTTCTTTGGTCTTTTTGGCAATCGTTTCCATATTTTCCATATCTTTTTGGTTGAAAGAAGGCGGGTTAGTGTTATGGAACTTTTCCAGAATTTTGGCAATTTTTTCGCCGCAGTCGCCCATTCCTTCAATGCAGTTGGTCAGGTCAAACAAGTCCACCGTTTGGCGCACGGCGTGGCGGGAAAGGTTGCCGTGGCTCATTTGCGTAAGGTAGCTGTTAATTTTGTGTTCCAGCACGTCGGTGGTTTTTTCGGCTTCTTTGGCGTCTGAAATCAGGCGGTCAAAAAGTTTTTCGTCGTCTGTTTTCATAGCATAAATCAGCTTGTCGGCCAATTTGGCCACAAAGCTCATCATACGTTCCACTTCACGCCGCGCGGCCAAAATAGCCAGTTCGGGCGTTTGGTTGAAACGGGTGTTGAGGTATACCAGCTCATTGTCCTGATGTTTGTCTTCGCGTTTGCTTTTGGGAATAATCAGCAACGTTAAGGCAGCCAGTTGTTTAAGCAAGGGCAGCATAATCAGCGTATTAAGCACGTTAAACGTGGTGTGAAACGCGGAAATGTGATACGGAAGAACGGAATTAAGCGTTTCAGGGTCCGTCACATAGGGCGAGCCGGGCACAATCCAGTCTACCAAGTTAATGAAGTGTTTAAAGATTAAGCTTACCCACACTACGCCTATAAAGTTGAACAGAAAATGCCCCACGGCCGCGCGGCGCGCCGTTTTGCTGGCGCCGATAGCTGCCAGGTTAGCGGTAATGGTGGTGCCGATATTTTCCCCCAGTACCAAAGCGCAGGCGGTAGGGAAGTTAATAATGCCGGCCGCAGCGCAGGTGAGCGTCATAGCCATAACCGCGCTGGAAGATTGCAAAATCATCGTCAGTACAGTACCGGTAAAAATCAGCAAAATAAGCGTCCAAGCCGTATCGGGCGAGAATTTAGACAGCCATTCCACCACAAACGGGCTTTGGGCAAAATCGGCCGGGATGGCGTTTTTCATAATGTCTAAGCCCAAGAACAGCAGCCCAAAACCGAACAAACCTTCGGCCGTGCGTCTGGCGGCCACCCATTTGGCCGGCAGAAACTGGCTGAAAAATCCGATGGCAATAACCGGCAGGGCAAAAAGCGAGATCTGAATTTTAAAGCCGAATAAGCTGACGATCCAGGCCGTCATCGTGGTGCCGATGTTCGCCCCAAAAATAACCCCTAAAGACTGATAGAGGTTTAACAGTCCCGCGCTGGCAAAGCCGACGACCATCACGGTGGTGGCGCTGGAAGACTGAATAATGGACGTCACCAGCATACCCGAGAACGTGGCCGCAAACCGGTTGGTTGTGGCGATGGACAGCATTTGACGCATCTTGACGCCGGCCATTTTTTGCAGGCCGTCGCTCATAATTTTCATACCGAACAGGAAGACCGCCAGGCCCCCCAATACGTTCAGTGTGATTAGTACTGTGTTCATTTTTTCTCCTTTTATTTTTATCCTTAGTAGAAATCTGTAAAAAAGGGAGGGCCCCTACGGGCTCTCCCTGAAAATTATTGTTGCATACCCTGCTCAAGCGAAGGGTTGTTGTCCTCGGTTTCGGTTGTCTGTGTTCCGCCGGAGTTACGGTCCAAATAGAAAGCAACCGTTGACACTTGAAATACCAAAGCGCCCAACGCGCCTACAGGCACCCACAAGAAGGAAATGAGCCCTGTAGCGGCGGGCAGTATCAGGGTAAACAAGAGCATCAGCACTCCCAAAACGGCTCCGCCAATCATACTGATTAATAAAAGAATCAACGTAAGGACGATGAAAAACCCGAAGGTTTGCCAGAAATTGCCTTTTACAAGGGAAAACGAAGCGGCAAAACAGCCAAAAACAGAATCTTCGGTTAAAATTAATTTATAAGGCAGAAAGAGACAGAAAACAATCGCCCCCAACGCTACGGCAACGGCCAGCAGTCCAAACACCATAATTGCCAAAACAAAGATAACCGTGTTTCCTTCCGCCCACCCCATAGAAAGAATCATTACGAGCAGCAGTACAGCCACGGGAACGGTCAAACCCACCAGAAAAATGGCGGAAGCAATAAATAAACGCCAAATTTTGCCAACCCCCATCAAAAACGCTTCTTTTACGCTTGCCGCGCGTTTGCAAATATACAATACCAATGCGGCAGCGCTCCACAGGCCCACAAGGGCTGACAGCAAGGACGCAAACAGCGAAAGGATGGGGTGCGCTTGCTGGGCTTGCGTCTGTGTAATCGGGTTAAACCCAAAACACAGGCCCATCAGCAGCCAATTAAAAAAAATGCCGGCAGCCGCCAGCAGAAAAAACGGCGCAAACCGTTCTTTAATCTCCCGAAATGAAAGGGAAAAAATATCGTGAATGGTTAAATAAGCATTAGAATTTTCGTTCATAAAGGTTTATCGGACATTTTTACGCTTTTGGGCTCATTGTCATCTTTATCTTTAGCCGTTTGCTCCTGCTGGCGGCGCATTTGTTCTTCCGTAGCGGCCAGTTGGCGGGCCATATCTTCGTCAAACAAAATGGTGGGCATACGGTCTTCTTCCTGTTCTATGGCGTGGGCCAAATGTTCCTGCGCTTTGTATACTTGGTCCAAATGTTTGTCCGTATTTTCCATAGAGTCTGTTTTTATGGACTCCTTCGTAACGGCAACCTCGGCCATTACGTTGCTGCCGGGGGTGGGTTTTGTGTTTAGCTCTATCTGCACGTCTGACTGGCGGCTGTCGTTAGCGCGGGAAGAATAGTCCAAATTCAAAAATAAACCGGTTATGACAGATTGCACAAACAAGTAGGCATACAGCGCTAAAGCAAATGCAACAATTATAACCAAGACAGCTTTCCAGCCCATAAGCAAAAGCATTGACGGATGAAAGTAGGGAAGAAAAAGCAAAAGCTGCGGGGCAAACGCCTTTACGGCACATCCGGCGGCCAAGACGCAGACTACAAAAAGCAACCCCGTCGTAAGCAAGACAAACAAAATGCGGAAATAATATTTAGTGCCCAAGTCCCAGCTGTATTTTAAGGCGGAAATCGGGCCTTCGTCGCGCAAAGCCAAAATGGACTGGGTAAAAACAAGCGGTAAAGAGGCAAATGCCAAAATAACCAAAATTACCGCGATAACAAGCAGTGAGCCGGAAAGAATGGCCGCGTAGAAAATACCGCTAAAAACGATGTTTATAAGCAATATACAGAAAATAAAATAGATGGCGGGCAGCATAGAGCCCGTAAAACTTTCCCAGGCGGAATAACCGTGTTTTTCTATTTTGGCGGCTACTATTTGTACGACGGCCATTAAAAAGACTACATTTAAAAAGCTCATCAATACAGAAACGGGAATGTATAAAATGAATACGGCGCGCGGGCCAAACAGAAAATGGGCCCCGACCATAACACCTAGGGTTAAGCCGAAAATCAACAAAATTATCAAAAACAAAGCCAAGGCCGAGCCGAAAGCCTGGTTTGCCACTTTGAGGGCATTAAAGATGAGACTGAAAACAGATATGGGACCGTTTTTTAATTCCATATAATTCTCTTTAGCATTATTATATCAAAAATATGCACTTAGTAAACAAATGATTTTTTCTTTTTGTCAGCGTTTTTTTAGTGCGTTGGCCGCGGCGGCTGCGGACGCCCAAGCCCAATGCAAATTATATCCGCCCAAACGGCCGGTTACATCCAAGGCTTCCCCGATGACAAATAAACCCCCGATGCGTTTGCATTCCATTGTGTGCGGGTTAAAAGCGGCGCAGTCTATGCCTCCGGCGGTTGCTTCGGCGTGGGTATAGCCTGCCGTGCCTGCAGGCACAAACGTAAATTGATTTAAGCGCTGTGCCGCGGCGCGCAGCGTTTCTTTTTTGGCGTCGGCGGCGCGGACGTCCAAGGGCCCAAGCCACGTTTTACACAGACGGGCATTTATATACGGGGCCAAAATTTTGGAAAAAGAAGCAGGCAGGTTTTTATTTTTTTGCAATAGAGTGGCCGCGTCTGCCGACGGCAGAAAATTGATTTGTATTTCTTCCCCCTCTTTCCAATAGAGCGAACTTTGCAGTATAACCGGCCCGCTGAAGCCTTCGTGCGTAAAAAGCAGGGCACCGGCTTCTTTATGTTTGCCGACGAGTACTTCGGCTTGCAAGCTGTTGCCCGCCAGCCGGCGGCACGTTTCGCGCCATTGTTTGGGCACACGCAAAGCTACCAGCACCGGCCTTTGTTCGCTTACCGCCAGCCCCAGTTGCGCCGCTGTTTTGGCGGCAAAACCGCCGGCTCCCAAGGCCGGATAGGATAGGCCCCCCGTGGCTATGACTACATTTAAAGAATAAAAAATACCGGCGGAAGTTTCCGTGCGGAAGGCGTCTTGTTCCCGACAGATTTTTAATACTTCCACGCCGGTTTTTAAATGGGTGTTCTGTTCTTTGGCGCGGCGGATGAGCAGGCGGGTAATGTCGGCGGCGCGGCGGGCAAAGAGCTGTCCGTTTTCTTTTTCTTCAAAAACGACATTGTTTTCCCGCAGCAGATGCATAAAATCAGGCGGACGGAAAGCCGCCAGGGCATCGTGGCAAAAGTGCGGGCAGCGGCTGACATATTGACGGGGAGAAACGAGCAGATTGCTAAAATTGCATTTACCCCCACCGCTGATGCTGAGTTTGGCTCCCGCCTGCGCATTGTGTTCCAAAAGCAATTTCTCCGCGCCAAAAGAGCCGGCGCAAAATAAACCGGCCGCTCCGCCGCCGACAATAACCGTGTGCCACATCGTTTGCTGGGGTTTATTCATAATGAAATATTATTTTACATAAAATGAAAGAAAATGAAGTAAAATACTCATCGGCGCCCCATTGTTTGTTTTGCGGCTGCGGCATAAAAGACTTGTTGCAAAAAAAAATAAATGCTATACTTTTATAAGAATAATTCTTAAAAAGGCAGGGACTATGTACCTTACCCCCATAACAGCAGGCGGAAAAGAATTGAAAAACAGAGTGGAAGAGTTTAAAAAACTCTGCCGCAGCCGTTCTTTGCGCATTACGTCGCAGCGGCTGGAGATTTTCCGTACGTTGGCCCAGTCCAAGGCGCATCCCAGCGCCGAAGCGGTGTTTGCCGCCGTACGCAAAAAACTGCCCAATATTTCTTTAGATACCGTTTACCGTACTTTGGCTTCTATGGAAGAAGCCGGCGTGGTATTTCGCGTCGGCCTTTCCAGCAAGGCGCGTTTTGATGCCGATTTAACCCCTCACTATCATTTTGTTTGTATGAACTGCGGCGAAGTGTACGACATTTTCCCGGGGGAAAACGAACGGCAGGTGCTGGTGCCGCAAAACATTAATGAATTTGGTGAAGTAAAGAACGTAAATCTCCAATTTCGGGGGATTTGCAACCGCTGCCGCAAGACGGCGGAAGATATGCAGAAATAAAAGCAGTACATTTCGTCCTTGCGGACGGAAAACAACAGGAGAAAATATGGAATTGAAAGGATCCCAGACCGAAAAAAACCTGTGGACCGCTTTTGCCGGCGAATCCCAGGCGCGCAATAAATACACGTATTATGCTTCCAAAGCCAAAAAGGAAGGGTTTGTTCAAATTGCCAAGATTTTTGAAGAAACCGCCAACAACGAAAAAGAACACGCCAAACTGTGGTTCAAATACCTGCACGGCGGTGAAGTGCCGGGCACGGCTGCCAACCTGTTAGACGCCGCCCAGGGCGAAAATTACGAATGGACCGATATGTATGCCGGTTTTGCCAAAACCGCCAAAGAAGAAGGTTTTGAAAAATTGGCCTATCTGTTTGATGCCGTAGCCAAAATTGAAAAAATGCACGAAGAACGCTACCGCAAGCTGCTGCACAATGTGGAAGCGCAGGAAGTGTTCAAAAAGGCCGGCATTGTGATGTGGGAATGCTCCAACTGCGGACACATTCATATCGGCGAAAAAGCCCCCGAAGTGTGCCCCGTTTGCGCGCACCCGCAGGCTTACTTTATGATTCATCCGGAAAACTTCTAATTTTTCCGCTTGGAATATACCCCGCCGACTTGCACCGGCGGGGTTTTTTATTGGTGCACAAAAAACCCCGCATTGCGCGGGGGTAAGCAAACAGCTGAAAGGTTAGTCCCTTTGGGAAGAAATGATTCCCCCCGCCAATGCCAAAAAGGCGGCAAAAAACATAGCCGCGGCATAACCGTGCAAAAAGGCATCCTGTGCCGGCAGGCCGGCAGCTAAAAAGTGGTCTTTGACAGGCGAAAATACGGCCACGCTCAACGCCACCCCAAGCACGGTGCCGATATTGCGGCACAGGGCGTTGGTGCTTGTTACGATGCCCAGTTTGTTTTTGGGGGCCGCACTGATGACGGTGTTATTGTTGGGCACCTGAAATACGCCCGAGCCCGTGCCCATAATCAGCTGGCAGGCGATAATGTACCAAACGGACGGCGCAGGCCCGATGAAGGCAAACAGCAGCGCGCCTATTAAAATAAGCCCAAGTCCTGCCGTGGTAATAATGCGTGCACTGTAACGTTCGGACAAAAAACCGCTGACAGGCGAGCTGACCGCCAACGCCACGGGAAAGGGCAAAATAAGCAGGCCTACTTTAACCGGATCCATATGCATAATGTCGGTTAAATAAAAGGGCAGTAAAATAGAATTGCAGAACAAAGCACAAAACCCCAAAATGGCCACCGCCAAACCGAAAGCGATGGTGCGGTTTTTAAAGGTAGCCAGCCCCAAAAAAGGCGTTTTGGATACTTTTTCCCGATGAAAAAACAGAAAACCGAAAATAAGGGCAATTGCAAAGGTCAGCAAAATTTGTGCCGAAAGCCACGATTTGTCGGTACCGGCGTCCAGCCCGTACAAAAAGGTAAAACAGGCAATAATAAAATAAACGGCACCGGCTACATCCATTTTCAGTTTGTGTTTGGCTTCAAAACGCGGAATAATGCGCAGCCCGCGCCATACGCCAATTAAACACACCGGAATATTGACCAAAAAAACCGAGGGCCAGCCGAAATGCTGAATTAAAAACCCTCCCACCGCAGGCCCCGAAAGCGAACCCAAAGCCACCACCGCCCCCACAGAGCCCAAAGCGCGCCCGCGGTCCTTGCCCGGGAAAGCCTTGGCAATAATGGCCTGCGAATTGGCCACCATCGCAGAGCCGCCCAACCCTTGCATTGCGCGGGCAAAAATCATCATCGGCAGGCTGGTGGCAAAAGAACACAACACCGAGCCGATGCCAAACGTTAAAAACCCCCCCAAATACAGTTTTTTGCGGCTGTACATATCGGAAAGTTTGCCGAAAACGGGCAAAAAGCAGGTCAGCGTCAGCAGATAAATGGTAACCACCCATTGGATGTTTTCCAAACTGGCGCCAAACTGGTCCGACATCGCCGGCAGAGCAATATTGACAATGCCTCCGTCCAGCGTGGACATAAACGTCCCCGTTGCCGTTACGGAAAAAATGCGCCATTTGCGCGGGAATTTAAATTTCTTTTTCTTCATAACTCTTTAAATATATTATACTTTTTAGCTGCCGCTTTTCGGTACAAAAAACGCTTTTGCCCCCCTTTACAAAAGGGCATTTTTAACTTAAACTATAATTATTCCTAAGTAAAGTTATATGCAGGCATACTCTTAAAGAAGGGCTTTGGCCGGTTCGTTGCAAGAGCGGTTTTTGTTGCATCATTTTAAAAGGGGCCCAAATAAAAATAGGCCCAAAATAAAGTTTTTGCAAGGCCCTTGGACCTATGGAAAACCGCTTAGACAAAGGTATACTGTATATAAAGATATTATATATAGATTTGTCTTTATATTTAGACGAGGTTTTTTATGATAAAATTTCTATCGTTGTTTTTAAGTTTTGCTTTGCTGTTTACCACGGTGGCGCCTTCTTATGCGCAGGCGGCAGACGCCCTGCGCACGCAGCGCAATCGGGTGCGTATGCCCGACAATGAAGACATAATGCGCCAGCAGTTTGTTATACCGCAGGACAATACCCGCGTCGTTCGTCCGCAAATTTTTTCTTCTCCGCTTCAGGAGGGGCAGCAAAACGATGGCAAAGATGTTTCCGTATTAGCCAAAGAGGTGGAAAAACAGGCTGCTTCGGCCGCCGTTAAAGGCAACAGCGTAGAAGCGGCCGTAGCCTACATTGAACAAGTTCTGCAGGAAGAACGCCAAAAGGCGGAAGAATATCGCCGCCGCGGCGGTGCCAGCATCGGGCCGGCGCAAAGCACCGATTCGCACTATGTAACCGTTTTGCCGCGCTTGGATTTTATTTATGAAGGCAACCCGCTTTCTTCGGCTTCTTATCTGACCAAAAGCCTTCCCAAACAAACCTGGGCCTGGGCCGGTATTCGTGTGGATTTGCAAGGCCTTTCCTCTTACAAAATGACCGACGATTGGGATGTGGAAACCTCTTGGAACCGTATGCTGGGGCGTGCCGAATATATGCCCAACGGAAATATCATCGGCGGCGGCACGCAGGTAGTTAAGGCCATTTCCGCTTACGGCGTTTCGGCCCAAGACGAAGAATTGGCCCGCATCTTTTTAACCCAAATGCTTCAAAGAGACGGCTTGTGCAAACAAACGGGCAGCCGTTTAAGAGCCGGCAATGCCGAAAATGAATATGAATTTAAACTTCATTCCGTCCCCCTCTGCCAATACAGCACCCAAATTATGGAAGCGCTGGCGGTTTTGGCTGTCCAGCACGACGACAAAAAAGCCGTTGACGCCATTTATAATTATATGACGGCTAAACACCGTGAAGCGCTGGCCCCGATGGTGGTGATGCAAGGGGTAGCTTTGCTGCAGGGCATCAATACCGATTATTCTTACGCCAGACTGAAAAATTTTCTGCGCAATATAGCCCGTCAAAACGGCGGCGATAAATTTTTGCACGGTCTGAGCTATGTGTCTTTTGAAGGCTTGGCCAACTTGGCGCAGGAGCAAACCTCCTCCGGCAGGCATTTGGACAATTACACGGTGCGTTATTCTTATTTGGACACCGATACCGCCAAAAAGTTTTATCCTACGTTAGACTTGGACATTGTTACCCAGCAGCCTTTAACCAGCGACGGCAAATACCAGCTGCCTATGGGCAACGTCTATGAGGACATTGGCGCAATGTTGGCCAATGACAAAAACCCCAAAAGTGCCGCCCTGGCCAAAGACATTTTGACCAGCGGGGCTTATTCTTGGCCGCTGACGGTTGGCGTGCTGATGGCCAATGAAGGCCGTTTTGCCGCGTCGGTGGCGGGCGACAAAGCCGCCGCAATGTGGCAAAGCCTGCTGAAAGCCGATTATACGGATATGAACGAAGGCACCCAGCGCCGTATGAAAGCGGCCGCGGCCGACGCTTTGCTGCGCCAAGGACTGCTCAGCCAGCAGCAAAGCCGGGAGTATGCGGCCAAAGACGCCGCCAAATTTGCCCGTTATCAACGGCAGGAAAAAGTAAATTTCGGTTTAAGCGCGTTGGATATACTGACGATTGTGGTTACGTTGCCGCTGCTGGTCAAATCGGTGGCGCAAGGCTCTGTTAAAGTAGTGGCCAAATTACGCAATTTCAGCAAGGCAACGGCTTCCGCCGCCAGAAGAAGCGGCGCAACGGCCCGCGTGGCTGCGTCCGCCCCCAAATCTGCGGCCCCCGCCGCCGAAGCAACAGCCGGCCGCCAAGCTGCGTCTATGAGTGCGCAGGAAGCGTCCAGAGTGGGGCAGGAATGGCTCAATGCCGCTAAAGAGGCGGAAGCGGCCAAACAAGCCCAAGCAGCCGCTTGGCAGGCCGCCCAGGCGGAAAAAGAAGCCGCCCGTGTGGCAGCCGCCGCCGAAAAAACCGTTTCAGCCGCTCCTGCCGCTCCCGCCCCGGCCCGTGCGCCCGCTTGGGTAAAAACGGACGGGGTAAATGCCTTGGGCCAAACCGTTCAAACTTGGAAACCGGTTGAACCGGTAGCGCTCGGTTCCAAACCCTCGCTTTTCAAAAATTGGTGGCAAAATACGCTGGAATGGGGCGGCAACGCCTGGTATGACGGCAAACAACTTTTCAGCGATTTAGCCGCTGCCGCCAGACGTAAAACCGCCGCGGCGGCTTTGGCCGTATCTTTAAACTTTACGCCTATTCCTTCCACGGGGGTGCAGGCTGTGCTGCGTGCCGAAGCCGGACTTGGCAATATGGTGCGCACGGAACAGGTTTTTGCCGGTACGCGCTCTTTGGTGCAGCAAGGGGCGGCCCTTGGCCGCACTTTACAGGCGCCGGCTTTTACGGCGGCAGGCATAGCGCCGGCCACGTCGTCTTTGCAAGCAGCCAATGCCGCTGCCTCTGCGGCGGCGGGCTTGCAGCAAACGTCGGCGGCGATGTCCCTTGCGCGCCCTATGCTGGCAGGGATGGCGCTGCCGTTCTCGTCTTTTCAGCTTACTATGCCGTTTGTGCCCGTGGCCGTGACGCCCGATTTGGAACGTCAGCTGGGGTTGGGTAATTTCTTTAAATTTAAAGCAGGCAAATTCCAGTTCCGTGCCGATTATGACAAAGAAATGAAGAAATATAAACAGCTGCTGACTTTGCAAGGGCTGCCGACGGACCCTGCCTATATTTCTTTCAGCGCGTTACAGGCACGCAAACTGCAGCATACGCTTAATGTAAACGCCACGAATTTGTATTGGCAGCAGCAAGGCTACCCCCTTACCGGCAAAATGCAAAGCTTTTTGCAGCACGGGCTGGAAGGCGCGTATTTGTATGGCATTGCGCCGCTGGCGTACCGCAATAACCCGTATTATCAACAAAATCAGGCTTCTTTAAAGGCAGCGCCGGTACAGCCGGCCGCCACGGCGGCGCAGCAGCAAACCCCCGCATCTGCCAAAGCCGAAACTACCTCATCTGCCGGCGGCTATTTATACAGCGGTATTCCGGTATTTGCTTTGGCGTCCGTTTTCCAAAAAATCGGGAAGTCTTTTTGGGATACCTATTTGCGCAGTATGGCCAATGCCAATGCCCGCACGACCTTAAAACGCCAAAAACCGCTGGCAACGGAACTGCGTGACATTTTGACCGGCCGCGCCGCCGTGCAATATAAAGAAAAAGCTTTGGTCAAACTCTACAGCGAATATAGTGTTTTTGACCAAGTGATTGATGCCTTGCCGGTGGATACGCAAAACCGTTTGAACGCCAATGAAAAATTGAAAGACAAAACGGCCTTGGCCAAAGATTTATATTCTTTGTACACGATGGACGTATTTGCCCAGCCGCTGGCGCATTTAAGCAACCATATCCCGATAGCCGAATATGCCCGCGAACTGGAAGAAATTATTTCCTCGCCGGATTTTAAGGCTGAAAGCCACATTGTGTATGATAATACACCGGTTCTGTCGGCAGAGTCCAACCTGTTTACCGGTGTAGTGCGCAGCTTGCAGGAAGTGAATAAAGAAGCGGTGCTGGCTTCCTCCCGCCCGAAAGGCTGGGCCACGCAAAACGCCGATGACGGTCGTTCCGTAACGGGCGGCTGGATCTATTTTGAAAACGACGTGCCCGTTTACTACCGCTATTCCAACGGGGAATTGTCCGCCTCGCCGGTGGCGGTGCTGCATCAGGAGCCGTCTTCCTGGTATGCTACACTGCTTTCATATATAGGCGCTTCCACCAAGAGAGGGTTTAAAGTTCCCAAAGGGATGGTATTGGCGTTGGACGAAAACGGCAAATTTAAATATGTACGCCAGCCCGGGCATTTGGCGGAATTGGTATCCAGCAAAGCCGCCCGCAATGTGCTGGACAACTTGTATACCCAAGGGTCCGTGGCGGTAGAGTTTGACACCCCTTACAGCACCACCGACTTGTTGGCTATGGCAAAAATGTTGGAAAGCACCCCCAACGTCAATTTCCAAATTTCGCTTAACAGATCCAACTCTTTTAAGCAATTTGTCAATATGCTGGGTATGTTCTTTGGTTTAAACGTGGACAGCGTGATGGTCGCCCCGTTTAAAAAAGCAGCCAGTGCAGATGCTTCCCCCACCACGGAAGCCGTGGCCCCCAACCTGTTCGGCGGCGTGGGTTATGTTACCCCCCGTGCCGCGGGCGAATTGGTGCCGCATATGCAAAAATGGGGTATGGATAAGTCCACCTTTACGATTTTGGCCTTCTCGCTGGCGACGCTGTTGATTTCTTCTCTTTATGGCGTAAACGGTATTACCTCTACCAGCGATTTGAGCCTGTGGGGCCTGGCGCTGCCGATGGTGGTGCTGGTGTTGGCTTCCAGCTTGCTGCGTTCGTCTGCACCGTTGCTGCTTAACCACTATAAAGACCCGCAAATGCGTACGGCGGCCAACTTGCAGATGTCTACCTATCAGCAGTTGGCGCGTGTATTGCTGGCAGGGGTCACGTTCCTGTGGCCCAAACTGGTGCCGGGCGGCAACGACTTTGTGGCCGTTCCTGCGGCAGCTATTCTGGCTATGGTCACATTAGGGCTGTTTGTAAACACTTCTATGTGGGATAACGTGCGGATGGACATTGTCAACGCCTGGAAACATCCCTTCAAATCTATGGCTAAAGCCTGGAAAGGCTTAAAAACCGTTGGCCCGGCTCTGGGTAGAGGGATAATAACGGGTGTGTTTGCACCGTTTATAAATTTATTTTCCGCCGTCAAAAACAAATTGTCTTCCGCTCCCAAAACCTATGCAAACACCGATGAAGGGCGCTATAAGGAAGAATATGATAAAGAGTTTTTAACCCAGCAGGACACGAAAGATTCCTTGCTGCGTGTAACCTTGGCGTATGCTTCGTATGCGGCTTCCGTAATGCTGCTTAACCAAGTAGCCGGCACTTCGCTGGGTACGTGGGGGCAGGCGGCCGTAACGGCGTTTGCCGTAGCGTCCCTGCTGGTGCGCCGTCAGGCCAGCAAATGGGTGGAAAGAGGTAAATTTACCGACGACCAACTGACCGGTATTTCGTTTGCCGGTTTGGCGTTGGCACCGTTGGCTTTGGCCCTGCTGCCGTATGAAGGCGGTGTGCTTGCTATGCTGGGGCTTGTGATAGCCGGTATCGGGCTGAATATGAGTACGGCCGTGCCCGGCCAGCTGGACAATACCCGCCTGCAAAACAACGTAACGGCCACAATGCAGGAACGCAAGAATAAAGTATTGCAGGACAATACGCTTTCTCCTGCGGAAAAAGAAGCAAAAATAGCCGATTTGGAACAGATGGAAAAATATTGGGCCGGCTGGGCCAGCAAAAACTACAGTCAAGCCAATGCCAACGGTATTTACGGTATTTATGCGGCGGTATTGGCCAGCGGGTTGCTCTCCGCCTTTGCGCCGGATGCTTCCGGCTGGGCCGCGCGCCTGATTTTCCTCTATTCCGCTGCCGTGGCCGCGGTGGGCGCCTGGAAGACCAAAGCGATGGCCGGCAGTTTCCTGCGGGCTTTTGCCAATGTGCTGTTTGGCAAGCAAACGCTGGTTAAAATTTCCGAAAAAGATTTGGCCTCTCATTCCGTCTCTTACAAGACCTTCGGGATAAGTGAGGACCAAAAGAAAGCCACTGCGATGATGGTGTCTTTGTGGAAAGGCAAAAAAGACAGCATCAAAACGCTTAAAAATAAGTTGGCGCCTTACGGGGTGGTTACGATGGCCTCAGAGGTCAAAATGGTGGGCATTTTGAACCGTATGATTACCATTCAAAACCGCTTGGTGGCCCTGAGCGAAGTGCTGGGTGTGGAAAACGTTCGCCCCGCCTTTGAAGACTTGCTGGTGTTGGCTAAAGACTATCAGGAAGTGTTAAACCAAAGCCACCTTTCCGAAGCGTTAAACCGCCAGTTTGGCAAATTGCTCGCGGTGCTGTGCGTGAACGGTTCGCTGGAGCAGGGTGTGGCGCCGCAGCCCGGTTATATGACGGAGGGCGATTTTACCGTACTGGATAATTACCGCGATTTTATGAAGGCCAAAGACCTGATTAACGAGCTGGACGTCTTGGCCAAAAATATCAGACGCGGCGGCAGTGCGGTAACGCCGGAAACCTATGGCCAGTTTGTAACCTACCACACGATGACGAAAAACCTGCTGCAAGATTACGTGCAGGCTAACCCGTCCGAGTCCGGCCGCGTAAAAGTGGAAGAAGACAGACTGCGCGCCATTTGCAGAGGCTTAAAGATTTCCAACGCCAGAGCGGGAACCCTGCGCAAAAACGCGGGCAAAACTTCCCCTGAAAACGTCCAGTTGTTGGAAGATATTCTGCAAGCTTACTAATACGCGTCTTTTTAAAAACCCCGGTCTTTATGGCCGGGGTTTTTTACTGGATAATTTTTTTAGCCGATATTGTTATTTGCCTTTGCGGACCGGCCCGCTTATAGCCTCCCCCCTTTATAAAGAGATTTCTGAGGGTGCCTTACGGCCCGCAAAACGGGTTGTTTGTGTGCCAAACGGACATTAGGGGCTCTTTTGAAATGATGCAAACACCATAAAAAAACCCGACCCAGAAGGTCGGGTTTTTTAACAATCACTTTATTACGCTTTAATGATGTAAAGCAGGTTGGTTTTGCCCGATTGTCCCACCGGAATGCCGGCGGTAACCACAATTTCCTGCCCTTTATGCACCAGGCCGCTTTCCAGCGCGGCGCGGCGGGCTTCGGCTTCAATATCATCAAAGGTTTGCAAATCTTTTACCACCACGGAAGTAACACCCCAAATCAGCGCCATATGACGCGCTGTGGTGATTTTGGGCGTCAGGGAAAGGATATGCACCCCCGGGCGGAATTTAGCCGTTTTAAGGGTGGTTTTGCCCGAATCGGTAAAATTGACGATTACATTAGCCGTCTGTACGGCGCGTGCGGCAATACCGGCGGCAATGGTAATAGCCGTTTCGGCGTTTTCATCAATAATTTTGTCGCGGCGAAGCAGGTTTTGGCGATAGCGTTCGTCCTGTTCCACCGTATGGATGATATTGTGCATCGTTTGCACCGCTTCCACGGGGTGTTTGCCGGCTGCCGTCTCGCCGGAAAGCATCACCGCATCCACGCCGTCATAAACGGCGGTGGCCACGTCAGAAGCTTCGGCGCGGGTCGGGGTGACGTTATTAATCATACTTTCCAGCATTTGGGTGGCAATGATGACGGGCTTTCTTTCGCGGCGGCACATATCTACAATGCGCCGCTGCAAAACGGGTACCATCTCCGTGCTTACTTCTACGCCCAAATCGCCGCGGGCGACCATTACCGCGTCGGAAAGAGCAATAATTTCCTGCAAGTGTTCCACGGCGGAGGGCTTTTCAATTTTGGAAATGATATTGGCCTGGCTGGTCATCAGGCTGCGCAGTTCCAGCAAATCTTCCGGCTGCTGTACAAAAGACAAACCGATAAAATCGGCGCCCAGTTTTTCGGCCAGTTTTAAGTCTTCACGGTCTTTGGCGGTCAAAGCGCTGATAGGCAGCTTTACGCCGGGGACGTTAACCCCTTTGTGGTTGGAAAGCATCCCCCCCACCGTAACGGTGGTGTGGGCCACGCTGTCGGTATGGTCATCTATGCGCAGGCGGATGAGCCCGTCGTTTAAAAGCAGTTCCAAGCCGGGGTGCATCGCTTTAAAAATTTCCGGATGGGGCAGGGTAACGCGGGTTTCGTCGCCGTCTTCGCCGGTCATATCCAGCGTAAATTTCTGCCCTTCTTTTAATAACACTTCCCCGTTTTTAAAATTACCCACGCGCAGTTTGGGGCCCTGCAAATCGCACAAGATGCCCAAGCAAATGCCGTATTTCTTTTCCAAGGCGCGTATGGTATTGACGCGGGCCGTCATTTCTTCTTCGGTGCCGTGGCTGAAATTTAAGCGGAACACCGATACCCCCGCCTGCACCAGTTTATCCAGCATTTGCGGCGACTGGCTGGCCGGCCCCACCGTAGCGATAATTTTGCAAAAAGTATCTTGTATCAACATATGTTTATTACCTGTCCTTATTTAAATATCTATATATATTTTATTATTTTCCAAACCGGCCTGTCATCTGCGGGGATGAGTCTTTTTAATAAACGCAAAATTAGATAAAATAACTGTATGAACGCCGAATTTACCCCCAAGAAAGATTATTTTGCCCCTATGCACACGGCCGAACACGTGCTTAATCAAACGATGATGCGTCTGTTTGGCTGTCCGCGCAGCAAAAGCTCGCACATAGAAAAAACAAAATCTAAATGTGATTATGCTTTGCCTGCCGCCCCTACGCAGGCCCAAATGGACGAAGTGGCACGCCAAGTGAACGAGGTGCTGTCTTCCGCCCTGCCCGTGACGGCCAAAACACTTTCCCGCGCCGAAGCGGAAAAAATACCGGGGCTGGATACGTCCAAACTGCCTAAGGACGCCGGCGACCAGCTGCGCATTGTGTTTGTGGGCGATTATGACGCCTGCCCTTGCATCGGGGCTCACGTTGCCAATACCGCGGAAGTGGGGCGGTTTGTTGTGTCTTCTTGGGACTATAATGACGGACGGCTGCGCTTGCGCTTTAAACTGGAAAACGTACAATGAAAAGAATGCATCTGTTGAAAATAAGCAGTTTAGTGCTGCTGTTGTTGCTGATATGCGGCGGCGCTTCCGCCCAAAACTTGAAACGGGGCTGGGAGCTGGAGCTAAAAAAAGCGGCGTTGGATTTGTCTTCCACCAGCGTCAAAAATGCCGCCGAATATCAAGATTTCCCCAACTCAAAACTGTCGGCGGACTCTCAAAATGTGGTAAAGGGCACGCTGGATTTGGTGGGTAATTACTTTGCCAAAAATTACGTATGGGGCAATGAGCTGCTGTTGGACTACGGCAAAACTACCCTGAAACCGTACGACGAAGAAACCACCACCAACGAAACGGCTGACAATATTTTGTTCACTTCTTCGTATACCCAGCGTTTGTGGAACGTGCAAAATTTTTTGGGCGGGTTTGAAGCGGGCCCCTTTGGTTCGCTGACGTATCAGACCGAGTTTAACTCTCAGGGCGACAGCCCGCTTAAAAAAGTGCTGCGCGCCGCTTTGGGCGTAAAAATTTATGAAGGCAAATATATTAAAAATTTTCACGTGGC
This sequence comes from Candidatus Avelusimicrobium pullarium, assembly GCA_944323745.1. Classification (GTDB taxonomy): domain Bacteria; phylum Elusimicrobiota; class Elusimicrobia; order Elusimicrobiales; family Elusimicrobiaceae; genus Avelusimicrobium; species Avelusimicrobium pullorum. The sequence goes on from CALUTQ010000002.1 coordinate 104,088, forward strand.
GGCCTTTGCCGAAGACGATTTAACCTATGACCCGTCTTCTGAAAAATACGGTTGGGAAACAGCCATAGAAATTCAGCAGCCGATTCGGGAAGGCGTCAAAGCCGTCTATAGCGGGATGTTCCGCAACTATCTGCACGAAACCCATCCGGAAGCTACCGATATTGATTACGAAGCCGGTCTGGACGCCCGCTTGGACGTGGCCGTGCTGAAAGAACTTTCCGTAGCGCCGTTTATTTCTTTCTACACCGCACAGGCCAGAGCCTTTGGCAAACGCGGCCAAAACCTTTATGTAGGCGTTTCATTAAGTTTCAGCCATACGTTTATTAAAGCCAAAACCGAGGAAGAATGATTTAAAAACCGGAGCCGAAACTCCGGTTTTTATTTTTTTATACTGACGGATAAAACCTTTATTTTCCGGCTTGTTCCAAATTCAATAATTTTTGTTTGATGTCTACGCCGCCGGCATAGCCGACCAAACGGCCGTTTTTGCCCACAATGCGGTGACAGGGCACCATAATCACCAACGGATTGCGGTTGCAAGCCATCCCCACGGCGCGGCCGGCTTTTGGACGGCCGATACGACGGGCAATCTCTCCGTAAGAAACCGTTTGCCCGTAAGGCACCGCCAACAGCGCCTGCCACACTTGTTGCTGAAACGGCGTGCCGTGCGGGGCAAGCGGCAAGGTAAAAACTTTTCTTTCCCCCGCAAAATATTGAGTTAATTGTTTTTTTGTTTGCAGCAGCAGCGGCGTTTGTTTTTCCGGCGCGCCGGACGGTACGCTTCGCACGCCAGGAAGGCACAGCTGTATGAGGCGGCCGTTTTCTTCCACCGCCGTCAGGGGCCCTATAGGGGTATCAAAAACAATCTTATACATACACAAAGTATAGCAAAAGCCACATTTGGATAATTTTTCCCGTACAATAAAAAACCGCGCCCCGTAAAAAGGGCGCGGTTTGGTTAAAAACAGCTTATTTGTGGCAAGGCTTCAAAGACGCGGCGTAAATTTCGCGCACGGCGGCTTTGTCTGCCTTGGTCGGAGCGATGCCCAACAAACCGCTCAAAGACGGGGTGTTGAAGCAGAGTTCCGTCATTTTGTCCACGTCTTCGGCTTTAAAGCCTTCGTCTTCCAGCTTGTGCGTGGCGCCCACGCTAAAGAGCCATTTTTCCACTTCTTCAGCGGCTTTTTCGGCTTCGGCGGGGTCACCGGTCAAGCCCGGGGCTACCGGTTTAAGCACGGCGGCCAAGGTGCTGCCTTTGGCAGGATAAATGTTTTTAATCACTGCCGGCAACAGCATAGCCAAGCCCAAGCCGTGGGTCAAGTTCGGGTTCACGCCGGAAAGCGGGTGTTCCAAAGCGTGCGTATAGTGCAGCATACCGTTATCAAATGCGATACCGGCAATCAACGCCGCATACGCCAGGAAATAGCGCGCTTTTACGTCGCCGAGGTCTTTAAGCGCTTCGGGCAGATATTTGGCCACCAGTTCCACCGTGGAAATAGCCAAGTCAATGGCATAGGGGCTGGTAACCGTGGTGGTGGAGGCTTCTACCACGTGGTTGACCGCGTCAATAGACACATAGCGGGTTTGTTTTTCGCTCAAGCCGGCCATCAATTTGGGGTCATCAATAGAATAGAGCGGATAGATGCAGTCATAAGCGATAGCCGGTTTGAAGTTCTTTTCTTCAATGGTGACTACCGCAAAGCGGTTGGCTTCGGAGCCGGTGCCGTGCGTCAGGTTGACGGCCACAATCGGCGCAGCCTGCGTCGGGGTAAATTTAAACTCATAGAGTTCTTCGGCCGTTTTGCCGGGGTTTTTAAGCAAGATGGCCGCGCTTTTGCCGGCGTCAATGGCAGAACCGCCGCCAATGGCGATAACCGCCTGCGCGCCAAATTCGCCGCCCTGTTTGGCGGCCGCGTTGACCTGATGGGTGTTCGGGTTCGGGGTTACGCCGTCATATAGCGTATAGGCAATGCCGTGTTTTTCAAAAGCGGCGGTTACATAGTCCCAGGCGCCCGTTTTTTTATAAGAACCGTGTCCCGTAACGGCCAGTACTTTGTCAATGCCGCGGGCTTTTAAATCTTTGGCAATATCGTCCATTTTTGCAATGGCGCCCACACCAAAATAAACCAGCGTTCTGGCGCGGATTTCACGTACGGTATTAATATCAATGTCTTTCTCCCACATAAAACCCTCCTATAATTGCGGCGGGGCTTAAACCCTGCCTTCCCCATTACTTTAGTACTTTTAAAGCACGCTTGCAATAGGTTTTTTAAGAAGGAAAATTTTGCTTAAAAAATAAACACAAAAACGGATTTTTTGTCTGGGGCTTGCCAAAGGCTTGTGCTGTAGGCGTATAAAAGCTGCCTCCCTTGCCAAAGCCGTCAACGGCAGCGTGTTTTTTAGGGAGGCTAACATCCCGGGTTGGCCTAAGAGAGGAGCTTTGCGTCTTGTCTTGGTTTTGTGCTTGCAAACAATCGGGCAAGGGAGAACATATTCCCGATTTAAAAAACACCGGCGTATTAACACTTGCAGCACGGCATTTGCGTGGAAGCGGCGGCAGACTTGTTTCGCATCTTGGGTACGGCCGCCAAATGTCTTTACAACGCAGGCATCCGTGCACACCGGCAGGCTCAAATTTGAAAAAATATTTTACAGGGTTATTTTTCCTGTGTGCTGTATTGTTTCCAAAGTACACACGTTTTGATTCTTTCCTGCAATGCAAATGCTTTTTGGGCTGCATTTCCGCGTCCGTTTTGCAGACGGTTTAGCATACGGTAAGCCCATTGCAAAAGCCAGTATAACCCGCGCCGGCGGTAATGCCGGCGCATAGTGCAGGCATAGGTTTTGGCCAAACGCAAAATGTCTGTTGCAAAAGGGGTGTTTTGGGCCATTTGCAGCCAAAGGGCACCATAAGGCATACGCGGGTAAAACCAAGGCTTTTGCACGCCGGCATAGTGAACGATGCAGGGGGCTTTCATCGCTTGGGCACGGCGGTTAAGGTAAGCCGTCCATTCGGCGGGCAAATGTAAACCGGGCAGGGACGGCGGTTGGGCAAAAAAATTAAAACTCATCGGCAAAAAAGTAATTTTTTGATAAAAAGCCGCGTTTAAAATGTCCTGGTCCATATGGGGCGAACGGGCAAATTGTTGCATACATTGCTGCAGTTTATCCTGCAAATTTTGCCGGCGGAAAGCTTGCAGATCCCACACCAAAACGCCGGAATTAACATATTCAGACGGGTTTTTCAGCCCCAAATGCCGGCAATGTTTTTTAGCAAATTCCTGCTGCGCGGCAGAGGAACTGAACGCCAGTGCGTCCTGCACGGCGCCCAAAACGGTGCCCGGTTTGAGTGCTTGCTGATACAAAAGTGCCACATCCCTGCAGACCAGCACGTCGCTGTCCAAATAAACAATTTTGTTAAAGCAGGTAAAAATTTGCGGAATTAACAGCCGGTAATAATTGGCCAAAGCCATATTTTCCCGCACCAGCATTTTCCCCCGCCAGGCGGCCGCCTGCTTAGATACGTCTATAAAACGGACGCTGGCGTTAGCATAAGGCGCGGCCAATGCGGCAAACTGTTTTTGAATTTCCGCCGTAACTGGCTGCCCGTGCAAAATAAAAATATCGTAAGAACTGTCGGCTTGGGCGTGTTGTAACACACTGGCGGCGGCTACGCCGGCATAAGGCAAAAAATCTGTTCCGCACGCAAAAACAACGGGGACGGAAGGATGTTTAAAAGCGGGTTTTGGCGGTATCATTTTAACAATATATCACTTTGCGCCGCAGCAGAGCAACGCAAAAGCCGATAAAGTTGGAGCTAGAGTATACTCTAATGTGTTTTACCGGAGGCCCTGCTCATTAGAATAGAAAAGAAAATAAATAAAAAAATACTTGACCTAGAGCCAGCTCAAGAGTTTACAATTTATATAAGGAGGCGGAATATGAACATTTCCGATGTGAGCAAGAAATTTAATATTCCCATAGACACCCTGCGCTATTACGAAAAAGAAGGGCTTATTCCCCCCGTGCACCGCACCGAAAGCGGCATACGAGACTATACCGAACAGGACTGCGGGTGGGTAGAGTTTATAAAGTGTATGCGCTCGGCGGGGCTTTCCATAGAAACCCTGCGGGAATATATCACGCTCTACGGCAAAGGCAACCGCACGCTGCAAAAGCGCAAAAACCTGCTGATTGCCGAAAGAGACAAATTAAAAACGCGCCTAGACGAAATGCAAAAAACGCTGGAGCGTTTAAACTACAAAATCAACGTTTACGAAGAACGCATTGTAACTTACGAAAAAGAATTATTGGGTAAGAGGAAAAACAAATGAGCAAAAAAGTATTAATTATTTCTGCCAGTCCGCGCCGCGGCGGCAATTCCGATTTATTGTGCGACCGCTTTTTGGCCGGTGCCAAAGAAGCCGGCCATCAGGCCGAAAAAATCTTTCTGCGCGACTACAAAATCAACTATTGTATGGGCTGCGGCATTTGCAACGACACGCACAAATGCGTCCAACAGGACGATATGCAGCCGCTTCTTAACAAGATGGTGGAAGCCGATGTGCTGGTGTTTGCCACACCGGTTTATTTCTATTCCTGCGACGGACAGTTAAAAACCTTTATTGACCGCTGCGTTCCCCGATACACCGAAATGACCAATAAAGAAATTTATTTTATTCTCTCCGCGGCTGACACCAACAAAAAGAATATGCGCCGCGCCTTGGAAACCCTGCGCGGTTTTACCGAAGATTGTCTGGAAGGTTCCCAAGAAAAAGGCGTTATTTACGGCACCGGTGCCTGGCTGACGGGCGAAGTAAAAAAACTGCCCGCCTATGAAGAAGCCTATCAGGCCGGCAAAAACTGCTAAATATACGGAGAAGCCTATGAATATGCGTTTGTGGACATTGGCCGCGGTGGCTGTGGTAGCCGTTGCCGGCTGGGCGTATTGCAAAACAAATCAAAAAGAGGACAAAACAGCTATGAACAAATCTCCCATTGACACTGTCTTTGCTCAAGGGGAAGTAAACCCTTACAGCAACTATTTTACGGGCACGACCTATTTAACGATGCTTAGCCGGGGCGGCGATGAATTTAATGCCCCCATCGGCAACGTAACCTTTGAACCGGGTGCACGCACCCATTGGCACAAACACGCGGGCGGACAGATTTTGCTGGTGTTAAACGGCGAGGGCCGCTATCAGGAAAAGGGCAAAGAAATTCAAATCTTGCACAAAGGCGACGTGGTGCGCATCGCCCCCGATGTGGTGCATTGGCACGGGGCCGCGCCGGACTCTTGGTTTGTGCACATTTCCGTGGAAACAAACCCGCAAAAAGGCCCTGCCGTTTGGATGGACCCCGTAACGGACGAAGAATATAAATAGAGGAACAAATGAAAAAAACGATGACAATAGTTTTGTGTCTTGTGGGCGTGCTGGCCTGCGCGGCTTGCGCCAAAGCCCCTTCGGCCGAGGCAGAGCTGCCTTCGGCACCGGCACAAACGCAAGCGCCTGAGCAGGAGAAAACAATGACTAAAAAAGTATTGGTGGCTTATTTTTCGCAATCGGGCAATACGGCCGCCGTGGCGCGCCAAATTGCCCAACAAACGGGCGGAGACCTTTACCGCATAGAAACGCAAACGCCTTATCCGTCCGATTACAGCACACTGTTGGATCAGGCCAAGCAGGAGATTCGCTCCGGCGCCAAACCGGCTTTAAAAGGGGCGTTGCCTGCCGTGCAGGAATATGATGTTATTTTTATCGGCTCGCCCAACTGGTGGGGCACGTATGCGCCGGCCTTAACGTCTTTTGTGGCACAAAGCAATTTGCAGGGTAAAACCGTGGTGCCGTTCTTTACGCACGGCGGCGGCGGTATGCAAAATTGCGAACGGGACTTAAAAAAGCAGCTTTCCGGCGCAACGGTGGTACAAGGGGCGGCCTTCCCGGGGCGTGCAGGGGGTGCTTCGGAAAGTGCCCTTAACGATTGGCTCTCTAAATTAGGGTTCTGATATGACTAATACGCGGCGTATATTTAAAATCGCTGTAGATGTGCTGCTTATTGTGCTGCTTTTTGCTTCGCTGGCTTGCCGCTGGACGGGGCACAGAATGCACTTGTGGGCCGGATACGGTTGGTTTTTGATCGTGTTTCTGCACGCCGTGCTGAACTGGCAATGGTACCGCTCCTGCCTGCGCGGCCCGTGGCCGTGGCGGCGCTGGGTGCCCGCGGTAACGGCCGCGGCCTTGTGGGCGGGCACGCTGGGACTGCTGGTTTCGGGTGTGCTGTTGGCGCATTTCCGGCGGGAGATTGCCTCAGCTATGCTGTGGCGGAAAATTCACGTAGGGTGTGCCTATTGGCTGTTACTGCTGTGCGGGCTGCACGCAGGCTTACACGCTCAGGCCTTTTTGGCGGCGCTGCGCCAAAAAAAGTGGTTTGTAAAAATGCAAAAACTGCTTACGCCGCTGGCCTGGTTGGCTGCGGCAGGCGGTTTGTGGGCTTTGTGGAGTTTGGGCTTGGGCCAAAAATTGTTGTTTGCCACCCCGTTTGCCGGCGGTGCAAACTCTTGGCTTAGTTTAACGGCGCAGGCGGCAGCGGTGTTTTGGCTGTGCGCTTTTGCGGCCTATTTTGTAACAAAGAGAGGAAAGGTAAAATGAAAAAATACGCAATGATGGGTTTGGCGGGCGCTTGCGCTTGTCTGTGCGCCTGTTCGGCGGCCGAAAATACGGCCTCTGCCCCCAAGCAGGAACCCGTGCAAGGCAAAAAAGCCGTGGTGTATTTCACGCGGGATTTGTCTGCCGAAGGGTTGAAAAAAATCTATGGCAAAATCAATCAGAATCTGACCGGCAAAGTGGCCATTAAGCTGCACACCGGCGAACCGCACGGCCCCAATATTCTGCCGCGCGAATGGGTGAAAGATTTGCAGGCGCAAATTCCCAACAGCACTATTGTGGAAACTAACGTGCTTTACGAAAGCCCCCGCAAAACCACCGAAGGCCACCGCGAAACGTTAAAAATAAACGGCTGGACTTTTTCCCCCGTTGACATTATGGACGAAGACGGCGCGGTAATGCTGCCCGTTAAAGGCGGCAAGCACTTTAAAGAAATGTCTATGGGCAAGCATATTTTAAATTACGATTCTATGCTTGTACTGACACACTTTAAAGGCCACGCGATGGGCGGCTACGGCGGCTCTTTAAAAAACATTGCTATCGGCTGTGCCGACGGTAAAGTAGGCAAAGCGATGATTCACGGCAGCGCGCCGGAAAATACCTGGGGCGCCAGCGGGGAACGCTTTCAGGAAAATATGGTAGAGTCGGCCAAAGCTACGGTGGACCATTTTGCCCCGCATATTGCCTATATTAACGTACTGCGCAATATGTCGGTGGACTGTGATTGCGCCGGCACCTCTGCCGCGCCGGTCAAAGCGCGCGACATCGGCATTTTGGCCTCTACGGACTTGGCCGCTGTGGACAAAGCCTCTTTGGATATGGTGTGGGCCTTGCCGGAAGAAGAAAACCACGACTTGAAAGAACGCATCCAGTCGCGCAAAGGGCTCAGACAGCTTTCTTATATGAAAGAACTGGGAATGGGCGACGGCGAATATGAATTAGTGGACTTGGATAAATAACGGAGGATACCGTGCGCCGTTTTGCCTGGCGGCGCACGTATTTGTGTATGAGTAAAAAAACATTTTTGGCGGCTTTGGCCGCGTGTGTGGGGCTCTGTGGTGCCGCGGACGGACAGGCGCTTTCGGCCAAACAGCAGCAAATGGCGCTGATTGCCGCTTTTACCGCCAACGGCGACCAAGACAAACTTAAAAAAGCGTTGGAAAACGGGTTAAATCAAGGCGTTACGGTCAATGAAGCCAAAGAAATCATCATTCAGCTTTACGCCTATACGGGCTTTCCGCGCAGTTTAAACGCGGTGGACACGTTTATGCGCCTGATGCAACAACGTCAGGAAGCCGGCCTGCAGGACACCTTGGGTAAAGAAGCTTCCCCCCGCCCGCAAAATTTTAACAGAGACGAATACGGCAAAGCCGTGCGCAACAAACTTTTTGGCCGTACGCAGGAGCCGCCCGCCGCGGGATACCAATTGTTTACTCCCGTGCTGGACACCTATTTAAAAGAACATTTGTTTGCCGATATTTTCGTGCGCGATAATTTGGACTATTTCAGCCGCGAACTGGCCACCATTTCCGCTTTGGCGGCTATGTCCGGCACGCAAGCACAGCTGGCTGCACATTTGGGTGCGGCGATGAATATGGGCCTTACCCCGCAACAGGCGAAAGAATGGGCGCTGCTGATTAAAAAGAAGATCGGGCGCAAGGAAGGCAAAATAGCCCAAAAACTGGTACGTCAAACCATTCAATTGCGTAATGTATGAACGTGCTGAAAGCTATGTGCATAGGAATGGGGCTTTTTATTTTGCTGGCGGCAGGCGTGCTGGGCGGGTATGTTTGGCGTCAACTGGGCGCCGCCCCCACACAGCAGGAGCTGGCTTCTTACGCCACATTGCCCTATTTTAAAAACGGGCAGTTTGTGGCCCGCACGGATACGTCTGTGTATATGGAGCGCGTGCCCGGCGGAAAAAAGGCAATGCTGAAGCAGCTGTTCTGCAAAGAGCCTGTGCCTGCCTTACCTGTGCAAAAACTAAGCGGCAAAGATTTTACTTCTCCCGCGCAAGAGTTGGCGGTGTATTGGCTGGGGCATTCTTCTTTGCTTATAGAACTGGGCGGAAAGCGCGTTTTAATAGACCCTGTGTTGGGCAATGCCGCGCCAGTGCCGGGGCTGTTTGAGCGCTACGCGCCTTCCCCCTTAACGCGGGAGGACTTGCCGCCTGTGGATTATGTGCTTATTACGCACAATCACTATGACCATTTGGAAGCGGCCACCCTGCGCGCCTTAAAAAACACCAATGCCCGCTTTATTGTGCCTTTGGGTGTGGGCGCAGCGCTTAAAAGCTGGGGTATAAAAGAAAGCCAAATCACCCAGCTGGGCTGGGACCAAAGCGTGCAGGAGGGCGACCTGCAAATTACCGCTTTTGAAACAGGGCACTATTCCAACCGCCGCCCCGGGGACAAAAATAAAACGCTGTGGGCAGGCTATGTATTACAGGCAAACGGACGCAAAATCTACATCAGCGGGGACAGCGGCTATAGCGCCGAGCTCAACCGCCACACCGCCCAAAAATACGGCCCGTTTGATTTGGCGTTTATAGAAATAGACGCCTGGAATGAAGGATGGCCCGGTATGCATTTGTTCCCGCACCAGGCGGTGCAGACGGCACGCGATATTGGCGCCAAGGAAATGATTGCCGTGCATTGGGGCGTGTTTAATTTGGGCCAGCACCCGTGGAATGAGTCCATAGAAAAAGTAAGCCGTTTGGCGCAAGAGCAAAACGTCCGCCTGACGGTGCCGCGTATGGGGCAGCGTTATGAGCCGGGAAAGACGAAGACGGATGATTGGTGGAAAAATCTGTAACAAAAAACCCGCTTTTAAAAGCGGGTTTTTTATCGGTTAATTAAACTGCATTGTTTGAACGTCAAACTTTTCGGAAAGTTCTTTTATCATTTCGGCCTGTTTGCTGATGACTTCCAGCAAAATAATGCCCCCCGCGGCGCATTGTCCTTCGGCCACGTCGTGCAGGCCGATGCGGGTTTTAATGCTGCAGCCGTAGCGGGTTAAAATTTCCTGCAGGCCGGCGGCTTCTTGGGTGCGGTTTTTAAGACAAATGCCGATAATGGTGTGTGCCATAATAACCTCCGTTGGTGTTTTTTTTACTGTAGCATAAATTGCCGCGCCTGTGCGTGGTATAATAAAAAAACGGAGGGTCTATGCCATACAGAGAAATAAAACTGCCCAAAGCCCTGCTTTTTTTGGAGCCGGGGCCTGTAACGCTTATCAGTACGTTTGACGGGCATAAAAACAACGTGATGACTATTTCTTGGACGATGCCCATTGATTTTGACGGCCGCTTGGTGCTGTGCACGGGGCCGTGGAATCTGTCTTTTAAAACAATGCTTAAAACCAAAGAATGCGTTATTTGCATACCGGCCGAGGATATGCTGGAAAAAGCCGTGCGTATCGGCGACATTAGCGGCACCGTATGCGATAAATTTGCCCATTTTGGCCTCAAGGCCCTGCCGGCCAAAACGGTCAAAGCCCCGCTGATTGCCGGCTGCCAGGCGTGTTTGGAATGCAGGGTGGAAGGCACGGTGCCGCGTTATAATCTGGTCGTTTTAAAAGTGCAGCGCGTGGTGGCAGACAAAAGCAAAGCCAGCGGCCGCCTGTGGCACGCCCGCGGGGACGGCACTTTTACCTTAGACGGCAAAGAAATCAATTTAAGCCGCCTGATGAAAGACAAACTGCCCCCCGGCCTTTGATTTGCCCAAACAAAAACCCCGCTTAACGCGGGGTTTTTGTTATTTGGGGCTGACCAAATTTTCAAAGCCTTGTTTTATTTTGGGGTAAGCGTCCTGCGCGTCATTTAAACTGCGGGCTACCGTTTCCATCGGGCAGCTGCCCGTTTTGCTGCGGTTTAAAATATAGGGCACCGTTTTTTCAGCCGTATATTTAATGTGGTATTTTTCAAGTATGGGGACGGCTTCTTGCGAAAGCATACCCGTATGCAGTTCTTTGGCGCCGCCGTAGGCAAGCAGTAAAGAAGACGCGCGGCCCGTTACTTTATCGTACACATAGGCGCCTTTCAGGCCGCCGGCGTTTAGTGCGTCAAACATAGGCTGCAGGCCTCTGCCGTCATAGGTGGAAATTTGCCCGTCGGGCAAAGCCACCACCAACGCGTGCGCGGCCGAAAGGGATTGCACTTTCTGGCGCATTTGCTCGGGCGTTATATCAGCCGTGGTCGGTGCTGCGGCGCAGCCGGCCAAAAAAAGAAAAGACAAAAGCGTTATTTTGAGTTTGTTCATTTTTACTCCTTTTTAAAAGTATACCAGCTGGAGCGGACTTTAGGTCAAGCCGCATTTTTTAATTTTTCCCACGCTTGAGCCAAACGCTCCAGCGCCGTTTGAAGCAATGCCCGCGGGCAGGCAATGTTAATGCGGATAAATCCCTCCCCTTCCGGGCCGTATTGTGCCCCGGGGTTTACGCGCACCCCTTCTTTGCGCAGTTGTGCGCACAGCCAGGAAGACGGCTTGCCCAGGCGGCGGCAGTCCGCCCACACCAAATAGGTGCCTTCCAATTCACTGACGGGAACGTCGGGCAGGCGGCGGGCAAAAAAATCTTGCAGAAACAAGAAGTTTTGATGCAGATAAACATTTAATTCGTCCAGCCATTCGGCCCCTTCATTATATGCGGCGATAAGTCCTTCCGTGCCAAAGCAGCCTATCCCGCCCGTTTCCGTTTTTTCCAGGCCGTGTTTAATCTGCTCGCGTACGGTTTCATCGGCGGCAAAAATATTGGCTGCCTGCAGCCCCGCCAAATTAAACGCTTTGCTGGGCGAAGTGCAGGTGATGCTGTATTTTAAAAACGCAGGCGACAGCGAGGCAAAAGGCGTATAACGCACGCCGGGAGCGGTCAGCTCGCAATGTATTTCGTCCGCCACGACAAAAACGTGGTGGCGCAGGCAAATTTCTCCCACGCGGCGCAGTTCCTGCTCGCTCCAAACGCGGCCGACAGGGTTGTGCGGATTGCACAAAAAAAGAATTTTGGCTTGCGGGTCGGCGGCTTTTTTCTCCAAATCGGCAAAGTCCATTTCCCAGCGGCCGTTTTGCTGGCGCAGCGGGTTGGAAAGTACCTCACAGCGGTAATTTTTAATGACGGAAAAAAAGCAATTATATACCGGCGTCTGCAGAATAATTTTATCCCCTTTTTGGCTGACGGCCGCCAGCACGGCCGCCAAAGCGGGCACGACGCCAGTGACGGGCAAAATCCAATCGCTTTGCAGCTGCCAGCCGTGGCGGCGGGCAAACCAGCCGATGACCGCTTGGCGGTAGTCTTCATCGGGCAGCGTATAGCCGTAAATGGCGTGCCGGGCCCGATTAATAAGGGCCTGGGTTACGGCGGGTGCGGTTTTAAAGTCCATATCCGCCACCCACATTGGTATTTCATCTTCCCGAGCGGGGTTGGCCCATTTTAAGCTGTGCGTACCCTGGCGGGGCACTATTTCGTCAAAATTGTATTTCACGGTTTTCCCTCTTATAAAGTCTTTTTGGTATTGTAGCAAACCTTGACATTTGCCGTATGTCCTCTATACTATTTGGGCTTGAAATGGAGCGCCGAGCGATTAAACTATAGAAAAGGGGGCAGATTATGAAAAAGATACTCCTGACTGTTTTTTTGTTAGGCAACGCGCTAGCATTAAACGCCTGGGTATTTTTGGATAGTGCAGACCCCGCAGGCGCAGGCTGGCTGCTGCCTAAAATGCTTTCCGGCAAACAAGTGCGTGTTTGCGTGGACGTAATGCAACGCATAGACGGAAAGACCGAACTTTACCGCGGCGACCAACAAGCCGCCTATTATGCCATAAGCGCGCAGCTCGTTTACAACGCCTATCAAAACTGGTTTGATAATTTGCGCACCCACATTCGGCATTCCGGACGCAAAAAAGAATTTAAAGATCTTTTGGCCCTTTTGCCCAAACGCGCGCCCATCCAATTTATTAACATCAGCCCGTCAGCAAAAGTATACAAATCCTGCCGCGATTACGCGGAAGGTGAGGTAGATTTGCGCGTGCGGGCCACGCTTTATCCCACACCGGCGGACCAGCCCGAAAAAGGCCTGGTCACTTTCCGCCTAATGCCGGACAATACCGGCCTTATGGATAAAGCGGCTCCGGACGCACCGGAAACCTCTTTTACGGCGGCTTTACGGCAAACAGGCTATACGCTGGGGTTGGCCTCTGCCGGCGCCGTAAAAGCCGGTTTAGGCAGCCCCGTATTTGCGGTAAACGACACTCAGCCTTCCGTTATGGATAAGGCCCACGGGTTAACGTGCGACGATGCGGAAGGGCTGGCTAACTTGGCCGATTTCTTTATGTCAAAGGCCAATTCCCCGCGTGCGCAGGGGTGGCTGGGCTTTTGCCCACAGCGGAACGTGGCCTACAGCGGCGGTGTACCGGTGAAAATTACGCCGCAGGAAAAACAAGCCCTGCAAGCTTATGCCTCGCAAGAGCACGCAGGCCCCGCCCCGCTGGCAGATAAAACGGCTGCCGCGCGCGAAAAAGCCGCCCAATATCTGCGCATTAAACAAGCCCAACGCGCCAAACTGCAGCAGCAGTTGCAGCGGCAAACGGCGCAAGTATTTAAAGAAACGAAAGAAAATCAACGTTAAACATTTCCCCCGAAGCTTTTGTTTCGGGGGTTTTTGTGCAAAAAAGAAAGGGCTTCATAAGAATTGCTATAATCATAAATAGATTATTTACAAAAGAGGAAAAAATGTTTGCTAATTTTAACCCGTGGCATCACGTTTCGCCGGGAGACAAAGACACCTTGCCGTATGTGGTAAACGGCATTATAGAGATCCCCAAAGGCACCCGCGCCAAATACGAGCTGGACAAAGCCAGCGGCCTGTTGCGTTTGGACCGCGTGCTGTATTCTTCGGTTTATTATCCGGCCAACTACGGCTTTATTCCCCGTACGCTGGGCGAGGACAAAGACCCGCTGGACATTTTGATTTTATCCCAGGCCGAAGTGGTGCCTATGTGCATTGTGCCGGCACGCATTATAGGCGTTATGCGGATGTTGGATAATGGGGAAGCTGACGATAAAATTATCGGTGTGGCACAGGGCGACCCCAATGTAAGCCATTATACGGAAGTGGAGCAACTGCCCGAGCATTTGATTTCGGAAACGATGAGTTTCTTTGAAGATTACAAAAAACTGGAAAACAAAACCGTCGTGGTGGAAAAAATTTTTGACAAGAAAACGGCTATCAAAATTTTGCAGGAGGCGTTTATCGCTTACGAAGAAAAATTCGTTACCTACAGCAATTTTTCCCGTTTGAAAGACAAATAAGCCTTTTCCCCCGTAAAAAAGCGCCTTTAAAAGGCGCTTTTTTCTTGTTTAAAAGGCGGTTTTGTACAGCGTGCCGCAGACGGTTAACACAAAATTGGCGGGCCGTGATGTTTGCTTTCCCTTACTAAGCGGCTAAAAACGGCTTAGGTGCATTTTAAAGTATTTGGCCGCTCAAGTATCCCGCCGGCTCTATTTAGCGCTTTTAGCACGCGCCGATGGCCTTCATAATGGCAATCAGGCCTTCGGCAGCCACGTCATTAACAATTTTGCCTTTTTCATCAAAATAATAAAAGTTCATAAATCGTGCGGAAAAAGTTTTATGGGTGGGTTTTATCCCCAAGAATTCGCCGTTATGCGTGCCGCTGCAAATCCAGCTGACGGCAACGATATTGTTTTCCGCCACCATAGTTTCCGCTTTCCATTGTACATCAGGAAACCCGGAACGTAAAAAATGAACGACCGACAGATATCCCTCCCCTCCAAGCAGCGGCGTGGGAGACACGGGGGTAATAAATTGTGCGGTAGGACTAATCAATTCATTGGCCAAATTTAAGTCGGCCGTATTGATCATCGTTTCAAATTTTTTCATTGTGTTTTTATTGTCTTCTATATTCATAAACGCTCCTGTTTGTTATGGTTGCCGCCATAAACGGCGTAAAATGTTTATACGTTTTTTAATATTTTTTCCAGCAGACATTCCAAGTGTGTCAGTTCTTCTTTCGTAAAATGCTTATAAAGCATTTGATTTAACTCTTTGGATATGGCATCAAAAACAGGCTTAAATTTTATGCCTTTTTTCGCTAGACTGACATAAGTAACCCGACTATCGGCGGTCGATTTTTCCCTTTTTACAAAACCTATGTTTTCCAGCTTATCAATCAGTACGGTAACCGTTGCTTTTGTTTTACCTATTTTTTCCGCCAGGTCCTGCATCGTCACTTTTTTATGTTGATACAAAACAACCAAAATATCGCCGTGGGAAGGAGCCAAATTGGCATAATTATACTCTTTCAATTTGCCAATAATAAAAGCATTCCCTGCACTTGAAATCTTGGATATAAGCGATAGAATTTGGTACATATGTTTTATTATAGTTAGATGTCTAACTATTGTCAATTATACGCCGCTTTCCGCAAAAGGGCCGTTTTTTTAACATTTATTCTTGGTTTGGCGGGTTTATAAGAAAAAATAAAAGAGCCCCAAATAGAGCAACGAAAGTTCAGAAACAGCAAAATCCCCGTCGGGCACAAAGCCTAACGGGGATTTTGATAAGAAACTTAAAACTACAATACGGAGAGGGTAGTTTAGACAGCAATATGCTGGAATCTTTAAAAATCTTGATCTTCAGGTGGATGCTAAAAACTATAAAGAGCTATTAGCTTTTTTTGAAGAAGATCTAGTGGCTTATAGCCATATACCCAAATCTATCAACGCTCGCGGCGTGGCAGTGTATGGCAAAGGGCCCCGAGTCCTTTTGTGATATTTCTTTTTTGGCTTTGTGGCATACATTCGCTCATATTCTTTTTTGTAATACTTTTTGAGTATAATTCGCGCCATAGACCAAATTCCCCATACAAAAGTAATAGAGCCATTATAAGATTAGAAAAGGAAACTTAATTTAGAACTTTTTCTTCTGAGGGTGAGAGTTTGTAATGAGACGGGGTGTCTTTTTCAAAGCATATCCTGGTATTGTGAAAACTGCCCTATCCCCCATTAATTCCCCAAAATCCACGTTGATTTGCTTGCACTCTTTGCCCTTGTCTCATACCGATTTTTCATCTATGAACACCACTGTCATACCATACTTTTTAAATATGCTAAATATGTAAAAACATAAAATTTGTTATAATGAAAATGCATTGGTGAAAATTAGTTAGAAGGGCTAGGGTAAGTATGAAAAAAATTATTATAAGCTGTTTGTTTATCTTATCTTGTTGCGTAGGTTTGAATGCTCAATCTACAGGAGAGATTTTAACCTTTCCCCCTAGTCCGGAAAAGGGGTTTTCCTGGGGCTATGCACTTTACCTGCCCAAAACTATGAATACCTCCCACAAATTACCCATTCTGCTGATTATGACCGATTGCGGAGTAACAGACTCTATTCAAGAAACTGAAGAAAAAACGCTGTTTCGTTTGCGCAATGAACTCAGCGAATATCCTATTGCCGATGAACTGGGTGTGCCTTTAGTCATACCTATCGTGCAACGACCGGAAGATTTCTATACGCATGCGTTAAGCCGTGCCGTATTTATATCCCAAGAAGAACCATTTAAGCGGCTGGATTTACAAGTATTAAATATACTCCGGGATGCGCGTCAACAATTAAGTAAACGCCATATTCATACAAAAAATAAATTTTTAGTAACGGGATTTTCAGCAGCGGGCGTATTTGCCTGGCGTTGGACTATGCTTCATCCCGAGTCCGTCCTCGCATTAGCCACCGGCGGAGCATTATACCATATGCTACCGATTGAAGAATTAAACGGAGAGCGTTTAATCTATCCCGTTGGGGTGGCTGATATGCAAGAATATACCGGGAAAAAATTTAATAAAAAAGCGTGGGCAAAAATTCCGATTTTATCTACCAATGGAGAAATGGACGATAACGACACTTTCCTATATGAAGAGTGTTTTGCAGAAAAAGTAGAACGCCCCGTTCTTCAAAAAGTGTTGCCCGGAAAAGATATTTTTGAACGCCGGGCGCAATCCTTGCAATTATTAGCTAATCTGGCCCCCAATGTACAAACACATTTATATCCTTGGCTGGGGCATGAACCTGTTACCCAAGATGTCATCGCATTTTTTAGACAATACGTCCCTACTCCGGCATTTCAACTGACAGATACGTCTGATCGGAAACCGGATTTTCCCGTCAATATCGTTAAAGCTATGTGGGGAAACGATCCACAGATTCCCGAAATATACAAACAATGGATAGCAGGGAATGATTTAGTATTACTAACCTCCGCTTCGCATCCATATTGGGTATACAATCAATATGCCGAAATAACTATCTCCTGCAACGAAGAAAAAAAGACTCAGCCCCAAAAGCTTGGAAGTTTTTCCGATGGTGAAAAAACCTTTATATCATTTAAATTTACCCCAAGTGACTGGGAAAATTTAATAAAGAAAAAAGGATGTAAATTTAGCATTCATTCTTTACATCCGCAATTTTTACATATCCCAGATACACTAACTGTTCCTCCATTAAATTCCCAAAATTTACGCTGATTTGCTTGCACTCTTTGCCCTCGTCGCATACCGATTTTTCGTCTATGCCCGCCAGTTGTATAGTATGATTGGGTAGTTTCATAACGGTGCGGTATAATGTCGGCGCTAAAGAAAAAGACGCTTCTCTTTATGCCGGACACGCAGATACACAGGTCACGGAAGAACATTATTTAGCCCCTTCCATCTTGCGCAAGAAAGCCCAAAGTGAAAAAATTACCAATATGGAAAAGGTAAAAAAATATGTTTCCAAACTGCCTGGGACACTAAAAAAATAGTGTCCCCTGTTTTTAAATCAAACTCTGTCCCCTGTTTTTGTCCCCAGTTTTGACCTTATTTTTTCTTAATTTACCTTAACATACCTTAACACATCTTACTATGTTTCCCGACGTAAAAAAGGCAAAAAAGAGCCCGCTTCGTCTAAGAAACGGGCTATCGTCTAAATACGGAGAGGGAGGGATTCGAACCCTCGATACGGGAATTAACCCGTATAACGGTTTAGCAAACCGCCGCTTTCGGCCTCTCAGCCACCTCTCCCAAATAGTTACAGTCAGCGGAACAATATTATTATAACAAATAATGACGAAGATTTCTTTATTTTTAGTCGGCAAATAAGCCTTATGCACATCGTACTGCAGACGGGAAAAGACTTACGCAGACGCCCGCAAGCTTTCAAGCCGGACCTGCCGCGTTAGAAGCTTTGTTTCAGCCCTTCGTCCAGTGACGTAAAACGCTGTCCGCTGAGTTTATGCCACTTTTTGCCGCTGCAAATCCAATGGCCGTTTATGGAGGCTTCTTTTACCTTATCGTAGTTTAAAGCCGGTTGCGCCCCCGTCATACGCGCGGCCAAAGAATAAAGCCACGCGGCCGTTTTGAGCACCCACAGCGGCGCATTGGGCATAAACGGTTTTTTTACGCCCATTGCCCGGGCCATTTTTTCAATAAACTCTGGCCAGGGATATGTTTTTTCTTCACAGATAAAAAAGGTCTCTCCCGCTGTGCCTTCCGTTTTGGGAATAAGTACTAGGGCGCGCACCAAATCGTCCACATACACAAAGCTGAACAAGCCTTTGCCGGACGTATTGACCATCAGCCCGCGTTTAACCCAAGCGGCAATTTTGGACACGCCCGAATCGTTTTTGCCATACACAATAGGCGGGCGGACAATCGTCCACTTAACGGACGGTTTTAACGTATGTACGGCTTTTTCCCCCGCCAGTTTGGTAATGCCGTAGTCCGAAATCGGCTGCGGAGTCATATCTTCGGTGCGGGGATGCGCGGCGTCTTGGGCAAAGCCGCTGGCCGCCAAACTGGAAACATAAATAAAATGTTCCAAATCCGGCGTTAAATTGGCTGCGCAAACCATATTTTGCGTAGCACGGGTGTTGGCTTTAGCAAAATCTTCCTGATTATAACCGAAAATGGCCGCCGCCAAATGGTACACCATACAGCAGCCCTCCATCGCTTTTTGCAGAGAGGCGCAATCTTGGTAGTCTGCCTTTACGACAGACACATCTGGATTAACGGGCTTATGTTTGCTTGCGTGGCGCGACACAATGCGCACTTTATAGCCTTCTTTAAGCAACGCATCCGTCAGACGCTTGCCGATAAAACCGTTTCCTCCGGTCACCAATACTGTTTTTTTCATATCCGTCCCTATTCCACCAAAATATCCAGCGCTTCCTTTGTTTTTTGGGCGCTTTTTTTAATTTCACCCACCGCGTCGGAAGCGTTGTCTATTTTTTGGTTTACAAAGTTGGCGTCTCTATGCACATTGCGGCGGACAAAATCAAAATTAAACGTCAGGCGTTTCATTCCCTTCTGCACATCCTGCAAAGAAGGCCACTGCCCTTTTTGCATACGGGAAGCAGGCGTTTCCCCCCCGCGAAGCGGAAAGTAAAACAGTAAAGACGCCAGCAAAGCGCCCAAATACAAAATGCTGACAAAACGGTTTAAAAACTCAAATTTATAAATGCCGAAAATGCCGCTTAACACCGAAAGCATAATAATCACGCACGTCCACAAAAGCCCTGCCATCAGCATAAACGTCAAGCCGGCGCCGTCATACTGTGGCCACAGAATCATCACAATCACGCCGCACGCAATCAACATAAAAAAACGCTGCCAGCCTGTCATAATCAACTCTCCTGTTTAAACTCTACCGTCACCGTCAACGTGTCTTTTTCATACATCATCGGAAGCGGCGGGAAAGGGCCCGCATTGATAACGGCGGAAGTGGCGGCAAAATCAAAGCTGTCATCGCCGGATGATTTTTGCACTTTTAAATCTTTAATTTTTCCGTCGCGCGCAATGGCAAAAGACACCATTGTCCCGCGCACTACGCCGGCGGGGCGGCGTTTTTCCCACTGGCTCCAAAGGCTGTTGCGCACTTGGGTAATGTACCACGGATAAGGGAAGGTGGCAAAATCGGTTTGTATATTTCCCCCTTCAAATTCGCCTTCTCCGTTGGGGCCGGAAGAAGCGGACGAAGCGTCTTTTCCCCCTTCCTGTTCGGCCTCGTCTAATATGCTGGGGGCCGCCAGCGGGGCCGGTTTGGCGGGAGACTTTTTCTTTTTAGGTTGCTTTTTGGTGGAAATTTCTTCTTTGGCCTGATAGGCTTTTTTGTCTGCCTTTTTGGGTTCTTCGGCCGGTTTGGGGGCCGGAGTCTGCGCCACTTCTTTTTTAATTTCTTTGCTTTGTTCGGCAGCTGCACCGGCGGCCGGTTTGGCGGCGGCCTGCTGCATAGAAACCACCTTGCCGCTGCCGATAAAGTCAATGGTATAGGTAGCTTTGGCGTCGTCGGACGGGCTTACCAGCGCGACAATAAACAAAGCTAGCAGCAAATGCAACAGGCAGGATAAAGCAAAATAGCGGTTCATTAGTTTTTAGAGAGCACTCCTATGCCCAGTTTGGCCGCGCCCAGTTTTTTGGCCACGTCAAACACGTCCACCACCGTTTGGATAGGCACGTTTTTGTCGGCCTCTACCAAGATGGTTTTTTTATTGGCTTTGCCCATACGCAGCACCAGTTCGCGCTCTAAATTGGCAAGCGTATAGGTGCGGTTTTCTATGCGGATAGCGCCGTTTTTTTGCACTTCAATGCGAATGACGTCATCTTCCGCCGTGGTGTTTATGGCGTTAGATTTGGGCAAATCCACATTCATTTGCATTTGCACCAGCATAGGGCTCATTACCATAAAAATAATCAGCAAAATCAAAGTGATGTCTATAAAAGGCACCATATTGATTTCCGCCATAACGGTTCTTTTTTTATGAGACATAAATTACCCGCGGTTTTGCTGAAAGATGATTTCGTCGGCAATATTTTCCAACTCTTTGCCAAAATAGTTGGTTTTGGAGAGGAAATAGTTATACGCTATAACTGCCGGAATAGCCACAAACAGCCCCGCGGCCGTGTTGACCAAGGCTTCGGCAATACCGGCCGCCACGACGGATGCCCCGCCTGCGGTGGCTGCCGCGCCGGCCAAATCTTTAAACGCGTGCATCACCCCGATTACCGTGCCGAACAGCCCGATAAACGGCGTAATGCTGCCCAACGTGCCCAAAATGGTCAGCTTGCGCTGCAGCTTGGTCACTTCCCAGTCAATGGTGGAGTTGGCAATTTCTTTCAGTTCTGCTTTAGAGCGGTCCCGTTTTTCCACCAGTGTCATAATCACGTGCGAAGCCGGGGTGTCTTTGGTCATTTCGCGGGTGCAGGCGTCGGTTACTTTTTCATAATTGTCGGAGCGAATGGGATGGCGGCAATAGGCCATCAGTTTGCGCGACATACCGATACTGCGTTTAAAGCGGAAGAAACGTTCCAAAATAACGGACAGGGAATAGACGGACAGCAAAATAAGCAATATCAATACCGGTCCGCCGGCGCTAAGCAATTCGCGCAAGTTGGTCATATTGGAAAAATCCATAATTCTTATCTTCTCCTTTTATACGGCTTTATATAATTTATATCAAATCTGTAAGACGGACGCTTGTGCGTTTTAGGGCTAAAAGCCCCCCGCCCGGGCGCAGATGATAAAAAGCTGCACCAAAATATTGGCCAAAAGTCCGGCGGCTACATCGTCAAACACGACGCCAAAGGCGTTTTCCATCCGGTCAAAGTTTTTTACCGGCCAGGGTTTTAACGTGTCAAAGGTGCGAAAAAGCACAAAAGCCGCCAGCAAATAAGGCCACGTGCGCGGCAGGAACAGCACCGCCGTAAAATAGCCGGCTATTTCGTCTATGACGATGCGCGGATTGTCGTGCCCTTGGTACGTGCCACCCAAACGGGCTTTTTTGCACACCCATACGGCAAACACCCAAAAAGCCAGCAGAAACACCATATACAAAATAAAATCTTGCGGCAAAACAAACACAAAAGGCACCGCCAACAGCGTGCCCAAAAAACCGG
Source organism: Candidatus Avelusimicrobium pullarium (assembly GCA_944323745.1). Lineage (GTDB taxonomy): Bacteria > Elusimicrobiota > Elusimicrobia > Elusimicrobiales > Elusimicrobiaceae > Avelusimicrobium > Avelusimicrobium pullorum. The sequence goes on from CALUTQ010000002.1 coordinate 125,692, forward strand.
CGCCCGTATTTTTTTTAAAGTGAATAATTTTAGCAGGCAGATAACTGATATAAAAACCCGTGGCCAACGCGTTTATTACTTTTTGCATACGGGCAAACTCCACGATTTTTGCAGTAATTCCCAGTTGTTTTTCAGGTAAGAAATAGCGCTGATCCACGTGATAACCGCGGCAATGGCCGTAATGGCGTAGGGAATTTGGTGCAAGGTCCAAAACATTACCATACATACGGTTTTGGCTTGTCCGGTTAAGATATGGGAAAGGTGGTAAATGTCCAGCACAAAGAAAATAGTGCCCACGGCCACCATTTGAATGACCGTTTTAAATTTGCCCCAGCGTTCGGCCGCCATTACTTTGCCTTCCAAAGCGGCGATGACGCGCAGGGTGGAAATCATCAGCTCGCGCAACAGAATGAAAAATACGGCCCAAATGGGCACGTCCAGCTCCCGTATGCCCACAAAGGCAAATAAAGCGGCGCAGACCAAAATCTTGTCTACAAACGGGTCCACTATGGCACCGAACGGCGTAATGGTGTTTGTTTCGCGCGCGATTTTGCCGTCCACCCAGTCGGTACTGGCGGCCACAATAAAAATAACGGTGGCCAAAATACGGGCCCAGCCGTACGGCATTAAAATAAACAAAAACATTACGATGGACATCGCAGCGCGCGTAAGCGTGATTTTATTGGCTAGCGTCATCATTTTTTCATCCCCTTAAATACGGTTTTTTTCAGTTCGGCGTTAAGCCGTTTGTCCGTCAGTTCGGCGGTTGTTTGCATCAAATCGGACTTTATGGTTATGTAAGCGGGAAAGCAGTCCTTCTCGTTTACGGCCACATACAGCGTATAGTTTTGGCTTTTGTCTTTGGGTTGCAAAAGCAAAATGACCAGCCCGTCTTTATGTTCCTGCACCGAGACGTTATGGCGGGCGATTAAAGCGGTATAATTGCCAAAATCAAACAAGGCCTGATTGGGCTGTCCGGCCAGCCATTCCTGCCAGCCTACGCGGGTAACTTCCTGTCCTTTTTCGTCCAGCACCCAAATGTCTTTTTTATCCGTCAGCGCCGTCTGTGTTACCTTGCCCTGTTCCACATTGTCCAGCCGCAGCAGCCGGCCCTGCTGGCTGTAATAAATACGCCCTTGCGAACGGCTGATTAAAATGCCGTCATACTCGGTAGTTTGCACAAAATCGGTCTGCAGGGTTTGCATTTTAGCATCCCAAGCACTAAAACACGCCACATAGTCTTTTTCTTGCACGGAAGGCGCCTTAGTAGCCGCCGTTTGGGCACTTTTGGCAGCCGCCGGGGCAGTTTGCGTCTTGCCGGCGTATCCTGCGCCGGCCAGCGTTAACACCAAAGCGGCGCACACACAATTATTTATAAACCGTTTCATATTCGGGTTCCTGATATTTGTCGGTATCTCTGTTTTCCAACGCGCGAATTTGTTCTTCAATCAGCTCATAATGAATTTCCCAGCGGTTGGAGCCTTCGGGCTTGGAAATAAAGCCCTTCATTTCAAGCACGCTTAAAATATTGGTGGCCCGCGCCGAGGAGCCGAAATGCGCTTTCAGCAAATCTTGCGATACGCGGCGGCGTTCCGTCACCAGCCGCAAAGCCTGCAGCAGTTCTTCCGGCGACGTGCCCAGCCCGTCCTGCGGGCGCTGCATACTGTGGTCGGCCAATATTTGCACCGGATAGTCGGGCGCGCCTTGGCTGCGCAAAAAGTCGGCCACGGCGGTAATTTCCGTCTCGCTGACGTAAGCGCCTTGTATGCGGTGGGGTTTTTGGTCGGACGTACCCTGATAAAGCATATCCCCGCGGCCCAGCAGCAGTTCCGCACCGGCACCGTCCAAAATAACGCGCGAGTCCGTTTTGCTGGCCACCTGCAAAGCAATGCGGGAAGGCAGGTTTGCCTTAATTACGCCCGTAATGACGTTAACGGACGGCCGCTGCGTGCACAAAATTAAGTGTATGCCCACGGCGCGGGCCATTTGGGCCAGACGTTGGATAGAGTCTTCAATCGCGGCGCGGGTTTGCAGCATAAGGTCGGCCATTTCATCAATAACGACCACGATATAAAACATTTTTTCTTCGCCTTTTTTCTCGGCCCAGGCATTGTAGCCTTCAATGTTTTTTACCTTGGCCAGTTCCATAATTTTAAGGCGTTTTTCCATTACTTTTACCAGCATCTGCAGCGATTTGACCGCCCCTTGCGCATCGGTTACCACATTTACGTCATCGCAGGAAGTTTTGGGGTCGTAGAGGTGCGGGATGCCTTCATAAAGCGTCAGTTCCAAGCGTTTGGGGTCTATCATCAAAAACTTAACCTCATTGGGCTTGGCGTGGAACAAAACCGACATAATGATGGTATGCAAACAAATAGATTTACCGCTGTTGGTGGCGCCGGCAATCAGAATATGGGGCCATTTTTCCAAGGTGGCGCCGGCGGGCCGACCGTCGGCATAGCGGCCCAAAGCCACGGGAATGCGCGCCTTGGACTGGGTATAGACGGGGTCCTGCAAAATTTCCTTCATCGTTACCATCAGCGGGCGGTCGTTGGGAATTTCAAAGCCGATAGCGTCCTTGCCCGGGATAGGCGCTTCCACGCGGATAGACTTGGCCTTCATCGCCAACGCAATATCATTGGAAATGGAAACAATAGACGCAATTTTTACCCCCGGATCAGGCTTAATTTCATAGCGGGTGACCACCGGCCCGGGCGAAACGCCCGTCACGTGTGCGCCGATTTCAAAATTCTTTAAGGTTTCTTCCAGCCGTTTGGTGGCTTCGGCAATTTCGTCATCCGTGGGGCCGACGACACCATTGTTGACCGGATCGTTTAATAAATCTAAAGAAGGCAGCTTAAAGGTGGCCGGATCAAAGGGTTTTGTTTGAGCGGTTTGTTCTTCTTCTCCTTCCGGTTTATCGTCGGCAGGAACGGCTGCAGAAGAACGCGGCAGCTCTTTGACCATTTCGGCCACGGGGGCTTTAATTTCGGTATGCGGGCGGTAAATTTTGGGTTTGGCAGGGCGGGAGGGTTCTTCTTCACTCTGGGCCGCCGGCAGCGGATGAGAAGCGGCTTCTTTAATGCTTTCTTTGCCTTCTTTTACTTTTTCTTTCAGTTCGGCGCGGGCTTCCATCCACCCTTGAAAATCATTACGCAGAAACTCGGCCGATTTTTCCACCACCACCCGCCACGGAATGGCAAATAAAATATGCAGCCCCACCAACAAAAACGCCAAGGAAAACAGCGAGGCACCCACCGGCCCGACAATGCCTTCAAACCAATAAAAAACCGTCTGGCCCGCCAAGCCGCCGGTAATTTGCGAACCGGTAAAAATCAGCTTAAACATCGTCAATACGGAAGAAAACGCCGTCAGCGTAAACAAAGAGCCGAACAGAAAAAAGACAAAGGCCGTGCTTTTTTTAATCAAACTGCGCACCAGCCAATACGTAAGCAGCAACGGAATGAGCGGCGCACTTTGCCCGAAAAATTGATTGAGCACACGGGCGGAAGCCTCGCTCACCGTGCCTTTGGAAAGCCCAAACCACAGTATGGCAAACAACCAAGCCGTAACGGCAAAACCCAAAATATACAGGGCAGAGGCCAGCCAGCGCACCGAAGATTGCTTGGGTTGTTTCTTTTTGCTTTTTTTACGCGCGTAATAATAATTTCTCTCCATACAGGTATATTTTAGCAATTTTACGGGCTAAAATATAGCAGGCAAACTGCAAGCGCAAAGGGCGCTTTTCCGCAAAAGAGGCGCAAGCAAAAGTTCCGCAGGACACACACAAAAGACAGGCACCGCCAGCAGGCTTAAACAGACGGCCGGTTTTTAAAAAGGCAGACCGTCCAAAACGGTGCCGACCTGATAGACTAAATAGTCGGGCAGGGTAATTTGATAAGCCCCTTTATGTTCAATAATCATATTGGGTTTGGGCAAAAACATATAAACGGCTTTTTCCGTTCCTTTCTGAAAAACGGGAAGGCCCAGATCTTTCAAACCGTCCATTATCTCAAAAAAACGTTCGTTGGAGGATGCTTCCGACAAGGCCAGCAGGCCCTGCAATTGGCCGGCATACAGTGTGCGGCCTTCGCTTCGGGCCAGTTTGGCGGCACTTGCCAGCGGGGAGTAAATTTTGCCGTTTACATAGGCTTTGCCGGCCAAACTGTTTACAGACAGCGTTTGTTTCCAAATTTGTTTGGCATAAGCCAGCGGCGTTTGACCTTGCAAAAGGGAGCCGGAAGGCAAGTTGTAGCGCAATTCCCGCCAGCCGCCGGGGGCAAAGAGGTTGATATTATGTTTTAATGAGGCGGGCAGTTTTAAAAATTCGTTAAAAGCCGCCCCCGGGAAACAGCTGTCTAAATACAACGTGACCGTTTTGGCGGAGCCGCTTTGAATGACTTGCTGAAAAAGGGAGGCAATTTCTTCCATATTCATAAACGAATCTTTTTTTAAATACGAACGCCATATTTCGTTTTGCAAATTGCCGTGCATATTCCAGCGCACAAAAATATCGTCGCTCAGTTTGCCGTACTGCAAAAGCTCGTCCTGCAGGGTTTTGGGTGTTATTTTTGCAAGCGGGGCAGAGCCGTCCATCGGGAAACCGATATCTCTGACCATAAAATTGCGGCGCATTTCGTCTGTTAAATAAGCATAGCTGTCCATCTCGTCGCCAAAGACGGTAAAGGCATTGTATTTTTGAGAGGAAAGAGCGGAAAAATCTTTTTTGATTTCATTAAGACTGTATGTGGTAACCGGCTGATTGGTCAATTTGCCCTGCAGGTATTTCAGATGGTTTTGCTGCCCGCTGGACAAAGACGCCGTATGACTTAAATCTTGCATACTGTTAAGCAAAACCGTTTTGTCCTGCTCCAAATAACCGGCAGCAGCGCGGACAGTTTGCCCCGTGCGGGCGGTATGGGCGGTCGGTTCGCCGGCGGCTGCCAAAGCGGCAGGACGTTTGAAGGAAAGCGGTTTGGGGGCGTTTTTTGTGCTGTGGACCGAAATGCCGGCTATCTGGCGGCCCCATTTGCTTTTCAGCGCCTGCAATGCCAGACGCACCCGTTTGGCCTGCAGCAGTATATTTAAAAATTCCCCGCCGCCGATAAATAAAATTTCCCCCATTAAACGCTGGGTCAGTTCGGCATTTTTTAAACGCGGGTCGGGCTGGCTGGGGACAATGACCCGACAGGTTTTTGCATCCGCCGCGGCATACACATAAGCGGGCTTGCGTCCTTGCCCGTAGGCATAGCCCAGTTGTTTTTTAAGCTCAAAATCGGCATCCGCCTTTAAATTCCAAACCTGATTGCAATACAAATTTTGCAGGTTTTCCTGCACCGCTACGCTGCTGCTGCCCAAATAGGCCAGCTCTATATTGGCGTGCGTATAGGCGGCTAAACCGCGGTTCTGGGCGGCATAATATTCCAGCACCTTTTTTCCGTCCGGCCCCAAACCGGCCAGCACTTGCATAGCAGCCTTTTGCGCCGGCAAATTGCCCACGTTATAGCGGTTTAAATGCCAACGGGGGCCCGATATGCCGGCCGCCCCCCACAACAGACGTATCCGTTTGCTTTGCTCAATTAAAAAATCTTCCGCCCGTTTTACGGCACCGGCGCCGCCGGCATAGCCCAAGGCACGCAGCAAATACGGCGCTAAGGCATTATTGGCTTGGACGGAGCCGTAATCGTTTTGCAGTAAAGAAAAATACAAATCGGTTAAATGACGGCGCAGGTTTGCGTCGGCGCGCACGGGTTCGTCCTGCGGCAGCACCAGAGGGCGCTGCGTAAACAAACCGGCCGAAAGCAACAGGGCCGAAAGCCCCAGCGCCTCACATTCTTTGCCCTGACATTTTTTTTGGGTTTGCAGCTGTTCTTCTAAAATTAAAAAGGCTCTGGCAGCGTCCTGCCGTAAAATCAGCCCTTCCTGCATATGAGCCAGCAACATTTCCAACGCAAACAGACGGGTTTCAACCAGCGGGGCTTTTAATTGGCTAACCAGCAAATCGTTAAGTTGTTTTTCCTGCTCTAAAAAGGCGGGCAAATTTTCCTGACGTAAAGAAAGGCGCGCCTGCCGGTCTAAGCGGCGGGCCTGCCAAACGGCATCGGAGGCCAGCGCTATTTGGCGTTTGGCTTCTTTTTCTATGGCTAAAGCGGTATGGTCGGCCGGGGTTTGCAGGGTATAAACGGGAAGTTTTTTTTCGTACGGGCGGTAGGTTTGGGCAAACAAAGTTGTTTGCTCAAAGAGCATACACACAGCCAGCAATAGAGGAAGAAAACGCACTTTCATATACTGATATTTTTTCATTTCAAAGCATAAAAAAACAGGGCCTTTAGACCTATGAAATATCGGTATAAAGACCCAGTTTTAAAGCGTTTTAAAAATCTATTTTGGAAAGGCTTTCCTTTATTTCGTCAACCAAGCGGACCGGAACGTGAATTTGATTGGGGTTTTTCAACACCACTCTTTCATTGTAGGGAATAATGTAATAGGACATCGGCCATTCCAAATTTTTGGTGGCGGCCCCCGGTACTTTTTGCGCAAATTCTTTTACGGCCATATACAAAGAATAAGGCTCGTCGGCATCGGCAACCCGCTGCAAAAGCTCCAATTCTCTGGCTGCCGTCGGGCGGATGTAGCGCGTGCGGGCAATGGCCTGGGCCAAGGGGTCAATCACCTTTCCCCCCACAAAGGCTTTGCCCGTAATGGTATGGGCGCTGTTTTCGCCGGCTTTCCACAGCCAGCCGGCATATTGCAGCGGCGTGTGCGGATAGGTTTGCATCCAGTTGGGCATACGGGTAAGAAAATTGAGCTGCATATGGCCGCCTAAGGCAAAGAGATTGAAATTTTCAATCATTTCCGCCGGTAAGGACAGAAAATCTTTAAAAGCCGCCCCGGGGTAGCAGCTGTCCAAAAACAGGGTAATGGATTTTTGGCGTGCCCCGTGCAGATTTTCGGTAATCGTTTTTAAGATTTCCGGCATCGTAATTTCGCTGACGGAGTTCAACTCTCCCATCCAATGCGAGGCCACATTGATTCCGCCGTGCGTATCCCAGCGGAAAAAGAGCTGGTCGCTGGTGGGGCCGTATTTGGCCAATTCATAGCGCAAATGCGGTTTGGTAATGCCGTAAACGTCTTTGCCGTGGTCCAGCCGATAGCCGAACCCGTCGGCCATAAACGTGCGGTTTAACTGGGGAACCACTTCCGAATCTTTTGTCATCCGGCTGCCAAACACAACCAACGCGTTGTTTCTGTGCTGCGGCAAGGTTTTAAGGCTGCGGCTTACCTCCCCCAGCAAACGCGAGGAAGTCGGATTTTCCTGCACCCGCTGTGCCAAACGTTCCACGTGGGCCCGCTGGGCGGCCGTTAAATCTGTACGGGCACGGGCGGAAGCCAGCAAATCCTGCGTTTGCCTCAAAAAGCTGTTGCGCAGGTTAAGCACTTCGGCATCGGCCGCGTCCTCTGCCAATACGGTAATAACCGGTTTGGGCTGCAACGTAGCCGCCGACACTTTGCTCGTCTTGGCGGCCGTTTGAATGGCTGCCGTCAGTTCTTTTTTTGCTCCCATCAACGGCAGGTGGCGGCCCGAATCGTAAAATTGGCGCAGGCTCATTCCGTGACGGGTGTTTACGTATAAGCGCAGGGTTTTTAAATGGCGCAAAATCTTCCAGCCGGACTGAACCGCCCGCAACGCACCGACAGGAGCAAACCACAAAACGGCTTCTTTGCCGGCTTTCAAAACCCATTCATCCAAAATCAAATGCGGGTTAGGCCCGTCGGGCACCACCACCAGACAGCGGGGCTGCCCGTCGGTAATAAAAGCGGGTTTTTGGCCTTGGCCGTAGGCATAGCCTATTTGCTGGCGCAGTTCAAAATCTAACTGGGCAGGCAGGCGCAGTTTAATATCGCAATAAATATATTCCAACTGGCTGCGCACCAGCTGCATTTCCTGCGTGCTGAGGTGTTTATAAGCCAGTTCTATAGCCGCGTGGGTGCGCACCGTAAGGCTTTGGCTTTGGCGGGCCAAGGCTTGCAATACCGGAACGGACGGGGCGCCAAAGGCGGAAATTAATTCTACGGCAAAGCGCTGCAGTTTGTAGTTTTTGGCGTCATAAGTATAGCCGCCGGCCCCGCTTTGACGCACCAGCTGATCCAGCTGTTTTTGGGCAGTCTGCAAACCGCCCAGCCAGGCCGAAGCACGCAAGATATGTTCCCCCATTTCTTGATTGGCTTCTTCAGAACCGTAATCACGCGCCAATAATTGATCGTACAGTGCCAGGACACGCTGCCGGTTGGACAGCCCAGGCAATTCCGCCGCCAAGGCAATGCCCTGCACATCGGGCGTTTGGGCGCATAAGGCCAGCGTAAGGGTAGCCAAGGCCAAAAAGCGGCATTGATTGCCCTGGCATTTGGAGGTATTCTGCAGCACTCTTTCCAACTGCAAGGCAATTTGTTTTTGTTCCTGCGCTGTAATAAAGCCTTCTTTAATATGCCCCGCCAACAAATGCAGCGCATTTAAACGCGTAGGCAAAAAAGGCTCTTTGAGTTGTTTTAAAAGCAGGTCATTTAACTGATTGATTAAAACGTAAAACTCGGCCGATTTTCCTTCTTTAAGCGCTTTTTCGGCACGGGCTTGCAGCTGCGAGGCTTCCAGCGCGGGCAAAGCGCTTTGGGCCAGCTGCCGTTTAAACGCGTTTTGGCGGCCAAGATAATCGCTTTTAGCCGGCACGTCCACCGCCGGCACGGGACGACGGGCGGAAGGGGCTTTGGGGGCGGCAGCAAGCGGAAGCTGCCCACATAATAAACTGACGATTAAAAACAGAGAAAAAATTTGGTTTTTCATATATTATATTTTCTCATTTTTACCGTTATAAAAACAGGGTCTTTGGACCTATTCTTTTAAGTCCATAAGACCCATAAAAAAAGCGTAAAAAAAGCCCCCTTGCGGGGGCGTTGATTAAAACGGCTGCTGCGGCGTAATATCCGGCTGGGGCAAAGACACTTTATAGTTAATGTCGTCTGCTTCCAGACGAATTTTGCCTTGTTCAAGCAATACGCCCAACGCCAAATACAGCACCGAGCTGGATAAATGCAAAGCCAGCTTTAACTGCCAAGAGGTGGCTTCTTTTTTATCCTGCAAATATTCCAGCATACGGCTGCCGGCGGCCTGAATAGTTTCCTGAAGCGGCGTCATAATTACACCCGTTCAATGGCAAAAAGCGCATCGCCCTGTTTAATGGGTTTGCCGTTTTCCACCAGCACTTTTTTGACAACGCAGTTAAAATCGGCGCGCACTTCGTTAAACACTTTCATTGCTTCAATCAGGCAGATGACATCGCCTTTTTTGACGGGAGCGCCTTCTTTTACAAACGGAGGAGCAGACGGCGTGGAACCGCGGAAGAAAATGCCCATAAGCGGCGACTTAATGACTTCTTTATATTGTTCCTGCACAGGCACCGGTGCACCGGCATTGCCGGAAACGGCCGCCGTGCCCACATTGACCGGCACAGGCACCATAGCGGGTTTGGCCTTTACCAAACGCAAATACAGACCGTTTTGGTCATATTCAATGGTGTCAATGGAATTGTCCTGCATGAAAGAATAAAGCTGTTTTACTTCTTTCAAAATCGGGGATTCTTTCACAGCCGTTTTGGCAGCGGCTTTTTTGGTTGCGGCTTTTTTGACAGTTTTTTTCATAAAGAATATTGCCCTCTTATGAATATTTCGGGCCGTAAGGCCCGCACAATCTTTTTAATATTTTACATAATTTTGCGCCGTTTGGTACGCCGACACAAAAAAGTACTTGCTTTTTAACAATAAATTAAATATATTGCACGGCATTTAGCTTGTGCCTTAAACAAAAAACGGCTTAATAAACCGCTGGCGGCGGCCGGCACAACGCAAGCGGAAAAGCCTTTGCGTCCTGTAACTAAAACCAAAGGAGGCTTACACCTCCTGCCGTTTTTAGAACAGGCTCTCAGCTGCCTTTGGCCGTTTTGCAGGCCGTTTCGGCCCGATATTACGGCCACTGCCAGAGGGCACGAATGATGGCGTTGCAGCAAAAAACACGCGCGCTAATATAAAAAAACCCCGGGTTGCCCCGGGGTTTTAAGGCGTTGAAAAACTATTTCAACAAAACCTTTCTGGACAGGCGGACTTTGCCGTTGGTGTCAATTTCCACACATTTTACTTCCACCGTGTCGCCCAAGTGCAAAACGTCTTCCACTTTGTTGATGCGGTGTTTTTCAATTTCGGAAATGTGCAGCAAGCCGTCTTTTCCGGGCAAGATTTCCACAAACGCGCCAAAGGGCTGAATGGACACGACTTTACCTTTGTAAATCTTGCCCACTTCGGCTTCAGCCGTCATCATTTCAATTTCGGCTTTGGCAGCATCCAGTTTGTCGCCATTGGCAGCGGCGATGGTCACCGTACCGTTTTCTTCAATGTCAATCTTGGTATCGGTAGATTCGGTGATGCGTTTGATATTCTTGCCGCCGGGGCCGATCAAAGCGCCAATTTTGTCCACGGGTATTTTCATTTTGAAAATGACCGGGGCAAAGCGGGACACATTCTTTTTCGGTTCGGCAATGGTTTTTTCCATATGGTCCATAATGAACATACGGCCGCGGGTCGCTTGTGCGATGGCCTGACGCAAAATGTCCAAAGGAATACCGGTTTTAAGTTTTACGTCCATTTGGAAGGCCGTAATACCTTTGCGGGAACCGGTCAGTTTAAAGTCCATATCGCCCAAGTGGTCTTCCAGGCCCATAATATCGGACAAGACGACAAATTTGCCGTCGCCGGAAATGGCACCCATAGCAATGCCGGAGCAGGCCGCTTTCATCGGCACGCCCGCGTCAAAGAGCGACAAGCTGCCGCCGCAGACGCTGGCCATAGAGGAAGAACCGTTTGATTCCATAATATCGGACACCACGCGAATGGTGTAGGGGAATTCTTCTTCGCTGGGCAAGAGGGGCATCAAAGCGCGGCGCGCCAGTTCCCCGTGGCCGATTTCGCGGCGGCCGGGGCTGCGGTCCGGTTTGCATTCGCCCGTGGCAAAACCCGGGAAGTTATAATGCAGCATAAAGCGTTCATAGGTGGTTTCGTCCAAGCCTTCCACCATCTGCTGGTCGTCGGGCGTGCCCAACGTGCAGACCGCCAAAGACTGCGTCTGACCGCGTGTAAACAAGGCAGAGCCGTGCGCGCGTGGCAAGAGGCCGACCATAGAGCTCAGCGGGCGGATTTCTTCGGGTTTGCGGCCGTCCACACGCACGCCTTCACGCAGCACCATATTGCGCGATTCTTCATACATAATGTTTTCCAGCGCAACGGCGGCATACGTGGCGGCATTGTCGCCATACGTCGGGGTCAGTTCTTCGGTAAAAGAGGCTTTTAACTGGGCAACCTGCGTATCGCGGGTTTGCTTGTCGGAAAAAGCGTGCAAAATTTTGCGGGCGTCTTCGCGGAATTTGCCGTTGGCCAAATCGGCCACTTCCTGCGGCAGTTTTTCCACGACGTACGGGAATTTGGGTTTGCCGCAAAGTTCGCGCAGTTTCAGCTGCACGGCGCACATTTTGTCAATTTCCGGCTTGGCCACTTCCATCGCTTTAATGATAGCTTCTTCTTCTACTTCTTTGGCGCCGCCTTCCACCATCAAGAGGCCTTGGGCAGACCCGGCAATGACCAGGTCCATATCGCACTGCGCTTCCTGCGGTTTGGTGGGGTTGACAATGTACTGGCCGTTAATGCGTCCAATGCGCACGGCTGCGACAGGTTCGTTAAACGGAATGGAAGAAATCACCAATGCGGCCGAAGAAGCCAACACGCTGATTACGTCCGAACCGTGCAAATCGTCGGAAGAAAGCACCATCGCCGTTACGTTGGTTTCGCAGGCAAAACCTTCGGGGAAGATCGGGCGCAGCGTGCGATCAATAATGCGGGAAGAAAGGGTTTCTTTCTTGCTGGCACGGCCTTCACGTTTAAAAAAGCCGCCCGGGATTTTGCCGGCGGCATAGGTGCGTTCTTTATAGTTGACGGTCAAGGGCATAAAATCGGAAATGCCCGGTTTTTGTTCTTTGGTGCACACGGCGGTAGCCAATACTTTGGTTTCCCCCCACGTCACCATCACGGCGCCGTCTGCCTGACGGGCAATAAGCCCCGTCTGCAGGTTCAGCGTCTGACCGCCCACTTCCACGTCTAGAGAGTGGATGTCAAACTTATGATTGAAATTTTCCATGAAACTTATTTCCTTAATTTGAGTTCTTTGGTCACTTGCTGGTATTTGGCAAAATCAGATTTTTTCAAATACGCGAGCAAGCGTTTGCGCTGGCCGACCAGTTTGTTCAGGCCGCGTTCGCCGGCAAAGTCTTTCGGGTTGGCTTTGAGGTGATTGGAAATATAGCTGATGCGTTCGGTAATCAAAGCAATTTGCACGGCAGCAGAGCCGGTATCGTTGGGGCTGCTCTGAAATTTACCGATGATGTCTTTTCTGTCTTGTACGGAAAGTACCATTTTATTTTACACTTAGGTTGAAAACTGTTACGACCAAGCGTCCCATCTCCTTAGGAAACACCGAGCCGGAGTCCAACCTTCTCCTTTTTAGTTTTTTGTACCAGAGTACAGTTTATTATACCAAAAAAAAGGCCAAAGAGCATATCTCTGCCCTTTGGCTTTTAAACAGTATAGCAAATCCGGCGCCTAACATAAACTACTCTTTGGGGGCAGGGCCGTATTTATTGGGGCGCCAATCCCCCTCCTCCATTAGTAAAACGCGGCAGGGATACTGGGCAAAACGCCAAAAATGAAACAGCGTGTACCAGCCGCTATAGCCCACATCGTGTCCGCGGCGCACCGCCGCCATAAACCCGGCCAAAACCAGCCACCCTAACATAATGCCAGCGAATGGTTTTAAGTGAGGATGAGTGCTATAGGCATAGTTATTAAGGATGCCCCAGCCGATTGCGGTAAAAAAGAAAAAGAAAACAAAGTTGGCGTATCTTACGCGGCTGTCGCGCCCCCACGGGCACCAAAACAGCAACAAACCTCTAATACCGCTTGTAACAAGGTAAATCAATTTTTCTAACATAATGACATTTTAGCACAAAGGAACGCCCGCCAAGAGGGTTTGGGCTTGGCGGGCGAGGGGTTTTGTAGGAGGAGGTATGAATAAAAATTAGATAAAGCTTACGCCTAAATGCAGGCTGGCATAGCGTTCGGTATTGTAAATTTCCACATCGCTTAAAGTTTTAAAATCTTTAAATTCATTCTTCACCCAGGAGATTTCTCTCTCCAGGCGGCGTTTTTTCATTACTTGCACTTTTCTGGTCAATACCATATTATTGCGTTTCATAACGGCTCCCATACAGCTTTGGGTTTTGTTTGCTTCCTTATTAACAGAATAACTTTTACGAAGAAAAACAGCCAGGGTCATTGGACCCAAAACCCCGCTTTTTTTGGGCCCAGTCTTTTGCTTGGGCAAAGGCCCAAAAAAGCAAGGTCCACGGGGCCCGTTTTTGTGGAATGCGGGCCTATATCAAAATAGGTCCTTTAGCCTATTTTGTGTATCCTCGGGTAATAAAAAAAATCTTTTCTTTAAATAGGAAATATAATACAATATGAAAGTGCAAAACCTGTTTTACGGGGTGCTTCGTCGTGCCCCGCACGCTATTCCTTACGGAGAATGAATAAACAATGGTAAAGAAAACTGTAAAAAAGACCGCCAAAAAAGCAGCAAAACCGGCGGCAAAGAAATCCGTTAAAATGGTATATGCTTTCGGCGGCGGCAAAGCCGACGGAAACGGTAAGATGAAAGAACTGCTGGGCGGCAAAGGCGCCAACCTGGCCGAAATGGCAGGACAGCTTAAACTGCCCGTCCCCCCTGGTTTTACGATTACCACCGAAGTATGCACCTACTACTGGAACAATAAAAAAACCTATCCTAAAACCTTAAAAGCCGATGTAGAAGCCAACCTCAAAAAAGTTGAAAAACTCACCAAAAAACAATTCGGTTCCGACAAAAACCCGCTTTTGGTGTCCGTACGCTCCGGCGCGCGCGCCTCTATGCCGGGTATGATGGAAACCATTTTGAACATCGGTTTGACCGAAAAGACCATCCCGGGTATGATTGCCAAAACCGGCGACGAACGCTTTGTGTATGACGCTTACCGCCGCCTGATTATGATGTACTCCGACGTGGTGATGGAAAAAGCCGCCGGCATTGAACCCAAAGACGGCGAAGGCATCCGCAAAATTTTGGACGGTATGATGGGCGACGTAAAAGCCCGCCTGGGCGTTAAAGACGACACCGGCATTCCGGCCGAAGAACTTAAAAAACTGTGTGTAGAATTTAAGAAAACGGTCAAAAAAGTCTTGGGCAAAGATTTCCCTGACGACCCGACCGAACAGCTTTGGGGCGCCATCGGCGCGGTGTTTGCCTCCTGGAACGGCAAACGCGCCATTGCCTACCGCAATATTGAAAACATTCCGCACGACTGGGGCACAGCCGTCAACGTGCAAACAATGGTGTTTGGCAATATGGGCGACACTTCCGCCACCGGCGTGGCCTTTACCCGCAACCCGGGCAACGGCGACAGCCATTTTTACGGCGAATATTTAATCAATGCCCAGGGCGAAGACGTGGTGGCTGGTATCCGCACCCCCTCCCCGATGAACAAATGGTCTGCCAATGCGCACTCTGCTCACTTGCCCACGCTGGAAAAAGTGATGCCCAAAGTGTATAAGGAATTGGACAATATTCAAAAACGGCTGGAAAAACATTTCCACGATATGCTGGATATTGAGTTTACCATTGAACACGGCACCCTGTGGATGCTGCAGTGCCGCGTAGGCAAACGCAACGGCACCGCTGCCGTGCAAATGGCGCTGGATATGCTTAAAGAACGCCTGATTAACAAAGAAACGGCTGTTCTGCGCGTAACCCCGCATCAGCTGGGGGAACTGCTCCTGCCCGCCATTGACCCCAAGGCCGAAGCGCAAGCCAAACCCATTGCGCAGGGTCTGCCTGCCGGCCCCGGCGGCGCCAGCGGCAAAATTGTGTTTAACTCCGAAGACGCCATCAAATTGCAAGCCAAAGGCGAAAACGCCATTTTAATCCGCGAAGAAACCAACCCCGAAGACATTGAAGGTATGCGTGCCGCAGCCGGTATTTTGACGCAGCGCGGCGGTATGACCTCCCACGCGGCTTTGGTGGCCCGCGGCTGGGGCAAATGCTGCATCGTAGGCTGCAGTGAACTGGAATTGGACAGTGCCAAAAAGACCGTCAAAATGGGCGGCAAAACCTTTAAAGAAGGCGACCACCTCACCCTTAACGGCACCAAAGGCTGGGTGTATGAAGGCGCCCTGAAAATGTTGGAAGCCGGCGAAGGCAACAAAAACTTGGCCGCTTTCCTGAAATTGGCCGACTCTATCCGCACGATGAAGGTGCGCGCCAATGCCGACACGCCCGAAGACGCCGTCAATGCGCGCAAATTCGGGGCAGAAGGCATCGGCCTGTTCCGCATTGAACATATGTTCTACGGCAAAAATTCCGATGAACCGTTGTTCATTCTGCGCAAGATGATTTTAGCCGGCAACGAAATTGAACGCAAGGCCGCGGTGGAAGAACTCTTCCCGTATATGAAGAAGAATATCAAGGAAACCATCAAGGCTATGGCGCCCTACAGCGTTACGATCCGCCTGATGGACCCCCCCTTGCACGAATTTGTTCCCACCCTGCTGGCTAAACAGCACGAATTGGCTCAGGCGCTGGATATTGATATGAAGACCTTCCAGGAACGCGCCGCCGGCCTGCACGAAGTAAACCCGATGATGGGCCACCGCGGTATCCGCTTGGGGGTGACCTATCCGGAAATTACGCAAATGCAGTCCCGCGCTATTTTTGAAGCGGCCGCCGAACTGATTAAAGAAGGCGTCAAAGCCGTGCCCGAAGTGATGATTCCGCTGACCTGCGACGTGAACGAAATCATCAAACAGAAAGAAATTATCCGCAAAGTCTACGACGAAGTGGTAGCCAAAACGAAAGTGAAAAAGCTCAACTTCTCCGTCGGTACGATGATTGAAATTCCGCGCGCGGCCGTGTTGGCTTACGAAGTGGCGCAGGAAGCGGACTTCTTCTCTTTCGGCACCAACGACCTGACGCAGATGACGTTTGGCTTCTCCCGCGACGACATCGGGGCTTTCCTGCCCGAATACCTCAAACAGGGTATTTTGGACGCCGACCCGTTCCAAACCTTGGACCAGCGCGGCGTAGGGATGCTGATTGAACACGCCGTGGCCGAAGGACGCGACGCCAAACCGAACCTGAAAATCGGTATCTGCGGCGAACACGGCGGCGACCCCGAAAGTGTGGAATTCTGCCACCGCGAAGGGTTCAACTACGTCTCCTGCTCGCCGTTCCGCGTGCCCATAGCCCGCTTGGCTGCCGCTCAGGCTGCCGCCAAAGAGGCCTTGGCCAAGAAACGCAAATAAAAAATATGGCAACTGTCCCGCCTTGTGCGAAACAAGGCGGGATTTTTTGGACTTTATATGCCTAATTCCTCCGACATCATTATCAAACCCTATCCTTTCAATAAAATATTGATTTTATTGTTCGGGCTTTTTTGTTTATGGTTTGCTTTTGCAACAGATTTTCTCCCGCAGATTGCACAGGACCAAAGCCAAAGCCTCGGGCTCTTTTCTATAGGGAGCAGCCTCTTTTTGCTCAAGCTGCTCTTTGGCGGAATGGGCGTGGTGGCCTTACTTGTTTTTTTGGCGCCTTATAAAGTTAAAATGACGCCTTCGGGCATTCAGGGCCCCATCTGCCTTGCTCCCGTGCCTTGGCACGAAATCAGACGCGTAGAATACCATAAAATACGCCACACACAGATTTTGGTTTTTCATATGAAAGAGGGGTGCTTGGCGCGCGTACGTATATGCTATCTGTTCCCCGCCAACCAAAAGTCCTTTGCCATTGTTCTTAGCCAGTATAATGCCGACAATCAGCAGAAAATTTTGGACGCAGTAAAACAACATTGCATCTTGGAGAAAAAATAATGCACAAAATAAAAGACCGTTTGTGGCTGTTGTTTTGGGGCATTCTTGCCGGTGCTGTTTTTGTGGGTTGTATTTTGGGTTTTGGCAGTTTGGTAAACAAGATAAACGCACAGGGATCTGCAGGCATTTCTTTAACAGATTTTAAAATAGGTCTGTTTGCGGTTATTTGCGTGGTTTTATGGGTGCTTTTTAAAATAGCGCTTGTGTTTAACAATAAAATCACACATAAACAAGCGGCTAAAGTGTTCTCGCCGGAATTGCTGAGCTTTATTTACAAAGCTCCATTGGCCAAAGCTGTGGTGGAACAAAGAGAAGACAAAATGGCCAACCTGCGCTTTTTGCCGGAAGATACCCGTATTCAAGCCATTAACGCCCCCATACATAACGGCATTACCCCCCTGCACATAGCCGCCGCACTGGGGCGCACAAAATTTTGTGCCAAACTGCTTGCACTGGGGGCCGATTTACAAACGCAGGACGCTGGCGGAAAAACCCCTGCAGACTATGCCGCGCTCTTTAACCGCCAGGAAACCTTTCAGTTTTTACAGTCGTACTATAACAAAAACCAAAACACGGCACATATGTAGTAAAATAACAAAAACCGCTTTTTGGCAGTTCGCGGCCATTAATTCGGCCGAGCAAACTTTTGACAGAGGTTCATTAAATGAATAAAAAAGTAAACCGGCAAATCGTTTTTAGTTCTTCTTTTTTATCCAAACTTCTTTTTTTGACATTGGGTCTGGGCTGTTTTGGCCTGCTGGCTTCAGGAGGGCTGCTTGACGCTGTAACAAACGGCGTACAGGCAGAATTTTATATTCCCCCCTTCCTTTTCAAACTGCTTTTATTTGTGTGCGGCATTACTTTTTTGCTGCTGATTTTTTCGTCTATTAAAATAAGCGCAAGCGGCATCGGCACCTCTTTTTTATTGGCTTTTATAGAACCGATCGGCTGGGAAAAAATAGCCAAAATAAACATAGAACAGGTGCAGATAAAAAGGCAGTCCTTTTTTCAAATACATTTATTTTTGAAAAAAGGCTCCTATGCCTACAGACGGCTCTTGTGGTTCTTCCGCCAACCGATTACGGAATGGGTTTTTAACTGGCCGCTTGCCCTCAAAAGCCAAAAGATGACCTTTGCCCAAGCCCTTGAAACACACGCACGGGCCAACGGCGTAGAGGTTAACATCAAATAGCCAAAACCGCCGTGTGCGTCCGCCGCGCAGGCAGGCTTCTTTGTGCGGGCAACTGGCACAAAAAATGCCGGATGAACGCCAGCCCGATAATTTTAACCCCGTTTGCAAACCTCGCTTTTACAGGCGGGGTTTTGCCTTAAAATATTGACACTTTTCCGTCAAAGCATTAAACTTATAAATAAAAACGGCAAGAGGGCCTATGACGTGGCTTTTATTCTTTATTTTTTTGTTTTGCTTTTTTTGGCTCAACCCCACTTGGGGCGGGCTCTTGCTGTGTATGGCTTTGGCGGTAGTGTTTTATTTTACCCGCCCGATACTGATGCGTATGCTGTGGCGTGTGGGCCTGCACCGCGGGGTCAATGCGGAAATTATTGAATTTTTGACGAAAGAATTGCAGCGCTTTCCGCTGCATCAGGCCGTTTTCTGGAACGATTTTTATACCGCCGACAAACTGTTGGACCAAGACTATACCGTAGCCCACGAAACAGACGACGGCCAAACGCCCCTGCATATTGCGGCCGAATGCAATCAGCCGGCAATGTGTTTATTTCTGCTGCGGAACGGGGCCGAAATAGACGCGCTGGACAATTTTGGCGGCTCGCCCTTGCACGCCGCGGCCGCCTGTCAAAGCAAAACAAGGGTCATCCGTCTTTTGCTGCGCCACGGGGCCAACCCCCATTTGCGCGATTCGGCCGGCCTGACCCCTTTAGACGTAGCCAAAAAATACCAACATAAAGAAATAGAAAACTTTCTTGCCGCGGCGGCCAACTCCGGCTTTAAACAAGTGTAGTAAAATTACGCCGCCGCTCTTTACCGGACGGTTCAGATTTACTAAAATAAAGAAAATGAAACCTTTTTCCATTATTATTTCTTCCCCTTCCGGCGGCGGCAAAACCACCGTGGTGCAGCATTTGCTTAAAAAAGACAAAACGCTCCGCCGCGTGGTTACGGCCACCACACGCGCCCCGCGCACCGGCGAAAAAGACGGCAGGGACTACCATTTTTGGACGGAAAAACAATTCTTAACCGCCATTGAAAAGGGCCATATGCTGGAATGGGCTAAAGTGCACGCGCACTATTACGGCATTCCTAAAAAATCGGTGGACGGCGTAATCAAGCAAGGCCTTTGCCCCGTGCTGGTAATAGACGTGCAAGGGGCCCGCACGGTATCGGGCAAGTATCCGCAGGCGGTCAAAATTTTTATTGTTCCGCCCAGCCTGCAAGTGCTCAAAGAACGTATTGCCGCCCGCAAAGACCATACGCAGGACGTGGCCCTGCGCTTAAAAACGGCCAAAAAAGAATTAAAAGAAATTAAGAATTACCATTATGTGGTGCTTAACGACGATTTGAAAAAAGCCGTATCCGACACGGCAGCCGTCATCCGCGCCGAAAAACTCAAAACGCAGCGCAACTTGAAAGATTTAAAAGTATCCAAAGTCATTTAGGAGAAAGAAATGTCCAACACCAAAACCGATAAAAACTTTGAGTCCGAACTGATGAACTTTGACGGAGACCGCTACGACGTAGTGGTGCTTGCGTCCATCTGGGCCAAAGAGCTTAAAAAGAAAAGCGAATACAAAAACCAGCCTACCGCTGTGGTCATCAAAGTGGCCTTGGACGACATTCTTTCGGGCCGTATGAGCAAAGACGCCGTGCTGGAAATCAGCCGCCAGAACTTGGAAGCTGAATTAAAAGCGCAGGAAGAAGCCCGCAAAGAAGCCGAACGCAAAGCCAAAGAACCGATGAAACTGTAGTATGAAAGACAGCGTGCGCGCGCTGGCGGCCGATTTTAAAGCCTTTTTAGCCAGTCGGGAAGAAGACGATTTGACGCCGGCGGCCTGTCCTCAGGCCGCCGCGCCTGCCGTTGCCGCGGGCCAAACAGCGTCTGTTTCCCCTGCGCCGCAGCCGACGCCTTCTGCTGCTAAAGCGCCTGAACCGCATCCGCTGTCTTCCGCCGCACACGACGCACCCGCGCAGGATCATTTAACCATCAGCTTCCTGCGCCAGGACAAACAAACCGCCCAAAACAACGCCACAACGCAGCCGCAAACGGACACACAAAGCCCGTCTGCGCCGTTGTCTGAGCAACCTTCCCCGCAGGAGGCCCCCGTGACCCCGCAGGAAAAACAAGCCCTTTTAGACCAAATCGCCCAGGAAATTAATGCCTGCCGCCGCTGCCCGCTGGGCCAAACGCGCCTTCACGCCGTACCCGGCGAAGGCAACCCCGCGGCCGAACTGATGTTCATCGGTGAGGGCCCCGGCTTTGACGAAGACCACCAGGGCCGCCCGTTTATCGGCCGTGCCGGCCAGCTTTTGGACAAGATGATTGCCGCTATGGGTTTAAAACGCGAACAAGTGTTTATCGCCAATATCGCCAAATGCCACCCGATGGTCAACCCCGAAAACCCCGAAGCCCGCGGCAATGACCGCGCCCCCAACGCAGGCGAAATTGCCGTCTGCCGCAAATACATAGAGCGACAAATTGCGGCCATTTCCCCCAAGTATGTAGTGGCTTTGGGCGGCGTGGCGGCCAAAGCGCTGATTAGCGATACCAAATCGCTGGGGGCTTTGCGCGGCAAATTTCACCTTTTGCATTTGGATACGGTGGAGCTTAAAACACCCGTTAAAATTTTGGCCACCTATCACCCGGCCGCGCTGCTGCGCAACCCCGCCTGGAAAAAGGATGCTTGGGCCGACCTGCAAATGGTAATGGCGGAAATGGGCCTCAAACGCCCGCAGGCTTAATATGTTTTGCTCCGTTGTTTTTGACGTTCCGTTGGACAGAGACTTTGACTACGCCATCCCCTCCGATTTACTGGGCAAAGTAAAACCCGGCGTGCGCGTTACGGCACCTTTCGGGCGTATGCTGACGACGGGGCTGGTCGTTAAGGTTTCCCCCACTACTTCCTTTGCCAATTTGAATCAACTCAAAGAAATTGCCTGCGTTTTGGACGAGCGCCCTGTTTTCGGCTCGGATCTGTTCTTTTTGGCCGATTTTATGAAAAAAAACTGGGGCGGCCCGATTGGACAAATTTTATTTGCGCTGGTTCCCCCGCAGGCCTATTTCAAACTGGGGCAAGCGGCCCCGCTGCCTTCGTTACAGCTGCCTTCTGTTGCTGCCTTGAAAGACGAACAGCAAGCCGTGTTTGCTGATTTAAACGCCTGTTTAAACAACGGGTTTCACCACATACTGCTAAGCGGCAACGACAGCCGGGGCAAAACGGATATTGTGCTGCGTTTAGCCCGCCAAACATTGGCCGGCTACGGCCAGGCGCTGCTTACGTTGCCCGATGTGCTGGCAGCCCAAAATTTTGCTAAATCAATTACGTCGCTTTTCCCGCCGGATACGGTTTTTTGCTGGCACAGCCGTATGCTTTTAAGCCAAAAGAAAAAAATTTTCTCCCGCGTGTGCCACGGCCTGCCGTGCGTTATTGTGTCGGCGCGTTCGGGCGGGCTGCTGCCGTTTAAAAACTTGCGGCTGGCCGCTATGCTGGAAGAAGAAAACGACAATTATAAGCAGGAAGAAAACAAACCTTATTTTCACTTGCGCGACGTTTTGCTTTGCCGCACCCAACAGCACGAGGCGCTTTTTGTGTCCGTTTCGGATACGCCTTCGCTGGAAACGCTGTTTGCCGTCAAACAGGGTTCCTGCCGGCAATATCGGTTGTCTTTGCCCAAGGACGGCCGTTTTGCCCTGCAGTACAAAGTAACCGGCAAAAAAGGCGAACACTCGGCCTTATTTTCCGATTTTCTGCTGGACCAGTTAAAAGACAATTTGCAAAATAAACAGGCCTCTTTGATTATTTTAAACCGCCGCGGCTACGCCAACGCTTATTACTGTTTAAACTGTGGGGCCTACGCCAAATGCAAAAAATGCGGCGCTATTTTGGCGCGGGAAAAGACCAAAGACGGGGAAGATATTTTAGTTTGCAAAAAATGCGGCCATAAAGAAAGTCTGCAGCAAACCTGCCCGCAGTGCCAAAACAAAATTTTTAAGTCCCGCGGCGGCGGAACGCAAAAAATCGTCTCGGAAATAAATAAACTTTTCCCGCAGGCGCGCGTACTGCGCTTGGACGGAGACACGCTTAAAAATAAAGACGGCCAAGGCCATCTGGTGCGTTTGGCGTTGGACAGAAAAGAGGCGGACGTCGTCGTAGGCACCCGCCAAGCGTTGGAAGCGGCCCTTTCGCCGCAGGTTACGCTGTGTGCGGTGGCCGATGCCGATTTGGAATTGGACAGCCCCGATTTCCGCGCGTCCGAAAAATTCGGCCAATTGCTTTTTAAACTCAAAAACCGTCTTTGCACCCGCCCCGGCGGAAGGCTGATTATTCAAACGTCTTCGGCCGATATATATCCGTTTGAAGCGCTGGCATCAGATTACATTTCCTGCGCGCGCGAAGAAATGCTCTCGCGGGAAGGATTTGCCTATCCGCCTTTTGTGCAAATGGTCAAATTGCTCATCAAAAGCAAGGACGGCACCCTGCTCAACGCCGAAACCGCCCGCGTGATGAGCGCCGCCGCCCCCTTTTGCACCGAAGCGCTCGGCCCCGTTAAAACCGGCAAAAAGACCGATACGTTAAAAAAGCAATATCTGCTTTTCAAAACCACGCCCGAAAAATACGCCGCTTTGGTGCACGCGCTGGACAGACTTGTTCCTTCTAAAAAAACCGAGTTTAAACTGACGGCCGACCCGTACGATTTTTATTAATTTTCCCTGCGGCGCTTTTGCTTTTTCTTACGCGCGCGTAAGGGTGTATATGCTAAAATATAAAAAAGCACTTTCCTCCGCCGGCTTTATATGCTGCCCGCCGGACGGAAAGGTATATGTTTTATGTGAGGGCGTATGAATATTCAGGAACAAATTGCCTTTTTAACCCGCGGCTGCGTGGACGTAGTCAACACCGAAGGCCTGCAAAAAAAATTGGAAAGCGGTAAAAAATTAATCGTTAAATTGGGCTGCGACCCCACCAGTGCAGACCTGCACCTGGGGCACAGCGTGGTGCTTTCCCTGTTGCGCCGCTTTCAAGACTTGGGGCACACCGCCGTGCTGGTCATCGGCGATTTTACCGCCGCCATCGGCGACCCCTCCGGCCGCGACTCCACCCGTCCCGTCCTTCCGCGCGAAAAAATACTGGACAATGCCAAAACCTACACCGAGCAGGCTTTTAAAGTTTTAAAGCCCGAACAAACCCAAATTCGCTTTAACAGCGAGTGGCTGGACCCTTTTGTCAGCGGCAAAGACCTGCTGCAAACCCTTTCCAAGGTTACCGTTTCGCAAGTGTTGGAACGCGAAGATTTCAAAAAAAGAATGAAAGAAGGCAACCCGATCAGTATGCTGGAAATTTTGTACAGCCTCTTTCAGGGGCAGGACTCCGTTGCCCTTAAAGCCGATGTGGAGCTGGGCGGCACGGATCAGATTTTTAACCTGCTGGTGGGCCGCCAGCTGCAAAAACAGAACGGCATTGAACCGCAAATTGCCATCACCGTGCCTTTGCTGGTGGGCATTGACGGCGTGAAAAAGATGTCCAAATCTTACGGCAACTATGTGGGCCTTAACGACGCCCCCAACGATATGTTCGGCAAGCTGATGTCTATTTCCGACGAAATGATGCTCAACTACTACGAGCTGTTAACGTCGGAAAACTTAGCCGAGGTAAAAGCAATGCACCCGATGGAGGCCAAAAAACGTTTGGCCGGCCTGCTGACGGAACGCTTTCACGGCAAAGAAGCGGCTTTGGCAGCGCGCGAAAATTTTGAAAAAGTCTTTTCCAAAAAAGAAAATCCGGACGAAATGCCCGTGTTTAAACCCGCCGAAGGCGCTATGCTCTCGGCCGTGCTGTTTGAAGCCGGCGCCGCCCAAAGCAAAAACAAAGCCCGCGCTTTGATAGAGCAGGGAGCGGTGCGCTTAAACGGCAAAAAAATCACGCAGGACGGCCCGCTGTCTTTTAAATACGGCGACGTATTGCAGGCCGGCAAACGCGCGTTTTTTAAACTGAGCCATTAATTAAGCCAATGAAAAAAAGACTGTTTATTCCCCTCGGCATTTTCCTGCTGCTTTTGGCAGGGTTTGTGCTGTTTATAAAACTGCATTATTTCAGCACCGGCGAAGAATTGGTGTTTGAAATCAAACCCGGTCAGACCGCCGGCGAAGTGGCCCAAAACCTTAAAGACGAAGGCGTCATTAAAAGCCGTACGTGGTTTAAACTCATCTTAAAGCTTTCTTCTTCCGCCAAGGACTTAAAAGCCGGCAAATACGACTTGCGCAAAAATATGCCCTCAGAGTCGGTGCTTAACTGCATTAAAAGCGGCAAATGCCTGCACCTGACCAAATTGACCATTCCCGAAGGGTGGCGCAGCGAAGAAATTGCCGAAGCGTTGGCCACCAACAACATTACCGATGCGCGGGCCTTTTTGGACATTGTACGCAAACGGGACTTGGAAGGGCAGCTTTTCCCCTCCACCTATCATTTTTCCGAAAATACCCCCGCCTGGGCCGTGGTGGACGCAATGCTGGCCCAATACAACAAAACCATTAAGCCGCTTTTCAGCCAGTATAAAACCGATTTGAGCGAAAAAGAAGTGCTTACGGTGGCTTCTATCGTGGAAAGAGAGGCTATCTTTCACGATGAACGGCCCAAAATTGCCGCAGTGTATTTGAACCGTCTTAAAATCGGCAAACGTTTGGAAGCCGACCCCACCGTGCAATACGCGTTGGGCTTTAACTTCCGCGAAAACCGCTACTGGAAAAAGGGCCTGACCTATAAAGACCTGCGCAACCCTTCCCCCTACAACACCTATCGCTATAACGGGCTGCCGCCGGGGCCCATTGCCAACCCCAGTTACGAGTCCGTCAAAGCCGTTTTAAACCCCCAGCCGGACTTTGACGCACTTTATTTTGTGGCGGACAATACCGGTCGGCACGATTTCAGCCGCACGTATAACGAACATTTGATTAAGAAAAACAAATACCGCCGCAAAAACTGATAAAAAACCCCGCGTATGAGCGGGGTTTTTTATGAAAAAAAGAAGCCGGTTTCGGCAAAATTTTCTAAAAAAAGCTTCTCGTTCTTTGCAAAAGAAGCTTATCCGTCAGGCAAATAATTCCTGCAGGGTTTGTTTTACGCCTTCCTGCTCGTTAGACGGACAAATGCGTTTAGCCGCGGCTTTGGCCTGCGGGGAGGCATTTTCCACCGCTACGCCCAAGCCGGCCGCGCGCAGCATATCGGCATCGTTTAGGCTGTCGCCAAACGCTATGGCGGAGGATACGTCTATTCCCAAGGTTTGACACAAACTTTGCATTGCCAGGGCTTTGACGGCATTGGCTGCGGTTACTTCAATATGTCCAAAACCGGAATGCGAAACAGCCAAAGCGGGAAATTGTTGCTCAAGCGCCTGCAGCATTTGTTCGCAGGTGTCGCCGTCCGGCGTAATAAAAAACACTTTATGGGGATAAATGTTTTTATTGTACAACGGCGGCACAGGCTGTACGGGCACGCCGGTTATTTGGCTTTCCAGTTTAATTTCGGGTGCCTGCGGGTTAAAGGCATACCAGTCGTTTCCGGCATACAGGCTGGTCTGTACCTGCGGGAAATGTGCCTTTGCAAAAGCCACCACCGCCGCGCTTTGCTGCGGGGTCAAACAAAGGCTGCGCAAAGGGTTTAAATCTTTATCCAGCGTCAGCGCACCGCCATAGCAAATCATCGGGGAAGAAATGCCTATTTCCCGTTGCAAAGGCAAAGCCGCCGCCGGCATACGGGCCGTTACAATGACAAAAGGCACTCCGCGTGCCACCAGCGCGCGCAAATAAAGCGCGGTGGCGGCAGGGACACGGTGGGCATTGTTTAAAAGGGTGCCGTCCAAATCGGAAAACACAATTTTATATTCCTGCATAGTTACATTATACAAAGCCTTCCAAGGCACAAAAAAGGCCGCCCCGAAAGGCGGCCTGGCATTTATTTTTTAAAGGCCAAGGGGCGTAAAGAGTTTAACACCGCCAGCACCGATACCCCCACATCGGCAAATACGGCTTCCCACAACGTGGCCACTCCTAACACCCCAAGCAATAACACGGCCGCTTTGACCAACAGCGAAAACCAAATGTTCTGCTTGACGATTTTGACCGTAAAGCGGCTTAAGGCCACCGCCTGCGGAATTTTGGACGGCTTATCGTCGGTCAGCACCACGTCGGCCGCTTCTATGGCGGCGTCGGAGCCTAAAGCCCCCATTGCAATACCTACGTCGGCGCGGGCCAACACGGGGGCGTCGTTAATGCCGTCGCCAGCAAACAAGAGCGTGGTGCCCAGAGCTTTTTCTTTCATTAAGTCTTCCACCAGACGCACTTTGTCTGCCGGCAGCAAAGAGGCGTACATTTTGTCCACGCCCGCCTGCTTGGCCACAGGCTCGGCCGCTTGGGTGCTGTCTCCCGTGAGCATAACCGTCTGTGTAAAACCCAGACGTTTCAAATCGGCCACGGCTTGGGCAGAATCTTCTTTCAAGCCGTCGGCAAACGTCAAACAGCCGGCATATTGGCCGTTGCGGCTGACAAATACCGCCGTGCCGGCGGGCACGTCAACAGGGCGCTTAAAGTCCGGCGCGATGCCGTTTTCTTTACCGGCAAACATTTCTGCTCCGTCCAAGCGGGCAAACACGCCAAGGCCGGCTTTTTCGCGCACATTCTGCAGGCGGCTTTTATCTATATTTTTGCCATAGGCTTTTGTTACCGCCAAGGCCAGCGGATGGCGGGAGCCGCTTTCGGCATAGGCGGCCCAGCAAAGCAAATCTTCCGCCGTTACGCCCGCGGCCGGATAAATGCCGCTTACTTCAAAGGCGCCGCGGGTAAGCGTACCTGTTTTATCAAACACCATAACGGAACCTTTAGCCAGCCCTTCCAAACTGCCGCTGCCTTTAATCAGCACACCGCGCCGCGCCGCCGCCCCGATACCGCCAAAAAACCCCAGCGGCACGGACAGCACCAACGCACACGGGCAGGAAATCACCAAAAAGATAAGCGCGCGGTACACCCAGTCTTTCAGTTGGGCGTCTGCAAACAGCAAAGGCGGCACAAAAGCCGTCAATACGGCAGCCGCCACCACGGCCGGCGTGTACCAACGGGCAAAGCGCGTAATAAAGCGTTCCGTAGGCGTTTTTTTGGCGGAAGCATTTTCCACCAGTTCCAATATTTTGGCTACGGCTGAGGAGGCATAAGGACGCAGAGCTTTTATTTCCAGCTCGCCGTCCAGCGCAATTACCCCGCTAAGCAGCTCTTTGCCTTCCTGCGCGCTTACCGGCATAGATTCCCCCGTCAGGGCGGAAGCGTCTATCATACTGCTGCCTTTTACCACGACCCCGTCCAAGGCCACGCGCTGGCCCGGTTTAACCAAAAAGATCTCGCCCGTTTTTACATCTTCCGGTTTTACGTCCGTCCAGCCCGTTTCCCGTTTGACCTGCACGCTAAGCGGCGTCAGCTCCATTAAAGAACGCACGCTTCGGCGGGAGCGGTGCACGGCCCAGTCCAAAAAGAACTCTCCGATTTGGTAAAAAAGCATAACCGCTACCGCTTCAGGATATTCCCCCACGATAAACGCGCCCACGGTGGCCAGCGCCATCAGGAAGTTTTCGTCCAGCCATTCGCCTTTCAGCACATTGCGCACGGCGCGGTATACCACGTCCCCGCCGCAAATAACATAGGCCGCCACAAACAGCGCCACCTTCCACATTGGGGACGACACCCACACCGCCGCCCCAAGGCCCAACCCCCCGAATAAAATTTGTATCAGTTGTCTTTTCATATTTTCTCCTACTCCCGTACGTGCTCTAAACCTTGTTTAAAAATAGATTCCACGTGTTTGTCTGCCAAAGAATAAATAATTACTTTTCCTTCCCGCCGGCTTTTGACCAGTTTGGCCTGCTTTAATATGCGCAGCTGGTGCGACAGGGCAGACTGCGTGATGCCCAACAGAGCCGCCAAGTCCAGCACGCACAATTCCTGCGTTTGCAACGCCGACAAAATGCGTACCCGCGTAGAATCGGCAAACATTTTATACAGATCTGCCAATTCGTACAATGTTTCTTCCGGCGGCATACGTTTGGCCAGCGCACGGGCTTGCGCCGGGCTCAGGTGCAAAAAAGAAGGTATATTTTCTTTGGTCATACATCCTCGCAAAGCATTATTTAAAATAAACATATGAACAAGTGTTCATATATAGTATACATCCTTCCGCATTGTTTGTCAAGATTGGTACATTTTGTGTTTCACCAATCATACAAACAGCAAAGCAAAAACAGCCGTCAAGCAAAAAACGGGTAAACAATAGACGGCAACAGTGCACGGGAAAAACGCCCCCCCGAAAGATCGTTTTCACGCAAACGTTGTATACGTTTTACCGGCAGGAAGAAGACGAAAAAAGCCCCGTTTCAGACGAGGCTTTTGAAAGAAGAATTACAGTTTTTTAAGCAAATGCGCCACCTGTTCCGTGGCGGTCATCGGGTCGGGCAGGCCCAGTTTGGCGTAATTTTCCTGCATTGTTTGCAGAATAGAATTATTGGCCGCGTTTAAGATGCGGTCCATCAGTGTGTAAAGCTCGGCCTGCAGCTGCGGGCCCTGTTCCACCAAAGCGGCACAGCCCACGCTTTGCAGCACTTTTGCGTTATAGTACTGATGATTGGCCGCCGCCGTAGGAAGCGGCACCAGAAGAGCCGGTTTTTTGCAATAAATCAGCTCGGCCAACGTGCCTGCACCGCTGCGGCACACGGCAAGATCGCAGGCGTGCATCAGGTCATAAATTTCGTTGGAATAAGGCAGCACTTTGACGCGGCTTGTTTTACCGTAATGATTGCAAATACTTTGGTACCAGCGCTCGCCGCTGATGTGGATAAACTGCACGTCGTCATTTTCGGCCACCAGCCGTTTGACGGCCTCAATAAGCGCTTGATTCAAACCTTTGGCGCCTTGGCTGCCGCCAAACAAAAGCACGGTTTTGTAATCGGGGTTTAAGCCCAGATTGGAAAGGGTGGTCTTTCTGTCCACCGGTTCGGCAAATTCCTTGCGGATCGGGGTGCCGACCAGCACGGCGCGGGGAAGCTTTTCGTTGACGGGCAGCCCCAGCAGAAACAAATCCGTCCAGCGGGAACAGATTTTATTGGACAGCCCAATTTTGGTGTTGGAATCGTGCACGGCGGTTTTAATGCCTTTAAAGTGGGCAACAAAAATAAGCGGAAAGGAAATATATCCCCCCGTTCCCAGCGCCACGTCGGGTTTAAACTGCTGCACAATATGACGTGTTTGAGAAAGCGCTTTGACAAACTTGCAAAAAAACGAAATGTAACGCAGCGGATTTAAAGAACGCGGGAAAGAGCAAAAATCTATTTCCTGATACTTTAGTTTATTGTCTTCCAACACCTGACGGGAAGGGTCCCCCCTGCGCACGATAAACAGCACGCTGCAGCCTTGCTTGTTAAGCAGGCGCCCCAAGGAAAACCCGGGGTAGAAATGTCCGCCGGTGCCGCCGGCCGCAATAAGGAAACGTTTGTTCATAATTATCTGTTCCTGTTTTTATAGTCGGTAAAATCGTCCTGACGGCGGGTTTTGGGGGCGGCCTCGGTAGCGGCCAAATTTAAAATAATGCCCACCATCACCAGCGTCATAATGACCGAAGATCCGCCGTACGAAAAGAACGGCAAAGGGATGCCTTTTGTCGGTATCAGGCCGATAGCCATAGACATATTAAAAAAAGTTTGAATGGCAATGGTCATCGTCAGCCCGAAGATGACCAAACTGTTAAAACCGTTTTTGGCTATGCGTGCCAAACTGACGCCGCGCACCAAAAGCCAGCAGAAAAAAGCAATAATCACCAGCACCCCGACAAGACCGATTTCTTCACACATAATAGAAAAAATAAAGTCGGTGTGCGCGGCGGGCAAATATTCCAGTTTTAAGTCGCTGTTGCCAAGGCCTTTGCCAAACCAGCCGCCCGAGCCCACCGCCAGACGCGAAAGCGTCAGCTGGTAACCTGCACCGCCGGCTTGCGCTTCCGGATTTAAAAAAGACAATAAACGCTCCAAACGGTACGAATAAAAAATTAACTGGTACAGCAGCACCGGCACCGCCAGCAAAAACAACACGCCCAAATGTTTTAAACTGGCCCCAGCCGCAAACAACATCAGCACCACTACCGCGCCCATCAGCATCGGGGTGCCCAAATCGGGCGCTTTCATCATCAGGGCAAAGGTAATGCCGCTTACCACAAGAGGCTTAATCAAAAGCCGCCAGTTCTTGGCCAATTTGCCCTGCACATTGCTTAAATAGTCGGCCACATAAATCACCAGCGTTACTTTGGCCACTTCGGAAGGCTGCAGGTTAAACACGCCCAAATCTATCCAGCGGTGCACATTGGCAATAGGTTTGGTAAACAGCACAATCAGCAGCAAAGCCCACGTGCCGTACATCAGCCAAATGGGCTTAAATATTTTCTGCAGGGACAGATACGTTTGCGACAAAAAAAGCGCCGCCGCAATACCCAACGCGTCAAACAAAACCTGCCGTTTAAAATAGGCCGTGGAGTCAAAAGCCGAAGAAGAATAGGTAAAAATCAGCCCAAAACAAATAAAAGCAAACACGATAAAAGCCAGCCGTTTGTCTATTTTCAACAGCTGCCAGCCTTCGTCGCCGCGGCTTCTGCGCAAGGAAGCCGTGTCTTTAAACAGCACCGGCTTGCGGGCGGCGAAGGTGTTTCTTTTTTTGGTTTTGGAAAAAAGCTTTACCATATGCTGCGCCACTTCCTTTATCGTATTTTAAGCGACGCCAAAGCCAACAGCATCAGCATAGCGCCCATAATCCAAAAGCGGACAATAACTTTGGACTCCGGCACGCCGCACAGCTCAAAATGGTGATGAATAGGCGCCATTTTAAACAGGCGTTTGCCGTGCGTGAGTTTAAAGTATCCCATTTGCAAAATGACAGACAGCGTTTCTATCACAAAGATACCGCCGGCGATAGGCAGCAGCAGCTCCTGTTTTACAATAAGCGCCGCCGTACCCAGCACGCCGCCTAAAAACAGCGAGCTGGTGTCGCCCATAAACACGCTGGCCGGATAGGCGTTAAACCACAAAAAGCCCAGGCACGCCCCGATAAGCGCACCCATAAAGACGGTAATTTCCCCCGCGCCGGGGACGTAGATAATTTTTAAATAATCGGCAAAGTTGACGTTGCCCGCCAGATAAGCAAGCACCGCATACGTTACCGCGGCAAACACCATACAGCCGCTGGCCAGTCCGTCCAAGCCGTCGGTCAAATTGGTGGCGTTGGAGGAACCGACAATGACCAACATAGAAAAGGCAAAATAGAACACGGATAAATCTACAAACGTTTTGCTGACGTAAGGAATAATCAGCGACGTGGCATATTGTCCGTTGGGCGGGTTAAGCGCCAAATAACCCACCACCACAACCGCCGTAAAAAGCTGTATGGCCAATTTAACCGACGAGGACATTCCCTCCGGATTATGTTTAATCAGCTTAGTGTAATCGTCCAAAATGCCGGCAAAAGCCAAACACACGGTGGTAAAAAGCATCAGGCCGATATACGCGCTGTCCAGCCGGGCCCACAAAAGCACGCTGGCTAAAAGCGTAAGCAAAATAAGCAGGCCCCCCATCGTAGGCGTACCGTTTTTGGCCAGATGGGATGCCGGGCCGTATTCGCGCTCTATTTGCTGTATTTTAAAAGAACGCAGCTTTGCCACCAAAGAAGGCCCCAACAACAAAGAAAGCAAAAATGCCGTTACGATGGCGCCGCCGGTGCGAAAGGTAATGTAGTTGAAAATATTCAAAAAGCTTAGATCATCTTTAAATAAAGAAAGATAATACAGCATAGATTAAATCTCCTTTAGCAGGTTTTCAAACTGCATACCGCGCGAGGCTTTCAGCAGGCAGGTTCCCCCGCTTTTTTTAGCCAGCAGTTCTTTGAGTTCTTTGACCCAAGCTTGCGGCGTTACGCCATAAGCTACGGTGACGGACGTATCGTCCTTCAGCGCATCGGCGGCGTATTTCATTTCCGGGCCGGCCAAAAAGGCATAGTCCACTTTATTGTCCAGCAGCCAGCGGGCCACCAGTCGGTGATAATTCTTGGACGTTTCGCCCAATTCCTTCATATCCCCCAGCACGGCAATGCGCGGGGAACCGGCTTCTTTGCCCAAAATTTCAAGCGCAGTTTGCATACTGGCAGGGTTGGCGTTATAGCAGTCCAAAATAAAATCGGTATCGCCTCTTTTAACGTGTTCCATACGCATAGGCATAGGAGTATAGGCCAAAAGACCTTTTTTAATTTCGTCCATAAAAAGCCCCAAAGCTATGGCGGCGGCACAAGCGGCGGCGGCGTTCAGTTTATCGTGGCGAAGCAGACGAACGTCAATGACATAAGCTTCGTTTTTATACGTAAACGAAAAATTGTCCGTATCCAAAATGCGCAAGTCCGCATTGGGCGAAAAACCGAAACTGATGCTTTTGCCTTTGTAGGCTTCCAGACGGCACAGGCGCTCATCGTCCACGTTATACACCAGCGTGCCGCCGGGCGCTATGCAGGAGACGATTTCCGTCTTGGTTTTATAGACGGTTTCCAAATCTTTAAAATATTCCAAATGCGCGGCCGACACATTGGTCAGCACCGCTACGTCCGGCACGGCCAGGCTGGCAGTTTCGGCAATATCGCCGGGGTGGGATGCGCCCAGCTCAAAAACGCCGAATTGATGTTTGGGCTGAATTTCCAACAAAGAAAACGGCACCCCGAACTGATTATTAAAATTGCCCATATTGGCCACCGTTTCCCCCGCCTGCTGGCAGATGGATTTAAGCATCTGTTTGGTGGTGCTTTTGCCGTTGGAACCGGTAATGGCGGCCACCTTTAAGGTGCTGTTTAAACGGTGATATTTGGCCAAGGCTTGAAGGGCTTTTAAGGAGTCTTCCACTTCCAATACGTCTGTTTTGCCTATGATATCTGCCGGAATGCGGCCCTTTTCGCCCACAATAACGCTGGCGCCTTTTTTTACCACATCCGCTATGTAATTGTGCGCATCGTGATTGCGCCCTTTTAACGCCCAAAAAACATCGCCTTTAGCCAGCACGCGGCTGTCGGTTACAAAAGACTGAATTTTGCTCTGCGGGTCCCGGGCGTGCAGTGCACCTCCGGTAATGGAAGCAAGTTTAGACAAAGTCAGATTTAATTTCATACGTTCTCCTTGGCATAACTACAAAATCTTCGGCTATTTTTGCACGGGCTGCAATTCTTCCGGCCGGTCGGGCGCCACCCCGTCCATCGCCAGCAGCCCTTCGGCCACTTCTTTAAACACCGGTGCGGCCGCCGTGCCGCCAAAGGTGTATTTGGCCGGGTTGTCCAGTACAACTAAAATGGTAAAACGCGGGTCTTCCACCGGCGTAAACCCGCAAAAAGACACCACGTGGTGGCGCTTGGCGTAACCGCCTTCTTTGCTCAATTTTTCGGCGGTGCCCGTTTTGCCGGCTACGCTGTAGCCTTTTATTTGCGCTTTTTTGCCAGAGCCCTCTTTAACCACGTGTTCCAGCACTTTTTTCATCGTTTCCACGGTTTCGGGCTTAAGCACACGGCGTATGCGCTGCACCTCGGCTTTATGGTCCACTCTTCCGTCGGCATATTCAATACGGTCCACCAAATGCGGCTGCATCAGCCAGCCGCCGTTAGCGATGGCGGAATAGGCCCCGATCAACTGCACCGGCGTGAGCGAAATGCCATAGCCGTACCCCTTGGTGGCCGTATCCACCACCGTCCATTTGTTATAAGGCGGCACATAGCCCTTGGACTCGCCGTTAAAATTAATGTCGGTCTTCGTGCCGAAGCCAAACGCTTTAATATAGTAAAAAAGATTTTTTGCCCCCAACTCAAGCGCTATTTTCCCCGCGCCGATGTTGGAAGAAACGGCCATAATTTCCGGAATGGTCAGTTCTTCTTTATCGTGCTGATTGTCCCGCACGACGACCCCGCGGGCAATTTCCCACTTGCGCCCGCTCATATCAATCGGGTCGTTGATGGATACGGCCCCCGCGTCCAATGCCGAAGAAATGGCAATGGTTTTAAACGTGGAGCCGGGCTCGTAGGTAAACTGAAACGGCAGCGACTGCCCGTCCTTGCGCGGATATGAAGCCGCCGCCAACAGTCTTCCCGTTTTAGGCTCCTGCACGACAATAAGGCCGTGTTCCGGTTCATAATCTTTGACGGCTTTTTCAAGGGCTTTTTCGGCATAGTACTGGGCCAAAATGTCAATGGTCAAATAGACGTTGCCCACGGAACGTTCTTCTTTCAAACTGCGGTCATAAATCAGTTCCCCGCGGCGGGCGCGTTTGGCGCGGCGTTTGCTGATTTCTTGGCTCAGCTCGCTGTTAAACATTTGCTCTATGCCCGAAAGACCCAAATTTTTAGAGTTCGCCGCCCCCAATATGTCTATGGCGCTGCTGCCATAGGGGTGCACGCGTTCATATTCCGGCGTTAAGTCCAGCCCTTGGCCGACGGAAGTTTTCATCGCGGGCAGCAAGTCCATATACGTATCCGGCTTTATTTTTTTGGCCACAAAGAAAAAATTTTTATTCCTTTGCCATTTGCGTTCTATGTCTTTTTTGGAAATATGCAAGACTTTGGCCAAAAAGGAAATCGTTTCATTTTTATTTTTCACATACCGTTTGCTGATACCGCAGGAATGGGTGCGCACCGATTCGGCCAAAAAGCGCCCCTTTACGTCGTAAATTTTGCCGCGCAGGCGGTCTTCGTCCAAATAATTGTAAATGGCCCGTTCGGCCTTGCTGGTAAATTCGTCGTGCTGGAAGGTTTGCATATAAAATAATTTCCCCGCGATGCACAAAGGCGCCAACAGACAAAGCAGTCCGCACAGTTTCATACGGGCTTTGGTGTTGTAAATAAACGGGTTGTTTTTTTGTTTCAACATTTAATCTTCCAGTATAATCACTTGCTGCGGCTGCGTGCGGCGCAAGTGCAGTTTTTCCTGCGCCAGCTGCTCAATGGTTTGCGGGCTTTCCAAACGGATAGCTTCCAGCTCTAAATATTGATTGCGCGCACGTTTTATTTCCACTTCGTTTTGCAGGCGGCCTATTTCGCGGCCGGAGCGATTGATTTCTATGTGCATCATCGCCACGCCAAAAGCAAACACGCTCAATGCAAAAACTAAACCGAATAATTTCATATTCTTTCTATCACTCTTAATTTTGCGCTGCGGCTGCGCGGGTTTTGGCACACTTCCTGATAAGAAGGCGCCACCACGTGTTTATTGACCAAACGCCACTCGCCGCCGGCCGCCAATGCTTTAAAGCGGGTTTTGACCATTCGGTCTTCCAGCGAGTGGAAGGTAATGATCCCCGCCCTGCCGCCTGGCTTAACAATATGCTGCAGCACATCAAGCACGGTGCGCACACAGCCCAGTTCATCGTTTACCGCAATGCGCAACGCCTGAAAAGTTTGCGTAGCCGGATGAATTTTTCCGCGTCCTTTAACTACGCCTTCCACAATCTTTTTAAGCTGAAAGGTCGTTTCAATTTTACCTTGCCGGCGTGCGGCCATAATGGCCATTGCGATGGCGTGGGCGTTTTTTTCTTCACCGAAATCCGTTAAAATACGCTCCAATTCCGCCAGCCCCCATTCGTTGACAATGGTGCAGGCGGTAAGCGGGGCCGCCAAATCAAAACGCATATCCAGCGGGCCGTCGCGCAGCAGGCTAAAGCCGCGGCGGGGGTTGTCCAGCTGATACGAGCTGAGCCCCAAGTCAAACAAAGCGCCGTCGGCACCGTCTATGCCGGCTTCTTTTAGCACCTGCGGGGCCTGCGTATAAGAGGCATACACCGCCGTTAAACGCGGGTCCTGCACATTTTGGCGGGCCATAGCCAAGGCTTCTTCGTCTTTATCAAACCCAAATAAGCGCGCAGAAGGCCCCAAACGGGCCAAAAAATAGCCGGCGTGGCCGCCAAGCCCCAGCGTGCCGTCCACATACACGCCGTTTAAATTGGTTAAAAGCAAGTCCGCCGCCTGTGCGGCCAAGACGGGGATATGGGTCCACTGCGCCATTAGAACCCCCCTCGGTAACTGTTGGTTTCCACCATTTGCAGCTTGGGAATGACCGTTTTTTGCGGGCCCTGCGGCTGACGCGCCGCTTGCCTGTTTTGGCTGCGCTGCGGCTGAGCCTGCGGCTTGCCCGTAGGCACGGCTATCGTCTGGGTAGAAGAAAGCACCGTGGCCGGAAGGTTCTTTTGATTTTGGAACAGATGTCCCTCAGAATGTTTGGCCAAATCGTGCAGCCACACATTTTGCAGTACAGATACTTTGGTAAACGGCATTCCGTAAGCGCGGTAAAGCGCCTGGTGGACGGGCGAGCCGGCTTTCAGTTCATTGCAAAAGCGGTAAAATTCGTCGCGGGTGCGTTCATTAAGCAAATAGTCCACCAAACTGTAGGCCTGCGTGTACCAAATTTCCGCCTGGGCGGAAGTTAAGGCGGACAAATCTTCCGTCTGCATCATATTTTCCAGCTCTATATACCGGCCCGACAAAATGCTGCGCAGGCTGTTGTCTATCCAGCTGGGTTTTTGTTTGGTAGCGTGTATTTGCATATACACCGCCATCCCTTCCGAAAGCCACAGCGGCGAAATGGAAGGCAAAAAGTAGCCGTCAAAATACAAATGCGTCAATTCGTGCACGGAAAGCGGATAAAAATTGCGCCCTTCCAGCACATACATCGTGTCTGCCTTTAAGTCCGACGCGGCACCGGACCAAGGCGGACGCTTAGTAAAACCCATATAACTTTCTTTATCTTTAAAAAGCATTACCAAAATTTTGTTCGGTTTAGCCACCAGCGTAAAGGGCGTTAAGTCCAGCATCAAGTTGCCGTGTATAGTGTCCAGCACGGTTTTTAATTCTTCCCCTACGGGGTGGCTTTCGCGGTAAATTAAATAGTTAAACGTTTCCGCCGTCAAAAAGCCCGGCGGGGGCGGCATCCAGCGCACTTTTTGCTGCGGGTTAGGCGCCGGACGAACCTGTGCCGGCACCCCTTGCACGGGGGCTTCTTTAGGCGGCACGGCCGCACCTACGCGCTCCAAACCGGCAATAAGCTCTTTAAACTCTTTTTCGGCCTCGGCACGCTGGGCTGGGGTTTCGGGTTGCTGTTCCTGAAAGAGTTCTTCAAAAATATGCGGGTCTATGGCTTCTTTTTTCAGGACATCGTCCGATTTGGCATCCCGCGTTTGCGACTCTTTTTTATCCACCATCAGCACTTTGCTGTAAACGGTTTTAACGTCAATGTCAAAATAACGCAGCACGGGCGGGGCTATCAAAATGACGCCCAATACCCACAAAAGATAGGTTATTTGTTTGACGATGTCCATAATTTTGCCGCGCGTTGCGTTTATTTTTTAAACACAGCCAAGAAGCGGTCTTTGTTTTCCTGCGGCAGGCGATAGCTTTCAAACGACAAAGCCGTTAGCCCCAGCCGGTGCAGCAGCGCCGCTTCCGTTTGCGTTTGTGCGCTTTGATACGCGGCAAAAATTCCCCCCGCTTTCAGCGCAGGCGCCACCAGGGGCAATATATCGCTCAGTTGCCCCATAGCGCGCTCGGTTACAAAGTCAAAAGTCCCTGGGGACTTTTGACCCAAACGCATACATATTACAGTAACATTTTTTAAGCTTAATTTTAATACCACCCAATTTAAAAAAGCACATCTTTTTTCTAAGCTTTCCACCAAACTCACTTTTGCCTGCGGCAACGCTATCGCCGCGGCAAGGCCGATGTATCCCGCTCCGCTGCCCATATCGGCAACGGTAAAAACGTCCTTATTTTCCGCACTGCGCTTAAAAAAGGCCGCACCGGCAAGGCCGTCGCAAATATGACGGGTAAAAATTTCCTCTTTATCGGCCACGCTGGTAAGATTTAAAAAATCTTTTTTCTGCCACACCAAGCCGGCATATTGCTCCAGCTGTTCCAATTGCGGCTGTGTTAGCGTCAAGCCCAAAGAAGCGGCAAACTCAGCCGTTTTGCTGTGCATTTTTCAGCCTCCGGTAGCGTTCTATGTGAATAGCCAGCAGCTGGATATCCGCCGGTGTTACGCCCGGTATGCGCGCGGCCTGCCCCAGCGTGCGGGGGCGGACGGTTTTAAGCTTTTGGCTGCTTTCTATTAAAATGCCTTTTACGGCAGAAGGGTCAAACCCTTCAGGGATGACGATATTTTCGGCCAGGGCCAGTTTTTCGGCGTCTTTTTTGTTGCGCTCATAATAACCGGCATACTTGTGGTACACCTCTACGTGAAAGCGCACCTTTTCGGCCGTCCACGGATACAGCTCCGTTTCGTCTATTACGTGCGTGGGGTCTGCTTTAAGCAGCTCCACCTGTTTTTGATAATTTTCAAACGCTTTTTTATATTTGGCGTCCAGCGTGCCCAAAGCAAAACCGTACGGGCACAGGCGCAGGTCTGCATTATCGTTACGCAACAAAATGCGGTATTCGGCGCGGGAGGTGAACATACGGTAAGGTTCGTTGACGCCTTTGGTAACCAAGTCGTCTATCAACACGCCGATATAGGCCTCGTCGCGGCGCAGGATAAACGGCTCCTGCCCGCGGGTTTTGCGCGCGGCATTGATGCCGGCCATAAAACCTTGTCCGCCGGCTTCTTCATAGCCGGTGGTACCGTTGATTTGCCCCGCGCAAAAAAGCCCCGGCACTATTTTGCTTTCCAGAGAGGCAAACAAGTCCATCGGGTCGGAAAAGTCATATTCAATGGCATAACCCGGGCGCGTGATGGAAGCATTTTCCAGCCCAGGGACGGACTTGAGCAAGGCCCGCTGTACGTCTTCGGGCATACTGGTAGAAAACCCCTGAATATAAAATTCCTCGGTATTCGTGCCTTCCGGCTCCAAAAAAAGCGGGTGACTTTTTACGTCCGGAAATTTTTTTGTTTTATCTTCCACCGACGGGCAGTACCGCGGCCCCAGGGCGTGTATTTTGCCGCTGTACATAGCGGAGCGGTTTAAATTTTCGCGCAGAATTTTGTCAGTCGCCTCGGTGGTGTGGGTAATATAGCAGCAAAGAAAATGACGTTTGGCCTGTTCTTTGGCGTCTGTAAAATGGGATATAGGCTGCAGGGGATCGTCGGAAGGCTGCAGGCGGAATTTGGAAAAATCAATTCCGCGCGCGTTGACGCGCATCGGCGTGCCCGTTTTAAAGCGGATAATATGCAGACCCAAAGCCTTTAACGATTTGGACAGCTCATTGCTGGGCATATCGTTATAGCGCCCGCCGGGGAATACTTCTTCGCCGATGTGTATGGTTCCCCCCAAGAACGTGCCCGTAGTCAGCACTACGGTTTTGGCGCGGTAAAAGGTGTGGCGCAGGGTAATTACGCCGCTGACGGCGCCGTCGGCGGTGGTAATTTGCGCCGCCTCGTCCTGCATAATGTCCAAATTGTCCTGCCGCTCCAAGGTGTGTTTAAAATTGAACTGATAGGCTTTTTTGTCGCACTGCACGCGCGGGGAATGCACGGCGGGGCCTTTGCCGGTGTTGAGCATATGGTAATGCACGGCGGCACTGTCGGTTACCAGCCCCATTGCGCCGCCCAACGCGTCAATTTCCCGCACGATTTGCCCTTTGGCAATACCGCCGATAGAAGGGTTGCACGACATTTGGGCAATCGTGTCCAAACTTTGGCTTAAAAGCAGGGTTTTGGCCCCTGTTTTGGCAGCAGCCAGTGCGGCTTCGCAGCCGGCGTGTCCGCCGCCGATAACGATTACGTCATATTCATTCGGATACTGATACATTTACGTCTACTTCCCCATACAAAACTTGGAGAATATAATTCCCAGCACGTCATCGGGGGTTACTTCTCCGGCTAAATCTTTCAGCGCGTTCAGCGCGCCGCGTATGTGTTCGGCACACAGTTCCAAACCGGCCCCGTGTTCCAAACGTACACAGGCGGACTCCACCTCCGTCTGTGCATTAAGCACCGCCTGATATTGCCGCAGGTTGGAAATCATTACGCCGTCTTCCCCCTGCGCCTGCGGTGCGGAAACAAAAGCTAAAATTTGTTTTTTTAAGTCGTCTAACCCTTCGCCTTTTTTGCACGAAACATACACCGTGTATTGCGCCTTGCCTTCCAGCGGGCAGCGGCCCTGCACGGCACAGTCGGTTTTGTTAAGCACCAGCACCACGGGCTTATTTGCTTTTTGTACGTCGTCCCACAAGGCTTCTTCCTGCGGGGTAAGCTCGCGCGAGAGATCTGCCACAAAAAGCACCACGTCGGCTTTTTCTATGGCGCGCAGGCTGCGCTTCATTCCTTCCTGTTCGGCAGGGTCCAGCGCGTGTTCGCGTATGCCGGCGGTATCGGTTAAAATAATTTTTTGTCCGTCCAAGTCCAGGCTTTCTTCCACCGTGTCGCGCGTGGTGCCGCTTTGGTCGGATACAATGGCCCGGTCAAACCCCACCAAAGCGTTAAGCAGGCTTGATTTGCCGCAGTTGGGTGCGCCCACAATGGCGGCTTTTAAGCCTTCTTTAATCAAACGCCCGACGGAAAACGTATCGGCCAGTTTGGCCAACACACCGGCTTGGGCCAACAAATCGTTTACGGTTTTTTGGATGTCCAGCGGGGGCATTTCTTCGTCCACGTCGTCCAGACGCACTTCCAGCTGGGCCAGCGTTTCGGCCAAGGCGGTTTTAACGCCGTTTAACTTGTGGCTTAAACGCCCGTCCAAAGAAGAAAGCGCCAAATCGTGCGCGGCTTTATTGCCCGAAGATATCAAATCGCACAGGCCTTGTGCTTCCAGCAAGTCCATTTTTCCGTTTAAAAAAGCCCGATAGGAAAATTCCCCCCTTTTGGCAGGCTCTGCACCGGCGGCACAAAGCACCTCCAGCAGGCGCCCGCGGATATAGGGAGAGCCGTGAATGGCAAATTCCACAATGTCTTCGCCCGTATAGCTGTGCGGCGCGGGGAAGTAGGTTACCAAAGCTTCATCTAACACCGTTCCCCCGTCCATCAGACGGCAAAACACCTGCGTGCGCGGCGGAAATGTTTTGCCCGCAGCAGTGATTTTTTGCAATATGGGCAGGCTTTCGGGCCCGCTTAAACGAATAAGCGCAATAGCGCTTTGCCCCTGCGCGGTGGCCGGGGCGCAAATGGTGCTGGACATAGTTACATTTTATAATTTTTAGGCCGTTTTTTGGGACACTCTTTTCGTACGCGCGCGAAAAATGTCATTGACAGCCCCCTTTTCTTCATTTAAACTATAATGACGGGGTGTATTATGAAAAAATGTTTTTTAACCCTTTTTCTGCTGCTTTGTGCCCTATGTCAGGCCGCCGCGGCAACGGCCGCGGAAGAAAGCGCGGAATATAAATATTTCTTTTTCCCGCTGGCGCATTTATGGGAGCAGGACCCGCAAATGCAACCGCTGCTGCTGGAGGGCACCCGCCCTTTGACGGAAAATTTTGATTATACCGCCCTGTTTGGCGACGCGCAGGTAATACTGCTGGGCGAAATTCACGATAAAGACGTAATCAGCCGGGAAATTAACGTTATTTTAAAACAGGCCGCGGGCAAGCCTTCGCTGGGGTTTACCCATCTGGCGACGGAGTTTTTGCTGCAGTCGGCCCAGCCGAATTTTGAAAAAGTCAAAAATAAAAATATCCATTTAGACAAGCTCAGCCAGGCCATAGATTCCCGTGTTATTTCCTACGATAACGCACTGCTGACAATGAAAATGGCCGAAGATTTGGGTCTGCAAGTGGTAGGGCTGGACATAGACCGCATTTTAACCCCCGGCGGTACCGCTTGGGCTTTGAGCGAGGAAGGCTTAAAAACCCGCAATCAGGCCTGGCTAAAAAAAATAACGGATGTGCTCCGCCAAAACCCCCGTGCACGCCTGCTGGTGCATTGCGGGGCGTTGCACAGCCAGTATGTGGCTGATTCGTTAAGCACCTTGCTTAAACGCAAAGGCATAAAGACGTATGTGATGCTGTTTGAAATCGGCCCCGACCCGAAAGCCGACAAGCATATGACCTGCGAATTTTTCCGCAGTCTTAATACGCCGCCCGTCTATGTTTGGTACCGTTTTTTCTGCCAGTTTGGCAAAGAAAGAGACAATTTGATTATTCGGGTGCCGCCCCGTTACGTTAACGTATTGGGGGCAGACAGCATCGTCTACTTTGGCAACCCCAACCCGATGAGCAAAATGAACCCGCAAGCCAAGGACGACTTGTTTAACGATATGCGCTATTTTCCGCAGACGGCCTGCCACTTGCATCCGGACTCGGCAGCCTGCCAAAAGCTGCGGCATTGGTCTTTTGTAAAATAACCGCCCAAGCGCCCGCACAAACGGGCGCTTTTTTGTGGCTTGCCGGCTTTAAAACACGGGCTTTGCCTTGTGGCACACGCCAAGGTCTGCCTTGCCGCCCGTTCTATCCGCCGTACATTAAAAACCCCCTGTCCAAACAGGGGGTTTTCTTTCAGGCTAAATCAATGTTCTTTGGGCAGGGTGGGCACAAAACGCTTGCCGCTGTTTGCCTTAAAAAAGGCGGCTGCGTCTGCCCAGGCCGGCTCGTAGCTTTTGCCGTAGTACCATTGGGTTTGTATCAATGCGCCGCTTTGGCGGAGTGAATTGATGACATTGGTCCAGCGTTCGTTGAGGCCAAGGCCAAAGAGTTCCAACGCTTCCTGCGCGTCCTGCTTGCCCAAATAAGCGTCGGTAGCCAAGGCAAAACTTTGGTCCTTGGCGCCCACATAATAAAACTGCGGCACGCGCTTCCAATTTTTTAAATCAAACTTTTTACCGCTCCATTCTTTCAGCTTTGCCGTCCCCAGCGGATAGGCCAGTGCACGGCCGTTCCAACTATCCTGCGGCAAAGGGGCCAACGCGTCCGTGCCGCCGCATACCGCGGCCTGCACGGTTTTGGGATGCAGAAACGTAAAGCGCATACAAAAATCGCCCGACGGGCCAAACCCGTTCAACCAAATTTTTTTGTTGGTTTTTATTCCCTCTTTTTTAAGGCGCTTGCGTGCATCCTTCAGCATAGCCAGAAATTGCAAATCGGGGCGTTTTAA
This sequence comes from Candidatus Avelusimicrobium pullarium, assembly GCA_944323745.1. GTDB lineage: Bacteria > Elusimicrobiota > Elusimicrobia > Elusimicrobiales > Elusimicrobiaceae > Avelusimicrobium > Avelusimicrobium pullorum. The sequence continues at coordinate 169,027 of CALUTQ010000002.1, forward strand.
AGAGCCTTCCCGCACTTGCATCACTTCCCGATTCAAAGAACCGGGCCGCAAACCCGGGGCCGAAGCGACGTGGGCAAAAACGGGCATCATAACCGGTGTTTGCAGTTTTTCCAGCAAAGGATACGCCTGTAAAAACCCCAGCGCACCGGCCGTTTGGTCCGCCCGCCCGCCGGTAATTTTAAAAAGAGCGGGGTCTGTTTCGGCCAAAATAAAATATTTTTTATCCCGTTCCAAACCGCGCGGCACGGCTAAAAAATAGCCGTTTGAAAACCCTTCCTGCGGGTTGGGGCCGACGTATTGTATCCACAATTTATCGGTGTAAATTTCCCCCGTGCGGCTTTGGGCAGGCAACGCCGCGGGCAAACATAAAAAAGCCAGCAGTAAAAAGAAAAGTTTTTTCATATTTTCCCCCTTCTCAAGCATTGTAGCATATAACGGACGCTTTCTCCGCCCGCCGGCACAGGGCACCCAAACGCTTGCGGACGGCGGAAACAAAAACGACAGAAAAAACCCCGCCGTTAAGCGGGGTTTTTAATGCACAGATTATTTTTGTTCTTCGTGCTGCGGCGTATCAAACAGCGGGCCGCACGTATTAGGCTGCGGTTGCACAGGCTGGGCAGCAGGTTCGGCAGCCGGAGCTTGCGCCGTTACCGCTTCGGGCGCGGCCGTTGTTACGGCAGGAGCCGCTGGCTGGTTTTCCGCTGCGGGAGCCGTCTGGCAAGCGCACGGGGCACTTTGGCTGCAAGAACAGTTGTCCTGCGCCGTTTGCTCGGCTTGGGCGGTTTGCCCACAGGTGCAAGCAGCTTGCGCAGGGGTCTGGTCTTCGGCCGCTTGGCACGCACAGGCGGGCTGAGCCGGAGCCGGTTCCGTCACGCTTTGGCAAGCGCAGGCGGGCTGGGCTTGTTCTTGCGTGTTGACCGTTTCGGCAGACGGGGTTTGCACATTGGCGGCAGGGGCCGTCTGCGGCTGATTTTCCGCCGCGGGAGCCGTCTGACAAACGCACGGGGCGGCTTGTTCGCAAGCGCAGCCGGGCTGAGCCGTTTGGTCGGCCTGGGCGGCAGAGGCCGCTTCGGAGGCTACGGCTGCATTTGCGGCAGCGGGCTGTACGGCGGCAGGCTCCGCCTTTTGAACGGGCTGGTCGGCCGGGCGGGGACGCAAAGTTACTTTGCGCCACTGGCCTTCCCCTTCGGAAACGGTGATGACAAATTCGTTGTTTTCCGCGGCGCGGTGGATATAGCGGCGCAGTTGCGCGCTCATCGGGCGGAAGCGGTAGACGCTGTAGCCGTTTTTGATTTGATTAATGCCATATTCCAAGTCGGCATTAATTTTATCCTCGGCTTTGCGCCAATAGTTTTGCGTATCGGCAATGACGGAAATGGGTTTGTCAAAATGGCGGCTGATGCTAAGCGTGGCCAAATATTGCAAAGATTCCAGCGTTTTGCCTTCTTTGCCGATGACGATGGCCGGATGGTCGCAGTCAAAGGTAAGCAAAATGCGGTGTTGTTTTTCGTCCCACCAGGCGTTCAGGTTTTCCACCTTAACACCCATATGTTCCAGCACGTTGGCCAAATAGGTTTTGGCTTCCTGCAGCGGGGCTTTTAAATAGTCGGGGATAACCGCGTTTTGAATTTCGGGGCTGGGCAGCAATTGCGCTTCGTTGGCTTTGGGGGCTTTGTCGGCGCCGCTGTGGCGGGCCCCGTAGGCACGGCGGCCGCCGCGCTTAATTTCGCGCACGCCGAAATCGTCGTTTTTGCGGGAGCGGGAAGAAGAACGCCCGCCGCGGCCGCGGCTATTGGAGCGTTTCTTTTTAGGCACGTCCATATAAATTTGTGCGTCCAAATTGTCAGACACCCAGCGTTTTTGCCGCAATTCCACCACGGCGTTGCGGGCACCGATGCCCAAAAAACCTTTGCGCGGGTTTTCCAGAATTTTTACTTCTACCTGGTCACGGCGCAAACCCATTTTTTTCAGCCCTTTTTCAATGGCTTGGGCTACTTCTTTTGCTTCTACGGTTACTTTATGAGGCATAAAATAAACTCCTTAAACTATTTCGCATTTGCGATTTTTTTATTTGCCAAGGTCTGAATGCCGAACGTAATCAGACTGTTGGTCAACCAATACAGCACCAGGCCGGACGGAAAGTTCATAAACAGCAGCGTAAAAATAAGCGGCATATATTTAAACATTGCGGCCTGGGCGGGGTCCATTCCGGCGGGCATAGTGGCCCGCTGTTGGAAAAACATCACGGCGCCCATTAAAATAGGCAGAATGTAGTACGGGTCTTTGGAAGACAGATCCGTAATCCACAGCACAAACCCGGCCCCGTGCAAGGACCAAGACGTGCGCAAGGCATTAAACAGCGCCAAGAAAATAGGCAGCTGTATTAAAAGCGGCAAACAGCCCGAAAGCGGATTGATTTTATGCTTTTGGTATAAAGCCAGCATTTCGCGGTTAAGCGCTTCGGGGTTGCCTTTATATTTTTCCTGCAGGCGTTTCATTTCCGGCTGCACCTTTTTCATCTGCGCGCCGGACTTGAGCGACATCAGCGTAAACTTAAACAAAATAAGCTGCAACAGCACCGTCAGCATAATAATAGCCACGCCGTAGTTGCCCGTCCAACTGTAAAACAGCTCCAGCACGTTGCGGGCCAAACGCCCCAGCGCGCCGAAGAAACCAAATTCAATACTGCGGCTCAAGTGATAAGGCAGTTTTTCAAAGGCCTGATAATCTTTGGGGCCGAAGTAAAAATCGGAATTTAACGTAAGCGAGGCTTTGGCCGCCAATTCCTGCGCGGGCACGTTAATTAACAGCTGGGGGCCTTTTACGTCCCCTTCGCCAAACAAGCCCCACATCCGTTTTTGTTTGCCGATAATCTGTTTGTCGGTTTTTAAGGTGCCGGCCGTCCAATTCTGCGGAATTAAAACGCTTAAGAAATAGCGGTTTTGCACGCCGGCCCACAGCCAGTCTTTGCCGGAAGCCGGGGACTCGTCGTCCGAGGCAAACTTAACCAGCGTCGGGTTTTTCTTGCCCTGTTCCTGAATCAGATAGACGGCTTTGCTTTCGCGTTCGTTGTCTTTCAGTTCGCTTTTGGTGGTGGACAAACCGGGCCCGAAGTTAAAGGCAAAAGCGGGCAGCTGCACCTCGTGCCCGTTTTTGTTGTTAAACGTCAGGCTGAGGTGATTGATGCCGTTTTCGTTAAAGCGGTAAGTTTTGATTACGTCCACGCCGGGCAGCAAAGAGGCCGTAAACGAAATGGAATCTTTGGTGCGGGCAGACTCGGCAAAGTCCAGCTGGGGCAGGGTGGCAAAGTAGCCTTCGCCGGTATAGGGGGTTAAATCCAAATCGCCCAATGCGTCGCGGAACAAAAAGGTTTTTATACCGGCGCCTTTGGAAGAGAAAGTAATGTTTGCCGTGGGAGCGTCAAACGTGATGAGTTCTTCGGGCAAAGAGGAAGGCTGTGTTTTGGAAACGGCGGCAAAGTCCGCCTGGGTCAGTTCTTGTTTGGCCTGGGCCAATTCTTGCTCGGCAGCTTGTTTTTGTTTTTGCATACGGGGAATGGTTACAAACTGATTGTAACCCGTCACCAGCAGCAAAAAGAACAACGCTGCGAGTAAAAAGTTTCTGTTCATAAAAATCCTCTGAAATAGGCCGCTTGCGCGGCGGACTTCTTTTCAGCGGACTTTCAGCCCGTGGGAAAGCAGGCCTTAAGGCACCGGATCGTAACCGCCCCGGTGAAAAGGATGGCACTTGCTCAAACGGCACACGGCAAGCCATCCCCCCTTAAAAACCCCGTATTTGGTTATTGCCTCTTTGGCATATTGGCTGCAGGTGGGCGTAAAACGACACACCCCGCGCGGCCCCAGCAAGGGCCGCACCGTCACCATAAAAACGTTTAGCAAAAAAAGCAGAACCTTTCTGCTTGCGCGCGAAATTTTATTCATTTGTTTGCGCGGACCTTACGTCCGCCGCGGTCAAAGACGGCACCAAGCCGGCTTTGCGGCACAGGCTCAATACGGCGTCTTCCGCCATATCGGCCGTGGCCAAACTTTCGCTGGAGCGGGGGCTGAAAACATAGTCCACCCCGCTTTGTAATCTTTCCCGGTTTAGTCTGAAAGCTTCGCGAAGAAGCCTCTTAACGCGGTTGCGCACAACCGCACTTCCAAGTTTTTTGGATACGACAAGCCCCATTCTTCTGTCTTCTTTTCCCAGGGGGGCAGGCTTCCACCACAGCACAAGGCCATAGCCCTGTATTTTGTGTCCGCCTTGGATAATATTCTTAAAATCGTTTTTAAGATGCAGGCGGCGGCTTTGGGGGAAGCCCTGGGAAGTCATATTAGGCCCGAATTAATTCGTGGCGGCCTTTGGCTCTTCTGGCGCTGAGGACTTTGCGGCCGCCGGCGGTGGCCATACGGGCGCGGAATCCAATGTGTTTAGCTCTTTTGGCTTTATTCGGTCTGTATGTAGGCAACATTTTTCTAATTTATACGGACGGAGGCCACTTCTTTGCCTCAGGTCCGTACACTCCTGTTTATTAAGTTAAATTCTCCTTGCGGCGCAAAGCGTTTGCGCAAAAGGACATATATATTATAACTTATCGCGGGGCTGCTGTCCAACGGGTTTTGCACAAAAACCCGCTGCCGCATACGTCAAGCGGCGCAACTAAAAATTTGCTACATTTATTATATGATATTTACAGACTCGGGCATTGTGCTTTTCCGCCAGGACTTCCGCGAAGCAGACCGCATTATCTGCCTTTACACCCGTTTGCACGGGCGTATTAATTTGCGCCTGCCCGGGGTCAACCGCGCCAAAGGCAAACTCAAAGCCCTGAGCGAACCCTTTACCTGCGCCGACTACCGCATTTACGCGCGCAGCGCCCGCGTGCTGGGCACGGTAACGGGCGGAAAAATAAGCCGTGTTTTCCCCGCCATTCGCCGCGATTTAAAGCGCCAAACGCTGGCCCTGCATTTTTGCGAACTGATGATGCGCCTGACCCCGCTGCATCAGCCCAGCGAACAAAAATACCGCTTGCTTTTGCAAGTTTTGACCGAGCTGGAATACGGCCAGCCCAACCCGGCATTTGTGCCGGCTTTTACGCTGCGCCTGATGGCGGCGGCCGGCTTTGGGCTCGATCACCCTGTTTTAAAGATTACCCCCCAATTTTGGAAGCGGATGCACGAAGACGAGTTTTCTTCGCTGGACTTTACGGAAGCGGAAGATTTGCTTTCGCTGGCCAAATGCAACGAAGTGTGCCGGCGCTTTTTAAACCAATATCTGACCTATCCGCTGCAGACGGTCAAACCCTTTGAACTGCCTGCCGAAGACGTACAGGAATTGACACATCCGCCCGTCCCGTTGCCTGCCGGCAAACTTACCCCGGCGCCAACACATTAATTTGCAGCATCAAAAACCCCGGCCTTTGGTCGGGGTGTTTTATTAATTAAAACTGCTTTCTATTACTTTACACAACTTTCGGCCTCGCGCCGAACTGCCGCTGCAATAAATCTTTCCTGGTGTGCCTTCATTTCCTTGATACTGGTCATAATATATACCCAACGAGGCCACGTGATTATTGTAGCAAGTTAAATAAGACTCACTCTGCGCCAAACCGGGGCAATACACCACGCGCACGGCCCCCACAGGCTCGTCATAGGCGCCGATATTGTCCAATATCCAATCGTCCCCGCAGAAAAGCATATTGGAATAGTTGCGTTTTTGACACTTGCCGGAAACTTCTACGTCCAGATTATCCACATCCAATGAATATTGTTCATTGGCCATATAATATCGTTCCTGTGCGTCTTTAAGGGAACGGAGCATAGGCAAAAAACTCATAAAACGCGATTTATCCACCGCCGCTTCATATTGCGGGAAAGCAATTGCCGACAATATGCCGATAATCAGCACCACGACCAGCAACTCAATTAGCGTAAAGCCTTTCTTCATTGCATCCTCATTTCAATATAATGTTTTATCTATAAGTACAAAATATCACAGAATACAGCCTAAGGTAAACGGCCCGTTTACAAGGCGGCCCACCTTTAGGCCCTCTGGCACAAGGACATAAAAAAGGCAGGGCTTGCCTGCCTTATACGATGCCTAATAAACAAACTGGTTACCCCAGCAGTTCATCCATATCCGGATAAATATCACATAAAGACTTGTACACGCCAAAGGCGTGCGAGCGGACAAACGAGGTGGGTTGTTTTAAATCTGGCACGACTACCGTGCGCATACCGGCCGTTATGGCCGCGGTCGCACCGGCAACGGAATCTTCAAAAGCCAGACATTGGCGCACATCGGCACCCAAATTTCGGGCGCTGCGCAGGTACACTTCCGGATCCGGCTTGGGGTTATCTACGTGGTCTGAAGTAACAACGGAAGAAAAATAGTGCTTTATTTTGCCTTTTTCAAGCAGTTTTTCCACCCAACTGCTGATGTTGGAAGTAGCCACCCCCATTTTAAGCCCCCGCTTGCGGAAAAATTCCAGCGTTTCTCTGGCGCAGGGCTTCATAGGGATATCGTGCGTTTGCATATATTTTTCAAAATTAAGCCCGCACTGTTCATACAAATAGGCCACGTTTACGTCGCGCCCGAAATAATTTTTGACCAGTTTAGAAGAATCTTCCACACTCATACCTATGCAGCTTTCAAACAGTTCAAAGGTAAATTTAAGGCCCATCGGCTCGGCCGCTTGCTGGTAACATTTAAAATAAATGGGCTCCGTACTGAAAAGGGTGCCGTCCATATCAAAAATCACGCTGGTAATCATAAGTCAGTTCTTTTTTTGCCCCCATACAAAATGACGGTAGTTTTCTTCTTCTTGTGCGTCCTGCAAGGCCTGCACCAAGCCGGGCACGGCGCGCACCTGCGGATGGGCCGCCACGCGGGCCAAAAATTCGGCGCTTTGCTTATAGGCATACAGTTCCTGCTCGCGGCGCGGAATATTTTGCCGCGTATCGTAAATGCTCATATAGGCGTGGCCGTATATTTCGTGGGCCATTATAGCGGCCAGTTTGGCCACAAACTCATACTGTTTGGCCTGGCTCATAGGGAATGCGATTTTTTCTTTTCCCAACACCAAATCGGACGCAATAAAAATCAGCAGATTTTTGTGCCCCGTTTTTCTGTCCACCGCCACCAAGGTTACGCCGTTGCTGCCCGAAGGCAAAACGCTTTGCGGGTCTTTGCCGGCGGCACGGAGCTGGGCACACAGTTTGGCATAAGGGGCGGTATAAACCACAATATCGGTGTTAGGCACATCGGTGTGTGTTAAATTAAAAACAGACTTGCGGCCGGCCGGAGCAAAAGCATCCAAAAAATTGAACACTTGATGATAAAGCAATTTTTCCGTATCGTTTTGATAACCGTCGTTATAAAACACGGCCGCCGGAGCGGAAGCTTGCTGCAAGGCCTGCTGCAGGGCTGCGCTGCGGGCCGCTTCGGCCGGGGAAGCCCAGCCTTGCGAAAACGCCATAAAGGGCAATAAAAGCAAAAGAAGTAATTTCATAGTATTATTTTACTTTGAACCCGCAAACATACGCAAGGGTCAAAGGGCCTGTTTGGCTGTGGGCCCTTCGGCACACAAAAAGCAGGCCCCTTTCTTTTTAAGCCCTTCGGGCCGCGCCCGAGCCTTCCTTGTTTTGTATAATTATATATATGAAATACGGAAAAAATTTTCAGGATATCATTTCTTCCCTAAACGAATATTGGAAGAAACAAGGCTGCATCCTCGTGCAGCCCTATGACATGGAAAAAGGCGCGGGCACCTTTAACCCCGCCACCGTGTTAGGCGCTTTAACCAAAACGCCCGTCAACCGCGCTTACGTGGAACCGTGCCGCCGCCCTGCCGACGGCCGCTACGGCGAAAACCCCAACAGACTGGGCAAATATTACCAATATCAGGTAATTATGAAGCCGGCCCCTGCCAATATTCAGGAAATTTATTTAAATTCCTTAAAAGCCATCGGCTTAGACCCCAAAGAACACGATGTGCGCTTTATTGAAGACGACTGGCAGTCCCCCACGCTGGGCGCTTCGGGCGTCGGCTGGGAAATTTGGCTGGACGGAATGGAAATTACGCAGTTTACGTATTTCCAAAATATGGCAGGTTATACGTTAAACCCCATCACGGTGGAAATTACCTACGGGTTGGAACGTATTGCGATGTACTGCCAAAAAGTGGACAATGTGTTTGACATCCGCTGGAACGACACCGTCACCTACCGCGACGTACATCAGGAAGGCGAACGGCAGTTTTCCCACTATTATTTTGAAGAATCTAATGTGGACCGTCTGCGCCGCGATATTGAAGAAAACGAAGCCGAATGCCACGCCCTGTGCAAAAAAGGCCTCTATCTGCCGGCATACGAATGCGCGATGCGTGTTTCCCACTATTTTAATATGCTGGAAGCGCGCGGAGCCATTTCCGTTTCCGACCGTACCAATATTATCACCAAAATTCGCAACTTGGCCAAAGCCTGTGCCAAAGTGTATGTGGAAAGCGTAGAGCCCAAAGAAGACAAGAAAGAGGAGGCCGCCAAATGAACGCATTTTTGGAAATCGGCTGCGAACACCTGCCGTCGCGCTTTGTAAAACCCGCTTTAAGCCAAATGGAAAGTTTGGCCAAGCAATTTTTGGACGAACACCGTATTTCATATGACAAGGTGGAATCTTTCGGCACCTATCGCCGTCTGTGCCTGATTATTGACAATATTGCCGAAAAATCGGCCGACGTGCAAAAAGAAGTCAAAGGCCCCCCGGCCAAATTGCTTAAAGACGCCCAAGGCAACTTTACCCCCCAAAGCGCCGGCTTTGCCCAGAAAAACGGCATCAAACCCGAAAAACTGGTGGTAAAAGACACCGAAAAAGGCCCCTTTATTTTTGCCGAGTTAAATATTAAAGGCGAAAAGACCATAAAGCTTCTGCCGGAAATTTTCCTCAAAATCATCACCGGCATTGAATTTGCCAAAAATATGGTTTGGGAAGAAAGCGGCCTTAAATGGGGCCGCCCCATACGCAGCTTAATCGGCCTGTGCGGCAATAAAATCGTGCCTTTTGAAATTGCGGGCGTAAAGTCCAACCGCTTTACCTATCCGATTACGTCCTTCGGGCGCAAACCCATCCGCGTGGAAAAAGCCGACAAAGACTATTATGTGGAGCTTTTAAAATCTCAGCCGCAGCCCATTTTGGTGCTGCCGCAGGAACGGCGCGAAGCCTTGATCCGCGGCGTAATGAACGAAGCCAAAGCACGCGGCTATTATGCCGATTTGGACCAAAATCTGGTGGAAGAAACCGTCTATTTTACCGAACATCCGGTGGCCGTAGGGGGCGACTTTGACTTAAAGTTCTTAACCCTGCCCAAAGAACTGATTACCACCGTGTTTAAAACACAGCTTAAAATGTTCCCCGTGGTGGACGGAAGAAACGACATTCAGCCCTATTTTATCGCCGTGCGCGACGGCGTTTCGGCCAACCAAAACGAAGTGCGCGAAGGCTTTAAAAAAGTAATGTCTGCACGCTTGTCCGACGCAGTCTTCTTCTATGAAAACGACAAAAAAGAAGGCTTGGACCATTTTAAAAACAAGCTGGCCGAACGCACTTTTGTGGAAGGACTGGGCAATATGCTGCAAAAGTCCGACCGCACGCGCGAGCTGGCTATGTGGCTGTGCGACCGTCTGAATGAAACTGCCGTTAAAGACAGCGTTACCTATGCCGCCGGTTATGCCTACGCCGATTTGGCCAGCTCGGTGGTTTACGAATTTCCGGAACTGCAAGGCTATATGGGCGGCAAATATGCCGAACTGGAAGGCCACCCGCAGGAAGGAGAAGCTATGGCCCAGTTCTACTGGCCGCTTTCTTCCAACTCCGAACTGCCGGGCACGCTGGTGGGCGCCATTGTTTCGCTGGCGGGCAAAATGGATACGCTGGCGGGTAACTTTCTGATCGGGCAAATTCCTACCGGAAGCGAAGACCCCTTCGCCTTGCGCCGCCAGGCCTTTGGCGCGGTGCGCATTCTGCTGGAAAAGGACCTGCAGGTTTCGTTGAAAGAACTCACGGAAAGAGCCTTGGCCCTTTACGAAGGCAAAGACAGCCAAAAAGCCGAAGAAGAACTTAAAAAATTCCTCTTTCAGCGCCTCTCTTTAATTATGCAGCAGCGCGGGCATCAGCCTTCCGCCGTGGAAGCGGTAAACCAATGGTACGAAATGCCGCTTTCCAATGTGGAAAGACTCATCAAAGTCTTGGAGCAGGAACGCAACAGCGAAGCGTTTAAATCGGCCGCCGAAGCCGCCAAACGCGTGTGCAATATCCTAAAAAAGGCACCGGTTTCCGACGGTAACGTAAACAAATCCCTGCTGCAGCTGCCGGCGGAAAAAGAGCTTTTTGCCGTCGTTCTGCTGGCGGAAAATACGGTGGCTAACCTCTCGGCGGGCTGCCAAAGTGAAGAAGAATGCAAAAGTGTGCTAAATGTATGCGGCAATTTTGCCGCGCCACTGGCAGACTTTTTTACCGACGTGATGGTAAACGTGGATGACCCCGCCGTGCGCAATAACCGTCTGGCCTTGCTCACGCGTGTACAAACACTGCTTACCCAAGGCTTGGCCGACATTACCAAGCTGTAAGCTTTCTTTAGCAAAAAGCCCCCGCGTTGACGGGGGCTTTTTTTGTGCTTAAAGCATTAACGTTTAAATAAAATATACCTGTTTACATTGCTTCCGCTGCTGCTGGGGCTTTCTTGTCCGGTCAGGCTTTTGCAGACTCTGTTGGCTAATTCTTCGTTGCTGGAATCAGCATAACACATAGCAGAAGAAGTGGAAGCCGAATAAAAAAAGAGCAACATGACCCCTGGAACGCGGCTATCATACCCCACCGCGTAACGCCCTTCATCCAAATGTACAATGGCCCTGCCTTGTTTATCCAAATAACACCAGTTTTCGTGGGGGCCCGTACCATAAGAAGCACAAGAAATGTCCAGCTCTTTTATATTTTTGGCAAAGGAACCGTTGGCCAAATAATACACCTGCTGCGCCCGCTGAATGCTTCTCATCAAAGGGATCAACGCGCTTATGCGGCTTTTGGCTACCGCCACATTATATTGGGGCAAGGCGATGGCCGCCAATATGCCTATAATCAGCACCACTACCAACAGTTCTATAAGCGTAAAACCGCCAAAATGGCGTTTGACGGGGTTTTTCCCGTCGGGAATAGTTTTTTGATAAATTTTGTTCATAAGCAAAATTTATCAAAAAAAAAAAATGAGTCAATACGTTTAAATCAAATGGTCAATAAGCCATTAAAAATAAAACCAATCAATGTATTAAAATGCCGCAGTCCCCATAATGCCAATCTGTTTTATTTTACGACGACAAATTTCCGCAGCAAATAAATAAAAAATTAGCCCTTGACAATTTGCCAAACCCGCTTATACTAGTACTAAGACAGTCCCAGGTTGGGTGCGTTGGGGCGTTGGTAACTGCAAAGGAAGGAAAGCGGGTTGTAAAGCGGACTGACCGGATGCAGGGCTGTGGCAACGAGCGGATGTGAGAGCCGCTGCTGCAGAGCGTGTGAACATACGTTGTCGGTGGCGGTTGCGGTGCGGTGTATACTGTTTCGCGGCGGTTGGCGGCAGGCGGTGTTAAGACGCAGGCGTTTCGCGGAGGTTGATGTAATTGGTTCGGCCTGGTGCGGGACGTGCAGTTACTTGGACGGTGCTCCGTATGCGGTAAGTCGCCCGGCCTGACTTAAAAAGGAAGCGTGAATGAAAGAGTCGACGTGAACCCCCCGATGGAATATCGGGGGGTTCCCTTTTATGGTGCGCCAAATACGAAGGAGAGTAAACTTTTTACAGGCCTTATTCCCGTTTTGTGCATACCTGTCACTTCCCGCTTTCTTTGCTCTCTTGTGCACAGCGGAACATCTTTCCTTTCTTTGCCCTCTTGCGCACACCGCCAAGCCTTTGCTCTCTTTGGTGTTTTGTGCGCCTAGCGGCACCTTTTCGTTTGCTTTTCGGCTTGGCACAGCGTGCACGCTAAGCGGTGCTTCCCGCCGTTTTCAACGTCGTGTCGGGCGGTTTGCCATAAAAAACCCCGCTTAATGCGGGGTTTAAATTTATTGCAATACACTCGGCGGCGGCAAGGACCCGTCTGCCGGCAGATTTTCAGGCTCGGGCGGATAGGCCTCCTCTGCGGCCTCTTGCATCGGCTCCGCCTCATACGCGGGGGCGGACTCAGGTGCAGGCTCCGTCTGCGGGGCTGCTGCGGCAGAAGAACTTTCCGTCTGCGGCGCAAAATCGGCCGCGTCCACAGCCGGTGCCAGCGGGGAAAGACTCAATTCTTCATAGCTTTCCATTACCGGCTCTATGCTCTGCTCCATAGGGTAAGGTTCCTCTTCTTCCTGCGTGGTCTGCACCGAAAGCGAAGGTTTTGCCGTGTCCGTATGAGAAGAAGCCGCAGGGCTTTGCCCCCCATACGTTCCGGACGGATTCCACCACTGGGGCGGGTTGCCGGCACAGGCACACAACAAAGACAGAGAAAACACAAAACATAATTTTTTCATATTAAATTATTATACCTGTTTTGCAGAAAAAACGACATTTTCTTTTTATTTTTTCACTGTTTTACTTAACTGCTGGCGAAGCAGTGCCTCTTTATACAAAGCCCCCGCGCGGTAACTGCTGCGCACCAAAGGCCCGCACGCCGCGCCCAAAAAGCCCAGCTCGTAGGCGTAGTTTTTCCAGTCTTCATACTCGGCCGGTTCGGCATAGCGCAACACCTCGTGGTGGTGCTTGGAAGGCGCCAAATACTGCCCGATGGTAATCAAGTCCACCCCGACGGAGCGCAAATCTTTTAAGGTTTGTTTTACCTGCGCTTTGGTTTCCCCCAGCCCCAGCATTAAGCCCGATTTGGTAAAAATGTGCGGGGCTGTTTTTTTGCTGTGTTCCAGCAAATTTAACGAACGGCGGTAATCGGCCCCCACGCGCACCCCGCTGTAAAGCTCCGGCACGGTTTCTATATTATGTGCCAGCACGGCAGGTGCGGCGGCAAGCACCGTTTGTAAATCTTGCATATGGCCGCGGAAATCGGGCACCAGCGGCTCTGTCTTAACCGACGGGTTAAGGCGGGCAATGGCCTGCATAACGCGGGCAAAATGGCCGGCGCCGCCGTCGGGCAAATCGTCGCGCGTGGGCGAAGTGAGCACCGCATAGCGTATATGCCACTCCTTTACCGTTTGGGCAATTTTTTCTGGTTCTTGTTCATCGGGCGGAAGGGGTTTTTGCTTGGTCACGGCGCAAAACTTGCAGCCGCGCGTGCAAATGCCGCCCAAAATCATAAAGGTTGCGTCGCCGCAGTTTAAACATTCGCCGCGGTTGGGGCATTTGGCCTCCACACACACTGTGTGCAGGGCGGAGCGGTCCAGCCCGTCTTGTGCCGTAAGCGCCGTTTGGGTGCGCAGGGCCGCCTTGTTGCGGCCGACCATTTCTTTAAGCCAAACAGGTATTTGTGCCGTCATATTGATATAATTATATTAAATATGAAGAAATTTCTTTTTATATCTTTTCTTTTCCTCTGCGCCTTTGTGCCTGCTTTGGCACAAACCGCCGCCGCAGACGCTTTGCCCGACACCCAAGAACGCCTGAACGAGGCTGCCGAAACCTATTTTGAGGGCCGCCCCGAACAAGCGTTGGAAAAATATATAGAAATTTCCAAAGACGCGCAAGACAAAGATGCATTTTTAAATGCGGCATTTATCGCTATGGAACAAGGCAGCCCCAAGCAGGCGGTGGACATTATGGGCTCTGCCTATGTGCTTTACCCGCAGGATAAAGACGTGGCCGAATTTTTGGCCGAAGCTTATTTGGCAGACGGCCAGTACGAAAATGCGGAAAAGTTTTTTTCTCTCTTGGAAGGCGGCGGGGAACGCTCCGAATTTATCTTAATTAATTTGGCCCGCGCCCAAATGGGAATGGGTGAAAAGAAGCTGGCGCGGCGCAACCTGCAGGCCGCCGCAAAAGGGACGTATCACACGTCGCTTTCCAACTATCTGCTGGGGCAAATTTACGAGCAGGACAAAAACTGGAAAAAGGCCGCCGAAGCCTTTAACAAAGCTATCGCCTACGATCACCAATTTACCGAAGCGCGCCGTCATTACGCCCGCGCACTGGAAAAGGACAAACAATATAATGACGCGTACCGCCAGTACCGCATTTTGCGCTCGGCCAGCCCGCGCGACCCCGAAGCCAACGCCGCCGTGGCCCGTCTGCGCCCCAAACTGACCAAGAGTGAAAAAGAACTGACCAAAGGCAAAGAGAGAACGATACACACCTTTGTAAAGCCCGTTGTTTCGTTGGAAGGCAAGTTAAAAGAGGTACGCGTCGCCTTGGGCACCACCGCAGGGGGACGCCCTTCCAGCCGCAGCAGCCTGATTTTTACCCCCTCCCACCCTTTCCGCATCATTGTCAAAAGTACCGGCAAAACCCTGGTAATGGGCAAAGCCAAAGAAACGTGGCGCGCCGAACTGAAAAAGGGCAAAGCCTCTTTGGTTTCTCCCACCGGTAAAAGATATGTTTTTTCCGGCGCGGTGTTGATTGAGCCTAAATCGGCCGATGCATTGGTAGGCGCCACCGTACTCATAGAAAAAGTGATGAGCGGCGCCGGTATGACTTGGGCCAGTGTGGACGACAAAGAATATCGCGGCAAGCTGGAAATCGTGCACGACAAAAAACGCAACACCCTGCTGCCCATAAACATCGTTAATATAGAAGAATATCTAATGGGGGTTATGTCGTCGGAAATGCCGTCGGCTTTCCCGATGAATGCTTTACGCGCACAGGCGGTGCTGGCGCGCACCTATGCACTCAAGCACTTGGGCAAACACAAAGCCTACGGCTATGATTTGTGCGACACACAAAACTGTCAGGTGTACGGCGGCGTCAGTGCCGAAAGCGAAGCCGGCAATGCGGCCGTGGAATCTACGATGGGGCAAGTATTGCTCTATAACAAAAAACCCATTGAAGGAGTGTTTTCGGCCAATGCAGGCGGCATTACGCAAAGCGCCAAAGAGGCAGGCTGGTATCAAACCCCTTACTTAATACCGACGTCCGACTATAAAGATTTTGATTTTACTAAACTGCAGCCCTATCAGTTCAAAAGCCTGCTGCAGCACCCGCACGACGCCTACAGCCGCTACGACAAAAACGTCAGCCGTGCCGCTTACCGCTGGGCGCGCGTGATTGAAGAAGAAGATTTGCGCCAAATCATCAAACGCCAGAAAAAAGACATCGGCGCCATTACCGCCATCATTCCGCAAAAGCGCGGGCGCTCCGGCTACGTCAGCCGCGTGCTGGTTAAAGGCACCAAAGGCAGTGTTTCCCTTTCCAAAGAAAACGTCATACGCAACAATCTGGCGCCGGGGATGCTAAGAAGCAGCTATTTTATCGTCGTGCCCAATTATGAAGACCGCAAACTGAAAAACTTTGTTTTTTACGGCGGCGGCTGGGGCCACGGCGTAGGCTTTTGCCAAACGGGCGCGGCGGGACGGGCCGAAGACGGCCAGGAATATCCCGAAATTCTGATGCACTATTTCCCGGGTACTGCTTTGACGGATACCAGAGAAAAATAAAACAATGCACTGTTTGGCAGCGTAACTATTTTTACGGGCCGGCAACTGAAGGACAAAATAGCTTGTTTAAGTGCTAAAATATAAACGGCCTTTGCGTTTCCGGGTTTGTGTCTCGGGGTGAATGCAAAGGCCCTTTTTTGGGTTATATTAAACGAATAAAAACCCCGCCTTTAAGACGGGGTTTTAAAATTATTTAGGGTTGCGCTTGCCGGGGCATTTTAACCTGAATATTTTGCAGTTCTTTCATTTCCTGCTCGTCCAACTGTTTTAAGCCCTGCTCCAATTCCTGCTGGTTTTTTACGTTGGAAGCCAACTCCGCCCGCTGCTGATTGTATTTTTCCATCACGGGACGGGCTTTATTGGCCCATTCTTGTTTTGCTTCTTCGGGCACGCCCTGTATGTTTTGCGTTACGTTCTGCAGACGCTGTTCATTTTGTTTGTTAAACATATCCGTCAGCGCGCGGGATTTTAACTCCTGCAGTTTTTTGTTGGTTTCTTCGGTTTTGTCCATATCGTTCTTTGTTACTTCACTTTCATCCGTGCCGTTTTTCAACGCTTCCTGCCGCAGATCGGCCCGATACGCATTTAAATCATTGACCAGGCTTTGCGCTTCGGCGGCGTATTGATCCCCGAATTGCCCGAAGCCTTTTACAATTTCGTCGCCTTCTTTGCGCCAGGCCTCTTTACGCTGTTGCAAGCTTTCCTGCGTTTCCCAATAAACCCGCGCCGCTTTTTTGCCTTCCTGTACGTCTTTGGCATCTTGCAAAATTTGCTCTTTGGCCAGTTCGTTTTGTATTTGGGTTAAATTGCTCATAGCGCCCGGTTTGGCCGTAGTGCGCACCACTTCTTCCAAATCTTTCTGGCGTTGTTCTTCCAAAGCCAGCAGCTGGCGGGTGTAATCGGCCTCGCTTTGATACTGGGAATAGACTTCCATTTTTTTGGCGCGGTTGGCGTCCAGTTTAGCCCGCGCGGCGGCTTCCGTCTCCGGCCCGTACGCCTGTGCCAGTTTTTGCAGATATTTTTCGTCTTCCTGCTGCAATTGCTCAGCCAGCTTGGCCAGCCCCTGTTGCCGGTTATACTGTTGCAGCTTTTCGTTATATTTGTTATTTACGGCGTGGGCGCGAATTTGTTTTTCCTGCGGGTCGCCGGGGGCGTTTAACGTATCGGCCATTTCTTTTTGAAAGTCATTCATAATGCTTTGCGCGCCTTCGGCCGCTTTATCGCCATATGAACTGCGCATATCGTTCACAATATTTTGCGACTGCGCCGCCAACTGGCGCAGTACCTGTTCCGCCGCACCGCCGGCCTGTTTGGTTTCGGCCCCATATACCTGGTTGTCCATTTGGGCGGCTTGACCGCGGGAGCGGTTTAAGTATTTTTCTATATTCTGCTGGCGTTTGCTTTTGGGCAGCATCGCTTGGGCAATAGCCCGTTCTATGCCGGCGGAAAAACCTTTCAGCTGGGAATTCATTTTCTGTTGTTGCTGCCAAGTTTGCTGCGGGGTGTAAGAAGAAAGTATATTTTGGCGCGTTTCGTTGTCTTGCCGGTAATCGTCTGCAGCGGCGGTCGTCCCTGTCAAAGCAGGGCCTGCAGGCGTATAGCCGCCCTTGCCGCCAAAAGAAGAAGAAACCGGCGCGCTGTAACGGGCCGAAGTGCGCCCGCCAGCCGAAGGCGCCGTATTACGCGCGGGCGCTGTGTATCTGGCAGCCGGAAAAACGGTAGCCGGCCGGCGGCTTTGATAAGCCACAGCCGCCGCCTGCGGGGCTCCCGCCGCGGCCGAAACGGGCGGAACAGCACGCGGCACGGACAACGGGGCCGCATTTGGCGCTTGCGGACGGTTTAAAATATCCGCTGCCGAAGGCAAACCGGCCGCCTGCGGATGTTCCAGCATCATCATAAAGTCATCGGTAGTAACGGCCGGTTCCGTTGGCGCGGCAGAGGCAGCAGACGGTGCGGCATAAGAAGCGGCCGGCGCGGCGTTTTTCCCGCGCATATTACGCAGTAAAAACGCGGCAGCCAGCAGCAACAAGATAACAATAAAGAGGAAGAAATAAAAGATTTTTTTATTCATACGTATTTATATTGTAGCAAAAGCGCACCGCGTTCCCAACCCTACACAAAAGGCTGCCAAAGAGGTTTTTTACAGATGAGCCGATGACAAATAGTCTAAACGGTCTGCTTGGCGCTTCACCTTTTCGTTCCAGCGTTTTTGAGAAGTTAAAATCTCCTGCCGGTAAAACCCGTTTAAACGCTCCAGTTCCGCTTTTTTGCGGCTGAGGCGGTTGTTTTCCCGCAGGGCAGTTTCCATTTCGTCTAAAGTGCGGTTAAAGGCCTTTCTGGCTTGCAAGACGGCGTCTTTGCCGTAAAGAAATTCTATGCGGGCCTCCAGCTGCTGCTGGGCCAAAATACTGCCGGAACGAATTTGGGCGATAGCGTCTTCCGGCGTAATGCCGAGCGGGTCGCTGTCTTTAGCCAAAACGGCGTTGATTTGCTGTGCCGTCTGCTGCCGAATTTGCTGCAAACGCGCCGAGAGATCCTGCTCGGTCTGGGCTTGCTTCATAGCCTGCTCAAAATCCTTAAGCGCTTTGGTTAAAACAGGGCGGCTTTGTTCGGCGGCTTTGGGGCCGTAATAAAAAGCCAAACGGTCCAAAAATTCCTGATTTCTTTTTTCTATACGCCGGCGGGAATCGTCCAGCAATGTTTGCCCCGGTTTTAAGCGCGTTTGCCCGTTTTGGGCGGAAATAAATTTTTCCCACGCTTCATTTTGCTCCTGCTGAATGCGGCGCAAACTGTCTGCCAATGCGGCAGGAGAAGACGCCTGATGCGCCGCATCTACGGCCAAAGAAAGATAATGTTTACCCAAAGAAGAAAGCTTTGCCGCGCTGTCCTGCGCGTAGGTTTGCTGCAGGCGGCGGGCTATAATTTGCCGGTTTCGCTCCAGCAGGCGGGTTAAAAAATCAAAATCGGGCGGCACGGGCGTATTGCGCACCAGCGCCACATCCGCCAATGCCGGCACAAAAAGCGGTTTTTGCCGTTGCCGGCCCACATTACGCCACTCTTTGGCTTTTTGAAGGTATTTTTTGATATTGGCCTGCCGCTGGAATTTGGAAGGGGTGTTATCCTGCGGGCGGACGCAGCCGGCCGCCAGCAAGGCACAGCAAAGCAACAATAAAGCAGATTTCTTCATATATGTCTCCCGGGGTTTTTTATATTATGGCTAATACGCCCCGGTTGAGCAAGGGTATTTGGACCCGTAGCCCCGCTGCAAAAAGGCCCACGCCCCAGTAGGCCTTGCGTCCTATACGCTTTTAAACGGCTTTATGAGCAAGCGGCGTCCGGGCAAAGGGCGCGTTTAAACCCCTTTGCCCCAACATAAAAAACCCCGCCGAAGCGGGGTTTAAAACTATTCTTTGGTTATTTCTATACCCAAGTCTTTCAGCTGCTGCGGGTCCACCGTATTGGGCGAGTCCGTCAGTAAGCAGACGGCTTGTGTGGTTTTGGGGAAGGCAATGACCTCGCGTATAGATTCTTCGCCGCACAACAGCGCGGTTACGCGGTCCAAGCCGATGCCGATCCCCCCGTGCGGAGGAGCACCGTATTGCAAGGCGTTAAGCAACATACCGAAGCGGCGGGCGGCTTCTTCCTTGGAGTGTTTCATCAAGGCCAAAATGCGTTCCTGCACTTCGCGGCGGCAGTTGCGCACGGAGCCGGAAGCCAGCTCGTTGCCGTTAAGCACCAGGTCAAACTGATAGGAACGCACGGAGCCGGGGTCGCTTTCCAGCTTGTCCAGGTCTTCTTCGTGCGGGGCCGTAAACGGGTTATGCGCCGCGTCCCAGCGGTCTTCTTCGGGGATATATTCCAAAAGCGGAAAGTCGGTAATCCACGCAAAGGCCCATTCGCATTTGGGCGTTTGGTTTTTGACCATTTCTTTACGCAGGGCGCCCATAAAGCTTTGGCAGGTGCGTACGTTGGCGTCGCTGCCCAGCAAAATCAGGTCTCCTTCCTGCGCGCCCACGGCGGCTTGCAGGGCCTGCATTTCTTCGGCCGTAAAGAACTTGGCCGTCGGGCTTTCCAACTTGCCGTCTTTTACTTTCAGCCACACCAAGCCTTTGGCGCCGTTTTTCTTGGCCAAATTGGTCAGTTTGTCCAGCTGCCCGCGGGAAAGGCTGGCGCCCTTTTCGCCGCGCAGCGCATAAATGGCGCCCTTGGCAGCCAGCACATCGGCAAACACTTTAAAACCCGTTTTGGCAAAAATGTCGCTTACGTTTTTGATTTGCAGGTCATAGCGCAAGTCCGGCTTGTCGGAGCCGTACAAATTCATCGCGTCGTTATAAGGCAGTTTTTGGAACGGGGTTTTGATTTCTTTGCCCGCCGTTTTGAAAATTTCTTTCATCAGCCCTTCCACAATTTCGTGAATGTCTTCAATCGTTACGAAGGACATTTCCATATCAATTTGCGTGTGTTCGGGCTGGCGGTCGGCGCGCAAGTCTTCGTCGCGGAAGCACCGCGCCAACTGGAAATAGCGGTCAATGCCGCTGGCCATAAGCGTTTGTTTAAACATCTGCGGGCTTTGCGGCAACGCGTAAAACTGCCCGTGGTGAATGCGCGAAGGCACCAAATAGTCGCGTGCGCCTTCGGGCGTAGAGCGCGTAAGCATAGGGGTTTCCACTTCCAAAAAGCCTTGGCCGTCCAAATAGCGGCGCGCCGCCTGAGAAATTTTGTGGCGCATCGTCAGGTTGCGCACCATCACGGGGTTGCGCAAGTCCAAGTAGCGGTATTTCATACGGGTTTCTTCGGAAGCTTCGCGCGATTTTTCCACGTCAAACGGAAGCGGCACGGACGTGTTTAACAGTTTTAAATTTTCCACCGTAATTTCAATTTCACCCGTGGGGATGTTTTTGTTCACCGCGCCCTCAATGCGGTGTTTTACCTCGCCGGTCACTTCCACCACGTATTCGTTGCGCAGGGAAGAGGCCAACTCAAAGAAAGGGCTTTCCGGTCCGACGACGATTTGCACCAAGCCGCTGCGGTCGCGTACGTCAATAAACAATACGCCCCCGTGGTTGCGGTAGCTGTTCACCCAGCCGCAAACGGTTTGTTTGGTGCCAATGTGCGAAGCGTTCAACACCCCGCAATAGTTTGTTCTTTTCATACGAGTTTTTTAACCTCTTGGACAATGCTTGCAAGCGGCAGCTGTTTTTGTTCGCCGCTTGTTAAATCTTTTAGCGTAATTTGGTTTTGGGCCAGTTCGTCTTCGCCCAAAATCAGCGCATAGGCCGCGCCGCAACGGTTGGCCTGCTTCATTTGGCCTTTGGCGTTTTTGTCAAAAAGCCCCCCTTCCGTGCGCACGCCGGCCTGACGCAAATCTTGCATCAAATTGAAGGCGGTTTCATTGCAGGAAGGGCCCAAAGAAGCCACAAAGACGCTCTTTTCTTTTTGCACGGGCGCTTCCCCGCGCGAAGCAATCACACGCTCCACGCCCATCGCCCAGCCCACAGCCGGGGTGGCGGGGCCGCCCATACTTTTAATCAGACCGTCATAACGGCCGCCGGCGGCAATGGCGTTTTGGGAGGTATCGCCGGCCTGAAACTCAAACACGGTGCGGCTGTAATAGTCCAGCCCGCGCACCAGCATAGGGTCTACGATAAAATCTATCTTGCCTTTCAGCAGGCGCTGCACTTCGTCAAAGTGGGCTTGGCATTCGGGGCAGAGCTTCATCGTCGGCACACGGCCGGCAAAGCGCGGACCGTCTATTTTGCAGTCCAGCACGCGCAACGGGTTTTTTTCCAGACGGGTTTTGCAATTTTCGCAAAGGGTGTCTTTTTCTTTGGACAAAAAGTCAATCAGCGTTTGGCGGTAAAGCGGGCGGCATTTGTCGCAGCCCAAGCTGTTGATTTTAACGCTGTAATTTTTGGCGCCGAAGGCGGACACAATGTCTTTAAGCATCAAAATCATTTCCGCATCGGCCGCCGGAGCGGAATTGCCGATAGACTCGGCCCCGATTTGCTCAAACTCGCGGTAGCGGCCCGCCTGCGGGCGTTCGGCACGGAACATATTGCCGATATAATAAAACTTTTGCACCGGGGCGGCCTGCGTAAAATTGTTTTCCAAATACGCGCGCACTACGCCCGGGGTGCCCTCGGGGCGGATGGCCAATTGGCGGTGGCCGGCGTCTTCAAAGGTGTACATTTCTTTTTGGACGATGTCGGTCGTTTCGCCGGTGGATTTAACAAAAAGTTCTTTTTGTTCTACCGTCGGCAAACGAAGCTCGCCAAACCCGTAGCGGCGCAGCACGCCGCGGGCGCAGTTTTCCAGCTCGGTAAATAAATTAGATTGGGGCTCAAAAATGTCCCGAAAGCCTCTGACTAGTTTGCTCATACAGAGTTATTTTAGCATTTTGAGAGAAGGATAAATAGCCGTAAACGGCAAAAAAATTACTTTTTGGTACGGATAAACGCAGATAGAGTTTTTGAAAAGTAGGCTATGTGGCGCAATTATTTAGCGCATACAAAAACTTAGGTGTCGGCACCCTCGGAAGCAAGCGCCTCATTAAACACAAAAAAACCACGCTTTGACGTGGTTTCTAAATGGTGGACACAAAAAGGATCGCTCCGAGCGCCCTTTCGGCACCCTCGGAAGCAAGCGCCTCGTTAAACAAAAAAACCACGCTTTGACGTGGTTTCTAAATGGTGGACGTGATCGGGATCGAACCGACGACCTCCTCGTTGCGAACGAGGCGCTCTCCCAAGCTGAGCTACACGCCCAAAAACGGTTCGCTGTTCTTGACGACTTATTTATTATAGCATATCCTAAAACAAAAAGAAAAACTCTTTCTTTATCGTGTATCCTACGGCAGATAATACCAACCTGATTTGTTGACTGATTCGGTTCCGCCTAAAGACAAACATACCTTTTTGGCATAAGCCAAAGCTTCTTCAGGAACGCCGCCTGCGGCAGAAGCACGGCAATTAGGAGAAAACCCCATAACTCCTTCTCCCACTCCTTCGCGATAAGGGACTGTATAAGGCTCTACATACGTAGCACAGCCGGGAGCATACTTTGGACATTTTTTAACTGTGGCGATTATACCGTGATAACTTCTAGACACATCTAATCGGGCATCAGGACAATCCAAAGTATCATAGGAATAAGAAGAGTTTGCAATATATATGCATCCATTTGGGAATTGTATATCCAAATCTCTAATATCATCTGCATATTTCCCATTAGCCATATAATACACTTCTTGGGCATTACGTATGGAATGTACCCACGAACGCACTGTATTAAAACGCGTTTTATAAACAGACATCTGATATTGCGGCAAAGCAATAGCGGCCAAAATGCCGATAATCAACACTACTACCAAAAGTTCTATCAGCGTAAAGCCGCCAAATTTGCCCTTGGCGGGAATAATATTGAAAGAAATGTTTTTTTGATAAATTTTGCTCATAGGCAAAATTTATCAAAAAAAAAAAACAATGCAAGGCCTTCCAGTGCTTGCAGCCAAACAACGTTGAAGCAAACCGGCGGAAAAGCTACAATATACATATCTCTATTTTTTAAAGAGGAAGAACTATGTCCAGCAAAATAAGAGTCAGCGACGTAGGCAAATACGTCGGGCAAGAAATTACCTTAAAGGGTTGGCTCTATAATAAGCGCTCCAGCGGCAAGCTGCACTTTTTGCAACTGCGCGACGGAAGCGGCATTATTCAATGCGTGATGTTTAAAGGCGAGGTATCGCCGGAACTTTTTGAATTGGGAGACAAACTGACCCAGGAATCTTCCATTATCGTAACGGGCACTATCCGCGAGGACAAACGCTCCCCGCTGGGTTTTGAAATGGGCGTGAAAGACTTGCAAGTGGTGCAAATGGCCAAAGATTATCCCATTTCCCCCAAAGAACACGGCCCCGAATTTTTGATGCATAACCGTCATTTGTGGCTGCGTTCGCTTAAACAAAACGCCATTTTAAAAATTCGCGACGAAATTATTTTTGCCATTCGCGAATATTTGCACAACAACGGTTTTGTGCTGGCAGACTCCCCCATTTTAACACCGGCCGCCTGCGAAGGTACCAGCACGCTTTTTGAAACCGATTATTTTGGCGAAAAAGCCTTTTTAACCCAAAGCGGCCAACTGTATGCGGAAGCCTCTGCTATGGCCTTGGGGCGTACGTACTGCTTCGGGCCCACCTTCCGTGCCGAAAAAAGCAAAACCCGCCGCCACCTGACGGAGTTTTGGATGGTGGAGCCGGAAGTGGCCTATAACGATTTGGACGATAATATGGACTTGGCCGAAGACTTCATTAAATACCTTGTAGGCCAAGTGCTTAAAAACCGCGCCGAAGAATTAAAAATTTTAGGCCGCGATACGACCAAACTGCAAGCTACCGTGGAAAAGAAATTCCCCCGCATAGCCTATACGGACGCCATTGAAATTTTGCATAAGAAAGGCAATAACACCCCTTGGGGCGGCGATATCGGCGGCGATGAGGAAACCCTGCTGGGCGAAGATTATGACACGCCTATTATGATTCACCGTTATCCTACAGCCATCAAGGCTTTTTATATGAAGCAAGACCCGCAAAACCCCGATGTAGTGCTTGCGGTGGACGTTATCGGCCCCGAAGGCGCGGGTGAGATTATCGGCGGCAGCCAGAGAGAAGACGACTACGACACGATGGTGCGCCGTATGAAAGAAAGCGGGTTAGACCCTGCCGGCTACGACTGGTATTTGGACTTGCGCAAATACGGCAGCGTACCGCATTCCGGCTTTGGTATGGGCATTGAGCGTATGGTGCGCTGGGTATGCGGTTTGCAGCACGTACGCGAGACGATTCCCTTCCCGCGAATGATGGACAAAATCAGACCGTAAAATCTTATCTTTCGTAAAAAGCCCTGCGTAGCCAGGGCTTTTTATTTTGGGAATTCACTATACTCATTTAGCACACAGAAGTTTTTTCATAGAGCAAAAAAATAAGATTTTCCGCATTTAAAATGAAACGATTTCCATAGAAACGAGATAAATTTTATTTGTATTCTTACGGCAAGTGACACTAAAAACTCAAATATTTCTATCTTATTAGTTTAAATTAACAAAAGACTCTCTTTTGCCATAAAAGAGAGTCTTTTGTTCTGGATAGTTATAAATAAGAATATAGGTTTTACCAACCGTTTTTAAAAGGTTCACAAGAGCCCTGGTATTCATCTACGGTATCAAAACCAGCATCCACTATTGCACAGCGATCTCCTTCAACACAAGAGCCTTGGCAAGAGTCCATAGAAGATCCACAACCATTCCCGTAACAAGATCCTCCACCGACATATTCTATTTCCCAGTCCCAGTACCAACAATCGGCATCAGAAGTAGAAGTATTGGGACAGCATTCACTCTTATGAGCCAGCTTATAAGTTCTGTCACTGCAACTGCAGTCATCTATACTGCAGGCACTCCAAGCACCCCATTTCCCTGTAGAAGTATCACATTTACGGGTTCTTACGCCAGCATTATTACAACCACAAGACTCTGAGCTTAGGCCAGAACAAGGAATTGTCGCTTTCTCCCCTTCGCCGCAGACTAAAAAGACGCCTTTACCGCCATTTATCGTCAATTGGCTCCATTCCATTTTGTTATTGGTCGCGTCACAGGCGGGAAAGCGGCGGCCCGAAGCGGGACTAAACAAATACAAATCTGTCATATCGGCTCGTTTGGTCGCTTCGGCAGATTGTATGGTTGCTCCCTCTATCGTATCCACCGTCAAATCGTGTGCAAATTCCAGCACGCCCGGCGCTACTACTTGCGCTCCACCCGAACGACGGCTGAATAAAGTATCCGTGGCAATTTCCGAAGACGATTTGGACGAATTCAACGCCAAGACGCCTCTGCTAACAATTAAATTGCCCGTATTTAACGCGCGTGAATCGGAAGACAATTTATAAACCGACAGTTTCTCCCCCGCGTCCAACGTACAATTGCCTAATAATCCCACGTCGCACGTGCCGGTTACACCTAAGTCCCCGTATGAGGCATAAGGCACCGGAAAATACGTCACCATTTTAATATTGTCTGCCACAGCAAACGGCGCGGCAGCCATAAAACCCAAAAGGGCAAAAAGAATTTTTTTCATAAAATTCCTTCCTGTACAAAAAAGTTGTTTCAAATATAGTATAAATGATAAATGACAGAAAAGCAATGTATTTTTAATGATCCTTCTTGGCCCCATACACTTTTTGTGCAAGATGTTTGAATTGATTGATATTTCTTAGTTTTAGTATTTATTGATTATTGTGAAAAATTTTTCCGCCATTACTGTAGGGAAACTGATTAAATAACTATAAAACCCTTCGTCTTTGACGAAGGGTTTTATTTAATTTGATTTAATTCCAGTTTAACCGCAGCAAGTAACTTCCCTATACTGAACGGTTTCTTGGCAGGTTCCTGGCTGATAGAAATATTTAGTTTCGCTTTTTTCACACGAAATTTGTCTGTAAAATCCGCGCTGTATAGCCTCGCTGCAGCCTAAACTGGATATCGAACTGCCTTCTACCAGAATTATAGTATTTATGCTTCCTGTGCCATACATAGCACAGTAGCGATCGGCCATACTATCCACACCGGTGGTTATATTCTGGTTATAAAGTACTTTTACATTGTTAACAATAACACCCGGTCTAAGAGCTTCCGGCCCATTATATTCATAACGACCGGCACCGGCAGGGCAAGACCACGTAAACGATAATTCTGCGCTGATAGAGTTATTGGAAGAAGAGGAAGATGTATCCGGATACACATCAATACACGTTTCCGCGGGGCAAACAGACGGACTGGTTGAAAATTTGGCTTCTCTGTTTCCGTCACAGGTATCTTTAACAGAACTGTCAGCCGTGTATCCTTGGCCGGAATAAGAAAACTTAGCTTGCAGCACTCTGGTAATATCCATACACGTGCCAGAAAACCCGTTACTGCAGTTGTAAAGTGCATTTTTATTGGATACAGGACACGTTTCCGTTACATCTGAACCGTATCCTGTCCGGATAGTTCCGTAACTCGGTTGACACGCCGAGACCCCTTCGCCGCAAACCAAAAAGACACCTTTATCGCCATTTATCGTCAATTGGCTCCATTCCATTTTGTTATTGGTCGCGTCGCAGGCGGGAAAGCGGCGGCCCGAAGCGGGACTAAACAAATACAAATCTGTCATATCGGCTCGTTTGGTCGCTTCGGCAGATTGTATGGTTGCTCCCTCTATCGTATCCACCGTCAAATCGTGTGCAAATTCCAGCACGCCCGGCGCTACTACTTGCGCTCCACCCGAACGACGGCTGAATAAAGTATCCGTGCCAATTTCCGAAGATGATTTGGACGAATTTAACGCCAAGACGCCTCTATTGGCAATTAAACTGCCCGTGTTTAACGCGCGTGAATCGGAAGACAATTTATAAACCGACAGTTTCTCCCCCGCGTCCAACGTACAATTGCCCAATAACCCCACGTCGCACGTGCCGGTTACACCCAAGTCCCCGTACGAGGCATAAGGCACCGGAAAATACGTCACCATTTTAATATTGTCTGCCACAGCAAACGGCGCGGCAGCCATAAAACCCAAAAGGGCAAAAAGAATTTTTTTCATAAAATCCCCGTCCTCGTTAATAAAACACGTCTATTTATAGTATAGGTCATAATTCTTAAGAAATCAATATAACATATAAAAACACAAAAGAAGAGCAATTCCTTGCGAAATTGCTCTTTCTGAATAATTTGGAAGATAAATCAAAACAAAGCCTTAGCTTCACAGACCCATTCATAAGGCACCATCAGACAACTATCTCCCACACTATAATATCCGTCGCGCAATTCATCTTGGCAAATGGAAAAAGAAGAAGATGTCTTTGCTAACGGATTAGACGAACAATCATTTTCCGTATAGTCTTCACATTTAGAAACCGTTGTTCCTGAACTTTCCCACCGAGTGGAACAATCGGAACCCCATCTGTCCCCAACACTACCTTGTCTCCAATACAGAGTCCAAGAATAACAATCCGCATCTGTATAAGGTTGGCCAATACAGCATTCACTCTTATGGGCCAGTTTATAAGTTCTGTCGCTGCAACCGCAATCATCTATACTGCAGGAGCTCCAAGCACCCCAGTTACCTGTAGAAGTATTGCACTCACGGGTTCTGACTCCCGCATTATTACAGCCGCAGGGCTCTGAACTATTGCCAGAACAAGCGAGTTCAATTTTTTCCCCTTCGCCGCAGACCAAAAAGACACCTTTACCGCCATTTATCGTCAATTGGCTCCATTCCATTTTGTTATTGGTCGCGTCGCAGGCGGGAAAGCGGCGGCCCGAAGCGGGACTAAACAAATACAAATCTGTCATATCGGCTCGTTTGGTCGCTTCGGCAGATTGTATGGTTGCTCCCTCTATCGTATCCACCGTCAAATCGTGTGCAAATTCCAGCACGCCCGGCGCTACTACTTGCGCTCCACCCGAACGACGGCTGAATAAAGTATCCGTGCCAATTTCCGAAGATGATTTGGACGAATTTAACGCCAAGACGCCTCTATTGGCAATTAAACTGCCCGTATTTAACGCGCGTGAATCGGAAGACAATTTATAAACCGACAGCTTCTCCCCCGCGTCCAACGTACAATTGCCTAATAATCCCACGTCGCACGTGCCGGTTACACCCAAGTCCCCATATGAGGCATAAGGCACCGGGAAATACGTCACCATTTTAATATTGTCTGCCACAGCAAACGGCGCGGCAGCCATAAAACTCAAAAGGGCAAAAAGACATTTTTTCATAAAATTCCCGTCCTCGTTAATAAAAAACGTCTATTTATAGTATAGGTCTTACATTTTCACAAATCAATACCTTTTCACTTTCTTTATGAAACACTTAATATACACTAAAAAACCCGCGTCAAACGCGGGTTTTTTAAATTTTCAGCGGTGCTTGCGCCCCGTTGTTTTGCCCCGAGCGGACTTACCCTTTTTGGCAGCAGCCCGGGCCGTCTGTTTTTTGGCTGTCTTAGCCTGGGCTTTACGCACGGTTTTCATCGTCGCTTTGGCACGCGTTTTAGAAGACGTCTTTTTGGCCGCCGTCTTGGCTGTGCTTTTTCTGCCTTTCTTGGCGGCTTTGTAACCCTCCAACGCAAGCGGCAGCACTTCGTCCATATGCTTGACAGGGATAAGCGTCAGCTCTTTGCGCACTTTTTCGGGCAGTTCGGCTACGTCTTTTTCGTTGGTATGCGGAAAAAGAATGGTCTTTACCCCCTCACGGTACGCAGCAAGGAATTTTTCTTTTATTCCCCCCACCGGCAGCACACGGCCCGTAATGGTTACCTCACCGGTCATAGCCAGTTTTTTCTTTACCGGCAAGCCGGAAAGCAGGCTGATCAAGGCTGTAGTAATAGTAATACCGGCCGACGGCCCGTCTTTGGGCACGGCACCTTCGGGGAAGTGAATATGAAAGTCCGTATGCTCAAAGTTGACGCCTTTGCCAAAGCCGCGGCTGCGCGCATACGTCAGCGCGGCACGCACGGACTCTTTCATCACATTGCCCAGCATACCCGTCAAAATCAGCTGGCCTTTGCCCGGTATTTTGGCCGCTTCAATAGACAGCGTCTCTCCGCCCACGCTGGTCCAGGCCAAACCGGTGGCAATGCCCACGCCGTTTTCTTCGGTGGCGAAATTGGAATATTTCGGCACACCCAAAAACTCGTGCAGGTTTTTGTCGGTCACGGTGATTTTTTTGCCGCCGTTTTCCACATACATCTTGGCGGCTTTGCGGCACAAACTGCCGATTTCACGCTCCAAATTGCGCACGCCGGCCTCACGCACGTATTCGCGCATAATCAGGGCGACGGCTTCTTTGGTAATTTCCAAGGCGCCTTCTTTCAGGCCGTGCTGTTTCATCTGTTTGGGAATTAAATAGTGATCGGCTATTTCGTGTTTTTCATAATCGGTGTAGCCGGAAAAATCAATAATTTCCAAACGGTCGCGCAGCGTATTGGGTATGCCCGAAAGCGTGTTGGCCGTGGTAATAAACATCACTTTGGACACGTCGTAAGGCACGTCCAAAAAGTGATCCACAAAGTCTTTATTCTGCTCGGGGTCTAACAGTTCCAGCAAAGCGGCTGCGGGGTCGCCGCGCCAGTCCGAACCCATTTTGTCTATTTCGTCCAGCAGAAAAACGGGGTTGGAGCTTTTGGCCTTGCTGATGCCCTGAATAATGCGCCCGGGCATAGAACCGATATAGGTTCTGCGGTGGCCGCGAATTTCGCTTTCGTCACGCACGCCGCCCAAAGACATACGCACAAATTTGCGTCCGATTGCCCGTGCGATGGACTTGGCCAAAGACGTCTTACCCACGCCCGGAGGCCCCACAAAGCACAGCACCGGCCCGCGCAGTCCTTCGGTCAGTTTGCTCACGGCAATATATTCCAAAATACGTTCTTTGGGTTTGTCCAGGCCAAAGTGATCGTCGTCAAGCACCTTTTTGGCAGCGGCAATATCCAGCACGTCCTGTGTAGTAATGTTCCAAGGCATATTGACCAGCCAGTCCAAATACGTGCGTGACACCGTCGCCTCCGGCGAAAACGGCGCCATTTTTTGCAAACGGTCCACTTCTTTTTCGGCCGCTTCTTTGGCGGCAGGGGGCAAACCGTTTTTCTTGATTTTGGCGCGGATGGCGTCCAGCTCTTTTTGGAAATCGTCCTTTTGGCTCAGTTCCTTTTGAATGGCCTTCATTTGCTCATTGAGATAATATTCTTTTTGGTTTTTCTCAATCTGAGCGCGCACCTTGGAGTGAATTTTTTCTTCCAAACCCAAAATTTCCACTTCGCTGGTGATGAGCTTTAAGATTTTTTCCAACCGCTCTTTTACGTCGGTTGCTTCCAAAATTTTCTGGCGTTGCTCCGTTTTTACCACCATATTGGAAGCAATGGTGTCGGCCAGCTTGGACGGGTCTTCTATCTGGCGCAGGAAGGATACCCCCTCCACCGCAATACGCCGCGAAACGCGTGCATAGTGGTCAAACTCGTCAAGCACTTTGCGCATTAAGGCCTGCACCACGGGGCTGTTATCTTCTTTTTCCTCTATATAGTCCACCGTGGCAAACCAGGCGTTTGTAAGCGGGTTAAGCTCCAGTTTTTCCACCTTGGCGCGCACCAAGCCTTGCAAAAACACCTTAATAGAGCCGTCCGGCATTTTTAAAGACTGCGTAATTTCGCTCAGTACCCCGAAATGATAGATATCGCTTTCTTTAGGGTCTTCTGTTTCAGCCACTTTTTGAGAAAGGGCCAACACATATTTACCCGGCGCTTCCAGGGCCAAATCAATGGCCACGATAGACTTTTCCCGGTCTACCGAAAGCGGCAAAGACATCCCCGGGAACATAACCACGTCCCGTATCGCCACTGCCGGCACTACTTTTGGCAGGGAAAGAGTTCTTTTCATTGTTTCTTCCATAATACTCTCCGTTTAAAGGGGGCTGCTCTCCCGACGCAAAACAAGGCGCCTTGAGCCAGTTTAGAAAAGTATAACAAATTATTTTAAAATTAGCAAGTTATTTATTTGAGTGCTAACTTTGAGCAGACAGACGCTCGTTTCTTCCTTGTACACTAGACGGGTTCGGCAGGTTGGAAACATAAGGCCCAAAAAACAAATAGGTCTTAAAAAATAGCGCTGTTAGGCCCAAAGTCCCTTGTGAAGCCTATCAAGAAACACTAATCTGTAAGTAAGTTAAACTTACAGGAGGATGTATGAAAAAAGCCGGTTTTTTTAGTGTTGTTCTTTCTCTTTTTACCCTGATGTTCGCAGCCGTCCCGGGCGCCAATGCACTATGTTATGCCGACAGCTCGCGCGAAGCGGCTATGTATATTGACCAGCAAACCGACGTGCCGGAAGTGTCCGACGAAGAAATTTACCTGCTGCAGCAGGCGTTTGCTGCCGGTCTGCAAACCATAGACGCGCATACCTATACCAACAGCCTGACGGAACAGGACAAAGAAATTCTGCAGCTGCTCGATGTTACCATTCCCGCCATTATCAATAAAGTAAAAACCTCCATTACCGACGTGGAAGAAGAACTGATGAAAGCCAACGAAACGCTGGCACGCAAAATAGTGGCCAACCAAAACCTTTACCCCGCGCCGACCCGTTGGGACGTGGCCGCTATGTTTGCTTCCACTACCTCTTTAATGCACGCAATGATGAGCGGCAAAATTGACGAAGGCGTGGCGGAAATTCTGATGAATGAAAGTATGCAAATGCTGCAGGACATGCTGCCGCAGGAAGAATAGTCTTTAAAAAACATATAAAAACCCCGGGCTTTTTACCCGGGGTTTTCTTTTTGCAAAAGACGTTATTTGTCGCGCAGCTGCAGCACTTCGTCAATAATGCCGTAGGCTTTGGCTTCTTCGGCAGACAGATAATAGTTGCGTTCGCTGTCCTGACGAATTTTTTCTTTGGGCTGGCCCGTATGTTTGGCCAAAATATCCAACAAATGTTCTTTATTGTCTTTCAGTTCGCGCGTTTCAATTTCAATATCCGTCACTTGGCCGGAAATGCCGCCCCCCCAAATTAAGGGTTGGTGAATCATAATGCGCGCGTGCGGCAAAGCATAACGCCGCCCCTTGGAACCGGCTGCCAGCAATACGGCGCCAAAGCTCATCGCCTGCCCCATACAAATAGTGGTAATGGGGGCTTTAATAAACTGCATCGTGTCGTAAATGGCCAAACCCGCCGTTACCATTCCGCCCGGGGAATTGATGTAGAGGTTTATTTCCCGCTGGGAATCTTCCGCATCCAAATACAGTAGCTGCGCAATAATCATATTGGCGCTGGCGGTATCCACTTCCCCTTCCCGTCCGCCGACAAAAATAATGCGGTCTTTTAACAAACGGGAAAAAATATCGTAACCGACGTTTTTTTCAATAATGGTAGGTATAATCATATTTGCTCCGTTTACTGATTTCTTTCATTATACGAAAATATCCCCCTCCGTGTGAAAAAAGGCCCCGAAAGGGCCCACAAAAAAATAGGTCCAAATTGGGCCTTGGCATAGGTCTAAAAAACCTTTTTGTTCTCGTGTATTTTTTATAGAATAAAAAAAGTATTTAAAACTACTCATAGGGAGAAAAAAATGAACCTGAAGAATGCAGTACTCGGTCTGACTTGTGTATTAGCCGTTACGGTCGCCGCACAATCGGCCCAGGCGCAGTTCCTGACGCGCCACGAACGCAAGGCTATTGCTACGGCTGCTTCCGCCTGGCAAAAAGAAAAGCAGCCCAAAGAGCAAGAAGCCCAAAAAGAACAGCCCAAACAGGTGCAGGAAACAAAACAAGCCAGCACCAAGGCGGACTTCCGCATCCCCGGCCGCGAAATGAATATGGTCTATTCTTCTGACTATGCGTTGGATACGGTCTGCAAAATCGGCCAAAAATGCTGGCAGAGCTTTTGCTCTTTTGGCAAAGGCTGCCTGAAAGCCGCCCAAACGGCTGCCACCAATGCGGCCAAGTACGGTCCCGGCGGGCGTGAAGGCGCCGCTATGCGCAGTGCAGAAGGGTTGGTTAATCTGCTTTCCAAAGATTCCAACAAAAAACTGCCGTTAAAAGAACAACTGCGCGAAAACACCGATTCTTTGGCCAAAGCGCTGGAACAGGCGGACTTAAAAGCCCGTCAGAAAAACGCAAGCAAATAATCGCATTTTGATTACAAAGCCCCGCTTTTAACGCGGGGCTTTTTTTGTGTTAGTTTTTGTTAAAGAACAAAAAACCCGCGCCTTTTTAAGGTGCGGGTTATCCTAGTGATAAAAACATCCTCAGGTAAAGCTTTCCAAATACGTATGCAAGCCTTCCGCCTTAGCCTGTTTGACGCCTTCTTCATACAGGGTTTCGGCTTCTTCCACGCGGCCCAGCGCATAGAGCACCTGTCCCAAGGCCAGTTTGGTCAGAATCTGGCCGCGTATTTCGTCGGAATTGTCAAACAGTTCACGCGCGGCCTGCAAATCGGCCAACGCTTGCGGCAGTTTATTGCGGCGTTTTAAAATGTCGGCACGGCCCCATTTTACAAAGCCCAGGTCCACCTTGTCGCCAATGCCGCTGTACAAGGCATCGGCTTTATTGTAATGGCGCAGGGCTTCGTCATATTTGCCCTGCTGGCGCAGGCCGTTGGCCATACCGCAGTTGGTGTAAGCCTTGCCGAAAAGGTCTTCTGTCTTATTAAAAATTTTTTCGGCCAGTTTATAGTTTTTTACGCAGTCGTCAATTTTGCCGGCAATGCGGCTGATGCCCGCCAAGCCGCAGTAACCGTAGGCCAAATTAATGTCATCTCCTGCTTTTTTGGCGTATTTAACAGCCAGTTTAAACTGGGCGATGCCTTCCTGCAAATGCCCCTGCAGGCGAAAAATGCCCCCCTTGGCCCAGCAAATAAAACTCATCCCCGCAAAATCTTTCTGCTGGGTATAAGCGGCCAATACGGCGTCCAGCAGGTCCAATGCTTCGTCCAGGCGGCCCCACGCGCGCAGCGCCATACCCATTTCCTGCATAGCGCGCACGAGATATTCGTCATATTCCATTTCCTGCGCCATTTTAAAAGCGTCTTCCGCCAATTCATACGCCGCCGAAGACACCCCCAGCGTGCGGTAGCACGCCGCCATCGCCAGCAAAATATCCATCCGTTCTTCCGCATTCAAGGTGCTTTTAAGCGCCTGCGCATAGGTTTCTATCGCCGGCTGAAAAGACCCGAGCAAACGGTGGGCTTCCCCCAAAAGGAACAGGGCCGAAGCGTCCAAATTCTTTTTGTTTTTTAAGGCGGCCAACACCTTGGAAGGCTTTTCGTCCAGCCAAGCTTGCAGCGTTTGGGTATTTATTTTTTTAGCGGGCATTTATTTCTCCTCTTGTACGGAAAAACCGCCCCGTAGGCGGCTAAATTTTTAAATATTTTTTAATTTCGGCCACGGTGGCAGCCAGGTCATAGGGCTTGCCGATAAAATAATCGGCTCCGGCTTCCTGCGCGCGCAGTTTGCTTTCGCTGTCGGTAAGCGTAGACATTATTACCACGGGAATGCGCCAGGTCGCTTCCCCTGTTTTGAGCATTTTGCACACTTCAAAACCGCTCAGTTTGGGCAGCATTAAATCTAACAGAACCAAATCCGGTTTTTCCCGACGCACCGCCGCTACGCCCTGTACGCCGTCGGCGGCCCAAACGGTTTGCAGGCCTTCCAGCTCCAGCACCCCGACAAGGGCGCCGGCCAATGTTTTGGAATCTTCTATCAAAACTACTTTTTTCATCCGATTTCTTCCGCCGCGTCTTTAAATTTTTTGGCCAAACGCGTATATTCGTGCGCGTTTTGCAAAATGCCGTTTATCTCGTCTTCGCTCAACTCGCGCACCACTTTGGCGGGCACACCCATTACCAAAGACCCCGCGGGAATGTTTTTCCCCGCCGTTACCACGGCCCCCGCGCCGATAAGGCAGTTGGGGCCTATTTCGCTTTCCAGCACCACGGCATTCATACCGATAAGGCAATTGTCGCCTATTTTGCTGCCGTGAATAATTGCCCCGTGCCCCACGCTGACCCCTTTGCCGATAACAGCCGGACAGTTGTAATTTACGTGCACGCAGGCATTATCCTGAATATTGCTGTTTTCGCCTACGAAGATTTCGGCAATGTCGCCGCGCAGCACCGCGCCGGGCCAAACGGACACCTTTTCCCCCAGCGTTACATTGCCGCATACCACGGCGGTTTTATGCACAAAAGAGCTCGGGGCCGTTTTGGGCACCCATTCGTCAATTCTTTCCTTCATAAAAAGTGACCTCTTTTAATTTTTTGGACCGGCTGGGCGTTTCGGAAAGCTGCAGCCCCCAATAAATAAAAATACTCACGATGCCGGGCAAAATGTAATACACCACGCGGTAAATAAGCGTGGCCATCAGCGCCGCGTCCCAGTCTATACCCATTTGGGCAAACACGGCCGTCATAGCCAGCTCCATCGCGCCCAAGCCGCCCGGCAGCACCGGAATAAGCGTAGTCACCATCCCCACGGCAAATCCCGCCACCAAACTGCCCGCCGAAATATGCACCCCCACGGCGCGGAAAGCAAAATACAGCACCAAAATGGTAAACAGCCAGTCCATACATACATAGACGATGGTCCAAGTCAGTTTTTTCTTTTTCTTGTGAATTAAATCAATGCCTTCGTCCAGCTGGTCCACAAAGTCGTCATAGCGGCCTTTGGGAATCAGCGCGCGGAACACGTGGAACAAAAATTTATTGAGCCAACGGAAAATTTTGCGCACCCATTTGGAGCGCCATTCGTTGTTAAACAAAAACGCCGTAATAAAAGCACATACGGCGCACATAATGATGATGAGCAAAAAGTTTTTGACAATCTGCATTGTCGTAGCCGACGAGTTAAACAGCATCAGCACCGACCCCTGCAGAATAATAATGGCCAGCACAAAATACAACAGCACGCTGATAACAATGCTGGCCGTCACGCACATACCAAAGGGCACGCGGCGACGGTTGAGCAAATGCGCGCGCAAGGCAAACCCGCTCACCCCCAACGAAGACACCACGTAATTGACCGTGGTGGACACCAGCGCTATGCCGATGGCCGCGCCTTTGTTAATGCGCCGGCCCATAATGCGCAGCACTTCGTACAGGCTCATCCCCATAGCCACATAAATCAGCACGGAGGACAAAATGGAGAGAAACAAATATTTTATTTTTACTTCCTGCCAAATTTTGACAATGCTGTCTTTACCCTGATACACCAGCAAAGCAATAATACCCACCGACAGGATAATGCCCAACGAATAGACTAAAAACTTGACGCTTTTTTTCATTTTGTTTTCCGTTGCCGCCGCTTGCAAGCGGCAGGATACGCGTTATATTGCAAAAGAAAAAGAAGCCCGGCCCGCAGGCAAAACGTCTTTTTCTTTCGGGGTGTGCCGCAGCGGACACCCGGCTTCCGCCCCGCACGCGTTGAAAGACGCGGCAGGTTTTATAAATTATATAATTTATACAGATATTTTACAGCAAAAAACACGTTTCCGCAGGCTGCGGAGCAAAAGGAATTTTTATTTATATGAAAAGCATTAAAGTAATCGGGGCCAAAGGGCACAATCTTAAAAACGTTACGGTAGAAATACCCAAAGACAAAATGGTGGTGGTAACCGGTCTTTCCGGCAGCGGCAAAAGCTCGCTGGCGTTTGACACCATTTACGCCGAAGGGCAGCGCCGCTATGTGGAAAGTATGTCCGCCTATGCAAGACAATTTTTGGAACTGATGGAAAAACCGGACGTGGAACACATTTCCGGTTTGTCGCCGGCCATTTCCATTGAGCAGCGCAACCCGTCCAAAAACCCCCGCTCCACCGTGGCCACGGTAACGGAAATTTACGATTATCTGCGTCTGTTGTTTGCGCGCATCGGCAAACGCCACTGCCCCCAGTGCGGGCGGCCGGTGGAAAGCTGGTCCGTACAGGGCATTACGGCCGATATTTTAAAGAAATTTGCCGACAAAAACGTGTATATTTTTTCCCCCATTGTGCGCGGCCGCGCCGGCACGTATGAAGAACTTTTCGCCAAACTGAAAAAAGAGGGTTTTGTAAAAGTGCGCGTGGACGGCACGCTGTGCTCTTTGGACACTCCCCCCGTGCTGGAACGCTACAAAAAACACACCATTGAACTGATGGCCGACGAAATTTATGTAGACGAATTTGAACGCGAACGCATTGTGGAATCTTTGGAACTGGCGCTGAAATATTCCAAGGGGCTGGTGACCGTGCAGGAAACGGAAGGCCAAAAACCGCAGGAGTTTACCTACAGCGAAAGCAATGCCTGCGCGCACTGCGGCATCGGGTTTTCGGAACTGGAGCCGAGGCTGTTTTCTTTCAACTCCCCTTACGGGGCCTGCCCCGAATGCAACGGACTGGGCATTAAAATTCAAATTGCCGAAGATTTGGTCGTGCCCGACCCGACGCTTTCCATCAATCAGGGTGCCATCGCCGCGTGGGACAACCCCGTCACCACCCGCACCCACCGCTGGAAAACGTCTTGGAGCGGCTATTATTACGACATTTTAAAACAGGTGTGCCGCCACGCCAAAATCAATATGAACACGCCTTGGAACAAGCTTTCCAAAGCCCAGCGCGATTTGCTGCTTTACGGCTCGGGCGAGGCGCATTATACGTCGGTCATTTCCGGCACGGACCAACATTTTGAAGGCGTAATTACCAACCTCAGACGCCGCCACGACGAAAGCGAAAGCGAGTTTGTAAAAGAGGAAGTGTACAACCGCTTTATGCGCGAAATCACCTGCCCCGTCTGCCAGGGCAAACGCTTAAAACCCGAAGCCTTGGCCGTATATGTGGGCGGCAAAAACATTGCGCAAATTTGCGCGATGCAAGTGTCGGAAGCGATGGCTTTCTTTAACAACTTGCAGCTGGACGACAAAGAAAAAATCATCGCCAAAGACGTACTGAAAGAAATTAAAGCGCGGCTGGAATTTTTAAACAGCGTGGGACTTTCTTACCTGACGCTGGAGCGCAAAAGCCAGACGCTTTCGGGCGGGGAATCGCAGCGCATTCACTTGGCCACGCAAATAGGCTCGGGCTTGACGGGCGTGCTGTACGTGCTTGACGAGCCGACCATCGGCCTGCACTCGCGCGACAATGACCGCCTGATTGCCACGTTAAAAGAACTGCGCGATTTGGACAATACGCTTATCATCGTGGAGCACGACAAAGACACCATTTTGGCTTCCGACTGGGTGGTGGAGCTGGGCCCCGCCGCCGGCGAACACGGCGGGCAGGTTGTAGCGCAAGGGCCGACGCAAGAGTTTTTGCAAGACCCCAACTCCTTGACGGCTTCTTATTTAAACGGGCGGCGCTGCATTTTGCCCCCCGCCAAACTGCGCAAGGGCAACGGCAAATACATAGAAATTGTCGGCGCCAAGCAATTTAACCTTAAAAACATCAACGTCAAAATTCCGCTGGGCAAAATGGTGTGCGTAACCGGCGTGTCCGGCAGCGGCAAAAGCACGCTGGTGCATCAAATTTTATATAAGGCTTTGGCCCAAAAGTTTTATCACGCTAAAGACGTGCCCGGCGAACACAAAACCATTAAAGGGCTGGAAAATATAGACAAAGTAATTATCGTGGACCAAGCCCCCATCGGCAAAACGCCGCGTTCCAACCCGGCCACGTATATTGGGCTTTTTACGCATATCCGCGAACTGTTTGCGCAAATGCCCGAAGCCAAACGCCGCGGCTACAAAGCGGGGCGCTTTTCCTTTAACGTTAAGGGCGGCCGCTGCGAAAAATGCCAGGGGGACGGCATACTCAAAATTCAAATGCAGTTTCTGCCCGACATTTACGTCAAGTGCGAAGAATGCAACGGCAAACGCTTTAACGAAGACACCCTGCAGGTAACCTTTAAAGGCAAAAACATTGCCGACGTGCTGGATATGAGCGTGTCCCAGGCGTTGGAATTTTTTGACAGCATCCCCAAAATAAAACGCTACCTGCAAACGCTTAACGACGTGGGGCTGGGCTACATAAAGCTGGGGCAGGCAGCCACTACCCTTTCGGGCGGGGAGGCGCAGCGCGTCAAGCTGGCTGACGAACTTTCCCGCAAGGGCACAGGCAGAACGCTGTATATTTTGGACGAGCCCACCACCGGCCTGCACTTTGCAGATATTGACAAACTGCTTAACGTCTTACACGGGCTGGCCGACCGCGGCAACACGGTGCTGATTATTGAGCACAATTTGGACGTGATTAAAACGGCCGACTGGGTGATTGACCTGGGGCCCGAAGGCGGCGACAAGGGCGGGCAAATCGTCTGCGAAGGCACCCCGCGCGACGTGGCGGCCTGTGCGGCCTCTTACACCGGCAAATACCTAAAGCCCGAACTGGAACAGGCGGACGCCTTCCGCGCCGCGCACTCCTCTGCATCAATAAAAACAGCTCCAAAAGCGAACAAAAAACTGTCCAAAAATAATTAGGTTAAACAGCCCCCTGTAATTGCCGGTATTAACTGGTTTTATTGCAAAGGAATATTAAAAGCAACAACGCCCCCCACATCACTGCGGCGGGGCCAATTTAAGACATTTTCAAAAAATTCTACATCTTTCTCGTTATATACCTGACAATAGGCTGGTATATCTCTATTGCCGTAGCAGACACGGCAAGTAATCAGCCCTTTAAAGTGTTGTGTATGCCAAATACAAGGAGGGACCTGTAAATCATTCCATACGTCTTTACCAAATTTTCCCGTCAATTGCCCATTTTCAAGGAAAGATTCGCTAAAACCGACATCGGCATCAAAATCGCTGGCAACCTGCGCATAATTTCCGTTAGCCATAAGATACAATTGGGCGGCACGACGAATGCTATTAGCCTGTATTTGCGTATGCATCATACGTGATTTACGCACTGCTTTTTCATATCTCGGCAAAGCAACAGCCGCCAATATGCCAATAATTAGCACCACCACCAAAAGTTCAATGAGCGTAAAGCCGCCAAAATGGCGTTTAACGAGTTTTTTTACGTCAGAAATGTTTTTTTGATAAATTTTGCTCATACGCAAAATTTATCAAAAAAAAAAAACAATACAAGGCCTTTCTGAAAACACCTTCTGAAAATCTTATAATTTATTTATGAAAGACAAAATTCACAAAACCAACGCCGCGCGCCACTTGGACGAATTGGGCATTCATTATGAATTAATTTCCTACGAGGTGGACGAAGAAAACCTCAGCGCCCAGCACGTGGCCCAGTCGTTGGGACAAAATTTGCAACAGGTATACAAAACGCTGGTGCTGAAAGGAGACAAAACCGGCTTTTTCGTCTGCGTTATTCCGGGGGCGGACGAACTGGACTTAAAGGCCGCCGCGCGCGCAAGCGGCAACAAAAGCTGTGAAATGCTGCACGTCAAAGACCTTATGCCCGTTACCGGCTACATTCGCGGCGGCTGCAGCCCGCTGGGGATGAAGAAACATTTCCCTACGTTTGTGCACGAAGACTGCATTCTGTGGGACTTTATTTATGTCAGCGCAGGCAAACGCGGCTTGCAGTTAAAAATACATCCGCAGGATCTGCTGCGCGCCGCCGGCGCCCAAACCGCCGCCTTAACGGCGTAACAATGGGCCTTTTTCCTTTTAAAAAATAGGTCTAAAGGCCCTGGCGCGGCAGGCTCACTTTTTCTATATTAAAAGTACATTTATGCTAAAGAGGTTTATTTGTGTATGAAAAATACGTTGCTTTCCGTACTGTTCCTAGCGTTGGCGGCTATGCCGGCTTTCGCCCAAGATAACGCCCAAACCCGTCAAAAAATACAGCAATTGGATCAAGCCCTAACAGCGGCCCTGCCATACGCTACGCAAGCCAGCCCCGTGCCCTACGTCAACATCGGTCTGCTTAAAAACGCGGTGGAAAATGTGCTTTTAAAACACCCTTTTGCCAAATATGAAACCCTCTACCAGCAGCTAACCCCCGCCATTAAGCCCTATTTGGCTTACCGCTTGCAGCGGGCGCCTCTTTCCGAAGAAGAAATGACCGTTTTGCTGCAATCTTTTGAAACGTTGAGCCAGCAAAACAAAAGCATTGTCAAAATGATTCTCAGTTCGCTTAACATTCGGGCCGTCGTAGCGCAAGAAACCTGCCAGCAGCTGCAGGAATATATTGAACGGCAAAA
Source organism: Candidatus Avelusimicrobium pullarium (assembly GCA_944323745.1). Lineage (GTDB taxonomy): Bacteria > Elusimicrobiota > Elusimicrobia > Elusimicrobiales > Elusimicrobiaceae > Avelusimicrobium > Avelusimicrobium pullorum. The sequence continues at coordinate 210,364 of CALUTQ010000002.1, forward strand.
GGCTTTACCTTATTTTTCGGATATACAGCTGGCAGAAAATATTTTCCCTGATTCTATGGTAGATTTTCTCGGCCCGCACAGAATGGAAATTTTGCTCAAACAGGTTTTTCAGGCGCGTTTGGCCCAACATCCTTTGTCGCAGGATGAAAGCGCCTTTATTGCCATTATGATGGATTTGTCCGAAGAAAACACCCGCACCATAGAAACGATTTTGCGCAATGCACACCTGTAAAACAGGGGGCATCCCTAAAAAGTCCTATAAACGCATAGGCCTTTTTTATGGGGCGTTGTAGGTCTAAGGACTCTTTTGTAAAAAGCAGAAATTTCTTACAGTATAACTGAAGGATAATTTTTCAGTTCTAAACAAGGGATATAAGATGAATAAAATAAAATGGATGGTAATTGCTCTTTTAGCGGTATGTGTTTCCGCCCCGGCCTTTGCACAAACGGCCGCGCAAATTAAATTTACCAAAGCATTGGAACAACAGGCCGCCAAAGCCGCGCGCAAACACAATCAGGCCCAGGCTGCCGTATGTGCTTACTGCGGTGAAAAGATTCGCTACATCTATCAGCATTGTTCGGCCCAAGGCTCCGTAGGCCTTTGCAGTACCGAAAAAGCCGCCCCGCAAGCCGACACCGCTTCCGCCCCGGCCGAAAACTGCCCCATTTGCGGCGAAAAACTGACCATTGACGAACGCTTCCACGGTGTAAAACACGTCTGCCCCGAAGTTAAACCGGGCCCTGGCGGCGTATGCTTCTATTGCAAGCAATCTATTGAAACCACGCATCAGCATTGCCCTGCCCAAGGCTCCGTAGGCCTTTGCAGCGAGACTGAAATTAAAACACAGACCGAAGCCCCTGCCGCACCGGAAGAATGCTGCCCTATCTGCGGCGAAAGACTGACCGTTGACGAACGCTTCCACGGTGCAAAACACGTTTGCCCCGAAGTTAAACCGGGCCCTAATGGCGTGTGCTTCTATTGCAAGCAATCTATTGAAACCACACATCAGCATTGCCCTGCTCAAGGTTCCGTGGGGCTTTGCAGCACCGAAGAAATTAAAACGCAGGCTGATACGGCTTCCGCCCCGGCTGAAAACTGCCCCCTCTGCGGCGAAAAGCTGACCGTTGATGAACGCTTCCACGGCGTAAAACACATCTGCAAAAAGACCGAATCAAAAATCAAAAACTATTGTATCTATTGCGGTGAAAAAATTGTAAAGCAGGGTCAGCGCTGCAACCCTTCCAAAACGGCACCTCTTTGCACGGTTTCCTGCCCGGAATGCGGCGCCAATCTGCGCGACCCCAAAAATTTGTGCAAAGACGGCGTTCACCACTGCAAATTCAAACTTCTCATTCATCCGGCCCCTATGAGAAAATAACAATTTCTCACATTCAAAAACCCTCCTTCAAGGAGGGTTTTTTTATCCGTTTGCCTGCGCTTTTTTCGGCCGCAAAACAGGGTTGTTTTTCCCCAAAACCCCCTTCGGGTGTGCTATACTGTATGTATCATTTGCCCGCAAAGGGGAGGTTTTTTATGTACGTAAGCATTTGGAAACGTTTTTGGGCTTTTATGATTGATGTGGTCGTTTTTGTTGTCTTTTTTGTCATTTTGGCCCAACTGTTGGATGAGTTTACCGTATCGTTGGTGTTGTTGGTCATTATTTGGCTTTACTATGCCTTGCTGGAAAGTTCCCCCTGGCAGGCCAGCTTGGGCAAACGCTTAATGGGCCTTAAAGTGGTGGACAAACGCGGGCGGCGGCTGTCTTTTGGCAAAGCCACCAAACGCTTGCTTTCACGCGTGGTAACAAACCTTACCTTTTATTTCGGGTTTTTTACTGCCGCCTTTGACGAACACAAAGAAACCCTGCACGACAAAATGAGCAAAAGCGTCGTAATTGCCAAAGACACCGAGTTTAACCCCGACAATTACCCCGAAGAACCCGAACACCACGACTTAACGCTGGTAACGGTTGTTTCCGTCCTGTTGGCTTTGGTATTTGTGGCGGGCCTTTTGTGGCTGGTGGTGCTGCCGCAATATCAGAAAATAGGCGATAAGGTGCTGGCCTCTGCCATTATTGACAACTTAAATTTGGCCGCAAAAAACCGCCCCGCCCGTTTAAAAGCGGCGCAAGGCGGGCCGGAAGTGTGGTTAAAAAGTTACAGCGGCTGTATCAGCGACGAAAAAGCCCCGCTTACCCTGCAATGCAACGGCTACACGATGACGCTGCAGCCCGAAGGCATTTCCGCCGTCAGCCGCTTGTCAAATTGGGAAGAATATACCCTGTTTAAATCGTATAAAACGGGGCATATATCCTGCACGGCAGAAGGCGAGAAAGCACAGCTTTTTTGTAAAGAGTTGAACCTGCTTTAAACCAATTGCCGCTTTGTAAAACAGGGTCTTTACCTCGGTAAAGGCCCTGTTTGGCGTTAAAAAGTGCTATGATATAACTATGATTATTGATGACGAAAAACTGCAACGAACTTTGGAAAAAGCCAAGTCCCATACGGACTCCGAAGTGACGGAAATTTTAAAAAAAGCCAAACAACTCAAAGGAATTTCGCTGGAAGAAGCAGCCGTCCTTTTAAACATTACCGACCCGAAACTGATGCAGCAGCTTTTTGACGCGGCTAAATACGTCAAAGAAGCCATTTACGGCAACCGTATTGTTTTGTTTGCCCCCCTTTATATTTCCAATATTTGCACCAACGAATGCGTGTATTGCGCCTTCCGCAAAAGCAACACAGCCCTTAAACGCCACGCCAGCACGAAAGCGGAAATTGAACAGGAAGTTACCGCCCTTTTGCAGCAGGGCCACAAACGCATTTTGATGGTGGCGGGCGAAGCTTACCCCGGCGGCGGGCTGCAATATGTGTATGACAGCATTAAAGCCATTTACGACACGCGCTGGAACGGCCAAAATATCCGCCGCGTAAACGTAAACATCGCCCCGCTGGTGCAGGAAGAGTTTGAACAGCTCAAAAAATGCGGCATCGGCACCTATCAGCTTTTTCAGGAAACCTATCATAAAGAAACCTACGAAAAACTGCATCTGGCCGGCGCCAAAAAAGACTATCAGTTCCGTCTGGACGCTATGGACCGCGCCCTCAAAGCCGGCATTAACGACGTAGGCATCGGGCCTTTGCTGGGGCTTTACGATTATAAATACGAAATTTTGGCCACGCTGGAACATTCGTTCTATTTGGACAAAACCTACGGCGTGGGGCCGCACACCATTTCCATCCCGCGCATAGAACCGGCGGAAGGCTCCGACTTCAGCCTGCACCCGCCCTATCAGCTGACCGACGACGACTTTAAAAAAGTGGTTGCCGTTATCCGTCTGGCGGTGCCGTATACGGGCATCATTTTAAGTACGCGCGAAGCTCCCGCTATGCGCAACGCCTGTCTGGAATTGGGCGTATCGCAAATTTCCGCCGCGTCACGCGTCAACCCGGGCGGCTATTCCTACGACAAACAAAACGGCAGCCAGTTCACGCTTACCGACGAGCGCAGCCTGGCCGAAGTGATAGACGCCATCGTAGACGCCAAGCATATGCCCTCTTTCTGCACGGGCTGCTACCGCTTGGGCCGCGTCGGCAAAGACTTTATGGATATGGCCAAACCGGGCTTGATTAAAAAACACTGTCTGCCTAACGCTATGTTTACCTTTGCCGAATATCTGGAAGACTTTGCCCCCGCCCCGCTGAAAGCCAAAGGCTACGCACTGATTGAAAGCACCACCAAAGAGAACTTTCAAGAAGGCACGCCTATTCGCAAATTAATTGACGAAAACCTCGCTAAAATTAAAAGCGGAAAACGGGACTTGTACTTTTAACTTGCCGCAACCGGAAAATGCCGCGCCCTCGTGCGCGGCATTTTTTTATTAAAAACCGATATTTTTTTTGCGCGCATTTTTGTAAAATATATATGCAGGACAGATTTTTATTTTTGTACTTGTCGGTTTGCGCCGACCCTACAGGGCCCTATGGTATCTGCAGTGCAGAAAGCCGGGTGGTACAGAGGTAAAAACCTGTCCTTTTATTTTTTTAACAAGAGGTTACCCAAACAGAAAATGAAACTGAAGTGGAAAATGCCCCAACTTAACACGTTTGCCATTATTCTGGCCGTCATCGTGCTGGTAACGGTGCTGACGTGGATTGTGCCCAGCGGGGCGTATGACAGAGTGGACGTAGACGGACGCCAAATGGTGGTGGCCGGCACTTATCACGCGGTACCGGCAAACCCGCAAGGTCTTTTTGACGTGCTGACCGCACCGGTGCACGGTTTTGAAAATACGGCCCTGGTAATTGTGTTTTTGCTTATCATCGGCGGTGTGTTGGCCGTGGTGGAAAAAACAGGCGCCATTACCGCAGGCATAAAAGAAGCCAGCCGTTTTTTCGGCAGACATCCGCGTTTTAAATTCCTGTTTATTCCGCTTGGCATTATTGTGTTTTCCCTCTGCGGGGCAACCTTTGGTATGTGCGAAGAAGCACTTATTTTTATCCCCATTCTTATCCCGCTTTCGCTTTCTTTGGGCTACGACTCTGCTTTGGGTACCGCCATTCCGTTTGTGGGTGCGGGCGTCGGTTTTGCCGCCGCGTTCACCAACCCGTTTACCGTGGGTATTGCCCAAGGTATTGCCCAGGTGCCGCTTTATTCCGGCTTGGGCTACCGCCTGATTATTTGGGCGGTGTGCACGGCGGTAGTCATTACGTTTATGATGCTCTATGCGCGCAAAATACGCAAAGATCCCACCAAAAGCTTAACCTATCAGTTTGATTTGGAAAAACGCAAAGAACTGGGTATGGACCAAAACGCCGAAAAAATCACCCTGCGCCAAAAAGGCGTGCTGGTGGTGTTTGTGGGCGGAATTGTAATGCTGGTGGCCGGCGTGCTGAAGCCGCAGCTGTGCGACTTTATCAAAGGTTTTACCGGTTTAGATTTAATGCAGCTGCTTAATCTGGAAGCCTCCGGCTGGTACATCAGCGAAATTGCCGCCCTGTTTTTGGGCGTGGGCTTTTTGTCTGCCATTGTGGGCGGTCTGTCTATGAGCGAGTTTAACGACAGCTTTTTTGACGGCGTGCGCGGGATGGCCTCCATTGCGATGCTGTTGTGCTTTGCACAGGCCATTATTTTAATTGCCCAGCAAGGCCAGATTTTGGACACAATGCTTAATTTTATGTCTAAGGGCATTTCCAAGCTGCACCCCATTGTGGCTTCCTGGGCGGCAATGATGCTGCAAACGATCATTGATTTCTTCATTCCCTCCGGCTCCAGCAAAGCCGTGCTGACTATGCCTATTTTGGCCCCGCTGGCAGACCTGATAGGCATTACGCGCCAGACGATGGTGCTGTCCTTCCAGCTGGGCGGCAGCTGGCTGAATATGATTTTCCCCACCGATCCGGTAACCATTGCCGCCATCGGTTTTGCCCGCATTGCCTACGGCAAATGGCTTAAATGGCTTTTGCCGCTGTTGATTGTGATGTATCTGTTGTCTTTTGCCGCATTGGTACCGCCGTACTTTATGCATTGGCAATAATTGTTTTTGTCTCCCGCCGCATTTTGTTTTGTTTGAGCCGGCGGGAGGCTTTTTATTTTAAAAAGGCGTTTTAAACGCCGACAGAGGAAAACAAAAAATGAAAAACTTCTTATCTAAATTCTGCAATACGTACTTTCTTATTTTCGTCATTATGCTTGGCGTAGCCGCGTTGACTTGGTTTGTCCCCGCCGGAGAATATGAGCGGGTGGAACAGGACGGACGCACCTACGCCGTGGCGGGCAGCTTTCACGCCGTGGCCCAAAACCCGCAAGGCATCGGCCAAGCTTTGCAGGCCCCCATACAAGGCTTTGCACAATGCGCCGAAATTATTGCCTTTATTTTGGTGGTAGGGGCTTTGTTCACCGTCATAGAACGCACGGGAGCAGTAAACACGCTGATTAAAAAAGTAAGCTTCTTTTTTGCGCGGCGGCCCAAATACCGCATATTTTTTATCCCCGTGTGTATGTTTCTGTTTTCGCTGTGCGGCGCTTTGTTTGGTATGGAGGAAGAAACCCTCATCTTTATCCCCATTTTTATTCCGCTGGCACTGTCTTTGGGCTATGATACGCTGATAGGAATGGCTATTCCGTTCATCGGGGCGTTTACGGGGTTTTCTTCCGCCTTTGTAAACCCTTTTACCGTGGGTATTGCCCAAAGCATAGCCCAGCTGCCTATGTATTCGGGCTGGCAATACCGTGTGGCGGTGTGGTTTATTTTTACGTCCGTGGTGGCGGCCTTTTTTACGTGGTATGGCGAAAAAGTGCGCAAGCACCCCAGCAAAAGTATGACCGCCAAAATGGACGTGGTAAGACGGGCGGAACTCAATATTGTAAACGACGTGGTGGTGGACGAAACTTTCCGCTTAACCCGTGCGCACAAACTGGTGTTTTTGTCTTTTGCGGCCGGAATGGGGCTTTTGTTTTACGGCATTATCAAATACCAATGGTATATGACGGAAATTGCCGCCGTCTTTTTGGGGGTTACCATTGCGGCGGCCTTTTTCGGCAAAATGAAATTAAACGAAGCGACCGACGCCATTTTGGCCGGCGCCCAAAGTATGATCGGCGTCTGCGTGCTGATGGCGCTGGCGCGTTCCATTGTTATTGTAGCCGGCAACGGACACATTTTGGACACCTTCCTGCACAGTATGACCAACAGCCTGCAGGGGCTGCACCCTATTGTGGCTTCTCAGGCGATGTTCGGCGTGCAAACGGTGCTCAACTTTTTTATCGCGTCCGGCTCGGGCCAGGCGGTGCTGACAATGCCGATTATGATTCCGCTGGGCGATTTGGTAAACGTTTCCCGCCAGACGGTTATTTTGGCTTATCAGTTTGGCGAAGGCTGGGGCAACCCCATTATTCCCACGGCACCCGTTACGATGGGGGCGCTGGCCCTGGCCGGCATCAGCTACACCTCTTGGGTAAAATGGTTTGCCAAGCTGGAGGTTATTTTAATCGGGCTTTCGCTGTTGCTGCTGATACCGGCTTATTATATTTGGTAAACCCACGCAGAACGCCCATATTTTGTAGAATAAAAGGGCCCCCGTAAGGGGCCTTTTTATTCGTTTGCCGCCCGCGCGCAAAGCCCGCCGGCAAAGAACGGACTGGCCAAAATGCTTGCAAAACTTAAAATTGTTTCTTATCTTTCCGCCGCCGACTGGTGGGTGTTCGGCCTGGTGCTGGCGCTGACGTTTGCCGCAGCCGTATACGGCCATTACCGCAAAAAACGCCCCAAAAACAAAGCGCTGGACTATTTGCTTATGGGCCGCCAGCTCACGCTGCCGCTGTTTGTAGCCACGTTGGTAGCCACGTGGTACGGCGGCATTTTCGGCGTCAATGAAATTACGTTTAATTACGGCATATACAATTTTGTTACGCAGGGGCTTTTTTGGTATGCGGCTTATTTGATTTTTGCTTTTTTTATTGCCGAAAAAGTGGCCAAATACCACTCCGTCACCCTGCCCGATTTGGCCGGCAGTATGTTCGGCCCCAAAGCGGCCAAAGTGGCGGCGGTATTTACGTTTTTTTACATTACGCCGGTGGCTTATGTGCTCAGTTTGGGGCTGTTTTTAAATATGGCCTTCGGCATCAGCGTTTTGCAGGGGATGGTGCTGGGCACGCTGTTTGTGTGCCTTTATACGGCGTGGGGCGGTTTTAAATCGGTGGTATTTTCCGATCTGGTGCAATTTTTTGTAATGTGTTCGGCCGTGCTTTTGGTGGTGTTATTTTCGGTGCACAGTTTTGGCGGACTGGGGTTTTTAAAAGCCAATTTGCCAGCGTCCCACTTCAGCCTTACCGGCGGAAACGGCGTGCTCAATACGCTTATTTGGGGGTTTATTGCACTGGCTACGCTTATTGACCCCAGCTTTTACCAGCGCTGTTTTGCGGCCAGAAGCCCGCAGGTGGTCAAAAAGGGCGTGCTGATTTCCACCCTTATCTGGTTTTGTTTTGACATCTGCACCACGGCTGGTTCTTTGTACGCGCGCGCCCTGTTGCCGCAGGCCCAGCCGGCGGAGGCATATTTCTTTTACGCCGTGCAGCTGCTGCCAAACGGTTTGAAAGGGTTTTTTATTGCGGGGATACTGGCCATTATTCTTTCCACGCTTAATTCGTTTTTGTTTATTGCGGCCAATACCTTGAGTTTTGACTTGCTGCGCAACCGCTTTAAAAATGTTATTCTTACTAACCGCATCGCTATGTTTGCCGTCGGCGCGCTGGCTATAGCAATGTCTTATGTGCTGCACGGCAGTTTTAAAGAAATTTGGCTTACGCTGGGTTCTTATTTTTCGGCCTGTTTGCTGGTGCCCATTCTGCTGGGCTACCTTTACCCCCGCCGCATAAGCGACAATCTGTTTGTGGCCAGCGCACTGGGCAGTGCTTTGACGATGACGCTGTGGAAATTCCTGCCGCTAAAAGGCTTATGGGCACAAATAGACGCTTTTTACATCGGGGTACTGACGGGCTGCATCATTTTACTGCTTAATTTGGGCAAGAGGAAAGGCTATGTCAAAGGCATTACTGATTTGTAACGGGCAAAACAGCCCCGCTTTGCTTACACGTTTGGCAAAAGAATGTGATTTTATTTTAGCCGCCGACGCCGGTGCCGACGCCGCGTTGAAGGCCGGCCTGACGCCAGACGCCGTCATCGGGGATTTGGACTCCGCCTCCCCCCGCGCCCGCAAACGGCTTAAAAACGTGCCTTTTATTCACATTGCCAGACAGGATAATACCGATTTTGACAAAGCCCTGCATTGGCTCTGCAAACAAAAATTTACCGCCTGTCTGGTGGCCGGCGCCGCCGGCAAACGGATGGACTTTACCGTAGGCAATCTGCTGGCGGCCTTTGCTTACGCAAAACGTCTGGAAATAGCGTTTAAAGGGGAAGGCTGGACCATATGGCCTTTAACCAAGCCCCAGCGTTTTACCGCCCGAAAAGGCGCCCGCGTGAGCCTTATCCCGCTGACGGCCTGCCGCGGCGTAAGCTTAAAAGGACTGAAATATCCGCTTCAAAACGCCCGTCTGAAAGCAGGGAGCACGATGACCACGTCCAATATGGCGTTGGCAGAAAATTGCGAAGTGTCTTTTACCGGCGGCAAACTGCTTTTGTATGTGGAAGATTAGCGGCGTATATTACCACAATTTATACACATTGGCGGTATTGGTGCGGCTGCTGGGTGCGCTAAGTCCGCTTAAGTTTTTGCATACGCGGTTGGCAAATTCCTCATCATTTCCGTCTTCGGCATAACAACGGGCAGAGTTTTTCCCGCCAACCCAATAAAAATAATACAAGCCCACGCCGTGCACTCTGTCATCGCCCCCCACAATATATTGTCCCTCATCCAAGTGGGCGCGGGCGGTCCCTTGTTTATCAAAATAACACCAGTTTTGATGAGCGCCCGTTCCGTAGGCGGAGCAGGAAACGTCCAAATCGTGAATGTCTGTGGCAAACTCGCCGTTAGCCATATAATATCTTTCCTGTGCCTGCTGCAGGCTGCGCATCATCGGTATTAAGGCACTCAGCCGCGCCTTGGCTACCGCCATTTCGTATTGCGGCAGAGCGATGGCGGCCAGTATGCCGATAATCAGCACCACGACCAAAAGTTCAATAAGCGTAAAGCCGCCTAATTTACCTTTAGCGGCGTTTTTACGACGGGAAAATGATTTTTGATAAATTTTGTTCATAGTCAAAATTTATCAAAAAAAAAAAAAATGAGTCAAGCCTTATAAAATACCGATCCTGCTTGTCCGAATCAGATTATTTCCACAAAATATATCCCCAATTGGAAGCATTGCGAGAAGGGTTTACATCTCCCGTCAAACTGGCGCATACCCGACGGGCAAATTCTTCGTTTTCACCGTCATAAGCATAACAAGCGGCAAAAGATAGATCTGTAAAATAAAAAATCAATAAGACGCCCGGTATCCGATCATCATTACCTTGCACGTATGTCGTGGATAATTGTAGTCTTTGATGTTCTTGTACTATACAACGGTTTGGACTTGCCAAATTAACACGACAAGCGGCATCCAAATCTCTCAAATCATTCGTGTACTCGCCGTTAGCCATATAATATCTTTTCTGCGCCTGCTGCAGGCTGCGCATCATCGGTATTAAGGCACTCAGCCGCGCCTTGGCTACCGCCATTTCGTATTGCGGCAGAGCGATGGCGGCCAGTATGCCGATAATCAGCACCACGACCAAAAGTTCAATAAGCGTAAAGCCGCCTAATTTACCTTTAGCGGCGTTTTTACGACGGGAAAATGATTTTTGATAAATTTTGTTCATAGTCAAAATTTATCAAAAAAAAAAAATGAGTCAAGCCTCTTTACCCTACAAAAAACCCCGGACACTCACGTACCCGGGGTTTGCGGTATGAAAAACAATTACGGCTGGGATGTGGTATAAATATTCATTGATTTACAAATGCCGATAGCGGCATTATTGTCGCCGTTGCAGGCGAGCGTACGTTTGCCGTTTACCGCCGAGCCGTAGGGGTTCCAAATACGGTAAACGTCTCCGCCCAAACGTTCGGCTACCACGCCGGGGCAGCCCGTACCGGGCACTTGTGCGTGGGTAGCGCCCTTTAATTTATATCTAAAATACTTACTTTGCACTTCCGTATCGGATATTTTGGTACCGGGAAGTTCTACCAATAATTTGGAAAAAGCCGGCGGGCAGGACGCTCTTTCCGCCGCGTATGCATAAATGGCGTCGTTTATGGCTTTGACCATATTCATCGCTTCCGTTGCACGCGATTTTTCAATACTGCGCATATAATTAGGCAAAGCAATAGACGACAAAATGCCTATAATAATCACCACAATCAGCATTTCCACCAACGTAAAACCTTTTTTCATAATACGCTCCTTTAAAATTTAAATGCGGCTATCCGTTCCGCCGCCTGCTTTGTGTTTTGCAGCGTGTTGAACGCCGTCAGACGGAAAAACCCTTCCCCCGCCTGACCAAAACCGCTGCCCGGCGTACCGACGATTTGCAGCTTCTCTAACATTAAATCAAAAAATTCCCAAGAAGTCATCCCGCCAGGCGTCTTAAGCCACACATACGGGGCATTTTTGCCGCCGTAAGCCGTAAAACCGGCCCGTGCCAAGGCGTCAAGCATTACGCGGGCATTGGCCAAATAACCGTCTATTATCTGCCGTGTCTGCTGCAGCCCCTGCGGGGTAAACACCGCTTCGGCCCCGCGCTGAACAATATAAGGCACCCCGTTAAACTTGGTGCTTTGGCGGCGCAGCCACAAGGCGTTTAGGCTGTGATCGTTGCCGTCCTCGTCTTCGGCTTTCAGTTCTTTGGGCACCACGCAGTAAGCGCAGCGCGTGCCGGTAAAGCCCGCCGTTTTGGAAAAAGAACGGAATTCCACCGCACACGTCTTGGCTCCCGGTATTTCAAAAATACTGTGCGGAAGGCTTTCGTCACGTATAAACGCTTCGTAGGCCGAGTCGTACAAAATGACGGCTTTGTGTTCATTGGCCCAGTCCACCCACGTCTGCAGCTGGGCTTTGGTCATTGCCGTCCCTGTCGGGTTATTGGGGGAGCACAAATATACCAAGTCCGCGTGTTCGTTGGGCGTTTGCGGCGCAAAACGGTTTGCTTCGGTGCAGGGCAGATAAATAATGCGTTCAAACCGCCCTCCCTTGCAGGCACCGCTGCGGCCGGCCATTACGTTGGTATCCAAATAAACGGGATAAACGGGATCCTGCAACGCTACGCGCGCTTTGGAAGAAAACAACTCCTGAAAGTTGGCCACGTCGCTTTTGGCGCCGTCACTGACAAAAATTTCATCGGCGCCGATGTCTATCTGTCGGGCCTGATAGTCGTGCGCGGCTATGGCTTTACGCAAAAAGTCATACCCTTCATACGGGCCGTAACCGCGGAAAGTTTCCGCCTTTCCCATTTCCAAGCTGGCCTTTTGCAGTGCGTCCACCACGGCCGGCACCAGCGGGCGGCTGACGTCGCCGATACCCAAACTGATGACTTCCTGCCCGGCGTGGGCGGCCTTATAGGCGGCCGTGCGGCGGGCCACTTCGGCAAAAAGGTAACTACCTTGCAAATTTAAATAATTTTCGTTAATCAGCGTCATAAAGCAAGCACATACTCTCCCGTAAAAACTTTTTGGGCGGGGCCCGTCATAAACAAGTGTCCGTTATCGGCCAAACGCACGGTTAATTCCCCTCCGTCCAGCACGATGCGCGCTTCGTTGCCGGTGCGGCCCGTTTGGACGGCCGCCGCCAGCGTGGCGCACGAACCCGTGCCGCACGCTTTGGTAATGCCGGCGCCGCGTTCCCACACGCGCATACGCAAAAGCCCTTTGCTCAACACCTGCACAAATTCCACATTCGTTTTTTTAGGGAAGGCCGGATGGGTTTCCAACTGTGGGCCGACAACGGCTAAATCAATTTGATTGATATCGGGCACAAAAATAACAAAATGCGGGTTGCCCATAGACACGGCCGTCCCCGTCCAGCTTTGGCCGGCGGCCTCCAGCGGTACTTCCACCGCTTGTTCATCCGGGCTGCCCTGCATAGGGATATCCGCCCGCCGCCAGCGCGGGGCGCCCATATCCACACAAACTAAATTTTTCTGTTCGTCCGTAATTTGAGTAATTACGGGCCCTGCGGCGGTGTAAAGCGTCAGCCGGTCTCCTTTCAGCCAGCCGCGTTCGCGCGCAAAAAGCGGCACACAGCGCGAGGCGTTGCCGCACATTTCGGCTTCGCTTCCGTCGCTGTTAAAAATGCGCATTTGCACGCCGTCCTGCCGGCGGCGCAAAAGCACCAGCCCGTCGGCACCGATGCCAAAGCGGCGGTCGCATACGGCACGCGCGGCGGCGGCAAAATCGGCTATGGTTTCCTGCTCGGCATTGACAAACACAAAGTCGTTGCCCAAGCCCTGATATTTATCAAAATGCATATGTTTATTGTATAAAAACAGACGCTTTTGCACCAGTTTATTTAGGCAAGCGCAAAATTAGGTAAAATAAATTGATGACACAACAAGCCAACCCTTTGCCCAAACACATCGCCATCATTATGGACGGCAACGGCCGCTGGGCCGCCAGCCGCGCACTGCCGCGTTCGGCCGGCCACCGCGAAGGGGCCAAAGCCGTGCAGCGCACCATAGAAGCGGCCGAAAAAATGGGCCTTAAATATCTTACGCTTTATGCCTTTTCTACGGAAAACTGGTCCCGTCCGCAAGACGAAATTGACACCCTGATGAATTTGCTGGAAAAAACGCTGGACGAATACCAAAAATCGGCCCGCAAAAAAGATTTGCGCATTTTAATCAGCGGCGAACGGGAACATTTGCGCGCCGACATTTTGGCCAAAATGGATGCCTTGGTGGCAGACACGGCGCAAAACAAGGGTTTAAGCGTCAATTTGGCTTTAAACTACGGTGCCCGACAGGAAATCGCCCACGCCGTCAACCGCCTGCTGGCGCAGGGCGTTAAAACCGTTACCCCGCAAGATATTTCGCTAAACTTATACCAGCCCGAAATGCCCGACCCCGAACTGATTATCCGCACGTCGGGCGAAGAACGCCTTTCCAACTTTTTGCTTTGGCAGGCCGCTTACAGCGAGTTTTATTTTACCCCCGTGCTGTGGCCCGATTTTAACGAAGAAGAACTGCAAAAAGCCGTAGACAACTACCGCGCGCGCAAACGGCGCTTTGGCGGCATTTAAACGAGGCGGCACTTAGCCCCGCCTTTTGCCTGCCCTTTTTAGACATAAAAAACCCCGCCTTTAAGCGGGGGTTATAAAGAATAAATTATTGGAACTCACAACCGAAATTGCCGCTTCCCCATACCTGCGTTAATACAGATACGCCGCAAAGACTCTTGCAAACTCGGGAAGCCAAATCATTTCCGTCTGATTTATTTTGTGTAGAACATATTACCCCTCTTTTTTTCCATTCTGTGGGGCCCCCTCCATTTTTCAAGACTTTAGAGATAGTATAAACATTCTTACCGTTCTGCTTTTTTACCACTATGATTTGAACATCTCTATATCTATAATAAGAAAAATCATCTACAGTAGGCATAGAAATATCTAACACAGAAAAATCAATTGGTTTATACTCATCAGAGGTACTGTCCAAACCATAATTCCCGTTAGCCATATAATAGCGTTCATAAGCGTCAGCAATGGCTTTAACCGCTATTACCCCTTGCATAGCACGGCTCTTTTCTGCCGCCAGTTGATACTGCGGCAAAGCCACCGCCGCCAATATACCGATAATTAAAACGACGACTAAAAGTTCAATAAGCGTAAAGCCGCCAAATTTGCTTTTAGCGGCATTTTTACAACAAGAGAATGATTTTTGATAAATTTTGTTCATAGCCAAAATTTATCAAAAAAAAAAAATGAGTCAAGGCCTTCCGTTTTACTCCGAAGAATGCCCTCGCGCGCAAACGGCGCTTTGGCGGCATTTAAACGAGGCGGCACTTAGCCCCGCCTTTTGCCTGCCCTTTTTAGACATAAAAAACCCCGCCTTTAAGCGGGGTTTTTTACGGCAACGTTTTATCTTTTCATTTGGGAAAACTTGGGGTAAAGCACGTTGGTAAACTTGTTGAACTCCTCCTCGCCGCCGCGTATTTTAAGGTTGACTGACAGCACATATACGCCGCCGGTTAAAATATCGCGCCAGTTATCGGGGAATTTTACAAAGTCTTTAAACGTGGTGATAAGCGGCAGAGCGCCGCGGGTTTGCTCAAAGGTGCGCAGATTGTCTTCGGTATAATGTTCGTGGTCGGGGAAGCGCCAAATTTGCTTTAGCGTCAGTCCAAGGCCTTTGAGAGTTTCTTCAAACGTTTCGGGGTGGCCCAACGCGCTAAAACAGGCCACGGAACCCTGCACGTCTTTTAAACCCACTTTTTCGCCTTTGCAAATATCAAAGAAATACTCGGGTTTATGCTCGCTTTCCAAAATTTCCACCAAGTCGTTATATTCGCGAATTTTATCTTTGACGTTTTCCAGCTCCCGTTCGCTTACCTGATTGCAATGCGTCAGCACCACCAAAGAAGCCCGCTGCAAAGCCGTCAGCGGTTCGCGCAAATTGCCCAGCGGCAGCAGGTGTCCGCCGCCAAAGGGGTTTTTGGCGTCAATCAAAACGATGTTGGCGTCGCGTTTTAAGCGGTGGTGCTGCAGGCCGTCATCCAGCAGAATAATCTGGCTTTTAAAACGCCGCAAGGCTTCCGTCGCGGCGGCGGCGCGGTCGCGCCCGATAACAATGGGCACTTTATATTGGTTGAGCACGCGGCTCATCATATACGGCTCGTCGCCGGCGCTGCGCCAGTCTGCGTCGGGGTTGTCAAACAAAACGACCACTTCGTCTTTACGCTGCTGGCGTTTGTATCCGCGCGAGACAATGGCCACGCGGATGCCTTCTTTAGCCAGCGCCGTGGCAGCCAAAAGCACGGCCGTAGTCTTGCCGGTGCCGCCGGCGGTAATATTGCCGATGCACACCACACGGGAGTTAACGGTTTTGACGGTTTTCCAGCCGTTTTCGTAGCAGGCGCGGTCAAACCAAGCCCCCAGACCGTAAATTTTGCTGGCCGCCAGCAAAAGCACACGTCCCAGCCAGTTTTGTTTTAATTTTTCCCGTAAAGATAAAGCGTCCATATTCAAAACCTCTTAAAATATTTTGATATATTTTACCATTTCTTCCTTTTTGTTTGTGCGTTTGGCCCCGTTTTAAAAGCCCGCCCGAAGGCACTGCGCGCAGGGCTGATTTCGCGTACGGTGAAAAAGAAGAAAATTGCTATAATAAAGTATGCGTTTTCAAAAGTCGCCTTCTTATTTTATGCAATACGTCGGCTTAAAAGCCGTATGCTGGACTTTGCGCCTGCTGCCCTATCGCACCGCGCGCGCTTTAGGCCGCACCTGCACGGGGCTGGCGGCGCACCTGATGCGCAAGCGCTTTAAACGCAATCTAAACGACATCGCGCGCGTATTTCCCGAAAAGTCCCCCCAAGAGGTGTATGAAATTGCCATCAACTCCTGGCGCAATATGGGGCAAATACTGGCCGAATTTGTAAAACTTTCCTCTTATTCCCCCGAACAATTTAAAAAACACGTAGTTATGCGCGGCATTGAAAAAATGCAAAAAGCCGAAAAAGACAAAACCGGCGGTATTATTCACATCGGGCATTTTACCAACTGGGAAGCCTTTGGCCTGGCCGTATCGGTTTGGGGCATAGACAAAGCCGTGCTGGCCCAGCGCGTGGATAACCCTTATGTAGACGAGGAAACCAACCGCCTGCGCAACATTTTTGGCGGACGCACCTTTTACAGCAATCACGACGCCAACCCGTTTTTTGCCTGTGCACGCTGGCTAAAACGCGGCAAGCTCATTGGCATTTTAACCGACCAAAACGTAGTGGCGAGCGAAATTTTTATGCACTTTTTGGGCCGCCCCGCGGCCATTTCCCCCATCACCGCCTTGCTGGCCATCCGCCTGCAGGTGCCGGTGTTTCCGGTGGTGGTCACGCGCGAGCACGACAAACTGGTCTGCACCGTGCAAGACCCCATTTTTCCGCCCAAGGAATACAGCCAAGAACATATCCGCCAGTTTGTGCGTCAGCTGACAGACATTTACGAAGGCTGGATACGCCAAAACCCCGAAAACTGGCTCTGGGCGCATAACCGCTGGAAAAGAGAAGAAGAAGGCAAACGTTGGTTTGCGGAGCACCCCGAATGCAAAATAAAATAAAAGCCGTATTTTTTGACAGAGACGGCACCCTGATTCACGAAAAACCGGGCACCTATTTAAGCGACCCCGACAAAGTAAAACTTTACGCCCCCGTACCTGCCGCGCTGGAAAAATTGTACCAGGCGGGGTTTGTGTTTTTTATCGTATCCAACCAGTCGGGCATCGGCCGTGGGTATTTTACGGAAAAAGAAGTAAATGCCGTACACGCACGCCTGCAAGAATTGCTGCCCGTGCCGGTGAAAGAAATTGTTTTCTGCCCGCACAGCCCCGACCAAAAATGCGCCTGCCGCAAACCCGGCACCCTGCTGGGGGAGCGCTTGATTAAAAAATACAACATAGACACGGCCCGCTCTTTTATGGTGGGCGACAAAAAGGCCGACGTGCTGTTTGGCCACGGCCTGGGGTTAAAAAGCATATTGATGACTACCGCCAACGGCAAAAACCACCTTAAAAAATATCCCGATTTAAAGCCGGACTTTGTGGCCGCCAATATGCGCTGCGCCGCAGGCTACATTCTGCAAGAGGACAAGAAAAATGCGTAAAACGGCCCTGTTACTGCTAAGCAGTTTGTTTTTGGCCGCTTGTTACACAAACACCAAGCAGGGGAACTTTCCCGAGCAACAGTTAATTGCTCCGCAGGGGGCCGCACCCGCCACAGACGTTAAAACCACGGCTGCCGACGTATTGGCTAAAGAACAAAACCGTCCAAACGCACAAGCCAAGACCGATACTCCGGCACCTTCCGTGCCGGCCGCCGCCTTACCGTCGGCGACCCAAACCACTCAAGAAACCGCCGCTGCAGCTGCCAGCGCTTTACAGCCTCTTGCCAAAACTCCGGCCGAAAACAATAAGCAAACGGCTACGCCGTCTGCCACGGCTGCCGGCCCCGCTCCGGCTGCAAAAGCACCGGCGCAAGCCGTGTTTACCCCCGCACCGGACAAAGCCGTCTTTGAAGGGGAGGAGCTGATTGACTTGCAAGGCCGCCGTCTGCATCCTTACGCCGCCCTGGTGCCGGACGAAAGCCTGAAACAAACTGCTCCTTGGGCCGGCGAACAGCTAAAATACGGCATTTATTACACCTTTATTAAAGCCGGCACCGCCTATATTCGCAACCGCGGACTGGTCAGCATTGACGGGCGGCCCGCTTATCTGCTGCAAACCTCCGCCTTTTCCGCCCCCGTTATAGACGCCTTCTTTAAAGTGCGCGATATTAACTTTTCCTGGTTGGACGCGCAGGACTTTTATTCCCGCGGCTACGGCCAAAGCGTGCGCGAAGGCGGTTACAAACGCGACGAATGGGTAACCTTTGATTATAAAAATAAAAAATACACCGGCGAAATTCAAAAGAAAGAAGCCCCCCGCCCCATTAACGGCCCGCTGAACATAAAAGTGCTGGATATGCTGACCTCGCTTTATTATGTGCGCGCACAGCAGTTAACCCCGGGCAAAGATATTGTCTTTGACATCATCAACCGCGAAAAACAATACCCCCTTGTGGTCAACGTGCTTGGCAAAGAAACCGTAAAGACCGACGCCGGCACCTTTGACTGTATTGTGGTGGAGCCGCAAATACGCGGGGAAGGAATTTTTGTTTCCAAGGGAAAAAGTCTCAAAGTCTGGCTGACCGATGACCAATACAAAATGCCCGTTAAAATGCAGGTGGAAGTGTTTATCGGCTCCGTTTCGGCCAAACTGCTGGACTATAAAAGACAAGCAAGCCCAAATATTTTATAATGAAACAGTATAAGAGGTTCCTATGCAAACCGTAACTACTAAAAGACTGAAAGAAATTTTACGTTCCTTTAAAGGCAAAGAAATGATTGTGGTGGGCGACGTGATGCTTGACCACTTTATCAAAGGCGATGTATCGCGCATTTCGCCGGAAGCCCCCGTGCCGGTGGTGGCGGTAAATAAAGAATTTTTTGTGGCCGGCGGCGCCGGCAACGTGGCCGTCAATTTGGCGGCCTTGGGTGCCAAACCCACGCTTATTTCCGTCGTCGGGCGCGACGCAGGCGGCGAACTGCTCAAAGATTTTCTGCGCAAGCAAAATGTGGACATCAGCGGCATTACCGAAGATTACGACCGCCCCACCACGCAAAAAGTGCGCGTAATGGCCGAACAGCAGCAAATTGTGCGCTTTGACCGCGAAAGCAAACAGACCATTTCCCGCGAAGTGTCAGTAGAATGTATGAAAAATTTTAATGCGGCTATGACCAAGGCCAAAGGCGTTATTTTGTCCGACTACGGCAAAGGGATGCTTAGCGACAACAACATCAAAACCCTTATTTCCGCTTGCCGCAAACACAAAATTCCCGTATGCGTAGACCCCAAAATTGACAATTTCCGCAAATACAAAAACATTACCTGTATGACCCCCAACACCAAAGAAGCTTGGGAAGGGGCCGGCCTGAGCCCCAAAAGCGGCGAAGAAGCCATTGAAAATTTGGGCAATAAAATTTTGAAAATGCTCAATGCAGACTCTATTTTAATCACCCGCAGTGCAGACGGTATGAGCCTGTTTGAAAAAGGCAAAAAGAAGCCCATTACCGTCAAATCCGTCGCGCGGGAAGTGTTTGATGTTACCGGCGCAGGCGACACGGTTATTTCCGTCTTTACGCTGGCGCTGGCGTGCGGAGCCAAACTGCACGAAGCGGCGGTGCTTTCCAACTATGCCGCCGGCATTGTGGTAGGCAAGAGCGGCACGGCCACCGTCACCCCGCAGGAAGTGGAGGAGGTGCTGCCGTGAAGGACGTTTTAATCGTTATTCCGGCCCGTTACGGTTCCACCCGTTTGCCGGGCAAAGCATTAAAGCTGCTGGCGGGCAAACCCGTTGTGCAGCACGTGTGGGAAGCCTGCGTAAAAGCAAACGTGGGCGAGGTGCTTATCGCCACGGAAAACCAAATTGTGGTGGACGCCGTAGCTAAGTTTGGCGCCAAAGGCGTGCTGACCAGCGACGCCTGCCAAAGCGGCACCGACCGCGTGTATGAAGCGGCCAAAAACCGCCCCGAGCAAATTGTCATTAACGTACAGGGCGACGAGCCGTTTATCGCCCCGACCACCGTGCAAAAAATTGCGCGCCTTCTGCAGGCCCAGCCGGAATGCGATATTGCCTCCGCCGTGGCCCCGACGCTGGACGAAAACAAAATCAACGACCCCAACTGCGTCAAAGCCGTTTTGAACAAAGAAGGCAAAGCCCTTTATTTTTCCCGTTCGCGCGTGCCGTATAAACGCGAACTGACCGAAGAAAACAAAAAAGTGCCTTATTGGCAGCATTGCGGCATTTACGGCTATCAGCGCAAAGCGTTGCAGCGTTTTGTCAGCCTGCCGCCCAGCCCGCTGGAACAGCTGGAAAAGCTGGAGCAGCTGCGCGCGCTGGAAGACGGAATGACCCTTAAATGCGTGGTCATAGACTCGGCCGGCCCGGCCATAGACACGGCCCACGACCTGCAAGCCGCCGAAGAATATTTTAAATCGCACTAAGCGCGAAGAACTCCCGCCCCGGCGGGAGTTCCTCTTTTGGGCAACCCAGTCCGTTTAAAAACGGCCCGATTTGTTTATTTTTATTTTTCCAAGGAGCGTACATATATGAGCAAGTTTATCATCATCACCGGCGGCGTGGTCAGCTCGCTGGGCAAAGGCATATCCGGCGCCAGCATCGGCAAGCTGCTGCAGCTGCACGGCTTAAAGGTCAATATGATTAAATGTGACCCCTATATTAACGTAGACCCCGGCACGATGAGCCCTTACCAGCACGGGGAAGTGTTTGTAACCGTAGACGGCGCCGAAGCCGACCTTGATTTGGGCCACTATGAACGCTTTTTGGACGTCAATATGACCAAAGCCAACACCAACACCGCCGGCAGCATTTATCAAACGGTAATTGACAAAGAACGCCGCGGCGAATATTTGGGCGCGACGGTGCAGGTTATTCCGCACATTACCAACGAAATCAAAAAACGCTTCTGCGCGTTTGAAAAAGATTACGATGTGTCCATTATTGAAATAGGCGGCACGGTGGGCGATATTGAGTCCTTGCCGTTTTTGGAAGCGGCCCGCCAGCTGCGCCTGGAAAAGGGCGCCAAAAACGTCATCTGCGTGCACGTAACGCTGGTGCCCTATATTGCCGTGGCGCAGGAGCTTAAAACCAAACCCACGCAGCATTCCGTAAATAAACTGCGCGAAGTGGGCATAGAACCCAGTATGCTCATCTGCCGCACGGAAAAGCCGCTTACCGAAGGCATTAAGAACAAACTCTCCCTGTTCTGCAGCGTGCCGGCCAAAGCCGTCATTGAATGTGCAGACGCCAAGTCCATTTATGAAGTGCCCTTGAATTTCTATAAACAAAAAGTGGATGAACAGGTGCTGGAACTGTTGGACCTGAAACCCAAACACGCCGTGGACAAAAACTGGTTTAAATTTTTTGAAAAAGCCCTTAACCCCACCAAGACCGTCAAAATCGGCGTAGCGGGCAAATATTCCGAACTGCAGGACGCCTATAAATCGGTTACCGAAGCTTTGCGCCACGCCGGTATGAATAACGACGCCAAAGTGGAAATTGTGTTTATCAATACGGAAAAAGACGACGTCGTTAAAAAGCTAAAAGACGTGGACGGCATTTTAATACCGGGCGGCTTCGGCACGCGCGGCATTGAAGGCAAAATTGAAACCGTACGCTACGCGCGCGAAAACAAAGTGCCCTTTTTGGGTATTTGCGTGGGGATGCAATGCGCCGTTATTGAAGCGGCACGCAATCTGTGCGGCTTAACCGACGCCAACTCTACCGAGTTTAACCCCCAAACCAAAGACCCGGTGGTGGACCTGACCCCGCAGCAGAAAAACGTGGTCTATAAAGGCGGCACGATGCGTTTGGGCAATTATACGGCCGATTTGGAAAAGGGCTCTTTGGCGCACAAACTTTACGGCAAAGACCAGATTTTGGAACGCCACCGCCACCGCTACGAGCTTAACCCCGCCTATGTTAAACAATTGCGCGAAGCGGGCTTAAAAGTGACTGGCTGGCACGAAGGCGTACTGCCCGAAATTGTGGAGCGCGAAGACCACCCGTATTTTATCGCGGGCCAGTTCCATCCGGAGTTCGGCTCCCGCCCGCAGCGCCCGCACCCGCTGTTTGACGGGCTGATTAAAGCCAGTTTAAAAAGAAAAGAAGGCAAAAAATAAATAAAAAGCCCCGCAGCAAGCGGGGCTTTTTTATGTGTAAAGGGTGAGAATTTCAGCTCACGTACTTACACTTACCAATAGGTGGCATAATCTACCCACGGATAGGTTGTATCCGTACTGTAACTTAAACAAATTTGTTTGTATAAATCGGAGCCGTAGCCGTTGCAAACAAACTTTCCGCGGGCCACTTCCGGGCAGGTATTGTCTTCCGCTCCATTGGCAAACTGATAACAGCGATTTATATCGGGGCCGGCACCGCCATAACTCACTTTATTAGCCCAAAGAGTAAAACTGCTATGGGGTTCCAGTCCTTGCGTTTCCCAGTCAATATCCAAATCGTCTTTATTGGTCGTATAATGTCCGTTTGCCATATAAAAGCGCTCCTGGGCTTCTTGTATGGCTTTAAGCTGTGGCAATACGCGGCCGATACGCGCTTTAATGACCGCTTTTTGATACTGCGGCAAAGCTACCGCCGCCAATATGCCGATAATTAAAACGACAACCAAAAGTTCAATCAGCGTAAACCCGTTAAATTTGCGTTTTGCAGGGTTTTTTACGTCGGGAATGTTTTTTTGATAAATTTTGCTCATAAGCAAAATTTATCAAAAAAAAAAAAACAATGCAAGACCTTCAGAAAAGCTGTGCCTTTATACGCATCATATATCCGCTCACAATACGTTAAAATAGCTTTGTGCACTTTGCCCGCCGCAGGTAACCGTCAGGTCAAACTTTCCTTTTTGCAAAGGCCACCAAACGTCGGCGCCCGAAAAGGGCAAGGTTTCTTGGTTCACCTGCCATTGGCAGGGCGCTTGTGCCCCCGCCGTTGCAAAATGCAGCTGCTGGGCAGAAGCCGGCAAAGCGGGGTCATATTTAAACACGTCCCCCCGTACCGGAAACACAATGCGCAGGTTACCGTCCGCCTCGGTGTGGGAGCCATCGCAGGTTTGCGTCGGCAAATTCTGCTCCGTAAACACTTCTTCGCGCGTGCGCAGGCATAAAGGGCCTGCCAGCAGGCCGCTTTGTTCGCACACGGTGGCGCGGCGTACGCCGTAAGGCACTTCAAACGGGCCGGACGGATACTTGCCGTTAGCGTACAAAAGCACATCGTGCATAATGGGCGCCGCGCCGGAAATGCCGGATACCTTTTGCATAGACGACGCGTCAAAATTCCCCGCCCATACCGCCACGGTTAAACGCGGAGTGTAGCCGATGGCAAAATTATCGCGGTAATCTTTGCTGGTGCCCGTTTTGGCCGCGGCGGGAAAAGTAAAATGCAAAGGGGAGTTTAAACCAAAGGCGTCTGCACGGGCGGCATTGTCGGCAAGGATATCCGTTATCACGTAACTTACGTCTGCAGGCAAAGCTTGTTTGCGCTCCACGCGTTTTATTAAATAAGGTTCCGTGGCAAACACCACGGGGCGCACCGTACCGCCGCGGGCCAGCGCCGCATAAGCGTTTGCCAGTTCCAAGAGCGTTACTTCCCCCCCGCCCAAGGCCAACCCCAGACCGTAAAACTCAGGCGCTTTATTCAAAGAGACAAAGCCCAAATCGTGCAATAAATTTAACATACGGGCCGCTCCCAGCGGCTCGGCCGCTTTGACGACGGGAATGTTATACGAGCAAGCCAAAGCCCGCCGCACCGATACGCCGCCGTGAAAAGTTTCGTCGTAATTGCGCGGGCGGAAGCCCCCTTCAAAAAAGGTGTCTTCGTCCTGCAAAATACTGGCCGCGCTTAACCCGTTTTGCAAAGCCAGTGCATACACAAACGGCTTTAGCGAAGACCCCGGCTGGCGCAAAGCCGTTACGCCGTCCACCTGCCCGCTGTGCCGCTCATCATAAAAATCGGCAGAGCCTACATACGCCAGTATGCCGCCCGTTTGATTGTCCAGCACTACCACGGCGGCGTTGGTAACGTTGTTGTCGGTCAGTTTGGCTAAATGGTTTTGTACCGCTTTTTCGGCATAGAGTTGCAAATCTTTGTCCAGCGTAGTGTACACAAAAGACGCCTGCGGGGCCATTTCGTACACTTTGCGCGCAAAGTGCGGCGCCGAAAACGGACGTTCCCCCGTCCGCAGGCCCAGTGCTTCGCGCATAGCCAAATCGTATTGTTCCGCGGTAATGGCACCGGTAGAACGCATTGCCTGCAATACCCGCCCGCGGCGCGCAAGAGCCCCTTTGGGGTTTTTAAGCGGGTTTAAGCGCGACGGGGACTGTATCAGCCCCGCCAGCAAAGCCGCCTGCGCCAAAGACACGTCGGAAGCCGGCAGGCCGAAATAAAATTGGGCCGCCGCCTCTACGCCCTGCGTCATATTGCCCAGTTCCAGCGAATTAAAATATTCCTGCAAAATTTCTTCTTTGCTTTTTTGGCGTTCCAGTTTAACGGCGTCCCACGCTTCCAAAATTTTACCCCACAGGTTTTTGCTGCGCGGCGTGTGCAAACGCGCCAGCTGCTGGGTAATGGTGGACGCGCCGGACACCACCCCGCCGCGCGTTACGTTCTGATAAACGGCCCGCAGTACGGCGCGCCAGTCCACGCCGAAGTGGCTGTAAAAACGGCGGTCCTCCGCCGCTACCACGGCCAGCACCAGCCAAGGGGACACCTCGGAAAGCGTTACGGGTTTGCTATAGGTTTCCCGCTCCGACAAAAAAGAACGCAAAGGCCGGCCCTGGCGGTCCACCAACTGCACGGACACCGCCGCCGAAGGAACCGACGCATCGGGCACGGAAAGCGCTTCCCCGTCCAACGGACGGGGAAGCAGAAATGACAACAGGCAAAGGCAAAGAAACGTTTTTTTCATTACGGCTTAATGACCGCACGCGTGGTGGCGTTACGCCCAAAGAAGGCGGGGTCATACATTTGGCTGGCCCACAGGCTGGGGTAAGAAAACTCCCCTTCCACGCTGGCCTGCACCAAATAAGAATATTCGTGCTCGCCGGCGGACAGATAGTCGGCAAATACGGCGATGCGGTCGTCATATTTTTCGTCGCGCGTAAAACCGCCCCAAAAATCGTTCTTCAGCGCAGCAGCCTGCGAACGGCTTTCGGTAGCCAAAGACGTATTGACGATTTCAAAACCGGCCGGAATAAAATCTTCCAGCACGACAAACGAGGCCGCGGCCGTGCTGCGGACGGTAAGCGTTACTTTATAGCGCCCGCCTTCCTTAAATTCCGTCACGGCTTTGCCTTGCAAGTCCGTAATTTTACGGGAAACGTCAAAACCGGCGTTGACCGTGTCGGTATAAGCGGCGGGGGCATAGGTCTGCCAGAGCGTATAATAAAGCGTACCGACGCCGTTTTTGCTAAAGCGTGCACGGGCCTGTGTTCCGTTCTGATACACTTGCGCAAACGGCCAAGAACCGCGCTGCGTCTTTAAGAAACGGCCTTTAAACTGCGCATCCATTACCGTTTTGCCGTCCAGCAATACGCCGGCCGTAAAATCGGGCTCCACGGACTCTTTAAGCGTATAATAGGCGTTCAGTGCAGACATCACCGCGGCATTGGCGCTGGTGTTGATCCAGTAGCCTTCCTCGCCCAGCTGGTCCGTCAACCATTTGACGGCTTGATACGGGCGGGGCAGATAGTCGCCCACCACCAGCAGCGCTTCCATAGACAAGGCCGTCACTTTCACGTCGGTCATATGCAGCCAGGGCTGATTGCCTCCGGCGGAAAAATGCACCGTTTGTGTGCCGTATTGGGCACGGTTGAGCAATTCCTGCGCCAGCTTCATTTTAACGTCGGCCCCTTTATTTAACTGGTTGGAGGCCAGCAGCAAATAGGCCTGCGCCGGCGCGCTTAAACTGTTGCGCTTGGCATAGAGGTTATTAAACTGCCCGTCCATCTTCTGCCCGTATAAAGACAGCACCAGCACCGCATAGGCGCGTACGGTTTCGTCTTCCGAGGCGGAATAGGGATAGGCGCGGCGTTGGGTTTTTTGCCCGAACACGCCCAGCAGCCAAGAAACGGCTTTTTGCAAGGCGCCGTCATTGACTTTGTATCCTTCCTGCTTGGCACGGTAAGCCGTTTCCAAGGCGTAGGCGGTTACATACGGGTCGGGCAAGGCACCCGGCCAATAGGCAAATCCGCCGTCATCGCTTTGATACAAAGTCATTTCATCCAAAATCTGCTGGGTCTGTTTTTTATACTCCGTCAAATCGCCCAGGCCGAAATCTTCTATCATTTTGGCGCCTTCAATGACGGGGCGTATTTTGGACATTTTTTGTTCCAAACAATCGTAAGGATACGTCAGCAAATACACCATACCGCCGCGCAAATTAATCAGCGCCGTAGAGGCCAGCGTCGCCGCTACGCGCGCGGGCACTTTTTCGTTGACGGAGGCCGGTTTTTCAAGCAGTTGTTCTTCGGCCGCGTCCGTGGCGGAATAGAGGGCCAGCGTTTGCTGTTTTTCCACATCTTCCACCTGCAATTTGCTGACGACGCCGTCGCTTATTTTGCCTGCCTGCGCCGCAAAAGAAATTTCCGCTTCGCCGTTTTCCACAGCTTGGCAGTCCCACGTTACCAGCTTAGCTGCCCCTTTGGCCACGTTCACTTTTTGTGAGCCGCCGCTTAAGCGCACGGCCCCCTGGGCACGGGCGGTAAGGGTAAGGGCACCTTTTTCGTCTTCATAATTATAGACGACGGCACCGCATTTAAATTTATCGCCCACGCGGGCAAAGCGCGGCATTTTGGGCGTAACCATTAACGGCTTGGATACTTTTACATTTGTTTCCCCTCCGCCAAACTCTTTGACGGTGGCCGCCACGGCCATAATGCGGAAGGTGGTTAAATTGTCGGGCAGGGTAAACTGCACGCTGGCGCGGCCCTTGCCGTCGGTGCGGACGGAAGCGTTGAAATAGGGCGTAAATTCAAAATGGCTGCGCAAATCGGCCCCGCCCAGTTTGTCGGAAGATCCGCCCCCGCCGCCGCGGTTTTCGCCTTTTTCGCCAAAGTTGCGCTGGCCGATGATAAACACGCGGTTATCGGCCGTAGAAACCGACAGCTGCGCCGGTGAATAGAACACGTCCATCAAATCGGGCCGTTTATAGCCGGTTAAAGAGAGCACCCCTTCGTCCACCACCATCAGCGTTACGTCGGCCGGTACGGGTTTGCCTTCCACTGCCGTATTTAAAGATACCGTTACCGTTTCGCCGGGGCGGTAAAGCGTTTTGGCGGTAGAAACTTGAGTGTCTATTTCCCGTTCCTTTTGGGAAACAGTCAAATTGACATAGCCCGTTTTGCCCTGCGGCTTGGCCAGATCCAGTCCTTCCTTATCATATTCGGGCTGGGCCGCGCGGCCGCGCACCAGGGTAACCCCCACAAACACATTGGGCAAATAAGCGTTTTTAATAGGCACTTCCACATAGTCCGCACCCGAGGCTACCGGCACCGTCCACGCGTCTAAAATGCCTTCGCGCTCCACAGTAACCAAAGCCAGGGCGCTTTCGTAGGGGCTTTTGACCAAAATGCGCGCCGTATCGCCGGGGTTATATTCCTTTTTATCTTGTTCCAGCTGCAAAATGTCATCGTCGGTTTGCTGCCAGTAGGCTTCCCCTTTGCCATACACCGTAAAACCGAAGCCGCCCTGCACTTCCCGCCCTTGTGCGTCTTTGGCGCTCAGCGTAACCTGATAAGACCCGGGCTCCGAAGCCACATAAGAGAAGTCGTACCCTTTGTCCGTGACGGTAAAGTTTTGGGACGGGAAATCTTTTACGCGGCGCTCGCTGACCCATTCCAAACGGCCGGATAAGCCGTTTTTGCGCACGCTGAAATATTCTTCTTTCTGAATTTTAGCCTGCACTTTTATCCCGTCCACGCTTTTCCCCTGCGGCGTAACGGCCACAATGTGGGCTTGGGCGGGCTGGCCTTCTTCCACGCTGTAATTTTCCATTTTGGAGCCCAAGGTAAAGTCGGCCGGGTTAAGCACAAAATCGGTGCGGGCAAACAACTGCTGGCCCGAAGGGGCCTGCACCCCCGCTTCGGCATACACCTGCTGCGGCACGGTTACTTTAGGCAGCTGCACGCTAAAGTTGATTTTGCCCTGCGCGTCCAACTCGCCGGACGACTGGGTAAGCAGATGGTCCTTTAAATCGCGCTCCACAAAATAGGGCACGAAAGTATAGTCCTCATACCCTTCGGGGGAATAATTGGAAAATACGTGGCGCACATTCCAGTTTACTTTCCCGCCGGAAACAGGCGCCCCGAACAGATAATCGGCCGAGGCGGTAAACTGCGCCGTCTGGCCCCCTATATAAAAAGGTTCCAGCGTGCGCAGGTTGACGTTAAAGTCGGCCTGTTTTACCGCTTCCACCTGAAAGGAATAATAAGCCTCGCCATATCCGTCGGAAGGTTTAAACTGCAAAGACCAAGAACCCGTAACGGCCGTTTGCGGCAAATCAAACTGCCAATCAAACGCGCCGCTTTGCGTATCATAAAAAAGGGTTTGCTTAAAGGCTTCTTCCCCGCGGGAGTTATAGACCGTCAAGTTGCCTTTGACGACGGAAGGCAAAGCCCACTGGCCGTTTTTCATTTGACGGACCAACCCCTTGACGTAAACTTTCTCGCCGGGGCGGTAGATGCCGCGGTCGGTGAACAGAGCGGTTTTAACGGGGGCTTTGTCGGTGTTGTAATTGTAGCTGATGTTAAAACGCCACGGCTCCAGTCCGTCGTTCCAGCTGCTGGCCAGCACGGCGTCCCCGCCGGGGCTGGTGACAAACGCATACACCGTCGGCGCGCTCCAGCGGCTGCCTCCCTGCGGTTTTAATTCCACCAAACCGGGCGCCAAAGCCAAGCCGTTTTCGTCGGTGCTGCCTGTCCACAGGGTGCGGTTGCTTTCGTCTTTCAGTTCCACATTTAAATTGCCCTGAGCTTCCCCCGTTTGCAGCGAGGTTACCCACACCAAGGTATCGGTCGGAGAGGTTTTAAGCGTAACGCCCAAGTCGGTAATATTATCCGTCGCGCCCACCCAGCAGAAGCCGTCTTCGCGGTTTTTGCTCGGCACGCGCACCTGCGAATAAATAATGCTGTTTTGCCCCGTGGGGTTAAACTTTGTTAAGTCTAAATACGTCTTTTGCGTTTTGTCGGGCACTTCGTCAAAAGAATAGTCGCCATCAAACTGCAGGTTAGCTTTGGCAATTTCTGCCTTGCTGCAATAATACACCCGTTTTTGATTAAACGGAATAAAATCGGCCTTACTGAAACGGCCGGCAGAAACTTCCAGCTCCGGCACATTGAGCACATCAATAGGGTGGCGCTGCGGCAGGTAGCTTTCCAGCACGCCCTGCCCTCCTTTAAACGTGGCTGCGGGGCAGTACCCTTCGTTAGTGACGGTAACAGATTGGGCCATACCCAAGCGGTTGCCGTAAATGTCGGTCAAGTCTTTGTCTATCGTTACGGTAACGGTTTGGCGCGGCTCAATTTTAAGGAAGGACAAGGGCATTTCAAACCAGCCTTCCCCGGCTTCTTCTCCGTAGCGCTGGCGGCCCAGCGTTTGGGCTTCCTGCTCCGTTACAGGCTGCAGGGCCGAAGCGGGCGACACCTGAATATGCTTTAGCAAATCATTCAAGCGCACCGGAGAGGAAAAAGACACGTATGCGTCAAACGGCAAGCAGCCGGTATAATTGCCGCCCGTAATTTTTAACTGTGGATAGGTGTAAAAAGAAGATGTGTAAGGCTCCTGCAGGCCCAAAATGCCTTCTTTGCCGCGCAGATTTTCCGAAAGGGTAAGCGTTACTTTGCTGTCGGCAGGCAAATCTTTTTGCGGAACAAGCACAAAAATGCGGTCTCTGTCCATATACGAAAAATCTTTTTCATATTCTTCGTCGGTAAGCGCACGCACCTGCAAGGGGACGGAAACTTCCACCGGATCTGTTTTGTCCGGCGTGATATTAAAGAAAGATTTAATTTTGTCCAGCCAGTCCATTTCGCGGCCCATATACGTCAAACGGGCCGCACCCGACACGGAAGCCATATCCACCGGTTGGGAAAGGGTAACGTAAATGAGCGGGCGGGAGGATATCCACATTTCATTATTATAAGGGGCGACGTTTTGCACCCGGGGACGGGAGGTGGTAAACGTCCAGCTGTAATCTTCGGCCAGCGTTTTGCCGGAAACGGCAGATTTAAACCCTGCCGGCAATTTAACACGGTAACTGGTGGCGTTTTGCCAATTTTCTTTGGGCTCAAAGACTAACGTTTGCGTGCCGGAATAGCGGCAGGTGCCTTCTACCGCGGGCAACACTTTAAGCGGGCATTCGCCGGAGGCAAAGGCACTGTTTTCGGAAAGTGCCGCCACCGGCATATTGAAGTTTACGTTGATGGCCGTGCGTGTGCCGGCGGCATTTTCGCCTTTGGGCGAGGCAGACACTACCTGCAATTCCTGCCCGTATGCAACAGAAAATAAAAGGGCCAGCCCCAGCGCCGCGCCCAGCTTTTTTAGTCCCGTCATTGTACGTCCCCCTTATAAGGTAATAACATATCTTTTATTGTATCTATTTTATCTATAGAAAGAAACCCCCAACCCCCCTATCATTTGCCTTTTAGGCCACGGGTTGGCGGGGCGTGCAAACGGCGTTTTTTAAGGCAAGCTTTTTAATGCGCGCGCCGGACGGCCAAAACAGAGATGGATACTTTTGTCGGACAAACAAAAAACCCCGCCCGAAGGCGGGGTTTTATCTGCGTTAAAACAGATTAGAACTTCACGTTCAAACCAGCCTGATACACGGTGGCATCCTGCTGATCAAAGTCATCATAATCGCCGCCCAATTTGGCATAGCCGATGCCGGCGAAAAGGTTGACGTTTTCGTTATGCTGGTAGGTGGCGGTCAAGTCCGCTTCCCACGTAGCTTCGTGCTGGGCCGTTCTGTCCTGGAAGGCAAAGCCGTCAACAGAGAAGGTCCATTTGTTCCACGCATAGTCCAAACCGACATTGAACATACGGGTTTCTTCCAAAGCCAAGGCAGGGTATTCGCCAAAACCGGTTTTACCCCACACCAAGCCAGGAGCATAAGCACCATATTCAGAGACTAAACCTTTCTGATAGACAAAGGCCGCTCTGGGCGTAAAGGCATCCATATTCAAAGCACCGTCCACTTTAACCAAGTAGGGGTTATCGTGGCTTTCTTTGATTAAGCGGTTGCCGTCGTGGCTGCGGGCATATTCTACGCTCAGCAAGCCGGCTTCCGGCGTCAAGGACACTTTAGCACCATAGAAACCTTGGAATTCTTCGCTGGCCCAGTCCGTATTTTTGTAGGTATAGCCATACACTTGGGCTTTGACCATATCGGTCAAGTTCAAGCGGATGTCGGCACCATAGAAGTCCGCGTCTTCTTCAGTGACAGCAGCACCAAAGCGAACTTTCTGGGTCTGACCGGCGATTAAAGTTACAGCTTTAAAATCATCGGAATAGGTCAGTTTGGCAGCGTCCAAAGAAGTTACCGGAGAAGCCAAAGCGGCCATATAACCGTGGCGAGGGCCAAAATACAACAAGGCGCTGTCTTCTTCGCCGTAGAATTGGCGGCCGACCGTCAATTCAAAGCAATCAAACAAATTAGACAATGCGATATTGGCTTCCGCCAAATAGATTTCATCCTGATACTGATTCAGGTTTTTGCCCTGAGCAGCACCGTTCCAAGGCGTATTGTAAACGAACTGGATGTTAGCCGTTACGTCTTCGGTCAATTCGGCAGACAGACCGGCCATCACACGAGAAGAGGCCCCCGTGTATTCATCCATATTTACATTGTTGTTAGCGCCAATGGCTTCAATTTCGCCAATGACGTCCACATTATCCAACACAGCTGCGTTCATAGGCAAAGCCAAGGCAGTAACCAAGAGCAAGCCCAGTAGTTTCTTCATGCAGTACTCCTCCTTAATAATTTAAACTACCCTACCCCCAAACTTTACTTAATTGCAAAAAATTTTGCAAGCACGTTTTTAATCTACTCTTGACAAGCAACGCAAAAGACTGCTATCCTGTTTGCCCTTTTACAGCCCCGAATAAAAATAAGAGAGAAATCTTCTTTTTTACGACGAGGCCTGCCTCTTATTTTTATTTTTGTTCTAGTTCTTCTGCAACCCAAACAGCCGTTTGCGAGCGCTAAATTTTTTATCTCCGGCTGCTTGCAACATAAAAAAGAAAACACTATACTTTAAATATATACATATGTATAAGGAGAAAAAATGAATAAAGGTTTTACTCTTTTGGAACTTTTGGTTGTGGTAATGATTATGGGTTTGCTTACCTCCTTTGCCATTCCGCAGTACACCCGCAGCGTGCGCAGAGCCGAAATGCTGGAAGGAATGAGCCAAGGCAAAACGATTTTTGATTCTGCCCTGCGCTATAAATCGGCCAACGGGTCTATGCCTTCTTATTTTAATGAACTGGACATCGGTTTTGCCGGTCTCAATACGGCCAGCAGCTCTATGACCGAAGGCAACTTTACCTATCAGCTGCTGACCGACGGGGTAAAAATCGTCAGCAATGTGGGCGGATATTACCTTAAAATGCAAATTCCCACCGTCTCAAACAGCGGGGTCTCGGTACCGGTTTACTGCTGCCCCACCAACGGGGACAAAAACGGAACCTGGCTCTGCAAAAGTGTAAGCGGGGGCGTGCTGGGCGGCGGATGTTACGAAATTAAATAAAAAAAACCCCGCGTAAAAGCGGGGTTTTTTATGGACAAAAATAATCGGCGTTGCCGCAAAACCAAGCGGCATTCGTCCGCGTATTTTGTAAAAAAATGCTTGCTGTGTGCCGACGGAGCTGCCGGATGTAAGACATTTTGACGGCAGTCTGCCCGAATAAATTTTTAACTCGCCTGAAAAGAAAGCTAACGTTTTTTGCGCTTAAAAATTTTTCCGCCCCGTCTGTTACTTTGGCCGCGCAAACCGCGGCTTTTGTTTGACGAACGCGGAGAGTGCGGCGCCGCGTGCGGGCGGTCTTTCTTTTTGCCCCCTACGCGCACTACATTAAAACCGCTGTTTGTCCAAAAAGAGTTTCCTTGTTTTTCTTCCAGCACGGCGGCGCTGTCTATAGCTTTGTGAAAAGTATGAATGTGGCCTTTTTTGTTTTTAACGGAAGCACTCTGCCCCGGTTCAGGCGCCCGTTTTTTGTTTTCAGCCTCTGACGGTTTCCCCTTCAAAGAACGGGAAGCAAGCGTTTGTTCGGGCGCGCCGGAGACGGGACGGGACGAAAGCCCTCCTTTCGGCTGTTTTTCTTTTTCGCCGCGCACAAGAGAAGCGGTTTTGGCCAAAGCGGAATGTGCTTTTTTCTTTTTAGCCGTTTCCGGCAAAAACTTGGGCGCCGGCAAAGGCTGGCCGGTTTTGGTCAGCTCGGTCAGTTTGCCCAAGCGGCAAACGCGGCAAATGTCGGCCCATTTATCCGTATCTTCCGCCACAAAAGACAAGGCCGTCCCCACACTGCCCGCGCGGCCCGTGCGCCCAATGCGGTGGATGTAATCTTCGGGGCATTGGGGCAGGTCGTAATTGATGACGCAGGACACACCGTCCACATCTATGCCGCGGGCGGCCACGTCGGTAGCTACCAGGGCGGGCACATCGCCCAGACGAAACTGCTCCATCACCTGCCGGCGGCGGCTTTGGCGCAAATCGCCGTGCAGGGCGGCCGCTTTGCAGCCGTATATTTTCAGTTGTTTGGCCAAGCGTTCGGCCCCGTGACGGCTTTTGACAAAAATCAATATCAGCCCTTTGCGCGTGTTAAGCTCGTGCACCAGCTGGGGCAGTTTTTCGCGCGTGGTCAAACGCACAAACTGCTGCAGCACCAAATCTATCGGACGGGTAACCGAGCCGATTTGCACCCGCACGGGGTTTTGCAAAAACCCGTCGGCCAGTTGTTCAATTTCTTTAGGAAGCGTAGCCGAAAATAAAAGCGTCTGCCGCGGCCCCGGCACGGCGGCACAAATGCGTTTTACGTCGGGCATAAAGCCCATATCCAGCATACGGTCGGCTTCGTCCAGCACCAAAAAACCGATGTTTTTTAAGTTCAGGCTTTTGCGCCCGATATGGTCTATCACCCGCCCCGGGGTGCCGATGATCAGGCGCGGCTTGCGCCGCAGGTCGGCATATTGTTTATGGATATTGTCCCCGCCGATAATCAGCGCGCTGGGCATATCGGCCGGCTCTGCCAAAAGGGATAGTAACGCGTCCTGTGTTTGCTGGGCCAGCTCCCGCGTGGGTGACAAAATGAGCGCATTCTTATCCGCCTGTTCCCGCAAACGCACCAGCAGCGGCAACAAAAAAGCAAACGTTTTACCCGTGCCCGTCTGCGCGGTGGCCAAGATATCGCGCCCTTTTAAAGCAGGCGGCAAGGCGGCCTGCTGAACGGGTGTGGGTTCCGTAATACCCAAACGCAAAAGCGCTTGGCACAAGTCTTGCGGCAACGCGTCAAAAGCGCTCATACTTCTTCCTCTTTGCCGGACATAATTTCTTCACACTGCTGGCTTAAAAAAAGCCAGCGTTCTTCGGCGTTTGAAATTTGATCCCCCAGCAAGGCCAGTTCTATGCTGTTGTCTGCGTCGTAGCGCACCAGCAGGGCGTTTTCCAGCTCTTGTTTGCGCTTATGCAGTTTTTCCAGTTTCTTATCCAATTCGCGTATTTCTTTTTTAAGCGGGGCCAGTTCGGCACGGCGCTGGGCGGCGGTGCGGCGGCGGGCTTCGGCCGAGCCTTCTTTGTCGCTGGCCGGAGAGCCTTTGTCATTGTGTTTTAAAAGGCTGGCTTTATAATCTTCCAAATCGCCGCGGTAAATTTGGCACGTGCCCCCTTTGACAAGCCACAGCGTATCGCACGCCATTTCTATCACGTGCAAATCGTGCGTAATAAGCACTACGGCGCCTTCATAGGCGTTGAGCGCCTCCAACAGCGCCTGACGGGAAAGAATGTCCAAATGGTTGGTCGGCTCGTCCAAAATCAGCAGGTGCGGGGCGTCGCGCGTAATCAAAGCCAGCAACAGGCGGGACTTTTCCCCTCCCGACAGTTTGCCTATTACCGTGTCGGACTTAGCCTTATTTAACCCAAACGCCCCCAGCTGGGCGCGAATTTGCGTCTCGGTGCTGTTGGGCATCAATTCGGAAAGTTGCTCATACGGGGTTTTTTCCACGTCCAGTTCTTCGGTTTGATGCTGGGAAAAATAGGCCACCTTTATTTTTTTGGCCATCGTCATACGTCCGCTCATCAAAAGCAACCGGTGCGAAAGCACTTTGGCCAGCGTAGATTTGCCGTTTCCGTTGGCGCCCAAAAGGGCAATGCGGTCATCGGGTTCAATACGCAAGGTTAAATGCTGCAAAACGGGTTTGTCGTCATAGCCGGCTACGCCGTCTTCTATGGTTACCAGCGCTTGGGTTAAACGGGCAGGGGACGGGAATTGAAAGTGCACTTCCGGATCTTTAATTACGGCAGGCGGATCACCCATTTTTTCAATCATTTTAATGCGGCTTTGTGCCTGTTTGGCTTTGGTGGCTTTATAGCGGAAGCGGTCCACAAAAGACTGTAAATGCGCCACCACGCGCTCGTGCTTGGCCGCGGCCAAACGCGCGCCTTCCTGTTCGGCTTCGCGCGTACGTTCATAGGTATCGTAATTGCCGTTATACATTTTAAGCTGGCCTTGCTCCACGTGCACAATTTTGTCGCAAAGGCGGTTTAAAATGTGGCGGTCGTGGCTGATAAGCAAAACGGTTTTGTCGGTTTTGGCCAAATAGTTTTCCAGCCAGGTGGAGGTTTCCAGATCCAGATGGTTAGTCGGCTCGTCCAACAGCAGGCAATTGCTGGGAGCATAAAGCGTGGCGGCCAAATTGGCACGCACCTGCCACCCGCCCGAAAATTCTTTGAGCGGTCTTTCAAAATCGGCATTTTCAAACCCCAGCCCGCTTAATATGGCGCTGGCGCGCGCCGTGGCGGCGTGGGCGCCCAGCGTGTCCAAGCGGTCATAAATTTCGGCCATACGCTCGCCGGTGATGTCGGGGCGGGTCAGCTCGCGGTTGAGGCGGGTGATTTCTTTGTCGGCTTCCAGCACAAATTCCAACAGTTTTTTGGAAGGATCTTTTATGTCCTGCGCTACGGACGCAATTTGCGTATTGCGCGAGATTTCTATTTTCCCTCCGTCAGGGAACAATTCCCCCGTTATCAGCTTAAAAAGCGTAGATTTCCCGCACCCGTTAAGGCCCACCACCCCCACCTTTAAACCGTCCGGCAGGAGCATATTGGCGTCTTCAAACAGGGTGCGAAGACCGAAATGGAAGGATAAATTTTTAATCTCTATCATTACAGATATATTATAGAAAATTTTTGCTGTTCTCCGTCGTAAAAAATGGCTTTTCAGACGGGCCCCCAACGGCGGCGTGCGCCAGGCAAATTTGATAAAATAGTGCTATGAGTCAAAACTATATAGCCTTGGATTTTGGCAGCGGCAAAATTTCTGCCGTGCTGAGCGTCTATGACGAAAACACGGGCACCTGCCGCGTGCGCCACGCCGCGGCCGAAACTTGCCCCAGCGTCAGCGCCTGCTATATTTTAGATTTTGACAAAACCGTACGCGCCCTCAACCGCCTTTTTGCGCGCCTGAACGAATATGTTTCCTTTACGCCTACGGTGGTGGTCGGCCTGCGCGGAGATTTTTTAAGCTTTCGCCGCTCGGGCGGTTTTCAGCCCATTGCCGGCAAAGACCGTATTATTACCGAGCAAGACGTC
Source organism: Candidatus Avelusimicrobium pullarium (assembly GCA_944323745.1). GTDB lineage: Bacteria > Elusimicrobiota > Elusimicrobia > Elusimicrobiales > Elusimicrobiaceae > Avelusimicrobium > Avelusimicrobium pullorum. Next base: position 246,996 of record CALUTQ010000002.1, read on the forward strand.
CGCGCCGCGCTGGACAATTCCGTTCCGGCTAATTTAGACGAAAATCTGGACGTGGTGGACCTCTTGCCGCAAAGCTTTACCGTAGACGGCAAAACCGGCGTGCAAAACCCCGTCGGGCTGGCGGCCAACTGTCTGGATGCGGAAACCTTTATTTCTATGGGGCTTAAAACCCATTTAACCAATTTAAACCGCGTGCTGGCCGCGGCCGGCTGCGAAGATTTTGAAGCCGTACCCACCGTGCTGGCATTATGCGACACGCTGTTAAAACCCGAAGAAAAACAAAACAACGTTATTCTGTTGGATATCGGCGCGGCCAATTCGTCGGCGGCGCTGTACCACAAAGGCCTGCTGGAAGGCGCCTGGGAGCTGCCTTTTGGGGCCGACATTATTGTGCAGGAAGTAGCCGATGTGCTGCAAAACGACTTGCCTTCCACCCGCAGTCTGCTTAAAGAGTACGCCTACGGAGACGACGAAATTATGGACGACGTGCTTGATGACGCCGCCGTCAAACTGCTAAAAGCAATAAAAAAAGAACTGTTGCAGACGCTTTGTTTTATTAAATATCCCCCTTCCCAAGCCGTGCTTTGCGGCGGCGGGGCGGACATTAACGTTAAAAACGCCGCCAAAAACATATTAAACCTGCGCCGCGCGCGCCTGGCCGCGCACGACGACCTGATTGCCGACAGCGAAGACCTGCTCTCCCCCGGCTACACTTCGGCCCTTTCGCTGGTATTATATTCCCAAAAACACGGCAGCACGTACGAGCAGCAGCCTTCCTTAAAAGGCAAAGCGGCCGGTTTTTTTGACCGCGTGCTTTCCAAACTGGGGCTCAATTAATTGCCCTTTCCGGTCGGCCTCTTTCCCAACGGTTCTTTGCCGCCAAACAAATATGCCATTCACAAGCTTCGCCGTATGGCCCCCTGTTCTTGGCTGCGCACGCAAACGCCGCTATAAAACCTGTATTTAGTCTTGCACCGCATAACTGTTTTTTCCGGCGGCGGCCACCGCCGTTGCCTTCCGTTTACGCCATAAAAAACCCCGCCTTTGTCAGGCGGGGTTTTGGCTGCAAAACAAATTAATTTAGCGCTTCCAGCATAGCGGGCACTATATCATACAGGTCACCCTGCACGGCGTAGTGGGCCAGCTTCATAATGGGGGCTTCGGGGTCTTTGTTAATGGCCACAATCACGTCCGCACCCGAGCAACCCGCCATATGCTGTATCTGCCCCGAAATGCCGCAGGCAATATACAGTTTGGGCTTTACTGTGCGGCCCGTAAGACCGATTTGGCGGCGATATTCTATCCAGCCGCTGTCCACCGGTGCGCGCGAAGCCGCCACCGTGCCGCCCAAGCGTTTGGCCAGTTTTTCCAAAAGGGCAAAGCCTTCGGGCTTGCCTAACCCACGCCCGCCGGCCACGATTACTTCCGCTTCCGACAGGTCCAGCCCTTCGCCTTCGCTTTTGATAAATTTCAAAAACTTGGCCAAAGAGGTAAACTCTTTGTCGTTAAAGGCAAATTCCACCACTTCGCCTTTTCTGCCTTCCGTGCGCGGCGCCTTGGCATAGGCCATCGGCCGCAGGGAGCACATTTCCGGCCGGGTATGCGCACAGGTAATGGTGGCCATCAGGTTACCGCCAAAGGTCGGGCGTGTGGCGTGCAGCTGGCCGTCTTCTTTGTTAATGACCACTTCCGTGGCGTCTGCCGTCAGACCGGTACCGGCAAAAATAGCCGTCTTGGCCGAAAGCGAACGACCCATATTGGTAGCGGGAAGCAAAAATTTGTTGGGCTTGTAGGCTTTAATCATTGCCGAAAGCGTTTTGGCGTACACGTCATCTAGGTAATTTTCCAGCTGCGGTGCGTCGCACACGTACACCAAGTCGGCACCGTGTTCAAACAAATCGGCGGCGAACTTTTTGACGTCTTTACCCAAAAGCACGGCGCAAAGTTTTTCGCCCAGAGCATCGGCCAAACCGCGGCCGGCATTTAACAGTTCATAGGCCGTAGGGCTTAACTTACCGCGGGATACTTCTGCAAAAATCCATACATTTTTCCAATCTTTCATAAATTTGCTCGCTTAAATATATTTATTTTCTTTTAACAGTTCCACCAGTTTGGCGGCTTTTTCTTTGCCGTTGGCGCCTTCCACCACCACGGCGTTGGCGTCGCGCTTGGGAGCAAACGATTTGACCACGCGCGTGGGGCAGTTTTTCACGCCCAGTTTGGTTTTGTCGGCACCGATGTCGTCGGCCGTCCATTTGGTTACCTCGGCGCGTTTGGCCGCCATACGGCCTTTTACGCTGCGCACGCGGGGGTTGCTGATTTCTTTAACCACGCTGATTACGCACGGGTAAGGCAGCTCCAGCACTTCGGTACCGTCTTCGGTCAGGCGTTCTACGACAATGCTTTTATCGCCCGCCTGCACCACGCGGCGCACAAAAGCGGCGTTGGGAATGCCCAGCCAGGCGGAAATTTGCGGGCCGATGTGGCCGGTGTCGCTGTCGTTGGTTTGCTTGCCGCAAATGATTAAATCCACTTTTTCCAGCGAGTTGATTTTTTCCACCCCTTTGGACAAAGCATAACTGGTGGACCAGGTATCCGAACCGGCAAAAGCCATATCGCCCAATTGATACACTTTGTCTGCCCCGCGGGCAATACTGTCGCGCAGGACGTTTTCGGCCGCCGGAGGGCCCATCGTAATGACCGACACCGTACCGCCCAGCTGTTCTTTCAGCGTGACGGCTTCTTCCAAAGCGTATTCGTCAAAAGGGTTCATCGCGCTTTCGGCGCCGGAGCGAATTAAGCAGCCGGTGGCCGGGTCAATTTTGACGTTGTCGGACTTAGGGGTTTGTTTGACGCAGGCTAAAATGTGCATACTTATTCTCCTTTGGCGGCATATTCTTTGGTTAAAGCCGAGATAATTTCATTTTTTTGGATATGTACGGTGCCTTCGTAAATTTGCGTAATTTTGGCATCGCGCATATATTTTTCAAGCGGAAAATCGCGCATATAGGCAATGCCGCCGCAAAGCGTAACGCATTCGTCGGCCACTTCCATAGCGGTATTGGCGCAGAAAAGTTTGGCCATTGCACTGTATTTGGTCCAGCGTCCGCCTTTAATTTTTTTCAGTTCATCGTGCACGGTGGTACCGTTTTCCAGCGCGGCTTTGACGGCCGGCAAAAATTCTTCGTCCATACGGTGCGTAATGCTGTACACCAGCGCGCGGCCGGCTTCGGTCTTGGCGGCCAGTTCGGCCACTTTATGGCCCAAAGCCTGAAAGGTGATAATGGGCTGGCCAAACTGTTTGCGCGTGCGCAAATAAGGAATCGTTTCATCCAGCGCTCCCTGGGCAATGCCCACGGCCTGCGCCGCCACGCCCGGGCGGGAATAGTCCAGCGTTTCCTGCACGTACAAAAGGCCGCGGCCTTCGCTGCCTAACAGGTTTTCTTTGGGGACGCGCACGTTTTCAAAAATCAATTCATAAGTCGGGTTGGTGCGGATGCCCATTTTTTCTTCTTTCTTGCCGAAAGAAAACCCCGGCGTGCCCTTTTCTATTACCAAAAGGGAAATACCGCGCGCCCCGCGCGACGGGTTGGTGTTGACGGCCACGGTGTAAAAATCGGCCTCTTTGCCGGTGGAAATAAAATGCTTAGTGCCGTTGACCACATAATAGTCGCCGTCTTTCAAAGCGGTGGTTTTAAGGGCGGTAGCGTCGGAGCCGGCTTCCGGCTCGGTCAACGCAAAGGCCCACAGTTTTTTGCCGCTGGCCAAATCGTAGCACCAACGCTCGCGCTGCTCGGCCGTGGCGGCCAAAAACATCGGGATAGCGCCCAGCGCCGTCGTGCCCGGCGTTAAAGCCAAGCCCGCACACACGCGGGAGAGTTCTTCAAAGGCCATCGCCAGACAGGTAATCCCCCCGCCCAAGCCGCCGTATTTTTCCGGCAGCCACAGACCAAACATCCCGCTTTTGCGGAATTCTTCATACATCTCTTTGGAAAACTGTTCCTTGGCGTCCATTTCCGCGCGAAGGGGTTTTAGTTTCTTTTGGGCCAGTTCGCGGGTGGCGTTAAGGGTTTCCTGCTCCATTTCGTTAATTGCGTAATCCATTAGTTATTGTCTCCCGTGGGATTAAATTTGCGCCGCGCGCCGTGTTTGTGGCGGCGGAAAAACGGTTTTTTGCCGCTGTGTTTGCGCGGCATTAAAGAGCGGTACAGCTGCTCCTGACGGCGAATCATAACGGGGACGGTAAATTCCCCAAAATCGCGGCGGGCGATATTTTCTTTAAAGCGTTCGCGCAGGCCGTTGTTGCGCAGCAGGGCTTTTACTTTTTCGGCCAGCGAAGAAATATCGTTTACTTTGACCAAAAAGCCCGTGCGATTGTCCGACACCACTTCGCTGATGCCGTCCACGTCATAGCACACGGCAGGCACGCGGTGGGCTTGCGCTTCCAGCAAAGACATAGGCACGCCTTCGCGCAGGGATGTGCTGACGTACACGTCGCTGATGGCCAGCAATTCGTCGGTATCGCCGCGCCAGCCCGGGAAAAGGACCTTTTTTTCTATCCCCAAATGTTCGGCCAAATTGCTGGCCGTTTGTTTAAGCGGCCCGTCACCGGTGTAAATAAAATACACATTTTTGATTTGGCTGAGCACTTTATAGGCGGCCAACACAAAGTGAATGGGGTTTTTTAGCGGCTTAAAGTTGGCAATGGCCAGCACCACGCGGGACGTGGGCGGCAGGCGAAGGGCGTTTTTCTTGGCGGCCGGGTTAAAATTGCGCGGCAGGCGGCGGTCAAAATCAATGCCGGCGCGGATGATTTCGCTGCGCACGCCTTTGCCGATGCCCAGTTGTGCGGCCTCGGCGGCGTTCTTTTTGGACACAAAGACCAGCACGTCAGTCAAAGACGCGCAAAACTTTTCCGTTTTGACAAAGAAATCAAAATGCTTTTCCCCGTGTTCTTTAGCAAAGCCCAAGCCGTGAAACGTGTGCACCACTTTTGCCTTACGCCAAAAAATGCGCGCGGCCAAGCGGCCCAAAATACCGGCTTTGGGGGCATTGGTGTGCACAATGTCGGGGCGTATTTTGCGCATCAGCAGGCCCATTTGCAATATGGCCAACGCATCGTGGAAAAAATAACGCGCCCGCACATCGTGTTTTAATGCGGGGATAAAAAACAGGTTTTTATGTTCCCTTTTGGCTTTGCCGTCCAGCCGGCCGCCTTTGCCGGCGGCCAGATAGGGTTCAAACTCCCGCTTATCCAGACGTTTGATGGTGGTAAGCACGCTGTTTTGCGCGCCGCCTTGATCCAACGCCGTGATGAAATACAAAATTTTTGTCTTATCCATTGTTAATGCAACTCTCCGGTTTGTGTGTCTAGGATACGGGCATACGGGAAATAATATTTAATGATACCCTGATAGTCGCTCCCGTCTTTTGCCAGCCCGTCTGCACCGGCCACGCATAAACCCACGCCCGTGCCGGTGTCATACCCGCGCACGAGCACGCGCTGAATATTTTTGCCTTTATACATCGGCACAAAATCAAAGAAAGTGGAGCGCAGCGTGCCGGCGCTTAAGAGGTAGTCCACTTCCTGCGGCGTTTGCGCAAGGTAACTGCCCTTGCTGCCCTCAAAGCGCATAGAAAGAATGCGTCCTTGAGGAGACAACTTCTGCGGCACCAAGGCGCGCAGTTTGCCTATTTTGCTGCGTGTATTAACGCGGGCGGCAATTTCCTGCCCGTCATAGAGATACACCCATTTGACCGCTGACCACTGCGTCGGATCCTGCGGGGCGGAGTACAAGTCCGCCGGCGGGTTGGACAGCATATACTTGACCAGATTGGCCGGAGAATAGGTGTAATCGGGGCGTGCTTCTGTATTGGCTAGGGCGTCGTAAGACACCGTGCCGCAGGAAGCATAATAACCCAAACTCGTGTTGGACAATTCCAGCCCGCGCGAAGACTTCGCCGCGTCCAGCATTGCCTGTATGGTCAGGTTAATGCCCTTAAACTTAAAATACACGTCGTTATCGGTAATATGATACGGTTCTTGCGCATTGTTTTGGAGCGCTTCTTTCAAAGCGGCGCGGAACACCACCGACAAGGCTTGCAGGGCGGCAGCTTCCTCTACGTTGCGCGCCTGCGTAGCCAGCAAAGCGGGTATCAAATCTTCTACGTTGACTTCGTTAATTAACAGCATTCCGTTTTCGGCCGGCACCACCCAAAGCGAACCTTTCAGTTCTTTATCGCTCATATCGGCGGCAAACAAATCGGGCCCGACGGCATTTTTAACCAGCAGGGTTTTGTCGTCTTTATCGGTGCGGACCACAAAAGGACGGCGGGCCGAAAATTCCACGTGACCTCTTGCGTCTTTAAAATCTATGCCTTTGGTCTGCGCATTAAACTCCAGCACGCGCGTTACATAAGAAGGAGACTGCAGCACCTGCCCCAAGCGTTCGTCGTGCACGCTCATTACGCCCGAAGGCATAAGCGTTACGCTTTGCAGCTGCACCGGCTGCTGCCAGCGGTCTGCATACAAAGCCATTTTTATTTTTTCCGACGGGGTGGAAGCCATTTCCTGCACAATGGGCTGGTCCAAACGCAAATAGAACAGATAGGCGGACGGATCGGCCTTTAAATCTTTGGCATATTTTTGCACTTTTTTGCCGGCCTTTTTGTTGGTCGGGTCCAAACTATAGAGGGTAGAATAGTATTGGAAAGAAACGGTTTTGTTTTCTTTGTCTTTTTCCGACAATTTGGCCAGCAGCTGCATTGCCGGATAGTTATGGGAGTCGTGGCTTAAGGCCTGCTGCAAAAACACCGGCGCCAATTTGCGCGAATCTTTGCGGGAAGAAGCAATCTGCCCCATCATATACGCCGCAAAAGAAATTAAATACGGGTTAGAAGTGTAAATATATTGAAAGTCCGCCGCGGCCTGCTCTTTATTTCCTTCAAAATAATAAGCCAGCGCCGTGCCCAGTTTGGCCGAAGAAGCATATTCAAAATCGGCCGTCAGATAAAGCATATCGGCAAACGACTTGCGGGCCTGTTTATATTTGCCGGCGGAAAACAGCGTCCAGCCGCGCGTAAGTTCCACAAAAGGGTCATCGGGCGTTAATGAAGCGGCTTTGTTGATATAGGCCAGCGCCTGTTTAACCAGCCCGCGCTGTAAAGAAAGGATAGACAGCTCCACATTGGCCCGTGCCGCCACGGCAGGGTCGGCGGCGTTTTCAAACGCTTTGTAGGAAAAATAACAGTCGTCCGTTTCCCCCGCGGCGCATTTTTGGGCCACATCGGCCAGTTCCGAAGGTTGGCTGTAGTCTATAACGGAGGAATGCAAAATATTGTCGCTTAGCTGTAAATTAACCCGCGTTACCAACGCGTTTTTGCTCACTGTACCGGCGGGCAGCGTATCCGTGCCGGAAGCCGCCGCGTCTTGCGCCGCATAAGAAGCGTCCCCCACGGCGGGCGCAACGGCAGAAGCCGGGGCCGCCATAGCCTGACGGGCAGACAAACAAGGCGCCGCACACAGCGCCAAAATACTTAACAGCACGGTATATTTTCTCATATACAAATTATAACAAATTGGGAGGAAAAACCCGCACCCTGCCCGTTAAAACCGTTTGGACAAAAACACCGCGGTCTGATAAGCGTTGCGGGAAGAATAATGGTAGAGAAAGTCAAAGTCGGTTTTCTGCATATACATCAGCCGAAAGCTGATATCCAGCGTCCAGCCGCGGCCCAGCCCAAAGCAATCGCCCGTGCCGAAGAAGAACACCGCCCCCGCCAATTTGCTTTTGCTGCCGGTAAAAAGCTCCAGCCGGAAGGAAGTTTGCATATAGCCTGCGCCGCCTTCCAGCCATAAAAAGGGCAGCGTGTCCGGCAAGGGATAGGCGCGCAGCGACAAATAGACCGTTTGTGACTCCAAATCGGACGTAAAAGGCACTTTCTTACGCGGCGCAAAAAAATACTGCCCGCCAAAGCCGGCGGCCAGCGCCCGCGTAAAATAAAATCTGGTTCCGCCTTCCGCGCCGTACATCCAGTCCGATACCGTAAAATATTGGGCATCCGCCAAAGGCTGAAAAGACGCCGCCGGACCGGCAAAAAATTCCCACCGCTGCGCAGGCCGCGCATAAAACAGACGCTTGTCGGCCTCGGTTGAGGCAAAAGGGGATAACCAGTTTGTGTTTTGCGCTTGAAGAGGGCTGTATATCCCAGCCAGACACGCGGCCGCGCAAACCCCAATTGTTGCCCAAAGCCGTCGTCTTATCTTCATCTTTATTTATTGTAGAAAAGGCCCTCTGCTCTGCCCTATACGCCGTTTTATATAAAAAAATAAAAATTATTAGTTATAAAAAAAGGGAAACGTCTTAAAACGTTTCCCTTGACGGTAATAAAAAACAGACTTATGCGTTGCTTTTTTTGCGGGCAAAAGCTTTGCTGGTCCATTTACGGCTGTGCCAACGTATTTCAAACACTACGGCGCGAACGGTTTCATCCATAGCCATAGCCACCCAAATACCAGCCAGCCCCCAGCCCAGCCAAATACCTAAGATATAACTGAACAAGGTGGCCACCCCCCACATTACAATAACGCCCGTAATAAGCGGATAAAACACGTCTCCGGCCGCGTTTAAAGAGTTGACGGAAGTAATGTTTACCGCACGGCCCAGTTCCAGCACAACATCAATATAAAGCACCACCGCCCCCATACGTATAATTTCGGGATTATTGGTCAGCAGTTTAAAAATATTGGTGCCCATCAAAGCCGACAATACCGACACGACCAGCGTTACAAGCAACGCCAGGCGAATGGAATATTGTTCCACGGTATAGGCGGCGTCGTCACGGTCGCGGCCGATAAAGTGCCCTATGGATATGGCAGCCCCCTGCCCGATGGCCGAGGCAAACACATAGGAAAACATCACAATGTTCATCGCATACGCCCGCGCCGCCACGGCTGCCGTGCCCAGCATCACCGTAAAATACGTAATGACTACCTGCGAAAAACTGTACGAAAACTGTTCCCCTGCCGCCGGCAGCCCTACGGTAAGCAGGTTTTTAAGTTTATCTGTCGGAAAAGGCCGAAACAACCGTAAAGGCAAAGAGGGAATCAGTTTTTTAAACAAAATATACGTCAGCAGGCACAGCGCCACCAAACGGCAAAGCGAGGTGGACACCGCCGCCCCCGTTACCCCCAGCGCCGGAAAGCCGAACTTGCCGAAAATAAGCATATAGTTGCCTGCAATGTTTACGATGTTTACTACCGCGGTAACCGCCATAGGGTAATAGGCTTTGTTATGGGCGCGCAGCACGGCCGAAAGCGTCATAGAAAGCGCCTGCAAAAAGGCAAAGCCGCCCACAATTTCCATATACATCACCCCGTCGGAAATCAGTGCGTCTTCCAGCCCCATCAGGCGCAAAAGCTGCGGCGCAAAAAAATACAGCCCCGCGCTGACGGCCAGCCCCACCAAAAAGTTCATCGCCAGCGAAAGACCCACCACCTGTTTGACGCTGTCTTTCTGCTCCGCCCCCAAATACTGCGAGCATAAAACCGACGTACCCAGCGTGGTGATGCCAAAAAGCAGGAACACCAAATTAAGCAGCTGATTTACCACCCCCACCGCTGCCACCGTTTGGTCGGAATAGCGGCTAAGCATAAATACGTCCACCGAGCCCAAAAGCATAATCAGCAGCATTTCTATAAAAATGGGGCTGGTCAGGTTAAACAGCTGGCGGCGTACGGCGTGTCTGTAAACGGGTTTATGTTTTTCCTTCATAGGCATATAACGCGGCAAAAAATCCCGCGGGCGGCGCCGCGGGATGAATAAGTTACCATTGCGGCTCAATTTTTTTGGCTATCGGACGCAAGCGCTCGCTAAGGGCAAAACGGCTTATTTGCGTAACGGGCGGACATTGACGGCGTTTAAAATCATTCCCGTCTATGCGGGCCGTTACATAGGCCACGACGTCTTTGGCAATTTTGTATTTTTTGGCAATTTCAGCCGCGGGCAGTTGTTCTTCCCAATAGGCGCGGATAATTTTATCCAGCACCGGATAAGGCGGCAAACTGTCTTGATCTTTTTGGCCGGTGGCCAGTTCGGCCGTGGGGGCGCGGTCTATAATGCCCTGCGGAATGATTTCTTTATCCTTATTAATATACTGCGCCAATTTATACAAATCGCTTTTATACACATCGCCCAGCGGCATAAGGCCGCCGCACGTGTCTCCATACAAGGTGCAATAGCCCACGGCCGCTTCGCTCTTGTTGCCGCAGCTGAGCACCATCGCCCCCAGCTCCGAAGACAGCGTCATCAGTATCGTGCCGCGCAGGCGGGCTTGCAGGTTTTGTTCGGTCAAATCTTTCGGGTGCGAAGAAATATGCAGTACCCCCGCTTTGACCCCTTCAAAAGCGTCATATAAGGGAATACGCTCGTGATTGATTTTCAAATTATGCGCCAGTTGCTCTGCCAGCTGTTTGCTCAGCTCGCTGGTATAGCGGAAAGGCAGGCCCACGGCCCACACACTTTCGCCCCCCAGCGCGCGTGCGGCCAGCACGGCCACTACGGCAGAGTCCAGCCCGCCGGAAAGCCCCAGCACGGCCTTATCCATACCGCATTTGTTGAGTTGGTCTTTGATGGAAAACGTCAGTGCTTCCAGCAGCTCCTGCATTTCATCATATTTAAACGCAAACGGTTCCGTCCGCTCGGCCGGCTCCCACACAAAAGACTGCTCTTTAAAAGGTGCGCTGACAAAGGTATACTCCCCTTTGCGGTTTAAAGAGGCACACACGCCGTCAAACACCAGTCCGTCCCCGCCGCCCAGTAAATTAAGCGACAAGAGCGGCGCGCCTGCTTTTTTGGCCGCCTTTTTTAGGCTTTCAATGCGCGCGGGCGTTTCGCCTTGGCGGTAGACAATGGCACAGGGGTTTAACACCAAGTCGGCATCTTCAAAATTTTTATACTGGGCCATATTGCCCGGGCAAATCATTACGTTTTGGCCCTGAAATGACACGGTTTCGTAATCAAAAAACTTGGTTATCTTTCCTTTATGTATAAACGCAAAGGCACTGGCGGGCTGTTTGTCCAGATAGTCCACATATCCCAGCACGCAGGCAATGTCTTTGGTATATTTGGCAATTTCTTTTAAAGCATCCAGATTTTGCTTGATGATGCGTTTGTCTTCAAACAAATCATACAGCGGGCAGCCGGTAAGGGCGGCTTCCGGCAAAAGCACCAGATCCGCCTGCGGGGCAGCCGTTTTGAGCAGACGGATAATGTTTTCGGCATTGGCCGCAATATCGGCCGAACGCGGGTTAAAAGAAGATGCGTATATTTTCATAAATATCCTTTTATATATTTTACTATTTTATGGGGCCGCTTTATGCGCCTGCGCTTCTAACCCTAAATTTCCTTTTACGTTGTGCGGCAGGTTTTATATAAATAAATCAGCCGTACTAATTAAAGGAGGATGTTATGAAAAAATTAGCTGTATTAGTTGCCTTGACTTTGCTGGCGGGGCCGGTTTTTGCCGCGTCCGGCGCGCTGAAACTGTCTTTATGGGACCGTGCCGCCATTGCCATTCCCAACAATATTGACGACGTAAAAGGGTTGGAATTGGGCATTGGCTCCAGCGCAGACAACTTTACGGGGGTTCAGTTTGATTTGCTTTATGCCAACACGCACGAAAAAACCGTAGGTTTAAGCCACGCCTTGGTAGATTTTGCCAATCATATGGTGGGCGTGCAGGGCGGTTTTTTGACCAAAGCCGCCAACGTGCAGGGCGTACAATGGGGTACCATCAACCTGACCACGGAAGAAATGACGGGTTTGCAGTGGGGGTTTTATAACCAGGCCGAATCGGTAACCGGCGTGCAGCTGGGGTTTGTCAACTATGCCAAAAACATTTACGGGTTACAGCTGGGCGTGCTGAACATTGCCGAAAACGGCTGGCTGCCCGCAATGGTTATTGTAAACGGACGTTTCTGATTTTACGTCCCCAAAAAACGGACGCTTTAACGGCGTCCGTTTTTTTATAAAAAATTTTTGCCGCGGCGGCAGAAAAAAGTTACAATAAAAAGGTCTTACATTTTTGACAAAGGAGAAGGCCTGAATGAAAAAACTCGTCCTGACACTTGCACTGGCTGTGGCGGCTTTGCCGGCTATGGCTTATGGAAACTCCAACATTAAAGTTTCGTTGTGGGACCGCATTGCCGCGGCCGCACCCAATAACAATATTGATGAAATCACCGGTTTGGATATCGGTATCGGCTCTACGGCCGAACACGTGTCCGGCGTGCAGTTTGATTTCATCTACGCCAACACCAAAAATGATTTTATCGGCGTACAATGGGCCTGGATCTTGGCTGTCACGCCGGAATTTAAAGGCTGGCAGTCCGCTTTGCTGAATATGTCCGACCAGTTCATAGGTTTGCAGTCCGGTTTTGTAAACTACAACAAATACAATTTTACCGGCGTGCAATGGGGCTTGGCCAACATTACAGACTCTTTCAAAGGCGCCCAATTGGGTTTTGTCAACTACGCCAAATCGGTAAACGGTCTGCAGTTCGGCTTTGTCAACTATACCGAAAACATCTACGGCTTGCAGGTGGGCTTGCTGAACATTGCCCGCAACGGCTGGCTGCCCGCGATGGTCATCGTAAACGGCCGCTTCTAAACAACAGCTGTTTTTTACACCGCGCCCGCAAGGCGCGGTTTTTTTTGCTATAATATTAATAAGTTTATGACCGGCAGGGCGCAACCTGTTTGCAAATCAAAGTCCTTCCCTTCATAAACCCGGGCGAAAGCCGCCGGGGAATCCCCTTCCCTAATTTTGGCCTAGCCTCACAAGGAGAGTATAATGAGCAACGTATCTATGAAGTCTATGTTGGAAGCGGGCGTGCATTTCGGGCACCAAACCTCCCGCTGGAACCCCAAAATGAGCCGCTTTATCTTCGGCGAACGCAACGGGGTGCATATCTTAGATTTACAAAAAACCGCCAAAGAACTTAAAAAAGCCTGCGCTTTTGTAAAAGAAGAAGCTAAAAAAGGCTCCAAATTTTTGTTTGTCGGCACCAAGAAACAAGCCCAGGAAGCCATCGCCGCTGAAGCCCAGCGCGCCGGCGCTTACTGCATTCACGAAAAATGGCTCGGCGGTACGCTGACCAACTTCCAAACCGTTAAAAAATCCATTGAACGGATGAACGAACTGGAAAAATGGGAAGCTTCCGGCGTGTTTAAAGCCATTTCCAAAAAAGAAGCCAGCCGCTTGAGCAAAGAACTCAACCGCTTGCAGAAACTGTTGGGCGGCATCCGCGATATGAAAGTGCTGCCGGACGTGGTGTTTGTTATTGACCCGGTGGATACCGCCGGCGCCGTGCGCGAATCTCACGTATTGGGTATCCCCGTGGTGGCCGTCTGCGACACCAACTGCGACCCCGATTTGATTGACGTGCCCGTGCCGGGTAACGACGATGCGGCCCGCTCCATTAAACTGTTCTGCGCCGCTATTGCCGACGCCGTGCTGGAAGGCCGCGCCGAAGCCGAAGCTGCCAAACAGCCTGCCGAAGCGGCCGCCAATGCCGAAGAAGGCGAAAAAGCCCCGGCCAACCCGGTAATGGCCAAAGCCTTTGAAAGCGCTATGCTGGCCGGTGAAAAAGAAGAAAAAGCCGCAGAAGCCAAGGCTCAGGAAGCCAAAACCGAAACGGAAGCAAAAGCCGAAGCCAAGGCCGAAGAAGTAAAAGCCGAAGCGGAAACCAAAGCCGAAGAAGCCAAAGCTGAAGAAGCCCCGGCCGAAGAAAAAAAGGCTAAAACCGCTAAAAAAACCACGGCTAAAAAACCGGCCGCCAAAAAAACCACGGCCAAAAAAACCACGACTAAAAAAGCCGTAAAAGCTGAAGAAAAACCGGAAGCCAAAGCCGAAGAAGCCGCTTCCGAAGCGAAATAAACTTTCCTTCCAAGCCGGCACGAAGCCGGCTTGGAAAGCCGATTTGACTGTTTAGGAGAAAACAATGTCTTTATCTGAAAACATTAAGATTCTGAGAGAAAAAACGGGCGCCGGTCTGATGGCCTGCAAAAAAGCCCTGGAAGAAAACAACAACGATATGGAACAGGCTATTGTCGCCCTGCGCAAAAAAGGCTTGGCCGATATGGCCAAACGCGCCGACAGAGCCACCAAAGAAGGCCGCGTTTCCGTTAAAACCGACGGCAAACACTTTGCTATGGCCTACTTGGGCTGCGAAACTGACTTTGTGGCCAAAACGCCGGACTTTATCGCCTTGGTGGACGCCATTGCCGAATATGTGTTGCAACACCCCGAAATTGCCGACTATGCCGCTGACGAACACATCAAAAATATGATTGTGGAAAAAGCCCCCAAATTCGGCGAAAACACCACCTTCAAAGGTGCCTATAACTGGGCAGCCGCCGACGGTAACGTGATTGCCTCTTACGTACACTCCGACAACAAGAAAGCTTCTTTGCTGGAGCTTTCCGCCCAAGGCTGCACCAATTTGGAAAAAGCGGCCGAAATCGCCCGCGGGTTGGCTATGCACACCGTAGGTATGCAAAGTATGTGGGTGGACGCCAAGGACATTCCGCAGGCCGATATTGACAGAGAGCTTGACATCTATCGCACCCAGGCCAAGAATGACGGCAAATCGGACGAGATGATTGCCAAAATGCTGCCCGGCAAAATCAAAAAGTTCGCCAAAGAAACCTGCCTTTTGGAACAGCCGACCATTAAAGACAACAAGAAAACCGTTGCCGACTATTTGGCCGAAGAATCCAAAGCGCTTGGCTGCGAACTTAAGGTTGTCCGTTTCGTTCGCTTCTAGTTTTAAAGCCCCTCGCCAGAGGGGCTTTTTTCTGCCCTGATTTTGTCGGGGCGGGAAAGAGCCTCCGCCTTGGAGCGTATTTTGGGCCGTCTGGGCGCACACGCAACGCGTATGCGCTTTGGCATAGGCGGCCGATGTCCCACAACGGAAGGCGCCGCAAAACGATGCAAGAACAATGTTTTCCCCCTTGTTTTTTGCTAGAATAAAAAAAACGCGAGAGGAGTTTATGGTTACCAAAAAGCCCTGCAAAAGAAGAATTTTACTCAAACTTTCCGGCGAAGCTCTCAGCCAAGACGGCTGCCGCGGCGTGGATCCCAAACCGCTTAAAGACATTTCCTTAGAAATTGCGCAAGTGCACAAAACGGGCTGCCAGCTGGCCATCGTCATCGGCGGCGGCAATATCTGGCGCGGCTTGCGCGACGGCGGCGGCGTAATTGACCGCGTCAATTCCGACAGTATGGGTATGCTGGCCACCGTCATCAACGCCATTGCCCTTCAGTCTGCGCTGGAAGAAATCGGCGTGCCGACCCGCGTGCAAACCTCCATTAACATTTATCAAATGGCCGAGCCTTTTGTGCGCCGCCGCGCGCTGCGCCATCTGGAAAAGGGCCGTATCGTCATCTTTGCAGGCGGCACCGGCAACCCCTATTTTACCACCGACAGCGCTGCGGCGCTGCGTGCCTCTGAAATCAATGCAGACGTTCTGTTAAAAGCCACCCAAGTGGACGGCGTCTACGACAGCGACCCCAAGAAAAACCCCAAAGCCAAACGCATTAAAAAGATTTCCTTTAAAGATGCCATTGCCAAACATTTGCAGTTTATGGATACGGCCGCCTTGGCCATTTGTATGGAAAACAAAGTGCCCGTACAAGTGTTCAACCTGCACAAAAAAGGCAATATCAAACGGGCCGTCTGCGGCGAAGACATCGGCACCGTAATCTACTGATGAAACACCACCTGTGGGGACTATGCGCCCTGGGCGCGTGTATGTGTACGGCAGGATGTTTTTCCGGCCGCGCGCAAACGGTTACTACGGCCCTTGCGCAGAAGAAAGTTCCCGCTACCACACAAACGGCTTTGCCTCCCGCGCAGCAAACGGCGCAGGAGGCTTCTTTTCTGTCGGCCGAGGCGCAGCCTCCGCTGCTCTGGCAAAATACCGATTGCGCCGCACTGCCTATTCCGACGCAAACCCAAGGCACGCTCACCTGCCGCAAAACAAACAAAGCATTTTGCGCTTTGTTTGAAAAAAACGGTCAGGTTTTTTATTGTCAAACAACCGACGGTACGCTTTCGCACCAAAGCAATATTTGGGGTTCTTCGCTTACCGTTACCCGATATGACCAAACGGGCCGAATGCTGCAACAGCGCTATTATGCGTATGGCCAACTGGCCCGCGCGGCCGATTTTGATTATATGCAAAATAACGTATGGCGCTTTTGGTGGGAAGACAACCAAATACGCCTTACTCAACAAGACGTATATGGTAAAATACGCAATAAATTTTATTTTCCTTTCGGCAAGCCCTATATCCACTACCCCGACGGAAACGATATGGGCGAGCGTAACGGCGTTTGGGAAATAAAAGACGGATATATTTTTATTGACGGCGCACTTTTGTGCCCCTTGCCGCCGCGCACCCCCGCCCCCGACAGCTGCACGGTTTTTGCGGGAGTCTGCCCCGCAGCGCAAACAGAATTGCTATAATAATAAAAACTTAATCTAAGAGGACTTTTATGGAAGCAATCAACGAATTTATCAGCAAAGGCAAAAACGAAATGGCCACCCACGTGGAAAAACTCCGCCAGGATCTGGCCACCATCCGCACCGGCCGCGCCAGCGCGCAGCTGCTGGAAAATATCCGCGTGGAATATTACGGCACGCCCACGCCGCTTAAACAAATGGCGATGATTAATATATTGGACGCCAGAACGCTGGAAATACAGCCGTGGGATATGTCCTCTTTAAACGATATTGACAAAGCCCTGCAAAAAGCCGATTTGGGGGCCAGCCCGGTAAACGACGGCAAAGTGGTGCGCATTACCCTGCCTTCTATGACCGAAGAACGCCGCAAAACGCTGGCAAAAAACATTGCCAAGATGAGTGAAGATTTTAAAGTAGCCGTGCGCAACACCCGCCGCGACATTTTGGAAAAAGTCAAAAAAGCCCAAAAAGCCGGCGAAGTGACCGAAGACGACCTTAAACGCTACGAAGCCGACGTACAAAAAGCTACCGACGCCAACATTGCCAACATTGACAAACTGGTAGCCGAAAAAGAAGCCGAAATTATGAAGGTCTGATTTCTTCTTTGCCTACAAAAAACGCTCCGCAAATGCGGAGCGTTTTTTATGCCACAATATTCTCAAAGCGCTATTTCATAAACACGCCAAAGCCCTGCTAAACCCGCTGTAAGAGATATACATTCCACAATTTTCCGTTATGTTCCCACAGAAAAAGCCTTTGCATATTTCTTCCCCTTTATAGTCGCTGCGGGCTACGCAGTAAAATTTACTTCTCGTGTAATGGCATAGTTATTTTAAGTTTTCTTCATTATCAAAAAAACAATGCAAGCCGTTATAAAAATACCGGCTTCTGCCAAAACACGACCCTTTCTATCCCAAGCGGAAGAAGCCCCCTTCCAAACGCCAAAAATTTCGGGTACACCCCGCCGGCTGCTGCCGCTTTGCAAACATAAAAAACCGGCCCTTTAAAAGGGCCGGTTTTCGGTATCAACAAATACATCAGGCGGCATCGCCTTCCAACATCTTTTCTTCGGCAATGGCCGCACGCTTGCGCAGGTGGTGCACCAAAATTTTCTTGCGCAGACGCAGCGATTTGGGCGTAATTTCCACCAGTTCATCCGGGGCGATATATTCCACCGCTTGTTCCAAACTCATACGGCGCGGCGGCGTGAGCGTGTAGGACTCGTCGCTGGAAGAACTGCGCATATTGCTTAAATGTTTGGCTTTGCAGGGGTTGACCACCAAGTCATTATCGCGGGAGTTTTCCCCCACGATTTCCCCCCCGTAAACTTTTTCACCGGGGCCCAAGAAAAGCTCCCCGCCGTTTTCCAGCGCAAACAGGGCATAGGCTGTGGTAACGCCGTCTTCTTTGGCTACCAGTACGCCGTTGTGGCGCAGGGGCGGCAAGTTCACCTTGGGATAAAAACCGTTAAAGCTGTGGTGCATAATACCCGTGCCGCGGGTGCCGGTCAAAAAGTCGTTTTTAAAGCCGATCAGCGCGCGGGACGGAATCAAATATTCCAAGCGCAGGCGGTCCTGTCCTTCGGCCACCATATTTTCCAAACGGGCGGCACGCTGGCCCACCAGCGTAAACACCGCACCCTGATATTCGGACTTGATATCCAGCACCAAGTCTTCCATAGGTTCCAAAATCTGCCCGTTTTCTTCTTTATAAATCACTTCCGGCGAAGACACAGCCAGCTCAAACCCTTCGCGGCGCATATTTTCAATCAACACCGTTAAATGCAGTTCGCCGCGTCCGTACACTTTAAATTTGCCTTCGCCTTCCAGGGGCACCACTTTTAGGCCCACATTGGTTTGGGCTTCTTTTTCCAAACGGTTTTTAAGGTGGCGGCTGGTAACAAATTTACCTTCCTGACCGGAGAAGGGACTGTCGTTGACCATAAAGTCCATAGACATTGTCGGCTCGTCAATGGCCAGCGGCGGCAGCGGCATAGGGAAATCCGGCTGGCAGACGGTGTCGCCCACGTCCACGCCTTCCAAACCGGCGATGGACACGATGTCGCCCGCTTCGGCGCTTTCCACCTCTTTTTTGCCCAAGCCTTCAAACATTTCAATTTTAACGGCTTTGGCCGGGGTTTGCTTGCCGTCGTGGTGGATGAGCACCACGCTTTGGCCGCGGGTAATTTTGCCTGCCAAAATGCGGCCTATGCCTACGTGGCCCAAAAAATTGTTATAGTCCAGCATCGTTACCTGCATTTGCAGGGGATCATTGGGCATAGCCACCGGCGCGGGCACGTGCTCAATAATCGTGTCCAGCAACGGGGCAATGTCTTTGCCTTTTTCTTCCATTTTGGTGCTGGCCCAGCCTTCGCGGCCGGAAGCGTAAAGAATAGGGAAATCTAACTGTTCGTCGGTGGCGCCCAGTTCCATAAACAGGTTGAACACCTCGTCCACCACTTCGCTGGGGCGGATATGTTCGCGGTCCATTTTATTGATGACCACAATCGGGCGCAGGCCCAAAGCCAAGGCTTTGCGCAGCACAAAACGGGTTTGCGGCATAGGGCCTTCCACCGCGTCCACCATCAGAATAGCGCCGTCCACCATACGCAGCACGCGTTCCACCTCGCTGCCGAAGTCGGCGTGTCCCGGGGTGTCAACAATGTTAATGGTATGCCCCTTATATTTCACGGACGTACATTTAGACAAAATGGTAATACCGCGTTCCCGTTCCAAGGGGTTGGAGTCCAACACGGTTTCCTGCGCCTGGTCGTCTTTTACGTTAAACTCGCCGGCCAATTTTAAAAGCGCGTCCACGACGGTCGTTTTGCCGTGGTCCACGTGGGCAATAATAGCCACGTTGCGTACGTCACTGCGAACATTACTCATAAACTCTTTCTTCTTCCGTAACTAGAATTTCCGCAAAAAACAACCTCACCGCTGCGCTTGAGGTTTTTGCCTGCGGCCCGTGCCGCTTTCGTCCACTTTGCAGATGATATATTTTATCATTTTTCCTATTGGCCGGCCAACGCCCAAAGACCTATTTCCCGTCTGGGCTCAAAGGCCCTTGCGCAGACAGTACTTTTAAAATATGCTGAAAATATGAAACACCGTTTTTTATTTTTCTTTCTTTGTTTGTTTGCGGCCGCGCCGGCGGCGGCTTGGAGCCATTGGAAAAATTTTAACCCCGTTTTGGCAAAAGACGAAAAACCGTTTTTGGTGCACCGTTTGGCCGGCCCCGCCCGAAACGGGGAAATTACCTTTTGCACGGGAGGGAACTTCCCACCGGAAAAATCCGCCTATTTTGCCGCCTGCGTTACGCGCAGTGTAAACCGGTGGCTTTCTGCCGTCCCGTTTTACATTCGCCGCGCCGGCGCGGAACAACAATTTGCAGATCTTTTGCCCCTGTTTGACACGCCCCTCTACGTGCGGCAAATACCCTGCCCGCAAAGCCCGTCCGACCCGCAGCCCGACCTGCACCTGTTTATTGCCCCCCGCCAAGACATACAGCAACGCCTCCCCCGCCTGACAGGCGGCGCTTTTAAATGGGACCGTTCCGTATTGTATTTGGACACCTCTTTTTTTGACGAAGAAAAATTTGAACGCACCCTCACCCACGAACTGGGCCACGCTTTTGGCTTGGCCGACCGCTACAGCCCCGGCGCCGCCGCAGACGGGAGCGTGTTTTACTCCACGTCGGTTTTTTATCCGGCCGTAATGAACACTTCCTACCAAATAGAATGTGATGACGCCGAAGGCATCATCAATTTACTGGACCGCATTACCCCCTCCCCCCGCAGCCGCTACGGCTGGAAAACGATTTGCCGCCCCAACGAACAAAGTCCCGTTTTTTACCGTAACGGCAAGCCCGAACCGCAGCGCCTCTTTCCCGATAAGTTTTGGGCCGGAGCCGGCCTGCAGCGCATAGACGGCAAAGAACACTATTTTGCTTGGGATGCACTGGCTTTGGCAACCCCCGGCAAACGGCTTTACGCCGCCGGCCCGTTTACGCAGCTGCAGTACAATGACCGCGGGCTCCCCGCCTATACCGTAACGGCAGACGGTACATATGCTTATTATTTTTACGGAATCGGCCGGTTTGCCGTTTTATTGGGAAAGACCCCCTGTCAGCCCGACGTGCCCTTTGAAGACGGCAAAACAGCCTGCCGTATTGCCTTTGAAGAACAAATCATCGTAACACAAGACGAAGAAAACCCGCGCACCCTTTTATGGAGCAAAACCCGACGCCAGGCACAGTCTCCGCTCCGCCAAGGAAAACAGCAAGTCCTTAATTTAGTGCAGGACGGCACAATTGAGGTGCACAAAAACGGCACGGCGGACGCGGAAATACAATGCAATTATTCCGATGACATTGAGCCGATGCGCTTTAAAATAAAGGCTGGCGGCAAACCTGTCTCCGTGCCAGGCACCCCTCCGCCCCAAACGCCGCAGCAAGCTGTAGCCGACGCGCTGGAAAACGCCGTTACCCCAAACGGGCTTTCCTGCCCGCAGGCCTGCCGACAAGAAATTGCCTTTTTGACCGGCTTGGCTGCCCGATATTTTGCGCTGAGCCGTTAATACCTTCGCACGGAAAAACGATTTTTATTATAATGAACTTATGGAAAGACTCCCCTCTATTTTACTGGGCATAGCGCTGCTGTACGTGTTTTATGTAGTGGGCACGCGCAAGTGGGATTATGCCTCCGAAGCCAAGCGCGAAGCGCTAAAAGAACAGCTAAAAAAAGCGGGTTTGTCCACGTGCTATTATTTTATTCCGGCAAGACGCTTTTTGGTTTTAAATGTGCTTGGCGGCGGACTGTTTGTATTTTATTGGGCCTACAAACAATGGCAGGCCGTACTTGCCGGCTACAAAAACACGGCCGGCACCTTGCCCAAAGGCGGCCCGATATGGCGGGCGGTTTTTATTGCATTTTCTTTTTATCAGCTGACGGCCATCGTTAACCGCACGTGCCTGTATTTGCGCAAGAGACCTTCCTTTTCGCATTGGCTGTGGGGAACGGTATTTTGGGCGGGGCTGGCCGCGGCCTTATTGCCGATGCTGCCCGCTTGGGCGCGCGCAGTGGGAGCGGCTTTATTTATTTTAGCGCCTTATTATATTCAAAAACGCATTAATTCTATGCCCAAAGAGTTGCCGCCTTCTCGTGTTAAAAAGGCAGAAATAGCTTGGCTGATTGTCTGCTGGGGGCTGTGGGCAATACTTGCTTTTGCCTTAACACATTACGGCATACTGTAACGGTCAAACTCACCCACCCAACTGCTAAAAGAACCCAGTTTGCTGCCGCCGTAGCTTTTGCATACCCGTTCGGCAGTTTCATTATCCTGCAAGGCCAGGCATTCGGTTTGGCCGGCTCTGTCCGGATGTTCGGCAGGGTTATCGTAATAAATCAAAAAACCGTTAATATCGGTAAAACCGGCTGCGTCGCCCAACACATCCATATGGCCGACGTCGTATTTCGTCTTGCCGCAGACGGCCTGCCCGCCGCCCTGGTCCGTGCAGCCGCCCGGCAAAACGCCGCCCATCGTGTCTAACGAATCTTCATAAGCACCATTGGCCAAATACAACATTTCCTGGACGTTTTTTAAGGCACGGGTTACGGCCATAACCGTAGCCAAACGGCTTTTGGCTACCGCTACCTGATATTGCGGCAACGCAATGGCAGAGAGTATGCCTATAATCAGCACCACCACCAAAAGTTCAATAAGCGTAAAACCCGCACGGGAAGTACGGCGGAGAAAATAAAATGTTTTCATCTATTCAGTATAGGTAAAAAAATTCAATTTTTCCATACTTTTGCCCCGATACGCGATAGGCATACAAAAAAGCCGCCCCGTAAGAGGCGGCTTTTAGAGCTAAAAACAACGTTTATTTGGCTTCGGCCACGGCCACCGCAACGGCTACCGTCGCGCCGACCATCGGGTTGTTACCCATACCGATAAGGCCCATCATTTCCACGTGCGCAGGCACGGAGGAAGAACCGGCAAACTGCGCATCGCTGTGCATACGGCCCATCGTATCGGTCATACCGTAAGAGGCAGGACCGGCGGCCATATTGTCCGGGTGCAGCGTGCGGCCCGTGCCGCCGCCGGAAGCCACGGAGAAATATTTTTTGCCGTTTTCAATGGCCCATTTTTTGTACGTGCCGGCAACCGGATGCTGGAAGCGGGTCGGGTTGGTGGAGTTACCGGTGATGGACACGTCCACGCCTTCGTGGCGCATAATGGCTACGCCTTCGTTGACGTCATCGGCGCCGTAGCATTTTACTTTGGCGCGGTCCCCGTCGGAGAAAGCCTTTTCGCTCACGATTTTGAGCTCGCCGGTTTTGTAGTTATATTCCGTTTCCACGGAGGTAAAACCGTTGATGCGGGAAATAATGTAGGCGGCGTCTTTGCCCAAACCGTTCAAGATAACGCGAAGCGGCGTTTTGCGCACTTTGTTAGCCGTGCGGGCGATGCCGATGGCGCCTTCGGCCGCGGCAAAGCTTTCGTGGCCGGCCAAAAAGCAGAAGCATTTGGTTTCTTCGCGCAAAAGCATAGCGCCCAAGTTACCGTGGCCAAGGCCCACGGCGCGCTGGTCCGCCACGGAGCCGGGGATGCAGAAGCTCTGCAAGCCTACGCCAATTTTTTCGGCGGCTTCGGCGGCCGTTTTTACGCCGGATTTCAACGCGATAGCCGCACCGACCGTATAGGCCCAAACGGCGTTGTCAAAAGCGATAGGCTGAATGCCCTTGACGATTTTTTCCACGTCAATGCCTTTGTCCAGGCAGATTTGGCGCGCTTCTTCCAAATCTTTAATACCGGCTGCTTTCAGCGCGGCATTGATTTTGTCAATTCTTCTTTCGTATCCTTCAAACGTAATCATAAATTTCTCTCCTGGGCTTACTCTTTGCGGGGGTCAATTTTCTTGACGGCTTCGTTAAAGCGGCCATAGGTTTTGACGTTGTCTTCAAAGGCTTTTTTGGCGTCGGTGCCTTCTTTGATGGCGTCCATCATCTTGCCCAGGTTAACGAATTTGTAGCCGATGATTTCGTTGTTTTTGTCCAAGCCGATTTCCAGCACATAGCCTTCGGCCATTTCCAAATAGCGGGGGCCTTTGGCTTCGGTGCCGTACATCGTGCCGACTTGGCTGCGGTGGCCTTTGCCCAAGTCTTCCATACCGGCGCCGATAGGCAAGCCGTCATCGGAAAAAGCGCTCTGCGTGCGGCCGTAAACAATTTGCAGGAACAGTTCGCGCATAGCGGTGTTAATGGCGTCGCAAACCAAGTCGGAGTTTAAGGCTTCCAAAATGGTTTTGCCCGGCAGAATTTCGGCAGCCATAGCGGCCGAGTGCGTCATACCGGAGCAGCCCAAGGTTTCCACCAAGGCTTCTTTAATCACGCCGTTTTTGACGTTTAGCGTCAGTTTGCAGGCGCCCTGTTGCGGGGCGCACCAACCCACACCGTGGGTCAAACCGCTGATATCGCCAATTTGTTTGGCTTTAACCCATTTTCCTTCTTCAGGAATCGGGGCCGGATCGTGCTTGGCGCCTTTGCAGACGCAGCACATTTCTTTGACTTCGGGGGTGCATTTTTCGCAGCTCATGAAAGTCTCCTAATGAAAATAATAAATCTTACCTATATATTTTACAACATTTGCTCCCGCACCTATAACAACCTTGGCAACGGGAGCCGTAATTTTTTTAGAAAATTGACCGAAACAGACTTTTAAATATGTATTACATAACGACCGTTTTCTTCCTTAAAGCCCAGGCTTTTGCACCAATTCTCTCCTTCTGCCCCATTTGAGACTAGACAATTCAAAAGGTTCTGTGCTGGTGCAATATTAATAATTTGCCAACCGAAAGAATATTTAATATTGCAGGCGAAATTTCCATTTCCTCTACTGTCAAAAGAACAATATCCCCAAGGATACCAATAATCAATTTCTGCCCCTGAGCTTGTTGTACGTTCCCATTTGGGCAATTCAATGTCTAAATCTTCCATAGACGTAGGATATTGCCCGTTGGCCATATAATACACGTCAATTGCTTTTTTCATACTCATCAGCAACGTGATAGCTTGCGAGGAACGGGCTTTATCAACTGCTCTTTCATACTGCGGCAAGGCCACCGCGGCCAAAATGCCGATAATCAGCACCACCACCAAAAGCTCTATAAGCGTAAAACCGCCAAAATGGCGCTTTGCGGGTTTTTGTTCGTCGGAAAGGTTTTTTTGATAAATTTTGCTCATAGGCAAAATTTATCAAAAAAAAAAAACAATGCAAGCCGTTTTAAATAAAACGCCCTCTTTACGGCAAAACGGGGCTTGCTTTTTAACCGGAACATTTTTACAATGGGGGTAGACGCAAAAAAGGAGACTACTATGACCGTAAAAATACCGACCGACCAACTGCCTACTTCCACCTTTACCTGCGGCCCCAGCCAAGGCCACCCCGTCGTGCGCGAAACGCCGCTTTATAAAACGTATTTTGAACGCAGCCACCGCGCCAAAGACATTTCCACCGACGGTTTGTATAAAGAAGCCGCCGACAATTTGCGCCAACTTTTAGACCTGCCCGCCGACTATACCGTTATCTTTTTTATGGGCGGCGCCACACCGGCTTTGGACGCCGTGGCCTGGAGCTTGACGACAAACTCCATTTCCGGCTTAAGTTTTGGGGCGTTTTCCAAACTGTGGTGCAAAAAAATCGCTTCCTGTCTGGAAGACAGCGTCAAAAAAGATTTTAAAGAGCCGGCCGAAGGCGAGTTCTTCCCCGCGCAAAAACCCGACTACAATGCCAGCTTGGTCGTGCTGACGCCCAACGAAACCTCCACGGGCACGCAAATTCCCAACGAATATTTGGAAGAAGCCTGGAAAAGCAAAGGCCCCGACACATTAATTGCCTGGGACTGCACCTCCTGCGCCGGTGGGCGCGTTTTGCCCAAAAACAAATTTGACGTAATGGTTTTTTCTATGCAAAAATGCTTTGGCGTGGGCGGCGGAAGCAGCGTCATCATCTTAAGCCCGGCCGCGGTTAAACGCATTGAAGAAGCCAAAAAATACCGCCGCATTCCCTATTCGTTAGATTTGACGGAAGCCGTCAAAAAAGCGCAGGAAAAGGCCCAAACCGTAAACACCCCCTCCACCACCAATATTTGGATGTTTAACGAAGCCTGCAAATGGATGAACGACAACGGCGGCCTGCAAGCAATGGACGCGCTGTGCCGCAAACACTACGACTACCTGATGAAATGGGTGAACGGCACGGACTGGCTGGCCCCGCTGATTAAAAATGAAGCCAACCGCTCCTACACTACGCTGACGCTGGAAATTACGGACCCGAAAATTGACGGGGCCGAAATCAGCAAAGCGCTCAAAGCCACGGGCCTGCCCAACTTGCAGGACGGCATCAAAAAATATTCTTCCGTCAAACAAAACTCGCTGCGTATTGCGTGCTTCCCGTTTGTGGACATTCACGGTACGCAGCAATATGAAAAACTGACCAAGGCCGTAGACGCCATCGTGGCCGATTTGCGCGCCAATGCGGAGGGCAAATGAAAATATTAATTGCAGATAAATTTCCGTCCCACTGGACCGAAGTGCTGGCCAAACAGGGCAATCAAATCACGTCCGACCCGTCTTTGGACGAAAACACGTTGGTCGGCGCCATTAAAGACAACGAAATTTTAATCGTGCGCAGCACCAAAGTTCCCGCCGCCGTCATTGATGCGGGCACGGCGTTAAAACTGATTATCCGCGCCGGCGCGGGCACCAATACCATTGACGTCAAACACGCCGCCGAAAAAGGCGTGGCCGTGTGTAACTGCCCGGGCACCAACTCCATTGCCGTGGCGGAACTGACACTGGGCCTTATTCTGGCCCTGGACAGACGCATTTACCACAACACCAAGGACTTGCGCGAAGGCAAATGGAACAAAGGCGAATACGGCAAGGCCAAGGGGCTTTTCGGACGCACGCTGGGCATTATCGGCTTGGGGCACATCGGCAAAGAAGTGGCCAAACGGGCCGAAGCTTTTGGTATGAATGTGGTGGCCTATGACCCCAACGACAAGGCCGAAGAATTCCGCGCCATCGGCGTTACGCCCGAGCCGGACATTTATACGCTGGCCCAAATGAGCGACGTGATAACCGTACACGTGCCCGAAACGCCGCAAACCAAGGGCCTTTTTAACAAAAAGTTTTTTGACGCGATGAAGCCCGGCGCCATTTTCGTCAATGCCGCGCGCGGCGGGCTGGTGGTAGCCAAAGACTTGGCAGAAGCCGTAAAAACCAAAGGCATTAAAGCCGGCTTGGACGTGTATGAAACCGAGCCCAAAGCCAACGACACCGTCTTTGACTATTCCCCCTACCTGGGCGCGGAAAATATTTACGGCACGCACCATATAGGCGCCAGCACCGACCAGGCGCAGGACGCCGTGGCCGAATGTACGGTTAAAATTATCAACGAATATGCCGCTACGGGCAAATTTTTGCACAAGGTGAACTAATGGCTACCGTTAAACCGTTCAGAGGCTACCGCCCTGATAACCACGCAGAACAAATTGCGTGCCCGCCCTATGACGTGATTAACTCGCGCGAAGCGCGCGAAATGGCCAAAGGCAATCCGCTCTCTTTCCTGCACGTGGAAAAGCCGGAAATAGACCTGCCCGAAGATGTGGACTTATACGACGAGCGCGTATATGCCAAAGGCCGCGAAAATTTGGATAAATTTATTGAGCGCGGCATTTTAAAACAGGACCGCAAACCCTGCTTTTACATCTATGCGCAAACGATGGACGGACGCACCCAGTACGGTCTGGTGGCCGCCGTCAGCGCAGAAGAATACGACAAAGGCATTATCCGCAAACACGAACTGACGCGCAAAGATAAAGAAGCCGACCGCACCCGCCACGTGGACACCTTGGGCGCCACCACGGGGCCTGTCTTTTTAACTTATCCGCACCAAAAAGAAATGGACGATCTGGTCAGCGCGGTAACGCAAAACCCGCCGCACTATAAGTTTACCACGCCCGACGGCATCGGTCATACGTTTTGGGTAATGCACGAAGATAAAGACATTGCCCGCGTAATCAAAATCTTTGACGCGCTGCCCGTGTTGTATATTGCCGACGGGCACCACCGCTCCGCTTCCGCCGCCAATGTGGCGCGCAAACGCAAAGCGGCTAACCCGCACCACACGGGGCAGGAAAGCTATAACTTTTTTCTGGCGGTTATCTTTCCCGCCGAACAGCTTTATGTGATGGACTACAACCGCTTGGTCAAAGATTTAAACGGCCTTTCCAAAGAAGCCTTTCTGGAAAAAGCGGCCCAAAAGTTTGACGTACAAGCCACGGGCCAGGCCAAGCCGCAGGCCCGACACCAGTTTGGTATGTATTTGGACGGGCAGTGGTACACGCTGAAAGCCAAGGACGGCTCTTTTGACGCCAAAGACCCGGTGGCCGCGCTGGACGTGAGCATTTTGCAGAACAACCTGCTGGCCCCCATATTGGGCATTGGCGACCCGCGCACCGACAAACGCATTAATTTCGTCGGCGGCATACGCGGGTTGAAAGAACTGCAAAAACGCGTGGACAGCGGAGAATATAAGGTGGCGTTTGCGATGTATCCTACATCTATGGAGGAACTGATGAAGGTGGCCGACGCCAACCTGATTATGCCGCCAAAATCCACCTGGTTTGAGCCCAAACTGCGCAGCGGCCTGGTAACGTATAAATACTAAACCGCCACACAACGGCCGTTTTGCTCATAACGCCCCGCCAAACGGGTGCGTTTAATAAAAACCCCGCCGGTTTCGGCGGGGGTTTTAGTTTGCACTAGGTGGAAACTCATTCCTGCAAAAATTATTTAGATAATTAACGCTTCCAACAATGCGAAGTATGTCCTGTGAACATTTCGCCCCCTAGGACCGACTTGCATAACCAATCTGCCGCATTATTATCTGAAGGATATGCACAGCACCAGACACGACCGGTATTAAAAAAAATAGTATAGGCAAAATCAGGATTTGCCCCCCCGCAATCCATTCGCTCTTCAAGCAAATGGCAATTGCCTGCGTCCCAATATACATAAGTTTCCGTCACATTATTCCCTTTTATTTCTATATCTAAATCTTCAAAAGAACTTGCATATTGCCCATTCGCCATATAATAACGAACTTGGGCCTCATAAATACTTTTTGCCCCGGTTACTATCTGCATAAAACGGCTTTTTTTAACCGCACGCTCATATTGTGGCAGGGCAATGGCGGCTAATATGCCAATTATCAGCACCACCACCAAAAGCTCAATAAGGGTAAAGCCGTCAAAACGGCGTTTTACAGGGCTTTTTACGCCGAAAATATTTTTTTGATAAATTTGTTTCATAAGCCAAATTTATCAAAAAAAAAAAATGAGTCAAGGCCTTTCAAAAGCCCTTACCCAAAAACTTATTTTAAACGCCACCAAAAACTCTCTGCTAAAATCGGCCGGGGGTGGGCAACGCCGGCAACTTTCTTTTTTTATTAAAAAACCCCCGCCGAAACTGGCGGGGGTTTTGGAAAAAAATTTATTCTATTACGTAATAAGTCCCCTCTATCATCTTAGTAGAGTAAGATTTGCAAAACTCCACTCCTTTCTCTGTCTTGCCGTTGCAATAAATTTTATTGTCTGCAGGACGAATGTGCAAAGAATAAAAAGAATTTCGCGGCAACCGGTTTGCCAACGCAATACCAAGGGCAGCCATATCCGCAGGTTTTGCCGAATATTCAAAAAATTTCGTTTCTTTACGTTTTTGTCCTTGGTAAGAACTGTCTGTCCCGGGGATTTCGATATCCAACACACTCAAATCATCGGTATATTCGCCGGTTGCCATATAATAACGGCGGTTTGCATCTGCAATAGAACGCATAATAATCATTGCTTCGGCTGCACGGCTTTTTTCCACGGCTTTTTCATACTGCGGCAGAGCAATGGCGGCTAATATGCCAATTATCAGCACCACCACCAAAAGCTCAATAAGGGTAAAACCGTCAAAATGGCGTTTTACGGGGTTTTTTGCGTCGGTAATATTTCGCTGGCAAATCTGTTTCATAAGCCAAATTTATCAAAAACAAAAGAAACGCGTCAAGGCTTTCTAAAACGCCAAACCCAAATACTTATTTAAACAACAAAATACCCCCGCTAAAATCGGCCGGGGATGGGCAACGCCGGCAACTTTCTTTTCTTATTAAAAAACCCCCGCCGGTTTCGGCGGGGGTTTAATTTGTGAAACAGGCTTTATTTTCTGTGTTTAAACTGCGCATTGTAGAGGGCTTTATAGGCGCCGTCTGGCAAGGTTAAAAGCTCCTCGTGGGAGCCGGCTTCCACAATTTCCCCTCCGTTAAGCACCACAATCTTATCAGCATTAACGACCGTAGACAAGCGGTGCGCGATAACAAACACCGTGCGGTTCTTCATCAAATTGTCCAGTGCCTTTTGCACAATGGCTTCGGACTTATTGTCCAATGCGCTGGTGGCTTCGTCCAGCACCACGACGGGGGCATTGCGGATAAACGCACGCGCAATAGCCACGCGCTGGCGCTGCCCGCCCGAAAGGGTCAGTCCGCGTTCGCCCAGTTCGGTATCCAAGCCGTCTTTAAGCGTGGCGATAAAATCTTCCAAGTGGGCGTTTTTGACGGCTTCCTGCAAATCAGCCTGCGTGGCGCCTTTGCGCCCGATCATAATATTGTCGCGGATAGAGCCGGAAAACAAAAAGTTATCCTGAAATACCACGGCAATTTGGTCGCGCAGAGAAGCAAGCGTAAAATCGCGTATATCCTGCCCGTCAAAGGTAATGCGCCCCTGCTGCACGTCATAAAAACGCGGCAACAGATTAACCAGCGTGCTTTTGCCGCCGCCGGAATTGCCCACAATGGCCAGCGTGCTGCCAACGGGCACCGTAAGGTTAATATCTTTAAGCACGGGCTGGCCTTCTTTATAAGAGAAGGTAACGTCTTCAAATTTAATTTCTTTTTGAATGCCCGTCAATTTTTTGGCGTCTTTGGCGTCTTTAATGGCGGGTTTAAGCGCAAAAATTTCAAAAATGCGGTCAATGGCCAACAGGGCTTTTTTAATGTCCACATAATCGTCGCCCACCGTTTTAAGCGGCGTATACAAAAGCAGCAAGGCTGCCACAAAAGAGGTAAAGTTACCGCTGGTAATTACCCCTTTGACGATTAAAGAGCTGCTCTGCCAAATTACAAACGCCAACCCCAGCGAAATGATAAAATGCATCACGGGAGAAAGCCAGCCCGTGTGTTTGACAATACCCATATTTAAGTTAAAAATGCGCTCCATCAGTTTATTAAAAGCCCCCTGCTGGTCTTTTTGCAGGTTATAGGCGGCAATGGTACGGTTGCCGCTGAACGCTTCGTTATAGGCTTTCATCGCCACGGAGCCGACCTGTATGGTGCCGCGCACCAGTTCTTCCATTTTGCGCCGCACAATGTAGATGGGCACAAAAGCCACCAGCACCGCGCCTACGGCAATAATGGTCAGCTGCCAAGAGTTATAAAACAGCACACACACCAACGCCAGCGAAGAAAACACCTTGGAAATGACCAAGCGCAAGTTGTTTATCAACCCGTTGCAGGCGGTGTCTGCGTCGTTGTTAAAGCGCATCATCACGTGGCCGGAGTTGTTTTCGTCAAAATAAGCGGTGTTAAGCGAAAGCAGTTTGGCAAAAAGTTTTTTGCGCACGTCTAACGTAATTTTATTGCCCACCCAAGTGGTCAAATATTTTACGCTGTAGTTGAGTATGCTTTGCACCAGCACAAAGCCGATAATAAGCAAAGGGATATACGAAGCAAACGTGGCGTTTTTGGCTACCAGCACATCATCGGTATACGGCTTTAAAAACAAAGCCACCACCGAGTCCAGCGCGCCTACGGGCACCGCCAGCGCCACGCCCAAAAAGGCGCGGAACCAATAGGGCTTAATATACGGCCACATTCGTTTATAATTCACGACCAAAGAGTTTTTTAAAATAAGCTCTTTTATAGGGGTGTTGAATACATTTTTCATCGGGGGCAGGCTCCCTGTTCTATAGTTAAATACAGTTTATTATAACAATTATAACCCCTCTTGCATTCATCTTCCGTATTTGCTAAATTAGACAAACGGCGTATAAATGCCGCCAAACGATTTGAACTGTTAAAGGAGCAGCCGGACTATGGTAACCAAGAAGAATAATAAAGACGCATTGACCGCGGCCGAAATTAAAGAAATTAAAAAACATTTGGAAGAATTGAAAGCCGACACAGAGAAAAGACTGAAAGAAAAAAAGAATATGGATATGCCGGAAGCGGAAGTGGGCGACCCCATTGACGCGGCCAGCCAAAGCTTGGACAAAGAAATTTTGTTTGAACTTTCCGGCAATTCCCACAACACCATCGGCCAGATTGAAGCCGCCCTGCGCAAAATTGAAAAAGGTATTTACGGCCGCTGCGAACTGTGCCGCCAGCCTATCCCCAAAAAACGCATTAAGGCTATGCCGTTTGCGCGCTATTGCATCCATTGTCAGACGTCTTCGGAAAGCAACCGCAATTAATTTAAAGCCCGGGTTTAAAAGCCCGGGTTTTTATTTTTTTATCTTGGCTGATTTATAAAAGCTTCCGTTTTTGCGCCGGCGTCCTTTTTGCCATTTGCGCTTAACTGCTTGCCCGTGGTAAAGGCAAGGGCAGTTTTTCCCGCGGGGCCCCTATGTTTCGTTGCAAAGACGGTGCATAAAAAACCCTCCGTTAAAGGAGGGTTTTTGCATTAAAGCGTGGGGTAAAAAACTTTTGTTTTTTTACTGTCTTTGGCGCGGGCCTGTATTTTATAGGTTCCGTCCTGACTGACACCAATGCGGAAGTCCCGATTATACAAAGCGTCCTGCGTATCTCGCTGGAATTGCACCGGATCGCCCGAAAGCAACGAAAGGCGCAGCAAGTCGTTGGTGTAATAACCGTATTGCAGAAAATGCAGTTCTTCCAGATAGCCGATATCGGCCACTTGCTGCTGCGCGCGCGAGATTAAACGCTGCTGCACAATGGAACCGCTGCCAAAAAGCTGATTGTAAAAATAACCGCAGAAGATAATCATCAGCACGCTGCCCGTTAAGGTAAGCAGGGTCTTTTCCCCCCAGCTTTTACTGCGGCTTTGCATTACAATAGAGCCGGATAAATAATCGTGCAGGGCTCTTTTGTTCGTGTCTATCATCGCCAGCAAAAAACCGCACATCAGCAACGCCGCGCTGATGTAATAGCCGATGGTGCGTACAAACGCGCCGACAAAGCCAAGCGGCTCGCCGGTTTGGAAATTAACGACCCGAATGCCCACCAGTTTTTTGCCCAACGTGCTGCGCCCGCCGCAGGAAAAAATAGTCTCATAAATAATAAACGGAATATTGACTCCGGCAAACACGCAGTAAATCTGTTCCAAGCTCAAAAACGAACGGTTCACATACCAAGCCGCCAGCAACTGATACGGAATGCTGATAATGCTCCAATCAATCAGCAAAGCAACAAAACGTTCCGCCACGCCTGCCGGCTTGGCTTCTTCTTCCTGCTCGGCCGGAGCAGCTGCCGCGGGGGCGTCTTCCATAATATTAATGCGGTGTTCTTCCATAAGCTCTCCCTAAAAAATCCTATTTGTATTATAACAAGTTTTTTAGGCGGCGCAACAGGTTTTTGCACGCTTTGCCGAAAACAAAAAGGCGCCCCGCAACGGGACGCCTTTTTGAGTTTTCGTTCTGTTTACGCGGCAATGCCGAATTTGGAAAATATCACATAAACGGCAAACACACACAGCACGATGATTACGCTCAGCGTCACGCCGCTCTTCCACGGAGTGGTGTCCACAATGTGCAGGTCCTTGCTGTCATCGTAGCGGCTGGCGGAAGAAGGCCACAGTTTGCCCGTCAAATACATAAAGGCAATGGCAATAACAAACAGAATAGCCATTACGTGCAGGAAGTGCACCGTTTTCAGCCACCCCAGCACCGGCACCGAAGATGTCCAGTCCATCGGTATTTGCGTCAAACCGTAGGCAATAATAAAGAATACCAACGTCACTTTGGCAGACCAAGCCGGAGCGGTTTTGTTAAGCATACCGAAAATAATCAGCGTAAAAATAGGCACGTTGTAAAAACCGTTTACCATTTGCAGGTAGTTAAACAAGCCCGAAGGCGCCTTGGCAATCAGCGGGGCCACACACATAGAAAACACCGCCAAAATAATCGCCACCACTTTGCCGGCAAACACCACCTGCTTGTCGGTAGCATCCGGTTTAATGTAAGGCTTATAAACGTTTAACATAAATAAGGTGGACGTAGAGTTCAACGCCGCGTTAAAAGAGCTTAAAATAGCCCCGAATAACACAGCGGCAAAGAAGCCCGTCAGATAAAAAGGCAGCACCTTATTGACCAGCATCGGGTAGGCCATATCGCCGATTTTAAGCGGATTGTCCTGAAAGATATGGAAGGCCACCACCCCGGGGATAATTAAGTACAAAGGTCCGAACAATTTAAACACGGCCGCCAGCAGCAAGCCTTTTTGGCCTTCTTTGAGGTTTTTGGCCGCCAAAGCGCGCTGGATAATGGTCTGGTTGCAGCCCCAATAAAACAGGTTTACCAAAATCATCCCCGTAAACATCGTCAGGAAGGGCACGGGGTCGTTAGGGCCGCCGATGGCGTTAAATTTTTCGGGGTGGGCTTGCACCACCGTTTTCAGGCCGCCCAGCATATCCCCGCCGCCTACGTACATCAGGGCAAATACGGGAATCATCAACCCGCCGACAATCAACCCGATGCCGTTTAACGTGTCGGCCACGGCCATAATGCGCAGGCCGCCCGCCAAGCTGTAAATGACGCCCAATACGCCAATGGCAACCACCACTACGATGATGGCCGACATATAGTCAATATTAAAGGTGCCCATAATGTCAAAAATACCGCCCATACCGATAGCGCCGGAATATAATACCGTCGGCAGCAAAATCAGCACATAGCCGGCCAAAAACAAGAAGTTGACCATTTGTTTGGTGGCGGCGTCGTAGCGGTCCCCGATGAAATCGGGAATAGTGGCGTAGCCTTTTTTCAGGTAACGGGGCAGAAAAAAGAACGCTACCGCTATTAACACCAGCGAAGCGCCCAATTCGTAACCGATACCCGATATATTGAACATATAGCCTTGTCCGTTCAGGCCCACCATTTGCTCGGTGGATAGGTTGGTCAGCAGCAGTGATGCGGCAATGATCCAGCCCGTCAGTCCGCGGCCGGCCAAGAAATATCCTTCCTGTGAAGAAGAATCGTTCTTGCGTGTCAGGAAATACGACAAGCCCAACACCAGCGCGGTGAAACCTACAAACGATATGATTGTCAGTAACATCCGTCCTCCCTGCGAGACTTAATTTTTTAAACTTCCCGTGCCTATAAGGCACGTCCTTCGCACACAAATCGGCTGCACCGTAAGAAGTGCTCGTAACAAAACGGACTTGATTAAAAGAAAATTAACGGCTATACTGTCGGTATACCCTCATTGTAAAAATAAAACAGACATACGTCAATTTTTTTAGGAGGCAACTATGCTGGTATGGTTTATTTTCGGGTTTATGTGTGCAGCAGTAGCAGTGCTGGCGGCGGCTTATTTTAAATTTGTTTCCCTGCGCAAGGCGGTGCTGCACGCACGGTTGCGCCTGGAAGTGTGCCTGCGAAACAGACGCGAGCTGCTGCCTTCGTTGGCGTGGTCGGCGGCGTCTTTGCCGGAACTGGAAAGAGAATTTTCGTATGCGCTGGGCAAAATGAAAGAAAAATGTGCCGGGGCCGACACAATGCAGAAAAAAATTGAATGCGAAAGCGAAGTAAGCCAAAACCTTAAAAAAGTGTTCAGCACGCTTTCCAGCCATTCGGACTTAAAAAAAGACGAATATTTTTTAAAGCTGCAGCGCAGTGTGCTTTCGTCGGAAAGCAAAATTCAGCATTGCAAAAAACGCTATAACAGTGCCGTACGCGATTTTAATACGCTGGCCAATATTTTCCCGTTAAGCATAATGGCAAAAATATTAGATTTCGACAAGTTTGAGTACTTTGATTTTGAGCCAAGCTTGGACAAAATTTTAAATTAAAAAACCCCGCTTCGGCGGGGTTTTTTACGCTTCCACAAATTATTCCTACTCAAATTACTGCCTCACCGGCTAACAAGCGCACGGCAAAAAAGCGGGTGCAAGATTAATAGCCCCTGTCCATACGGCGCAGCGCCTCAATGCGTTTTTCCGTCGGCGGGTGCGTGGCAAACATACCGGACAATGCCGTAAACAAGGTATGTTTACCCAACGGGTTTTCAATACACATAGCCGCCATACTGGCGTGCGCATCCAAACTTTCCACCCGCGGATCAAGACTTATTTTGGCCAGCGCATTGGCCAAGGCCCCCGGGTTACGCGTCATTAACGCGGCCGTCGCATCGGCTTGATATTCCCGCGTGCGGGAAATAGCCAAACGGATAAGCGGCGCTATAATAAAACCGTATATGGCAAAAACAAGGCCCAGCGCAAAAAACACCAAAGCGGCCTGCCCTTTATTTTTGCCGCTTCTCCGGCCGGCACTAACCCCCATACGAAAGCAGAGTTCCGACAGAAAAGTAAAAAACGATATGCCCGCCACCGTAATAAGCATTAGGCGGATGTCGCGGTTTTTAATGTGGGAAAGTTCGTGCGCCACCACGCCTTCCAGCTCGGCCCGCTCCAGCTTAAGGACGATGCCCTTGGTCAGCGCCACAGACGCGTGCTGCGGGTCCCGGCCGGTGGCAAAGGCATTTAAGGAGTCATCGTTAATAATATACACCCGCGGCGTAGGCAACCCCTGCGAAATACAAAGGTTTTCCACCAGACGGTATATTTCCGGCTGGTCCTCCCGATGTATTTCCAGCGCATTGGCGCCGCGCAAAAGCATTTTGTCGCCGGAGTAATAGGCTATCACGATCCACAGCATTGCCGCCAGCCACAGCCAGGGCAATACCTGCAGGGCCGTATGATTGGCCCGCACCAAGACATCCTCGGCAATATGATCATTGGTTTGGTAATACGCGGCGGCAGACTCATCATACCGATAAGAGGAATTCTCCAGATAATGATAGCCCAGCAGGACGATATAACCCAGCAGGGCAAACGTCAGCGGAAAAAGCAAAACAAGCAGCCAAGTCCGCCGCTTGTTTTGCGCAATAAAGTCGTATGTAGTAGGCACGAAACCCTCTTAGAATTTAACGGAAACGGGTTTTTTGGCTTCCTGTTCCGTTTCGTCAAGTTCAAAGAATTCTTCTTTTTCAAACTTGCATATGCCGGCTACGGCATTGCTGGGAAAGAGTTCCGCCTTGGTATTATACGCCAGCACATTGCCGTTGTAAAAACGGCGCGCCGCCTGCAGTTTGTCTTCCGTATCGCGCAGTTCGCGCTGCAATTCCAAAAAGTTTTGGTTTGCTTTTAAATCAGGATAGTTTTCGCTCAAAGCAAAAATGCTTTTTAAAGCCCCGCTGAGTATATTTTCGGACTGGGCCACATCCTTTATATTTTCGTGCGGCGCCATTGCCATATTGCGCGCCTGAATTACTTTCTCCAGCGTGCTGCTTTCGTGTTTGGCATAGCCTTTTACCGTTTCCACCAGATTGGGGATCAGGTCGTAGCGGCGTTTCATCTGCACTTCAATGTCGCTCCAAGCTTCTTTAACGCGGTTGCGCAAGGTAACAAACGCGTTGTATGTTACGGCAAAATAAATTCCTACAATAACAACAATCAGTATGGCTATGGAAATACCGCTCATAGTCTCTCCTTAATGTATTTTTCTGTTTTTTACAACCCTTTACTTACGGCGGCCGTACGGACGGGGCCGCTTGGTTTAATTGTCCGCTTCGTTATTTTTGTGATTATTGTACAACAAATATTTAGACGTTTCAAACAAACCCATCGTCATTTTTTTCATATATTCGTAACGTTGCGGTTCTTCCTGCGCCAAATTGCGGTTAAAGTCTTTTTCGGCGTATTTATACAAGCCGTCGGGGCCGTCCGTGCCCAAAATGCTGTAAAAATATTCGCCCTGCACAAAGCCCATCGGGTGCGGGGTTTGCGCCCAGGAATAGATAAAGGCGCCCGGTTCATACTTGTCGTTTAAAGCGTCGCGGCCGATGGCGCGGGTAAAATACGGGCGCCCCAAAAAGCCCATAATGGTGGGGATAACGTCCACCTGGCTGGCCGTTCTGTCAATTTTCTGCGGCTCTTTAATCATATCCCCTGCCAAGATAAGCGGCACTTGATGGTTAATCAGGTTCAGCTCCACATAACCGCGGGGCATATTTTCAGATTCCGGTGCCGAAAGACCGTGGTCGCCAAAGATTACAAAAAGCGTATTTTTGTAATAGTCCGATTTTTCCGCCATACGGAAAAACTCCGCCAAAAAGTGGTCGGAAAGTTTTAACGAGTTAAACTCCGCCACGCTGACAAAGCTGCGTTTTTTGGCTTGTTCTTCCGTGATAGTGGTGTTGGGCACAAAGCCGGCATTGTCTTTGGGAATGGTATAAGGGCGGTGATAGCCGGCCGTTTGTACCACGGCAAAGAAGGGTTTGCCCGTTTTCTTTTGGTCTTCTTCCAAGATGCGGTTCACTTCGCGGAACAGATCCAAGTCGGAAATACCCCACACGTCGTTGCGGTGTTCGTGTTCAAACTTGCCTTCTTCATACATATGCACATCACTCAGGTTATGTTCAATCACGCCGCGGATATTGCCCCAGCTGGAGCTGCCGCCGATGAAATAATATTTTTCGTAATCGGTCAGCGCGTTGGCGGCAATATGCTGGTCCACAATCAGCGGGTTACGGGAGCTGGTTTCCACATCCGTCACGTCGGGCACGCCGGTCAGCGTGGCAAACACGGCACGCGCCGTGGCGGAAGTGGGCGTAAAGAAATGCGTAAACAAAATGGACTTTTCGGCCAGTTTTTTGACAAACGGCGTCGGATCCAAATCGGGGTTGGTAAACGACGTCTTATTCCAAGCCAAAGATTCCATAAAAATAATGACTACGTTATAGTTTTTCGGGTCTTTGGAACCTTCAAACGTACGCAAAAAGTTCAGCGTTTCGGCATTGGGTTTATCCACCTGCAAAAATTTGGATATTTCCGGATAATACTGACGCACCAAATCGGCATTATAGGCGTTGGCATTGGCAAAACGGTAGGTGTCAAACAGGTTCAGCGCCGGGTTAAGCGTCAGGTTGCAAATAAAATTATTGGTGGAGTGATAGGCATTGCTCCAGCGCAGAGGATATTGGCTGATTTGGCCAAACATCAAAGCCCCCGTCAAAAGCAGTCCGCCGAAAAACCAGCCCAAATTGCCTTTCCAGCGGTATTTATCGTCGCGCCCGAAGGCATAGGTCAGCAACTTTTTGGTAAAGAAATAACCGACTATTCCCCACACCAACAGTCCCAAGGCTATCCACACAATGGGGTAGGTTTCCCATAGCATTTGGGCAGAAATAAGGGCATTTTCGGAATAGGTAAAAACGGAGGAATTGATGCGCATAGAAATATAGGCATAGTGTCCGAAATCGGCAAAATACACCGCCATTACAGCCACTTCCAGCAAGGCACACAACCAGCAAACGGCTTTTTTAATATACGATGCTTTATGCCAAAACGCATACACCGTTAAATACAGTCCCAGCGGTATGGCTACCGCGCCGGCCAGACGCATATCAAACTTGGCGCCGATATAAAACGTGGTCCAAAGTTCGTGGTAATGTTGCGGCGTCAGTGCACCGCGGAACACATACATAAAAATTAACCGCAGCAACCCGAACACGACCCAGTTGCCGAGCATAAATAGAAAGTACGACTGTATCCAACGGGGTACGACAAACTTTTTCATACGGCCTCCGATAAAATGCTTTTCTATATTTTATCAAAATAGAACGAAAAACGGGGGCGCCTTTCCGTCTGACATTTTGTCTTGTTGTTTTCCTGCAGGCAAGCTGCGGCGGCCAAGTAAATTTCGTACGCAAAGCCACAAAAAACCCCGCTGAATTCTCAGCGGGGTTTTTTGCAAAAATGGGGCTAGCGGGTTGCGGCGGCCTGGTTTTGCGCCGCTTCCGCTTCTGCCTGGCGGGCTTCGGCCGCGGCGCGGGCGGCCATTTTGGACTCCTGATCTCGGTTAAAAAGGTCTTTTACGTCGTTCACCGGCATTTCCAAAAGTTTAATAACTTCTTTTCTTTTATATTTTTTGGCCGCATCCAGCGCCGTCATACCGGCATTGGTTTTTAAGTCTTTGTTGGCGTCGTTTGCCAGCAGAATTTTAACCACCGGCGCATATCCTTTTAAGGCGGCCCAATACAAAGCCGTTTCACCTTTTTTATTTTGCATATTAATATCGGCCCGATACTGCATCGTTAAAGGTGCCAGCAGGGCAAGCACCGTTTCCGGATGATTATAGCGGGCGGCATAAATCATAGCGGTATTACCGTCGTTATTGGCCTCATTTACGTCGGCACGGTAAGCCAGCAGGGCCTGCACGCTGCGCGTATCGCCCAACGAGGCGGAAATAATCAGCGGTGTGTTGCCGGGAGCATTTTTTACATTGGGGCTCACCCCCCCTTTAAGCATAGCCAAAACACCGATGTAATTTTTTTGCGCACTGGCCCGCAGCAGCGTTTCTCCGTCCAAGCCGGCTTTAACGCCGTTTGTCAGGAATAAATCAATTAATTGGCCTTTTTGTTTTTCCACGGCCAATCCCATCGGGGTTTGACGGTAATTGTTAGGAAGGTTTAAATTGGCGTCGGCATAAATAAGCACCTGGGTAATTTCGTCGTGGTCGCCGTACACACTGCGCAAAATGGGCGTGTCGCGCGTATAAGAGTTTTGCTTATTTACATCGGCCCCCATTGCCACCAGACGCTGCACGGCTTCCAAATTGCCCAAAGTGGCGGCCGCCAGCAAAAGCGTATCGCCGTGGCTGTTGACGATATTGGGGTCTTTTACTTTGCGGTCCAAAATGTCAAAAAAAGCGTTTGAGTCCCCTTTTTGCAAAGCCAGGGTGGCTTCTTCGGCAATTTCCTGCGGGGTTTGGCTGGAAACGACTACATCAATATTGGCCGCTTTGCGCGAGCGGGTAAAGGAAGAACTGCCTTTGATGGTAAAAACTAAAAGGGCAAACAAAGGAATTAAAGCCAAAATGCCGATTAAAACAGCCGGTCTTTTTTTGGCTTTGTCAACCGCTTTGCGCACCTGCTTGGGCGGGGTTATGGAAATTTTAGTCGTATTTTTTTTAAACACCGCCTCTTTCCTCCGTAACAGATTTATTTCTTTTCGGACGCTTCTTTTAAGCGGGCATACGCATCGCGCGCGGCGTCCTGTTCGGCCAGTTTTTTGTTTTTACCTTTGCCGGTGCCCAACCGTTTGCCGTCCAGTGATACTTCCACCGTAAACACTTTGTCGTGTTCCGGCCCTACGGTTTGCACCACTTCATACTGCGGCGTATGGCGGCTGCGTTTTTGGATAAATTCCTGCAGCGTGCTTTTATAGTCGCCGCTGTCCTGCGTAAGCTGTTGGGTGCGCACCCACGGCAGGACCACTTGTTCCGCCGCCGGATAGCCGCCGTCTATGTACACGGCGCCGATGACGGCTTCCATCGCGTTAGACAAAATACTGTCGCGCTGGCGGCCGCCGGTGGCCAATTCCCCGTGCCCAAGGCACAAAAAGCGCCCCAGTTCCAACTCTTTGGCCCAGAGATACAAATTGTGTCTGGATACCAAATTAGACTTGATTTTAGAAAGCACCCCCTCCTCGCTGTGCGGGCATTGGCAATAGATATAATCGGCCACGATAGCGCCCAATATACTGTCGCCCAGGAACTCCAGCCGCTCGTTGTGGTGAGCGGAGCGGTGTTCCCCCGCAAAGGATTTATGAGTGAGTGCTTCCTTTAAAATCGCCTGGTCTTTAAAGCAATAACCAATGAGGTTTTCTAACTCTGTCGGCACGTTGCTTTATTTTTTCGCGTTGGCTTCAATATAGCTGATTGCTTCGCCCACGGTTTTGATTTTTTCGGCTTTATCGTCCGGAATTTCGATGTCAAATTCTTCTTCCAGCGCCATAATCAATTCCACGGTGTCCAAAGAATCGGCACCCAAATCGTTTACGAACTGGGCTTCCGGTTTAACCTGGTCGGCTTCCACGCCCAACTGTTCCACGATAATATTTTTCACTCTTTCTTGCACATTTTCTACAGACATTTTGTCCTCCGAATGTATACTTTAAATATAAAGTCCGCCGTTGACGGCCAACACGTGCCCCGTTATATAGGACGCGTCCTGGCTGGCCAAAAACATAACTGCTTTGGCGATATCCTGCGGTTCTGCAAATCGTTTAAGCGGAATGGCTTCAAAGGCTTTTTCTTTCATTTCATCGCTTAAGGCATCGGTCATAGCCGTACGCACAAAACCGGGGGCTACGGCGTTTACACGCACCCCGCGGGAGCCGAACTCTTTGGCTAACGACTTGGTCAGCCCGATAATGCCCGCCTTGCTGGCGGCATAATTGGCCTGGCCGGCGTTACCCATCTCGCCGATGACGGAAGCAATGTTGACAATGTTTCCGCTTCTTTGTTTAAACATCACTTTCAAAGCAGCCTTGGACATCAAAAACGTTCCGGTCAGGTTCACGTTAATCACGCTGTTCCAGTCTTCGGGGCGCATACGCACCACCAGCCCGTCTTTGGTAATACCGGCATTGTTTACCAGCACGTCCAAACCGCCTAATTCTTTTACCGCGGCAGCCACAAAGGCGTCGCAGTCTTCCGCTTTGGAAATATCCGCTTTCAGCGCACACACTTTGCCGCCGAAAGAGAGTAAATGTTCTTTTGTTTTGTTTAACGCTTCTTCGTGCGTGCCGCATACGGCCACGTCGGCACCGGCTTGGGCAAAAGCTTCTGCAATGGCCAGCCCTATGCCGCGCGTAGCGCCGGTAACGGCTACTTTTTGGCCTTTAAAATCAGTCATTCTTTTCCCCCTCGTGGGCGCATTCGGCCTCTATGCGCGCAAATGTGTCTTTCAGGGTGGCCATACGGGCGGCCACGTCCCCTATAAAATCTTTCTTTACCAATTTTTCAGCCGTTTTTAAAGCATTAAAAATGGCTATCTCGTTAGATTTGCCGTGCGAAATAATCGCCACACCGTTCACCCCCACCAGCGGCGCACCGCCGTAATTGTCGGGGTTAGTGTGTTTTTTGACGGCTTTAAACGCGCATTTAGACAAAAGCGCACCCAAAACAGCCAGCGGGCGTTTTTTGATTTCGCGTTTAATCATTTTCATCATTGTTTTGGCCAAGCCTTCAGCCATTTTAAGCACGATGTTGCCCACAAAGCCGTCGCAGACGATCACGTCCGTATCGCCGGTGTTCACATCGCGTCCTTCCACGGTACCTTTAAAATTAATTCCGATTTGATGCATATACGGCACCGTGCATTTAACCAAATGGTTGCCCTTGGTTTCTTCTTCGCCGATAGACAAAATGCCTACGGAAGGGTTGCTTACTTCAAACACCTTTTCCATATAGGCCGAACCCATTACGGCAAACTGCAGCAGGTGAATGGGTTTGCAGTCGGCATTGGCGCCGCCGTCCAAAAGCAAACTGACGCCCTTGTACGTCGGCATCGGGGTGGCAATGGCCGGGCGGACCACGCCTTTAATGCGCCCCATACGCAAAAGCGCCGCCACCATAGCCGCGCCGCTGTGGCCGGCAGACACAAACGCATCGGCCTGACCTTTGTGCACCAATTCGGCGCAGACCACAATGCTGGCCGTTTTTTTGGCGCGCACTTCCCGCGCGGGGTCGGCCCCCATATCAATGACATCGGGGGCGTTCACCACGGAAATATTTTTGGGCAAAGAAGAATAGCCCAGGTCGCACAGCTCGCGGCGGATAACGGTTTGGTCTCCGACCAAAATAATTTCCGCGTCCAAGCATTTGGCCGCTTTTACAGCGCCAAGCACATTGGGTTTGGCTCCAAAATCCCCGCCTAAAGCGTCGAGGGCTATTCTGATCATAGGAAGATTATTTTGCTTCTTCTTTTTTGGCCGCTTTTTGAGCGACGACTACACGGTCTTTATAAAACCCGCAGGAAGGGCACACATTGTGGGGCAGGCGCATTGCCTTGCAGTTAGGGCATTCCACCAGTTGAGCCACTTCAATCACAGAGTTGTGAGAACGTCTCATATCTCTTCTGGAACGGGTATGTTTTTTCTTCGGATTAGGCATTGTATTTACTCCTCTGCATTTGACACAGCAAATGAATTTACTTAAATTTTCCTTTTAACGCCGCAAACGGCGATAAAACTTCCGGTTGGCAATTGCACGGGCCTTCGTTCAAATCTTTACCGCAATGCGGGCACAGCCCTTTACAGTCCGGCTGGCATAAAAATTGAATTTCTTCGGTCAACGCAAGCGTTTGCCGCACAAGTAACATTATATCAATTATTTCGCTTTGTACGCTATAACTCTCTAAAAACGCTTCATCAAAGTTCTGCACCGTTTCTTTAAGGCAGCGGTCGCAGCGCACCGTTCGCTTGCCCCACACCCGTCCGCGCACCATCATTTCTTTGCCGGCGGGCCAAAACTCCAGTTCGGTGTGCACTTCGGTAATTTTATTGGGCGGCGTAAAAATGTCTTCAAAATATTTGGGCGCCAGTTTGGCAGAACACTTCAACCCGCCGTTGCGCAAAATATCCTGCGTACGAAAGCGCAAATCTTCGGGCACTTCATAATTTCTGTAAAAATCGTTTTCCGTCATACCTATTTATTGTAGCAAATTAACACCGGGGCGGCTGCAGCAAAAAAGCGGAAAACATTTCCTTTTTTGGGGAAAAAAGCTACAATATACCGGTTAATAAAATTCGTTCCGGTGGTTCTGCTGCCGAAACATAAGGAGAATGCTTATGAAGAAAATCATCTTGCTCGGCAGTGCAGTCTGCCTTTTGCTTACCGCGTGCACCACGCCGGGTAAACGTACGGCTATCGGTGCCGGCGGCGGGGCCGCTATCGGCGCGTTGGCCGGGGCCATTATC
Organism: Candidatus Avelusimicrobium pullarium; assembly: GCA_944323745.1. Taxonomy (GTDB): domain Bacteria; phylum Elusimicrobiota; class Elusimicrobia; order Elusimicrobiales; family Elusimicrobiaceae; genus Avelusimicrobium; species Avelusimicrobium pullorum. The sequence goes on from CALUTQ010000002.1 coordinate 291,631, forward strand.
GCCAACAACACCGGCGGCAAAAGCGAAGCCGGCGCCATTTACGGTGCTTTGGCCGGGGCCGCGGCCGGCGGTTTGCTGGGCAACTATTACGATAAACAAGCCAAAGAACTGGCCGCCATTGCCGACGTGCAAAAAGTAAAAGACGCCAACGGCAACACCATTCGCTTGGTCATTACGCTTAAAAACGACATTTTGTTTGACAGCAACAACGCCGCTTTGTCCGCCGCGTCCGTAACAACGCTTAACGACTTGCTGCGCGTGCTGAAAAAATATCCCAAAAACAACATCATCGTAGCCGGTTATACCGATTCCACCGGTTCCGATGCCATCAACAACCCGCTTTCCACCCAGCGTGCCAAAGCCGTGTATGACTATCTGGTCGGCAACGGCTTGAAAACGCTGAGCATTCAGTATGTCGGGTACGGTTCTTCCAACCCGGTAGCTTCCAACAATACGGCTGCCGGCCGTGCGATGAACCGCCGCGTAGAGCTTTTAATTACCGCTAACGAAAAAGACATTCAATAAATGAGCTCTTTTTGCAAACCCCGCCCAAAAGGCGGGGTTTTTTATCGGGTTTCAGCCTCAGGCGGTTTCCTTGCCTGCCGGACTCGCTGCCGCCAGTCAACTGCCGCCTGTACTGAGCGTCAAATTATTTCCCCAAAAAGGCCCTAAATTTGCTATATATAAAGTATGCCAAGGACCGAAAACAGCCAAATTAAAGCGCTTATTAATCTGCTTGACAGCGAAAAAGGCCCCGGCGCCGATGTGCTGCGCCAGGAGCTGGCCCGTATTGTCAAAGAGCATCCCCGCCAACTGCACGAGGTGATAGAGCAAGATTTTCACTCGTCCGTGCCGGCGGCTTTAATTATGGCGTTGGAAGAAGTCTGCTGGGAAGAGCTGGTCCAAGCCTGCGCCCGTTTTGCGGCCAAAATCAACCCCGATGCCGAAGAAGGCCTGGCCATCGCCACGCGCTTTGTGAACCCGGCCGTCAGCCGCGACGAAACCACACGGGAGCTTGACAGCGAGGCCCGCCTTTTAAAGCCGTTGCTTTCCACCTGTGTTTCTGCGGCGGAAATGTGCCAAACGATGAGCCGCTTCTTCTATAAAAGCCAAGGCTTTATTGTGCTGCCCTGCGCACGGGATATTAAAGACGTGTCTTTCGGCCGCTTTTTACAAAAAAAACAGGGCTCGGCCTTTTGTATGGCCTGCCTGTATGCCGCCATCGGTAATCGTTTTGGCTTGGACGCAGGCGTAGTGGATATGGCCGGCCGCGTGTTGGCGTGCTTCCGCCCTGAAAACGAAGCCCCCCTCTTTGCAGATCCGGCCGATTACGGCAAACTGCTTACCTTAAATGACTGCAAAGACTACATTTTTTCGCGCAATTTGGAATGGAGCGAGGCCTTTGCCGCGCCGCTTTCTTCCCGCGCGCTTTTACGGCGCTGTCTGGGAAATATGATTTTTATTCTTAATAAATTGCGCGACGAACGGCGCCTGTCCTATTTGCGCCGGTATATGGATATTCTCAAAAATTAATTCCGGCTTTGTTATACAGGAGGAGAAATGGCTTATTACGTCTATTTTATCTTGGGCGTGATGTGTTTTATCGGGGAAGTGTTTACGATGGACTTCTCTCTTATGTGCATCGGGCTTGGTCTGCTGGGCGCCGGGGGTGCTTCTTGGCTGGGGCTGGGTTTTGGCTGGCAGGTGCTCATTTTTATTGTGCTGGCGCTGGCACTGTTTACCGGCATACGTCCGCTTGCCTTAAAACACCTCTACCACAAAAACAAAAATATTAAGATGAATGTGGACGCCCTCATCGGCCGTACGGTAGTGGTGCTGACACCGCCCAACCCGCAGGATAATATCGGCCGCGTGCAAACCGACGGGGACAACTGGCGGGCGCACTTTTCGGCACCGGCTCAAAAAGGGCAGGACGTAAAAGTGGAAAAAATAGACGGCAACACGCTTTTTGTAACACCCATTCAAAAAACGGAGGAAAACAAATAATGGACTTGTATGTATCTTTTCTTGTCATCGTCGCTTTCTTTGCGGTGGTGCTGATTGCAAAGGGTATTATTATGGTACGCCAAGCACAGGTTATCATCATTGAACGCTTTGGCAAATTTCACGGGGTGCTTTATCCGGGCATTAACTGGATTATTCCGGTTATGGACAAACCCCATCTGATGCAATGGCGTTCTTATAAAGAATATCTAGACCGCAACGGCCGCCCTACCTCTATGCCTTATATGGAAATGCGCAGCATTATTGATATGCGCGAAACGGTATATGACTTTCCGCGCCAAAGCGTAATTACCAAAGACAATGCCACCATTGAAATCAGCACGGTATTGTTCTTTCAAATTACAGACCCCGTAAAGGCCGCCTATGAGGTGGAATCGCTGCCCGACGCCATTGAAAAACTGACCCAAACCACCCTGCGCAATATCTTCGGCGAGCTGGAACTGGACCAAACCTACACCGCGCGCGAAAACATCAACAGCAAACTGCTGGTTACGCTGGATAATGCCGCCAACAAATGGGGCGTAAAAGTAAACCGTGTGGAATTGCAGGATATTATTCCCCCCGCCGCCATTCGCGAAGCGATGGAGAAACAGATGAAGGCCGAACGCGACCGCCGCGCCACCGTGACGGAAGCGGAAGGGTTAAAAACCTCGCAAATTTTAAAGGCAGAAGCCGTGCGGGAAGCGGAAATCAAAAAGGCCGAAGGTATGAAGCAGGCCGCCATTTTGCAGGCGGAAGGTATTGCCGAGGCTAAAATTAAAGTGGCCAACGCCGAAGCCGAAGCCGTCAAAATTATTGCTTCCGGCATTGGGCAAAGCGCCAACCCGGCCAGCTATCAGGTGTCTTTAAAATACATTGACGCGCTGACTAAAATGACCGAAGGCAAAGATAACAAAATTATCTATATGCCCTACGAAGCCAGCAATGTGCTGGGCGCCGTGGCCGCCATTAAAGATTTAACGGGCGGAGCGCCGCAGCCAAACAAATAACGCCAGCCTTTTAAAACCCCGCTTCGGCGGGGTTTTTTGCAGGTTTTAAAACATACACTTGCAGTCCCCCTTCTCTGCATTTGGCAGCGGTGCAAAAACCGCACGGGTGTCAGGTTAAACGCAAACGGGGTTGGCGTCTTTTACAACAAAACGGCCCGAGCGCAATATGCTCGGGCCGTTTGCAAGTTTAAGCAAAACGCAGGTTCTCTACGCCGTAGCGCCTCCCACCGGAGGCAGCCGGAAACAAGTGGAAGACAGCCCGTCAATGTGTTCAAACAAATCAGAAGATATGGGCTGCCACATCGGATCTAATATAAATTCAATGCCTTCCCGTCTGGCCAATTTGGCTGCCGGCACAAAGTCGGAATCGCCGGAAATCAGAACAATGCGCTCGGCCTGCTTTTTATACGATACGGAAGCAATATCAATGCCTATTTTCATATCTACGCTTTTTTGACGGACTTCGTATGAAAAATCGTCATCCGTCAAATCTTCAAAAGCCACTGTTTTCTCCAGCAGGTTTTTTAACACATCCGGCTTAATTTTCCAACCGCCCATATCCTGCAGTTTGCCTAAACGCAAAGCCGTTTTGGGTTTGCGTTTTAAACACTCCAGTATGGCCAGACGAAGCTTATACTGTTCCGTGGTGGAAAAATCAAAGCTATCCTTTGAGATAGGTTTAGAAACTCTTTTAGACAAAGGCAGACAATCATAGAAAAAAATACGATACAAATCGTGCGCACGGTCATATTCGCCGGTCTCTTTGTTTTTTTGATTCAAATGACGGTAACAAATATTTTCCAGCTCCGACACGATGGACTCCGCATTAGTCGTATCAAAATCTCTTTTTTTCTTATATAAATATTGTATTCTTCTGATAAAAAAAGCGCCGTCTACAAATATAGCTGTTTTCATAAATATCCTCTTTGTGCTATTTAATTTAAACAAAAAAATGGCCCCAAGGTTTGGCTTTTCGGGAATATAAAGAAAAGCGTACTGCTTGAGGCGGTATATAAACAGTATAACGCTTTTAAAATTCAAAGTCAATCCGTCCGGCTGGCGCTTAGGAAGGCTTTCTGCTATGGCTGGCGCCATTTGTAAAGTATGTTGCGTTTGCTTGCATCAGGGTATTTAAGGGATAGGGCAATCTGCCCGATAAGGTTTTGCCATACGGACACAGCAATTTAAAACGGTTTTTGACAAAGAATTATCTTTATAAAAAAAGCCCGCTCGCCGCGGGCTGTAAAGTAAGCCAAGACGGGACCTCGCCTTCCGGTCATTTGCCTGACGCCAAATGCCTGCAGGCCGGGCTCGCGGTTTTTGCCTTTCGCTTCGCTCAAACAAAAGCATCGCTCCGCCTTTCGATCCCCCTCGCACGCCAAGCAGTTGGCGTGCTGTCTTGCCATAAAAAAAGCCCGCTCGCCGCGGGCTGTAAATTAAGCCAAGACGGGACCTCGCCTTCCGGTCATTTGCCTGACGCCAAATGCCTGCAGGCCGGGCTCGCGGTTTTTGCCTTTCGCTTCGCTCAAACAAAAGCATCGCTCCGCCTTTCGATCCCCCTCGCACGCCAAGCAGTTGGCGTGCTGTCTTGCCATAAAAAAAGCCCGCTCGCCGCGGGCTGTAAAGTAAGCCAAGACGGGGGATCGAACCCCGGACCTGCCGCTTACGAAGCGGCTGCTCTACCAGCTGAGCTATCTTGGCGAAAATCGTTTTTTAACTACCTATATATTTTACAAAAAACAAACTTTTTTTGCACTGCTTTCCTTATTTTTTCAAAGACACACAAGACAAACTATTTTTGGCACCTGCGGGCCTGCCGCATTGTAATGCGTTATTTATCTTCGGACGTCTTGTCTTTCCCAGCCGGAAAATAATTAAACGGCGGCTGACGCAAACGCTGTTCCAGCTGGTCCATACGGGCATTGTGCTTATGGGTTTGCAAGAAGGCTTCCTCCGTCACTTCTTCCGGGCCGCGGCGGTAAGCGTCTATCCAAGCTTGCGCGGAAGCAGGGTCGCGCTCCATCATACTGATGCTGGCCATATAGGCATAGGTTGCCTCGTTGACAGGGTCCAACAATAAAGAACGTTTAAAACTTTTTTTGGCCAGCTCCATATTTTCCACGGCTTTCTTTTCATACTCCTGCCGCTGATACGCTACAGGCGCCGTCATAGAAAGTTTGGTAAAATACACCGCATACGCATAATAAAACTCCCCGTACGCCTGATGCAAAAGCGAATGATTGGGCGAACGGCGCTGCACGGTGTCCAAATCACGCAGAACGCGGTCGTAATCGTTTAACGGTTCTTCCCCCGCGGCCGGTTTTTTGTCCCCTTTGACGGGAGCATAAGTCCGCTGCATATCCATCGTCTGGCGCAAAATATACGCGCGATATTGGTAATACGAAGCTTCCAGCGGGTTGTATGCGATGGCTTTGCGGTAATATTCCAGCGCCCCGTCAAACATCCCCCGACGGGAAAATTCCGCCGCTATGCCGTAATAATGATTGGACAAAAACAGCCCGTATACAAAATGCAAGGGCCAAATACTAAGCAGCAATACCAACGGCACGCGCACCCATTTGGCCAAAAATGCCGCCCGCATATACAGCCACGCTCCACCCAGCGTCAGTGCGCAAAGCACCGCCCAAGCCGTTATTTTTAACAGTCCTTCTCCCGCATTTTGCACGCCGGCATTGCCGGCCGTTTGCCAAAACATATAAATATAATAGCCGGCCAGCCAAATTACCGCTGCCGCCAGTGCCAAACGCGTTGCCCACAGCCAAGCCCCCCCGCGGCCGGACGCAACAGCCCTATCTTCCGCCGGCACCGGCATAGCTAAACGCACCAAAAGCGCACTGAACACCGCAAAGAAAAGCCCCGTAGACACAAACCGTATGCTGACGTCAAAACAGTTGTGCACCATAATGCCAAAGAAGGCGGACGCATAGCCCAAAAGCCACCAAATAGTGTCGTCTTTTTTCCCTTCCGTTTTTGCGGCAAGCGCACGGGTTTTAAGCGCACGTACGGCAGCATAAAGCACAAAAAACAGCAGCCACAAAAACAAGGCCAACCCCACCGTGCCCGCCGTGGCCCATTGTTCCAAATATTCGTTTTCGGCGTGTTGGGTTTCGTTATTGTGCATTTTTTCTATATAGAAAATTTGCGCTTTGCGATAGGCAGGATAAATGGTTTTAAAACTGCCCACGCCCGTGCCCGTAACGGGGCTGTCCTGCACCATAGCAAAAGTGGCCGCCCACGTATACGCGCGGAAGCTGACCGACTGAAAACGTTTGGCGGCGTACACCCCTACCAAAAGCCCCGCCCCCAGTAAAAACACCAAGGCCAAGATATTCAGTTTGCGTATGTGTTTTTTTAAAAAATGACTGATATAATTGGCGTACAGCACGGCGCAAAATACGGCAGAAGCGGCAAAGCCCAGCCAGGCGCCTTTGCTTTCGGTAAAGAACAAATCAACGGCGCCGATGCCCAGCAAAATAAGCAGGCGTTTTTGTCTGGTGCGCAAAAACTCCGCCAATACAATAAAGAAAGAGAAAACAACAAAATCGGCAAAAAAATTCGGGTTGGCGTGGGTGGAAAAAATACGCGTGCCAAAAAAGCCTCTCCAAGGCATTATATCCAACCCGGGCAGCCACCGGTCCAACACTTGCACAAAACCGTACAGACAAGATATCCACGCCGCCAGCACAATGCATTTGCTCAGCACGCGGGCGGACTCTTTGGTAAAGCGATCCAAAATACACCAGCCCAGCAGAAAATACAACACATAACGCAGCAGTTCTTCAAACCCTTCCGTTTTATAAGGGCTGATGGCATAGACGAAAAAATTCCAACCGAAATAAATCAAAAAAGGCAGCAGCCAAGGCAGGGTTTTTTTGTTTACCGGCCAGCGCTTTTGCGCCGCCAACAAGGCAAACCACAAAAAACTTAATACTATACCACCCGCTTGAAGCAACGTAATTTTTACAAAAGCCGTATCATACGTGCCCGTATAAAAGCTGACGGATACCAATAAACACAAAAGGCCCATTCCCCAAGACAGGGCTTTATCGGTAAAAGAAACAAAGTGTTTCCCGTCGCTTTCAGCAGTCCGTGCCGCGGTACTTGGGGCCGACGCCAAAGCCGGAAGCGCTTTGCCGCCTGCAGGCGTATTTTTTTTATTTTTTGAGGAACGTTTAGCCATATGTATATGGTATCAATTTTCGTTTGTTTTTTCCGCAAAGGAAATATCTTTTCTGCTATACTGTTAAGGACACTGCTGTGTGGCTAATAACAAAAGGAGAGAATTATGAAAAAAGGTTTTACCTTAATTGAATTGTTGGTAGTTGTCCTTATTATCGGCATTCTGGCGGCTATTGCCTTGCCGCAATACCAAAAAGCTGTTTTAAAAGCCCGTGTACCGGAAGCAATGGTTCTGATGGACAAAATCCATAAAGAAGCGGAGCTTTATCGTCTGGCTAACGGAACTTGGCCTTCCGACTTAAATCTTTTAGACGTAACGACCACCGGTAAATATTACACCATTTTCCTGATGGCGTACACCAATCCTTTTTCGGTAATCGCTTTTCCAATCGGGGTTACTCAAGACGATCCTAATTTCTATACGCTCTACCAGGAAGTAAGCCGCAACGAAACAACAGGAGAGATAAACCATTCGCGCTATTGTATGGGAAGCGCTTCCGTTTGCAAAGCAATCTCTACCGCAAGCAATTGCAATCCCCAAACTTATTCCTCCTGCACGTTCTAAACAGCACCCTTACCAAGGGCAACTTTTATGCGGAGTAAAATAAGCGCATAGCAAAAAACAGTAATAATCGAAAAACCTAAAGCGACATTTCTTCACAGTACTATAGGACATTTTTATTGATATTGTTTTTTCCTGTTTTTTTGCTATACTATTTAGGAGCACTAGTGTGTGCCTATTTTGTAACTAAAGGAGAGAGTTATGAAGAAAGGTTTTACCTTAATTGAATTGCTGGTAGTGGTTCTCATTATCGGCATTTTGTCTGCTATTGCCTTGCCGCAATACACGACCGCTGTGGAAAAAGCCCGCTCTGCCGAAGCCCTGACTTTGTTGGGCAACCTGCGCTATGCGGCGGAACGCACCCGCTTGCAAACCGGCGCTTGGCCGACAGACTTTGACGTGCTGGATATTGAAGTCCCCGGTACGACGTCCGGCACGGGTACGTCTATGACGTTTTACACCAAAAACTTTAAGTTCTCCGCCACGGGCGGCGGCAGCTCTACGGCTAACTATGTTATTACCGCTCAGCGCGCCAACAACGGCACGGCTACGACTGGTACCTCTGCCTACAGCTTGGTGATGACCGTCGGAACGGATGGCGATGCGGTACGCAGCTGCACGGGCGATACCACCCTCTGCAAAGCAATTACCGCCGGCAAAACGACGGACTTCTAATTTAATTGAAACGCCGTTAAAAAACCGCCCTTTAAGGGGCGGTTTTTTTATGTCTGCTTCTTACGGGCACAGCGCTTTAAAAGAGGCCAGTGCACGCACATTTTGCAGATTCAGTTTTTCTATGCCGCGGTCGGCGTAATCAAAACGTACGCGGCAGACGGCGGCGTTATTTTTGACCGTCGCGCAGCCGTTTAAGGCAATCATCGCGCCCCAAAGCAGCATAAGAAGCCAGAATTTTATCCGCTTCGGCATTTTCTTTCTCCCGTATTTTAAGTGCTTGGTGTTCGGCGCTTTTACGGCCGGCGCGGTAACACACCGCCGCAAACGTCCCCAGCCCTGCACATACCGCCAGCACCGTCAGTGCCGTCCACATTATTTGCTCTTGCCCACGACGGAGCCGTCCGGGTTGACCAAAGACAAGGCAGACAGCACGGCCAAAATTTTGGCCCATACCGTGTCGTCCTTATCCGTGGCGGTCAGTTTGACCACTGTAGACACTACCACGACCACCCCGCCGATAATGGCAAGCACGTCGTCCCAATGCGTTGTAATCCATTCCATTTTCTCGCTCCTTTTCCCGCGCGTGGCGGGCGTTAACTTTTAATTTCAATGTGCGGATAGTCCTTTAAACGGGCCCAGTCCGCGCCGTATTCAAACTCGCTTTCTATTTCCCCGCGCTCAAGCATAAGCCGCGCCAAGGCGTCAAAGCGGCAGAGCATTTCCCGAAAGCGGGCCAAGTTGCTCCAGTCTATCGGGTATGGGGCAATGTCCACCGCCAAAGAAGGCTTTGCGTTGTGTTTGCTTTGCGGGTATTTTAAACGGCTGTTGCCCGCGGCAAACGCCGCGTCCTGCTCGGCCTTGTTACGCCGGCCGCACAGCACAGAGAAGTCATACTGTTTAATCAGTTCGCGGCAGACGGCCTGCAAATCGGGGTGGCAGGTGCTTAAGCGCGCTTCACTCTTGGGGCTGAAAGAAGGCATATTACTCCCCCTGCGAAAGCAGCGTTTTAACGTCGGTTCTTAACTCACCCACCAAAGACGTAAGGTGTTTGATGTCGGCAGACGTTACCGCGTACTGCGCGCGTATTTCCGACAGGGTGGCCTCTGCCGAGCGTATTTTGCTTTTCACTTCCACCAGGTCGGCTCGGTGCGACTGCTCCACTTTGTCCAGGTTCTTTTCGGCCATATTCAGGCGCGTGGCCAAGTTTTCCAACTTTTTGTGCAAGGCCACCCACGTGCCCCCCACAGACACCGCCAACGTGCCCAGCAGTTTAAAAAGTTCGTCATTCATTGGCCGCCTCTCTTAACGGGGCCGCAAGCGCTTCAATTTCCTGCGCCTGTGCACGCACGTAATCGCTTGCGCCCGAATTTCCCGCCAGCACCAGTTCGCGCACGGCACGCGTAAGACCCGTTTGGCTTTCCAATGCGTGCACCTGTTCCTGCACCGTCGGCACTGCCGGGGCCGCATTGGCTACAATGACGTATTGCCCGTCTTGCAGTTCAATATGCCTGTCCCCCGCTTTATTGCAGGCAATAGCCGCCTGCGTGTAGTTTTCTTTATCTACAATTTGTCCGATTTCAAACATTATTCCGCTCCTTGCCCGCAGGCGTACCATAACAAGGTGTTTCTATTGGTGGCATTTAGTTTAAATGAACTGACTGATTTATTGCTTACGATCCAATACCCTTTATCTGTACTGTCGGCCTCATTATACAGCTGTGCAGATACAAAATAATTTTCATTGGCCATTGACTGCAACAAACTGACCGTAACCAAAGTTCCGTTATTTGCAGTCAGTCCGCCCTGCTCCACCCAGCCGCTTTTATACTTGCGGTACCAGTTGCCGCTGGCGTCAGCATAATTTGCCACCACATAGTCCATCGTATCGGGCATAATGTTGTTAATATTGGCCTGCGTGGCTTTGGTGCCGTTGGAAAGGTCTTTGTTCGCTTTTGCGTTTAAGGCCGTCTGCACGGCAGAAGAAGCGGCAATGCTTGTCACGTTGGAAAGGTCTTTTTGGGCAGGCTCTCCGGCCAAGGCAATTAACTCCTCACATATCTGCGCGCTTTGGCTGGCCGAAGCGGCCGAAGACGCCGCCGCCGCCGAAGATGCCGCCGCCTGCGTTTGGGCGCTTTCGGCCGCATTTTGGGCGCTTTGCGCAGCGGTTTTGGCACTGCTTGCCGCCGTGGCCGACGCCGAAGCTTGCGCGGCCGAACCGGCCGCAGCACTGGCACTGCCTGCCGCGGCGGAGGCGTCTAATTGCGCCCCCTCTGCCGACGAAGCGGCCGAAGCGGCATCGGCCGCCGCCTTGGCGGCATAGTATTTGGCGCCGTAGCCTTCCCCCTGCACCACTTCCGCTTCGGTTTGCACCGCCCATTTTCGGGCCAGTTGTTTGGCTTCTTCTCCCGCTTGAACATACGCTTCCAGCAAAGAGACGGCATCCGCCGCGCCTGCGGCCGCTTCCGCCGCGGTTTGGGCGCCCTGACGGGCGACCTCAAGCGTTTGGAGGGAAATTTGCTCAGCCTGTTGTGCCTGCTGCAATGTTTGCTGCAAATTTTGCAAATAGGCCGCCGCGTCGGTGGAAGATACATCGGCGTGCGCGGGGAATTTGACGGCACGGGCCAGCGCTTCGGCTTGTTCCTGCGCAATCATCATTGCTTTGTCGTAGCCTTCTTCCAGCACAAACGGGTCAAAGTTTTGCTGGGCCTGAAAATCGGTTTGCTGGGTCAGCGGCGTATGACGGCAAATCATCAGTTTATAGCCTTGCGCCAAAGGCGGGGTTTGGCTGCCCGGCATAGGATAGAACACCGCGTTTTCCGTCAAATCAACGCTAAAGTCCTGCTGCACCATTTGGCTTTCTCCTTGCGGAGTGATGCGCACAATTTGCAAATCGGACGCGTCTAAAAACGCAAAGGGAATAGCCCATTTGGTATTTTGACCGTTGCCTTGATAAATCACTTTAGCCTGCGAATAAGAAAGGGTCATCAGTTACTCTCCTGCAATTGAAATATCCGGCGGACCATACGGGCCGCTTCCAGCTGTTGCTGCCAGTCCTCGCCGGAAGAAAAGACAAAATGCGCAATCTGTTCGGCCGTCTGTTGCGCTAGGTGCTGGTTTTGGCAAAACTGCTTTACGGCCGCCCCCAGCAGCGCCTGACGCACGTCGGTTCCGTCGGCTTGGGCCGAAGCGCTGCGCGCTTTTAAACGCCAATAGTCGGCGGCATTCAGTTCTCCTTTTTGCAAAGCCTGCGCAATTTCTTTTTGCGGGTTTTCCCCCTGCCAAATTAAATTTTGCAGGCGGTTAAACGTTTGCGGCAAAGAGGTTTTTTGCGGCTGGGTTTGATACAAACGCAAAGCCTGCTGGTTTTGTTCAAAATCGGGCACACTAAAGCCGTCTTCTTCCATCAGTGCGGCAATATCCTGCGTGCCTCCCGCCGCTTGGGCCAAACGCCGGTAACTTTGCGCCTGCCGACGTAAATCTTTGTGTTGCTGGGCCTGCAAACGCGCCTGCAGCGCCTGCTGCAAATCGCGGCGGAACACTTCGTCTTTGTCTGCACTGTGCTGCTGCACAAAGGCGTTTAATTTTTCTTCGTTTAGGGTGCCGTCTTCCTGCGTGCAATATTGCCTGGCCGCCGGCCACAGGCTTTCGCCGCTTTGGTCTGCCTGGCGGGCCGTAATTTTGCGTGCAAGCAGTGCATTTTCCTGCGGGCTTAACCGGTTGGAAAAATGGGCAAAGACGGCTTGGGCCTGGCCGGTTTCCCCGGCTTGCAGCGCCGCCTGTATATTATGGCCTACGGCTTGCCCGTAAAGGGCGTTTATTTGCTCGCGGCTGCTTTCGGGCAGACCGTTCTGCCGGGCCTCGGCCTGTGCGGCCGCCAGATTATGCGCAATATAACTTTCCAACGCTTTTGGCGTACGTATCATTGCGGCCGTTTGGACAAATGCCCCGGCCCCTTCAAGCAGGTTTTCCTGCTGCTGACGGCGGACTTCTTTATCCTGCAGATATTGCATTTCCCGCCGCAAAATAACGTAATCTTGCGCAAGCAAGTCTTCGTTAGCACCGCCGAAGCCGGAAGAAGCCAGAATACCGGCGAAATTTTCATCCAGTTTTTCTACGGCCGAGGACGCCGCTCCGGCCGTTTTATCGGCCGCAGGCTGCCACGCCTGGCTGCGGGCAAAGGCCAGCTGTTCCCGCCGCTGGGGAGCCGAAAAAGACGTTTCAGGCGCCGCCTTTTGGGTTGTTTGGGAGACGGCCGGTCGGGCCGCCGTTTCTTGGCCCAACGCCTGTTCAAAGGCACGGGCGGAAGCCTGATAGGCCTGCCCCGTGCGTTTGAGGGCAAACGGCAGCTGATACAAGCCGGTCATCACATCGCCTGCATCGGCGATATCGCTCCATTTACTCTTGCCCACGGACTGCAGGGTAGGCTGTGCCAGTGCTACATTGCGGGCATAGGCTTTTTCGTAACCTACGCGGGGTTGATAGACGGGTATTTTCATACAAGCTCCTTAATAACGGTTCATACCGCTGAACAAATTGCCCAACGTACTGCCCATTCTAAGCCACAAACTGGTGCGCGAATTATTGGTATTACGGTATTGCTGGGCTTGCGTACGCTGCTGCATCGCCTGCAAAGAGGCCGTTGTATTCATTTCCGAAACGGAACGCTGTATGTTGTCGTTAAGCATTTCCTGATCCATCAAGGCATTTAAACGGCTGTTTTTTAAAATCATTTGCGCCGTGGCCGACGTGCTGGACAAGCCGCTGGCCGCCAAAGCCGTTTTTTGCTGCCCCAGCAAAGACGCATAATTGCGCATCAGTTCACTGTTCTGGTAGCCCGCGTCTTCAAAGGCATACTGCGTATTGCGGCGGGCGGTTTCTTCCAGCTGTTTTGCCTGTGCTTCCGCCGTGGCGGCCATAGATTCGTAATACTGGTCCTGCGCTTTGTCGGCCTCAATTAACGAGGCGGCGGTAGAAAGCACAGTCCCGCCGGTAAATAACCATCCTCCGATTGCTCCTCCCATAGTTTTCTCCTTAGTTGAATTTTCCGTAAACGGTTTTTAAAAACGGTACAACTCAAAACGGGTTTCTTTGCCCGTCAAATAAAAGACATCGCCCGTAGGCCGCGCCCCCAAACGCCGCAAATAGCGGCCGGCTTGGCGGTAACGGCAGTCGCAGGCGGCAAACAAATGCGGATAAAACCGCTTAAAAACATCCCGCGCTACAAGCGATGCTTTCCAAAACGATTTAGGGCACTTTTCCACCCTCTGCCCCGTCCACGACCACACACACCCGCGCCGCCCCAGCAGGCTGGCCGGCTCCACACCGGCGGCGGCCGCCACGCGCCCCTGATACAAAAAGGCCAGCGCCAGGGCCGAACGCTGCAGGCAAAGGGCCAAACTTTCCTGCGGGGGCAGACGGTAGGCGGCCCACATTTCGGCCTTGTCCTGTGCACGCAAATCGGCCGCCAATGGGGGTAAATGCGCTTTACAAAGGCGCACCAAACTACTATCATTAGAAAGAGTATTTTTCATATTTTTACAGGAGAGATTATGATACTGTTAAGCTTGTTTGGCCTGATAGCACTGGCTGTTTTGTACGGCATTTTCTTTTTGATTTTTAAACTGATTTGGCTTTTGTGCAAAAGCAAACGCAATTTTTGGCCGCTTATTTTGGCCGGCGTATCATCGGTACTGGTAATTGCCGCCACGGTGCTGCTGGCCGTAAGCGCATTTAATCGGTTGGTAAAGCCCTTTACGCCCATTATGGAAGCGATGTCTTCTTCAGAGCCCGTATACGGCCAGCAGACATACACCAGCCCCGACAATGCCTTTTCTTTGACGCTTTATGACGGTATGGTGCCCAGCGACTGGATCCGTTTAAACGAATTGGAAGTGCTGGTCGGCTTAGATACCAATGCTCTTAAGGCTAAAAACGTATCCAAAAATTTATTAGACGGTTTTGTGCTTATAAAACAAACCAAGCCCGAAGACCGCACCCCCGAACAATTGCTTGAAGACCTCTCGGCCGCTATCCTGCAGTCCGAAGCGGGCGATAAAATAGATCTGGAAGCGGTTACCCCTTTTGACGCTGGTGCCAACAGCGCAGCCGCCATTGTGCACGGAACGGTTTATTCCGATTCTTCCGACCAAATAATACCGACGGCTATATTAATTGCCAAAAAGGCAGACAAGACGTATTACGTCATCGGCGGAGGAATAAACGAACGCGGCGGCGTGGCAACGGTGCAAAGCTTCCGTTTTCTGTCCCTTGCAGACCAAGTGCCGATGATATTCAGGCCAATGCTGCAACACAATAAATAATTTTGAAAGCGCCCGTTTTTCACCGGGCGCTTTTTTATTACCCGATGCGCAAAATAATGGCCAACAAAGTAACGGGCAAGGGGTCATCCTGCACAAAAGTAACGGACGGAAAATACGAATGTGACGACGAAAAGACTTTTACATAATCGCACGTTTGCAGTTCAGGCGGCTGCCCGTAGGCCTTGGCAGGCGCGCTGATTAACGCGTCCATCACACCGCCGGCGCCCACCCGTCCGCCGCGGCTGTCCATCACTTTAAGCATTACCTGAACGGGGCGGCGCAGGCGGTCCTGCTCGGTGCCGTCCGCCGCGGCAAAATCTACCGGCAACGTAGCCAGCTTAGCCTGATAGGCCAGCCCCGCGTGCGCCGTATAAACAGGCGCAGGCAGCGTAATTTTGCCGTTCTGCACGGTTAAAGCGCTTAACGGGCTTCCGTCGGCCAGTACGTTTACGCTTTGGCCTTCCAAATGCTCCAGCCCTTCCATTTGCGTAAAAGCCGTTGTTTGTTTTTTGGATACACTGCTGTCCAAAAACACTTGGTCTTGACTCTGTTTGCTGGTCAGGCGGGGCAGCAGGCGTTCTATGCAACGCACGCCGCCGCGCTGCACCACAAACCAAGTTTCGTCGTAACCGCGCGACGGTATGCTGCATATGCTTAAAAAAGTGCCTTGGGTTTCGTGGCGCGTCCAGGCGAATAAATCTTCTTCGGCCAAATAGGTTAAAGAAAGCAAACTGCCGTCGTTAAGCACACACCAGATTAAATTATCCGGTTCCTGCTGGTAAGACATTTCTTTAATTTCTTTATTAAAAAACAAATGTTTGGCGCGCAAGGTCAAATCTCGTCCGGAATAAGAATCTACGTTATACTGGTAATAAAAATCGCGCAGTACGCTGCCGCGAGACTGCACATACAGCGTGCGGTTGCCCACCACGATGGGCGGCACTTTGCTGGCCCCGCGTTCGCCTTCCTGCCGAATTTCAATGTTATAGGGGGTTAACGCCCCGACGCTGCCCAAGCTCCATTCGCTGCCGGCGGTAAAAATAAGCAGTTTGGCGCCCACCGCCACGGAATTGATGGCATTAAGTTTTTTGCCGGAGAGGTTTAAACTGATTGCGTCGGAATCTTCCAGCGTGCGCAAATAACCGAAGTCGTCATATTCCCCCGTCTTGGAAAACCAAATGGTTTGCGGTTCTTTTTTGCTGCCGGCAAAACCCAAACGGTCCTGATAAAAAAACACACAGCCGGGGTAACCTGCCTCCGGACTGAAGGAGCCTTCGGCCCAGTCGCTGGTCCATTCTTCGTCCTGCCCGGGGCGGCGCTGCAGGCTGACCTGCATCTGTCGGGCGTTGACGTAGCTTTCCAGCTTTACAATGCCTTCCTGATTAAATGCGTCCGCCTGCAGCACATAGCCCATCTCGCCGCTGATGCCCAAACAGCGCAGACGCAAATAGTGCATTTTGGCCGAAATTTCCAAACTGCCTACGGTATTTAAATTGTCGTCTTCCTGTGCCTTGGTGAAATGTTTTACTTTTTCCCAGTTTTCATTGTCTAAAGAAGATTCCAACACAATTTCCCCGTACCAGTTGCCCGTCGTGCGAAAACGCCAATCGCCGCCGGTTTTAATTACTTTGGACACGCCTTCATACCCCAAGGTGCCGCTTTCGTAGGGGCTTTCTACGCGGTGGCGCAGCGCAAATAAAGCCCCCGCTTGGCCGGGGCGGAAAGCGTCAAAGTCCGCCTCCAAATACAATTTGCTTTCCCCTTGGCTGATAACTTCGCCGGCGTTGCAGCCGCCGCTCATTACCTGGGTTACAATCAAATCGGGCGGGGCCACCACGCCTTTGCGGTAATGGATGACCAACTCCGCTCCGTTATAATCGCCGCCCGTAGCCTGCGGCGATTCTATGCGGATAACGCCCCCCTGGTTATACGCTTTGCACCCGCCGGAAGCATAATGGGCATTAAAGGCATTAACTACTTCGGCCACATTAAAGCCGTAGCCGCCCGGATCGTAAAAGCGTTCCCCTTTCCAAAACGCCTGAATGAAATAGTCCGGATAACTGATAGGCAAGAAAGACAAAGAAGCTTTTACCCCTTCCGACAGCACCGTATCGCTTTTGGCAATCAGGCGCACTTTTTTGTTCTCGTCGGTATTGGCCAGCATAAAAGGGCCGTCTTTAACGGTTAAATTCTGCAGCGTAAAATATCCGTCGTCCCCCCGCACCAGTTTTTGCGGATAAAAATCGCAATGCACCAAAAACAGGGTTTGGTCGTATTGCACATAATTGACGTCCTGCAGGGCATTTTCTCCGTAGGGGGAAGCAATTTCGTACACCTCGCCTTGCGGGTTTAATAAAGTTCCCGCCGGCGCGTGCACACGGATATATTTGTCGCCCAGCTCCAGCACATAGGCTTCCTGTTCGCTTAATACAAAAGGAATCAGGCGGCAGGTTTTATCGGCGTATTTGGTCTGTGCCACAAAAGCCGTCCCCGGCCGGTTGGAAGCCCCCCCTTGCGGATGCACCAAAAAATTACACGCCGTTTTAAGCCACACGCCGCCCTGCATAGCGGCCTGACTGTAGAGGTGCGGGCTCACTTCCCCGCCGGAAAAATTGGTTTGTATGGTGTGTGTGGGCATAATCAGCGGGCCTCCACAAAGGCGCTGCGGCCTTTATGTATGTCCACCCGCTCGGACATATTGCTCCGGCGGGCTTCTTCCAACGTCCAGCTGTATTTTTGCAGCATTTGCCCGGCCAGTGCCTGATCGCCCGTCAAAGCCAGTGCCAAATCGGCCGCCAACGCCAGCGAGAACGCTTTTACAAAAGCAGGGTCAAACAGGGTTTCGTCCGCAATATCCCGCGTATATTCGGCCTTGGCTTGGTCTGTGGCGGTTAAAATAACGCGGGTATGCAAGGCAGGGTCAAACACTTCTTTAAAAGGGATAGCAGCCTGGCCCGCATTTTTACCAAATACACGCCGCAAAAACAGACAATCTTGCGGATAGGCATAGACAAAGGCCTCTCTATCCCCTTCTTTTTTGGCTAACAAAGCAAGGTCTTGTATGCAGCCGGCAAAGGCCCAATTATGGGTGCGGAGCACTTCTTTTCTTACCGGATCATAAAACAAAGCACAGCGGCGGGCTCTTTCATCTTCTTGGCCCAGAGAGGAAACAGGTTCTTGCCCCAAATGAGCCAAGGCCATATTGCAAATATCTATTTTTGACATATTTTTACCTCTTATTTTAATTTATATTAAAATTTAAATATTTTTTATTTTTATGTTTAAAAATAAAAAACATAGTTAATTTTGAAAATACTTATTTTTTAATACTTTTTAAAAACAAATATATTTTTAAACAATATATTTATCTATTTTTATAGTCTTTTTTAAAATGAAAAAATATTTTTTAATTTAAATGATAATTTTAAAAATGCTTATTTTTTAAATATTTTTAAAATTAACTATAATTTTGAATAAAAACATTTTAAATAAAAATACAAAAGAAACATTCGAGGAATGTTCCCGTTAGGACAGAGAAAAATTGAAGGAAAGAAAACCTATAAAGAGCATTTTTCTGAATAAAACAAGCTAAAAAATCTATTTTGGAACAGCTTTTAGGGTATTTTTGGGGCTGTTTTCGCCGTTTTAAGGCATTACACGCGTTTTTATGGTCTCATCCTAATCTCTACACCCCTAAATTGGCTTTAATGAGCCTAAAAACTGTCCAGACGCCGTTAAAAACGAGTTTTTGCACCGCACGGATGCTTTATCATTGTGCGCGCGGCCACATATTTAAAAATTTCAGACTGGCTTATTTTCGGGGCGGCTTTCCGGCTGTATTTTGCGCCCGGGTCGTTTAAGCCGCCCCCGCCTTTTGTTTAATCTTCCGGTCTTGAACGCAAATTATGTTTTGTCCGCTCTTTATATCAGCCGTTTTATCGGGCGCAGATTTGGCACAGGCTTTGCCCCGCATTGGGCAGAAAAAGCCGTTTGGCTGCCCTTTTCCACGTTCGTCCGCCGCGGCACTTTGCCCGCATTGGACCGAAACAGCCGTTTTGCCGTTTTTATCCGCCCCGCCGTCTTAGCCAATTCAAACGGTTTTCCCGTCTACGCTAAAGCGGCAATTGTTTTGCAAAAATGTTTAACAAAGGGGACGGATAAGGTTTTTAAAAAAGAGAAAAATTGGTAATTTTCCGGGGCGTCCAAACGCCCCGGAACAGGTTTACATATCCGCCAGATCCGTTACAAATAACGAAATCTTGCCGGCAGAAGCACTGCCGCTGACGGTGTAGTATCCGCGAATATAACGCAAAGCACCGGCGGGAAGCACCATTTTTAACAAAGGCTTGCCTGCTTTTAAATCGGCCGCGTCAAACGTGGCAGACAAAAGCTCCGCAGCGGAAGCAAAGGTGCTCTGGCTGTCGGTTTGCAGGCTGATTTTTAAAGAAGTCAGGCCGGCAAAGTCTTCATCAACCAACGCTACTACCGTCAGGTGATTGTGGGCGTCCGCGGCGGCGGTTTGGTCAATGACGTGTTCCGACGCACAGGAAGCCGTAACTGCTTGCTTATTGGAAAGAACCAAGGTGGAATCAATCAACATATTTTCTCCTAAAAACTAAAGGGAAATTTCCCTTTGCCGGGGCCTAAACAGGCCCCGGTCGTGCCGCCCTTTTGGGCAAAAGGGCAGGGGTATGCCACAGAAAACCGTTTATTTCACCACGTTTTCGGTGTCGTCAATCGCATCGCAGATATGGACGGGAATTTCGTTAAACGTCATCAGCGGGCGGGACGTAATTTGGTCCGGCGTGTACTGCACGTTTTGTTTGTTGCTGGTCAGTTTGCGCAAAGCCGCTTTAACGGTGCGGTTCATATACCAGAAGGGTTTACCCAGGCTGAGGCTTTGAATGCGTTCTTCCAGTTCGCACATATTGTCAATCAAACCCGCAGGTACGTTTTTAACGTCAATGTTGCAAATGCGCCCCGCATAGCGCCAGTCTTGCACGGCAAGGCCCAGTTTCCATTCAAAATATTCTTTGTAGGCGGGGTATTCGTTGCCGTCGGCGTCAATATGGTTGACCAAACCGTGGTCCACCCGTTGGATGCCGGCTTTGGAGCCTTTGGGGAAGAAGGTGAACACTTTGTCCGTGTCCCACACCACCAGATAAATGGAGGAGTTCTGCCCGTCGGTTTCGCCGCCTGCGTCAATAACGTTGCGGGCGCTTTCGGCCTCGGTCAGCGTGTTATAGCGCGCGGCCAAACCGGTAAAGCGTTCGGGCGTTTCGCCGGCGTTGCCGTAAATTAAGTTGCGCGCCATCGTGTTGGACATACCGGCAATAATGGCCTTGCTCTGCCCCGTGCGCACGGCCTGCAGGTTGCCGCCTTTTTCGGCAATCAGTTTATCCACCACGGAATAGGCCGAAAGCGTGCCGTAGCTTTCCACCACCACTTTGGTCGTGGCTTTGGCCGGCTCAATGCCTTGATAGGCGCGGCGCCAGGTGCCTTCGGGGATACCCGTGCGCACGGCATATTCGTGGCCGCTGTCCAAGTTACTTTCGGTTACCATCGCATCGCCAATGATATCGTTAGATTTGCTAAGCACCTCGGCAATAGCCAGTTCCTGGCCGGACTGGTCAAACTGTTTGGCATAGTCCATCAGGTTGTAATATTTGTCTGCAATAATCGCCATAAATAAAGTTCCTTTTTGTTTTGTTTCTCAGAAGGGAAAAACGCATTTATTGCGCTTTTCCGTAAAGCGCCTCGGCAAAGGTTTTGTCCGTTTCGGCTTTTGCCCGGCCGGAAACGGAGCTGTCCTCTGCCAGTTGGCGGCTGATTTGATAAAACGCTTTAACCACAGCCGGATGACTGCCCAGGCCCGTAACGTCCAACAGCGAGCGCAGCTCGTCGCCGCCAAAGCGCCGGGCCGCGTCTAGGGCATAGGCTAGTTTTTGCTCGTAACGCGCGCCCAGCATTTCTTTGGTCTGGTCCGTCCAGCGCTGTAAGATTTCCGCCCGCTGCTCCCGTGCATTTTGCGCCGAAGCGGCCGCGGCGGATGTTTCCCACTCCACCAGTTTTTTGGCCGTTTGGGCCGGCAGTTTCAGCTCGGCTGCCAGCTTTTTAAAGGCGGTCAGGTTTTCCCCGCACGCCTGCAGCTGCGGCGGCAGCTGAAGTTCTTTATATTCGTCTGCGTTTACAGCCGTTTTATCGGTTGTGTTCAGCCCATCGGTTTGCGCGGGCTCCCCGCTGGGCCGGCCGGTTACTTCGTCGGCCTGCGTTTGCGTCAAATCGGTTTGCGCCGGTTGAGAGGCGCTTTCTTGTTCAAACATAGTGCAGTTCCTCGCTTTCTTTATTAATTTCATTTTGGTTTGATGTTACTTCGGAAAGATATTCCGCCCGCATTTGCGCCAAAATGAGCGGGGAAACATCGGCAATTTGGCTCTGCAAAAAAAGCCCTATGCTTTTTTGTCCGCAATGAAAGGCGGTGGCTTGTGCATCGCCGGGTACAAAGCCGTGCGCGTCCACCTGTGCCGCCTGCAGAATGCGCCATAAAAGCCGTCTGCCCTGCGGCAGTTTTAATACGGCGGCCAAATCGGCCGCGTTGCGTTGCTCCAGTGTTCTTTTTTTCATAGATCAGGTTACCGGACGGTTGCTTCGGGGGAAAACGTCCGGTGCGTTTTCCCCCGGCACTGCGCGGGGGCGCTCGTTAATTTTAGGCCGCCCCGCGGCGCAGCTTTTTAAACTTATTTATCCGCCGCGGACGCATTTTTGGTTTGCGCATTGGCTTGCGCCAGCAAAACCTGCTGCCGCTGGCGGCGTATTTGAGCCGCTTCTTCATCCGAGCGCAGCACGGAAGGGGACACGCCCAGCATTTCCAGTCCTTCTTCCAGGGCGGCATCAAAATTAATTTTGTCTATTACCTGCGGGTTGCCCTGCGCCAAGGCCGTGGTAAACGAAATGCCTTGCTGCAAAGCCGCCATACCGCTTTGTTTTTGGGCTTGTGCAATCATAGAAACGTATTGCACCTTCAAGTCCTGCCCCTGAATTTCAGGCGGCGGCAGCGGGATAACGCCGCGGCGGTACATCAGCGCAAAGGTGCGTTCAATCAGCGGGTCCAACAGTTCGTTTTTCAGCCGCTCCAACACCGGCCCCAGCACCAGCATTTTTTCCTGATGGCGTTCGGCCACTTCGGTAGCGGTCATACGGGTAAAATTCTGCGTGCTGAGCATTAGAAATACGTCGGCAAAAAATTGGCTTTTAATGGTTTGTTTTACGCGTTCTATGCTTTGTTCCAACGCATTTAAATCTACCGGCACCTGATAAGCGGGCTTGACGGCGGCGTCGCTGCCGCTGCCGCTGTAGCGCGTCAAGCCGCCGGGCAGCAGGTTTACCTCTCCCTGCACGTTGGCAGACACCATCATCGGCGGGTTGGTGTTTTTATCCAGCGCGACGAGTTTGGTCTTCTGCATTTTTTGCAGCATTTTAACGTCGCCCAAACATTTCCAGCCGGGCCCGCGGCCGTATACGTCGCAGGAATTGCGCACTTCCCAACGGGCGGCAATGACGGGAAATTCGCGGTATCCGCCGCGGCGCAAAATATCTCCCTGCGGCGTAAAATAAACGGATATATAGGGCATATGCAATTGGTCCAGTTTGCTTTCGTCTGCCTGTTCGTTGGGCAAAATGACGTGTTGCACTTTAAACCAACCGCTGCGGTTTTCCTGTGCGGCGCGGCGAATGTTCTGCGGCAGATTTTCCGCCCCGAACTGCTGTTTCATTTGCGGCGCGGTAAGCCAAAACTCCCGCCCGAAAGCGTTCACGCGGCCTTGCCCGTCGCAGTCCAGCACATATTCGCCGGCAGTAAAAGAACGGCAGTTGATTACGCGGTCAAAATCTTCTTCCAGCAAAAAAGCCGCCGTGCCAAAAACGGAAATTTCCTGATAAAACCCGTGCAGCGTGTTGTACACATTGCTGCGGGCAAACACTTCTTCCATACGGCGGCGCACTTCATAAAGCCAGGCGCGCACGGCACTTTGCTTCATCATTTCTCCGTCGGCCAAAGACAGCTCAAACCACGTGCGCCCCGGGCTGGTCAACCCAGACACCATTCCCGCGCTTAACACTTCCACCGCCATCAGCGGGTCGGAATCTATCAGCGTGCGGTGGTCTATTTTGCGCCCGTCGCCGGGGCGGTCCCCTTCAAAAAAACCGCGCGTCGGGGCGATATAGCGCGCCAGCTCTTTCCAGGCGCTTTGCCAGTCGCGCGACTGGGTTTTCATTTCTTCATAGCGCGTGCGGAAATAGTCCGCATTCTGCATATTTTGTGAAGTCATAAATCACCTTTTGTTTAATTTGTACTGCCAAAAATCAGCCAAGTATTTATACGGAAAATTTATTAGGATATAAGAAGAACAAACATCTATGCGTCCGCCGTGGGCGCTAGAACAGGAGGGTTTGTATGTGGAGCATTATTTTGATTTTGGTTTTTGCCGCGCTGGTGGGGTTCCCGGGGTTTTATATCATTACCCGACAGGTCTTTAAAGGCGGCAGCCGCAAAACGGCTTTTTGGCTTTCGGCTTTACTGACGGTGCTTTTGGTAGGGCTGCTGGCTGTGGTAATGGCCGGCGCGCCGCTGTAAACCGAAAAATAAAAAGAAGGGATTGCCCGCATAGGGGCCCAAAAAAGCACGGGCCGAAAAAGCGGATAAGCAATCTTTAAACCGAAAACAGGAATTTGCCCCGGACGGGGCCAAAAAGACAAGCAAGACTTATTATGGAAAGATTATAGCATAATTTGTTAGTTTTGTCAATATTTTTATTTTTATGTTTTACTTTTTACGTCGTAGAAAAATAAAAAATATTTTTTACTAACTTTTTATTTGTAAGTATTTGTTTTACAGCACATTATATTCCGTGCGGGCAAATTCCGCCCCGCAGGCGCGTTTGGCAACCGGCAAAGCAAACGTAAGCGCCAGCGCATCGGCCAAATCGGGGCTGCGGCCGGTACGGGCTTTTAAATCTTCTTTGCTTTCCAGCTTTAAGCGGCCGGCGGCATCAAAAGAATAACGTAAGCCGCACAAGTCCGCTTTTAAGGCCGGGTCGGACGGCAAGGCACCGCCGGCCTGCAGCCAGTCCTTCATTTTCCCCCACATTTCCGCACGCTTATTGGCATACTGTCCAGCCTTCAGCGGGGCCGCGCCAAAGTTAATTTCCGTCACGCCGAAACCCAACTGGCGCAGGCGGTCTATCACCCCGCCGCCGCAGCCGGCGTCTATAAATACGGCGTCGGGACGAAAGCTTTGTATGGTTTGGGCGGCACGGGCGGCCAAGGTCATATTGTCTGTTTTGCAAAACACTTCCGGCGCAAAAGCCTGCAGGCCCTGCCGGCGGAAAATAACGCTGCGGTCGGCCCCAAAGCGGGCGGGGTCTATGCCCAGCACCTTGGGGGCGTGGGCTATTTCCGCCGTGCCGTAACGGCGGGAGGCCGCCTCCGACACCAGACTGATGGGGATAAGCACGTCCTGCGCGTCGGCCGTAAAATCGCATAAATATTCCTGCCGGAACAAATTGGGCGGCGTACGGCGGCGTATTTCGGCCAATTCTTCCGGCGCGATGACGCCCGTTTCGTCTGCCGGAAAGACGCCGCACCACCAAAGCAACGGCTCTGTTTGGGCCGCTTTAGAAGCGTAATTATACAGTTCGTAAAATTGGTTTTGTCCTTTGGGCGTGCCCGTAAACAAAGCCCATCCGCCGCGCGAAAGAAGCATAGGGCGCACGATTTCGTCAAAAACGGCAGGCTTAATTTGAGCATATTCGTCCAGCACTACGCCGTCGGCATAGGTACCGCGCAGAGCGTCGGGGTTATCGGCCCCCAGCAGCCATATTTTGGCGCCGCCGGGCAACTGCACGCACAGCTCCGTTTCCGACAGTTTAACCCCCGGCAGCGGCGCGCTGAAACGTTTGATATAGTCCCAAGCAATCAGTTTGGTTTGTTTTAAAAATGGGGCTATATAAAAATAACGCGGTGCGGGGCGCGTATTGGTCAGCGCGCTTTTGAGCAAATGATTGACAGCGCACACCGTTTTGCCCATTTGGCGGTGCGTAACCAGCACGCAAAAACGGTGGGTTTCCAGCGCTTTGTGTATCAGCGTTTGCGGATAACGCGGCTTGTACGGGATGACTATTTCTCGCGGAGAAATTTTCTTTTTCATTCTTTCTCCCAACGCACAATAACGGTGCCCAGCGGTTTTTTGCCGTCGTCTTTGCCGTCGGTCCAGCCCAACAGATTTTTGGCGGTAAATACCGCAAAAGACGCCGAATAATTGCCGCGCAAACTGTTTTGAATAAGAATGTCCCCCTGCAAATCCCGCGCTTTTTTGGCCGCTTCGGCAAAGGCGGGATGAGCATCTTCCCAGTCTTGCAAAACCGCCTGCGTTACCCCCAAGGTGCGGGCAAAGGCCGCAAAAGTGGGCAGCTCGCTGGCGCTTTCCAGCAACGTAATGCTGCCGTCTTTTTTTTGCACCTCCGTTACTTTAAACGGAGGCACGTCAAAAAAGGCCAAAAGCTGCCGGCAAAATTCGGGGCGATAGGAAACCCTATCCGTCGCTGTTTTGACCGTTTTTAACCGCTTTACAGTGCGTTTTGTGCGCGGTTTGGCTTTTTGGTTACTGCTTGTTGAAACACAAGCCGTTTTTACCTTCGCCTTGGCGCAAGGGGATACAGCAGACGAAGCGGCCGGCAAATTATTTTCATCCGCCGTTTGCTTGCAGGCGGACGCGTCCGCCGGAGCAGACAGCAGGGTAGCGTCAACTGCAGAAGAAGCACCGGCAACGGCTTGCGGCATCGTTGGCACGCCGGAAGGCGCTACCTCGGCGCAAGGAACGGCGGACGCCGCCGCAGAAGCGGCAGACGCTATAGTGGGTTTAGAAGACAAAATAAACTCCTGTCCGGGCATATAAAACCCGGTTGAACAAAAGAAGATAGAAGAAAAAAAGGACTGCAAAAGGACAAAAAAATACAAACAGTTAGGAATGTTTGTATATTTTTATTATAGCAAATTATAGTTGTTTTGTCAAATAAAATTTTACAATGTGCCCCCTACATCAGCAAAATAATATGCCGAAGCAAACAGGACGGACGCCCTCAAACGCGGCGCGTCTTTTTTAGTATACGGGAAAGGCGGCAAATGAGCCGGCGGAAAGCCTTGCGCACACGAACGGGGCGCCTTGGCAGACAAGAGCCAAAAAGAGGTTAACGGGCGCCGTCGGCCCAGCGCCAGAAGGCGTCTTCAAAGTTGGCCGTGGTATTATAGCGGTAAGCACGGGCCATTGCTTTTTCGGCCGAATAGGGTTGATAGACCGGCTTGCCGTTTCTGTCGCGCGCGGGGAAGCCGGTGCGCGGATCGCGCACTTGTTCGCCCTGGGACATTAAGCGGGTAAACTGCTCAAACTGCATACGGTTGGAAGGGGATACACCCCCCGACGGATTTAACAAAAAGCGCACCATTGCATACGCCTGAAAATACCAGTCCTGCGTTTTGTTCTTCCCCTCCATAACAGAGAGGGAGCCGTCTTCCATAAACTGGTCAAAGGGCATAAAATACAACGGGGCGCCGCGGCCTTTTTGCCCCGACGTAAACGAACGGGCACTGCCAAACATATTGCTGGAAGAAAAATTAGCTACTTCCGTTTCTTTGCTGCGCCGGAAATTGAGCGTTTTAAAATCATTCGCCCACGGTCCGCCCTTGGTGCCGTTATAGGCCTGATCTTCCATATAGACGGCAAGGCCCTCGTCCAGCCAAACGGGCGTCATCAAGCGGCCGGTATTATGTTTGTCAAAAAACTTTTGCGTAAAAATATGAACCAGCTCGTGCGTAAAAACTTCTTTGAGCTCCTGCTGTTTGCCCGGCTCGTCATACACCACAATTTCGCCGCGGGTGGGATAGGCCAACGCGCGCGTCCAGGCTTGGGCATTGGGTTCGTGTTTCAAATAGCTGTTATGATCCTGATACACAAATACACGCACTTTATCGCTCATCATCCACGGAATATTGCGGCGCAGGGTGGTATAGGCGGACTCAAAAATCATCCCCATATTGGAAGAACTGATGCCGTTATCACGCTTTTGCGTATAGATGGTAAAATGGGTGGTGTTGGAAGGCTTCCACTCCACGCCCGGGCGGTAATCGTTGGGGTTAAACGGACGGTTAGACGGCTGCGCCGGAACGGTTTGGGCAGTTTCGGCCGCAGAAGGCGGAATAAAACGTCCGCCGGAAATCATTTCTTTAGACTGGCGCAACATACGGGCGGCATAGTCCAGTTCTTCTTGGGCTATAGCCTGCTCAGGGGCTTGCTCGCTTTCCGCCGCGGTGCCGGCCGCAGCAGCCGAAGAACCGGTGCGCTCCCCCTCTATTAAAGCATTATTTTTTTCTATATCCTGTTCCACAGGCGTAGCCGCTTTGGCCGCCGTTTTGGGGGCGGAAACAGCCGTTTTTTTGGCGGCCGGCTTGGCCGTACGCACAGAACGGGAAGCGGCCTTAGTTACCGAAGCGGCCGGAACTTGCGTTTTGACTACCGCGCCGGAAGAAAGAGGCATTTCCAAAAAGTTTCCGCCGGAAGAAGCTGCCGTTTGAGATACAGGCGTTTTGGATGCCGCCGTTTTAGCCGCAGATGAAGCGGCCGGCTGCTGTGCCGAACTTTTAGCGGTAACGGCCGTTTGGGTGGAAACTGCCGCCGAGGAAGAAGATGCCGAAGATGCCACGTCGGACCCCTTCAGCGAATTTTTTATCAAATCAATACTGGACGGAGGCGCCGCCACCGCATTGCCGGACTCAGACTGCTGCCCATAAGACACCGTCTGCGCAAACGATGGCACACAAAGACAAAGAGATAAAAATAAAAAGATGTACTTTTTCATCAGGCTCCGTCCGCTTTCTGTTTACAGGTTGTCGCTCCCTTGCGTAATTTCGTACGTCAGCTGCCACATTTGGCCTGAATTGGCAGAGGCGTCTTCCACAAAATACGCTTTCACTTTATAAGGATCTCCGCCCACCGGGTTGGCAATGATACATTCATACGTCGGCACAATATTGGCGGCCGGGCAAGTGTTGACGTTGGTGCCCGTCCCCGAGCAATACATATACGGCACGCCGTTGTTGCCCACGCCGTTCCAATCGCGTCGGAAGGCTTCCGGCGACTTATTGGACCACAGCGAGTTTACTTCCGCCATACAAGTTTGTATCAGCACTTGCGCCGAAGCTACACGGCGCGTGCGGCGGGCCGACACCGTACGGGAAAGAGAAGCCCGAAGCAACATCGTGGCAATACCGGCCAAAATAATCGTAATCAACAGCACTTGCATTAAAGCGGCGCCTTTTTTGTTTAATTTCATAAAAACCCCTTTTAATAGCCCATAGGCATTGCAAACACTTCTTCCATTACTTCATTAATAATGGGTTTGCTGTTTAATTCCGTAATCAAACGGATGGTAAGCAAGCTTTTGGTCCAATCACGGCTTAACGAATGCGCCGCAAACAACGGCACCGGATAAGAACCGTTAATGTATTTTACATTGCTAAGTACCAAATCATCTTCCGACAAGCTGTTGCAGGACGGATAATTGCCGCCGGAACCGGATACTTCTTCCACCACCCGATATATTTTCCCTCCGCGGTAGGCGCCGGAAGGCGAAATATTGGTGTTATCCGAACCGCGTTTAAAACAATACGTAATGCGGGAGGCTTCCAGCGTTTCGCTGTCGGAGGCAGTATTATACGTATTAATGATTTGCCGGCCTTCTCCGTCCAAATTTTTGGACAATTTAAGCAGCGGCACCGCCGTGGTGCCCACACTGCCCAATGTGCCGGCAATAAAATCTACGCGGGAGGCCGTATGCATATCATTGCGTAAAATACGGGCAAAAGTAGACAAATTATTGCGCAGCATAATGCGGCTGCGGCCGACGCCGGCTTCGCGCGAAGCCGCACGCGTTAAAGAGGCCAGCGCCACGGCAATCAGGCCGACGATCATAACCGCCAGCAAAATTTCCGTCAGCGTAAAACCGCGGCGGCTGCGCCAGTTCATTTGACTGATAAAATAAAAATGTTTTTTTCTCATAAAGTAAACCCGTTACACGTAATAGTAAAATTTACCTTATACAAACTATGCGTAGACACATCCGTTGCCGTGCCCGTATAACCGCCGGAGGAATCCCGTTTGCGCATTAAATCGGCACTGCGCGGCAAGACGGGGCTTTGTGTGGTTACGGTGTAGGTAAAGCTGGAATTGTTTCGGTCGCACAGCGGCGGAAGCAGACATTCAATATTGTGACCTACACCCGTAGCCAACGGGGCATAAGCGTCATAACCTTCGCACAAAGCGGTGTCTACCGTGCTTTGCATATCGCTGGAAAGGGCATCTCTGTCCGAGTAAATATACACCTGCAGCAACTGGCTGGCTTTTTCCACCGCCAGGGCCATTTCTTCCCGCACATCCGGCTGAGAGCTGGTACGGGAGGTGCTCAGCAGTACAGCAAACGTCCCCGTAGCCACCAACGCCAAAAGCGTTAAAGCTATAAGCCCTTCCAAAATAGTTACACCCTTGTTGTTTTTAAGAAATTTTTTCATAGCAATTCCTTACTCTGCGTTATCTAATACCTGCATATCTTTACCCACAGACATAAAATAACCGGATATTTCTTCATATTTGCTGCCGGCATCGTCCGTATGTCCCACCGCCCCGGCATACACCACGTTGGAAGGGTTTCTTTCCAGCGCCACACAGGGGGCCGTCCCGATAGCGTAACTGTCGCCGCAAAGGACAAACGTATAAGGAAGATTGGCAAAGTCTTTCCAATCTAAAAAACCGCAGGCAAAAAGCTGGCCGACATCTGAATCGGTACGCGAACCCGGAATGCCGCTGGCCGCCACATTATTGCAACTTGTACCGGAATAGATGCTGTTTTCATAAGCAGCCGAAAAACTGCCGGTAACATCCGACCCTTTTGTATACTGATAATAGCTGCGGCGGGCTTCTGCCAATTTGCGCAAAGCGGCTTTTGCCCGGCTATTATACACATCGTAACGCACCGAACGGATGGCCGGCGTAGCAAAACTGACGACCAATGCTATTACCAGTAATACAAATAAAATTTCCATTAATGTAAAGCCTTTTTTCATAGAGTCATCCTTAATGTGTTTCCACCCCACCGGTGCGCGGATTAACGGTGTAAACATAGCCTTTATATTTTTCCGGCACTTTAGCCGATGAAGAAACCGCCACGTACGCCAGCGCTTCAGACCCCTGCCCCGGCGTGCAATAGGTACTGCGCCTGCATACATAATAGAAAAAATAAGGGTTGTTCATTGTCCAAGAAGAACCTTCCAAATAGCCGCAGCTAATCAGCATAGCAGGAGAAAACGGGCCATTGGTTCCTCCACCAAAAGCACACGTATCGCCCGCCGACTCCGTTAACATACGGGAATTGGTAAAACGCAAATTAGGGTAGTCCATCAACGCACGCTGCACGGCCATAGCCAATTGGTCGGCATTGGCTTTGGCTTGCTCCCAGCGGGTTTCAAAAACAGAATTACGGTAGGAATTAGTTGCAAAAACAGCCAAAATGCCGATAATTGTGGCCGCAACCAATAACTCCACCAGCGTAAACCCTTTTCTTAAACTGTTTTTCTTCATACGAACACCCCTTACTGTGCCCTTTATTTATTATTGTGCAAGATTCCGCTTCTGTCAACCCAAGCGCACGTATATTCGCTGATAAGATTGCTGCCTTTCATACAAGCAACCGCACCCGAAAAATTGCAAGAACTCCCGCAGGAGGCATTGCCCTTGGAATTGAGCACAAAGGTGTAGCCTTTAAATGCACCGTTGTCAAAAGGGATATCTCCCAAATATTTATGACATTGTAAATAAGTTAATACGTTAGAAGAAGACGGTGTTTCGGGGCACGTGCTCCAGCTGGCATTGCCGGTAACGGAAGCCGAGTAAGTAGTATCGGGAAATTCTTCATTCAAAATCTGCGCCGCGGAAGCCAACTCCATCAGCACGCCTACGGCCGCCAGATAACGGTTGCGGTCCTGCGCTTTACGGTAACCGGGCACGGCAAACATTGTTACCATTACCGCAATCAGCACCACAATGAGCACTTCCAACAGCGTAAACCCTTTACAGAAAGAGCGCTTTTTTTCTTTGTCGGCAAACATAGTACCCCTCCCGTTTTGCTTATTGCCCGCCGATTTGGGAAAGCTTGAAAATCGGCAAGAAAATGGACGCCACAATAATACCGATTAACACACCGACGCCCACCACCAAAATCGGGTCAATAACGGCGGAGAAACGGGCAATAAACTGGTCCACGTTGTCGCTGTAAAACTTGGACAGGGTGGAAATAATGCTGGGCAATTTACCAGATTCTTCACCCATCAGCATCATTTCCGTCATCAAACCTGGGAATACGCCGGCTGCGCGGAACGAATCGGAAATAGACCGTCCGGCCGCCACGTCTGCTTTGGCCACACGCAACGCATTTTGAATAATTACGTTTGTGTTAAACGATTCTTCCAATACGGCAATAGCGTTTAAAATCGTCACACCGCTTCTAAGCAGCGTGGCCAGCGTGGTAAGCATACGCGAATAGTAAATATTGCGCAAAAAATTACCGAACAACGGCATAGACAGCAAGAACGAATGCCAGCGTTTTTTACCTTCCGGCGTTTTGATGTAAAACCGGAAACCCAAAAACAGCACAATGGCCCCGACGATAAGCAACACACCGTGGTTTACAAAAAAGCCAGAAACGGCCAACACCATAACGGTAATCATCGGCAGTTCAATGTTAAAGTCTTTAAAGATTTGGGCAAATGTAGGCACAATACCCAAAATAAAGTAAATCAACACGCCTACGGACGCCACCATCAAAATGGCCGGATAGGTAATAGCCGTGATGATTTTGCTTTTCATTGCTTCCTGCGTTTTAATATAAAGCGCAATCTGCCCCAGCGTTTCGGCCAACTGGCCGCCCACTTCACCGGCCTGCACCAAAGACAACCAAATGTTATTAAACGTTTTGGGGTGTCTGGCCAAGGCGGAATGCAGCGAGTTACCGCCGGCAATATCTTTAGCCACCTGATTCAAAATAACCCCTAAACGCGGGTTGGAAGAATATTCACTCAGCAAAGCAATGGCACGCACCAACGGCACACCGCCGGCGATAAGCGTGGAAAGCTGCTCTGCAAAGAAGGCCAGCACGTGCCCGGGCACTTTGCCGCCCGTTTTCTTGCGGCCGGACGTTTTGCCAAACAGCGTGTTGCTGCCTTCGCGCACTTCCAAAATAATAAACCCTTTATTTTGAAGTGCAAAAATTACACGTTCACGGCTTTCTGCCGTGATGCTGCCCTTGAGCGTTTTGCCAGAGCCGTCTTTTACCACGTAACTGTATTTTTGCATAAAACCCCTTTATTCGTCGGTAGTGATATTCAAAATTTCTTCTACGGTTGTTAAGCCTTTTACTACTTTTCTCCAGCCGTTGCCGCGCAGGTTTAAAGCACCGGTGCGGTCCATTGCTTTTCTCATTTCAATCAAATCTTGCGTTTTGTAAATAATGTTGCGCACTTCTTCGTTGATTCTGTACACTTCGTAAATAGCGCGCCGGCCTAAAAAACCCGTGCCCACACATTTGGGGCAGCCCACGGCTTTATAAAAAGTCCACGTATTTACTTCTCTGGGGTTAAAGCGGCCTTCTTTTAAAATTTTGGTAATCGTGGCCGGGTCGGGCTGATAAGGCACTTTGCAATACGGACACAATACACGCACCAAGCGCTGCGCGGCCACCAATGCCAAAGAGCTGGAAAGCAGGAAAGGCTCCATCCCCATATCAATCAAACGGGGAATGGCGCCCAACGCGTCGTTGGTGTGCAGCGTAGAAAGCACCAAGTGACCGGTTAAAGCGGCTTTCAGGCAGGCTTCGGCAGTTTCGTTATCGCGCACCTCCCCCACCAGAATAACGTCCGGGTCCTGACGCAGGAAGGAACGCAGCCCCGCGGCGAAGGTTAACCCGATTTGCGGTTTGACCTGCACCTGGCTGATACCGGCCAGTTTATATTCCACCGGGTCTTCCAACGTCATAAAGTTTAACTCCGGCGTACGAATAGTGGTCAGCACCGCGTTAAGCGTGGTAGATTTACCCGAACCGGTAGGCCCCGTCAAGAAAATCAGCCCGTGAGGCAGGTGGGAGGCTTCCAAGAATGCTTTCTTTTGTTCAGGTTCAAAACCCAGTTTATCCACGTTCATTTCGCCGGTGCCGCGGTCCAAAATACGAAGCACCAGCTTTTCGCCGTATACGGCGGGGCACACAGACACACGGACTTCAATGGTACGGTTCTGATATTTGATACTGAAGCTTCCGTCCTGCGGCAAACGTTTTTCGGCAATATCCAATTTAGACAAAATTTTAATACGGGAAATAATGGCCGCCACGGAATCTTTATTTGGCGGAGTACGTTCATACAGAGAACCGTCAATACGGAAACGCAAGCTGACGCGTTCGTCAAACATTTCCAAGTGAATATCAGACGTACGTTCGGAAATAGCCTGTTTTAAAATGGCGTTTACCAGCTTAATGTACTGCGAACTGTTGGCCGAAGATTTATCCAAGTCCAAGCTGCCGGCTTCAATTTGCACGTCTTCGTCGTTGGCGGTAACGGCATCTTTGGAAGCACCCGTTTCATTGACCACTTCATCCAACAAGTTTTTATGGCCGTAAAAGCTGTCCACCACGG
The DNA here is from genome assembly GCA_944323745.1 of Candidatus Avelusimicrobium pullarium. Classification (GTDB taxonomy): domain Bacteria; phylum Elusimicrobiota; class Elusimicrobia; order Elusimicrobiales; family Elusimicrobiaceae; genus Avelusimicrobium; species Avelusimicrobium pullorum. The sequence continues at coordinate 325,185 of CALUTQ010000002.1, forward strand.
CCAAAATTTGGCTCTTGCTGGCAATAAAAGGCTGCACCTCTTTGCCGGCCATCATACGGATATTATCAATCAAAAACAGGTTGGAAGGGTCATAAAGCGCCACTGCCAGTTCGTTATCTTCAATAAACAAAGGAACTACTAAATTTTCACGGGCAAATTTTTCGGGAATAATCTTTTGCAAATTTTGTTCCCGTTCCGGAATTAAAATACCGTTTTCTTTGGAAGCGTAAGGGAGAGAAAAATGTTTTGCCAAGGCGGCCGTTACCTGTTCTTCCGTAGCAAAGCCAAACAACACCACGGCTTCCGCCAAGGTGGTATTATTTTGACGTGCATACAATTCCGCCCTTTTTAGTTGTTCTTGGGTCAGCGTTCCTTGCTCTACTAAAATTTCGCTTAATTCTTTTGCCATTTTGCTTTCCTTTACACTCTCATCCAATGCCCTTTTGCCGCTTGCCCCCTTTGAAAGAAAGGGGGCAAGCTAAAAACATTACGGCACGCCCGCTTCTTTATTCCGCCAAAATCGTCGGCGTGATAAAGATGACTAAGTCTGTCGTATTTTTAGAAGTGCTGCGGCTGGTAAACAACCATCCCAATATGGGGATATCACCCAAAAGGGGCACTTTGCGGGTTTGATCCGTCTCACGGGAAGTGAGCAAACCGCCGATGACCACCGTCTGCCCGTTTTTCACGCGCACCAGCGTAGAAGCGGCGCGGGTGGTGGTATCTTTGGTGTTATCAAAGCCGGAGCTGACCAAGTCAGAATAAGACGGCTGGACGTACAGCGTTACATACCCTTCGCGGTTTACCTGCGGGGTAACCTGCAAGGTCAACCCTACACGTTTTCTTTCCGCGCCGGCCACCGTTAAGGTGTTGTCGCCGCCGCCGGACTGGGACTGCGTAAAACCGACGGTCGCGTCCGTAGAGGTGGTAATCGTAGCCGTTTTATTGTTCAAGGTAACCACTTTGGGTTTACCTAAGTATTTGGCTTCACCGCGGGTCAGCAAGCTCTTGAGAATAATTTGGAATGCGGAAAAGTCCAGCACGCCGCCTTCACTTTCGTTTTCGCTGGAAGAAGAAGACGAGCTGCTGCTGCCGGAAGAGCCCGTGCCGGTATCGTTCAAATCGTCATTGCTGGGGAAGATCCAGTCCCAGCCGTGCAATTTATTGCCGGTGGTGCCATAGCCGCGCATAAAGTCAGAGGTTACTTCACGTTTCGGCCCCGTGAAGGACACCAACGTACCGTCCGTGCCGCCATATTCAAAACCAATGGTTAAACCGCTGGTTTTGCTGACTTCCACAATTTGCGCTTCAATCAGAATCTGGGGCGGTTTAATATCCAGCTCGGCCAGAATATTTTCAATCTGCGGGAAAACTTCCGGCACATCGGTTACGATTAATTTATTGGTTCTGGGGTCCACCGCAATGCGGCCCACAGGAGAAAGCATACTTTTCACGATGCCGATAATTTCAGCCGTACCGGAATAAGCATCTCCGCCGGAGTTCAAAGAGCTTCCGGTCCCCCCCAGCCCCGTATCGGAGTAAGAAGAAGACGAGTAGCTGTTGCCTAAGCTAGAACCCGTGGTAGACACATCCTGCGGCATAATGCTGTTAAGCTCGCTGGACGGAGAGCCGATAGCCTGCAGGGAAATATAGCTAAGGGTATAAATTTTGGTAATCGTATCCGGCGCGTCGTTAGAACGTTTGGTCACGACATAGCTGTCGCTTTTGCCGATGCGCTGATAGGTCAAACCGTGCACCCGCAGCAACGTATCCAACGCTTCGCGGACCGTCACTTTCGTAAGCGAAGCCGTCACCTTTTTATTGGCAAATTCTTCGCTCATAATAAAGTTAATACCGGCCTGAGTCGTAATACTGTTTAAAAAGGCCGCTATAGGCACGTTAGACACGCGAATGGACACCTTGCGGTCCAACGGCGAAGATACTTCAGCCTCTTTATACAGTTCAGGTTCACCGGACAACTTTATGGTTTCCTCAGCCATAATGGTGGTAGCTTCCGCCACGGCATTTTGTGCCGCAACGGGCACGGCCGGCGTGGCTGCCATCAACAAAGCCAGAAAAACTCCTAACCGATGTTTCATCTATCCTCCTGTGTGTAAACAACAAATGATTTTACTGCAAGTCTACTTTCTTTGTAAACTGTTGACCTTTATACGTAAATACAACTGATTCCGGCAAAACTTTTACGATGCGCGCCCCATACACGCTTTTGCCCACCGTATAAATGCGATTGCCGATAAAAACTTCCTGCCCGATAATACCGCTTACGCGAATTTTGCCGCGCACTTCGCGGGACGGGTCACGCAAGCGTTCCAGCTCCAGCTGGCGCTGACGTTCCAACTCAGCCAGACGGCGTCTTTCTTCCGCCAATTTGCGCTGACGTTCCGCCTCTAAAGCACGAAGGCGTTCTTCTTCGCGGTGTTTTAACAGCAATGTATCATCCGGCGAAAGCGTCGGGTCACGATCCGTTGGCGGATTATATTGCACCAACTTTTGCGGAGCAGGTACTTTACTCACAATGCCGGCGGCCGTTTGGGAGGCCAAGGTTTGTGCTTGCGGAAGCGCAGGCGCAGCGGCATTGGCAGTCGGCGCACCCTGCGTCGGCGCAGACGTTGCCGGTGCAGCCGGAGCGGCAGCCACACTGGCTACTTCAGCCGGCGGTACCGCCGCGGCAACAGGCTGTATCTGCTGCTGCGGAATTAAATTTTCCACGGCAATTTCTTCCGTATTTACTTTGGTAACCGTATTAGTTACCGGCGGAACATTTTTTTTGGAAGCTGCCGCCGTCTTTTTGGCGGCCGTCTTGGCCGCAGTCGTTTTTTTGACCGTATTTTTTTTGACGGACGTCGTCTTCTTTTGCGTTGTCGCAGCCACGGCCGGTTTAGCCGGTGCGGCAGCGGGTGCCGGTTGTTCGCTTTCGGCGGGCAAATTCAAATCAGGCAATGCCGGCGCCAAGTCCGAAGCAGCCCACACGGTGGAACAAACACACAAGGTTGCCAAAACCCCTAATAAATAGCGTTTGTTCATTTCTTTCCCCCTGCAGCATCTTTGAACATTGTGGCGGCTATTTTTTCTTTGGGGAAAATCGTATTAATACGCATAGTAATTTCGTTTTGTCCCAAATTTTCCGACTTTTTCGTCAAAGAAAAGTCCGAGATGCGCAAATATTCTTGTTTATTTTCAATACTGGCCAGCAAACGCCCGAAATCGCCAAACGAAGTTTGGAAAGTAACGGGAATGGCCGCCAGCGTAAAGCCTGCGTTACTGCTGTCTTCCGCCTGGGAAGCCCCTAACGTCGGCGAAATATTGGCGTCGCGGAACACGGCTACCAATTGCCGCAGCAGCCAATCGTTTTTGGAAGACAAATCAGGAAAGCGCGGTTCCAGATCCAGTAATTTTTGTTTATTGGCCTGGTAGTCCTTTTCATTATCATACTGTGCTTGTACGGCGTCAATTTGTCCGCGCAAATTGTTCGCCTTAGCTTGGAAAGTGCCGTTTACGTAACGGTATAACAGAATGATAACAATTACCGCTACAATTTGTTTTAAAAACAATTTGTAATTGCCTTCCTCCATCACCAGCTTCATATCGTTAAACCCTTTTTTGGCAGATTCAACGTACTTGTTAGGCGTTTTAAACGAGGTCTTCATCTCACCGTACCTCCTTTAGAGCAGGTAAACGTGAACGAGGTTTGCATACCGGTGTTGGAATCCACCCGCGGGTCTTTTGTCTTTCCGTCTCCGGCAAGTTCTTTATATTTAATTTCCGCTTTAGAGCCGCACAGCTGTTTAATGGCCGGCTGCTGCACAAGCTGGTCGTAAAACTGTTTACCTAATACCAGGTCCTGCTCGGAATTACCCGTTTTAATAAACCCTTCAAACGAGAAGGAACGGACATCGCCGCTCTTGGCAGGGAATTCCTCTCTATACGATAAAGAGGATATCCACATTTGCTCGGGGATAACCGTTACCAAATCTACTAAAAGCGGGGTAATTTCATTCTTGGCCATAAACTTGCTCAAATTGGCATTTTGCGTTTTAATCTTATTCAAATTGCTCTCAATTTGAGAAGCCGTCAGGCCGTCAAAATCTGCTATGGTAATAGCATTTTGGCTTTTGGCTTTTTTCAAAGCACGGCTTTCGGACTGAACGCCCCACCATCCTTTGATCATTAACAACAAGACAATTACCAAAGCCACGCCGGCCAGTTTCCAAGCCATCAGACCGGCATTAAACTCGTAATCACTTAAGCGGTTGCGCTTAATAAAATCCAAGTCCGGACTTTTTTCATCATAAAACTTAATACTGGCACCAATGGCGGCGATTTCTCCGGCGGATTTGGTTTCTATGCCATACACCTCGCTCAAATTCCATCTGCGCACCGGCTTTTTGGAATCGGCTTCCAGCAAAGGCTGCCAGTTGTCTATATCGCACCCCATAATGACGGCTTCGTCAAAGGGATCTTTTTCCAATTGTTTGGCAATAAATTCCGTGCAATTGGTTATTTCAAAACGACGGCGCTCCACCGGCGAAGAACCGAACACTTCCACCTCGCGCAAAAGCACGGGGGCATTATGATTGGTAAACACAAAGCTGGCCAGATCTTTGCCGAAGAAAGAATAAATGCGGCCGGTGTCGTCCACGGCTTCCTTATCGCTGTCGCTAAAAGCACGGCTTAAAGAAAGCGGCGAAGGCTCTATGGCTACCGGGTCAAGCCCTACGCTTCTAAGCCCTTTTTCCAGACGTTCCACCACCGTTTTCGGCGTCATTGTAAAAATAACGCCCAAACGTTTTTGCTTGGTGGCCGCCGTTTCAAATTCATATACATAATAAGAATACATTGTTTTTTCAAACGGGAAATGGATGTATTTTCTCGCTTGCAGAGGGATGGCCTCTTTCCAATGTTTTCTTTCAATCATCGTAGGGATGACAAAATGACGCAACAACGAAAAGGCGGGGGCTAAAGACACGACCACTTTATTGCCGTCCCATTTCTTTTTGGCAGCGACTTTAGTCAATGCCTCCAGCCAATTATTTTCGGTAAAAAAGCCTTCATTAAGCTCCAATGGTTTGAGCTTGCTGGGATCCACGTCAGAGATAGGCACGCGCAGCAGGGACTCCAACACAATACCGCCGTCCTTGCGGGAGCTTTGCGCAATGTACATTTCATTCAGCCCGATATAAAGCCCCAAAGCATCGGGGTGGGCTTTCATATTTTTGCCTATCAGCGTGTCGGCCAGATTGATAGATTTATTCATACTAATAAATCCTTCTTAAAATTTAATTGCCATATTCTTCGTAAGGCATATCGTAAGGGTTGGTCACTCCTTGGGCGGGAGCGGCCGCCTGACCCTGCGGCTGCGTATACGTTTGTACGCCCGTGCCCTGCTGGGTAGCATACGGGTTGCTTACGCCCGTACCCTGCTGGGTAGCATACGGGTTGCTTACGCCCGTACCCTGCTGGGTGGCATAGGGGTTGCTTACGCCCGTACCCGGCTGGGTGGCATACGGGTTGCTCACACCGGTGCCCTGCGCGGCATACGGATCTGTCATTTGCGCGCCATAAGCGGCATAGGGATCCGTCACGCCGGAGTTCTGCACGGCATAGGCATTAGCCGCATCCGTAGCGGGAACGGTGGCGGCAAAAGGATCCGTCACTTCCGGCGCGGCTGCTGCGGCCGGCGCGGCTTTCATAATGCGGGCCGGTTTATTCCACAGGCGGGCCGTTTTGTAATTTAACGAGGAATCTTCTTTGGCGGCCGTTGTTTTTTCAGCCGGTTTTTGGCTGGTGCAGGCCACTTCAATTTGGCGGCGGATGGTGCGTTTACCGCCCATTACGTCTCTGGCCGTTAAAGCCAGCGTGTAGGTTCCGCAAGCCAATTCAGGCCCGATGATGCCTTTGCGTCCGTTCCAGACAATCTGGTGATAGACAGGGGCAAAGCCTTCCAGCTGGCGCACGACATAATAGCCGCCGTTGGCTGCGTGCTGCACCACTTGGAACAGCCAGTTATCCAAGGTTTCGGCTGTTTCAATAACGGAAAAATCAATGGCAAACGCTTCGCCGGCGGCCGGGTCAATTTCGTTGCTCACGGGTACAACGGCCATACTCAGCATCGGCAGTTTAGAAACAGAAGCCGCTTGCGGCATAGAAGCGGGCAAGTCCGCATCAAAATCAAACACAATAGAGACACCGTCTAAATTGGCAAATTTGGCAGGCGGTTCCTGGTCAAACAACCCCATATTGTAGCTGATTTTGCCGGAGGACAAGCCTTTGTGCACCAAGAAAGAGTTCAACGCCATAGCCTGACGGATGCCGGCCAAGGTGATGTTGTCGGTATAAGAACCCGGCGGCAAAATGATGTAGCTGGCACCTTGCGTTAAGGCCAGCAGGGTATAAATTTCGTCCAGCACCGGCAAGGCTTCGGGGCGGAATTTGTAGCCGTTAAAAAGGACGTCGCTGTCAATGTCAATAGCATCGGGCAAGCCGTCGCGGAAATACATACGGACGCCTTGTTCTTTTTTAAGTTGGGCAATAACGGCTTGTTTCATACTGTCCAGTTTTTGGCTCGTATAAATTTGGCGGGCTTTTAAGGCCGACGGGGTAGATAAGTCCGTAAACGTAGAAGACGATGCTTCCTGCGTTTTAGCGGCTTCTGCGTCAACAGAAGGCTGCTGGGCAGCCAAAGCACTTTCTTGCGCCTGCTGCTGCAGCAACGCCTGCTGTTCTTGCACGGCCTGCTGGGCGGCGGCATTTTCGGCCGCTTCCTGCTGCGTCATAGCCGCTATGTCCTGTTCGGCCGTTTCGGTCAAACCGACGCCGGCCAACTCTTGTCCAATAGGGGCATTTTCAGCGGCCATTTGCGCTTCCAATACGGCAGGGTCCTGCCCCGGCTGCAAGCGTTTGGCTTCGCCCTCTTTAAAATTAATATCCACTTCCACCGGGTCTTGAATGCCGCCCATACGGTTGTGAATTAAATTAATATACTTATTGGCCTCGTCCACTTCAGTACGGGAACCGTTGACCAGCACATCAATGAAATAATCCATTGCTTCGCTGTCACGGTTTTCTTCGTACAGCTCGATGCCTTTTTCCAGTTGCTTGGCCGAGGACGGCGCAGCAAACAAGGCGCTGCCGCCCGTCAAAGACAGGACCAGCAACGCAACCAAAATTTTCACTTTCATCGCGTTTAACATTCTCATAGACTTGTTATTGCCCCTTGTGTTTAATTGGCACAACCCACAGATAATTATAGCAATTTCCGTCTTTTTGTAAAGACGCTACGCGCGTAAGTAACGGGTACGCGCGCCCCGTAAAACTTATTCAAGCATAAAAACCCAATGTCTGGCAAGTAAATTTTTGTCTTTTTTTGCCGTCGCATTGTCTGTTATGCGGCACAGGCCGCAACGTTTTTGTGCTCCCTGCTTATTTTTCCAGCTTTTTGAGACGGTTTGCCGCCGTCCGGTTGGCCGGATAATAAAACAATGCATTGTGCAAATAATAGGCAGCAGCCTGCACATCTTCCGCCTGCTGTAACAACGAGGCTAAGGCCAAATTGGCCGACAAATTATCCGGCTTTTTGGCAAGCACCGCCTCCAAAAGTTCCTTGGACTTAATGTCGTTTCCCGTCAAAGCAAAGTAGCGCGCCAGCAAAATAAGGCCGTTGGAATCGGACGGATATTTTTTAACATATTCCTCCAACCGGCTGCGCAACTGTTTGAGCTTGTGCTTGGACATTCCCTGCATATTTTGCACCTGGTCATAATAGCCCTGCAGCGTTTGCGCCTGCGTTAAAATTTCCGGTTTTTCTTCGTCAGAAGCATACAATTTTACCAAACTGCGGCGGATGGACTTGTCCAGCGTGTCAATCGTAAGTGCATTTTTATACACCGTTTTGGCGTATTCTTTTTCGCCGTGTTTTAAATAAATGCCTCCCACGGCGTGCCACAAACCGGCGTCATACGGAAACAGCTGCAAGCCTTTTTCCAACAAAGACATTGTATCGGCATCGGCATAAATTACGTCTTCCTGCACCAAGGAGGCCAACGTTTCATAAGCGGCTAAATTAAAAGGATCCAAACGCAGGGTTTCGCGCAAATAACGCACGGCTTTGGCGTGGTCGTTTTCCCCCAGTGCCGCCAACGCCGCGTGATAATAAACCTGATCATAATAGGCCGCGGCGGACATCGCTTTTTCGTACACGGGCAGTGCCTGATCGTATTTTTGTTCGGACAGTAATAAATTGCCCAGGGTAAAGCCGGCCTCCGTATTAGCCGGATAGAGCGAAAACGCCTTGGCAAAATCGGCCTGTGCCGCAGCACTGTTTTTACGCGCCAGCTGCTTTTGCCCGCGGAAGAAAAGATACTGGCTGGAAAGCACCGCCCCCTGCCATAAAACAACAAATACACAACCGCCCAGCAAGGCTAAAGCTACCGTTTTGGTTACAGGGTTGGCCGTAATTTCCACACTGCGTTCTTCGCGCCCGACGCCGCTTACTTCGGCCCCGACCAGCCACCAAAACACAAAAGCCGGCACCACCGTATGCAGCGAAATATTGAGCATATTGTCGGTCAGCATCGCCAAGATGCCGCAGAACAAGGCCTGCAGTAATTGTTTTTTATCCCCCTCTTTTTTGCGGGCGGCAAAATCGTGCACTTCCAAAAACAGCACCATAAACATAAACAGAAAAAGCCCCAACCCCACAATGCCGCCTTGCGCCAACTGAAAGAAAAACTCGTTATGCGGCGACTGGGTAAGCGTTTTTAATTCGCGTAAATTGGGATGTTCCAGCAGGGTTTTTGGCTGCGTGCGGGCAAACGAAGTTTGAAAATTGCCCAGCCCGGCCCCCATCACGGGGCGGTTTAAAAAGATGTCTTTGGATACATTCCACATCAAAAGACGCTGGTGCAGCGACGGAAAAATTTGTTTCCGCGGCACCTGCAGCGTAAAAGAGGAAGGCGTCACTTTGCTTATTTCACCCACCCGCTGTTCCAAAGCGGGGCGCGTGCTTTGCACAAACACCGGCAAATACGACACCGCCACCCCCAACACCACCAGCCAAAACACGCGGGCCTTGCGCTGCAAAATAAGCGCGCGCAACGTGCCGAACATCCACATCATCAGCAGGCCCACCAGGGCCGCTATCCAGCACGAACGGCACAGCCCCGACGACAAATAAAACAAATACACCAACACCAAAAAGCCGTATACACCAATGTCTTTACGGCTGGAAGCGCGCATATAATACACCAAAAGCGCCGGCAAAAGCATTACCACAAACGAAGACAAAAAGTTGGGGTTGCCAAACGTGGAAAAGGCCTTGCTGGCAAATTGCTGCATATCAAACGGCCACAAAATATCCAACCCGAAACTTTGAAACACCCCGTACATACACGCCAGTGCGCACGCCACAAAACTGAGCACCAGCACGTTTTCCTGCGTCAGTTTACGCAGCACGCGCATTCCCAGCCACAGCCCGACGCCCCACAAAATAATGCCGTATATGTCAAACACGCAGGCAAAAAAGCTGTCCCCCGGCAGCGAAGTTTTAAGCAAAGGCAGCAGCAGCCACAAGGCTCCCCAGGCGATAAAAAGCAAAATATAATTGGTTTTGCTTTCTATCACGCCGCTGAACACCACATTTTTGCTGATGACATAAGCCCCCAGCGCCACCACCAAAAGCAGGGTGCCGAAGTCCAACATATTAAAAAACAACGTCTGACGCATATACTGCGGGGCGGCCGACACGGCCGAAAGCCAGCTGACCACACAGGCAAAGATGTAAATCAAAAAAGCCAAGTCAAAAAACGTGCGCGTAAAGTTAATGTGTCCCGCACGCAAAAAGCGAATGGCCGAAGCGCCGTACATCGCCGCCAGCAGCACATAAAGCAACACGCTTTGCACGGTAAAAGGGTTGCGGGTCAAACCGGTAAAAAACAACAGAGGTACCGCCAGAAAACAGGCAGAAAGTAACAAACGCATTACTTTGACGTATTTGCCTTCGGCGGAAGATTTGGTAACAGGAAACATTTCAGGCTCCAATAAAATATAATCGTTTATATTTTAGTTTTTTTCACGTTTCCGTCAAAGTTTTTTTTAAATTATTTGAGCCATAAAAAACCCCGCTGCATACAGCGGGGTCGGGCAAAGCTAAGAAAGAAGAAACCTCAGTTTAAATAAAACGGCGTATTTAACGCCTGCGTCAGGTTGTTCTTTTCCATTGTGTAGGCGTTTTCCATTTCCGCTTCCAGCCGGTAGGGCGGAATATCCCCCAAGGCCATTACTTTGGCGTGGAAGTCAGACAAAGAAAACTTTTTGCCTTGTTTCTTTTGATATTTGGCGCGCAAATCTTTCAGCGCCTTATATCCGTAAATATAACTGACGGCTTCGCCGGGTTGGCGGGCAATGTCTTTAAGCATCGTTTGGGCCTGCTGTTCTGCAAAGCCGTTTTCTTGCGTTAAAAAGGCATAGGCATCATTATAGGTAAACTCTTGCGTATGCAATTTAAAGTCCACCAAAGCCTGTGCCGCACGCACGTAATCGGCCCACGCCAAATAAAGCAGTTCTTCGTCGGTAATAATATAGCCGCGTTCGCTGGCTAAATGCTGGGCGTACACTTCCCACCCGTTGCGCAGCGTCGGCACGGGGTACATCTTGCGGAACGAAGACAATGTTTTGCCGTTATAAGCGGAACGATAGTACAACCCCGGCACCAACTGGCCGGCCAGCAGCAATTTAAGCGTAGGACCGTTAAAATCGCGGTTGAGCATTTCCTGACGGGTCAGTTCATTGCCGGAAGGCAGGCGCAGAAAAAGGTCGTTGGTGGGGTTGGTCTGCGTGCCGAAAGGCGGCAGGAACATATATGCGCGGGTATAGGCGTAATAGTCCGGCATTTTATAGATAACAAAGTCCACGTCCGACGTAGGCAGCGTATCGTCCTGCGCAAAGAATTTGGCCAAATTGGCCGCTTCTTCCGACAAAGTTTTAATAAAATCCTGCTGGCGGATGTTGTTGGTCAGCAAGCGCTGCGTTACACTGTAAAACTCATCGGCGCGCACCAGCGGGGCATTTTTATCTTTCTTTTTCTTTTCCGGTTTAGTCGGCTGCTGCGCTTCATTTTCGGCCGCGGGCTGACCTTCTTCTGCCACCGGTTCAATGGAACTGACGGTTACGCCTTCGGTAGCTTCTTCGCCGGGGACTTGGATGTTTTGCAGTACGGTTTCGGCTTCCTGCGCCGCCACCGGCAAGGCAAACATCTCCAGCGCTTGGGCCAAATTCTTTTGGGCGGTGCGGAAATTTTCCGTCAGTATTTTTTCAATTTTTCTGGGTTTTTCGTCAATAAAATAACGGTTATTTAACACAAACTGGTAATCTTCTTCTCCCAAACGGAAATCCTGCTGGGTGTTTTCCTGTGCCAACGATTTAAACAATTCAAACATTTTTCTTACCGCTTCTTTGGAAGCGCGCGCATCGGCACGCACCTGCGTGCGGCTTACATCGTCCTGCGCACGGGCCGCCAAATATTGGGGCACGGTATCAAAGGCCAAATAAGCATAATAGGCGTCTTCCATCGCCAGCTGCGTTAAAAAAGCAGGCGGCGTGGTCAGGTTTTCTTCGGCTTGCTCGGCCACCCCTTTCAAGGCACGCATACGGGCCGCCAAATCGCGGTCCTGCAAATCCTGATAGTTCAGGGTTTTCATCGTTAAATCATACACCGAAGAAAACGCCTGCGCGTAAAGCAGCGGGTCCAACGCCGTACGGTTGCGTTCCAAATTCCATTTATCCATTGCCAAACGCCCCTGCAGCACATCGTAATCGGTTTGTTTGGGTTCGGAAAGATTTTTTTGCCGCACTTCCGCCAAACTTTCCTGCACAATGCCCAGTGCGCGCAGGGCCTGGGCGTCGCGCTCGGCGTCACGCCGGTCCAATTTATTGTCTGCCGATTCAAACCCTATCCGCGTGGCAAACTCAGGGAAGAAAGACAGCTGCATCGCCGAATAACGGTTGCTTACTTCCGTCAGGGCATTATCTTCCATAATCGCGTCTATATTGTCAAAGCCGGAAAAGTCCGCCGCTTGGGCCGCCGGAGACAAAAAGAGTGAAGCACTTAAAAGTACACAAAGCAGTTTTTTCATTCCGTACCTCTTACTTAAAATATTTTGACACCTTATTATATCTAATTTTGCGTCTAACGCAATGTTTTTCAAAAAAACGATTCTTTTGCCGCAAAGACGGAAATATGATAAAATAAATTTATCAGGCAGCGCCCGGGCCCTTCAACAGCCCAACTGCCGCTCTTTTTTTGCTATAATCTTCTTATCCCGATTTAGGGCCATTAGCTCAGCTGGTAGAGCAGACGCCTCTTAAGCGTAAGGTCGTGAGTTCGAGCCTCACATGGCCCATTTTTTACGACAAAATAGGACGGATGGCGGAATCGGCAGACGCGCACGCCTTAGGAGCGTGTGGGGTAACCCTTGAGGGTTCAAGTCCCTCTCCGTCCAGTTATTTTAAGGAGCAGAAAAATGTCCATTTTCAAAACCGCAACGGCGGAAGAAGTAAAAACCAAACAACTAAATAAAGAAGGCTGCCGCGTCAACCTCAGCGTAGAAGCATCGGCCGGCTTGATTACCAAAGCCTTTCAAAACGCCGCCGTGCAAGTGCAGTCCCGCGCGCAGATGCAAGGCTTCCGCGCCGGAAAAGTTCCCCTTGATTTAGTCAAACAAAATTTTGCCGGCCACATTAAAGAACGCGCCCTGGACTTGGCCCTCAAAAGCGCCATTGCCGCCGCATTGGAACAAGCCAAACTCAACGCCGTTACCGTGCCGTCTTTAACTAAAGCCGATTTTGCCGCCTTTAACGACGGGCAGGCTTTTTCTTTTGAACTGGCCGTGGACGTGGCCCCCGAATTTGACGTAAAAGACTACAAAGGCATTCCCGTAACCAAAAAGGCCGAAACCGCCACGGAAGAAGAAGTAAAAGACCAGCTGGAGCGCATTTTGCAGGCCAATGCCCGCTTGGAAAGCGCACCGGAAGGCACCGTGATTGACGACAAAGTATACGCCGTGGTGCAATACAAAGGCAAACGCAACGGAACGGAAGACTATAAACTCAGCGCCGACAGCGAACTGATTGATATGGCCGCCCCGCAAACGATGCCGGAACTGGCCAAAGCCGTGCTGGGGATGAAAAAAGGCGAAAGCAAAGATTTTGAAGTTAAAGAAGGAAACGATACGCTTTCTTTCCACGTAACGGTAGACGACATCAAAAACAAAATCGTGCCGAATTTGGACGATTCCTTTGCCAAAGATATGGGCTTTGACACGCTGGACCAGCTGAAACAGCGCGTGCAGGAAGGCCTCAACGCCGAAGCCAAAGAAAACTCCGCCCGCGATTTTGTAAACCAGATTGAAAACCATCTGGTCAAAATGAACAATTTTGCCCTGCCCGAAACCTTGGTGCAGGAATATACGGATCAGTCTTTAAACAACTTTGTGCGCAACGTCACCCAACTCAAGCCCGAGCAACTTTCCGACGAACAGCGCAAAAGTTTTGAAGAACGCATCCGCCCCACGGTAGAAAAAGACTTGCGCATCGGCTACATCATTCACGCCATTGCCAAGAAAGAAAACTTGGAAGCCACGCAGGCCGACTGGCAGGCCGAGCTGGACAAAAGCCTGACCGCCAACGCCAAAACCAAGGAAGACGAAAAAAAGATCCGCGCTTTCTTTGAAGAACGCAAGGACCACATCCTGGCCACTTTAAACGAACGCAAGGTGTTTGACTTCCTAAAAAAAGAAGCGGTTGTAAAATAAACCTTAAAATGATATGCTTTCTGTCCCGCGTCAAGACGCGGGACGGAGATTTGCCCCCTCAAACGGGGCTAAAACAATTTGCCGCAAGGCAATTAAACTTCTTGTTTTAGTGTTCTAAGACAATTAGTTTAACCTCAAGGGCGGGCCATTCACGGGGCCCGCCCTCTTTATTGTTTTGAGAAAGCCGGCTTTATTTTAACAGGAAATAATTATTTTCTTCCGTCGCGCCGGCGGAAGCGCAGAGGCTTTTTACGTAAGCGTCGTTATGGTAAGCACAGCGAATGCCCCGATACGGGGCGTCCAGCCGGATGTCCAAATTCATATCTTTTCCGGACGGATACCAATATACATATATATTCTGCGGGGAGGGCATAAATATTTTAACCGGCTTTAGCGTGCCTTTTTTCCAGGAAGAAGAAGCTTCGTCATACACAAAACCGGACGGAGCCGAAATATCCAGCTGGTCATACAAGGCCATCTCTCCTGTGCCGTTGGAAAGCTGATAACGCATATTGGCCTGATATAAGTCCCGCGCGATGAGCAGTATTTCTGCAAAGCGGGCTCTGTCTACCGCTTTGCGGTATTGCGGCAAAGCCACCGCGGCCAAAATACCCACAATTAACACCACCACCAGCAATTCCACCAAGGTAAACCCTTTGCGTATGGGCAAACCCTTTTCGGAAAAGGGTTTTAATGCAGCTGCAGTGTCTTTAGACGAGTTTTTTATTTGAAGGAAGGTTTTTTGATAAATTTTGTTCATAAACAAAATTTATCAAAAAAAAAAAACAAAGCAAGCAGACCGTTTTAACGGCTTAAAACCAGCCAAAACGCTTCTTTTTGACCGGTTGTGCCTCGGCCAGCATTTGCGGCGTTAAAACGCCCAATACGGCGCCGTTTTCGTCCGTTACTGGCACCAGCGGCTGGCCTTCGTCAAAAAGTTTTTGAACCGATGCCAGCGGGGCCTGTGCGCTGACGGCTTTTACGTCGCTCATTACGGAGCCGGCCGTGCTTTGCGGTGCATAAAAAGCCAACTCCGCCGCGCGGATGCAGCCTTTCAGTTTGCCGTCCCGTCCGGCCACCAAACAGGCGGCGGGCAACTTTTTGCGCGGCAAAATTTTTAATTTTTCCACGATATCGCTTAATTTCATTTCCGTGCGGAAAAGCACAAAATCGGTGCTCATTTTTCCGCCGGCACTGGCGGCCGGCCAGGCGGTGCTTTTTTCCAACGCCTGCAGAACCGACGCCGGCAGAAGCGTTTTCATTTTTTCGCGCTGCGCAACGGAAAAGGCCGCAAACACTTTTCCCCCTTGGCGTAAATCAAGGCGGGAAAGCACGTGCGCCGCCTGACGGGAAGGAAGCCGCCTCAAAATGGCGGCAGCCGCGGCGGGCTCCATCGGGTTTAGGGCAGACACAATACTTTCGGCTTTCAGCGGCTTTAAAAGAAGCACGGCCTCGTGCGTAGCCAGCCCCCCCAAAGCACGGGCGGCTTGCTGCGGGGCAGCAGCAATAAATTTTTCCGTTATCCACGGGGTTAAATTAACATTAGGGCCGTTCATCTTTTATTTCCTTATGTATGTAAAAGCAGGCTTTTAAAACCGGCTGTTTTTATTATAATAAATATTATATGCGCCCTGCGCGGCCAAGGGGGAATTATGTTTTTTGACAAACCCGTAAACAATTTAACCTTTGAGGACGTCGTCCAATTCTGCCGGCAGCAGCTGCCGGAAGGCAAACAACTGGACTATAAATATTTTTTACCCAAAAATAAAGAAAAATTTGCCAAGACCATTGCCTCTTTTGCCAATGCGCTGGGCGGCACCGTCATCATCGGCGTAAATGACGACAAAAACGACAAGCCGCGCCCCCCCTTCACCGGCATTCCCTATCACGAAAAAATGCGCAATACCATAGAAGACATTATTCAAACCTACATTGACCCCATTGTGTTTGTGGACGTCAACACCTGCGTCAGCAAAGACGGGCAGCGTATGTTTGTAGTCGTCAATATTCCGCAAAGCAACCTGACCCCGCATTTGGTGGGCAAACTCAAACGCGCCTACATCCGCACCGGCCAAAGCAGCCGGCCGGAAATTCTGGTCCACCCCGACCGCCTGCCCTGGCTGCTGGATCACCGCAAAAAATCGGAACGCCTGCGCCATATTTTATATGACAAGGCCGAAAGTCATTTTGAAAATTACCTTAAAAACAAAAACATCCATCCGGCCGATTTGACCGTGGCAACCCTGTCCATTATGCCTTTGTATCCCGAAGAACCGCTTACCGACTACCGCAAACTGCCGCAGCTTATTTCCTGCGTTACGCAAGGCCTGAGCGCGCCGGCAAACGCAAAACTGCAGCCCGTGCAGGACGGCATTGCCGTCATTGAAGGCTCCCGCGGGATACATCAGCTGCAAGAGTTCAATGCATACGGTCTGTTAATGGCTAAATGGGACGCGGCAAAAACCGTATCGTTCAACGGGCACGACACGCGCGCCGTGGACTTTGTTGATTTGGCCTGCCATACGGTGCACTTTTTTCAATGTGCGCTTAAATTTATAGATAAACTTGCCTTTGGCGGGCCGCTTTATTTCCGTCTGAAAATGAATAACACCCGCGGCCTGCGCGCCCAGTTTGAAAACCAAACCGCTACCGTGCTGGAAGATTATTTGCGTTTAGACAATAACTTTAACCTGGCCGAAGCTTCTGCCCGTCTGCGCGACATTTTGCATACCACGCTGCAAACCTCCGCCTGGGCTTTAGGGCTGCAGCTATCCGACCTGCAAATACAAGGCCTGTTAAACCGCTTATTAGAGGATAAAAAATGAACAAAGCTTTTACGTTAATTGAACTGCTGGTCGTCATTCTTATCGTCGGCATTTTAACTGCCGTTGCTTTGCCCGCTTACCAAAACGCGGTGCAAAGCGCCCGCAATGCAGAAGCCACTATCTGGTGGGGCCAGCTGCGCCGTGCCGGACTGGCCCGTTATATGACGCAGGAACGGGCCGAACGATACGAACAGGACGTAAACCAAAACGGCAAATTAAAATATTTTACGGTGCAATTTTTCTGCCGTACGAAAGAAGACCCTGCCAAAAATTGCTGGGAGTTTGAGCTTCGTTTAAAAGACGCAAACCAACGCATTCAATATTTTTTGGCCACGCAAAACAATATGCAGGAGCTGGTCTGCGTACCGCTTAACGGCGCAGGGGAAAGCTTCTGCCGCGGGCAGGCCGCCAACGAAGACGAACCCGATGCCCAAATAGAAGGGCAAGACGGCTTTGTCATACGCAATTAAAGGGGCTTTTTCCCTCTAAGCACAGAGGAAATTTGCTATTATGTAAGTATGCAAAAAACAGTAAAAGTCGGCAATATCAAAATATCCAACACTCTCCCGCTTGTTTTTATGGCGGGCACGTGCGTGATTGAAAGCGAAGAGCATTATATAAATACCGCCAAAACGCTTAAAAAAATCATCGCCAAAACGGGCCACCCGTATATTTTAAAAGCTTCTTTTGACAAAGCCAACCGCACCTCTTTAAACGCCTACCGCGGCCCCGGCTTGGCCAAAGGGCTGGAAATTTTGGAAAAAGCCAAGCGCATTACCGGCCTTCCGCTGGTGGTGGACGTACACGAACCCTGGCAGGCCGAAGAAGTGGCCCGCGTGGCGGATATGCTGCAAATACCGGCTTTTCTGTGCCGGCAAACCGACTTGGTGCTGGCCTGCGCCGCCACCGGCAAAGCGGTCAACGTAAAAAAAGGCCAGTTTTTAGCTCCTTCCGCTATGGAGCAAATCATCAAAAAAATAGAATCGCAAGGCAACCATAAAATTTTGCTCACCGAACGCGGCGCCAGCTTTGGCTATGGCGATTTGGTGGTAGATATGCGCTCGCTGGAAATTATGAAGCAATTCGGCTACCCTGTGATTTTTGATGCCACCCACTCCGTGCAAAAACCGGGTGCCTTGGGCACCGCCACCGGCGGCAACAGTGCTTTGGCCCCCGTGCTGGCCAAGGCTGCCACGGCATTGGGCATTGCCGGCGTGTTTTTTGAAGCACACCCCAACCCCAAAGAAGCGCTTTCCGACGGGCCCAATTCCCTGGATATGAAACAGGTGGAAAAGATGACCCGTCAGTTAAGCCAAATTGATGCGCTGGTTAAAAAATTTAAATAGGTGTTTTATGGCCGAACCTTTTATCCCCACCCTTAAATGGCACATAAAAGTATTGGCCGTGTTATTGGCGTTATGCACGGCAGCGTTTTTTGTGGTGTCTTATGCCACCGCCCGCCTGCCCGTGCAATATCAAAAGAAAACCCCGGCCCCCGAAACGACCCCGTGGCTGGACTAGAGGCATATATGAAATACGACGATAAAGATATTTTAAAGACGGCCCGCCACGTGTTAAGCGTGGAACACAAAGCGTTGGAACTTTCGCGCAAAAGTTTGGATGACGGTTTTTTAAAAGCCGTTAAAGCCTGTGCCGAAACGAAGGGACGCATCGTCGTATTGGGTATTGGTAAAAGCGGGTTAATCGGACGGAAAATTTCCGCCACGCTGGCCTCTACGGGTACGCCGTCTTTTTTTGTGCATCCGGTGGAAGCCCTGCACGGCGACTTGGGAATGATTATGAGCGGGGACGTTATTTTGGCCATTTCCTTTTCCGGCCAGACGGAAGAAATCAATAAAATTCTCCCCTCCTTGGCGCGGCGAAAACTGACCATTATTTCTATGACGGGGCACGAAAATTCCAAACTGGCCCTGATGTCGGACATTCACGTTAAAATTTACATTGAACGGGAAGCCTGCCCCTATAATTTGGCGCCCACCGCCTCCACCACGGCTACGCTGGCCGTGGGCGACGCGATGGCCGTGTGCCTGATGAAAATAAAACATTTTGAAAAAACCGATTTTGCCCTTTTTCACCCGGGCGGTTCCTTGGGCAAATTGCTCACCCAGCAAGTAAAAGATTTAATGCGCAAGGGCAAAAATAACCCGACGGTGCCCGAAAGCGCCACCGTAAAAGACGCCTTGCTGGTAATGACCAAAAGCAATGCGGCCGGCGCCACCAGCATCGTGGACAAAAAAGGCAAGCTGGTAGGTTACTTTACTGACGGTGACTTGCGCCGCGAACTGCAAAAAAACGAAAATGTGCTCAGCAAAAAAATAACCGACGTAATGACGCGCAACCCCTACCATATTTTAGACACGGCCCCCGCCATTGACGCGGCTAAGATGATTCATTCCACCCACGTAGACAATATACCGGTGCTGAACAAAGCCGGCACCGTGGTGGGCATTATAGACGAAAAAGACCTCATTGAATTTATTGCAATGCTGGATAAAAAACAATGAAAAAATTAACCGCTTTTTTGCTGTTTGTTTTTTTGCTTGGCGCCTGCGGGAACGAAAAAAATTTTTCTCCTGACGACGGCGATATGCAGCGCGCCGAACAGGTAACTATTTTTGAATCTAAAGACAGCCAAAAAAAATGGATCTTGCGCGCCGACGAGGTGGACTTTGCCGACCTCAACAATGCCGTGCTGTTTAACCCCCGCCTGCTGCTGCGCGAAAACGGACAGGACAGTGCCGAAGTAACCGGCGACAAAGGCACCTTTGATTACGTAAAAAAATTAGTCAGCATAGAAGGCAACGCCCGCGTACACTCCTTTAAGGAACAGACCGATTTGACAACGGACCGCTTTTTTTATGACGTAAACAAAGACCGCGTTTGGTCCGACAAAAAAACCGTTGTCGTGCGCGGCAACACTAAAGTAACGGCCCAAGGCGGCATAGAAACCGATTCCAAACTCAATGTAATTGAACTCAAAAAGCAAACCACCCAATTGCCGCAAAACGTCAAGCAATTGCAGTCGGAGGTCAAATGAGCCCGTCCGTATGGCAACGCCTGTGGCGCGGGGGCTGTATTTTAACGGCAGCCGTTTGTCTGAGCGGCTGTTTTTCGCTGCAGGACAAACAGCCCGTTGCGCAGCAAGCGCCCCAGCCGGCCGCGGCTAAAGCGTTGGCGGAACAAAAGAAACAAGAGCTGCAAAAAAAGTCCACTCCCGACAAATTGCCCGAAACGCTGGGCGGCGCCATAACCAGCGACCGCTGGGTAATTTATAAAGAAAAACAAGAAGAAGAATTTAAAGGAAACGTACATTACGATAACGGCATCTATGCCTTCCGCGCAGACTATGCGCTTTCCCAACGCAAACAAAACCTTTTTACGGCTAAAGGCAATGTGTTTGCCCGTTACAATGCACCGGACGGCGCCTGGTATGAACTGTATGCGGAAAAAGCCGCCTATAATTACCAAACCGGCAAAGGATATGCACAGTCCGCAGCCCCGCGCCAAATCAAACTGGTCTACCAAACGGCCAAAGGTGATTTGATTACGGCCTACGCCCAAAAAGCCGATTTTAACACTAAAGAAGAAACCTATGTTTTAAGCACAAACGTGCGGGTAATCTATCAGGGCAAAGACGGGCAGCGTGCTACGCTTAAAGCCCAACGGATGACGGCCAAACAAAAAGAAAACTACGCCTTGCTGCAGGGCGGGGCGGAAGCGGCAAACGCCGATTACAATTTAAAAGCACAAACCATTGAATATAAAGGGTTGCAAGGCTATACTTATGCTTACGGCGGGCGCCCGCTGCTGGAAGGCAAAACCGAAGACGGCACATTTGCTATAATAGCAGACAAGGTAACGGCCGAAAATACCTCCCGCAATATTACCCTTTCGGGCAAGGTGGAAGGCTGGACGGTGTCTAAACAAATCAATGCTTCCAAGGCGAATGAATCTTTAGGACTTAATTATGGAACTGCGCAGTGACAAAGTAGTAAAAGTATACAAAGACCGTATGGTGGTAAAAGGAGTGGATATCCACGTAAAATCGGGCGAGATTGTCGGCCTTTTGGGCCCCAACGGCGCCGGCAAAACCACCACGTTTTATATGATGGTGGGGTTTATCCGGCCTACCAAAGGACGGGTGTTTATTGATAATGAAGAAGTAACCCCCCTGCCTATGTACGAACGGGCCCGCCACGGGTTGGGCTATCTGGCACAGGAACCGACCATTTTTAAAGGGCTTACCGTGGAAGAAAATCTGCTGGCCGTGCTGGAACGTATTTTGGACGACAAACAAGAACAAAAACGCCGCGTGGACGCCCTGCTTAACGAATTTGGCCTTACCAAACTGGCACGCCAAAAAGCTTGGACGCTTTCCGGCGGCGAAAAACGCCGTATGGAAATCGCCCGCTGTATGATCAGCAACCCCAAAATTATTTTGCTTGACGAACCGTTTGTGGGTATTGACCCCATTACCGTATCGGATCTGCGCCATATGATTTTTAAACTCAAAGACAAAGGCATCGGCGTGCTGATTACCGACCATAACGTGCGCGAAACCCTGCCGCTGACCGAAAGAGCCTACCTGATTTACGACGGTAAAATTTTGGTGGAAGGAGACCAAAATACGCTGTTGAACGATCCGGATGCCAGACGTCTTTATCTGGGCGAAGACTTTAAAATGTAACGTATATGCAGCCAGACTTTTCTGCCGTTTCCAAAGCGCTTCAAAACACATTTGACCGGACATTCCACGAAAAGGCCCAATTTATTCCTTCGGCAGCGGACGTGGCGCGCCTGGTGGAAGGCCTGCGCGCCCTGCTTTGCCAATACAGTTTACACAGCGACACGCACGAACAAACCCTGCTGCTGCAGCAATATGCCACCCTTCTGGAAAAGCAAATTCTTAACGCACGCTGTTTGCTTTGCCGCCAAAAAAGCGACTGCGCCCTCTGCCGCAGCCAAGCCAAGCAAATCACCCTGCGTTTTATAGCCGAATTGCCCCGCATTCAACAGCTGATGATGACCGACATCCGCGCCGCTTACGAAGGCGACCCCGCCGCCGTAGATGAAATAGAAACAATGCTTTGCTACCCCGGCGTGCGGGCTATTACGTATCAGCGTATGGCGCATTTTTTGTATCAATGCGGGGTGCGTATCGTACCGCGTATTATTACGGAATACGGGCACAGTTTAACCGGCATTGACATACATCCCGGGGCGCAAATAGGCCCGTCGTTTTTTATTGACCACGGTACGGGGGTAGTTATTGGGGAAACCTGCGTAATTGGTGCACGCGTAAAACTCTACCAAGGCGTCACGCTGGGAGCAAAAAGCTTTCCGCTGGATGAGCACGGCAACCCCGTCAAAGGCATCAAACGCCACCCGAATATCGGCGATGACGTCATTATTTATGCAGAAACGACCGTGCTGGGTGACATTACCGTCGGGGCGGGCTCGGTTATCGGGGCCAATAAATGGATCACGCAAGATGTCCCCCCGCACAGCAAAATCAATTAACCATAAAAAACCCCGCTTTAAAGCGGGGTTTTTTAAATTAGCGGGAATTAGCGGCAACTGCCAAGCGAATAACTGTCCAAGCCGTATATATCACACGTGCCGGAGCAAAACAGTTTGCGTCCGCTACTGCGATATTCCGCACACAGGCTGGAGCTGGAAGAAGCGCAATAGTCCGGCGCCGTCTCCCCCAAATACAGGAAAATCGTGCCGGCTGCGTCCCCGCGCAAGCGCTTGGCGCAGACCGCATTGGGGTAAGACCCCGGATACAAACCGTACGAAAAATCGTCGCTGTCGGGCACTTTAATGTCCAGCAAATTCATTCCGAACGCGCCGGAGGTATAGCGGCTCATATTCATACTGTCCATCGTGCGCAGTTTGGCTTCGCTTAAACGTTTCAACACCGTGCTTACTTCAGCCAGGCGCGATTTTTCCACCGTCCGTTCATAGATGGGAACAGACATCGTTATCAGGATGGTCATAATCAAAACGGCCACCAAAATTTCCACCAGCGTGAACCCTTTTTTCATTGTTTACTCCACGTTATAAATATCGCAGGCGCCGCTGCCGGCGTCTTGGCAATTATAAAAATTTTGCCCGTCATAACTCATTGTCGTACCCGGATAATTCCCTGCAGTTTGGGTAATATTTACGCTGCAGTCATTCTGCAGTGCATACTGAAAACCGGCCCCGGCAATGACCCCGTCGGACACCAAGGTAAAACCGGTAGGCAGCAATTCCTCGCTGCCGATATCCAAGCGGTTCATACGCCATCTGTTGCCGCTGGAGGCCAGCGGTACGCTGGAATAGTTATCTACCCCCCATTCCGAAATAAGCCGCTGGCAGGAATCATACATAGATTTAGCCATTACCTGCGCTTTGGTAAAGCGGCTTCTGTCCACCACTTTGCGGTATTGGGGCAAAGCCACGGACGTTAAAATGCCGATAATCATTACCACGGCCATCAATTCCATTAACGTAAACCCTCTTTTATTCATAAGCCCTCACTCATTCCAAGTAGAAGCGCCCCACACCGTGCACGCTTTGGCCCCTTCTCCGCTCAAACCGGAGGTGGAACATCTAAAATTCTGTCCGTCAAAATAAATTTTTGCGCCTTGGTAATCGCCTTTAATGGCAGTTGCCGTAATAGAAGGCCCTAAGGTATAAGCAAAATTTTCCGTATTTAAAGTCAGGGCGTTATTGGCAAACGTTCCTTTGGCCATAATGTCCAATTTACGGAAATTGGCCACGCCGTTTTCTACAGCCACGCCGCAGTTGGCTTTTCCGTTTTCCCAAGCCAGGCGCTCGCAGGAGTCATATACCGCACGCATCAGCGTCAGCGCTTCGGCCACGCGCGCACGTTCTACGGAGCGGCGGTACTGCGGCAGCGCGATAGCAGACAAAATGCCTAAAATCATTACAATAACCAGCAGTTCTATCAGCGTAAACCCGTCTTTGTGTTTAGCAGAAAAGATGCCCATAATTTCTCCCTCTATAAGCATATGCTTTTTTTACATTATTACAATATCCATTATAACAAATCCATTTCTCTTGCAAACTGCCCGCCGCAGCCAAATTTGCTATCATATTTAACGGCCCGGAGGCCGCAAGACCAATTTGCCCGGGTGGAGCCATTTATGAGAATTCAAGACGATATTCAATTGGATTACTGCGACGTACTGCTGCGCCCCAAACGTTCGGCGCTGGCCTCGCGTTCTCAGGTGGACATTGTCCGCCGTTATACGTTTAGATGGTGCCCGCGCAGCATTGACGCTACGGGCGTTGTGGCTGCCAATATGTTTACCACCGGCACAATGGAAATAGCTCGCGAAATGCAAAAACAAAAGCTCTTTACGGCTCTGCATAAGCATTACGCGGCGGAAGATTTACTGGCCTTTTTAAAAGACAATGCCAAACTGTTTGGCAACAACGATTTAATTTTTGTCAGCTCCGGCGTGTCCGATGCCGATTTTGAGAAACTCAGCACCGTTATGAACAGCAAGCTCGTCAATAATATTTGTATTGACGTGGCCAACGGCTATTCCCCTTATTTGGTCAACTATGTTAAAAAAGTGCGCCAAGCCTGGCCCGAAAGCCTGATTATGGCCGGCAACGTGGTAACCGGCGATATGACCGAAGACTTAATTTTAAGCGGGGCGGATATCGTCAAAGTGGGCATCGGCCCCGGCTCCGTTTGCACCACGCGCAAACTGACCGGCGTCGGACGCCCGCAGTTTTCCACCGTTATTGAATGTGCCGATGCCGCCCACGGCGTAGGCGGTATGATTTGCGCCGACGGCGGCTGCACCGTGCCGGGCGACGTGTGCAAAAGCTTCTGCGCCGGAGCCGATTTTGTTATGCTGGGCGGAATGCTGGCCGGCCACGAAGAAAGCGCCGGCGAAATGTGCACCAAATTCTTCCAAACCGGAGAAGCCGAAATGATTGACGACAAAACCTGTGCCCTGCGTCTGGAAGAAAAACGCTTTAAAAAGTTCTACGGTATGAGCTCCGAATATGCCCAGCAGGCTCACTACGGCGGTATGAAAAAATACCGCGCCAGCGAAGGAAAAGTGGTGGAAATTCCCTTCCGCGGCCCCATAGAACACACGCTTTTGGCCATTTTGGGCGGTCTGCGCAGCTGTATGACCTATATTGGAGCCAAACGCCTTAAAGATATGCCCAAATGCGCTACGTTCTATCGGGTAAACAGGCAACTAAACAATATCTTTGGCGAAGAAAAATAAAATAGCTTGCCTGCATAAAACGCCGCCGCCAAAGGCGGCGTTTTCATACCTCAAATAGCCCTTTTTGCGCCTTGCCAAATTTTAGGGCAAGAGCAACAATACTTTTATCTGGGCACATCTTTCCCCCAAGCCCGACATGTTGCGGCGCCCCCGCTGCCCGGCGGGGGCTTTTTACGGGTTTGTAACGGGCCAGAGCGGGCTTAAGCAAGTTTTATCACAAACGGCGGCGGAAATGTTACAATAAAACAAGTCCCGGGGTTACCTGCGGCCAAAGGAGAAAGAAATGATAAAAAAAGGTTCCAAAGTAAAATTTGACTATACGCTTACCGTTGACGGCAAAGTGCAAGATACTTCCGCCAACCGCGGCCCGCTGGAATATACCCACGGCGCCGGCCAAATTATTCAAGGTTTGGAAGAAGTACTTGAACAGATGAACGTAGGCGACAAAAAAACGGTGGAAATTAAGGCGGAAAAAGCCTACGGCCCCGTTTTGCAGGAAGCCATTAAACGCGTTCCCAAAGAAGCCATTATGAATGCAGACCAGCTTAAAGTAGGCGATATGGTGGGCGCCAGCAACGGCGGACACACCTTCCGCGCGGTGGTAAAAGAAATTTCCGACAAAGAAATTACCCTTGATTTTAACCACCCGCTGGCCGGCAAAGACCTGACCTTTGACGTAGAAATTAAAGAAATCAATTAAGAAACCGTTAAAAAACCCGCTCTCCGAAAAGGAAAGCGGGTTTTATTTTGTCTGCCAAACTGCTCCTGCTTGCTTTATTTTTTGCGTATGCCGATTAAGCCGTAACCTTCCACATCGCCTTTAATGTCTTTAATCAAAAACACGTCCCAGCCGGCAGGGAAATATTTGCCGTGTTCGTCCACCAAGTCCAAATTAACTTGGAAGGCATTGCCGGACGCGCTCTTTTCCGAGGCGATAAACATATCGCGGCTGTTTTCGGCGCTGCGGATAAACTCGTCAAAGAACTCGCGGTTTTCCACCGTTTGGCGGCGGCGGCCTGTGGCGGCCAAGAACACATTGTTGGCGTATTTGACGCGGAATTGCAAGTCCAGCACAACGGCGGGCAGATCCACATATTCCAAGGTGCGTATAAAGCTTTGCGAGGTTTCGCCCAAGGTTTTGCTGGCTTCGCGCAGTTCAATGCGCAAACTCAAAATGCGCGACATAATGCCTATAAGCTCCTCGGCGCCTTCTTCAAAGCGGGCTTTGGGGGCGCTGGCGGCAAAGCACAGCACACCGGCCACTTTGCCCCCCACATACAACGGGGCGGCAATCAAAGAGCCGAAATGCTTTTCTTTATGTATGCAGCGCTTGCAATTGGTGTTGGCCAAATCGGAGAAGACGACCACATTGTCGTCGCGCACGTCAAACAGACATTCCTCCACCGGAAACACCATATACCGTTCTATATTAAACGGACTGGGCGTTGCATAGACTACGGTCATCTCGTCGGGGTTAGATTCGCGGAAGCGCATCACGATGCCGACGTCGGACTTAAACACCTTTTTGCCGAAATCTAAAATTTTATCCACCTGTTCGGTAATGGTGCATTTGTTTTCGTTGCTGATGGCGTACAATTCACGAATGTGCTTTTCGTGCGTATGCCGCTGCGTTACGTCACGCACCCAAATGATGATTTCGTCCTGTTTATCCACCGGCGTGCAAAGTGCTTCAAAGAAGCGAAGACGGCCGGCATACTCCCAGTCAAACTCAAAAGTAGTATTGATGTGCACGCTGGAAGCTTCTTTAATGGCAAAAACTTCTTTGGCGGCGGCGTCTTCCGGCCAATACTCCAGCGGCAGCTTGCCCAAGAAGGTCGTGCGGGCCTGCTCCGTAGGCAGATAAGGCAGGTTGGAGGTTACCTCTAGCACGCGGCCTTCCAAGTCCGTCTTTAAATACAAACCGGGCAGGGACTGGCGCATACTGCGCAGTTCCAACGCTTCGCGCGAGTTATGCGCCAAGCGTTCCAGCAGGTCCGACAAATCCGTCACCAAAGCCAGCACCACATTGCGCCCCGGAATATCCAGCGACGTAACCGTTACGGAAGTTTCTATCCGGCGGCCGTCTTTGGCAAACAGGGGCACGCCAAAAGAAGCGCGGCCTTTGTCTTCCAAGGTTTTGGCGGCTTGGGCAAACACTTTTTCTATATCTTCCCGATTTTTACCGTCGGGGCTGACAAAAAGGTGTTCAAAAGGCATATTCGTCAGCTCGTCGTGGCTGTAGCCTATCAGCTGCGAAAGGAATTTATTGGCCTGCTGCACCCGCCCGAAATGGCCGTCCTCATATTCCACCGAGAAAACGGCCCCGTCGGTAGCTTCCAGCAAGGCGTTCAGCTGGGCGGAACGTTCCTGCAAAATGGACATTATTTGTTTTTGGAAAGCCATATTGCGGAAGATGAACACATAACTGCCGTTTTGGGCGCGCTGTGCGCTGACCCGCACCGGTGTGTTTTCCAACCCGCTGGCCAGGCAAATGCTGTATTCGCGGTTTTCCACCGAGCCTTTGGAAGCCAAAATTTTGAGGTCTTCCTTCAGCAGAGGCAGGCTGGCCGAAGCAAAGATTTTGCTTATTTCCTGCCCTTTCAATTCTTCTCTGTTCAACTGACACAGCGTGCAGAAAAGGTCATTGCAGGAAGAAATTTTAAATTTAGACGAGCAGACCACATACGGCTCTGTATCCGGCAGCAGCAAGGCAGCCGGCGGCTGGGGCGCGGCGGGCTGATGTTTTTTATGAATAATTACAGGCACCGGCGGGGGCGGGACGCTGCCCTTGGGGGTGCGGTCGCGGCGGTCCAGCGTGACCAAATAGTCCGCCTCTACACTGCCGTCTTTGGCATCGCGCCGGTTGAAAGGCTCCAGCGCCACGTGCAGTGAGATGGTGCCTTCCCCGTGGATACGGCCCGGGAATTTGGCTTGCGCTTTGGCAAAGTCAAATTCATAATCCATACGGGCGCTTTCGCCGCGGCGCAGTTTGCGCCGCACTTCCAGCGTCAGGGCCGGACGAATGTACACGTTGCGATAGAAATTGCGGTCCGCATCGGTTAAATGGAACATATCCCGCGCGGCCTTATTCATTGTGTTAATATAGCCTTTGTGATTTAAAATAAAGGCAGGCAAGAGGCCTTTTTCAAACACATTTTTGAATTTTTCCCGTTCGCCGCGCACTTCCCGCAGGGTTTTGTTGATGACGGTTACATCCCGCAGGAATACGATAATAATGCGCCGCCCTAAATACTTGGACGCCATTGCCGCAAATTCCACCTCGGCGCGCGCCCCCGTTTTTTTGGTCAGCGGCATTTGCACGGGGTTTTGCGAGCCTTCCAGCTCGTTAGCCACGGACTCATATTTTTCTTTGGCAAAAATTTGATAATCGGCCGGCACAAATTCAAACAAGGACTTGCGCACTATTTCTTCGGCCGTTTCATAACCCAGCACTTTGCAAGCCGCGTGGTTGGCATAGATGATTTTTTCGTCTTCCAAAATCAAAATGCCTTCCTTGGAATTTTCCACCAGCAGCGAGTTCTTTTCCCCCGCTTCGCGAATTTGTTTTTCCATCTTCGTTTTGGCGGTAATATCTTCCGACACGTTAAGCAGGTAGTCCGGCGTGCCGTCGGCTTTATACAACGGCGTTTTGACCGTGTGCATAATTTTTACGCCTTCGGTGGGAGTGGAAATTAATTCCTGCGGAATATTCAGCTCTTTGCGGCTTTCAAACACTTTATTGTCCGATTCGCGCAAGAACTCTGCCTGTTCCTTGGTAATATCGGTGCGGTAATTATTCTTGCCGATTACGTCTTTGGCGGCCACGCCGAAAAGATTTTCGCTCTTTTTATTCCAAACGATATATTCCCCGTCATAGCGTTTGACCGACAGGGCGATAGGCAGGTTATCCACCACGTTTTGCAGGAAGTTTTTCGCTTCCCGAATTTCTATTTCCTGCTGTTTCTTTTGGGTGATGTCTTCGGCGATGGTCAGCACCATAAAAGGTTTGCCTTCCGAATCAAACACCGGCGCTTTGGTTAAATGGAACAAACGCTTTTGGCCGTCCTCGCGGACATATTCTTCCTCCGGTATGTCCACAATCTTTTTATTTTTAAAGATTTCTTCTTCGCGGGCGTTGTAGGTGGCGTCCGAAGCGCTTTGCAGCTCGGCCTTCGGAAACAGGCGGTCCGCTTCTTTATTGCAGAAACACAAGCGGTGGTCGGCCCCGTACGCATAAATGGCCATAGGCGCATTGTCCAACACGGCCTGCTGAATATTTTGCGCTTCGGTCAGCTTGCGGGCCTGCTCGCGCTTGGCGGTAATGTCTTCAGCAATAGAAAGCATCATAAACGGTTTGCCTTCTTTATCGTAGACGGGCACTTTAATCAAATGCAGTATAATCTTTTTGCCGGTTTTGGTGATATATTCTTCTTCCGGTATATCCACAATTTTGCCGTTGTGGAACATTTCCTGTTCGCGTCTGCCGTAGAAGTCGTTTTCTTCCTTGTAAATGCTTTCTTTGGGGAACACTTCCAAGGCTTTTTTGTTTACAAAGGACATTACCTGATTGACGCCGCGCGCATAAATGGCCAGCGGGGCATTGTCCAAAATGGCCTGCTGGAAGTTTTTGGACTCAATCAGTTTGCGTTCCTGTTCTTTCTTTTCGGTAACGTCTTCCACCATCGTAATCACGAACTCGGGGTTGCCTTCCGCGTCCGACACGGGCACTTTTACCATATGCAGCAGGCGGGTATTGCCCTGTTCGGTTTTATACGGTTCCTCTGCAATATGCAAAGGCTGGCCAGATTCCAGCACCTGGGCCTCGCGGTTGAGGTAAGAGGCCACCTGCTCTTTGGTTTCGTGCGGCAGGCTGCCTTGTTCGTCAAATTTATGTTCCTCGCTGCCGAAAATAGATTCGCACATTTTATTGCGCAGCAGCATTTTGCCGGACTTTGTTCTGGCGTACAGGCCGATAGGGGCATTGTCCACAATGGCGGAAAGGAAACTGTTTGCCGTCACGATTTCTTTTTCCTGCTCGCGCCGTTTGGTTACATCTTCCACAATCGTCAGCACCAGCGGTTCCGGCCCGGCGTGTTTAAGGGGCACTTTAATCATATGAATGATTTTTTCGCTGCCATCGTGCGTGGTGTATATTTCGTCGGGGTAGTCCCGCACGGTGCCTTCTTCCAAAATTTCCCGTTCGCGCTCATTGTAGCGGCGGATAATATTTGCATCCTGATTGGGGTGCGGCGTATTGGCGTATTTGGGTTCGGCCTCGGCAAAAACGGTTTGGCTTTGTTTGTTAAAGAATGTCATTACGCCGTCCACCGTGCGGGTATAAATGCCCAGGGGCACGTGGTCCAAAATGGCTTGCAGCAAATTACGCGTTTGCAGCAAGTCTTCTTCTTGGCGGCGGCGGGAGGTGATGTCTTCAAACACCGTAAGCACGGTATTTATTTCCCCTTGTGCGTCAAACGTGGGCACTTTGGTAACGGACAAAGTAATTTCATTGCCGCGGGCGTTTTTAAAACTCATTTGTTTGCCCATACGGTTTTGCTTTTTCTGTTTGACCTCTTTGTCCAGCATTCCCAACGCGGCGGAAAGCTGCTGGGGCACCAAGTCCTGCATTTTACGCCCGATGGCCTGCAAAGCCGGCACACCAAACATTTTTTCGGCTTTTTCGTTCCAAATCAAACAGGCGTCTTTTTTATCCTGCACCGTTACGGCAAACGGATAATGGTCCACCACGGACTGGAAAAATGTTTTTTCCTGCATCAGCTGCCGGTATTGCGGCGCGGCATCAAAACTAAGCAGCACATAGTGCGTATCGGGCACGCGCGAAGCGCTGACGCTCATATAGACGGCTTCTATGTCTTTGGTGACCATTTCTTTAATAAGGTTGGCAGGGCCGTGGCTTTCCAGCAGGCGCGCGATGTCCGCCAGCGGTAAGCCGTATTTGGAAATATTGCTTCCTTTCATTGCCGCCGGTTCAAAGCCCGACACCGCACCGGTGCGGCTGTTGGCAAAGACGATGTCTCCTTTCTCGTCAATCAAACAAAGGGCGGTGGGTATCAGTTCCAGCAGGGCGGTAAGTTGTTCCAAAGAATCAGGCGTTTGGCCGTTTTTAGAAAAGAAAGAAAAGATTTTGTTGGTCATATATATATTTATCCTCGCGCGCGCGTAGTCGCGGCCCGTAGAGGCCGTGTTTTCTATATGCTAATAAATTACCGCTTTTCTTGCAAGACGTAAATAGCGTTTTTGCAAACGGGGTGCAATCAGCGTTCTTGGCGGCTGCAGGTAAGTTCGGAACCGACAAAGAAAAGCTGGTTGCGTTTATACACGCAGGATACCAGGGTGGACTCTTTTATTCCGTTTTCCGGCTCCGGCGGCAAATAACAGTCTATGCGTTTACAGTCGTATGTTTCTTTACATTGAGGGAAGGATGACGTCGGAAAATTGACCAAATACCAGGAAAATTCCAAATTATAATTCAGCGCCTGCAAAAAGGCTTCGCAAGTGGCTTCCATCGCGGGGCATTGCGGCTGAGGCGTAACCGCTTGCCGTTCTACCCGTTCCTGCAATAAGGTGTAGCGTTGGCTGTTGACCGGACTGCCCTGCGCCAAATACACGTCAAAGCAGGAGAAATCTTCATCTATTTTACGCGGGCAGGAATATTGCTTTAAAATGTCATTTCCGGGGCAAGTGTCTTCCACGGCGTCTGCGTCGGTAGTCAGGTAATAGGGTGTTTCCCTGTCCGTCACCACGCGGTAGCGCGGCAGCGCAGGGGCCAGCCCCGCCCCGGCGCAAGCGCCCAAAAACAAACATAAAATACAAACAGAAAACAGTTTCATTATGCCCCCGTTTTTGTCAGCATAGCAGAAGAAAAGCCCCTTCGTCAAGAAAACAAAGGGGCTAGCGATTTTGTTTAATCGTTCCGCCTACTTAATGAAATGACAGCCGATGCTGTGCTTGTTTTTTAACGCCGCATAGGTAATCAGCAAAGCCGTCTGCGTCCCGTTGCGCAAGTCCAACAGGTCTTGGTTGAGGGCATAGTCTTTGTAGAAAACGTCTATTTCATTATGCAAGTGGCGCAAGATTTTTTCCGCGCGGCTCAAATGCGTGGCGCTGCGCACCAAACCGACGTAGTTCCACATTGTGCTTTTGAGCGTAGCCAAATCCTGCTTAATTAAATTCAGGTCCGGCTGTTTTTCCGGCACGACCCAGTCTTTCGGCTGCGGCAAACGGAAGGTTTGTTCTTTGATGTCTTTGGCGTCCGACGCCGCACACAAATACCCCGTGGCTACGGCTTCCAGCAAAGAGGTGCTGGCCAAACGGTTCGCCCCGTGATAGCCGGTGCAGGCCGTTTCGCCTATGGCATTGAGGTTTAAAATATTCGTGCGGCCGTCTTCGGTAGCGTACACGCCGCCGCAAAAATAATGCGCCGCCGGCACCACCGGAATGGGCTGTTTGGTAATGTCCACCCCTTCTTTCAGGCACGTTTCATAAATGGCGGGGAAGCGCGCCTTCGTATGTTCGGCCGGTTCGTGCGTAATGTCCAAATATACGCAGTCGTGCGACGTTTTCAGGCGTTCTTCTTCTATGGCGCGGGCCACGATGTCGCGCGGGGCCAAATCTTTCAACGGGTGGTATTTGGCCATAAACGCTTCGCCTTTGCAGTTGCGCAAAACGGCGCCTTCGCCGCGCAGCGCTTCGGAAATCAAAAAGCTTTTGCCTTTGGCAAATACCGTAGGATGAAATTGCATAAACTCCATATTCATCACGCGCGCACCCACGCGGTAAGCCATTGCAATACCGTGCCCGTAGGCGTGCTCGGCATTGGTGGTGTGGCGATACACTTGCCCCACGCCGCCGCAGGCCAGCACGGTCTTTTTGGCTTTAATGGCATACACTTCCCCTGTTTTATTGTCCAGCACATACGCGCCGAAACAGGTCAGCGGG
Source organism: Candidatus Avelusimicrobium pullarium (assembly GCA_944323745.1). Lineage (GTDB taxonomy): Bacteria > Elusimicrobiota > Elusimicrobia > Elusimicrobiales > Elusimicrobiaceae > Avelusimicrobium > Avelusimicrobium pullorum. Next base: position 358,077 of record CALUTQ010000002.1, read on the forward strand.
GCATAGCGGTCCATAATGTCGGTGGAGCTGTGCGAAAGAGTCAGCAAATCTACGGCCGAAGTATCTTGCAAAACCGTTACGTTCTTTTCTTTTGCCAATGCCTTATGAATGGAAGAAAGCAAAGAATGGCCGGTGGTGTCTTTCCAGTAAATAATGCGGTTTTTGGTGTGGGCCCCTTCACGCGTAAAGAGCAAATTGCCTTTTTCGTCGCGGGAAAAATCGGTGTGCAGGTCTGTCAAAAAAATCTTTTTAACCGCTTCGCAGCCGGCTTTGGAAAGGGCGCGCACGGCTTTTTCGTTACATAAACCGGCCGTAGCCAAACGAACGTCTTTCAGCAACCCTTCCACATCCAAGTGGGGTTCATACACAATGCCGCCTTGGGCCAAATCGCTGTTGGCGGTGTCCCAGCTGCCGCAGCTAAGCAGCGTTACGTGCAAACCTTGGTGGGCAGCTTCATAAGCATAGACGGAGCCGGCAATGCCCGCTCCGACGACTAAACAATCTGTTTCTACTATTCTCATATATATATTATATAAAACCGGCTTTAACCGAAGGGCGAAAAATCACACTTTTTTCTTGCTTTTTAACAAAACAAAATGTTATACTAAATGTCCTTTTTTTCAAACGCATTAAAATTTTGTATAATATTTATGTCAAAAGTTTCTCCGTTTGCTGTAACCGATTTTTAATTAAAGGAGAAATAAAAATGACAAAAGCAAGCAGTATACTTGAAAAAATTGCCGAAGCGTTGGCTAAAGTTGGAGACAATGTCCTCGGCGCTCATTACACGACCTATCGCAGCAAATAAGGTTGTGTCAGCCTGCCCAAGCGGACAAACACCGCCTTGGCAGACGGGAAGAATCACATTCTTTCCCGTCTGAAAAAAGGCCGCTTTCTTTTATGTTTACCCCAAAGTGCTTGACACACAGGCATTTTGGGGTTTTTCTTTTAAGCCCACAAAAAAGGCGGCCTGCGCCGCCCTTAAAAACGCATCCAAAGGAAATTTAGCAACTTGAGGAAGAAGACGAATAGCCCATTAGTTGGCACATTTCCTGTCCTTCCGTATCAAACGCCAAGCAACGGTCCGCAGGCGCGGCGCCTGTTCGCGTAGCTTCCTGATACACGCAAATGCCGACGTGGCCGTCCCTGTCCAAGGCTCTTACATAAGAAGCATTTGTTACATATAAGGTAAACGTGCCCACATCGCACGAAGAACCGGTGCAAGTAACACCCGAAGAATTTTTAATTTCCAAGGGCAGCACCCCCAGCGTAACAGGCACACTGACGCTGTCTATACCCACGTGGTCATAATAATACGCATCGCGCGCCGCCGCCACCTGATGGGCTGTATTTTTAGCATCGGTAAAACGGGTTCTGTCCAGCGAACGGTTATAAGAACCGATGGCAATGCCTGCCAAAATGCCTATAATAATGACCACTGCCATCAGCTCGGCCAGCGTAAAACCGCGGCGATTACAAAAATAAGACATAAATTTCTCCTTTTGCAAAATATTTCTTTTAGTATATAGGTTTTTGCGGGCAATTTCAAATCTTTCCGCGGGGCTTTATTTTGCCGTACAATATAATTATAATGAAAGTAAATCACCCCTTTTAAGGAGTTTATATGTCCGCTTTTCAAGTTTATTCCCCTGCCGAGGGCAAACTGCTTCCGCTTGAGCAAGTGCCCGACCCGGCATTTGCCGAGCATATGCTCGGCGACGGCATAGCCGTTGAACCCTCCCAAGGTTTTACCGCCGCCCCGTTTGACGGCACCGTTACCAGCATTCATAAAGCACTGCACGCGGTGGTTGTTTCCCGTCCGGGGCTAGAAGTGCTTATTCACGTGGGCGTAGAAACCGTTAATTTGCAGGGCAAGGGTTTTAAAACATTAGTCAAAGCCGGTGACAAAGTAAAAAAGGGTCAGCATTTAACAGAATTTGACCCTGTTTTTTTGGCAAAAAACGCTCCTTGCAACTGGGTCATTTTAATTGTTACGTCTCCCGACGGGGCCCGGTTGGACAAAGCCCCTCTCGGCGCCGTAACGGCCGGCGTAAGCCCCGTGTTTACGCTGCCCGATTTGCAGGATGAGCCGCAGCAAGCCCCCGCCCAAACGCAGCAGGACTGGCTTTACTCGCGCCAAATTATTATTCCCAACGTCAACGGTCTGCACGCCCGTCCGGCCGGCAAGTTGGCACAAGCCGCCCAAAAATACACTTTTCCCATAGAAATAGAAAACGAAGGCCGCAGCGCCAATGCCAAAAGTTTGGTGGCGGTTATGGGGATGTCCCTCTCGTATGGGAGCAAAGTTTGCCTGCGTGCCCCGCAGCAAGACGCCCAAGCCGTAACCGCGCTGGAGGAACTGGCTTCCCTGCTGGAAAGCGGCTTGGGGGAATCAATCAGCGAAGCGGCCGTATGCTCTGCCCAAGAGCCTTGCCTGTGCAACGATGAGCAAAGCATTAATATGCACGAACCGACCGTCTTAAAAGCGCTTACGGCCTGTGCCGGCATTGCCCGCGGCCGAGCCTATTTGTTTACGGCAGCAGACGTAGAGTTTGAAGAAAATGCCGCCAATGCCGACGAACAACGCCAACGCCTGCAAAAAGCCGTCAAAGAAACGGAAGCCGACTTTACCGCCGAAATTTTATCCGCCCCCGGCAAAGCCGCCAAAGAAATTCTGCAAGCGCATATGGAGCTGTTGAAAGACCCCTTTTTAAATACCCGTTCCGAGGAGCAAATCAATCAGGGCAAAAGCGCCCCCTTTGCTTTTAACGAAGCGGTTCGCGCCAGCATTGACGTGCTGAAAAAAACCAAAAACCGCTTTCTTTTGGAACGCATTGCCGACTTTAAAGACCTGCGCCGCCGCGTGCTGATAAAGCTGACCGGCAAAGAAGCCAAACGCCCCAATCTGCCCGACGGCTGCATTATTATAGCAGACGAGCTTTTGCCTTCCGATTTAGCCCTTTTTGACAGCCGCGTGCACGGCGTATTGCTGGCGCACGGCTCCCCCACTTCCCACGCGTCCATTTTACTGCGCAATATGGGGCTGCCTTCGCTGGTGGGGGCGGGCGAATGCGTGCTGTCTGTAGACAACGGCACCGAGCTGGGCCTTAACGCGGCCGACGGGCTGATTTATGTACGTCCCACCGACCAGCAAAAGGCCGAGTTAGACCAACTGCTTGCCCAGGAAAAAGCGTCCCGCGAGCAAAACCAAAAGGCCGCCCAAGAACCGGCCCTTACCCGGGACGGCGTACGCATTTATGTATGCGGCAACGCCTCCAACGAGCGCGAAGCCCTCTCCGCCGCCCAGAACGGCGCGGACGGGCTGGGGTTGGTACGCACCGAATTTTTGTTCTTCCAGGGCAATGAACCTCCTACGGAAGAACGGCAGTTTATGCTCTACCAAAATATCGCCGCGGCCCTGCAAGGCAAGCCCGTTACGCTGCGCACGCTGGACGTCGGGGGCGATAAACCTGTCCCGTATATGCCCCTTCCGGCCGAAGAAAACCCCATCGTGGGGCTGCGCGGCGTGCGCAACTATCAGGCATACCGCGATATTTTCCTTTCCCAAGTACGGGCGATGCTGCGCGTACACCCCGCCGGCACGGTGCGCATTATGCTGCCGATGGTGGCTTTTACGGATGAATTGAAAGAATATAAAAAACTTATTCTGCAGGAAAAAGAAAAACTGGGCATTTCCGCCCCGATAGAACTGGGCATTATGATAGAGGTTCCCTCCGCCGCTTTAATGGCGCGGCAGTTTGCACAGGAAGCAGATTTCTTTTCTTTGGGCACCAACGACTTAACCCAGTACACCTTAGCCATAGACCGCGGGCACAAAACCCTGTGTTCCCGCGCGGACCATTTAAACCCCGCCGTGCTGGCTTTAATAGACTGCACCTGCCGCGGCGCGCAAACCCGTCAGCGGCCGGTGGCCGTATGCGGCGCTATGGCAGGGGACCTGCAGGCCGTGCCGCTGCTTGTGGGGCTGGGCGTAACGGAACTGGCCGTCGGTGCGGCAGCCATCGCCCAAATAAAAGCCTTGGTACGCACGTTGGATAAAAAACGCTGTGCCGAAGTGGCGCAAAAAGCCTGCACGCTTAACAACGCGCAAGAAGTGCGTGAATTGGTTAAAAAAGAATTTGGCGTATAAATTCTACGGAGAGAACAATGCAAAACCTTAAAAATCTGTTAGCCCCCTTCGGACGGGGACTTGTTAAACTGGGCAAAGCCCTTATGCTGCCCATTGCCGTACTGCCTATCGCTGGTCTGCTGCTTCGCTTGGGCCAGCCCGACCTGCTGAATATTGCTTTTATGGCCGCGGCGGGCCAGGCCGTGTTTACCAACCTGCCCATTATTTTTGCCTTGGGCGTAGCCATCGGCTTTGCCGAAGAAAACCACGGCGCCGCCGCACTGGCCGCGTATGTGGGCTATGTTATTTTAACCGCTTCTTTGGCCGTGCTTGACGACAGCATTGATATGGGTGTGCTGGGCGGTATTATTGTGGGCGTAACGGCAGGGCTGCTGTACAATAAATACAAAAGCATTAAACTCCCCTCCTATTTGGCTTTCTTCGGCGGACGGCGCTTTGTGCCCATTGTAACGGGGGCCGTCTGTCTGCTTATTGCCGGTGCGGCCTATTTTGTTTGGCCGCCGATTGCACGCGTCATCGGCGCGTTTGGCGACTGGACGATTACTTCGGGCAACATCGGGCTGTTCTTTTACGGCGTGGCCAACCGCCTGCTCATCCCGTTAGGGCTGCACCACATTTTAAACAATTTGGTTTGGTTCCAATTCGGCGATTTTGAAGTTATTAAAGAAGGCGTAGCCACTGTCGTCCACGGCGATTTGACCCGCTTCTTTGCGGGCGACCCGATGGCCGGCCCCTTTATGGCGGGCTTCTTTCCGGTAATGATGTTCGGTCTGCCGGCGGCTTGTTTGGCGATGATAGCCACAGCCAAAACGTCCCGCAAAAAAGCGATTGGCGGTTTGCTGCTGTCTATGGCGCTTACTTCCTTTTTGACGGGTATTACCGAACCGATTGAATTTTCGTTTATGTTTTTGGCCTTCCCGCTGTATGTACTGCACTCTTTGCTTACGGGCCTGTCTTTGGTAATTATGAACACCTTGGACGTAAAACTGGGCTTTACCTTTTCGGCCGGTTTGTTTGACTATCTGCTCAGCTACGGTCTGGGCAAAAACGGACTGTATTTAATTCCCGTAGGTATTATATATGGGGTGGTGTATTATTTCCTGTTCAAATGGGCTATTGTCAAATTCAACCTCTCCACCCCCGGCCGAGAACCCGAAGAAACGGAGCAGGAAGCAGCGCCCGCGCCTGCCCAAACGACAGCTCAGACGGCCCCGTCAGCTGACGCGGCGGCCGCAACGCAAACGCCAAATGATTTTCCGCCGGCCGACGACCAAAGCCGCGGCGCCAATTATTTGCGTAAGCTGGGCGGCAAAGCCAACATCAAAACCATTGATGCGTGTGCCACGCGCCTGCGTTTGGAAGTTGTCAATGCAGACCTGATTGACCCCGCCGCCCTTAAAACGCTGGGGGCGCGCGGCGTGGTAAAAGCCGCCGGCGGTGCCGTGCAGGTTATTATCGGGCCGGAAGCAGATTTAATTTCCGACGAAATCAAAAAATATTTGAAATAATATGAAACTAATTATCAGCAAACACAATTTGGGCCTCTGGGCCGCCGCTTACATTCGTGCCCGCTGGAACGGCCGCACGAAAGAACCGTTTGTGCTGGGTCTGCCGACGGGCGGAACGGTGGTGGATATGTATGCGGCTTTGTCGGGCTTGGTAAAAAACGGCAAAATGAGTTTTAAAGACATCGTCACGTTTAATATGGACGAATATGTAGGCCTGCCGCCGCAACACGACCAAAGCTACCACTATTATATGAAGCACAACCTTTTTGACCACGTGGACGCGCAGCCGCAAAACATACACATTTTAAACGGTATGGCCGAGGACTTAGACGCCGAATGCCAAGCCTATGAGGCGGCCATCAAGCAGGCCGGCGGCATAGATTTGTTTTTGGGCGGCGTGGGACGCAACGGCCACTTGGCGTTTAACGAGCCGGGTTCGGCTTTTACTTCCCGCACGCGCGTGATGGAGCTGACCCCCAGCACCCGCAAAGCCAACTCCCGCTTTTTCGGCGGGGACGAAAACAAAGTGCCCGCCAAAGCCTTGACCGTGGGGATCGGAACCGTGCTGGACGCAAAGGAACTGCTCTTTTTAGCCTCCGGCCCCAGCAAGGCGGACGCCGTGGCCTATTTGGCCCACGGGGAAATAAGCGAAAATTGGCCCATTACCGCCCTGCGCACCCATCCGCGGGCCATTTTGCTGGTAGATCCGCAGGCGGCCTCTGCGCTGGCAGGCGCGGCTAAAGAAAAATATCAGCAGGCATTGGCCAGCCAGCCGCAACAAGACGTTATTTTAACTTTATAAGGAAGCTCTATGAAACACGCGCTTATCGTGCACGCCAACGTCATCACGCAGGAAAAAGTTTTGCTCAACCACTGTATAGAAATAAAGGACGGCAAAATCAGCGTCGTTTTCCCGTGTGAGCGTTTACAAAGCTTGGCAAAAGACGTGGAAATTTGGGACGCCCGCGGCGCTTACGCCGCCCCCGGGCTTATAGACCTGCATATTCACGGCTTTGCCGGCTTCGGGCCGGAACTGGGCACGGAAGAGGCCCTGCTGAATATGTCGTTGGAACTGGCCAAACACGGGGTAAGCGCTTTTTGCCCCACCCTGTATTGCGGCAAACCTGCCGATATGCTGCGCATTATCCAAAATACCGTCGGCGCTTTTGGCAGGGAACAGGGCGCGCGTCTGCTGGGCTACCATCTGGAAGGGCCTTTTATTTCCCCCAAAAAACCGGGGGTAATGAAACCGCAGGATATTGCTCCCATTGATATACCCGCACTTGAAAAACTTTGGCAAGCCGCCAAAGGGCATATTGCCGTTATGACGGCAGCGCCCGAATTGGAAGGAATAGAAAAATTGGCCGCCTTTTGCCGCGAAAAACACATTTTGCTGCAGGCCGGGCACACCAACGCCACATACGAAGAATTCTTGCACGGAGCCGAACTGGGCATTACGCATACCACCCATTTGTTTAATGCGATGAGTCCCTTCACCCACCGTGCCCCCGGGGCGGCGGGCGCGGTAATGATGCATCCGGAAATATCGGCCGAAATTATTGCAGACGGCGTGCACGTACACCCCGATGTGGTCAACTTTTTGGGCCGCATTAAACCGATGCAAAACATCGTGCTGGTTACCGACGCGCTGCTGCCGACCCGTCAGGCCGACGGCCCGTTTTTGGCCAACGGAGAAGAAGTGGTGTTTGAAGGCGGCGTATGGAAACGCGCCTGCGACCGCGTAATTGCCGGCTCCGGGCTGACAATGCTGAAAGGGCTGCAAAATCTGGTAACGTTCGGGTTTGCGCTTTCGCGGGCAACGGCGTGTGCCAGCACAAACCCGGCCCGTCTGCTGGGGTTAAAAACCAAAGGAGCCATAGCCCCCGGGATGGATGCCGACATCACCGTTTTCACCCCGCAGTTTGTCCCGTTGCGCACATTTTTGGCCGGACGGAGCATTTGAGAATGAGCCTGCTATTTTGATAAAATAGAAATAAATAGACTGTACGCAGCACAAGCCGCCGCAGTATGGGCGGCTTTATTTTGCTACTCTTATGAAAAAACTGACAGCCGCCAAAACAGGCAACCCGTTTAAAGCACGCACCATTTCCAGCCTGCTGATTAAATTTTCAGCACCGGCTGTGGCGGGTATGTTTGTCAGCGCGCTGTATAACATTATTTCCCGCATTTACGTCGGGCACGAATTTGGCGCCCCGGGCATTGCCAGCATTACGCTGCTGTTTCCGATGGGGTTTTTCTTTATGGCGTTCAGCGTGCTTATAGGCGTAGGCGCAAACGCTTTATTTTCTATCCGCCTAGGCGAGAAAAACGATGAAGAAGCCCAATATATTCTGGGCAACGCGTTTGTATCCTTATTTTTACTAAGCGGCACGCTGACCCTGCTGGGTTACATTTTTATGGACCAGGTATTGGCTTTTTTGGGGGCCGATGAAGTAACCTTCCCCTACGCAAAAGCCTATATGCAAGTGGTACTGCCCGGTTATTGTCTGTTTAACGTAGGGGCGGGTATGAATAACTTCATTCGTTCCTCTGGTTTTCCCAAAACAGCAATGGCCACACAGTTTATCGGGGCGTTTTTAAACCTGACGGTGGCGCCGCTGACGATTTTTGTGCTGGACTGGGGAATGCGCGGGGCCGCTTCGGCCACTGTGTGCGGGCAGGTGGTGTCTTTCTCTTGGATCTTGCTTTTTTTCTTAGGCCCTCGCAGCAAATATAAATTGCATTTTAAATATATGCGTCTGCGCTGGAGCATTCTTTCCGCCAGTGCCCTGATCGGGGTTTCCCAGTCGGTCTTTCAGCTGGCTTCAAGCGCTCTTAACCTGCTTTTAAACCACGCGCTGCTTAAATACGGCGGCAATTTGGCCGTGTCGGCTATGGGTATTGCCATCAGCTCAAACGCCATCTTTTTAATGCCGCTTTTGGGCCTCAGCCAAGGGGCACAGCCGCTGATTGGCTATAACTACGGGGCGCGGAAATATTCTACCTCGTTTCAAACACTTAAAATGGCCATACGTTGGGGCATTACGGTGGGGTTTACGGGCTCTATGATTGCGCTTATTTTTGCTCCCTACATCGTGCGTATTTTTAACGGCACGGACCAGGAGCTGATTGCAATGGCTTCCAAAGCGGTGCGCATTTTAAACATTTTTACCGCTTTTGACGCTCTGCAGATTTTGGGCAGCAGCTTCTTTCAGGCCATTAACAAACCCTTTCGGGCGGCGGTGCTCAGTTTGTCGCGCCAGGTGCTGCTGATTATACCGCTGGTGCTTATTTTGCCGATGTTCTTTGGGCTTTACGGCGTGTTTTTTGCACCGCCGATTGCAGATTTTCTGTCGTGTATTTTGACGTACTTTATGCTGCGCGGATATTTTGCCAAATACAAGCAAAATTTCTTCTTCAGCCGAAAGTTTTCCCCCAAGAAAACCAACTGACTTTTTAAGCCTGCGTTTTGATACGGGATACGGATAGAGGCCGGCGCCGCCGGCCGCCGTAACACGGCAGCTGCCGTTTTGACTTTTTAAAACAGAAAGGAAACTATGCTATACAAAAAAATCATTATCTTCTTTGCCGGCCTTTTCTTTTGCGGCTTCGGCACCGCCATTTCCACCCAAGCGGGGCTGGGCACTTCGCCCATATCCAGCCTGCCTTACGTGCTAACGTTTATTACGCACCTGTCTTTCGGTACGACTACGTTTATTGTCAATATGTTTTTTATTCTGACACAGGTTTTGCTGTTGAAAAAAGATTTTAAAAAAACCCAATACCTGCAAATTTTAGTAACGCTTTGCTTCGGCTTTTTTATTGATTTGGGTATGTATTTGGCCGCCCCGTTTAAAATGGACATTTACGGCGGGCAGCTGTTAATGCTTATCATCGGCTCGGCTATTTTGGCCTTTGGCATTACGCTGGAAGTAATTGCCAACGTAATGTATGTGCCCGGGGAAGGCGTCGTCAAAGCCATTGCCCAAAAGACACAGCATAAATTCGGCAACGTCAAAGTGCTTTTTGACGCTTCCCATTGTGTGCTGGCCTTGTCTATCAGTTTGCTTATTCTGCACGCCGTGCACGGCCTGCGCGAAGGGACGATGCTCTCTATGCTGCTGGTGGGAAACCTGGTCATTGTATACGGCAAAATATGGAACAAACTGGCCGGGCGCTTTCACCTTAAAGTTTAGCGCAGTTTGAGGGCCAGTTCGTTTATTTCGGTAATTTCCTGCAAGGAAAGTGAGGTCAGTTTTTTCTTTTCTTCTTTGGACAGCGGGGCACAAAACGCCTTGGTAAAGCCCAAACGCTGGGCTTCTTCCAGCCGTCGGTCCATCATCGGCACTTTGGCAATTTGGCCCAAAATGCCCACTTCGGCCAAGAACATCCAATCGTGCGGTACCGGCACGTCTTTTACCGAGCTGATTACCGCCGCGCAGACGGCTAAGTCCAAAGCGGGGTCTTTCAGCTTTACGCCGCCGGCAATACTGACGTAAATGTCTTTATTGTCCAGCGAGAGCCCCACGTGCTTTTCCAGCGCGGCAAAAAGCATTAAACAACGGTTTAAATCTACCCCCGTGGCAATACGCCGCGGATAGGGATAATGCGTCGGGCTGGCCAGAGCCTGCACTTCGGTTAAAATAGGGCGGGAGCCTTCCAGCGCCAGTGTATAGGCGCGGCCTTTTAAAGCACTGCGGGCGGAGGTTTGGGCAAAATATTCGCCGGCGTTTTCCACCCCTTCCAAACCGTGGCCCGTCATTTTAAACAGGCCGATTTCCTGCGTAGAACCGAAACGGTTTTTATGCGGGCGCAAAAGGCGCAGCACATTATCTTTTTCCGTGTCAAAATACAGCACGCAGTCCACCATATGCTCCAAAATTTTCGGCCCGGCCAATTCGCCGTCTTTGGTTACGTGCCCCAGCACAAAGGTAATAATGCCTTTGGGCTTGCACAAGCGCACCAGCTCGGCGGCGCATTCGCGCACTTGGCCAATGGTGCCGGCGGAGGAGGTAAACTCGGGGTGATAGACGGTTTGAATAGAGTCCAGCACTAGCACATCGGGGTTTACGTTTTCCACCGATTCTATAATGTTTTGGATATTAGTTTCGCAATGCAAAAAGATGTTGGGGTTATTTACGCCCAAGCGCCGGGCACGGCCGGAAATTTGGCTGATGCTCTCTTCGCCGGAGATATAAAGCACTTTTAAGTGTTTGGCCAAAGCGTCTGCCACTTGCAGCATAAGCGTGCTTTTGCCGATGCCGGGTGCGCCGGCCAAAAGCGTAATTTGCCCTTTGACCAGCCCGCCGCCAAGCAGGCGGTCAAACTCGCCGATGTGGGTGGGGATGCGGTCTTCTTTTACGGCGCGGCTGTCGGAAAGCTTTACGATTTCAGATGAAAAATCGGTAAACGAGCGGGTACGTTTTTCTTTTTTGCTTTCCTGCTGTTTTACTTCCTCGGCCAAGGTATTCCACTCCCCGCATTCGGGGCATTGCCCCGACCATTTGGGCGACTCATAACCGCATTTCTGGCACACAAACACCGTTTTAAATTTCATAGCCACCCCTAACGGGCCATTGTAGCCAGGCCGAAGAACGAAGAAATATCCTGGTCGTTAAACGAGATATTGGCCTTGACGTTGAAATAGTTGGTTTCCATCACGTCGCGCATCCAGGCGCCGACGGAGAAATACTTGCTCACGCGGTAATCCACCCCGTAAGACAAATTGGGTTTATTAAACAAGCGTCCGTTGATGGTGCGGTCGCGGCCCCAGTCGGTAAATTCCACACCGGCCGTAAAGCGCTGCAAGAACTCGTGGTTATAGAAGGGCTTCACTTCCATTGCCACGCCGCCGGCGCCGCGTATCATACCGGCAGAGAGGTTGGCCCATTTATTATACAGGCCAAAGCGCAAATCCAGTTTGTTGCGTTCCACATAGTCGCCGTCGCCCAAGGTGTCGTCTTCATTGCCGATGTTGGCTATGCCGGCGCGGTAATAGGTGTAGCCGCTGGACGGAAAGATTTCCAGCGCCAAGTCGCTGGTGGCCACGCCCGGGCCGGTGGCATAGAAAAAGTCATAGTCCCAATACACGCGGAAGCGGCTCATCTTGCCCACAAAAGATTTTACTTCCGTCATCGTTTGCTTCAGTTCGCCCACGCTTTGTTTTACTTGGTCTTTCATTTCCGTATCTTTAATCAGCGTGCCCAGCACCCCGTCCTGATTGGTTATGCTGTCCATAATGCCGTTTAATTTATTGGTAATGTCTTCCAAATTTTTCATAGACGTAGTCACGTACGGGCGCATAGTGGCCACCAGCTGATTGACGTTGGCGGAAAGCTGGCGGATATCGCGCATAGCGTCGTTGAGCTGGGCGCCAAACTGCCCTTGGTTATGAATGCTGTCCACCAACTCTTTTACACTGGCCATTGTTTCGGCAATTTGCTCGTCCATCGGTTTTTCGTCCACGCCGCGCACATAAGAGCCTGCTTGCAAAACGCCCAAGGCTTCTTCCCCTTGGGTTACTTTAATGTACTTGGTGCCGATAATACCCGTCATCACGACGGCAAATTTGGCGCCTTTATATATGGGCACATCTTCGTGGATAGCCGCCACCACAATGACTTTTTGGTTTTCAATCTTAATGTCCTTTACCTTGCCCACTTCCACGCCGGACAATTTGACGGCCGCTTTAACCGGCAGGCCGGAAACGTCTGCAAATTCCACATTCAAATCATAACTGCGCGTGATGGAAAAGCCGCCCAAAAAATATAAAGACAGCCCCAGGACTATCAGCCCCAAAACGGTAAATATGCCAAGTTTAGTTTCCGGTTTCATAATTTTATTCTACCTTAAATAGATTTTAAAAACTTTATTCCTTTTTTTGCGGGCTTTGCACCGCGTACAAACCGCCGCGGCGGGTTTTATTCCCGCATCAGTTTCATTTGTATCGGCCCGTGGCTGGAGCCGTCCACAAACTGGCGCACGTAGGGGTTATCCGTTTTGCGCAATTCCTCCGGCGTGCCGTACATCAAAATTTCTCCTTCATACAAAAAAGCAATGTAGTCCGATATTTTAAAAGCCGAATGCATATCGTGCGTAATGACCACGGAAGTAACGCCTATTTTCTTTTTCATTTCCAAAATCAAATCGCTGATAATATCGGACATAATGGGGTCTAAACCGGTTGTGGGCTCATCATACAAAATACACTTGGGGCTGATGGCCAGCACGCGTGCCAAGCTGACGCGTTTACGCATACCGCCGGAAAGTTCCGACGGGTTAAGTTTGGCCACTTCCGGCTTTAGGCCCACCATAGCCAGTTTTTCTTTCACCACCGCGGCATATTGGCTTGGGGGCACGTCGGTCAAATACGAAAGGCCAAAAGCCACGTTTTCCCCCACGGTCATAGAGTCAAACAACGCCCCTTCCTGAAACAAATACCCGAAATGGCGCCGCACGGCCGCCAGCCGGAACGGGTCTTTAATGCGGGTAATGTCTTTGCCTTTTACGATGATTTCCCCGCCGTCGGGGTCCAGCAGGCGCATCATACACTTAATCAGCGTGCTTTTGCCCGAGCCCGAGCCGCCCAAAATAGAGGTTACTTTGCCGTCCTCTATATTCAGGTTGACGTCTTTAAGCACGTGATGTGCGCCAAAACTTTTTTTGAGATGTTTTATTTCTATCATTTAAATTCCAAAAGCCGTCAAAATGGCGGTCAGGAAATAATCCAGCACCAAAATCATCACTATGCACGTGACCACCGCTCCGGTGGTAGACTTACCCACCCCTTCTGCCCCTCCGCGTGTGCTTATGCCCTTATAGCAGCACACGGTGGCCACCAAAAAGGCAAAAATGAAGGACTTAATAAAACCGTGCATAAAGTCGGACACGCCCATAAAGGCCGTAATATCGGTGGAGTACACTTCCCCCGGTACGCCCAAAGCATATACCGCCACCAAATAACCGCCGATAACACCAAATAAATTGGAAAAAATAGTTAAAATAGGCATCGTCAGCAGAAAGGCAAACAAACGGGGAATGACCAAATACTGCGTCGGATTCGTGCCCAGCGTGTGCAGCGCGTCCAGCTGCTCGGTAACGGCCATTGTGCCGATATGCGCCGTTACGGCCGCGCCGGCCCGTCCGGCCACCACCACGCCCGTCAGCACGGGGCCCAACTCACGAATGAGGGAAAAAGAAACAATGGTGCCCACGTAAATCGGGTCGCCAAAAATACTGTTAATGGTATTGCCCGCCTGCAAGGCAAGCACCATACCGGTAAACAAACTGGTCAGCGCCGTAACGCCAAAGGACTCCACCCCGATCGTCACGCTTTGCTGTACAAACTGTTTAAATTCAAAGCGCGAACGCACCAGCCAAAACCCCACCGAGCGCACCATATTGGCCGCCCCGCCGGTCTGGGTCATCCAGTTCATCATATATTTACCGATTAGCGTAAACATTTATTCTTTGTAAAACCTCGGCACACGCGGCATAAGCAGTGTGGTCAGTTCATAATCTATGGTGCCGGCTTTGTCTGCCAGTTCTTTGGCGCGTATTTCCTGCCCGCCCTGCCGGCCGATAAGCACCACTTCATCGCCTACGCGCGCATCGGGCACGGCGGAAATATCCACCATACTCATATCCATTGTAATATTGCCTAAAATGCGGCAGCGTATGCCCTTTATCAACACTTCGGCTTTGTTGGAAAGACTGCGCAGATAGCCGTCGCCGTATCCTACGGGGATAGTGGCCACCTTCATCGCGCAAGGTGCAATAAAACTGCGGTTGTAGCTAATGCTGGCGCCGGCGGCTACGTCTTTGGCAAACACAATGCGGCTTTTAAAAGAGAGCACGGGTTCGTAGCCTTCCGAAAGGCCGAATGCAGAATGCCCCGCGCGCACCATATCGCAATAGCTGTCGGGCCGCAGTTCAATAGCCGGCGATGCGGCCATATGGCAAATTTGCACCGGTATTTTGTGCAGGCGCACATTGGTCATCGTATCGCGGAAATAGCCGATTTGTTCTTCGGTATAAGCCGGGTCGCTGTCCACGCTGGAAAGGTGCGTAAACAAGCCTTCCAAAATTACGTTTTCGTCGCCGTTTAATTCGTGGATAATGTGCATTACGCCGCCGCGGCGCGTGCCGATGCGGCCCATTCCGCTGTCCTGCTTAACGTGGCAGCGGGCTTTTTTGCCCAGTTTGCGCGCAATTTGTTTAATGGCTTTGGCCGCTTCCAAACTGGCCACGGCTACCGACAAATCATAGTTAATGGCATATTCAAACGCTTCAAACGGATAAATACTGCCCAGCACCAAAATAGGCAACTTTACCCCCGCCTGACGCAGCAAAATGCCTTCTTCCACCGACGCGGCGCCAAAGAATTGACACAAGCCGTGCTTTTGGGCATACAGGCCCAGCTGTTCGGCCCCGTGCCCATAGGCATTGGCTTTCAGCACGCCTAAAATCTTTACCTCAGGCCCTACTTTGGCGCGTATTTTTTGCAAATTGCGCCCGTAGGCCCCCAAATCAACGTCTGCCCACGTGGGGCGTAAAAAAGGAATGTTCACAATTACTCCGGCAAAATCATTACGCCTTCTTCCGCAGGCCCCATTCCCCCTTGCTGCTCCTCGGGAACAGGGTTGGTGAAAAGCGTATATTCGCTAAAGAAATTCAGGTTAATATCCCCCACCGGCCCGTTGCGCTGTTTGGCAATAATCAGCGTCGCTTTGCGTTTCAGGCTTTCGTCGTCGCGTTTGTAATACCCGTCGCGATGGATGAGGGCCACCAAATCGGCGTCCTGTTCAATGGAGCCCGATTCGCGCAAGTCCGAAAGCTGGGGTTTGTTGTCGGCGCGGCTTTTGTCTTCATTTTTACGGCTTAACTGGGAAAGCGCCAGCACCGGCACGTTTAAGTTGCGGGCCAGTTCTTTAAGCATACGGGAAATTTCAGACACTTCCTGCTGGCGGCTTTCGGCCCGGCCCGAAGAACGAATTAACTGCAAATAGTCTATAATAATCAACCCCAGCGTTTTGCCCTGTTTGGCCAGTTCGTTGGCCAAGCGGCGCGAGCGCATACGAATTTCGGTAATGGTAATGCCGGGGGTGTCGTCAATAAACAGCGGTGCGTCGGCCAGTTTGGCCAGCTCGCTGGTAAGCACGGGCCATTTTTCCCGCGGGAAAAAGCCGTTTCTTACCATATGCACCTCGGCCATAGCGGCCGAGCAGAGCATACGTTCAAAAATGGAGTGTTTGCCCATTTCCAAAGAAAAAATAGCCGTAGGAAAGCCGCACTTTACACACGCATTATGGGCAATGTTAAGCGCCAAGGCGGTTTTGCCCTGGCTGGGGCGCGCGCCCAAAATAATCAGGTCGGACTTACGGAAACCGCCCGTCTTATAATCAAATTCGCGAAAGCCGGTCGGCACGCCTTTGACGGGGTTTTTGTCCAAATGGGCTTTTTCAATCATTTCCATTACTTCTACGGAAAGATCTTTGGAAGAAACAAAGCCTTTTAAGTCTTGCTTTTGGCTGAGTTTAAAAATTTGTTCCTGCGCAATATCAATCAGTTTTTCGGGCTCGTCTTCTTCTTTATAACATTCCTGCACCAAAGAGGTGGCCGTACGTATTAAATCGCGCACCAGAAACTTTTTATAGACGATATTGGCATAGTGTTCCACGTGGGCGGCGGTGGACACTTTGTTAATCAAATCGGTCAAATACAGCTCGCCCCCCACCTGCAAAAGCAGGTTTTGGGTTTTTAGTTCTTCGGTCAGCGTGACCAAGTCTACCGCCTGGTTTTTATCAACCAGATTTTTCATAGCGGCAAAAATCTTTTTGTGCGCGTCTTTATAAAAATGCTCCGGTTTTAAAATGTCCAAGGCGCGCTCTACCGCATCGCTTTCCAACAGCATAGAGCCCAGCACGGCCATTTCCGCATCAATGGCTTGAGGCGGTATTTTTTCTTCCAATAAATTGCTGGCCATAAAAACCTCTTTTGGCGAAAATTAACCGGACTCCCGCACAGGCGGGGGCCGTTTTAGTTATTGTAGCAATTTTGGCTGCAGTACGGGCCTTTTTTGGCCAGGGGTATACAAGCAGGGCTTGCAGCCTTATTGTGAAGGCTTTGCGCAGAACACTTTTTGCAAAGGCCGCTTAGGATGCTTGCCCAAGTTTTTTTATTTTATATAATAGGAAAATGAACTGCATATTCTGCTCTATTATCAATGGGGAAGTTAAAAGCCAAATCGTCTATGAAAACGACGATGTGGTGGCCTTTAAGGACTTAAACCCGCAGGCTCCCACCCACCTTTTGATTATCCCCAAAAAACACATCAGCCGCTTGGACCAAGCCCAAGACGGCGATGCCGAATTGCTGGGCAAAGTACTGTTGGCCGCCCGCGATTTGGCCAAAAAATATGATTTAAAGGACTTTCGTCTGGTAACCAATAACGGCAAAGGCGCAGGCCAAAGCGTGGACCACTTGCATTTTCACCTGATGGCCGGACGGCGCTTTTTGTGGCCGGCAGGCTAAGTTTCCTCTGCTGCAAACCCGGGTTCGAAGCCCGGGTTTTTTATTTTATCTGCCGTCAAAAGCTCTTTCGTTCGTTTGCAAAACCGGCTTGTTTTTCCCTTGCGGGGCAAGGCCATACCGCAAAGCGCAGATAGTCTGCTTTAGCAGGCGGGCTGAAACAATTTCGTCCATTTTAACCGCCTGCAATTCGGCGCAATAAGAAATTCCTCGCAAAACTGTTTTTATGCTTCTGCCAAAGCCTTCCTTTTGCACTAACATAAAAAACCCCGCCGGACGGCGGGGTGCAAATGATTTTAAATTTATTTGCTTTTTAAGTGATAGCACGGGAAAAGTGCCGACCACAGTAGTTTTTTGGAAGAATTTTATTTGCTTTTTAATCGGGCGCACAGTTCCGCCAAGCCGGAGGCTATGTCTTCCTGCTGGACGGCTACGTCAGCCGGCACGTTCAATTTGACGGGAGCAAAATTCCAAATGGCTTTTATTCCGCACGCCACCAAAGTGTCGGTAATGCCCTGCGCGGCGGCGCCGGGGACGGTTAAAATGGCAATTTTCAGTTTTTTTTCGTCAATTACGCGCTGCAGCTGGGCCGTGTGATACACGTGCACACCGTGTATTTCGTTGCCGACGCGCTCCGGATGTGTATCAAATGCCGCCACAATTTCCAACCCGTGGTTTTTAAAGCCGGAAAAACCCAAAAGCGCCGCGCCCAAATGGCCGGCCCCGATTAAGAATGCCTTATTTAAATTGTCCCAACCCAAAAAATTTTCAATAGCGCTGATGGTGCCTTTAATTTTAAAACCCGCCCGCATTTTGCTGGGCGCGCCCACGGCCTGCAAGTCTTTTTTAATTACAATGGCCGGAATTTGCGTTTCGTCCGCCAACGCGGTGGAAGAAGCCAATCCGCGGCCGTAAGCGTGCCAGCTGTACAGCACGCGCAAATATTGGGGCAGACGGCGAATGGTTTGCACGCTGATTTGTTTTTTCTTGGAAAATAGACCCATATAAAAAATCATCTCCGTCTGAAAAAGCTGGATATTTCAATATCTACATCATATCCGTTACAAAAGAGTTTGTCAAGTTTTTTATTTTATTTTACGACGAATGTTGACAGTTTTTTTCAAAACAGGTATCATATGGATATAAAAATATCTACAAGCTCGTTTTATTAAGGATATTTTGAAAAGGAGAAATGTTATGGCGGATAAAAAAACAAAAGCGCCGGCCGTAGCCACCCCCGAAGAATTGGCCCACTTGGACCAAATTGTGGAAAAGGTGAAAAAAGCCCAGCGTATTTATGCCAATTACACCCAGCAGCAGGTGGATAAAATCTTCCGCGCGGCAGCCATTGCCGCGGCACAAAACCGCATTCCCTTGGCTAAAATGGCCGTGGAAGAAACCCGTATGGGCGTAATGGAAGACAAGGTAATTAAAAACCAGTTTGCTTCCGAATATATTTATAACCAATATAAAGACACAAAAACCTGCGGCGTGTTATCCGACGATGATGCTTTTGGTTACCGCCAAGTGGCCGAGCCTATCGGCTTAATTGCCGGCATTATTCCGACCACGAACCCGACCTCTACGGCTATTTTTAAAAGCTTGTTGGCTTTAAAAACCCGCAACGGGATTATCTTTTCTCCGCATCCGCGCGCCAAAGCCTGCACCATTGAAGCGGCCAAAATCGTGCTTAAAGCCGCGGTGGAAGCCGGCGCGCCGGAAGGCATTATCGGTTGGATTGACAACCCGACGATGCCCCTTTCCAACGCGCTGATGCACCACAAAGACATCAACCTCATTTTAGCTACCGGCGGCCCGGGTATGGTAAAAGCGGCCTATTCTTCCGGCAAGCCGGCCATTGGCGTGGGCGCGGGCAATACGCCGGTCGTCATTGACGCTACCGCCAATATTAAAATGGCCGTCAGCTCTATCATTATGAGCAAAACCTTTGATAACGGCACCATCTGCGCCAGCGAACAGTCCGTCATCGTGGAAGACCCCATTTACGAAAAAGTAAAACAGGAATTTATTGACCGCGGCTGCCATTTTGTAACCGGCAAAGACCGCAAGAAATTGGCCGAAACGATTGTGAAAGACGGCAAACTCAACTCCGCCATTGCCGGTCAAAGCGCTGAACAAATTGCCGAGATGGCCGGTATTAAAGTGCCCGCCGGTACCAAAATTTTGATTGCCGAAGCCGAAAAAGTGAGCGACGAAGAACCCTTCGCCCGCGAAAAACTTTCCCCGGTGCTGGCTTTCTACCGTGCCAAAGACTTTGACCACGCGGTTACCTTGGCGCGGGACCTGATTTTGTACGGCGGCGCGGGCCACACTTCCGTGCTTTACACCGATGAAGCCAACGAAGCCCACATTGACGTCTTTAAAGATATGCCCACCGCACGCACCTTAATCAATATGCCGTCTTCTCAGGGTGCTATCGGCGACGTATACAACTTTAAACTTGCGCCGTCGCTTACGCTGGGCTGCGGTTCCTGGGGCGGCAACTCGGTCAGCGAAAACATCGGGGTGAAACATCTTATGAACGTTAAATCCGTCGCGGAACGCCGCGAAAATATGTATTGGTACAAAGTACCTTCCAAAATCTACTTCAAACGCGGCGCCTTGCCGCAGGCCTTGGCGGAACTGGCCGGCAAACAACGCGCCTATATCATTACCGATAAGACGATGGAACAGCTGGGCCACGTACGCGCGGTGGCAGACGTGCTGGAAAGCATCGGCATTAAATTCCGCGTATTTTCCAACGTCATCCCCGACCCGAACATTGAAAACGTCACGCAGGCGCTGACCATTGCCAATTCTTGGCAGCCCGATGTAATCATCGGTTTGGGCGGCGGCTCTGCTATGGACGAGGCCAAAATGGTGTGGCTGATGTACGAAAACCCCGACACCAGCTTTGAAGATATTGCTATGCGCTTTATGGATATCCGCAAACGTATTTATGCGGCTCCTCCGCTGGGCAAAAAAGCGGTAATGGTGGCGATCCCGACCACGTCCGGCACTGGCTCTGAAGTTACGCCGTTTACCATCATCACCGACGAAAAAACCGGCACCAAATACGCTATTACCGACTATGCCTTAACGCCGGATATGGCCATTATTGACCCGGAATTTGTGCTCAATATGCCCAAAGGGTTGACGGCTTACAGCGGCTTGGACGTTTTGACCCACGCCATTGAAGCCTACACCTCCGTGTTTGCCACGAACTTTACCGACGGGCAAGCGCTGGAAGCGATGCGTCTGGTGTTCAAATATTTAAAGAGCTCTTACGACAAAGGCGCACAGGATATTAACGCCCGCGAAAAAATGCACTATGCCGCCACTATCGCCGGTATGGCTTTTGCCAACGCCTTCTTGGGGCTGAGCCACTCTATGGCACACAAGCTGGGCGCGATGTATCACGTACCGCACGGTTTGGCCAACGCCTTGTTGCTGACCTACGTCATTGAGTTCAACGCCACGGACAAACCCACCAAACAGGGCTTGTACCCGCAGTACAAATACCCGTTTGTGCGCGGCCGCTATGCCAAGATTGTGGACTTCCTGCTGCCCAACAACAATATGGGCGACGATAAGGACGCCAAAGTGCAGAAACTTATTGAGATGATTGAACAGCTCAAAAATGACCTGAACATTCCTAAATCTATTAAGGAATACGGCATCCCCGAACAGGAATTCTTGGCAAACTTGGACAAACTGTCCGAATTGGCCTTTGATGACCAGTGCACCGGCGGCAACGCCCGCTATCCGCTGGTAAGCGAAATTAAGGAACTGTACCTGAAAGCTTACTACGGCGAACCGGTCAAACACAAAAGAAGCAAATAAGTTGTTTTGAAACGAAACCCCCCGCTCAAAAGGCGGGGGTTTTTATTTATAAGCAGGATCTATGGATAAAAAATCTCCGCGCGGATAGGCACCGGGGTCGGCATTCCCTATTAAACAGCCAAAACCGTCCTGATAAAAAATTCGCCCCACCGTTTGATGACCGCATAAAGAAGAACAGGTGTCCCTGGCAAGCCCCTCCGTTCCTATACAGCCAATCTCAGTGGATAAATTTCCATACGTATGGGAACCGGCCAGCATTTTTATTAGAGAAACTCTTTGCGAACTGTCTGTAAGTTTAAACTGTATCATAACGGAAGAATAATAAGCGGAGTTAGCCAAAGATACGGTCGGAAAAGAATTTTTATCTTTTTCCAATAAGCTGGGCAAGTCTATATCTAAATTGGAAGAAATTTCTTCCAGAGAAGAAGAAGGCGCAGGATAGTTTCCGTTAGCCATAAAATAGCGTTCTTCCGCGTCAGCCCAAGCTTTTAAAACTGGTAAATAAGTGCTTACTCTTACTTTAGCTACCGCTTTTTGATACTGCGGCAAAGCCACAGCAGCCAGTATGCCGATAATTAAAACGACGACTAACAACTCTATAAGCGTAAAGCCGGCGTTTTTGGCACCGAAGAATGATTTTTGATAAATTTTGCCCATACGCAAAATTTATCAAAAAAAAAAAATGAGTCAAGCTTTCTTGCCAAAAACAAAACACTGCGTTTGCAAACAGCTTGCCAATCAAACCAGTTTTTGTATAATAAAGTATCTTCGTATTACGGAGCAAATATGAAAAAACTGTTTTATGTTTTTGTCTTTTCTTTTGCGGCGGCCCCGCTGCTGGCGGCCGTTTCTACCTGTGAAACACGCGTGGATAAACATCAGGACGCTTCCACCTCCGAAAGAGTCAACTATTGTTTGACTGAGGAACCCGCACCGGAAGAAGCACCGGCGACGGAAGTGGTATTGTCGGACGTTTATTCGGTGCAATATCCCAAACCCAAAACCAAAAAAGCCCAACCGCAAACACAGCAAACTAAAATTTATAACGAAGGCCCTACGTCTATGGAATATTTGGACAGAGACGATTACCCCGCCTTTCGTAACGACATTATGCCCTCTTTGAGCGAGGACGAAGCCCACGCCGCCGCCATAGAAGCGCTTTCCGGCCAAGACACACAAGAAAACAAGGGCACCAAAAGCCTGACAAAACCCGGCCGTGTGATGAAGGCCCTGCCGGCTGAAGAAACGGCCACCGTAACGGATACGGCCTCCTATGCCAATTACGACGCGCCTGCTTATGATCAGGCCGCTTATCCTGCCTATGCCGCGGGGCAAACTGTCCCTCAGTCTTATACGGCGCCGACATACACCGCTCCGACGCAAACGGCAACCCCGGTGCAAACCCCCGCTGCCGATATACAGCAGGCACAAAACCTGCAAAATGACCCTTTATACCAAAATTACACCGATAACGGCGCGGCGCCGGCCGGTTTTACGCAAGGCGGCGTGATGGGCCCCGACGATTTTGGCTATAATGCCACCGATCCGGCCTATCAGCCCTGACGGTTGACAATTTTCAGTAGGAGAATTACAATAAAACTATGACCATACTACACACGCTGTTTATTAAACCGTTTACAGCCAAAGGGTTTTGGTGGGGGCTGACGGATATCGTCGTAAAAATAATTACGGCTATTGTCTGGGTGTACTTAATGTGCATTCAGGTATCGCTGGTGTGGCAATCCATTCAGCTGGATTTTAACCCAGTCAATCAATTGTGGTGGTTTTCGTATGCGTTTTTAATGTTCTTTGGCGGTTCTTTGTTGGCCTACATTCTGTTTTTTGTGCGCGACTATAACGAAGAATATGAAACGCAAGACACCGAAAACGAACAATAAGCTTTTATTGTATAGCAAAACCCGCCCGAAAGGCGGGTTTTTTATTGGTTGCAAAACATTTTGTCCGACGGGAACGCGCAGGCCGCACACACCGGCTGAGAGCTTGCCCCAAAACCGCGGCTCCATACTATTTCTGCGTGCAAAGGCCGATCCGTGCTTTTCAGCAGCCGTACCGCCAAAGATTAAGGGCGCCTTTCCTGCCTAGCTCACCCGCGGGTTGTTTGTACGTCCCGAACAAACGTTGTGCCGCACGGATAAAATTAACGCTATCCATCAGTCAGATGGCCGATTTAAAATTTTTACGCAGCCATAAAAAAGGCCCCCTTGCGGGGGCCTTGTGTGCGTAAGAAATTTAATACACTTTTTTCAGCGTTAAAACGCCGTCTTCAAAGAACCATTCCTCAATCAGTTCGCCCGTTTCGCTGAATTTTTTAGTCACCCCGTTGGGGCGCCCGTCTTTATGCGGGGAAATAAGCGCAATGGTGCCGTTGGGATGATAAATGATTTTATCGCCGATGATTTTGTCGTTTTTATACGTGCATTCGGAGCGCAAATCCCCGTCTTGCGTATACACGCGGCAAAGGCCGTTTAAATACCCTTTTTTATATTCGGAAACTTCCAAAATCTTGCCGGAAGGATAGTACTTGGTTTGGCGGCCTTCCTGACAGTCGTCGACATAGTGCATTTCTTTATGCAGGCGGCCCGTCGGGTGATATACGCGTACTAAACCTTGCAGCTGGCCGTTTTCATACGATTTTTCAATGCTGATTTTGCCGTTTTCAAAATAAATGCGGCATTTACCGTTGCGCACGCCGTTTTTAAACTCGCATTCAAAATACACTTTGCCGTTTTCAAAAAATTCTTTTACCGTTCCGTCGGGCAAAGAACCTTCTTTTTTAATGATATCCAAGTTCTTGTCCAACGTTTCGCGGTACACTTCTTTGCCGTCTACAAAATACGTCCGCACAAACCCGACGTGAAGCGGGTCGTTCAAGCTGGTCGTCTTACGCACAATATCTGCCATAACTCACTCCTCCGGCATAGCCAGAGCGGCGGTATAACCGCAACCCCAGGCAAAATGTAAATTAAATCCTCCGCTGCGCCCGTCCACATCAAGCAATTCACCCAATATATACAAACCGGGGCAGCACAATGACTCAAGAGTATTATAGTTTATTTCGGCGCAATTTACACCCCCCGCCGCGGCCATTGCCTCGCTCCAAGGCCGCAAGGCCGTTACCGTAAACGGCCAGGCGCCTATATTTTTTGCCACGGTTTTAAAGGTGTTTTCCGTCCACTGGCTGACGGGCAGGTTCTTACGCACACCGGCAAAATCTATCAGCAAATTGGCAATATTTTCGTGCAAGAGGCCGGCAAAAAATTCTTTGGCATTACGCCCGGGGAAAGCCGCCGCACGCGCACGTACAAATTTTTCTTTATCCGGTATGTCGGCAAAAAAGTCCAATGCTATCGGCACCGCGCCCTTTGCCAAATGCGGACCTAAAAAACCGCTGACGTTTAACACCGCCGGACCGGAAAGCCCGTAAGCCGTAAACAATACCTCGCCTTCATTGGACACCGCCTTTTGCGTGCCAGGCCATAGCGTTACCTTTACTTGCGCACGTACCCCTTGCAAACGGGCTACGGCTTTTTCTTTTACGTTTACCGCACACAGGGTTTGAAAAACCGGCGTTATGTGGTGCCCCGCCTGACGGGCCAGTTTATAGCCGCTTTCGCTGCCGCCCGCTTGCGGGTAAGCCTTAGAGCCACAAGCCAGCACGCAATATTTGGCTTGCAGCATTTGTCCATCGGCCAGCGTTACTTTAAAAGTTTTTTTCTTTTCTATTTTAACGGCTTCACTTTCCGTACGCAGCTCCACGCCGGCTTCGGCACAGGCCAGGCGCAGAGCTTCCGCCACTGCGGTAGATTTGCCCGTACGCGGGAAAATGCGCCCGTTTTCTTCCTCAACGGTAAGCACGCCCAGCTGATGAAAAAAGTCCAAACATTTTTGAAAAGGAAAGTGCCGCAAAACGGCTTGCGCCAACTGTGTATTGCCGCGATAGTCCGCAGCGCACACGAAGGCATTGGTCAGATTGCAGCGGCCGTTGCCGCTGACCAGAATTTTACGTCCGCACTGTTTTTCTTTTTCCAGCAAAAGCACTTTTTTGCCGCGGCGGGCCGACTGCAGCGCGCACATAAGGCCGCTGGCGCCGGCGCCAATGACAAGCACATCGTAAAAAGGGGTATCGT
Organism: Candidatus Avelusimicrobium pullarium; assembly: GCA_944323745.1. Classification (GTDB taxonomy): domain Bacteria; phylum Elusimicrobiota; class Elusimicrobia; order Elusimicrobiales; family Elusimicrobiaceae; genus Avelusimicrobium; species Avelusimicrobium pullorum. The sequence continues at coordinate 383,255 of CALUTQ010000002.1, forward strand.
TCATTACTGCTACTATAGCAAATTTTACGACGGACGAAAAACACTTTTACGCCCCGTCAGGGCACAAAAAAAGCGCCTTGCAGGGCGCTTTAAAAGTGTCACCGGGTGGGCTCGAACCACCGACCTAGCGCTTATGAAACGCTCGCTCTAACCAGCTGAGCTACGGTGACGTAAATTGAACATAAATATTATATCAAAAGTTTTCCGTTTCGTGCAATGCTGTTTTGGCGCAAAGCTCAGTCTATCATAGAGTAATCATTAAGTTTGGCGGGTACTTTGCCGCTGTTGGCCATTTCAAAATCTTTTTGGGCCTCGTCGGTTTTGCCCAGTTTTAAATAGGCCGCCCCGCGTGCATTGTACACGTCGGCCGCCGGACGCAAAGTCAAAACGCTGGTGTAGTTTGACACCGCCATTTCGTAATTGCCGATCATATAATAAATTCCCCCGCGGGAGAAAAATATCTCCGGCTTATTGGGGGCCAACACCTCGGCCGAGTTTAACACTTCCAGCGCTTGAGGATAGTCCCCTTGTGCGGCCAGTGCAGAACCCAAAGCGCAGTAAGCATCCGCCTCATAGGGGTTGATGGAAAGCACCTTTAAAAAATCTTCCTGCGCGGCGGCATAATCACCCACAAAAAAGTAGGCCGCCCCGCGTGCGGCATATATTTTTCCGTTATCGGGGTTTAATTGCAACGCTTTGTTATACGCTTTCAGAGCCTGCTGGGTTTTGCCGTCTGCAAAATAGCCGTCCCCGCGGGCCAGCCATTCCGTTGACGTAGGCAACGTCTGGCAGGCAGAGATTAAAAAAGGAATCAGCAAAAATAAAATTTTTTTCATCATTTACCTCCGTCTTATAAGTCCCAAAAAATTATAGCACAAAAGGCCCAACCCCTTCTAGGCACAAAAAACACAAGAATTAGGACATAAGGCCCTGTCGGTTTTTTGCGTGCAAATGTTAGATTATATGTGTCAGCAGGAACAGATTTATCCCCCCAAACCGCTGCAGTCCCAAACCCTGCTGCAGCGGTTCCCCTTTTACCCCGGGCGGCAGAAAGCCCGGGGCTTATTTTTTCCTTCCGTATGATATGATAAAATGAAATAAATAAGGAGCGTACCGTGCCCAACAGAATAAGCCTTTTTATTATTACGAAAAACGAAGAAGCCAAAATTGCAAAATGCATTTCCAGCGCCAAAGAACTGGTCAGCGAAGTGATTGTGGTGGATGCTTTCTCCACCGACAGAACCGTTGAAATCGCCAAAGAAGCAGGCGCCCAGGTATACCAACGGGCCTTTGACGGGTTTACAAACCAAAAAAACTTTGCACTGGCCAAAGTAAGCACGCCGTGGGCGTTAAATTTGGATGCGGACGAAATACTTTCCCCGCGGTTGCGCCAAGAAATTAAACAAACGCTGGCGGGCACGACTCACGCCGGTTTTGATATTCCTTTTTCCAACTATTTTTTAGGCAAACAAATGAAGCACAGCGGCCTCAACAAAGAATATCATCTGCGTTTGGTGCGCAAGGAAGGAGCCCGTTACGAAGGCGGGTTGGTGCACGAAGGGCTAAAAGTAAACGGGACGATTGGCCGCCTGAAGGCCCCCATCTGCCATTATTCTTACGACAGTATAGAGGCGTATTTTAATAAATTTAACAAGTATACTACTTTGGCGGCCAGCCAAATGCAAAAAAACGGACGGAAGTTTAACCTGCTTTTTGTATTGGTTACCATTCCGTTTGAATTTATAAAGCGTTATATATTAAAAGCCGGTATTTTAGACGGAATGCGCGGCTTTTTGTGGGCGTCGTTTTCTTCTTTTTATGTATTTGTCAAATATATGAAGCTGTGGGCGCTGCAGCGCAAGGACTGCGAATGATTTGGCTGGGGATTGCTATCCTTCTGCTGTTACTGCCTGCCGCGTGGCGCTGGCAGTTTTGGCGGCCGGTGCGCAAAGGGCTGCTGGTGTTGATGTATCATCATATCGGCCACATTGCGCCTGCAGACGGACAATTCCCTTTTACCGTTACTCCCGAACGTTTTGAAGAACAACTGCAAATGTTAAAAAAACACGGCTTTACGCCTATCGGGCTGGACGAAATACAAGCCGCGGCCCGTACAGGACAAAAACTGCCGCCCAAGCCGGTACTGCTTACTTTTGACGATGGACACGCAGATAATTATGAAAATCTTTTTCCTCTGTTAAAAAAACACAATGTCAAAGCAGTTATTTTTTTAATTACCCGCTACATCGGCCAAGAAAAGGGATATATGTCTTGGGATCAAGTGCGCCAAATGCAGCAAAGCGGCTTGGTACAGTTTGGCTCTCACACGTTGGATCACGCCCGTTTACGCAAATTGCCGCAGGACGAAATTCTGCGTCAGCTGATTCAAAGTAAAAAAGAAATGGAAGATCATTTGGGCGTCCCCTGTCTGGCATTTTGCTATCCTTTCGGCTCAGGCGGGTTTGACAAACGGGTACGGCCGCTGGTTTTTCGGGCGGGATATCAGTTTGATTTTAGCACTAAACCGGGTATTAATCCGTGGCCTTGGAAAGGCAAAAAAACATTATTGCGTGCTTTTCCGCGCGGCGGCGAAACACTGACCGATTTTTACGTGCAAATTACCCGCGGGAAGAGTAAATTCTAATGTCTGGTTTCTTTTTTATTCCGGTTTTTATTATTGCTTTTGCAGCAGTTTGGTTTTTCGCTCCGCTTCTGCACCGCCCAAAGGCGCAGCTGCCTGTGTTATTTATCAACAAGGTGGGTCTGCCGCCCGCTTGCAGCAAAGATAAAAGAAATTGGATCTCCCCCAAAAAGCTGGAAAAGCTTTTTCAGACCCTTCAAAAAAAGAATATGCTCTCGCTGTTGCCCGGTCAAGTTATAAAAGGTCATATTTCCCCAAACGGCATTATGCTGGTTTTTAACGGCGGCTATCAGAGCTTTTATCAAATAGTTTTTCCGTTATTGCAAAAATACCGGCTGCAGGCTTCCGTCATTTTGCCGGCCGGACTGATTGGCCAATATGATGCTTGGCAAGCGCCCGAAATCGGGCCTTGGCAAAACCTCCTGACGCTGGAGCAAATTGAAGAACTTGCCAAAAGCGGTCTGACCGAAATCATATCCACCACCTTGCAGGGCACGCCCCTGTCGGCCGAGAGCGATGAAACGGCCATTTGGCAATTGCTGGAAAATAAACACCGCCTGCAAACCCTCTGCCATATAAAAACAGATACTGTTTTTTGCCCGCAAAGGCCGCGGCCCGGCGTAATACAAGCCATCAAAAAACACTTTATGCTGACGGTTGGCCCCTCTTTCGGAAACAATGCCCTGCCTTTAGATTTAAGCCGTCCTCTGAAAATATGGCCCGTTTTCAGCACCACTTTTCTTTCCCGTTTATTTTGGAAAATACGCTAGACTGCTTTGTTCCGGATAAATGAAAAGCTTTTTTAACGGGATACTTTTGGCAGTCTTTTTCTTCTAAAAGAGCCAAAGCCATATATTCGCGGCGTTGCATTTTTATTTCATCTTTCAAAAACAATCGATTCTCCGTTGCAAAAAACCGGTTATATATTCGTGCCAAATGATGCACAAGGGCAGAACTATTTTTTTGGGAAACGTGCAAACAGCCGTTACGGAAATGTAAGGGTATATTTTCTTTTTGGGCCCAATAAAAAAGATTATTTTCCAGTTCCAGTTTACTCCATTTTTTGTCCATTTTTCTGTATTCTTCTATAGGTTTGCAATATGCTTAGTTGAAGCAAAAGATTGCGTCCGTTTCAGACGTAGGTCACACGCAAGAAATTGGTGAACGGAATTTTTGGCGGTTTGCTGCTGAAATGAAAGGGAGAGGCAAAGCCTCTCCCCGCGGTCGCGTTTATTAACTAGGACGCCGACGCGCAAATCAGTCCATATGCCGCCATTCATTTATGCAGCCACAAACCCCCACCACCAGCAGAGCACTTAATACCAGACGCACCCAATATTCCATAACTTAACCGTTAAGTTAGTAAAGTTTGCAAATATATGCTTCCGGCTTGTCTATACAAATACCACGCAAAGCAAAATATTTTTAACTTTACTAACTCAACCTTGTAATTATTTGCTAAAATAAGACCGCATAGATCTGACAGGAAATATGCGGCCGGGACAGCGGGGAACAACGTATCACAAGGCTATGATACCGAATCGGAGACCCGATTCTTCCCCAAACGGCGCTTCGCCGGCGCCTTTCCGTCCGCAGGAAGCAGAACAAACCCGAAGGTTTCTTCTTGTTTGTTAGTATAGTAAGTTTTGTAAGCGTTTGTCAAGTGTTTTCTTTTTTCCTGTGTTTTATCTCTATTTGTATAGGAGAAAAATATGAATAAATTTGAAAAACAACTTGAAAAATGGAACAACGGCGTCTTAAGAGGGGCACAAGCCAAGTTAGCAAAAATACTGGGCGTTTCTACCGCCACTACCGCTTTGTGGGCCACCGGCAAAAGACATCCTTCCAAAGGCTATATTGCCCGTATGGCGGAGCTTTTTAATATAGAGGTTTTTGACGTGTTAAAACTGTTTGATAATACCTCCACAACCTATCCGGACCCCAAACTGTCGCATTTTGCAGGGGCTTTGCGCGATAAAGAAGATGATTACGTCTATAATTTTAATGACGAACAAACGGCCAAAGATGCCTCCCCCGTAGGCAACAGCGTTCGTTTGCCCTTTCTTAACACGATACCGGAAAACTATCCGCAATATGATGAAAGCGAAATCATTGAATGGTGGAGCATTCCCCGCCGCTATGCCCAAGGCGCTAAATATATCGTGCGCTCAAAAACGGCAGGACTGCCTGACGCCGCCGATGAGGACGACCTCTGTTTCATCAAACCAGGGGCCGATATTGCAGCCGGCAAAACAGCCCTGCTGGCCGAAAAAAAGAAAACCTACGCCGCACGCATAGTAAAGAACAAAGAGAAGCAAAGCATTTTGTACGGAACAAACGTCTATCCGCGCATTTTGGGCACCATTGTACGGCGAATACGCAGCGTGTGAAACCCTTGTTTTTTATCAAAAAACACTTATACTATAAATAACCCCGAAGAAGGGGTTTGGGATATGCAGGGCAGAAAATGTATGTATGATGCCAGTTTTACCCGGTGATGTAAAGCGGCAGCGTATGTATAAACTGGTCGGGTCGCGCCAGCCAGATACCGTGAAGAGCGGTGAAGCATAAGTACGCGGCTTTGAAGCAGAAAATTAAATGTTCCTTGAAAATGCAGTAAAAGCCCGCAGCACCAAACGGTGCGTACGCTTCGGTTCAGACCGGAATGGAATGGAGTGCGAAGAAGCGCGCCGTGTGTTGTGGCGGTTTACAAGAAACGTTTCACTGTCTTGTGATCTTATAAGCCAACCCTTCGGGGAAGGAAACCAAATGAAAGAGTGCACCTAGAGTCCTCCGTATTTATGGAATACGGAGGGCTCTTTTTTTATGCAGAAATCCGCCGCGAAACTGCTTTTCCAAATTGTCTTTTTCCTTCTGAAAACGAAGAAGTAAAATTTGATGATTAAAGTAAATTTTGATATAATATGTCAAGGGTTTTTATGAATGCGGCAGAGAAAATAACTAAAAATTTGCAGGATGTACAAGCCGCCATTTACAGTGCGTGCCAGCGGGCCGGGCGTAATGAAAAAGACGTTACTTTAATGGCTGTTACCAAATACGCCGCCGATGAGGATGTGCTGGCTCTGCTGAATACCGGCAAAGTCCGCCATATTGGCGAAAGCCGCGTGCAGCAGGCCTTTACCCGTTGGACTACTCCTTCTTTTGCAAAATACAACACCGTAAAACACTTCATTGGCCATTTGCAAAGAAACAAAGCGGCCCAAGCTGCCAAATTGTTTGATTTTATTGATTCTATAGACGACATACGCACAGCACAGGCTTTGGAAGAGCACGCCAAAGCATTGGCCAAAAAACTGTACGTGCTGGTGCAAATTAAATTGACGGACAGGGAAACCCAGTCCGGCGTTGCGTTAACGGACGCTCCGCGACTGCTTGAACAACTTAAACAATTGCCGTATTTGTGTCCGTGCGGCTATATGGCTATTGCGCCGCAAACGGACGATCCGCAAACACTCCGTCCGTTATTTAAAGCGGTAAAAACGGCTTTTGACCGTGATTTTCCGCTTTCCCTGCCCCAAAGATATTTGTCTTTGGGAATGAGCGCCGATTTTGAGGTGGCCGTGGAAGAGGGGTCCACGCTGCCTAGGGTAGGCAGTAAACTGTTTGCCTGACATTTGGAGGGAATATGATTATAAAGGTCCGCGTCATACCTACTTCGGGACGCAACGAAATCATCAGCCGCATTGGCAGCGTACTGCGGATGAAAATAAAAAACAAAAAAGTGGACGATGATGCCGCAAATGCCATTATGAAAACTTTTTTGGCCGATTTCTTTGCCGTACGGGAAGACCAAATCATCATCGTAAAGGGCGCAAAAGGGAAAGAAAAAACAGTGGAAGTACGCGATAAAAGCGAAGAAGAACTGCGCAAAATTATGGACTCTATTCCGTAATGTTTTTTGTTTTTTTATAAGCCCGCATCCAGCGGGCTTTTTTGTGTCCTTGTTTCTCCAAAGTACTAGGCCTCAATTGGGTCTTTTGACCCTCGTTTTTCATTCTTGCGCGATATATAATTAAAATATGAAAACCTATATAGCGGCTGTAATCTTTTCCTCTGTATTGTGTACACTTCCGTCCATAGCGGCAGCGGTTCCCCACGTTATAGAAGCACAGGACAATACATCCAAAGCATATATTTCTGATTTAATCATCCGCCAAAGCCCTGTCCGTTTTCAAATAAAAAAAGAAGCCTCCCCCTCTCAAACGGTCGTTTCGGCTGTGTTTGCTTCTTGGTTTCAAAATGTTCTTAACCGTTTAGATCCTTCCAGGGAAGAACAATTGGCCCCACTGCTGGAAGCTATTCGTTTTGGCGCCCAAACCAAAAATTATGTTTTAACCGATCAACAGCCTGATATCACTTTTTATTTTGACAATCAGGACACCCGTTCTTCTTGCGGCCGCGGGTCGGGCGGTTGTTTTTTTGCACAGAATATGAAAATTTATGTCAAAACAAACAGCAAAGGCCTCCCTATTTCATCTTACCTGACCCACGAAATAGGGCATTCCCTGCGTATGCAAGACTTATATGACGAGGAATTCCGCCCCGACAATACAATGTTCGGAAGCGGGGCCCAGCCCTCCATTATGAAGGATGAGCATACCTTGACTTGCGATGATGCAGACGCCGTGGTTAATGCATTGTATATTGCCGCCACAAAGCAACATTTGCCATTGCCGGACATTTCCTTTTCCTCTTTCTGTTCTGCCCAACGGACGTTTAAAAATGCCAGACAGTTAAACCGCAAGCCCTTTTATATAGATTACAATGACAGCCGCACCGTCTATACTTTTTGTCAGGACGGCACCACGCACAGTATCACCCGCATTACGCCTTCTAACCCGGGGGAAATCTATAAAATTATCCAAGCCCCCGTTGACTGCCCGTATATTGCGGAAAATTATTCCCCCTTCCGTCCCGAGAAAAATGCTTCTTATCAAATCAGAAGTTTTACGTCAGATAAGGTATTAGAACAAAAGGAAATTCCTTCTGCAGCGTCGTCTATTACCTATTTTCCGCTCCCCTCCGGCGGCTTTACATTAGCTCTGCGCGCCAACAACGGCCTCACTAACCTTCCCGGCCAGGTTTACATTACCGACGAAAACGGAAAACTGGTCTATCTTTTGGCTTACTTACATAACGGCTACAATTTTGTTTATAACTTTTTCCTCAACGGCTCGGACAATTCAACCCAGGGTTTTATTTTCGTATACGACCGGGAACATCCCGACCAATACTATTCCTACACAAACCCTCAAAAAGCGTATGCTTGCCACGCTGAAGAACAAAAATGTCGCAAAATGGAAGACATTTTGAACACGTACACTAATCTTTTTATTCAAAAGCTCGGCCTGCGCAAACCGATTTGGGGAGGCTTTTCCGTTAAAATGCCGCAAACCTATATCAAAGAAGCTTCCGCTTGGGAAAAGAAACTGCTGCAATTTTACCCCCAAGTAGATTTGGGTCGTATCATCAGAAAGGATATATCGGTCCATTTAAAATCTGCAGCAGAAAAGCAAATGACACTCAAAAAACCGAGTTCTTACGTCAAATAGCTATCAGCCATACATAAAAAAACCCCGCGCTTTAAAACGCGGGGTTTTGTGTTTTAAAATTACTTCAGCAGGTTTGTCAGGCTGCGGCTTTCCACCTCTTGCTTCATTTTAGCAATCACGTCAGCCAACGGCAAACCGTTCAAGTTCTTACCGTCGCGCAAACGCACCGTAACGGCTTTATCCTGCGCTTCCTTGGCGCCAATGACCAGGGAATAGGGAATGCGCTGCATATGCGCTTCGCGAATCTTAAGGCCCAGTTTTTCGGGGCGGATATCCAACTGCACGCGCAAACCGGCCGCACGCATTTGTTGAGCCACTTCTTTGGCGTAGGGAATTTGGTCATCCGTCAGCGTTAAGATTTTAGCCTGCACCGGCGCCAGCCAAAGCGGGAACCAGCCGGCGTAATGCTCAATAATCACGCCGATAAAGCGCTCAATGCTGCCAAACATCGCGCGGTGCACCATAATGGGGCGTTTGCGTCCTTCGGGTGCCACAAACTCCAGGTCAAAGCGCTCGGGCAGGTTAAAGTCAAACTGGATGGTGGACAACTGCCACAAACGGCCGATGGCGTCCATCACCTTAATATCAATTTTCGGCCCGTAGAAAGCGGCTTCCCCCGCGTGGGTGGTGTAAGGGATGTTGTTGCTGTCCAGCACGTGGCGCAGGGCGTTTTCGGCGCGTTCCCAATCTTCTACCTTGCCGGTAAAATGTTCGGGGTGCTGCGGGTCACGCGTGGAAAGTTCTACGGCGTATTTTTCAAAGCCGAACGTTTTAAAGATGTGCATTGCAAAGTCAAAGCATTGTTTTACTTCGTCTTCCACCTGTTCAGGCGTGCAGAAAATGTGCGCATCATCCTGCGTAAAACCGCGCACGCGCAAGAGCCCGTGCAAAGCGCCGGAGCGTTCGTAGCGGTACACGGTGCCCAGCTCGGAGTAGCGCAGCGGCAAATCGCGGTAGCTGCGCAGGTTAGATTTATAAATTTCTACGTGGAAGGGGCAGTTCATCGGTTTAATCTGATATTTATCCCCGTCCACTTCCATCGGGTGGAACATACTGTCGGAATAAAAACCCGCGTGCCCGCTGATTTCAAACAAATGCAGGCGCGCAATATGCGGGCTGTAGACCATATCATAGCCGCGTTTAATATTTTCGTCTTTAATCCAGTCTTCGAGCACTTTGCGCAGCATACCGCCCTTGGGGTGCATTAAAATCAGCCCCGGGCCCACATTGTCGTTAATGCTGAACAGATCCAGCTCCGGCCCCAGTTTGCGGTGGTCGCGTTTGGCGGCTTCTTCCTGCTGTTTGACGTAGGCATTCAGCTCGTTTTTATCGTTAAAGCACAAGCCGTAAATACGCTGCAGCATAGGGCGTTTTTCGTCCCCGCGCCAATACGCGCCGGCAATAGAGGCCAGTTTAAAATTGTCAATTTTGCCCGTGTGCTCCACGTGGGGGCCGCGGCACAGGTCGGCATAGTCACCGGTTGTATAGACGGTAATTTCGCCGTCCGGCAAATCTTCCAGCAATTCCAATTTATAGGTTTCGCCGCGCTTTTCAAAGAAAGCTTTGGCTTCGGCCTTGCTCATATGTTTGCATTCAAAGGGGATGCGCGCCTTAATGATTTCCTTCATTTTCGTTTCAATGGTTTTTAAATCTTCAGGCGTGAACGTATGGGGACAGTCAAAATCGTAATAAAAGCCGTTTTCCACGGCCGGACCGATGCCTAGTTTGGTACCGGGGAATAACTGCTGTACGGCGGCGGCCATAATATGGGCGCAGGAATGCCGTTTTGTTTCCAGTTCTTTGTTTTCCATAAGTATCCTTCAGCGGGCAAACCGCTTTAATTTATATAATTAAGTATATCAAATTAAGGGGTACGCCTGCCTTGGCGCAAATATGCATTTTCTACGTGATTTATACGCTTCTTTAAAAAACAACTATAAACTGTTACTGGTGGCTTCGTTGCCGGCTTTGGCTTTAACCTGTTTTGGGCTGCACCAGCTGGAGGTAGCCTCCCCTGCCGTATGGGGCTGCGCGCTGACGGCGCGGCTGGCGGTGGAGTTTTGTTTTTTGGGGGCGTGTCTTGCGTTGTTAAACCTAATCGGCATTAAAAACAAATGGATATTGGCGCTGTTTTTGTACGCCTATTATTTGGCTTGCACGGCCGATATGGTGCTTTTGTGGTATTTTAAAGAACGCTTTGGCGCCAAATATTTAGACACGATGGAAGGCGGCGACTACGCCTTTTTGACCGACTGGCGCACACTGTCGTATTTAACGGTATTTTTGCTTTTTTGTCTGTTTAGCGTAAAACGCTTTTTTGTGGCGCCTGCACGCAAAACGGCCGCCAAACAACTGGCGCTATGTATGATTATTTTGCTGGGTTTGTCTTGGCTTAATCCGCTTGCTTTGCTTTCCAAACCCAACGATTTTTTGACGGCTTATTTAATGCCCCCCTCTCCCGTTTATACGCTGCGCGCCCTGCTGGCCCCGCAGCTTAAGGCGCAAATCACGCCTGATTTGCCCCCCGACGTGGCCCAAACGGCCCGCCAATACAATGTGTTTACCGCCCGCAACACGGGCATAGGCAAAGAATACAAACGCGTCATTTTAATTGCCACCGAAAGTCTGTCGGCCAAATATATGCACCGTTTCAACCCGCTCATTCCGCCGCAGGCCAGCCAAACATATGACCACATTTTTCAGCGCTACCCCTCCGCCACGCTGCACACGGTAACGCTTTCCACGCTCTATGGGCTGACGGTTATTTTTTCTTCTCATCCCAATGCCAAATTAAATTATGAAAACGGCTACCCCGTTTCGTTTGTAAAAGAACTTAAAAAACAGGGGTTTCACACGGCTTTTTTGCGCGGTGCCAACGAAAATTATATGGACGAAAACCTGCTCTTTCATCAGGCGGGGTTTGACGTCGTGCGCGGACGGAACTTTTTTGATAAGCTGGATGCCTACGAACCCTATATTGAATGGTGGGGCTTGACCGACAGAAAGCTCTATGAATATGCCGCCGAATATTTGCAGCAGAACAAAGACCAAAAGACCTTTTTGACTCTGCTGACGGTGGACACCCACGTTCCGCTTGGGCGTTTGGACTATTTGGGCCAAGTATATGAAGAAATAGACGCCCGCTTTTACGACGTCCCTACAATGCCCCGCGCCTATGCCCGCGCCGGGCAGGACTTGGCCCTTTTCCTGCGTCTGCTGGATGAAAAGGGACTGATGGACGAGCAAACGCTGGTGCTGGTAACCGGCGACCACCCGTCCTATTCCAACACGCCTACCAACAAACTCTTTAAGCCCTATAAACGGGTGTTTGACCGCATTCCTTTTGCCATTATTACCCGCACCCCGCTAAAAAAACCGCTCACACAGGCAGCCTTGGCCAGCCAGCTGGACATCGCCCCCACGGTAATGGACCTGCTAAACCTGCCCCAACCCAAAGGTTTTTTCGGGCACAGCTTGTTTGATTTAGAAGAACAAAGAACCGTTTTTGACGTAAAGGAAGACTATGTGGTAGTCAGCACGGACGAAGGCTTTAATATTATTGCCCTTAACTCACAAAAGCCGCAGGACCGACCGGTGATAGACCTTATCCGCACGTTTTGGACGGCAAACTGAAGACAAACAAAAACCGCCGCTTTAAAGCGGCGGTTTTATTGATATCCGTCAAATTACATTTCCCAATTTCGCCAACTGGGGGCGTAAACTCTGTCGGATATTTCCTTCCCGAAATTTTGACACAGGCGAATCCAGCGCGGGGCTTCTTCGGCGCTTTCGTTTACCGTACAAAAACGCCGGCCGTTCCATTGGGAATTTTGATACTTCGCAAAATACTGCATCCGGGCCGCACCAAAAGGCTCTGCAAAAGTGGATATCGGTCCCGTGCATATTTGTCCGCCGTTCCAGCCGTTGTTGCCGAAGCACTCTCCGCCGCTGTCCCCCTTGGAGCTCAGCAATTTATAAGAGGAAGGCAACTGAATGTCTAACTCCTCAAATGTAGTGGCATACTCTCCGTTTGCCATATAATACACTTCTTGGGCTTTTACTATTCCGTCCACCAAAGCCATATATTTGGCATAGTGGCTTTTGTCCACCGCCGTTTGATACTGCGGCAACGCTATCGCTGCCAAAATGCCAATAATCAGCACCACAACCAGCAATTCAATAAGCGTAAAACCGCCCGCGCCGCGAAGGGAATGGCTTTGGGGAAGCACAAAGCCCCCCAAAAACTGCTTTAAAATGCCGCCAGAAAAGTTTTGCGCGGCGGGAATCATTTTTAGATACATTTTGCTCATAGGCAAATTTTATCAAAAAAATGTGCACCTTTAAAAAACAGTCAACAGGAATTTATGCCAAACAATTCCGCCGCAACGGGTATTTTTGTGTCTGCCGACACAAAACAAAGGACTTCTGCAAAGGGCCCTGTTCAAATAATTTCCCTGTCGCTCTTATTCGTGTTTGGTGACGGGCCAAGACTTTTCTGCCGCATATAAAAAGGCTCCCTGTCTGCAGACAAGGAGCCCCTATAAAAGAAAATTTGGCTATTCACTTAAGGCAAGCAGGCAAACCGGCCCTTTCCGTAAAACCTTGGGAACGGCACAAATTTTCGTCTCCGCAGCACCAAACCTCGGTTTTATTATTCATATATCTCAAAGTAAGCGTAACCGGAGAATTCCAAAAATCAAATTCATCTAAGGAGTAACCTTCGTTTAAATAGGCTTCTCCGTCCGGTTCATAAATCCAAGAGTTGGTGTACCAGCATCCTCCTTTATAGCCGCCGCCACAGTTTTCATTAAAAGCACCCGGGAATTTAACTCCGGCATCTTCCAATTGGCACTCCTCCCCTCTTGCCAGACGGCATACGTCCAGCATTTTGGCCGCATCACGCAACAAAAGGACACCCTCCGGCATTTTGGCACGACGTACCGTTTTTTGATATTGCGGCAAAGCAATAGCAGACAAAATGCCGATAATCAGTACCACGACCAAAAGTTCTATTAACGTAAAACCTCTGGACGGGTGTTTACCATCAACTATTCTATGATTAAAATTAATGTTTAACATATAAGTATTATAATAAAAAAAAGTATTTTAACAAGGGCAGAAATTTCTAAAACCAGCATAGGAAGCTCCGGCCTGCCCGTATAGAGGCCCAAATATGCTAAAATCTTTACGTATCCGTATATTTACTTTTTAATTATGGAGGCAGCATGAACACAGCAGCACAAGCCAGCAGCGGCAACCTGTTTTTTATGCTCATGATTATTATAATTATGGTCATGATTTTCTGGTCCGGCCGCGGGCAAAAGAAACGTGAGGCCGAAAGACAGGCCAAAGTGGATGCTTTACAAAAGGGGGACGGCGTTATTTTGCCGGGCGGTATTGTAGGCACAGTCGTCGGTTTCAAAGACAACGCCCTGGAAGTAAAAGTAGCCGAAAATGTAAAACTAACCGTTTTGAAATCGGGCATTGTAGGGTTCCTGACCAATGCAACGCCTGTTAACAAAGGAGGAGCCAAATAATGTCCAAATCGCTGGCCATTAAATGGATTGTCATTATCGTCGTACTGCTGGGCTCTTTGGCTTTGATTTACCCCAACTATCGCTGGTATTCCAAACCGACTGCCGAACGCGAAAAGTTGGAAGCTATGGGAGAACGCCCGCAGCGTATGCTTAACCTGGGTCTGGACTTGCGCGGCGGCAGCAGCCTGCTGCTGGAGCTGGACGTAAGCAAACTCAGCGACCGCGAACCGCTTAACGAAGCGATGGCGCGCGCCATTGAAATCATCCGCAACCGCATTGACCAATACGGCGTGGGCGAAACGATGATTACCCGTCAGGGTGATAAATGGATCTTGGTGCAGCTGCCCGGCGTGGCCAACCCCGCCGCGGCCGAAGCCTTGATCGGCAAAACGGCTATGCTTGAGTTCCATATCGTCAAAAACGATACCACGGCGGCCGAAAAAGCCATTACCAAATTGGAAAGTATGGAAGAACCGTACGACCAAGACGGCGTTTTAAAGCCCGAGGTGGCCGAACTGCTGCCCGAAGGCTATACCATTTTCCGCACCAAAGACGGCGGCTATAACGTAGTAGACAAAGTGGCCAAAGTCACCGGGGCCGATTTGGACGATGCCCACCTGACGATGTACGGCGAAAACGGTTACCCCGAAGTGGCGTTTTCCTTCAATGCAGAAGGTGCCAAAAAATTCGGCGCGCTGACCGGTTCCAACATTGGCAAACAACTGGCCATTGTGCTGGATAACACCATCCAGTCCGCCCCCGTGGTGCAAAGCCGCATCAGCAAAGAAGGCCGCATTTCCGGCACGTTTACGCTGGAAGAAGCCCGCCAGCTGACCATTGTGCTTAAAGCCGGTGCCTTGCCCGCCCCCGTGCGCGTGATTGAAAAACGCACCATCGGGCCGACGCTGGGCGAAGACTCCATTAAATCGGGGTTGAGTGCTTCTCTGTACGCGCTGATTGCCATTTTGCTGTTTATGATCATCTACTACAAATGGGCCGGTTTTATTGCCGATACGGCTTTAATTCTGAACCTTATTTTGATGATGGCCATTATGAGCTATTTCTCCGCCACGCTGACGGTGCCCGGCATTGCCGGTATCATCTTGTCACTGGCTATGGCCATTGACGCCAACGTGCTTATCATTGAACGTATGAGAGAAGAAAAACTGGCCGGCAAACCCATACCCACCATTATTCAGCTGGGTTACGATAAAGCGTGGTCTGCTATTTTTGACTCCAACATCACGACCATCATCGTGGGTTGCTGTCTGCTGCAGTTCGGCACGGGGCCGGTAAAAGGCTTTGCCGTAACGCTTATTATCGGTTTGACCGTCAGCTTGTTCACGGCCGTGTTTGTCACGCGCGCTATGTATGAACTGATGCTTACGTCTAACCCCAAGGAGATCAGCTTATGATGACTTTTTTCCCGAAAACCAACATTGATTTCCTTAAATACAGGAAAGTATATTTCACCATCTCTGCCCTGATTTTTGTGGTCGGCATTTTCTTGTTTGCCACCAAAGGGCTGAATATGGGCGTAGATTTTACCGGCGGTACGATGGTGCAGGTAAAGTTTGAACAACCCGTGGAAATGTCCAAAATCCGCCAAGCCCTGACGCTGACGGGCAGCGAATCTGAACTGCAGTCCTACGGGGACAACACCTACGCCGTGCGCGAAAAAGGCGCCGAAGGCAATATTGACGAAGTACAAGCCGGCGTGGAAAAAGCCTTGGATACGCTTAACGTACCGTATGTGGTGCAGCAAACCAACTTTGTAGGCCCCGCCGTGGGGCAGGATATGACCGAACGCGCCGCGTGGGCCATTATCCTTTCGTTGGTGTTCATCATCATTTACGTGGCGTTCCGCTTCAGCAACATTTTGTGGGGCACCTCGGGCGTGATTGCCCTGTTCCACGACTTGTTTGTTATGGCGGTGGCGTTTGCCATTACGCAGCGCGAAATTGACCTGGTGGTGGTGGCGGCCTTCCTGACGGTGGCCGGTTTCTCCATCAACGACACCATCGTCATTTTTGACCGTATCCGCGAAAATATGCGCCTGCATCCGCGTTCTTCGTTAGGGGAACTGATTAACCTCTCCATTAACGAAACGCTCTCCCGCACGGTCATTACCTCCATTACGGTAGTGGGTGCGTTATTCATTCTGTATTTCTTCGGCGGAGAAGCGCTTAACTCCTTCTCCTTTGCTATGCTGGTGGGTTGTATCTGCGGTTTCTACACCACCGTTGCGTTGACCACGCCTTTGGTGTATGTGTGGTCGCACGGCGGCGAAAGCAGAGAAGAAGCCAAACCGGCCCGCAAAATAGAACCGGCCGTAAAAAAGGCCGTTGCCAAAGAAGCCGCTCCGGCGGCGTCTTCCGACGCGGCACCGCATAAAAAATCCGTGCGCAAAAGCCGCAGAAACAGAAGATAAAACTTTGTTTAAACCGGACGCAGCAACAAGCTGCGTCCGGTTTACAAAAAGCGCTTGTTTTGTGAACCTTCTTATCCAAGAGGGCTGATAAAAAAAGCGATTTGTAAAAATGAGAAAAATTAAACGTTTTAAAATCAGCACGCGTCAAAAAGAAATTACCCGTAAAATCTTGCGTATGGGGCTCAATTTGCCCGCCGCCGGTTTAAACGGGGAAATTGAACTAACCCGCTTTGTGCTGGACCTTGCCAAACAGCTGGACCCGGGCACCGTGTATGAATTTACCGAAAACGCCCTTTGGGACTTTGGCGAACAAATTGTCTCTGCCGAAGGAATGTTTAGCGTCTGCGCCGTTACGCTGGGCCAAAAAGCGACCGACTATATAGTCCCTTTTGAATCAGCCAAACTGCTGGCGGCACAAACGATATTATTTGAGTTTTTGCGCACCGCCGTATTGTTCGTGGCCGATTTGGTCAAAGAACAGGCGGAAAAAGAAGAATGCGAAGCTCTTGAACCGCAATTTGTGTATGTGCCTAAACTGGGGCTGGCGCCGGAACCGAAACTTTTTAAAGAAGCCCCGCGCCTAAATGCCCAAACGGCAGAAAAGATTTTGCCGCAAATGCTTGCCAGCATTCAGTCTGAAAAAATAGATCTTTCCGTGCAGGAAGGCGTGCTTTGCCCGCAGGCCAGCGCCGTATTTATTATTCCGTGGCAAAAGAAAAAACGTAAAGGAAAAAAATAATGCCCAAGCCAACATCTCTGGAAAAGAAAAAAGTTTCCTGGAAACACGTCTTCGGTTCCGCCGCCATTTATCTTTACACGATATTTTTGGGGTGGACCACCCGCATTTATTGGTTTAAAACAGAAGAAGCCCTTCAGCTGGAAAAAGAAGGCAAAAACTTTATTTTTGCAGTTTGGCATAATCAACAGCTCTTTTTGCTCTATCCGTACCGCGGCCAGAAAATTTGTTCGTTAATCAGCCTTAGCGACGACGGCGAATACATTGCCCGCGTGCTGCCCCGCTTTGGGATGAAAGCCGTGCGCGGCAGCACCACCCGCGGCGGAGCGCGCGCTTTGATTAAACTGATGAATATTGCCCAAGCCGGCTATCACCCGATGCTCACGCCCGACGGCCCGCGCGGGCCGATTTATCAGGTACAGCAAGGTATTTTGTTTTTGGCCAAAAAAACGGGGCTGCCTATCATTCCCGTGGGCACGGCACTAAGCCACAAGTTTAAAGCCGGCTCTTGGGACAAAATGCGCGTGCCGCTTCCGTTTGGCAGCACGGCCTTAAGCTACGGTAAAGCCATTTACGTAACGGAAGAAAGCGATATGCAAGCCGTGGCCAAAGAGCTCAAAAACGAGCTGGACAAGGCCACCGACCATTCCGAACGCTTTATCAACCACAAACCTTTTGACAACACCAAAGGATAAATTTTCAGCTCTTTTTCTACGTAAAAAGCCCCGTGCAACGCGGGGCTTTTTCTTTAGGATAAGCCAACGGCAAACAGACAAACTTTCAGTCCATCGGATAACGGCAACCATAAGTGCCACAATTGTCCGGTTCTCTTCCGGATACGGCTCGGCAAATTTTCTTGGCCAGTTCCCGTGTGGTTTCGTTGGCAGACTCCACATTGCAGTAGTGTTTGCCTATCCAATGGGCTTGGTGCCCTACATAGGGATACCACTGGTAATATAACCCCGGCAACTTACCCGGCATCTGAAAACGCACGTGGTCTAAAGGAATGCTGCCGCTTCCCGAACCCACCACTATAATTTGCAAACTGGAAGTATTCGGTTTGCCAATATCCAGCTCATCCAGCGAAGTAGGCGCCGTTCCGTTTTGCATATAATAGCGCTCAAAGCTGCGCATAATGGGTTGAGCCGCTACTTGTAATTGGGCAAAACGCGCCTTATATACAGCCATTCTATACTGCGGCAAAGCTACCGCCGCCAAAATGCCGATAATCAGCACCACCACCAAAAGTTCTATAAGTGTAAAACCGCCTGTTTTGCCTTTAGTGAGGTTTTTTACGTCGGAAGTGGTTTTTTGATAAATTTTGCTCATACGCAAAATTTATCAAAAAAAAAAAACGAGTCAAGGCTATAGGCATCGTCTGCCCGTTTGCAGCTTGTCGCTACACACAAAATACCGAAAAATACCCCGTCCGAAACGGAGGGGCTATAAACATTTGGCGGGAAGCGCCGCAGCGGCCAAAACAGGCGGCCCGAAAGGGCTAAGACCCCTTACTTTTTTAGTGTCAGCAAAACTAAATCCGCCTGAGCAGATCCGTCTGCATAATACACATATTGCGGCACGGCACCGACCGCTTGGGCGGTATATTCGGCAAAATTCATACGGACCGTACCGAACTTTTTGCGATACGTTACCGAACGCGGATACAGCTGCCCCGGCAAATAAAGATATTGCACCTCAAAGGCGCCGCCATAAGTTACGGTGCGGCGGCCGTCTTTTTCGCGGCAAGACTTATAGGCCGACGGCGGAAAAAGCAGCAAAGTCAAAAAACTGGCGGCCTTTTCCCGCACGAGCGCGGCATCAGCCGGCTCTGCAATATATTCAAACGTCACGTTTTGCTCCGTCACGCGGGCCTGCAGCAATTTATAACCGCCCGCCGCGGCAAACAAAACGGCCTGATAGGTGTTTTCGTCCGTCTTTTTAATCTGCAGCAGGGTTTGCAGCTCGCTGCCTTTGGCGTGCAGGGCTACCCGAAAAGCGGCCAAATACTCCCCCCGTTCAAAAAAAGAGGGGCGCTGCAAATGCTGTGCATCGCAAAAATTTTTCAGTTCCAGTCCGGCACAGCCGCCCATAAAAAACAGCCATACCAATAACAAAAATACTCTTTTCATATGTTCTTTGCCTCTTCTGTGACGGGACGCTTGTAATATTATATTATAAATATATGGATACCTTATATCTTTACCTGCTTTCCGCTTTGTTAGCTTGTTTTGTTACGGCAGCCGTGCTGCCTTTGTTGCGCAAATGGCTGGGCAATCGTTTATTGGACGTACCCTGCGGGCTAAAAAAACACGCCGAGCCCGTTCCCTTGGTGGGCGGCTGTGCCATTTTGGCCGGTTTAGCCGCCAGCCTGCTTTTTATCCGTCTGACGACCGCATTCCCTTCCGGCACTTTACATAGCCTGCGCGGCATTTTGTGGGGCGGGTTATTGATTTTTGCGCTGGGGTTGGCGGACGATTTTAAAAAACCCAAAGGGTTGAGCATCACCCTGCGCTTAATAGGCCAAGCCGCCGCCACGGGCTTGCTGCTTTATTACGGCGTACACATCAGTTTGTTTGACTGTGCGTGGCTTTCGTACCTGTTAACTTTTTTATGGGTCATCGGCATTACCAATGCGTTTAACCTGCTGGATATTTCCGACGGGCTTTGCGTCAGCCAAGCGGCCGTATGCGCCTTAGGGCTGGCTGTTATTGCACTGCCGTCCGAATTTATTTACGTCAATTTTGGCGCCGCGGCACTGCTGGGTGCCTGCGCCGGCTTTTGGCCTTACAATCACAGCCAGCGCGTGAAAACTTTTCTGGGCGACAGCGGCAGCACGCTGCTGGGTTTTATAATAGCGGCTCTTTCTATGGGCACGGGCTACAGTGAACATTCCAACTTGGGCTTTTTGGCCCCGCTGCTTATTTTGGCCGTTGCACTGTTTGATACGGGTTTTGTTGTCCTTATGCGCCTCTGCAAAGGCAAAAACCCCCTCTGTGCCAGCAATGACCACGCCGCTTTGCGCTTGATGAAAATAGGCTTTTCCAAAAACGAAACCCTGCTTTTATTTACGGGGGCCGGCGTATTTTTTAATATTTTGGCTTTTGCCGTTACCAGAATATCCGCCATTGCCGCGGCAACGGTGTATTTTGTGGCGTTTTTGATTTTGGGTATGTCGGCCCTGTTCCTTTCGCGTATACGGATGAAAGGATAAAAAAGACTGCTTATTGCTATAATAAAAACTATGAAAGTGCTTGTTTTCGGCGGGAGTTTTGACCCCGTACACAAAGGCCATATTGCCGTGCTAAAAAAGGCCCTGCAAATTATTAAGCCCGACGCGGCGCACGTCGTGCCGGCTTATCATTCTCCTTTTAAAGCCAAGTCCCCCACGCCGTTTAAACTGCGTATGCAAATGGCCAAGGCCGCGTTTGCGCCGTTGGGCAAAAATATTATTTTTGACGATTATGAACTGCGCCGCGGCGGCAAGACCTATTCCTATCAGCTGGTGCAATATTTGCGCCAGCGCTATACAGAGCCGGAAATTTTTCTGCTCGTCGGCACCGACTGCCTTAACGATTTGCACGAATGGAAAAACCCCGAATATATTTTCCAATACGCCACCGTGGTGGCCGGAAAGAGAAAGGGCTTTAGCGAACACAAGGCCGATTTCAGACACTTGTTTTTGCCGGGGCAATTTCCCAAAATGTCTTCCACGCGGGTGCGGGCGCATATTTTATCCTGCGGGGCCGTGCCGGAAGACAAAGTGGTGCCGGAAGTGGCCCAGATCATTCTTAAAAATGATTTATACGGGCTGGAAGTGCATCGCTGGCTGAAAGCCCATTTAAAACCAAACCGCTACTTACATTCCATAAAAGTGGCGGAACTGTGCGCTATTTTAAGCGATATTTACGAAGTACCCGTTGAAAAAGCCGTACAGGCCGGTATTATGCACGACGCGGGGAAAGGGTTCTCCGGTCCGGAGCTGATTGCTTTTTGCAAAGAGCATAAAATTAAAGTGCCTTATTTTGAAGACATCTGCCACTTTGAGCCTGCTCTGCTGCATTCTTATGTATCCGCCTGGCTGGCCAAGCACGAGTTCGGTGTAAAAGAAAAGGACGTGCTGGCCGCCATTGCCGAACATACGCTGGGCAGCCTGAAAATGACCACACTGAGCAAAATTTTATTTGTGGCGGACATTTCTTCCAAAGACCGCAAATATAAAGATGCGTTTGTCATTCGCACACTGGCCGCACAGGACTTGGAAAAAGCCCTGCTCTATGCCGCAAACCGTAAATTATGGTTCACCATTGACAGCCAAAAATGGCTCTGCCCCGTGGGGATAGAACTATGGAATCACCTGGTAAAATGCGCAAAATAACAGAAAAATTTTTGCTTGTACTGTTGCTGGCTTTAACAGGCTGGGCGGCTTATGTGCAGTTTCATTCCCAAGCGGCCCGCGTACTGGCCCAGCGGCAGGATGAAACCATATACACGGCTATTTTAACCCAGCCGGCGATGGCAGCTTCGTACAATCCGGCGACGCGCAAAGTACGCCTGACTACCGTCAACCGCCGCAAACTGCCAAAAGACCCGCTGGAAAATGCCCAAAATTTATTTGACACTGCCGGCATAGAAGTACAGCAGGTGCGTTATTTTATCCCCAAGACATTAAAAAAAGACGAATATTGGCGCCGCTTTAAATATACGCTGGAAAACTGGCGCTACAACCCGCTGCTGGCTTTTGAGGCATTTTGGCAATATGTTGCGGCCTTGCACGACAAACGCACCAACCTGCGGCCGGCGGAGTTTTTATTGTACGCAATGGATTTAAGCCGTTTGGAAATAACCGATTTTACCGTTCGTACCGCCGGCGAAAAAACCGCTAAAAAGAAACAATCTGCCGTGCCGGAGGACCACATCGCCGAACCGGTGGAAGACCGTGCCCCTCTGGCAGTAGAAGACCGCCCGCTTATTGTGGAAATTTTAAACGGAGCCGGCAGGAAAGGTGCCGCACTGGAACTAACCCAATACCTGCGCGACCAAAGCCAGAAAGGGCTTTTGCAAGTGGATGTACTGCAATATGACAATTACCCCGGCCCGCACCAGCCCAAAACGCGCATTGTAGATTATACCGGCCGATTGGCACAAATTAAACAGCTGACCACCGCCATCGGCGTCAACAGCGAAATAGAATCGGAAAAACAAGGCACCGCCATTTGCGATGTGCGCATTATCATCGGGGAAGATTTTAAACAACCGTTATAACTCCGTCCTGATAAACACTTTCCGGCAAGAAAAACCCCGCTCTTGATAGAGTGGGGTTTTATCAAATAGAAAAGGCTTTACAAATAGCAACCTGCGTCGTTTGTGCCAGATAGGCTTATTGTAAATTTTAACTGTTTCCGCCAATGCCTAAACAGTAACCATCCGTTTTTACCCAACAAAAAACCCGCCCTAAAAAAGGGCGGGTTTTTGGGGTACTAAATTATTTTTTCTTTGCTACTTTTTTGGCCGGTTTTTTAACGGCGGCTTTTTTTACGGCCACTTTTTTGGCCGGTTTTTTGGCAGCGGCTTTTTTTACGGTCGCTTTTTTCACCGTTTTTTTGGCGCAGGCTTTTTTGCAGCAAGCCTTTTTGGCACAAGCTTTCTTCGCCGGTTTTTTAACGGCGGCTTTTTTTACGGCTACTTTTTTGGCCGGCTTTTTAGCGGCGGCTTTTTTCACGGTTTTTTTAACAGCCATTTTGCTCTCCTAAGATAATTAGTTTTAACCTCATAAAAATAATACCACAAAAACTTTTAAAAATCAACTTTTTACCGTCTAAAAATAATTTTTTTCAAAAAATCAAGCCCCCCTCTTTGCCGTCTCAAAAAGCAAACAGACCTTATTTTACGACGGAGAAATGTTTTGTAAACGCAAAAAATATCTTTTGGTTTTTTTGCGCAAAAAATTTTTTATATTTTTAATTTTTCCGTATTTTTCAAAATAAAAAAACGCGCCGAAAGCGCGTTTTTTAAAAAGTTAGGATAGCCTAAATTTGTTTTTTTAACAGTTCTTCTGCCGACGCCACCTTTGATTTTGTGCAGGCCAGCAGTGCGCTTTGAACACTTAACAACTGCACCAAAGAGGCAAAATCTTTTTCCGAACCCGACTTAAGCTCCAGTTCTATTTCCCGCTTGGTCTGCCTGCGGCCGGCGGCATAAATGGTGTATCTGTCCAGGGCGGCTTCACACACGGCACGCCGATAAGTTACAAGATAAGTCTTGCGGTTATTTTTTATGACAAACCGCACCGTCAAATGCGCCAAAGGCAAACCTTGCCAGCAAGGCATAGCCTGCAGTTGTTTAAGAGCCGCCGGAAAATGAAGACAGCCCGCCAGCGGGCGCGTTTCTTCTTGGCGGCAGGCCAAGCCGTTTTGCAGCGCCGTTTTGGTTTTTAACGTGGCTTCAAAACGGCCGTTTTGACAACGAATGCGCAGTGCTATTTTTTGTTTGGAAAAAGTTTGCGTGGCATCATCCAGATACCGGTCCGTAATCAAAAGCCGTTCTTCCTGCGGCAAGGCACCTGTTGCCTTTTGAAGCGCCTGTTCAAAACGTTTAAATGCACCGCGGGCGGTGGCATTCCACTTAAACTCTTTTTCTATTCCCTGCATAATTAAAGTGTAGCAAAAGCCCCGCTTGGGGGCCAAGCGCCGTTTTCCTGCAAAAAGTATAATAAAAGAATAAGGAGAATTTATGAAAAAACTGCGTCAGCCCACATCATTAAAATGTTTTGCCTGCGGCAGAGAAAACCCGCTCGGCCTGCATCTGGAATGGTTTAACAATTACGACAAAAATCAGGTGGAGGCCTGCTTTGAACTAAACGACGACTATTGCTCCTACCCCGGGGTTGTACACGGAGGCATCGTCGCCACAATTTTGGATGAAACCTCCGGACGGGCGGTATTGCTTTCCAACGATTTTAACCGTTTAATGGTAACGCTTAAAATGGAAGTAGTATATAAAAAAGTGACGCCTACCCACACCCCGCTCAAAGCCATTGGCCGCGTAATCAAAAACGGCACAGGGCGCGCACAGGTGGAAGGGGAAATTATCCTGCCCGACGGAACCGTAAGCGCCAAGTGTACCTCCTTGCTGTATAAAATGCCGCAGGAAGTAAAAGACAACTGGGGCCCGGAAGCCGAAGAATGGGCACGCACCACCCCCAAATTGGAAGACTAATTGAAAAGCCGCTTTAAAAAGCGGCTTTTTTATGCAGTCTAACAGTTTGGCTACATAAAAGCCGTTGGCCTTGCTTTATCGGACGTTGCGCGGGCAAATAAACGTGCGTTGCAATGCAACTGTACGCAGCAGGGCAACAAACCGCAAACGGGCCAAAAGTTGCCGAGGCCGTGCTTAGCGCATAAACCATTTGAGCATTTTTTTCGTTAATGCCGAGTAGGGCTGATAGCGCGCGGGAATATCTATCCACGTCTTTTTATCCAAAATACTTTTTTTGTGGGAGAACGTCTCAAACCCGAAAGGCCCGTGATAGCACCCCATACCGCTTTCCCCTATGCCGCCAAAAGGCAGATAAGGGGTGGCCAAATGCAAAATAACATCATTGATACAGCCGCCGCCATAGCGGCAGCGCTGCGTAATTTCGGCAATATGCCGTTTATGGCTTGAAAAAACATACAGCGCCAGCGGATGCGGCCGCGCCTGCACTTGGGCGATGGCTTCTTGCGTCGTTTGATAAGTTAATACGGGCAGAATGGGGCCGAAAATTTCTTCCTGCATTACCGGATCATTCCAAGACACATTATCCATAAGCGTAGGCTCTATTTTCAGAACTTCCGACGAGGTTTTGCCCCCCATAATGATTTTGTGTTCGTCCAGCAGGGCTGACAAACGGCGGAAATGTTTTTCATTAATGATTTTGCCGTAATCGGCATTGGCCAACGGCTCGGCGCCGAACTGGCGTACCATTTCCGCCCGCAATGCGGCAATCAACTTTTCTTTAATGCTGTGATGACACAAAATGTAATCGGGCGCTACGCACGTTTGTCCGCAGTTTAGAAATTTGCCGAACACGATTCGGCGTGCAGCAAGAGCTATGTTTGCCGTTTCGTCCACAATACAGGGGCTTTTTCCGCCCAGCTCCAAAGAAACGGGCGTAAGATTTTCCGCCGCGCGGCGCAATACTTCCCTCCCGACGGAAGCACTGCCCGTGAAGAAAATATAATCAAATTTCATAGAAAAAAGCATTTTGTTTTCTTCCCGTCCGCCGCTTACCACGCTGACATATTCGGGCGGAAACACCTCTTGCAGCAGCCGGCGCAGAACCGCGCTGACGGCTGCCGAATAAGCGCTGGGTTTAAGCACAACGGTATTTCCGGCCGCCAAGGCGTCTATCAACGGTTCAACGGAAAGCAGAAACGGATAATTCCACGGGCTGACAATCAGCACGTTCCCCCGCGGAACAAATTTGATGATGCTCTTGGCGTAAAAATTAGCCATAGACGTGGGCACAACGCGGTCTTTGGCTAATTTTTTCAGGTTTTTGCAGAAATAGGCAATTTCTTCCAGACACAGGCCCAACTCGCACATATAGGCTTCCGTACTGCTTTTGCCCAAATCCTGATACAAAGCCCGGCAAATATCGTCTTGATAGGCCAGTATGGCTTTTTTAAGTTTTTTCAAATATTCCAAACGGGTGGCCACCGGCCAAGTGGCGCCGCTTTCAAAAAAAGCACGCTGTTTTTGTAAGATTTGCTCGTCCATATTTTCCCCCTTCAGGCCACGCGGCCGTTTTTTATATTATGACATAAAAAACAGAAAGGCTACTTATTAAAAACGGGAGCTGTTTCTGCCACATATATTGACAATTATAGATATATTTTTTATACTTACATAAAAGGCACAAATATGCATTACGAGCATACAGCTAAAATCTTTAAAGCATTGGGCGATTCCAACCGTCTGCAGATTATGGATATTTTAAAAGACGGAGAAAAATGCGCTTGCCAATTATTGGACTTGTTGCACATTGGCCAGTCTACGCTATCGCATCATATGAAAATCTTATGCGACAGCAACTTGGTTACCGCCCAAAAAGAAGGGAAATGGATGCACTATACCCTTAATAAAACGACTTTGCAACAAACCCAAAAAATTATTTTATCTTTAGAAAAGAAATAATTTTTTTGGTAAATATATCTATACATTTAAATATATGAATAAATAAAGGAGAAAACACAATGTTTCAACCATTCACGATGCTGGCAGACTGGACGATAAATATCTTGCACATCCAAGCAAACACCTCTTTGGGGATGGCACTTCATTTTTTTGTAGAAGACATCAGCAAAATATTCGTGCTCATTTATATATTAATTTTTATCATATCGCTCTTTCGCCGCCAGCTGTCCCCTCAAAAAATTGAACATTATTTAGCTGGCAAAAAGCGCTGGTACGGTTACTTTTTGGCTGTCTTTTTAGGAGTAGTAACCCCTTTCTGCTCTTGTTCGTCTATACCTCTTTTTTTAGGGTTTTTGGCGGCAGGCATTCCCTTTGGCATTACGATGGCTTTCCTGATCAGCTCGCCGCTTATCAGCGAGATTGCCACCGTGCTGCTGTTTGGAATGAACGGCGCAGGTCCGTCGGTAGCAATAATATATGTACTCGTCGGGGCTATTATTGCCGTCATAGGCGGTTATGCAGCCGATATGTTGCATTTGGAAAGATACGTCATCCCTCTTTCCGAAGAAGAAAAAACAACTTGCAACTGTCATTGTCAATGCGGTTGCAAAAAAACGTTTACACAAAAAGCGCTTGAAAGCTTACAATATGCCCATTGGTTTGCTTGGGATACCTTAAAAAGCATCTCCGTTTATGTATTATTGGGGTTAATAGTCGGGGCTGTTATCCACGGTTATGTTCCGGTCGGGTTTTTGGAAAAATACTTGGGCGCCGGCAATCCGTTTGCCGTTCCCATTGCCTCGGTTGCGGGAGCGCCGATTTACGCCAATCACGTAAGTGTTATTCCTATCATACAAGCACTGCTATTAAAAGGAATTCCCGTTGGCACCTCCTTAGTATTGCTGATGAGCATTACGGCTATTTCGCTCCCCGAAATAATGATGCTTAAAAAAGTACTGTCCTGGAAGCTGATTGGCTTATTTTTGGGCTACTTGATCACGGCATTTACCGTGGTGGGCTATATGCTTAACTGGTTGCTGTAACAAACAACACAAAAAGCCGCTTTATATAGCGGCTTTTTAATTATATTTCCCCCAAAGCAGCATATTTTATCCGGCAGAGCGGGTATTGCAACGTTACGGTTTCTTGCAGTTTGCGGGCCGGCAAAACGGACAAAAAATGGGAATAAAACATTTTCTCTTTGTACAAATTTTTGCCGGCGCCATAAAATAGGTTCTAATTTCGCCCGTTTTTTGCCAATTCCCGTGCATACCCGCCGTGAATTTGGGGCACCTGCCGCAATTACTTACGGCTTAGCTCTTGCCTTGCAAAAACGTTTTAAAATGATTCTGTGCGTCCTTCATAAATTCCGGTTCTTTATTTTGTACGATCATAGTATGTAATAAAAGCGCTTGAACACACGGGGCAGGGCCCGCATTTCTTGCCGGATATGTATTACCCCTCCATAGCGTCAGGCTTATTCTAACTGAATTCAGAAAAAGAGGCCCATTTCCCTTGTCATTTGCTGCGACAATATGTTGTCATTTAGCGGTCGTTTTACATAAGACGAATTAGTATAATTATGGTGGCAGCCCCTCTGCTATTTTAATACGTCCGTAAGGAGAAAAAATGATAGACGAAGCTTTATTTAAAGGACCGGAAAGAAAAGTGGTTCCTTTATTTGTACTGGCAGATACCTCCGGCAGTATGCACGGAGAAAAAATAGTCACCCTCAACACCGCTTTAAAAAATATGCTGGATCGCTTTAAAGAAGTGCAAAGCCCTATGGACCAATTTAAACTTTCCATTGTAACATTCGGGGGCGACCACGCAGAAGTAGAGCTGCCTATGACCGACATTGATGAGGTGCAACTGCCTACGCTGACCGTATTTGGCAAAACGCCTATGGGGGAAGCGTTTGACCTCGTTTCCGCAATGCTGCAGGATGAAAAGGTGTGTCCTAAAAACGCAAAAAAACCGTCCCTGTTTTTGATTACCGACGGCATTCCGACTGATAAACAGCCCGATACGGAACCCGCCCAATGGCAGCCCCTGCAGAACCTGATTCGTCTTTCGCAGGGGGCACAACGCTTTGCTATCGGCATTGGCAATGACCAAAACAATCAACTGTTAGCGGAATTTATTCACTCCCCCAATATTCCCGTTTGGAATACGCAAGACGTAAGCAAAATACACGATTTTTTTGCTATGGCCACCCAAAGCACCATTTTGCGCACACAGGGGAGAGAGCTTTTTCAGCAATCGGTGGTGCGGCCTTTCAATCCGTCCGATAAAATTTAAAGCTAACGCCGCTTTTGGCAAACAACCCGTAGGCAAAACAGGAACTGTAACGTATGACTTTGGAAACAAACACGAAATTATATTCCTTATTCCACCGGATATATACGGTGGATAAAAAGCTTGCTGCGGGCGGACAAGGAAGTATTTACTCTTTAAAAGACAGTCCCAAACAAGTGGCCAAAATATACGCAGCCGAAGATGCAGAAAAACAGCGCAAGCAGTTACAAAAACTTGAAAAAATACAAAATATCCAACATACCCTGCCGGAAAATTTTATCCGCATTCAGGACATTTTAACAAAGCCCCAAATAGGCTATATTATGGAAAACGTCTCCGCGCTGCCTTCCGTGCTCAGCAAAATTTATCCGGCAGGCCCAAATGAGCACAAACCTGCTGATTTTCAGGAATGGAAAATTTGGTTTAACAAATGGGGGCTTGAAAAAAGGCTGCTGCTGGGCTGGCGGCTGGCCGGGGCTTTCCGTCAGTTGCACCAGCAAAATTTAACGTATGGGGACCTTTCAGCCAGCAATGTACTCATTCGGGAAGTTGACGGCCAAATCAATGCCGCGGTAATTGATATAGACAATATATACGTAGCGGCTTCCGGCATATTGCCGGTTTTGGGTACGCCCGGCTATATGGCACCGGAAGTGCTGGAAGGGCAGCCCATTGACCCCGCCGCGGAAGATTGGTCTTTAGCCGTACTGTTATTTCAACTGTTGCGTTTAGGACACCCCTTTAGAGGCAGCACCGTCATTAACGCCGCTTCCGAACAGCTGGAGGCGGATGCCTTAGCCGGCAAGACGCAATATGTATCCGACGAGGACCCTGCCCTGATGCCGGCCGAATATGTCTGCACCGAAAAGTTAAAACAGCTTTTTTACAACACGTTTGCCAAATATAAAAACCGCCCGCTGGCCCGCAGCTCTGCTTCTGATTTTGAGCAAGCCTGTTTAGAAGCCTATTATAACCTGATAGAATGCCCCGTCTGCGGCAATTTTCACTTTCCCTATGTAGTGCCGGATACAAAACACAAACAGGAAACCGGCAAAGACAAAAACATCAGCATTTGTCCTTGGTGCCAAAGCCAAGACGGTACCGTACGTTATTTACGCATATTTACGGCGTGTTTGGGGCCGAACGGCGCCATACGGCAAATCGGCTCTACGTCCCAGCAAATCATCCTTAAAAAAGGGCTGCAGAATATTGACGTACATTTTATTTACCCCTGGAAACACACCGACCAGCCCTTTTTGCAATTTAATTATACGGCCGATTCCAAAAGATCCGCGGCCGCAAACGTTTGCGTGTTCAACCCGCATAACAGCAATGCGCAACTGTATTTTAATACCCCCAACGGTTTGCAAAAGACATCCATTCCGGCAGACCGAAGCAAAGCGATTTTGCTGCATTCCGGCAATTTTATTGTGTGCACCGATACGATACAAACGCTTGCCGTGGAAAACGGCGGCCCCGTTTACACCACTGCCACCATTATCCAGTACGGGAGAACAGAAGTATGTTAAATATAGAAATTTTAAACCAGCTTTCCTCTGTTACTATGCAGCCGCTGCAGCTGCAAATGGACGCAACCATCTCTGCGCAAACCATACGGGAGTTAAAAGCATCACACTGTTTGATAGAGGCAAAAAATCTTTCCGTGGCGCATAATAAAATATTTATAGACAACTTGCCGGGCTATACTTCTTTTATATGTACCAGTTCTGTTCGCGGGCTGGCGCTTTTATCCCAAATGCTGGAAGAACAGCAAAAGGGCCAAAGGGGCTATCTGTTTTTTCCTTCGTCGTTCGGCGCGGACGAAGATTTATACGTGCAACCCTATCGCTTTCAGCAAATTATAAAAAAAGACCGTATCAATTTGTCCTTGGAAAATCCAGACGATGGCAAAATGTTTGAACGCAGTATGCTGTTTAAGGCAGGGTACCAGAAATTACTGCTTTACAGAAGAGCCAAAAATGCAAACAACCCCAATCATATTGAACTGCTGATTTACGACAAAAACCGCTTTTGGGCAGTTGAGGCCCACAGCGGCAAAATAACCGTCAAACAGACGGAAATAGACAAACAGGACGACCGCCTGTGGACGGCTGCCCTTGCGCCGGAAATCGTCTTTTCTTCCCAGCCGGCAACCGCCCTAGAGGACAATGCTGCCGGCCGGCATACGGAAACGTATCAGCAATTACTGCGCGAATTTCAAAGTTTATTGGATATAGAAAGAAGCGAAAACATACAAAAATTGGGCCAATTCCACTATACCGACGTACACATTACCCACGATAACGACTACGCCACCTTCTCGTTTACGTTGGCTTCGCCCATAAGCGAAGACTTATTTGACGAAGACAGTGCCCGTATTTTTCTGGCCACCGCCTCCAAGCCTTCCATCCGCGTGGGCAGCATCAAAAACATAAGCGGCACCCGTTTGACGACCCTCCTGCCCGAGCAGGAATTTAACAAAAATTATCTTATAGCCTCCACCGGCATCCTCGTGCTGGACACGATAGGCGAACAAAAAATATCCGACCGCAGATGGCGGGCCCTGCTGGAATTGCAACAGCCGACCAAAGCCCGCTTTGCCCAAATTATTTTTGACAGCCAAGCCTATAAGGGCGAACCTATTAAAACAGACCATAAAATCTATGACAAAAATAACAAACGGGACAAAGAACATCCGTTGGATGCCCGTCAGGAAGATGCCGTTTGGAAAGCCCTCAATACGCCCGATATTGCCATTATACAAGGGCCTCCCGGCACAGGCAAGACGACCATCATCCAGCATATTTGCCGCCGTTTTGTGGAACTGTATAAAACTGACAAGGCGTATGAAGCGGCCCGCAGCGTCTACCCCGTGCCGCGTATTTTAATATCCAGCTTTCAACACGTGGCCGTAGACAACGTGTTAGACAAACTGGCCGAAAACGGTATGCCACCCTGGAAGCAGGAAAGCGGTTTCCTGCGTCAGCAGCAATATTATAATTCCCTGCAGGCGTGGGCGGACAAAGTGGCTGAAAAAATAGAACAGAAGTTGGCCAAGGATAGTCCGCTTTTTGCGCCCTGGTACCGTTTTTTGGAAGGGCTTGCCGTATACAAACACAACCCCAGTTATGAAAATGCCGAAAGGCTGGCGCGTCTCTTGCAAGGCATATCCGAAAAAAATACAGACGACAAGCTCCGCACCCTGATTAAGCAATTTACCGATATGGTCATCCCCCCGACGGGCAAACAAAACCCCAAATGGGCCGAAATTTTGCCGCGCCAACGCTTGGACCGTGCCCTGTACGATGAAGACGACGGCTGGTGCAATGCAATGGAATTATACCGCTTTTTTGACGAATTGGAAGACGATATAGAAACCCTTCACGATTACAGTCAGGAAAGGGCTATTCTGCGCCAACTATGCCAAAGCAAAGGCCATACCGCACCGGAAGAAGCCGTTTTTGCCCAATATAAAGAACTGGTACAAAAACTGCAAAAAGAACATCTTTTTGCCAAACCGGCCGTGCACGATATTGTGGCGCTCTTGGACCAAATACAGGCCTGTGCGTACAATCAACTCAAGGACAGCCGGCTGCAGCAAATGATTATACAAAAACAATTTGCCGACGAATTGCGCCTGCAGTATAAATATGTGGTGCAGCAATACAGCCCTTGGAATGCCGGCACCTGCAATGCCTGCGACAACCTGCGCTGGCAGTACATTCCGTTCCAAGCCAAAACAAAAGCGCGTCCTTTTGATTTAATTATCATAGACGAAGCCGCCCGCGCCCACCCGTTGGACTTGCTTATTCCGCTTTCTTTGGCAGACGACGGGAACAAGGTTATTTTGGTGGGCGACCAAAAGCAATTGCCGCATATGCTGGAAACCGACACCAACAAAGAACTGCAGCACAAATTGCAGCCCCGCCTTAAGGAACCGGTCAAACAACTGCTGCAAAAGAGTCTGTTTCAAATTTTGTTTGACAATTTGCCCGAAAAGCGCATTATGCTTAACGTGCAGCATCGTATGGATAAAGAAATTGCCGATTTCGTCAGCCGCGAATATTACGAAGACGGCTCGGGTAACCGTCTGGAAACGGCCGCCGGTTTAACCCATCCCCCCATTAAGGGTTTGTATGAAGGCAAAGCGCTGTGCTGGGCAAACATCGGCAAAGAAAAAGGCGCCGAAGAACGTCTTAACAGCTCTTACGTAAGAACGGCCGAAGTTGAGTTTGTCAAAAAATACGTCAATGAAATATTTAAGACCGATCCTACTTGTAGGCTGCAAAACAACAAACCGCAGGCCACAATAGGCGTTATCAGTTTTTATGCGGCCCAAACGGAAGCGTTACAAAAAGCGCTGCTGGGCACAATGCCCGACGAAAACCGCCAAAAACACATCAAAATAGGCACCGTGGACTCTTTTCAGGGGGAACAGTTTGATTATGTCATTCTCTCTTGTGTCAGGTCCAATAACCTTAAAGATGACCCCGACGACCCCTTCTTTAAACGAAGCATCGGCTTTTTAAATTCGCCCACCCGTCAATGCGTTGCGTTCAGCCGCGCAATCAGGCAGCTGGTGGTATGCGGAGATTATGACACCCTAAAAAAACTGCCCTGCTTTGAGCATCTATACACCCAATGCCGCACCAAAGGAAGTGCATACAATGAATAAACATTCTTTTATTTCAATGGGACTATCCTCCCCCAAAGACCCGAAGGCTTCCGTCTGCAAACTTTGGCTGACTGTGGACTGCTACGAATGCGGCATATATAAAGCCATTCCCTGTTTATATATGGCCGTTTGGAAGCTGCTTAAGGTTCTTCCGCCCGATTTGCGCGGCGTCAATACATTGCTGCAAATGCTTTGTCTGGGGCCTACCGACCGCGACGTAATAGAAAACATTTTGTATCAGTTGGAAAAAGATGGCAAAATTGCCAAAATAGCCGGCGGACATTGGCAAGTGCAAGCCGCACCGGCCGAAAATGCAAACAACGATATACAAACCATCGGTTATATGTTTGCAGAGCCGCTGTCCGGGCACGTGTTTCCGTATTTTCATAACAGTCAGAAAATGCCGAGATATACCCAACCTGCTCCGGAAGACAAATTTTTGCATATCCGCACCCGTCCCGACCGGCTGCAGCCGTCGGGGTATAAATTTAATGAAGCCTATCAAACCTACATCAAGTTTTTGCTTGAGCAACAGTCGGTTATCGCCAAACAAGACCAGGCACAAGAAACAGCCCCCGCCCCGTTTGAACAATCGGCCGATCAACCGGAAGAGGACGACTTGCAGGAAACTTGGAGCTTAAAACTTTTGCCGGGCAAAGCCCCCACGCCGCTTTATGTACCCCTTCAGCTGGAAATATCCGTTACGTATCCGGAGCGCTGGCATATCACGTCGCCCTTTTGGGCCGATACGGCAAAAGAAATGCACGACCTGCTTCTGCAGCCGGATGCCTATATCGGCACCGCGGCCACCCCTTCGGACGCAGACGTGCCGGCAAGCCAATATTTGGCAAAAGAAACCAACCAATACATTCAGGGCTTAGAAGCACCGGAACTGGTGGCTAAACTTTCGCCTGAAGAACGGATAAGACAGCTGATTCCGCATTATTATTTATTTGCCCCTAATCAGATGAAAGAAATGATTAAAGGCTTTATGTCCTGCAATGACCACGAGGCTCAATTATCCCGCTTTATCAAAGTGGTGGAAAATCTGTTTAACAGACTGCACGATACATCGGAGGTGTTAAACTCTCCCCAGAGCTTGCAACTGGCATACAGTTTGGATGAAGCACAAATGCAGGCAATATTAAGGCACTATAATCTGACCAAAAACGCCGGCTTGAAAATTTTTAAATACCCCCGTACTTTGGCGGATATTCTTAAAATAAAAGGCAAAAATCACGGCAATTCCATTGTGGAAAAAGTGGCCGTTTTGCTTGTGTTAGATTATAACGATATGTCTTCCCCCGAAATAAAACGCTTTTTAAGCAACCTCTCACCGCAATATTTTGACCTCTTAACCGGTCTTAGAAACATACGCAATAAAGACGAGCACGGCGGCAATACGGATCCGGACGCCGAAGGCGTAACCGATTACAAAGAAGAATATTGGACGGAATGGGTAAAAGACAAAAAATTGTTTTTCGTAATGGATAAAATTTTACAAAGCTTTGAGAGAAAGGAGTCAATATGAGCCTGAAAAACGAGTTGAAAGATTTAAAAAAAGAACTGCAAACCTTCAGTTTGAACAACCAAACCGACCAGGGACTGCAGGCCTGGGAGGCTTTTTATACGGCTCATATTCTGCCGCAGCTGGACGAGGCTGTTTCCGCCGCCACCGGCAAACAGTTTGAGTCTTGGCAAGCTTTAAAAAAAGATATTGCAAACAAAACGCAAGAACTGCAACACATTTCCATTGACGCGCTGGTGGAAAAATTAATACAAACCAACCCCCAGGGAAATACGGAATGGGAAAACTGGCGCCAAAACTATCTGCAGCAGGTGCAGGAAATACAAACGCAGCTCCGCACCCTCTTGCAACAAACCAAAATTGAGGACATCGTCCAGGCTTTAAGCAAGGTGGACCCGCAAAATAACGAACAATGGAAAACATACTTGGAAGAATATACGCGCCAATGCACGCAGCAGCAGCGCCAAGCCCAAACCGCTTTAAGCAAATTAAAACAGGAATTAACCCATTATACCGAACAGGTAGAAGAAATTAAAAAGAAAATAACCGCCCAGAAATTTTTAAGCTACGTCACTGAGCTCCCGCCCGACCAGAACAACCCCGCTTGGCAAAGCCTGCAGCAACAATGGGAAGATGCTTTAAAACCCATTAAAGAGCGGACGGAAAGAGAACAAAAGCGCGTAGACGAACTGGCTAAACAAAAAAACATCAAAGACATTGCAGAAGCTTTATCCAAAGTCAACCCCAAAGACAATCTGCAATGGGCCGACTACTTGGCCTATTACCGTCAAGAAGCACAAAAACAATGTGCCGAAATAGACGCCCAAATTGCCGCAAAAAAGCTCCAGCTGGAAAACCCCTGGCAAGACGTTGAAAGACAACTGGTCCAACAAAGCACAGAACTGGAAAACGAAAAGAACCGTCTTCATTTGCAACGGCAAGAATTGATTCGCCAAAAAGACGAGCTGCGCCAAGAACAGGAAAAACTGGCCGAAATGAAGGCCGAAATAGACGCCCTGCAACGCACTAAGGACAGAGCCCAGCGCTTCCGCGACCAATACCACGAACTGGCCGCCAAATACGAAGCACTGCGCAGCAAACAGCCCGAAGGGGAAGCTTATCAAATGCTGCAAGACAAAATCTATGCCCTCAACACACAGTTGGAAGAAGCACAAAGACAAGCTAATAAACTGACCGCTATTGAAAACAGATTGGGCGACAGTTTTTCCGTACAAACAACGGCGGACAAAGTGCTGGAAATTTTTAGAAAAACGGATCTTTTGCAGGCACAGCTCAACCAAAAAGAAGAAGCATTGGACAATCAAAACAGGGATCTTCTCCACCTCAAAGAAGACGTCCAGTCCGCCCGCAAAGAGCTGGAAAAAGAAAGAGAACTGCGCGCGCGCGACAAGGCCGAAACAGACCGCTTAAACAACAAACTGCAGGGGCAGGAATTGTGCCTCAAAGCAACCTATGCGCTCAACGAACAATTTAAACAAGAACTGGATATGAATGCCCGCGCCTTGGAACAGCACAGCGCAGACCCCTGCAAAGCCCTTTCCGAGTTAGACGGACAAAATGTATACACTTTTTTTGAACAAAGAAGCGAAAGCACGCGCGGCAAAGCCTTAGCCGCTATTGCCGCCTGCCCCACCATTCAAAATTTGCACGAACTGGTAACCTACGTACACGATTATGCCTGCCTGGGGCAAAGCCTTTCCGGCACCGGCAAACCCATCTATTACAAGACGGAAGACATTCGCGCCTTTGTAGCCGGCTTGGCGGTAAGCAGACTGCTTATTTTGCAGGGGCTTTCCGGCACCGGCAAGTCCAGCCTGCCGCTGATTTTTGCCGACGCTTTGGGCGGCATTAACGAGCGTATTGCGGTGGAATCTTCCTGGAATGACCGCAACGAACTGTTGGGCTATTATAACGACTTTTATAAAAAGTTTAACGCCAAGCCCTTCACGCAGGCTTTATACCGCAGCAATCTGCCCGACTGGCGGCATTTCCCGACTTTAATTACGTTAGATGAAATGAACCTGGCGCGCGTGGAATATTATTTTGCCGATTTCCTGTCCGTACTGGAAAAGAATGACCCCCGCGAATGGCTGGTTAAACTGATTGCGGACAACTTGCTCGTACTGCCCGAAAACTTGAGAGATAAAATTGACGACTTATCGGCCGAAACCAAGCGCATCGCCCTTCAATTAGAGCAATATCGCTCCTCCAACGCGTATTTTGCCAAAGAAAAACCCTCCGATGCCGATATGGAAAAACTCTTTAAAGAATGCGAGGAAAAGCATTTCCTGTTAGGGCCCAAATATCTGGAAAACCGCAACAGCATCCGCATTCCCACCAACGTATGGTTTATCGGCACCGTCAACAGGGACGAGTCCACTATGGAAATTACCGATAAAGTGTATGACCGCGCCCAAGTGCTTGAGTTTAACGAACCGATATCGCCGCAACGCCCGCTGACGCCCGAAGGGATGTTCGTCCAAAAGCATTTAAGCGCTGCGGGCTTGAATGCTATGCTGCAAAATGCCTCCGCACGCAAAACAGAGGTATCCTCAAAAGCCGCCGCCGACTTAGGCAACCTCAATAACTGCTTAATGAAGTATTTTGACACGGCTTTCGGCAACCGCATTTTGGA
Source organism: Candidatus Avelusimicrobium pullarium (assembly GCA_944323745.1). GTDB lineage: Bacteria > Elusimicrobiota > Elusimicrobia > Elusimicrobiales > Elusimicrobiaceae > Avelusimicrobium > Avelusimicrobium pullorum. The sequence goes on from CALUTQ010000002.1 coordinate 420,504, forward strand.
ACATTCCCAAAAATTTACCGAAGTGTATTGCGCCGCCGGCGGGGAATACGAAAGCGCGTTGGACTATCAGATATCCACCAAAATTTTACGCAAGCTCAACGCCAACACCGATATTGACGCGTGGAAAAAACTCAAAAAAGCAATCAATGAAAATTGCCCCAAATCACACGCTAAAGTGGATAAAAAGATAAAAGAGCTGGGAGGCGAAGCGGATGCCGCTGCCCAATGAAGACAAAATAATACCGGAAAGCAAACAGGCCCCGCTTTACCAAAGCTTTCAAGCGCAGCTTGACGAGCTGGAAAAACAAGCCCCGCAACACAGCGTTTTGCAGCTTGTCGTTCCGGCACGGGAAGGGGCACGTCCGGCAGTGGCTTTATATCCTACCGAATTTGACGCCGAAAATGTAAAGGAAAAACTGCAGCAGCTTAAACATTTGCAGCAGCTTTTAACGCCGCAATTATTTGTTTCTTTCCGGCGGGTGTGCAACAAACCCCGCAACGGCCTGAAAACCATCAGTGAGGTTCGCCCCATAGACACCGTCAAACGCATCGGCTACGAGGCCATATCCCATTTGGCGGCCCATCCGGAAAACTGGCAGGCGCGCCGCGCCAACGGCGTGCTGCCGGCCAGACTGTTTTCCCGCGTCTCCGAGCTGGACTTTGCCATTTATGAAAACCGCTTTGTGTTAATGGTGCTGGGCAAACTGCTCAAAAACTTGGACAGAAAACGCCAGGAATGGAAAATGATTGACCGTTTAAACGAGCTGCAGCAATTTAAAGGCGGGCAGTTTGCCGTGCTGAAATACGACCGCGCCTATGAAGAAAGATTAAAAGAAATATTCGGTATTTTAGAGGGGGCCTACCTCCCCCCTTCCGAAAAAGCCTATCAGCAAATCAGGCACCTTTACAGCCAGTATTATTCGTTGCTTGCCACCCCTTTATACCGTTATACGCACCGCACCAAACGGCTGCCGGACAATAACGTACACGAAACCAATATTCTGCTGTTTGATAAGGATTACCGCGCTATTTATCATTTTTGGCGTGCGGCTAAAAAAACGCTCGGCCCCGTGCAGGAAGAAAAAAATGTTCCCATCCCTACGCAGGCCTATGCCGCCTTTTGCCGCTGCAGCACCTATTTTTCGCTTCATTCACTCGGCTTCAGCGGCAATGACGACTGTTTACAGCGCCACACCGACAAATTGCGCGTTTACGTTCAGCAGAACACCCAAGAAGACATACACCGGCTTACCTTGCAGCTTTATCCCGCCCGAAAGCTGCCCCGCGCCTTGTGGAAATACATCAACCCCGCCCAAGTAACGGAGCATTTAGAAAAAATTCCGTCTGCAAAAGGCGAATGGGAATTAAGCGATAATTTGTATTGGTGGAAAGTATCCGACGAACAAATAAGATTGGCCTGCGGCATAGAACCCGGCCTTTGGAACAAGGCGCTTTATGCCCTTCCGCAACCCCGCCAAAGCCAACACCGCAGTTTTACCATAGACATATTCCCCTTCAACACGCTGGTGCAGCAACAAATTGCCGGGCAGATTAAAAACGCCCCGACGGACAAGGCAACTGCGCAAAATAATCAACAAAATACTTTTTCCGCCCTTTGGGACCGCCTTTTCCCCCCGTTGCCGACTAATTACTGCCGTGTGTTTGCTGTGCCGGAGCTGGACGAAGAAGAACTTGCTAAACCTCACAAACTGCCGCAGCGGTTTTTTGTGCTGGATCCGCAGCCGAATGCCGTGCAGGCAGAATGCTGGGTGAAACTTTCCCTGCTGGACGCCGAATACCGCCGAATGCAGCGCATCCTGTTAGGGGCTATTGCAGTCCTGCAAATTCAGCAGGGGCCCGAAGGGACAGGCGTCTGCCCTTTCTGCGGGCGCCCTATGCGCTACGAAGCCAACACCGGCCGCTATGTCTGCGACGCCTGCTGCTTTGTGGCCGGCATTACCGTATGCCGCCATTGCAACACCCGCTATTATTATACCCAGCTGAAAGACTTGGCCTTCAGAGAGTTAAACCGCCCGCTTTCCGCCGAAGAAAAAGAAACCTTGTTCGCTTTTAGAGATTTGACCGATTACGGCAAGGACGCGCAAAACCGCCCTGTTCCGCTCTGTCCGCATCGGGCCGAGCATTTGCGCCCTGCACAAACGGAAAAAGAAAACCCGTAAAAGCTTTTTCCCGCTTAGACGGAAACGCTTTTTCGGGCGGACTGTTTTAAAAACCTGCCCCGTTTGGGCGGCAGCTGGAAACATACGGCGTTTTTCGGCAGGTGCGGGCCGTGTTACGGGTGCGATTGGATATATTCCTGCAGCTCTTGCTTAAATTGTTGGGCTATTTTGGACGGAGCGACGATATAAATATGCGGCAGCCATTTGCGTATGACGGGGAAAATGCCTTTTTCCAGTTCTAAATTGTCGGAATATTGGCAAGATAGGCGGATCCCTTCGGCTGTTTCCTTCAAAATTTTTTGCTGCGGAAAATAAAATTTCTGTTTAAAATAACCCGCTATACTTTTGTCTACAAACAATTCCATTTTTTGCGGAACACTCTGCAGGTTAAACCACATATTTACCGATTTGTTTAAAATGTACTCAATGGCCTTTTGAGGGTCCTGCTCTTCGTTATATTCAAAATACCGAACAGGTTTTTTTGCTTCCACATTGACGATATTTTCCAAATGGCATTTTAACAATTGGCTCTGCTGGTAACCGATTAAATACCAAAACCCCTCGCTGAAACAAATTTTCAGCGGTTTAAAATTTTGCCACACCAGCGGTTTTTTGCCTTTTAATTGACGGGTAACGTTGACGGCATATTGCTTTTGAATACTGTCCAAAAGTATTTCAAACCCTTTAAACAACTGCAGCGGTTCCGCCAATTGAGGGAATTTGATAAAAAACGGATTATCCTGCGGGCTTAAGCGCCAATACGCTCTGAAAAATGTGGGCGATATACCTAAACTTTTTGCCAACGGCTCTATCGTATCGTGAAAGATTTTTTCCTGCTGGGCATTAGCCAACGTATAGCCTTCGGCAAAGCTGTAATTGCCGTACCCATTCGGCTTAATATACCTAAATTCCGCGTTTCTTTTGCCTGTTTTCTTTGCCGTTTGGCGGGCTTTTTCTGCTTTCGCTTTTCGCTTTTTATTTGTATCCGTTAAACACAGGCAGTCGTTAAGCAGTTGGATATCGCGCTGTATCGTGCGTATATTCACGTTGGCGGCAGCAGCAAACTGCTGTAAATTGATACCCGTCTTGGGTGCCGCGTCAAAACGCAGCAGCAACGTAATCAGACGTTTTAGTTTTTTGATATCCGCACTGTGATAGGCCATATATGACACCTGCTTGTCATTTATTCCGTTCCGGTTGCAATGCATTTATTATACTACTTTTACGGCAGTACACAAACATTAAACAAAACGAGGTAATCTTATGAATACAGTTAAATTCACACTCAAAACGGCAAGCGGTCTGGCGATTGTTTTTTCCTCCCCGGCCACCGCTTCTGCAGCAGGAGTTATTTTAGCCTGCACGGTGGTAGCCGCTGGCATAAGTTATGGCGGCTACTGGGCCTATAAACATTACGCAAACACGGCTTTCAGCAAGGCGTCCCGCTTTACAAAACGCCCGATGGCTTATATTAAGGGGAAATAAAATGACACACATTTCCGCTTGTGACCATAGCAAAGCCATAGCCTGCAAAGAAGCAGGGGACCAATACCTCAGCGAGCAGGACTATGAGCAGGCTATTGAGTATTACGACCGGGCCATTGCCCTGAACCAAAGCTATGCGCCGGCCTATGATATGCGCGGGGTAGCCAAAGCTTTATCCGGCTGCCCCCGGGCCGCCTTGGCCGACTTTAACCAAGCCATATCTTTGGACGGACATTGCGCCGCTTACTATAATAACCGCGGCAATGCCCTGGCCGAGTTGAAAAAACCGGCCGAAGCAATGGCCGATTTCAACAAAGCCCTCTTGCTGGAGCCGAAAAATGCACTGTTTTTTTACAGCCGCGGCCGCTTGTATGAAGACTTAAAGAGTTATCGGCAGGCCTTGCAGGACTATGATGCGTCCATTATCTTAGATCAAACGCACCGTGCTTCTTATTTGCATCGCGAAACGTTGAAACAAAAGCTGCAAGCGCAGGGCCTCCCCGTTGCCGACACCGAAGCAAATTTAGGCCCGGACGAACATCTTTCCGATGCGTTTTACAATAACCGCGGGGTGGCCAGAAGTTTCTTGCACCTTCATATGCTTGCCATAAAAGATTTCAGCCGGGCCATTGACTTAAACCCCGTCTGCGCGGGCCACTATTACAACCGCGGACAGGCACAATGGGCGCTTGGGAATTATGAACAGGCCATTGCCGATTACGAAGAAGGCCTCCGTCTCAACCCCGTTGCCGGCGGCTATCTTTTTAAAGGGCAAGCCAACCTGGCCCTGCAGCGTTACCGCCAGGCGTTGGCCGATGCCGACAAGGCTGCCGAACTCAGTCCGTTTGATCCGCAGGCCTATGCACTGCGCGGCAACATTCACTTGTCTATGGAACAGTTCAAACAAGCCGTGGCCGATTTTAACAAGTCGCTGGAGCTTTTCCCCCAACAGGCCGATGTATTGGAAAACCGCGCAAACGCCCTTTACAACTTAAAAGAATATACGGCCTCATTGGCGGACTTAAACCGGGCAATGCTGCTTAACCCAAAGCATCCCAACGCCTATTTATTGCGCGCCGGCTGTTACGCGGAGTTAAAACAATTTGCCAAAGCGACAGAAGACTGCCTGACCGTTTTAAAGTTTGACCCGCACAATCAAGCCGCCGTTCTTTGGCTGGCTCACATAAAAAAAGAGCAAAAAACCCCGCACAAACACCCGAAAGACGAAAACGTATAAGGAGGCTGCCTATGAACAAACAATCTACCCAAACGCCCAACGCCCAAACGGCCTGCCGGCTGGCTTTGCAAGCGCGCCATAAAGCCCTTAACGGCCATTGGCAAGAAGCCGTGCGGGACTATACCCAAGCTATCGCTTTGGAACCGGCCAATGACGAATATTATTTTTCCCGCGGGCAACTTTATCAGCAAAACAATTTGCTGCAGCAAGCGTTTGCCGATTACCGCAAAGCTCTGGCGTTAGACAAAAACTGCGCCCACTATTATTTTAATTGCGGGTTTATCCGTTACGAACAGCAAAAATGGCAGCAGGCCCGCCGCTACTTTGAAAAAGCCGCCCGCTTGGAGCCGGACAACGTATATGCCCACTTTATGTGTGCCCAAACCTGCCTTTACGACAGCCGCTTCCGCCAGGCGCTGGAGCACTATAACATCGCCGTCCGCTTAAATACGTTAGAAGACAAAGCCGAGCTTTACCTTTCGCGTGCTTCGGCCCTGTTAAACTTAAGCTGCTTTGAACAGGCCCAAGCCGATTTGCAAAAAGCTCTTGCGGCAAACCCCAGTGCCGAACAGCAAGGGGCCATTCACTATTTGCTGGGGCGGACGGCGCTTTATTTACATCAACCCCAAAAAGCCGAGGCCGCGTTCAGCACCGCCATTAAACTAAACCCCAACGATTTCCGCCCCTATGTCCAGCGGGCCAAACTGTATAAACGGCAACAGAAAACGCATTTGGCCCTGCAAGACATTAACCGCGCAATGCGGCTGGAACCCGCACTGCAAATGACAGATTTTGATTGGGATACCTTATACAAGGCGTAACCCCTGGCGCTAACCCAAAACCGGGGTAAGGCTAAACGTTCTTTTACATTTTTCTGCCGTCCCTTATGGCACGGCACACCCCTGCAGAGGAGCAGGTTTAACCTCGGCCTGCTCCTCTGTTTCCCTCTCCGCCGGGCCGGAAAGGGCGCGTTTTTTTCGCTGTGATATATACGCAGGCGCGACAATATGCTGTCACGTCTCTGTTATATCCTTTTTATACGGATGATTTCAGATCCTGATTAAGGAGATAGACCTATGAAAAAATATTGTTTCGTATTGCTGCTGCTTTTGGGCGGCCTGCTGTTTGCCCCAGATGCCCAAGCCGCCAAGCGCTTTACGCTAGACAGCGCCTTAAACGAAGCGGCCGAAAAAATTGCCTCCGGCGGGCTTATCCCCGCCAAAGCAAACTTGGCCGTGGTCGGCTTTGTGGAAAGCACCACCCGCAGCCGTCTGCCGCTTAGCAGCGTGCTGGAAGACGATTTGACTTCCTTTCTTACGGAAAAACGCCCCGGCCACGTGCTGGCCAAAAACCATATTGACACCGTTTTGCGCGAGCTGCGCATCACGCGCGACGATCTTTTTGACAGCCGAAACCGCAAACAATTCGGCAAGCTGGCTTCGGCCGATATGATTGTGAGCGGCAATTATTGGCTTAACCGGCAGGAAGTCATCATCAACGTGACCGTTGTGGACATTGAAAGCGGTCTGGCGTTGCTGTCGCATCGGGTAAAAGTGCGCAAATCTCAATTTGCCAAATATTTATTAGGTCTTGATTAAAGGAGAAAGTCTATGAACAAACAAATGATGTTAGTCCTGCTCAGTGCAGGCATAGTATTGCTGGGGGCCTGCAGTTCCAAGAACGTAATAAACACCCCCCAGTTAAGCGTAAAAGTGGTGGAAACGATTCCTGCTTCGGCCGCTCCGAGCTGGGTGGACAGCACGCAGGAGTTTTGGGAAAAAGGCGGTCAGTATTTTTACCGCGGCACGGCGGAAGGTTTTACCAATCTGGAAGCAGCCAAACGCGCCGCAGCCGCCAATGCCCGGGTAAACCTGGCCGAGCAGGTTAAAAACGTAGTGCGCAACGAATTTTCCCGCGCATTAGAGGCCGGAGCATATGACGAAAACACCGGCGGATATTTAAAAGACGTTTTCTTCTCGGCGGTGGAAAACATTACCTTAAGCGGCGTACAGGTGCGCGAATCGTATTTACAGCGCCTGCTGGAAACCGGCGACATAAACGAGCGTCTTTATTACCGCGCCTATGTGCTTTCTTCCATCAGCAAAACTGACTACAATAAGCTGGTGCGGGCCGCTTTCAGCGACACCAAAGCGCAAGTGGCCGCCAATAAAAGCGCCAAACAACTGGCACTGGAAACGGAAGCGCGGTTTTGGCAACAGCAGCAAGGCGCTTTGCCGGCTGTAGCGCAGACAGAGGCTGTTCAATGAAGCTGCTGCCGGTGCTGCTCCTTCTGGCGTTTTTTGGGGGCGGGTGTGCTTCCGCCCCCAACGTACCTGATTGGGCAGGCAAAAACTGGCAGGAAAAAGAACGGTTGTATTTCAGCGGTATTTCTTCCTCGTGCAAACATATCGCCTGCGCCCGACAGGAAGCCTATAACAATGCACTGGCCTCTATAGCCGCTTATTTGGGCACGGCGGTATCCGTGCGCACCCAAAGCACGGTGGACAACAACGGGCAGTTTCTGACGGCTGTTTTCACGTCTTCTTCAAAAGAAACAGCCCTGCGGCAGATTCAGGCAGAAAAATTCGGCATTTCGTCCTATCAGGGGCATTTAACGGGCTATATACTGCTTTCCATTGAGAAAAGAGAACTGGAACGGGCACGCGCCCAACTTGATTTGCAGGCGCTCCAAAAAGCCCAACAACGCCGCCAAAGACAAAAGATCGGGCCCGTTGCCATCCGCTCCCCGCGCGCTTGGAAAGATCTGGCCGGAAAACTGAATAATTTTTTAACCAAAGCCGGCTATTGTGTTGCTTCCGGCGGAAAAACGTTGTATCTGCAGGTGGAAGATTTTACCTGCAGCAAAAGCCATATACAGGACGTATACAGCTGCACCCTGCAGGCAAAACTTACTTTTGCGCAGCGGGAACGCGTTTACCTTGCCAAAGGTTTTGGCCGCACGCGGCTGCAGGCACGGCAGGACGCCGTTGACGCGTGGGTAGCACAAATTCCGCAAGAGGTGTTGGAAAAATGATAAAAAAGTTTTTATTTTCGTGTTTTGCGCTCCTGTGGGCGCTTTCCCCCCTGCAGGCGCAGCAAAAGCAAATAATGAATAATACGTGGGGCTACAGTTATAACCACAGTATTGATTTGACGCATTTGTCCTATCAGGATATTTTGGCGACCAATGTTACAAACGCCGTTTTCGTTTACGGTTCGTATATCAATTTTGACGACGTGGACTTTAAAAACAATACCAGCAGTGCCTTATATATCCACTCCGCGGCGGACCATATTACGTTAAATAACGTATATTTCTACCATAACACCAGCGGCGGTCTACTTTTGGGCAACCGCGAACAAAGCATATCCAATGCCCGTTTTGAAAACAACTCATCTGAGAGTAACGGGGGCGGCGTATACGTTTTTAACAAAAACACGCTGCAGGCAAACAATGCGGTTTTTTCCGGCAACAGTGCCTCTAAAGGCGGGGCCGTTTATGCTGCTACCGATTTTACGTTGCGCGGCGGCAACATCACTTTTTCCAACAATACGGCCGCACAAGGCGGCGGCATTTACGCCGCAAACAATTTAACTTTACTGGCCGAAAACGGAGACATTACCTTTACCCATAATACGGGCGGAGGCATTTATATAGGCTCAACCACGGCCAAGCTGTCTTTATTGCCTAGCGCCGGCGGAAACATTATTTTTAACGACGACATTCTCTCCCCCGCGCTTACCCAAATAGACATTGCGGGCACCCAAGGCGGGGAAGTGCATTTTAATCAGGCGCTAAGCAATGCACAGGTAAACCTCAAATCCGGCGGGGTCTACCTGAACCCTTCCGTCAACTGGTACAACACCCCCCTGCAAGCCCAAGGCGGCCGTTTAGTGCTGGCCGACGGCCTTACCCGTCAGCTGCATTTAGGCCGCGTTCAGTTAAACGATGCGTTGCATATAACGCCGGAGGTGGACTTGCAAAACGCAACGATGGACACCCTGCATATAGACGATGTTTCCGGCCCGGGAAGCATTCAGGTGGACGGGTTTCATTTGCTCAGCGAAACAAAACAGCAAGAGCAAGTGCTGGACTTTATGACGGGAAACGGAAAAGACACCGTCCGCGTCCCAAGCACTTTATACGGCAATTTATACGCCTACAGCGTAACGTATAACCCCGATACGGGGCAGCTTACGTTCGCCCCCAAAGCGCCGCAAAGCAGTGACGGCTTTGCCCCCGGGGTTTTGCTGCAGCCGCTGCGGTCCTATTGGGCATTGCAGATGCTGAGCCAAAGCCTGGCCCCGCTGCGCCACCGCAGAGAAAGCCGCTTTTTAAATTATGACATTGTATCCTCCTCTTTTTATCTCATTCCCCATATGAGTGGCGGCAAAGTGGAGTTTACCAACGGCCTCTCTGCCGATACGGCTTCCTCCGGTCTGCAGGCCGGCTGGCATAGCGCCGACTGGGGCTTGGCCGAACGTTTTGCCGTTACCGGCGGCTTTAATGCGGGCTATCAAACCGGCACGGGCGAATATGGCCCCGTTTCGCTGGATATGCAGCTTATTCAGAGCGGAGCAAATGTGGACATTTACGGCGAACGATTCTATATGGGCCTGACGATGCAGGCCGCCAGCTTCTCTTCCGAAGCGATGAATGACAAACAAAGCCAATGGGCGGCTTGGGGCGAAGCGGAAATAGGCTGGCATATTCCGTTAAGCGACAATGGCTGGTTTTTGTTCCCTTCCGCGTTGGCCGGTTATGGCTTTGTCAACAAAGCAGGGGACATACCGTATAACGGCAACACCCTGTACGGAAAAAACTTTTCCCTCTGGCAGGCTAAAGGCGGGCTGGAAATTATAAAATCTTATAATGATGTTTGGCACTGGTACCTCAATGCGGCTTACGTAAAGCAAGGCTCGTCGCAAGAGGCATTTCAAGCGGCCGAGCAAACCTTGCCCGTTTTTGAGACGGACCCTTTTATACAGACCCAAGCCGGTTTTCAAACCGAAACAGACGGGCGTTTTGCCTTGGGCGCGGCCGTCAATGCCGCCTTTGGCAGCGTGCAGCAAATCGGTGCACAGATAACTTTGCAATTTTAAACAGATTTCAACAAAGGAGAAAATATGGCAGAAATCAAATGTCCGCATTGCGGTAAATTTTTTCAGGTGGATGAAAGCGGCTATGCAGAAATAGTCAGCCAGGTGCGTACCGCCGAGTTTAACAAAGAGCTGCAGGAACAGAAACAGCTGGCCCTGCGGGAAAAGGAGGCGGAATTTAAACTGATGTCTGCGCAGGCATTGGCAGAACAGGAAAAGAAGAATGCCGAGCTCAAACAAAAAATAGAAGCGCTTAAGGCCCAGTTGGCCGTCAGCGATAAAGACAAAATATTGGCCGTTAAAGAAGCGGAAGACAAACAAAAAGACCAATTAAACGAAAAGGACAAGCAGATTCTTACCCTGCAAAACCAACTGAAAGGGGCCGAGCAGGACAGAGAGCTGCAGCTGAAAAATATGGCTGACAGATACGCCGTAGAACTCAGAGGCAAAGAAGAGCAAATCGCCTATTACAAAGACCTTAAAGCCCGTATGTCTACCAAAATGGTGGGCGAAACGCTGGAAAAACATTGCGAAAACTTGTTTAACCAATTGCGTATGACCGCTTTTCCGCACGCATATTTTGAAAAAGATAACGACGCCAGCAGCGGCAGCAAAGGCGACTACATTTTCCGCGAGCACAGCGCCGACGGCATAGAATTTCTTTCCATTATGTTTGAAATGAAAAACGAAAACGACACCACCGCCACCAAACATAAAAACGAAGACTTTTTTGAAAAGCTGGATAAAGACCGCCGCCAAAAAGGCTGCGAATACGCCGTGCTGGTGTCTTTGCTGGAAACTGACAGCGAGCTGTATAACACGGGTATTGTGGACGTGTCGTACAAATACCCCAAAATGTACGTCATCCGCCCGCAGTTTTTTATTCCGATGATTACGCTGCTGCGCAACGCCGCCGTCAATTCCATCGCCTATCAGCGCCAGCTGACAGAAATGCGCCAGCAGAATATTGACATCACGCATTTTGAAGACGATTTAAATGCCTTCAAGGTTAAATTTGGCAACAATTACCGGCTGGCCAGCGAAAAATTCGGCAAAGCCATTGAAGAAATAGACAAGACCATAGAACACCTGCAAAAAACAAAAGACGCTTTGCTCTCGTCCGAAAAGAATTTGCGCCTGGCCAATGAAAAAGCCGAAAAACTGACGGTAAAAAGCCTGACCCGCAAAAACCCGACAATGGCCAAAAAATTTGCAGAACTGGCACAGCCGGCAGCTTTGCAACAGCAAACGGAAATGTAAATTGCCGCAAAAAACTCCGGCGGACATCTTTGCCCGCCGGAGCCAAAACAGCTTTTAAAGCTACGGCCCAACCCGTCAAACGACTCTAATGCCGCCCAACGCCCGCTGCCTTCTGCGCAAGCAAGGCCTTTACTGGCAGTTGTAGCCGTTTGCAATGGTATTTAAACAGCGCTTCCAGTATTCTTCCCGATGGATAATGATGTTTTTGTCGCAATATTTGCCGAAGAATTCCAAGAGAGTAAACGTAAAATATTGTTCAAAATACGCCCGACCTTTTTCTTTATGCAATTCAATTAATTTTTTATTGATTCCCTCTTTATAGGCGAAATAGTCCCCCCACCTTTTTCTTATTCCGCCCTCTCCATAGGCAGAGCCGATATATAGCTTGCCGGTATGGGTATCGGTTAAACAATATACGCCCGAAATCTGCGCCAAAGCTTCCCCATAGGAAGGCATAATTTTTCCGCTGAAAATTTCTTCCAGTTGTTTATAAGTCAAAAACACCTGATCGTAGCCTTTGAACTTTTCGCCGCTGTACAGGCAGGACAAAACCTCTTTTACGCGGGCCCGCTCAATATATGTTTTCAAGTTAAAAGCATAACGTCCCATCGCCGCCCCTTTATGGCATTGCAACACCAATTTGCCGAAGAACGGAGCAAAACGCTGCAATATGCGCACCGTGGCCCAAGCGTTTGGCGGAGTTTGCAGAATTTCCGCCGCCGAGACAAAAAGCCACTCGTCCGGCCCCAGCCTGACAAAGCTGAAAACCCATTGTCCCGGGCGAACGTTACGCCCCTTTGACGAATACCAACCCCAAAAGGAGCAATCCCAATTTTCACCATAACCGGCTTCCTTTTCTTGGGCACTGCGCCGAAGCCATCTGTCCAAAAAAGACTCTCCGCCGGGGCCGGCCTTCATATTAAATTCTATTTTGCTGTTTGCTATTTCCTGGTCGGAAAGATGAAACAAGGTGTTTAACTTAATGTCCATAAAGCCTCCTGTCAGTCCGATTTTTTATTTTATCATACTTGCCCAGTATTGAGGACCCAAAACCGCACGCCGGCTTGCCCGTCAAACACCGCACGGCAACCGCTTAACTGTCGGGAACAATAGACAGAGCTATGCTTTTGGGCCTTGACGGTTGGGCTTTACAAGCTCGGCAAACGTCCAAACGGGGGAGTTTAAAATAATTTTTCGATTGCTTAGCAGTGCGGAAAACGAAAACGGCATCATATCCCCTACGGGCTGAGGCGAAGTCGGAATGGGCCTACTCTCCCTGAAAATGCCCAGCCCCGTATCGGCCACGCCGGCAGTGTGAATAGGACGTTTGAACGTATGGCACCCCGTTGTGCCTGCCGCACCATTTATGCGTATATCCGAATCAATCGCAAAGGCACCGGATACAAATACGTATTCAACGCAAGCGAGCCGCAAGAAACAATTCCTTTCGCTGCAGGTAGGATAGGGTTGCTTTATATAAGATTCATCCAACATATCCTCCCCGACTGGAAATATTATAACCTTCGTGCTGCTAAGGCCGCTTATCTGCCGTGTGCACTCCGGCCAGCACAGAAGACTTATACGCAGCTTGCTTTTGCAAGATAAACGGCCTTTCTTTGGCGACGGTTTGCGGCAGGTTCCGGCTTGTCACTTACAAACTAGGCTGAAAAATAAGACAATGTTATATCCAAATCAAAATTGTTAAAATATAAGCCAAAGAACAAATAGCAGCGGAAAACACACTCTTGACGCATTTTACTGCTGGCACACAGGCAGCCCGTAAAGCGGTAGTTTTGTGGTATTTTTGTTCAGGTTATAGGACATCCCGATGCGCTACATTGGCAACAAAACCAAATTATTGCAGGAAATAGACAATTTGCTGGCAGAAAAGCACCTCAAAAAACAGGGTGCCGTATTTTGCGACTTGTTTTCCGGCACGGCTACCGTCGGCGGCCATTACAGCGGTTTATACCAAATAATTGCCAATGACATACTTGATTTTTCTTATGAGGTTTCCCGAGGGGTTTTATTAGGCCATAAACCCGAATTTAAAAAATTGGGTTTTGATCCGTTTGAATGGTTTGCCTCGCGCGACACGACTTGCTACACAAAAGGTTTCTGCTACAATACCTTTTCTCCAAAAGCAAAAAGACAGTATTTCAGCAAGGAAAACGCCAAATACATTGATTACATCCGAGATACGGTTGACAGTTGGTTTGCGCAGAAAAAAATAACGGCTGCGGAAAAGTCCTACCTGATTATGTGTCTTTTGGAAGCCGTCAGCAAGGTAGCCAATGTAGCGGGTGTGTATAGCGCCTGCCTTAAAATTTGGGATCCGCGAGCCGTAAAAAAAATGGTCTTTGCACCGGTTGCCATTAACAACAGCCCGTATCAGAACAAAATTTATTGTAAAGACGCCAACGAACTGCTGCCGGCCATTAAAGGAGACATTTTGTATTTAGACCCCCCCTATACGCCCACCCAATATAACTCTCAATATCACGTTTTGGAAACGATTGCCCGCAACGATCGCCCCGCCGTTCACGGGGTGGGGGCACATCGGGATAATGACCGGCTTTCCAAATGGTGTAAAAAAGGCGAAGTGGAGTATGAATTTGAAAAATTAATCAAAAATGCCAATTTTAAGCATATTATTTTTTCCTATTCGGACAAAGGCATTATGTCGGCCCGATTTATTGAATGCGTTTTAAAGCGCTATGCAAAACCCGGTTCCTATGTGTTTAAAAAAATCTCTTTTGTTAAATACAAGTCATCCCGAAGCGTAGACAGAGAGAACAAATCCCACACTAAACACACCCCGCACTACGAATATTTGTTCTACATAGAAAAGGCGGATAAAGCTAAGTATGTTTCCCCTCTAAATTACATCGGGGGAAAGTTTGAAACGCTGGATTTAATTTTAAACAATCTGCCTGCCGGCATAACAACCTGTTACGATTTATTCGGCGGCGGCGCCACGGTAAGCCTCAATATGCCGGCCCGGAAAATAATCTATAACGACATTAATCACTACGTCGCAGAGTTGCTTAAATATTTAAGCGAAACTTCGCCCGTTTCGGTCTATAAAGAAATACAAAAATATCAACGCAAATACGGTCTGCAAAAAGCCGCAAAAAAAGCCTATTATTCGTTAAGGGATCAATACAACAAGACCCCGTCTCCGCTGCTTCTTTACCTGTTGATTTGTTACGGTTTTGAACATCAGATTCGCTTTAATTCCAAGCACGAGTTTAACAACCCGTGCGGCAATTCCGGTTTTAATGACGAAATGTACGAAAAACTCATTTCGTTTTACCTTTGTACGCAAGATAAAAAAATTGATTTTTTGACAGGAGATTTCTTTTCCTATTTGGACGTAATTCAAACGAGCGACTTTGTCTATTTAGACCCCCCTTATTTGGGCAACGACGGCGTCTATCAGGACGGGAAAAGAGGTTTTAAAGGGTGGGATAAAGCGCAGGAGCGGCAGCTTTACCGCTTTATGGAAGAACTGCATTCCCGCGGCATTCGCTTTATGCTGTCAAATTACGCGCAACATTCGGCCGGCAAAAACACGGGGCTTCTTTCCTGGGCTAAAAAACACAAATTTAAAGTGGTGGAAGACCTTAAAACAACCAAAAGAAACAGAACCCGCCGCAAAGAAATTGTGATAGTAAATTATTAACGGACCGGCAATATGAACATAACAGTTAAAATATACAGCTGCTACCAACTCACCTATACACGTGTATACAAAAGGATACTCCGTCTCCTCTACGGCCCCGCTTTGGATGTGTCGCAGGTAAAGTTGGAAATTGAAAACACCTCGTCTGGACATAACAATATACAATCGCAACGTCGGGTTACCGACTCCAGCATCTACCGAGGAAGAATCATCCGCGTGTATGAAGACGGCACTCTGGCCCATATTGTAGGTCTTACCAATACAAACTATGATGAAGACAGAAAATACGAATTTGAACAAGGCAATTCCAAGAAGGAAAAATCTTTATACGGTGTGGACGCTTATCACGCAAACACGTATTTGACGCAGGGAATCAATCAAATTTTCCAATATTATTTTGAACATAAAGACACTGCCAAATTATCTTTTTATCTCTTGGATACAGACAGCAAATATAATTATCCGAACAATCTATACAATATCCTTTCTTACAGAGAGTTGGAAACGATTGGTTTTAAAATTTTAAATATCGGCGATATTGATTTTTCCAAATACGAAAAATGCTGCAACAGCAAAATAAACCCAAATAACCTGATTTTCCCGTCCTTAAATAAATTATTGCGCGATATTGCCTATATTTCCGCCAAAAACAGCGGCAATAACCCCTCCTTTATGCAATGCCAAGAGCAGGAAGTGGTAGACGCGACGGGAGAACGAAGTTATACGACGGAAAAATACATCTATACATTCAAGTCATTGTCCGCCCATCAATACGAAAGTCTGTTGCGTTGCTGGTGCTTAAAAGTGTTATCCGCGCAAGAACACACCGATATAGAATTTAGATTGGGCAAACAATATTTTGCTTTTAAAGAAGAAAAATTAAAAATTGCCGACCGTCTGTCCGCACCGGTAAAACAAATTTTTCAGTTGGCAAATTTGAATATTGACTATGTAACCGACGAAAAATTTATGGACGAACAAAAAGAGGCGGAAAGCACTTATTTAAAATTCCAAGCAAAAAATCAACTGAGAAACCAAACTTTGTTCAGAAATAATATCAGAAAAAAGGGCATTCCGGCCGAATGTATCATCTGCGGTGCAGACGATACGCGCCTTTTAGATGCGGCGCATTTGTGGGAAGTGAGCCAAATCAAACAAGCCACTGCACAAGAGATTAATGCTTTTGTGGAAGAAAACCGCTTGTATGATATTCTTACCGAAATCAGCAAACATTACAACGAACTTTTTTACAAAAGATACTTTTTGGTTAATTCGGGCGACAACGGGGTCTGGTTGTGTAAAAATCACCATCGTCAATTTGATTTAAATTACTATTGTTTTGACTCCGAAGACGGCCGAGTAATTCTTAAATTTGACCAGCCTGCCACTGCGCAAAAATTTAAAGAAGAGTTAAAAAGACAAAACATCCTGCCCGAAATTTTGACTCCGTTGACCAAAGCCTTCTTACGAAAAAGAAATTAAGTTTTTGAACGTATTTTCTCAGGCGCAGTGCCGCACTTTAAATGGAGCTCATCCCCCCTGCCAAGGCGCTTTGTGTTCCGCTACGGCGGCAACCCAGCACCGCATCTGCTTCTATTAAATCTGTATCAGTAAGGCCACTACAACGCAACTAGAAGCGCTATCAGGCGCCTCAAAATTCTATTAAATCCGTATCAGCAAAGCCACTACAATCCACGCCTATTTGGAATGAATTTTACCTTATTTGTCGGTACCTAATAGGAAGCACCCAAAAGAAAAGACCCCAAAGGGCAGGAATATTTAATGCCGCGCATTCCGTTTGTGCCTTTCCGCCTCAGCCCAGGCACCCTTTAGGCTTATAATAGTATAGTTCAAAATAAACTATGTTTCAATTTTTAAATTACAGTATGCCTAAAATGATGTACGGCAAGCCCCTACAGCTCCTGCTTTTGGGCCCGCCGGAGAAAAAGCCCACCTGCCGGGCGCAAAAGGGGCAAGCGGCAAGTGCTCTGTGATAAACGGCACTCTATAAGCAGGCAAATTCCCGACGGAAGAATAGATTTGCAGGCAACAAAAAAGGCACTTCGCAAGAAGTGCCTTTTAAAATGGTGGACCGGACAGGACTCGAACCTGTGACCTCCTGCGTGTAAAGCAGGCGCTCTACCAACTAAGCTACCGATCCGTAAATCGTTACTTATTTATTTTAACAAATATTGCTGGCTCTTGGCTATGAAAATTATGTCTAACGACTGCAATAAAATGTCCTTCCCCAGGGTTATAAAAACAGGAGATGCTTCATGCGTATCCCCGTGTGAACGGTTTTCCTCCCCGCCAGGAGCGAAAGCCTTATGGTACCCTGCAAAAAAGCCCGGTTTATGCCGGGCTTTTCCCTTTATATTTTTTCTTTTTGCACCTGCGCCAAAAGCATTTCCAATGCTTTCAAAGACGCTTTGGAAATATTGCGCTCCCGCGTGGCCGAAAAATGAAATTCCCGCGCGTATGCCCCTTGCGGGCCGGCAACGCCTATCCATACGGTGCCCACGGGTTTCTGCGCCGTACCGCCGTCAGGCCCGGCTACACCGGTGGTAGAAACGGCATAGTCAGCCCCTGTCAATTTACGCACGCCCTGCGCCATTTGAATGGCGACAGGTTCGCTGACGGCACCATATTTTTCCAAGTCCGTTTTTTGCACGCCGAGCACATTTTCTTTTACCTCATTGGCATAAGACACCACACCACCCAAAAAGTATTTAGACGCCCCCGGCACGGCGGTAATCAAATGGGCCACATTGCCGCCGGTGCAGCTTTCGGCGGCGGCTATCGTTACGCCCAACGCAGCTATTTTGCGCGCAAAAGACATTTCGGGCCCTTGACCGTCGTTTTCTTCCGTTTTCAAACCGGCCAGTGCGCCTTTTAATTTTTGCCAATATGCTTCCAGCTGGGCATTGCCGGCGCCTTTGGCTGTTAAACGCAGGCGCACAAACCCGGGCGAAGGCAAATAAGCCAACGCCAGGCCGGAAGGCAGCTCGTCTTCATAACTTTGCAAGCCCATAGCCAGTGTGCTTTCGGGCACGTCAAACACCGTCAGCATTTTGTATTTAATCAGATCCCCCGCCAAATGTGTTTCCAGCCGGGGCAAAACTTCTTTCTGCAATAAATCTTCCGCCTCAAAAGGAACCCCGGGCAAAGAGACCAGCACTTTGCCGTTTTTTTCAAACCACATTCCGCTGGCGGTGCCTTTGCGGTTATGCAACAGAGTGCATTTTTCGGGCAGCAAAGCCTGATTTTTATTATACAGGTTCATTGTCCCCTTAGGATAATGCGAAACAAATTCTTCCACCCATTGATAGGCTTCTTGATTAAACACCAGCCGCGTGCCAAAATATTCGGCCAGCGTCTTTTTGGTCAGGTCGTCTTTAGTCGGCCCCAATCCGCCCGTCATAATTACGATATCGGCTTGTTTAAGCGCCTCGTCAGCCGCGGCCACAATGGCTTGCGGCGTATCCGCCACGGTTTGCATTTGCACCGTTTCTATGCCCACCTGCGCCAAAGCGGCGGCGGCATAGCGGGAATTGGTATCCAAAATCTGGCCGAGCAAAATCTCGTCGCCAATGGTTACAATAATGGCTTTCATAGTTTTATTGTATCACTTTGCAGAAAATGGACGCGCAAGAAACAAACACAAGAGCAATTTTCTATAATAAAATTATGGATAAAAAAGAACAAGCGGCCGCTTTGTTTAAAAGCGGCTATAATTGTGCCCAGTCTGTATTGCTGGCCTTTAAAGACGAGCTGAATTTAAACGAAGAAGAAGCCCTTAAGCTGGCATCTTCTTTTGGCGGCGGTATGGGCCGCCTGCGTGAAGTGTGCGGTGCGGTAAGCGGGTTGTTTATGGCCGCCGGCCTGAAATATGGCCCTGCCGATCCCAAAGACCACGCCGCCAAAACGGCGCATTATGCACTGATACAGGAACTGGCCGAAAAATTCAAAAAAGAAAACGGCTCCATCATCTGCCGCGAATTACTGGGCTTAAGCGGCCCTCAAGGCCCCGAGCCGGAAAAACGCACCCCGCAGTATTACAAAGTGCGCCCTTGTGCCGAAAAAGTGGCCTTTGCCGCCGGCCTTATGGAAGAACTGCTAAAACAGCGCGGCAATTAAATTTCCCCCGCTATGCGGGGGTTTTTTAATGCAAAAAACTCCTTTTGTTTGCGGGCTTGGTTTGCTACAAAGAGATATGCCGTCAAAAAAAGAAAACGCATTCAAACCCGGCCGTATTATTACCGTAAACGACAAAATGCAGCAAGGTTACCGCTATGTGCTGCTTTGCCGCCCCGGGCAAGATTTTGCACCCGATTTTACGCCGGAGTTAACCCCCGCCCAAATGCTGCGCCGCGGCGTGTTTGAAGGGCATTATTTAAATGACTGTCAAAATGAATTTCCTGCTCAGTGGTTTGAAGGCGCCCGCTTATGCGCGCAAAAAGCGGACGTATCTTTGAACGCGTTTAAAATAAAAGCCCGCCAGCCGCTTTCCGTATGGAGACAAAAAGGCTGGATTATCGGCCCGGACGTACGCGGCTGGTTTCAGTGGTATTGCCGCTATTATTTGGGCCGCCGCCTGCCGGAAATTGACCGTATACAAATCAAACGCTGGCGCGCTTTTAAACGCCATAAAGCCCAGGTGTTAAAACATTGCCCGCCCGGCCGCACGGACTGCCGCCCCCGCCAGCGCCAGGCGCTTTTGCAATGGGCGTATAACCCGGATTTTTAGTTTATTTTTTGTCGGACGTATCAAAAATAAAATCGGCACAGGAATACGTGTAATATTGGCTAAAATAGCGTTCTTCTTCCGGTATCCAGCGGTTGATAAACCCAATCAGTTTTTCTTTGCTTTCCCGCTTTTTCAGGCGGTCGTATTGGCTGTCCACGTTCAGTTTTAAAAACACTTTATAATCGTAATAGTCTTCCAGCGTAGGCAGCAGGCTGTACGTCCCTTCCACGATATACACTTTTTGCGGTTCAACAAGCTGCTCGCTTTTCCAGCGGTCGGCGTGAGCATCATAGGCACGATATACAAGCGTTTGCCCCTGCACGGCAGGCTGCAGCACTTCTTCCTCCAAACGCGGCCAGTCCATATGTCCGCCCGGCATTTGCAAACGCTGCGGCGTGCGCAGGGCAAAAGGCAAATAAAAGTCGTCCATATGAAACACAGGCGCCTGCAAAGCCTGCCCCAAAGCATTGGCCAGCGTGGTTTTGCCCGAGGTACACGCCCCGTCTATGGCAATTAAAAACGGCCCCTGCACTTTGCACAGCAGCTTGCTAACTTCGGCAAGAACTTTAGGAAAAGGCTCTCTGGAAAATTGCATAAAAAAGGCGGCCCTTATAAGCGGGCCGCCGTGGCTTATTTATTTAATTTCAATCAGTTCGTAATCGGTGTTTCCCAAGCCCATTTCACGCCCGTATTCCACGCACACACGCCAATTGGTGGCGGGGGTAACGTCGGTAAAATGATCCCCGTGCGTATGTTTGCGTTCGGCCAGCAGGCTGTTGGGCACAACGGGTTGGCGGTTGACCGCATCGCCGCAGGCGGTGTCCAGCGCTACCGGATCAAACGAAGCAAACATACCGATATCGGGCACGATGGGCACGTCATTTTCGGCGTGGCAGTCGCAATAGGGCGAAATGTCTATGGCCAGACTGATGTGAAATTGCGGCCGTCCGTCCAAAACGGCTTTGGAATATTCCACAATTTTTTTGTTTAAAATATCGTTTGATTCATCGTACGGCGTGGTTACCGCGTCCATCGGGCAGACGCCGATGCAGCGCCCGCAGCCCACGCATTTGTCGTGGTCAATGCTGGCTTTGCCGTTTTTCACGTGCGGTGCGTCGTGGGCGCAAATGCGCACGCAGGCCCCGCAGCCGATGCATTTTTCCGTATGGACAAACGGCTTACCGGCGTTATGCATTTCCATCTTGCCGGCGCGAGAGCCGCAGCCCATACCGATATTTTTCAGTGCGCCGCCCATACCGGCGCATTCGTGTCCTTTAAAATGGCTTAATGAAATAATCACGTCCGCGTCCATAATCGCGTGGCCGATTTTGGCTTCTTTTACGTATTTTCCGCCGTGCACCGGCACCAGGGCTTCGTCGGTGCCTTTTAAGCCGTCGGCAATAATAATTTGGCAGCCCGTGGTTTGCGGGGTGTAGCCGTTATACGCGGCGGACTCCAAATGGTCCAACGCGTTTTTGCGCCCGCCCACATACAGCGTGTTGCAATCGGTCAAAAAGGGTTTGCCGCCCAGTTTTTTGACTACCTCCGCCACGGCCGTGGCGTAATTGGGGCGCAAAAAAGCCAAGTTGCCCGGTTCGCCAAAGTGAATTTTAATGGCTACGAATTTATTTTTAAAATCTATTTTTTCTATGCCGGCAGCTTTAATCAGCCGCTGCAGTTTTTGGGGCAGGCCTTCGCCCAGTTTGGTACGCATACTGGTAAAATATACTTTTGATTTGCTCATAGGTCCCTCCATTTTTTTATTATATAATCTGTAAAGAATCTTTGCACATTTATCAGGGGGACGAATGCAATACACGCGGCTTAAAAACGGGCACGAAATTCCGCTTATCGGTTTTGGCACCTATCAAATAGACGATGCGGCTTTGGCCGTGCAGACGGTACAAACCGCCCTTGCGGCCGGCTACCGCCTGCTGGACACGGCAGCCTTTTACGGCAACGAAGAATATGTAGGCCAAGCCCTGCGCCAAAGCGGACTGAAAAGAAAAGACGTTTTTTTAAGCAGCAAAGTATGGAATGACCGCCACGGCTACGACCAGACCCTGCACGCGTTTGATGAGTCGCTGCAAAAATTGGGCACCGATTATTTGGACCTTTACCTGATCCATTGGCCCAAAGAAAAAAATGCCGAAACCTGGCAAGCGCTTGAAACGCTGTATAAAGAAGGGCGCGTAAAGGCAATTGGCGTTTCCAACTTTAAAGAACATCACTTGGACGAAATTTTGCAATCGGCCGATATAACCCCGATGGTAAATCAGGTGGAATTTCATCCGCTGTTCCAGCAAAAAACGCTGGCGGCCTACTGCCGCCGCTGGGACATAAAGCTGCAAGCCTGGAGCCCGCTTATGCGCGGGGAGGCCTTAAAACCGGCCGTTATCGGCGCACTGGCCAAAAAATACGGCAAAACCCCCTCACAAATCGTGCTGCGCTGGGACATACAAAAAGACGTTATTCCGCTGCCAAAGTCTTCGCATCTTTCCCGTATGAAAGAAAATTTAGGCGTGTTTGATTTTGAACTGTCTGCCGAAGACACAGCCCAAATAGACGCATTGGACCAAGGCAAACATCTGGGGGCAGACCCCGACCAGGTAAACTTTTAAGTCCGCATCAGCCAATTAAAAACCGGCCCTTGCAGGCCGGTTTTTGCGCAAATTAACGTACCCAGCCGTTTTTATCGCGGTATTTAAAATAGTTATTCAGCGCGCGGAGCAGATTTTCTTCCCCTTTCAATAAAGATAAATGCCGCGTGGAAAGGTAACCGTCAAACCCTTCCGCCAGCAACTTGGCGCCGTCCACCACTTCATCGGGGAAGCTGCTGGAAGCAATTACGGCCGTATGATTATTGCCGTTTTGCCGCAGCCAAGACACCACATAGCGCGAGCTGCCGTCAGGAAAGTTCAAGTCCGTCAAAATTAAATCAAACTCTTTGCCGTTATGCAGCTGGGTCATAAATTCGTCTATGCCGCGGTAAAAAGACCACTCGGCATTTTCCCCGATATTGGCTTTTTTGAGCCAACCTTTATAATTTTCCACAATAAGTCCGTCATCATTTAAAACGGCCACCCGCAGATTTTTGGGCAAAGACGCCCGTTTGGCCTGCAGCCACTCGTCTTTTTTAGCGTAAGAAGCAAACTTTTTGGTGGTTTTATAGGCTTTGCCGCTCGGGTCGCGCAAGAAAAACTCCTTGTGGTTATACACGCGGTCCGGCCGTGTAAAAACAGGCGCTTCCAATACGCGCCCGCGCTGCAGGGGCAGCAGCGTTTCCACGGCATTGTCCAGCCAGTCCACTGCGCTTTGCAGGGCTTTGTCCTGCAGGTTCTTCTTTTGGAAAAAGAGCATTTTAGAGCGCAGATCCAGCATCCGGTCGCGCAAGGCACGCCGTTCCATCATATCCAAAGACGCCAAACGGTTTTTGGCGTAATAGAACGACGTGTTGACGTCTCTTTTTACGCCTTCAAAATCGCTGACTAATGCGCTATATTCCTGCTGCAGGGCCAGACGGCGCTTGGCCGAAAGTTTAGGCGCTTTCCAAGCCACGTCCTGCACCGGCGTTACGGACACCGGAATGCGGAAGAACGACGATTCCACGCGCCCGTCAAAAGGTTTTACGCTGCGGTGTTCAAAAATGTATTTGGCCGCCGGCGAGGAAAAAACCGCTTTAAATTCTTCCGGTGCAAACACAGGCGTAATGCCCTTGGGATATTTGGGCACGCGGGCAAAGAGCTGGCTGGCCGTTTGGGCCACATAATCTACCCATTGTTTTTTGAGCAGTACAAAAGGTACATAGTCTTCCTCAGAAAGCTTGGTTTGAATTTTTCCCCAAAAGAATCCGTCCGGTCCCACGCGGTCCGGTGGCAAAGAAGCCGCCTGCGCCAGCAGACGCGGAGAATTTTCTCTCCATTTGTTCATATTCAGCACATTTTCAGGGTAGCGGCTCTGTAAGTTGCGCAAATTGGCAAGCAGCACGTCGTTAGTGCGCGATTGGGCCACCCCATACAGCATATTTAAATCTTGACGCAGGGAGAGCAGCGTTTTTTGCTCTTCGGGGGCGGCGCGTTTTATTTCGCCGTCCAAGCGGCGCAGGCTTTCCCGCAGCGGATAAATTTCTTTGCCGTCCACCCAGGCACGGGCCGCCAGCCCGTCGCCGTTATGGGTAATGCGCTGCAGCATTTTATCAAACAGTTTCTGCCGCACGGAGCCGGACACTGTTTGCGCCGGCAGCACTTCTTTTACGGAATGCTGCATCGGGGCGGCGGTAACAAACCAGTCCGTATTGGACAAGTTTTTAAATTCTTTTGCTTTTTGCAAATCGTCAAGCAATGCGCCCGAAAAACAGCTGTTTACATACACCGAATTGTGTTTGGAAGGCACCTTGGGCAATTGCTGCAAAAAGTCCTGCGCGGAGAATATTAAATTGGGCGAGGGCTCCCCGTCTATCATAATGGCTTTCCATTTTCTGCTGCGGGAAATGCCGCCGCGCGTATGAAGCAAGAGCACGTTTTCCTGCCCTTCTTTAAACAGACGCAGTACATCTTCCATTGGCATAAATTGCGCTATTTTCGGGCGGAAAAAGCCAAACATCGTTTTGCGCGCCCAAGCCTGGTCCGGCCCCAAACCGTCCCCCCACAAAAACACGGCATTGGGTGTAGGCTCCAGCCGGGGAAAGTAAGCCAAACGGTTTTGCAGTTCCAGCAATTTACCGCCGTTAAGATAGCGGTCTTTATACAAAGCCCGTTTTAACGCATTATATTCTTTTAACTGCAGGGCAGAAAACGTCTCTTTCTGTTGACCGAGTTCCCGCAAATGCATACGCAAGGCCGAAGCGGCCGGCAAGGCGTCATCCGTCCACAAAAGGGAACCTTCCGCAGCAAATTCGTCGGACCATTTTACGATGTTGGCAATTTCTCTGTCGGCGGCCGGATGCAAAGCGGCCGGCTGTGTGCGGCGCCATTGTTTGACTAAAAGCAAATATCGTTCCGCCAAGGCCCGACGGGAAGCCCTGTTAAAAAGACCGTTCTGCGCCCCCCGCACCGCAGGCACCCATCCTTCCGCCCCGGCCTGCTGGTTATACAAACGGTACAATTGCTCCGCCGCGTCCGTCTGGCGTTCCAAGCGGGCATAAAGCGACACGTCCTGCAACGCTTCGCGCATAGCGGCGGGGTCATCTTTCAAATCGGCTATTTCCTTCACACCGCGGTCCGTCCATTTCTTTTTCAGCTCGCTCATTACGGAGCGGCCCTGCTGCAGGGACGGCCCCATATCCCGCACCGTCACATCCGCCAAAAGCTGCTGTTCCCAGCCGGCGGCATTCGTTTTTTGCAATTGTTTGATCTGCCCCAAACGCTGAGTGGCATATTCCAAATCTTTTGCGGCAGAGGCACTTAAACGCAGCGGGTTTTGGCCTTTTGCCGCCCCGCGGACGGCAGGGGCCGTTTTAAACAAATCAAACATCTCTTTAGCCGTATCGGCCACATAATCTACCCAGCGTTTTTCCAGCCGCAAAAACGGCGACAAATTGACCGCTACATCCACGGACCAGGGCTTAAAACCCCACAAGAATTCCCCTCCGTCCTTGGCGCTTAAGGCGCTGGCCAAGGCGGCTCTGTCGGCATATTCCACCGCCTTCGGATAATGCCAAATGAAAGTTTCCAACGCTCTTGCCAGCTGGCTCTGGTCGGTTGCTTCGGCAATGTCAAAAAGCATTTGCAAATCGTCCTGCAGGGCCTGCAAAGAAGGTTTCTTCTCGGCCGGCGCGGCGGCAATTTCCCTTTCCAAACGCTGCAGGCTGGCCCGCAGCGGATAAAGGTCTCTCCCGTCCACCCAGGCACGGGCCGCCAGCCCCGCCCCGTTATCGGTCATATTTATCAGCAATTTATTAAACAGCCGCTCCCGCGCGGTAACGCCGCTTACACGGGCCGGCACCGGCAGGGAAGAAGCCGGCTGCATCGGGGCGGAAAAAACGAACCAATTTGTCCGAAAAGCGGCCGGCGGATATTTTGCAAACAGGGCGGGCAAATCGTGAAACAACATCCCCGTTTGGCAGCTGTGAATGTAAACGGAGGTAAGCGGACTGTCCGCCGCCAAAGCGCCCTGTATTATCTTTTCGGCCGACAGGGTGGCCATAGGGCGTGTTTCCCCCGGTTTGGCCTGGCGCAAAATGCCTTTCCATTGTCCGTTTTGGGAAACATAACCGTGGCCGTTTACAAACAAAATATTTTCTTTGCCTTTTTGGAAAGCTGACGCAATTTCCTCAAAGGGCCGTGCGGTAAAACGGTTATTTAACGGAAAACCGAACGGCGTTTTGCGCATCAGCAAATCGTAACCGAAAAAGCCGTCCCCCACCGCCCATACCGTATGGGGCGTTTTTTGGATAAACGGCAAATTTAAAATTTGCAGTTGTAACAGGAACGCTTCATCCGGCCCCAAATAAGAAGTTTGCAATTGGCGCCAAATGCGGGCGGCTTCCTGCTGCTGCACGGGCGAAAGATTCCCCAACGTACGCAGCTGCTGCAGGCGTGCACGCATAGCATACAAAGAAGCGATGCCGTCTTCCGGCCACACACGCAGAGCGGGGTCTGCCATATCGTCGGCCAGTTTAACGGCGGCATAGAGTTTTTTGCTTAGCGTTGCTTTCAGCGGGTCGGAGCCTTGCGGCAAAGCGGCCAGCCGGCGCTGAATAAGCGCAATATTTTCTTCCGCCAGTTTTCTTCTGCCGTAAGCGGAAAACAAAAAATTATCTTTAGGCAAAGAAGCCAATAAATTTTCTTCCGGCAATTTGGCGGCTTGGCGCGCGGCCTGGTAAAAAGCAAGGTCTTTTTCCAGCTGGATATATTTATCTGCCTGAGCAAGGGCTTCTTTCATTTTTTGCGGGTTTTGGCCCAATCTATTCAGCCACGTTTCCGGAATGCCTTTCCATTGGGTTTGCATTTGCTTCATCTGCTGCAGCGCTTGCACCGCGGCCGGACGCAAAGCTTGCACGGCCTGCGGCGTAAAAGCGGCTTTTTGGGCGGTGGTTTGCGCTGTCAAACGCAGCTGGCGCAAGCCAGGCCCCGCATCAGGCGCAGGCGTCACGGCGGCAGCAGAACCGGCGGGCAGGGCTTTTGTTGCAGAAGCAACGGAGACGGCCGGCTCTTTTAACGGAGCCATCAGCCGCACGCGCGGGGCAAAGGCCGTCTGCCAAACATGTTCCGCCGAGGCAAAGGCGGGGCGGGTTTCTATAGCCGTTACTTGAACAACAGGGAAAGAAGCCTTATGTTGTGCGTTCTGTTGCAAAGAAGCCAATGTTTGGCTTAATTGGACTTTAACATTTTGCAACGTCTTGGTTTGTACAACGCGCATTTTTTTCAATCGGCCCGATAAAGACGCCAAGCGCCGCGCATCGGCCGTTACGCGGCCGGCACGTATGGCGTTGAAACCTCTTTTTAAAGACACGCCCCATTGCACGCCCTTAACGGCTGCCACCGGCAGGGCGGCGGTATAATAAATACCCAACCCCAAATCAACGGCGGCGGATACTTGGCGTACCGCCTGATAAATTTTTTGACCGGTTACTTTGCGCCGATAGGTACCGCTTTGGCGGTCATACTTTTCAAATGAGGCTTCCGGCAAAGCAGGGAAGGAAATTTTTTCTTTTTCCAGACGGGCAATTTCGGCTTCCAGCCCCCAGCGTTCCGGCAGGCCTTGTTCGTCTGCGGCGGTAAAGTTTTCCAGCGGGTTGGCCAGCAGTTGCGCCCGTCGCGCAAGCAAAGGCTGCAGCTGCCGGTCTACTTGGCGGTTATGTTCCAAGGCCTGGCGGCGGCGCTCCTGCGCGGCGGCAAAATCTTTTTCAAACACGCCATAGAGCAAATTATCCAGCCGCAGTTCCGTTTCGGCGTTAAGGTCCCCCATTATGTTTTCAAAATACAAACGGGCGGTTAAAGAAGCCGGCGACAAATGCAGTTTGCGGGCCGCTTTTTGCAAGGGTTCCTCGGCCCCGTCACGCACACCGGCAGACAAAGCACCCGCCAAAAAGGGCAGCAGCGTTTGGCAGCGTACGGAAGCAAAATACAGCTCGCCTTCGGCGCTCAGCGGCAGGCCGTCTTGTACGTCGCCCATTTGCACCTCGCAGCTGCCCAAACCGTATTCGGCCAGCAACGCCGCCGATTGAGCACTCGGGCGGCCTTCATTATAAAGCAGGCGGGCCATTTCTTCCCACACATTGCCGTCGGCCTGTCCATATAAACCGGGCAAAACGCCCAAAGCGCTTACGTTGCCCAAATAGCGCCCGTTGCTGTATTGCACTTTATTGAGCCACCAACCCGTCATAAATACGTCAATTTTTTGCCAGAAGGTTTCCCCTTCCTGCTCCACGGCTTCTTCCAGTACGCGGTCTAACAAAGCTTCTTGTTTTAAATGCAGCAAAGCGGTTGTGCCCGTAAGCAATTCCCGCCCGATAAGCGCCTGGCGGACGTCTTCCTGCAAAACACGGGCTATTAAACGGGCGTCCTGCTCCGAAGACGCCAACAGGGCCAGCCCGTCCAGCGCGTCGGCGCGGCCCTCGCAGAACAAACGGTAGCCGCTGCCTTGACCGCAGCGGGCGGAAGAAGAAAGAATTTGGCGGAAAAGTTCTTTTAAGGCCGCCAGATCTTGTTTGGAAAACAAGGCATATTGCTGCTGCAGCGGCAGCATTTGGCGGGCGATTTCAAGCACGGTTTGCGTAACAATGGGGTAATAGGCGCCGTCGCGGTGATACAAGGCCATCATTTCGGCCAAAGCCGTGCGAATTTGTGCCAAATCCGCAGCCGACAAAGCCGTTTCTTGCGCAGCAGCGGAAGGCGGCTCGTCCTGGCCCTGCAAAAACGCCGTGCGCCATTGCTGTGCCTGACGGTAAACGGAGCTGTTGCGGTATAGGGCTAAATCGGTTAAATTGGCTTGGTGTATATTGGCGCTTTCGTAGGCGTTTTTGGGGGAAGGGTTGTTGTTTTTATACGAATCGTAAGCGCCTTGTTCGCCGCGGCGGGCCACGCGGCGCATCGTATTGGAAAGGTGATCCAGCCAGCCCGATTTTTCATAAAACGACGCGTTGGGCCTTTCCATAGCGAAAGCCCCGTTTGCCGCATACAAAAACAAAACGGACGTTAAAAATACAATGCAAGAACGGTAAATCATATACAGTCAGTATATGTATTTAACGCCAATGCAAACAAGGGTCTAAAGGCCCACGAAGCGGGTTCCTTTAGACCCAGGAAAAAGTGCTATGATAAAATAATGACCCGTTTACTGGCCCAACAGGCTGACATTACCCAAATGAAGGTAGACGCCATCGTAAACGCCGCCAACTGCACCCTGCTGGGCGGCGGCGGAGTGGACGGCGCCATACATCGCGCCGCCGGCCCCGAATTGCTGCAGGCGTGCCGTGCTTTAAACGGCTGCCCTACGGGACAGGCCAAAATTACCGCCGGCTTTAACCTGCCTGCACGATTTATTATCCACACGCCGGGCCCCGTTTGGCACGGCGGAAAGGCCAACGAAGAAGCCTTGCTGGCGGCCTGTTACCGCAACGCGCTGGAGCTGGCCAAACAGAACGGTGCACGCACGGTGGCTTTCCCGTGCATATCCACCGGCGTATATCGCTACCCGCGCCGGCTGGCGGCCCAAACGGCTCTGCAAACCGTGCGGCAGTTTATCGCCCGTTATCCGCAGGCTTTTGACGCCGTTTATTTTGTGTGCTTTTTGGCCGAAGATTTGGCCATTTACCAAACGCTTTTAAACCAAACCGTATGCTGAAAAGTTTTCCGCCGGTTATCGGCCCTGATACACGTATTTTGATTATAGGCAGTATGCCGGGGGAGGCGTCTTTGCGCGCCCGGCAATATTACGCGTATAAATACAATCAGTTTTGGCGCATTATTTTTGACGTGTTTGAAAACGGCCGCCCGCCCCGCGATTACGCCGATAAACTGGCCGTCGTTCTGGCACAC
Organism: Candidatus Avelusimicrobium pullarium; assembly: GCA_944323745.1. GTDB lineage: Bacteria > Elusimicrobiota > Elusimicrobia > Elusimicrobiales > Elusimicrobiaceae > Avelusimicrobium > Avelusimicrobium pullorum. The sequence continues at coordinate 450,178 of CALUTQ010000002.1, forward strand.
GGGTTAGGGCTGTGGGACAGCCTGGCCCGCTGCGAACGCACCGGCAGCCTTGACAGCGCCATCACGCGCCACCAAGCTAACGACTTTCCGACTCTGTTCCGCCAAAACCCCGCCGTACAGACCTTGCTTTTTAACGGACAGGCCGCATTTGGTTTTTATAAAAAAGCCTTCGGCGTGCCGCAAAAACCATTTTCCGTAATGCCTTCCACCAGCCCTGCCTATGCGGCCCGCACGTACGAACAAAAACTGGCCTGCTGGCGCGCCGCCCTTTGTCCGCGGCAAAACGCCCCCCTTGCGCAAAGGCATACATATTTATAATCATTTTTTTATCTTGCGGTTACTTTTATATTTGCTTATGCTTTAAAGGATATATGGCTGAAATACACATTTTAATTATTCTTTTTTTCGTATCCGTAGAATCTGCCACCGTCATTCCGCCGCAGACCGATATTTTATTGCTGGCATTGTTTGCCGCCAAAAAATATTCCGTCATTTTGCTTTTGGCTTCGGCCGTGGCCGGCAGTATTATAGGAGGGTTTGTAAATTATTTTATCGGCCGCTATATACGCGTTTTTGAAAACAAAAAGTGGTTCCCCATTAAACAAAAATATTTAAAACAAACGGAAAATTTATTTCAAAAACACGGCCGCGTGGCTTTGCTTTTGGTAGGGATGCCCGTCGTAGGCGATGCGGTGGCCGTTACTGCCGGTATGCTGCACATCAACCCGGTCCTGTTTGCCATATCTGCCGCCATCAGCCGGGCGGCGCGTTATACGTTTCTGTGGATTTTTTCGCTTTTGTCTTTATGAAGCTTTTCCGTCGCTCTTGGTGTGTTTTTTACGCCGTGCCGGACGTTTGAGTTTTTTGGCGCAAGGGGTATTTGGGAAAAAGGAAATAATCTTCCAGTTTTGGTCTTTAAAAAATTTGGCCATACTGCCGGCCGCCAATGCGGCGGCAGATTGATCATCGCACTGGCACGCATCGGCGCATTCTTTTTCTTTCATCGCTTCCCCCCCAGGAATAAAGAACGAATAAAAACACAAATAATAATTATTAAAGATTATTTTTATATATTTTAAACATTATATATTAATTTTCCTCTTTTTTAACAAGTCCTTTTTTTAATTAGAAGGGTTTTTGCCAAGACAAAAACTTTTTTGCTACCATAAAACCAATACATTTTAGGAGTAAAATATGGAATTGGAACAAGTAATTTCCCGACGAAGAAGCATCCGCAAATATCAAAACAAACCCGTTGAACGCGAAAAAATAAACGCCTGTTTGGAAGCGGCCCGTCTGGCCCCTTCGGCCTGCAACTCGCAGCCGTGGCACTTTGTGGTGTTTGACGACCCGCAAATTAAAGACGCTTTTTGCAAAGAAGCCTTCAGCGGCGTATACGCTATAACCAAGTGGGCTGCCGCAGCACCGGTGATTATTGCCGTAGTGTCAGACGCAGGCAATTTTACCTCCCGCATAGGCAATTTTTTCCGTCGGACGGAGTTTTATCTGGTGGACCAGGGCATTTCCTGCGAACATTTGGTTTTGCGCGCGCAGGACTTGGGCTTAGGCACCTGCTGGATAGGCTGGCTTAACGGCGATAAAGCCGCCAAATTTTTGCACTTGCCCAAAGGGAAAAAGGTGGAACATCTCATTGCGTTGGGCTACCCCGCCGAAGACCCTGCCCCGCGCCCGCGCCAAAAGCTGGAAGACATCGCCAGCTATAACCAATACAAATAATAAAAATGCCCCTGTAACAGGGGCATTTTAAAATTATTCTCTTTCGTTCCAAAGACCTTTAAAAGAGGAACAGACCGCTTTACCCACATTATTACGCCCCGAACAAGTATATTCCATTGTACCATCCGATGAAAGAGATACAAACAAATAATAATCGCTTTGCAAAATATTTTTACCCAACTGCTGAATATAAAAAGTACATTGAGAGCTCTGTGAGTCTGCGCCACACGAACGGAAAGAATAATTGAAATGATCCGTGTTGTACTCTTTGCCGGACCATTCCCCACCTGAAAATTCTATACCGGAGGCCTCCATAAACGCCCGTAAATCCAACGAAACAGGCAACCCATAACCTGACAGCTTATTTATCTGCAATGCTTTGTGCACGCTATTTATAAAGGCCATTGCTTCAACAATACGTGCTTTTTCTACGGCTGCCGTATACTGCGGCAAAGCAATAGCCGATAAAATGCCGATGATTAAAACCACAACTAACAGCTCTATTAACGTAAACCCTTTTTTTAACATTTACTTTCCTCTCTTGGATAAATTATACAAAATACATATTTTTAAAGGAGTTCAAACAATATTTGACACCCCGAATTTTTCTTTAAACCAGCCAAACACCCATTGCGGGTCGTAATCTATTATTTTTTTGTTGTGGCGGGTGTAACTTTCGGCCGGGGCAAAAATTTGTTTCTCCCGCGGCAAAAGCGGATAAATATAGTCCGTTACCACCTCAATATTGGGGTACCATAAATTGTGCACTTTCTTGTCTATCCAGTGCTGCAAGCCCAAATTGGGCAGTCCCAGCCCCGCCGACGCCGCCCAAAAGACGGAGTTGACCGCTATCACATACACGGGCATTTGCGCTTTAAGCAACGTAAGCAAGTGCCAGGTTTCGTTAATGGCAAATTTTTTGATGTCCACTTCGCAGTAATTGGGCTCGTCCAGCGGGCCGCCTTTGGTCACGCTCATTACAAAATAACCGTCGGCCATCAGCAGCTGTGCCAGCTGTTTGAGGTGCGGGTAAACATAGTTGGAGCCGCGCGAATCTAACTGCAAGAACACAATGCCTTTTTTGCCGTCGGCGCGCTGTAAAATATTGTCCAAATATTCCTGCACCACAACGGCCGGTTTGGTCGGAAAATACATTTTGGGCGCCGGCACCTGCTGCGGCACGGGCAGACCAAAGGTTTCAAACAAACTTTTTACGCGGTGCTCTACGTGTATGCTGTAATCGTAATACACGGGCACGGCCAAAAAGCCTTCGGGAATGTCTTTAAAGGCGTCTTGGTAATTATAATTTTTCCAAATCAGCGGGTGGCGGTAGCCTTTAAAATAAAACACTTTTTCCACATTGGGGTTTGTTTGCAGCAGTTTGCCCACCAGCGGGGAATTGTTGCGGTCAAAGTCTGCCCCCACATAACCGTAAAAAGGCAGTTGCGGGTATTTCTTTTTTAAGGCTTCAAGCATAGGCGTGGTGTATAAATAATCGCCTATGCCCATAAAGAAAATAAGCGCCAGCCCCTTGACGTTTGGGTTGACGGACAGGGCTTTTTCAAAATCATAATACACGTGTTCGTGGCGGTAAAGCGGCCGTTTAATGCGGTACCACTGCGCGTCAAAAGGCAGGGTTTCTTTGGCAGGAGCGCCCAAAACCTGTTTTTTGTCAAACTGATACCACACGGGGGTGCGGGTATGCACGAAAAAGAACACCTTGTGCCACAGCCAGCGCAGCGTTTCATACGCCACGCACAAAGGACGAACGGAACAAATAAACCGGTAGAAAGAAAATTGTTTCATTTGTTTAGTGTATCAAATATGCCGCTTGGCGCGCAGAAGACAAACGGCGCCGCCCCTGCGCCCTTACGCGCGCGTATTTGCGCGCGCGGGGTTAAAATTATACAATGTATGAGTCGTTAAATACTGTTTTGACTTTCTTATCCGACACCCTGTTTAACCGCCGCCCACACGGGCGGAAAATCGTTTTATATTACCACAAAGGAGATTTACTCTATGGCCAAACTAGTCGCTATGGACGGCAACGCGGCGGTATCCCACGTCGCGCACGCCACCAACGAAGTCATCGCGATTTACCCCATTACTCCGTCTTCTACGATGGGTGAAATCTGCGACGCAAAAAGCGCCAAAGGCGAAACCAACATTTGGGGCAACGTGCCCGTCGTAACGGAAATGCAATCCGAAGGCGGCGCTTCCGGCGCGGTGCACGGGTCTTTGACCGCCGGTGCGCTGACCACCACCTTCACCGCCTCTCAGGGCTTGCTGCTGATGATTCCGAATATGTACAAAATCGCGGGCGAACTGACCCCGACGGTTTTCCACGTGTCCGCCCGTGCCTTGGCCACGACGGCGCTGTCCATCTTCGGCGATCATTCCGACGTGATGTCCGTACGCCAGACCGGTTGGGCTATGCTGTGCTCCGACAATCCGCAGGAAGCTATGGATATGGCCTTAATCGCCCAGGCTTCCACCCTCAAGGCCCGCGTGCCTTTTGTGCACTTCTTTGACGGCTTCCGCACCAGCCACGAACTGAATATGGTGGAACCCCTGACCAAAGAGCAAATGGCTGCTATGATTGACGAAAAAGCCATTGCCGCTCACAAAGCCCGCGGTTTGAACCCGGAACACCCCACCGTGCGCGGCACCGCCGCCAACCCGGACGTGTACTTCCAGTCCCGCGAAGCCGTGAACAAATTTTACAATGCCGTGCCCGAAATCGTAAAAAGCGAAATGGCCGCCTTTGAAAAACTGACCGGCCGCAAATACGACCTGTTCCAATACGTCGGCGACCCCGATGCCGAAAGACTGGTCGTGGTAATGGGTTCCGGCGCCGACGTGGCGCAAATTGCCGCCGAAGCGATGCAGGGCCAGAAAGTGGGCGTACTTAAAGTTAAATTGTTCCGCCCCTTCAGCATTGCCGATTTTATCCGCGTCATCCCCAACACGGTCAAAAAAGTGGCCGTTTTGGACCGCACCAAAGAACCCGGCGCCTTGGGCGAACCGTTGTTCCAAGACGTTTGCGCTGCCTTCCTGACCGAAGAAGCCAAAGCCAAATTCCCGACCACCCCGCTCATCATCGGCGGCCGCTACGGCATCGGTTCTAAAGACTTTACGCCTTCCGACGTAAAAGCCGTGTACGATAACTTGGCTTTGAAAGAACCCAAGAAAAACTTCACCGTCGGCATTAACGACGATTTGACTCACACCTCTCTGCCCGTTACCAAACTGGACAACAAAGCCGGCAACGATATTTTCGCCGCTATGTTCTACGGGCTGGGCTCCGACGGTACGGTGGGTGCCAACAAAAACACGATGAAAATCATCAGCGCCAACGGTTTCTTTGCGCAGGGGTACTTTGTGTACGACTCCAAGAAATCGGGCTCTATGACCACCTCTCACATTCGCTTCGGCAAAAAATATATCCGCGCTCCGTATTTGATTCAATCGGCCGACTTTATCGGCGTGCATATGTTTGACTTCTTGGACAAATACGATGTGCTGGGCAAAGCCAAAAACGGCGCTACGGTGCTGATTAACTCCCCGTACTCTGCCGAAGACGTGTGGAACCATTTGACGGCGGAAGTGCAGAAACAAATCATTGACAAAAAACTTAAAGTGTACGTCATTGACGCTTCCGACATCGCCTTGGCTACCGGTATGGGCAGCCGCACCAATACCATTATGCAGACGGCCTTCTTCGGCATTGCCGGCGTCATCCCGACCGATAAAGCCATTGCCGACATTAAAGAAGCCATCAAAAAAACCTATTCCAAAAAAGGCGAAGAAATTGTGCAGAAAAACTACAAAGCCGTGGACGCGGCCCTGGCCGGCTTGCACGAAGTAAAATATCCGGCGCAAGTAACCTCTAACCTGCACACCAAAGCCCCCGTCCCGGCCGATGCCCCCGCGTTTGTAAAAGACGTCTTGGGCGAAATGATTGCCGGCCGCGGCGATGAACTGCCGACCTCTGCTATGCCCGAAGGCGGCGTCTATCCTACCGGCACCACCCAGTATGAAAAACGCAACATCGCCATTCAGGTTCCGCAGTGGGACCCCAACACCTGCATTCAGTGCGGCTTCTGCTCTATGGTCTGCCCGCACGCGGCTATCCGCATTAAAGCCTATGACGGCGCGGCCTTGAAAGACGCCCCCAAGACCTTTAAATCTGCCGACGGCAAAGCCGACTTGGCCGGTTTGAAATTCACCGTGCAAGTGGCGGTGGAAGACTGCACCGGCTGCGGCGCTTGTATCTTTAACTGCCCGGCCAAAAACAAAGAAAATCCGGAAAAGAAAGCTATCAATATGGTGCACCAGCTGGAAGTGCGCGACAATGAAATTGACAACTTTGCCTTCTTCTTGGGCCTCAAACAGGCTGACGTAAAAACCAAGAAAGAAAGCGTCAAAGGTTCCCAGCTGCGCAAACCGTTGTTTGAGTTCTCCGGTGCGTGCGCCGGCTGCGGTGAAACCCCGTACGTCAAACTCTTGACCCAGTTGTTCGGCGACCGCTTGGCCGTGGCCAACGCAACGGGCTGCTCCTCCATTTACGGCGGCAACCTGCCCACCACGCCGTACTGCAAACGCGACGACGGCAAAGGTCCCGCCTGGTCTAACTCTCTGTTTGAAGACAATGCCGAATTCGGTATGGGTATCCGCGTGGCTTACGACCAGTTGAACAGCGACGCCAAAGCCTTGCTGAGTGAAGTAAAAGAAGGCTGCCTCAAAGACCACGCCGCCTTGGTGGACGCGCTTTTGAACAATGTGCAGAAAACCGACGAAGAAGTGGAACAACAGCGCAAAAACGTGGCCGAACTGAAAGCCGTCTTGGAAAAAACTGACTGCGAAAAAGGCAAACGCCTTTTGAGCTTTGCCGACTACCTGGTGCGCAAATCCGTGTGGATCTTGGGCGGTGACGGCTGGGCCTACGATATCGGCTACGGCGGTTTGGATCACGTCTTGGCCAGCGGCAAGAACGTCAAAGTCTTGGTGCTGGATACGGAAGTGTATTCCAACACGGGCGGCCAGATGTCCAAAGCCACCCCGTTGGGCGCCAAAGCCCTGTTTGCCGCCGGCGGCAAAACGATGCCGAAGAAAGACTTGGGTATGATTGCTATGACCTACGGCAACATCTATGTGGCTCAGGTGGCTATGGGTGCCAATATGAACCAAACCATTCAGGCCTTGGCCGAAGCCGACGCTTACGACGGCCCGGCTTTGGTGATTGCCTACTCTCACTGCATTGCCCACGGTATTGATATGTCCAAAGGTATGGGCGAAGCCAAACGTGCCGTACAGGCCGGACGCTGGATCCTCTACCGCTTCAACCCGCAGGCCCGCTATGAAGGCAAAAACCCGCTGCACGTGGACAGCCCGCTGACCGAGCCCACGCTGCCGCTGGCCGACTATATGAGCGGCGAAAACCGCTTCAAAGGCCTTATGCGCGACAATCCGGAATTGGCTAAAGAACTGCTTAAACGTGCCGAGTCCGAATATGCCTGGAGACGCGACCTGTATAAACAACTGGCCGCTATCCAGCCTGCCGTGAAAGTAGAAAAATAGTTTAAAGCAAAACAAAACCCCCGGCTTATTACTAAGCCGGGGGTTTTTATTTTAAGCGAATCAGTTTACAGGAAAATACTCTTTTCCGTTTTCTTGTACAGACTCTGCTCCGTAAGTTTGACATAAATTATATCCCTCGCTCACCACACGGCACCAAATACCCCCTCTAAGTGCAAAAGGGCCGGAATAATCAAAATAAGCATCAAAAGCTACATTTTTATAATGGCTGGCCACCATATATCCCGTAGGCATATAGAAATTTCCCCAAGGGCAATTCCACGCAGCAGCCGTAACGACTCCCCCGCTGGAATCAGGCCAATTGCCTAACGTACACCCGCCGGAAGACAGATCCGCATCGTTCAATTCGGCAAAATTGGACGCATAGTATCCGTTGGCCATATAATAGAGTTCTTGGGCGTCTTTAATAGCCCGTAATTTAGGCAAAATATAAGAAGCCACTTTACTTTTATCTACAGCTCTTTCATACTGCGGCCAAGCCACCGCGGCCAAAATGCCGATGATTAAAACGACTACTAACAGCTCTATAAGCGTAAAGCCGCCAAAACGGCGTTTTGCGGCGTTTTTGGCGCAGGGGAATGATTTTTGATAAATTTTGTCCATACGCAAAATTTATCAAAAAAAAAAAATGAGTCAAGGCCTCGCCATACAAAGCCCGGCTCGTTATTTTCTCTAAGCAAACACAAAAAAAGTCCCTGTCTGCTAAACAAACAGGGGCTTTTATTTACCGGAAAAACCTAACAAATAAGCATTTGAAAAAAGACTTTTTAACGCCAACGTATCAATAATTCCAATCTGCTTTTCTTCCTATATAATAGGGCCTATTTGCATCATCTTTATATTTTTCCCATCCCATACTTTGAGCCAATTGTTCCCCTTTTTCATTAAATACATAGCAAAAACCTCGCTTACCATTCCAGTGAAAATCACACTGAAACGCTGTATCTCCTGACAATTTCACATAGGTTCTTATATAATTCCCGCCTACATTGGAATATTGTTGCTTTCCTATATAGGCCGACTCATTGCCATTGTTTGAAATCGAGGAGGTCCAAATATCCAAATCGTCCAGTTTAGTGGCCGGTGTGCCCGCCGCCATTTGATGCAGCCTTAAAGAATTACGAATAGCATAAGCTTGCTGAGTTAACTCAGTCAAACGCGATTTTGCCACCGCTTTTTGATACTGCGGCAAAGCCATCGCGGCCAGAATGCCGATGATTAAAACGACTACTAACAGCTCTATAAGCGTAAAGCCGCCTAAACGGCGTTTTGCGACGTTTTTGGCGCCGAGGAATAATTTTTGATAAATCTTGTCCATATGCAAAATTTATCAAAAAAAAAAAATGAGTCAAGGCAGAGTGATTTTCCTCTGAATTTACGTTATACATTTCCACTATGGAAATTTGGGTTTATATAATTAATCAGACACGATATAACAATCATAGTACGCTTTGTGCCAATCATAACTACTATGCCCGCTGACGGATTGGCACAACCGGACAAAACGTTTGTTTGAAGGCCAAGCGCAACAATAGAATTTCTTTTCTTTATAGTCTAAATAATATTGGTATCTTTGCGCACCGTATGGTTCAAAATACATATAGTTGTCTGAAAGACGAACATACCTAGGATATGGCCCTGACAGATCCACTTTTACATCTAAATCATCCGAATCAGACGCATATTGCCCATTTGCCATATAATAGCGCTGCTGGGCATCCATAATGGCTTTCATCACAGGGGTATAACCGGCCCATTCCGCCTTATCTACCGCCAATTGGTATTGCGGCAAAGCAATAGCCGCCAAAATACCGATGATTAACACAACGACTAACAGCTCTATAAGCGTAAAGCCGCCTAAACGGCGTTTTGCGGCGTTTTTGGTGCCGAGGAATGATTTTTGATAAATTTTGTCCATACGCAAAATTTATCAAAAAAAAAAAATGAGTCAAGGCTCGCTGAAAAATAGGCCTTTTTTTATAAAAGACCTAGGCCCAAAAGCCCTTGTTTGCTTGGCTTGACAAGCGCATAATATAGATAAGGGAAGCAATTTTTATCCCAAGGAGAGACGTGATGAAAAAAGCAACGGTTATTTCTTCTGTTTTAATCAGCCTGTTGACCACGGCTTTGCCGGCGGCGGCACAGCGTACAGAGGCGCAAAAAGATGCAATGCTAAAAGGGTTTGAACAGGCCTTTGTACAGCAAATACCCTCTATGTGCTTAAACGGGTTTTGCTTTCAAGACACGACGGAAGCGCTGGCTTACTGCCAAGGCTTTGCACAAGAAGCCGCCAAAACGAACCATTTTCCCGCCGCGGCGCAAAACACTTTAAACAACACGTTAAACACCTGCACACAATTGCTTCAGCAAACCTCTAAAACGGCGGTCTGCCTGACGCAGGAACGCCAAGCCAAAGCACAGGAACAAGGCCGAAAAAGTCTGCTTTCGCTGCTGGCGGAAGGAAATCAGTACCGCGGACAAAGCAATTACGTTGACGGCTACCGCCAGCTGGGCCAAGCCGCCGCACAAGGGGCACAGGCCGTTGCGCAAGCTTATAAGGACGGCTATCAAAATATGGCAGAAGGCTATCAAAAAGTAAGCTACACCGACGGTTACCGCCAGATGGGGCAGCTCGTGGCCGACACCTATAAACAAGGCTATCAAAATATGGCAGAAGGCTATCAAAAAGTAAGCTACACCGACGGTTACCGCCAGATGGGGCAAATCGTGGCCGACACCTATAAACAAGGCTATCAAAATATGGCGGAAGGCTATCAAAAAGTAAGCTATACCGACGGCTACCGTCAACTTTGGCAAGCCATTAAAAATTTTATTAAAGAGGGCTGCCGCGCCAAAGCCAAAGGAGATTTAATTTTGTGGCAGGAATATCAAAAAAAACATCATTAAAAAATTCCTCTCTTAAAAACCCGGCAGCTCAAAACACTGCCGGGTTTTTCATATAAGAAAGCCCGATTTTATATAATTTATACATCTTGTTTAAGGACGTTTTATGAAAAAGCTGATTATTGCGCTTCTTGCCTTGTTTGCTATCGCCTGTTATGTTTGGTATGACCAAGGACTGCAGGAACAAACGGCCCAAACGCTTATTTGGGCCGCCTATGACGGCAATTTGGCCGAGGTCAAGAATGCATTGGAAGATGGCGCCACCCTAAACTGGCTGATGTATATTGACGACCCGGAAAGGGACTATCATAACGCCGCAATGACGCCGCTTTTGGCGGCCGCTTCCGGCGGAAATACAAAAATTTTACGCCATTTAATCAAAAAAATGGGTCAAAACCCCAACCAAACCAATGCGCTGGGCTGGACCCCGCTTTTTGTGGCCACACGCGACGGCCACGCCGAAGCGGCCGCCCAACTGGTGCTGATGGGGGCCAACCCCAACGCCGCCACGCAAAACGGCGCCACGGCCCTTATGCTGGCGGTTTTGTCGCCCTTTCCGACGCAAAAACAGCGTCTTTCCTTGTTGGAATATTTACTCAAAAAAAAGGCGGACCCCAATTTATACACCCGCTGGCAAACCGACGCTTTGTACTATGCACTTACCGCCAATCAAGACCCTGCCGTCGTCAGTCTGCTGCTTAAATACGGGGCCGACCCCTGCCGCACCTATCAGGGGCAAACGCCAGCAGATTTAGCCCGTAAAAACAAAAACAAGTCCGCTCTTTTGCCTTTGGTAAACAGCGCACGGCAAGCCTGTCCAAAAGCTTCCGGCACAAAATAAGCACGCAAAACCATTTGCGTTCGTCGGCAAACGACATATCTGGCGCAACGGTCTTTGTCGTCAAAAGGCCGGTTTTAAGTGCAAAAATTTTATCTGTGCCACCAAAATAAAAAAGCCCGCAGGCTCTCTGCGGGCTTTTTAACAATACGTTTGATTAGCTGATTTGCGCCAACTTGGTAAACAAATCTTTTTGTTCTTTGGTCAGCGTGCGCGGCACGTCAATAGTCAGCGTAACAAACAGGCTGCCTTTGCTGTTTAAGCCTTTGCCGCTGAGTTTAAGTTTTTTGCCGTTATGCGTGCCCGCAGGGACTTTTACCTTAACGGGGCCGTCCAGCGTAGGCACATAAATGGTGCCGCCCAAGGCCGCCGTCCACGGCATAAGGGTAACGGGCACGTACAAATCGTCCCCTTCCAAACGGAACGTCAGGTGCGGGCGGATTTTAATGGTTAAATACAAATCTCCGTTCCCGCGCGGCGTCGGGTTACCCAAGCCTTTCAGTTTGATGCGCTTTCCTTCGCCCACGCCGGCAGGCAGTTTTACCGTCACGTTGCGCCCGCCCGGCAAGGTAAGCTGCATTTGTCCGCCGCGGTGTGCGTCTTCCAAGTTCAAGGCCAGTTCAGCGTCCATATCACCGCTGCGTTGGCTTGTTCCTGCGGTGCGGCGGCCGGTGCCGCCAAAGCCGGAGAAACCGCCCATTCCGCCCATACCGCCAAAAATGCTTTGGAAGAAATCGCTAAAGTCGGCACCGCCAAAATCACCGCCGCCGTTAGAGCTGAAATTATAATAGGTGTTACCGTTGCCGCCGGCGTATTGCTGATACGCCCCGCCAAACGGGTTGCCACCGCCGTAATAAGAGGAAGAAGACCGCGTCCGTCCGCCGGCGGAAGCTCCGCCGCCGCGGGCATAATTTTGGTAGCCTTCCTGCCCGACTTGGTCATAAATGGCGCGTTTTTGTTTATCCGAAAGCACCGCATAGGCTTCGTTGACGTCTTTAAATTTTTCCGTCATAGCAGCCTTTTCGCTTTCCGGGTGCAAGTCCGGGTGGTATTTGCGTGCGGCCACTTTAAACGCCTTTTTAATTTCGGCGTCGGTGGCGTTTTTGTTTACGCCTAAAATTTTATAGTAATCTTTATATTCCGCCATAGTTTCCCCCTTCTGTTTCCCATTTTATATAATTTCCGTGGGGGTTACAATGTTACTGGGAACCGGAAAAGGCAACAGCAAAACACCGCTTCGGCTGCTGTGGACGGCCGAGGGAACATCTTCTTTAGTCAACCAGTTTATGCAGCTTTTGCTGCCTTGGTACGTGCTGAGCACTACCGGCAGCCTGATGTGGACGGGCTTTGTGGCGTTTTGCTCCCTGCTGCCCAACGTTTTTTCTTCCCTTTTTGGCGGACAGGTTATAGACCGTTTGGGCCGTTCCAAAACAATGCTGGGCTGCGAACTGACACAGTTTATTTTGCTGGCTTGCATTCCGGTGTTAATTATTTGGAAGGCGGACTATCCGTGGCTTATCGGCCTGATTATTTTTATCACTTCTATTTTTGACGCACCCGGCCAGCTGGCGCGCACGGCGCTGGCACCCACATTCTCACGCTATGCCGAGGTGCCCCTTTCGCGCGCCACCGGCGTGGTGGAAGCTTTAGACGGCATTATGGCCGTTGTCGGGCCGCTTGCGGGCGGACTGCTGATTGCCGCGGCCGGGCTCTACAGCGCTTGGCTGGCGGTGGCGGCAATGTGCTTGGTCATCGTGCTTTTAAGCCTTAAAATTTACAGCCGACGCAACAAACGTTTGGTGCCCAACGCCACCACCTTCCGCCAAGCAGGGCAACTGCTTAAGCAAGACGGCGTGCTGCGGCAAAGCATTTTGTTTACAATGCCCTTTTTTATTTTGGGTCAATCGTGGGAGCTGCTGCTGGTGCCGGGATACATTTACCAGCACGGCTACGGCTCTGTTTATTTGGGTTTGCTGGGGGCCTCGTTTGGCTTGGGGGCATTTATCGGGGCTTTGCATTTTGCCAATGCGGCGCGCAAATTTAAATTTTTCACCCTGCTTACGGCCAACTATTTAGCCTATTTGCTTTCCGTTTTAGTGCTTTATTTAAACCTGCCAAAACCGCTGGTGCTGGGGGCCACCGTGGTGTGCGGGGTGCCGTTTGGCGCGTTTTCGGCTATGATTTCCACCCTCATTTTATTGCGCGCGCCAGAAGACATACGCGGCAAAATATTGGGGCTTTTTGGTACGGCATCTTATACGATAGAAAGTTTATGCGTGCTGCTTATCGCCGTATTAATGCACTTTTGGGGACTGCAAAACGCGCTGTATATTATTGCATTGATTTTTGGCGGTCTGGTGCTGTGGAGCATATGGGCCCGAAAAGAAAGCGACTTTTGGGCCGCTACCGCCGGCCGTGCCCCGCTGCCGGCTTCTGCACCGAAACGGAAAAAGAAACAACAAATGCTTTTGGAATATAAGCCCGCCGTGCAGGTGCGCCGCACGGGGCACTTTACGCAAACCAAATAGACGCCTGAAAACAAAACTATTTACAAAGCATTTTTTTTTAAGTAAAATAAATATGTCGGAAGTAAACAGATTTATTCCCCGATAGCTCAATGGTGGAGCGACCGGCTGTTAACCGGTAGGTTGTAGGTTCGAGTCCTACTCGGGGAGCTCTTACAATACAAGCCCCTTTTTACAATAGAAGGGGCTTTTTTATGCCCATTTTCCCTATACAGAAGGGGAATAAAAAGGAAATAATGCGAAACGTGTGGAATGCTTTTTTTGCTAAAAAAACGCTACCAAAAAAGCTACCGATTTTTTACAGCTATATCCATATTTTTACGCAACGCAAATTCTTCCTTCTTCCCTTTATTCCAGTTTTGCACCGGGCGCAAATAGCCCACCACGCGGCTGTAAACCTCGCATTTTGTGCCGTGGCACGCGGCCTGCTCTTCCTTGTACTTTGTCATCTGGCCCTGATAATAATTGTCATAAATGTCCGTGCTGCCCTGCGCGCTCGATCCGGTGTAGCCATTCAACGGGTTAAACGCACTAAAAATGCCCAAATTGTTTTGAATTTCCTGGTTGCGCGCCTGCTGCCCGGCCTGCTGCGCCTGATACATTGCCTGTTGGCGGGCGTCGTTTTGCGTTTGGGCCATATCGCTCATCGCGCGGGAATACGCTTCACTTCCCACGGGTATGCCCTGGTTTACCAGCCTGTCCTGCAAGTTATTGCTTTGCCGTTCAAATATCGGTTCATATCGGTCGGAAAACGCATTGTACACGCTCTCGGCCGCCTGTTTGTCCGCATTCGTGCCGCCAAAAAGGTTGCCCAAAACGCCCTGCAATTGGCTGCCATAGTTGGTGTTTAACGTATTGGTGTTGGGGTCCCACTGCAAGCCGGCCAGACCGTTATTGACGTTGTAGCGCCCCTGATTTAAAGTCCACTGATACGTTTTCTTCGCTTCGTTCATATCATAGGTGGGCACGTCTCCGCCGCCCCCGCCAAACAAATTTCCCAAAAAGCCCATTTTCTGCCTCCTTTTCTGTTTTTTCCGTCTAAAAATACTTGACTTTTCGCCATTTTTTGCCTATACTGTTTTTAGGGATTTCTTAAGCCAGTCTGCATCACTGGTGCAAGAAATCTCTTCTTTTTTTATAGTTGTTTTATATCTATCCCTAACCGCTCGGTTTTACTGATTTGACAAAGCGCCTTATCTCCGCTATACTATACTTAGGCGCCCAAAGCGGGTCTTGATCACCCGTGTAGGGTGCCCTTTATTTTGGTATTTTTATTCCTAATCTTTTTGCCACCTCTGGATGTTCAACTAAATACTTCGCTACATTCGAATTGACATTGTAGAGCACCCGTCCTGTTTCGTCTTCCGCCACCTGTATACCGCGATTATCTTTTTCAAACCAGTGAAACTTTTCAAAATCGTCCTCGCGTCCTTTTAAACGGGGTTGAATATGGTGTTTCCCCGTGGCATAAATATCCGGCACGTCAGGCAACATATCATAATTTTCCCGTTTGTTAAATTCTTTTATTTTCTTCCAACTTTTGCCCGTTACCGCCGCATCAGGGTGCCCTTCTCTTTTCAGCGGTCCGCGCGCACGCAAAGCGTTAAACTGTTCTTTGCCATATCGCAAATCTTCCTGCCATTGCGCCCTGCTGCGTTTTGGATATTGTGCCCGTACAGCTGCCGCCTTGGCAGGCGCTTGCCTAGGTTTGAGCCGAAAGGGCCTCTCTAGCATTTTCAGCAGGCCGCTCATTTTTAAGGCTTTGCCCACAACGGCCTCCAGCAGTATATTGCCCGCCATTTCTGCCGCAAACGCCCCATACGGGTTTTCATAACGCACGTCGCGCAAACCTTGCTTAAAGGCCCGCCGCCCCCGCCAAACAAATTTCCCAAAAAGCCCATTTTCTGCCTCCTTTTCTGTTTTTCCCGTCTAAAAATACTTGACTTTTCGCCATTTTTGGCTTATATTATTTATAGGAGCACAAGTGCGTCTGAACACGCATACGTGTTCCTTCTTTTTTTACAACTTACTTATATCTATTCCTAACCTTTTTGCCACCTCTGGATGTTCAACTAAATACTTCGCTACATTCGAATTGACATTGTAGAGCACCCGTCCTGTTTCGTCTTCCGCCACCTGTACCCCTCGGTTACCCTTCTGAAACCAGTGGAACTGCTGCAAATCGTCACTTCTGCCTTTGTATAGTCCGCGAGGAGGGTAATATGTGCCGGTCGCATAAATATCCGGGACATCAGGTAACATATCGTATTTTTCCCGTCTAAAAATCTTGACTTTTCGCCATTTTTGGCCTATACTGTTTTTAGGGATACCTCCCAAGGCTACAACCCTTGGGACACGCAGGTATCCCTTTTTTATTTGTTTATTTTGTTTATATGTTCCAACAACTCGCGCATTTCCGGATGTTTCATCAAATACTCTTCTACATCCGCGTTTACATTGTATAAAGCACGACCGTTGGGGCCTTCCCCCACCTGAATTCCTTGGTTTCCCTTTTGTGCCGCTCCGGCCACGCTGGCGGCGTTGTCATCGCCTATCGCGCTCCAAAGCGGCCGTCCGTACTTTATCAAAGCTTCTGCCAAATCTCCCATAAGTCCGTTCCTTTATGCCAAGTTTTTGCTTTGTTCAAAAAATACGTCATAACCCAAAATTTTGGCTTCGCTGTTGTTGGTGGTGCCGCTTACGCCAAAACTAAAATACATTCCCTGGCTCATTCTTGGGATAATGCGTTTTTTTACCGCGGCCGCCAGCGTGTAGCCTTTGCGTGTGCACAGGCTGCCGCCCTGCACCACCATATTTTCCAGCACGCGGGCAAAACGCGGGTCCATACCCACCAAATTATCGCGTGTGTTCCAGCCAAACACGGGGGCAGCAAAAGCGGCGTTTCTGCGGTGCCTTCTTTGTCGCGCAAGGGGTAATTTGAAGCAGTAGTTTAAGTAATTTATTCATATCGTTTCCCTTGAAAAATACGTACTTTTTCGCTATACTGTTTATGAGAGAAGGTCGCGCTTTGGGCGTTACAGCCGGGGATAATCAAATATTTGATTATTGCATGGCCTCTGCCTTTTCTCTATGTTACCTACGGGTTCGGCTTTTGCTCCTCGTAGGTTTTATTTTTTTATATACATTAGCTGCGTTATTAACTTTGGGGGTTTTGTCTTTGTAATAGCCTCTAGATAAAAATATTTTTTATTCCCTATTTTCTTTTCATAGACCAAAACTTTAAGCCTCTGCTTAACCGTTACCTGCTTTGAAAGCGTTAAACGATCATAGCCTCTTACAATTCTCGGAATTAAGGCAATATCTTTTTTGGTTAACAATGCCTGTCCGCGTTTTTTCTCTGCGGCTAAGTTTTGACCATGCTGTTTATAAGCATGTCTTACGCCGCTGGGCGTTATTGTATGTTTGGCTCCTTTTAAATTTAACCCGCTAATCCGGCGTAATTGAGCGACTTCTTTTCCTTTTACGGTTTGAAAAGCAAGAGCCTTTGATTTAGCGTGTTTACCTGCTTTTACTTCTTCAAAAAGGTTTTCTGCTTTCGTAACAAACGTAGGGCTTACTTTGCGGATATTTGCTTGATAAGCCGCTTCGTCTGTATCTATATTTTCATCTTCCAGCCACTCTATGCCGCATTGGCAACCCCAGCGCAAGTGACCGCTGCAGCAAAATCAAAAGTCTTTCAATGCCCGAAAATTATTTTTGGCCCGCTTGTTTTTCTTTTGATTATTGGCTATACTATTTTTAGGCATACTCTTTCCGCAGGGGTTGTAACCCACGACAGAGGTGCCGTTTATAGAACTTCCATTGAACGCGGATTGTGACCGCGGTAAACCTTGGAAGTTCTTTTTATTTCTATCATTTTCTATTTACGTTGTTATGCTGCCGAACAGGGGACTAATCATCACGCGCATAAACTTCCGCATAGAAAACGCCTTGACGTGCATCGTGGGGTGAGTAGAGCCTCTTTTCGGAAAATTCCGCTGCGATGTCCTTGGGGCATATCCGGGACTAATTTTCCGGAAAAATAAATAATATTTTTTGCAGAAATTCTTCTGCATTCAGGTTTATATTGCGCAGTTTCCTATATCGCGGCGTGTTTTTCATACGAAGAAACATTGCCTTTCTTCCTGTGGGGAAGGGCTCCTCTTTTGATACGAACTCCAAAAGGTAAAGTCATTGCTGCGCTGGCAAAATGGGGAGAACACTACCGCAGTGCCGTTGAAAAAACACACAATAAAACATAATTATTTCTTCCGGCGTAAACGGCCGCTGCAGCAAAATCAAAAAGTCTTTCAATGCCCGAAAATTATTTTTGGCCCGCTTGTTTTATTTCTGATTATTGGCTATACTGTTATTAACCTTGGTTATGCCCCTCTTGGTGGAGGGATCACCAGCAACCGAGGTTTTTGTCTCCATAGGACGCGGATTGTAACCGTGCCACCCTTTGGAGACTTTTTTCTGTATCCTTCTTCAAAAAACTCCCAGGGGCTGGCATTGTAAATATGCCCGTTCTTATTTGTCCCTACTGCCACATCCGGTCCATATTGGGTTTGTACCGGATGTATCTCATATATATATTTTGGCGAACCTGCGTTTATGGTATGTAGCGGTTTTTGAGATGTCATTCCATCCAAATTTTCCAATATTTCCACTTTACGGCTATTTGCCGCAGAGCCCATCATTTTGTTTATGGCGCGTCTGGAAATATTCTTATTGTTTATTAATTTTTGTTGGACCTGTTTTCGGTAGGCATTGCCTTCTTTTTTCGTCAGAGGCCCCAAAATATTGGCAAAAGCACCTCCGGCGCCGCGGATGTCCACATAGGCAGAAGGCGGCAAAGCCTGTGCTTTGGCACATATTGCAGCACCGTTGAAAAAATACAAAATAAAAATAATTACTTTTTCCAGCGTTTAAGACGGCTTAAGGCGGCCGTCATAATGGCGCGGGCTTTGGCGGGAAGCATTTTGGGATGAGCCTGCAAAATAAAAGGAAGGCAGGAATTGACCATTTCTTCCAAAGTAATATCGGCCGTAAAATCTCCGTCGCGGTAGCAATAAATGCAATAGTCAGCACTGTAAGAGCCGTCTGCTTCTGTGCCGTAGAGTTCTTTTTCTTCCCCCAGCGGCATACCGCAGCTTTGACAAAGTTTAGGCATAATTCCTCCTGACAATATATATTGTAATTCTTTTTACGGCTTGCCGCTTTTATACAGAAAAAGATAGACTATGAAAACGGAGGAATTATGACCCAAATTGACGTTGTATATTTAGGCGACGGCCAGACCGAGCTGACCCACGGGCCCAGCGGGGCCAAAATCGTTACCGACCTACCGCCCGACAACGGCGGCAAGGGACGTATGTTTTCCCCCACAGATCTGCTGGCGGGTGCTTTGGCCGCGTGCATAGAAACCATTATGGGCAAAATGGCCCAACGCGCCGGAGACGACCTGACCGGTATGAAAATACAAATAGACAAAATTATGGCCGCCAACCCGCGCCGCATAGGCGAGTTTGTGCTGGACATCACCTTTCCTGCCCATTTTACGCAGGAAAAGAAGGAACGCTATGCAGGCGCCGTCAATGCCTGCCCCGTTCATCAAAGTTTACGCGCGGACATTAAAACGACCGTGCACATTCATTAAGGAGGATTTGTATGGCAGATACCATTCATTGCAATTATACCGGCAATATGCGGGTGGAAATGACCAAACAAGGCATTAAAGACATCCTGCACACCGCTCACGACGATGCGGGCGAATATGTTACCCCGGGGGATATGCTGCTTAGCGCCTTGGGCGCCTGCACGCTGACGATGATGAGCGTGGTGGCGATGAAAGCCAAGCAGAATATGGACGGCACCAAAATTGACGTTAGCGGCGTGTTCGGCCCCAATGCCGGCGGGCTGGAAGAAGTGCATTTGAAAGTCACCTTCCCCGACCACGTGGACGCCGAAATGCGCAAACGCTATTTGGCAATGGTCAACATTTGCCCCGTGCACAAGAGCCTCAATCACGACATTAAATTCAGCGTGGAAAGCAACTGACGGTTTTTCTTTCCAAAACCCGCCCAAACAGGGCGGGTTTTTTGTTTACGGCGGCAGATAAGCTGCTGGCAAAACTGCTAAAATATAAGTATGAAATTTTCTCTTATCAGTTTGGGCTGTCCTAAAAACTTAACCAACAGCGAAGAATTTTCCGCCCGTCTTATCGGCTTGGGGCACGAATTGCTTTTGTCACCGGAAGGGGCGGACGTACTTATCGTCAACACGTGCGGGTTTATTGCCTCTGCCGTGGAAGAAGCCGAAAACGCCATACGCGAAGCTTTGGAACTTAAAAAACAAGGCCTCGTCAAACGCGTGGCCGTAACGGGCTGTTTGGTGGAACGCTACAAAGACAAAATTTTAAAGGACTTTCCGGAAACGGACCTGGTGTTTTCCATCGCCGGACAAGAGAAAATAGAAGACACCCTGCGCCACAGCGGTCTTTTGCTTAGTCCGCTGCCCAAAACGCTGTATCTGCCCGAATATAAAATGAGCCTTACCGCCCCGCATACGGCCTATTTAAAAGTGGCCGACGGCTGCAACAACCGCTGCGCTTATTGCACCATTCCGTTTTTGCGCGGGCCGTACCGCTCCAAACCCAAAGAGGACATTTTGCGCGAAGCCGACCTGATGGCCCGGCACGGCGTAAAAGAAATTTCGCTCATCGCGCAAGACACCACCTCTTACGGGCAAGATTTGTACGGCAAACCTTGTCTGACGGAACTGATGAAAGAACTGCTTAAAAACCGCCGCATCAAGCGTTTGCGCATTATGTATGGTTATCCGCACCGCGTAACGCAGGAACTGGCCGATTTAATGGCCTCTACGCCGCGTATTTTTCATTATATAGACATTCCGCTGCAGCATATTGCCGACCCGGTGCTTAAACGGATGAACCGTCACTGCGGGGCCGCGCAGATACGCGCCACGCTGGATATGCTTAAAAAAACGGTAAAGGATGTTTCCCTGCGCACTAATTTTATCGTCGGCTTCCCCGGCGAAACGGAACAGGACTTTAAAGAACTGCTGCAATTTGTAAACGATTATGAGTTTGACAATATGGGCGTTTTTGAATTCTTCCGCGAGCAAGGCACCGCCGCTTACGGCCTGCCCGACCAAATTGCGCCCGAAGTAAAAAAAGAACGCCGCCTGCGGCTGGAAGAAGCGCAAAGCCGCGTTATTGACCGCATTAATAAACGCCTTTTGGGCACTACGTTGGAGGCTATTTCCGACGGGGAGACTTTCGGCCGCACCTATAAAGACGCGCCCGACATTGACGGACAGGTTACTTTCACCCGCCCCGTCCCCGCCGGACGCATTTTTAAAGCCAAAGTAGTTAAAGCGAAAGGATACAAAAGGACGTTGGAACCAATTAAATAAAAATCCCGCTCTAAAGAGCGGGGTTTTTAAGAAGAGAAATGATTTTTTGATAAATTTTGCTCATATGCAAAATTTATCAAAAAAGGCAAAACGAACGCAAGCCCTTCTGAAATAAGTTCCTTTCTTTCTGGATATTAGGGAACGTTCTTAGCCTTTACGGAAGATAGAAAGCATTTACCCCGCCTAACGGGCCGGCATAAGTGGCACCTATAACTTTGGTACAATAATCTCCGCGAGAACCTTCAAACAAAACACCACAGCAAGTTCTTTCTACACAAATAACTGAACCGTTTGCTATACCCGAAGTATTCTTACCTAAAAAAGCAAATCCTCCGCCTTTATATTTACCTGTCAGTCTGCCTAAATATACTCCTTCTACCCCCACATTGCGGTTGGCATCTACCAACTGAACAGACCACTCACCGTCAGAGCGGACATCGCTGGAATTATTGAAATATTTATCTGTACCTGTCCAAGGAACAGTTACGTCTAAATCGTCAAATTTTTCGGCATATTTTCCATTAGCCATATAATAACGTTGATTGGCGTCTCCGACGCTTCGCAATAAAGACAGAACTTGGCCTGCGCGCGATTTTTCTACGGCTTTTTCATATTGCGGCAGGGCAATAGCAGCCAGTATGCCGATAATTAACACCACCACCAAAAGTTCAATCAGCGTAAAACCGTTTAGGTTACGTTTAGCAGATTTTTTAAGAAGAGAAATGATTTTTTGATAAATTTTGCTCATATGCAAAATTTATCAAAAAAGGCAAAACGAACGCAAGCCCTTCTGAAAAGAACCGGCAAACACGTTTTTATGTCGGTCTTTTTGAACGCTTTATAACTGATTAGTCAGCGCGCCGACTACAAAAGAGGCCCAGCCCACTTCCCGTTCGCGGGTCATTTCTTCCGAGAAGGCAAAATCTTTTTCAAATAAGCGTTCTTCCAATTCCTGCACAAAAGACGGGTCGTATATACCCAAGCTCATTTCCTGGTTTACAAACAGGCTCATTTTGTCAAAATTAGCCGAGCCTACCACCGCCCACCCGTCATACAAAGCGGCTTTAATGTGGCTCATCCCTTTATAAAAATACACCCGTACGCCGTTGCGCCAAAGTTTGTTGGCCATAATTTGGTTATTGGCGTCCATAATGCCCACGTCGTTTTCCCCGGGTAAAATAACGCGCACGTCCACCCCGCGCCCGCGGGCTTTGATCAGTTCGCCCACAATGCGGTCGTCGGAAAAATAGGCATTTTCTATATAAATGCGCCGCTTAGCCCGTTTGATAGCTTCCAGCTGCGCTTTAAAAATTTCCGCCTGAGAAGGTTTTGTGTACATCAAACGCACATCAATCATACCGGGTTTTTCTTCGTTGCCTTTGCGCTGGCGTTTGCTGAACAATTTACGCCAAGCCGCGGCATAATCGCCGCCCCAGCCGTTAAAGGACCAAGCTTCATAAAAATTTTTTACCAGCCGCCCCACTACCGGCCCGCGCAAGGCCACCATCATATCGTGCCAGGTATAGCGGTATTCCTCGCCAATATTCATCCCGCCGGTATAGGCCAGTTCGCGGTCTATCAGATACACTTTGGTATGGTCAAACGTGGCCCAGGTGTTATAGTGGGTGCGGGCTTTGGCGTGCGAATCTTTGCGAATGTAGCTTTTAATGCTTTTGGGCATTACAAAGTCTTCCTTAAAACTAAGCTCCGGCACTTTGGCGGAGTTAAGCACGGTGTTTAACTCGTCGGTCAGCACACGTACGTCCACGCCTTCGGCAGCGCGCACTTTAAGCAAATCGGCTATTTTGAGGCCGTACGGGTCCGTGCCAAAAATATACACCCGTGTAAAAATGGAATGTTTCGCCCGCTGCGCGGCCAAAATAAAATGCGGAAAAAACTCGTCCCCGTCTATCAGCAGTTTTACTTCTGCCTTATAATTTTGCTTGGTAATATTTTTATCTAGCCACGCATTAAACGCCTTCAGATCCATTTCCTGCCCGCTGGTGTTAAGCGCAGGTATTTGTTCCAAATCTCTATATACAGGCGGCAGGGCCGTGTATACGGAAGATACCCCCAACGAAAACAACCGAAACGTAGACGTAAACGGTGCTTTAATCACCCCGAACAGATGGCTTTTAACAAAGAAAGACCATAAAAAAGTGGTAGAAAAGCCCAGCTGGGTCATTTCTTTTTCCAGCTCATAGTACGGCGGCAGCTGCAGGGCCGTCATCAGGCCTTTTTCTATATCCACATACATAAAAGGCGTAAGCGGAATGCTGTCCAAACGCAGCAAAAAGCGCGTGTAGGGGGCACCGGAAGCTTCTATTTGTTGTTTGAGATTTGCAAAAAGCAAACGGTCAAACTCCGCCGCGTCCACTTTGCCCACAATACGCACATCCGCAGGCGCGTCGGCCAAGTCCACTAAGTCCGGCTTGCCGTCTTCGCGCCGGTAGAGCATTGTTTCGTAGGTACGCACGAACAAGATGCGCCCCTCCCCCGGGTTTGGCGGCAGGAGCGAAACGACCACCTCCCGCACCACTTCGCCCCATTCTTTACCCACCAGCACCACCGGCAGGGCACGGGTAAATTTATCGTCGGCAGAAGCGCGTTTCGGTTTTAGCAAAGAATAGCCCAGCGGGTCGTTTTCGTCCGGTACGGCGGACGCGACAAAATAAAACGGCGTATCCTCATACACATACCGGATGTAAATATCGTCTTTATAAACAAAAGCTTTTTGGGGAACAGTTTCGTGCTGTTCAATAGAACGCATTGCCTGCCGTTTTTGTAAAGCGGCAGAAGAACAAGCACACAATAATGCGGCACTTGTCAGAATAAATAAAAAACGGAACGGGCGGAAAAAATGCATATTTTATTGTACCAAAACCGCCTCTCTTTCGGCATTTGTTTGACTTCGGCACACGTCCGCCGTCTAATCAAACCTTGTTGGGCGGGCACGGCTTGCAGCAGGCGTGTTATAATAAATATATGACAAACACATTTAAAAACCCTTATTTTAACGAAATTGTACGCCTGCTGACGTATCTGGAAAATACCCAGCAGCCCGCTATGCAAAAAGCGGCCCAAGCCGTGGCCGATTGTCTGGAACATAACGGCATTATTCATACCTTCGGCTGCGGCCACAGCGGCAGCGCCGCCCTGGAGCCGTTCCACCGCAGCGGCTGTTTTGCCGCCGTGGACGCCGTATTGGACCCGGGGTTAATGTTCCAACTGGGGGCACACCCCGGCACGGCATTGGAACGCTTAGAAGGTTATTCGCCCATCATCTTTAAACGCCACGATTTGCGCCAAGGCGATGTGCTGTTTGTGTTTTCCAACTCGGGGCGCAACCCTGCGGGTATAGATGCGGTGCTCTACGCCAAAGAAAAAGGCGTTTTGACAATTGCCGTCACGGCAGCCAAAGCACACAGCCAAAGCAAAAGCCGCCATTCCAGCGGGCTGCTGCTCAAGGATGCGGCCGACATTGTGCTTGATAACGGTGCCGGCAAAAATGAGACTTGCCTGACGTTGGACGATTTGGAATTGGCGCCCATCTCCACCATCGGCGCCTGCGCCGTGCTGCACAGCGTTCTTTTTCAGGCGGCGCAGCTGCTGCAGGCAAAAGGCGTTCCGCCGCCCGTATACAAAAGCAGCAATGCGGCCGGCAACGACGACTACAACACCGCACTGGCAGAAAAATATAAAGGACGCATCAAACATTTGGACTAAACAAAAACCCGCCACAAGGCGGGTTTTTTAGTTGCCGACGACATAAATTTATTTTTCCCGTTGAAAACCGTCAAAAAATAAGTATACTGATAATAAGCCGTTTATTTTTCCACTTATCTTCTGCAAGGAGCCGCGAATGAAAATTACCTTTGAAGGAAACAAAAAGGTGAAGGTGCACGTCAAAAATTTTGACGTATGGACCGATCAACCCAAAGAACAGGGCGGCGATGGTTCCGCCCCTACGCCGATTGATTTGTTTTTAGCCTCACTGGGCAGCTGCAGCGGGGTGTTTGTACTGAATTTTTTAAAACAGCACAATTTGCCCGAAAGCGTTTATTTAACGCTGGATCCTGTGTGGAACATCAACGAATATGTAATTGATAAAATTAATGTCGTAATTCACGTGCCGGCCGGCTTTCCGGAAAAGTATGAGCACGCGCTTATTGAAGTGGCCAAGCGCTGTTTGGTAGCGCGCCACGTAAAAGTGGAACACGACATTACACTTGTGCGCGACGCTTAAAAATTTACCCGCAAAAACCCCGCCTTCCGGCGGGGTTTTTTTATGCATAAAACTCAGGCCAAAGCCCGTTTAATGGTGGCGGCCAAGCGTTTAACGCCTTCTTCAATCTGTTCAAAAGAAGAATAAGAAAAGTTAAGGCGGAAGTCGTTGCGGCGTGCGTCGCGCGGCGGATAAAAGTCCACCCCGGCCACATAGGCCACGTGTTCTTCCAACGCGGTGTTTAGCATTTCCGTGGCGTCAATTTTTTCGGGCAGCGTCACCCACAGGAAAAGCCCCCCTTCGGGCTTCGTCCACTTAACGCCGGCGGGCATATATTTTTCCAGCATTTGCAGCATTGTATCGCGTTTTTTGTGGTACACTTCCACCACTTCGGCCACGTGTTTAAGCAAATAACCGCCTTTCAGATAAGCGGCCGTCGCCAGCTGCAAAATAGGCGCCGTGCACAGATCCATAGCCTGTTTCAGCACCACGAATTTTTGGATAATTTCTTCCGGCCCCAAAATGTAGCCCAGGCGGAACCCCGGCACAAACACCTTAGAAAATGTAAACAGCGTAATCACGTTGCCGCGGCCGCCGTCAAGTTTGTAAAACGTTTGCGGCGCTTGTCCTTCAAAACGCACCTGACGGTACGGGGAATCTTCCACAATCAGCGTGCCGTATTTTTCGGCCAGTTTTAAAATCTCTTTGCGGCGCTCTTGCGGAATGGTCGTTCCGCTGGGGTTTTGGAAATCCGGCACCAAATAGATAAATTTGCACACGCGGCCGGCAGCCTGCAACTCTTTTAATTTTTTCTCTATGGCCTCGGGCAGCACGCCTTGGTCGTCACTTTCGGCGCCGAAAATATCGGCACCGGAGGCTTCAAACGCTTGCAAAGCCCCCAAATACGTAGGCGAAGCGGTAATAATGGCATCGCCGCGGTTTAAAAATACGCGCGCCGTCATATCCAACGCTTGCTGGGAAGCCGAAACAATAAGCAATTGTTCCTGCGTAGTGTCAATAGCTTCGGTTTCTTTTAAAAGTTTAATCAGTTCTTCCTTCAGTTCCGCGCAGCCTTCCGTCGTGCCGTATTGCAGGGTCTGGCGCGGGTAACGCTGGACCACGTCTTTCATAATATCGGCAATGATTTGAGACGGAAACAACGTAGGATCGGGCAAACCGCCGGCAAAAGAAATGATGTTGGGTTTGGTAATTACTTTAAGCAACTCACGAATGGCGGAAGCCTTGATGCTGTTGGCTGTTTGGGAATATAATTTTTTGTAATCCATTCTGTTCTACACCTCTCACGCAAACTATTTCAGATATTCAATAATTTTAAGACTTAAATCTTTGGCGGGCACCGAATGCGTCAGCGCCCCGCTGGAAATAACGTCCGGCTTGGCCTGGCAATACGCGGCCAAGTTTTGCTTATTCACGCCGCCGGAAATTTCCGTAATGGCGCGGCCGGCAATAAACTGCACCGCTTCGGCGGCTTGCTGCGGCGTCATATTGTCCAGCATAATAATATCGGCCCCGGCCTGCAGGGCTTCTTTTACCTCGTCCAAATTGGTGGTTTCCACTTCAATTTTTGGCGTATGGCCGATGGCGTTTTTAATACGGTTGACCGCCGCCGTAATAGAGCCGGCCGCCGCAATATGATTGTCTTTAATCATCACACTGTCCGACAAAGACATACGGTGGTTGCGGGCCCCGCCGCAGCGCACGGCATATTTATCCAGCTTGCGCATACCGGGTTGGCTTTTGCGGGTGTCTACAATCATCACGCCGTACGGTTTGGCCATTTCGGCATATTCGCGGCTGGCGGTGGCAATGCCGCTCATACGCTGCATAAAGTTAAGGGCCGTTCTTTCGCCTTTTAAAATGCTTAAGGTGCGGCCTTCCAGCTCCAGCACTTTTTCGCCTTTTTTCACAAAATCGCCGTCGTTTTTTAAAGGGCGGAACGATAAGGTTTCATCCACCAGCCAAAACGTTTGGCGGGCAATATCCATTCCGCTTAGCACCAAATCTTCTTTGGCTACCACCACCGCGCGGGCGCGGTCCTGCGGGGTAAAAATGTTATCGGAGGTAATGTCCCCCAAGCCCAGGTCTTCTTCCAAGGCCAGCTGTATAATTTTTTCTATAATCATTTCGTCATCTCAAACATTTGCTGCAAAGATTTACGCGCCCGGGCGATTACCTCGTCCGGCAAGCTGACTATCTGTTCCGGCTTAGGGGCACTGAGCGCCTGAAAGGTGTTGAGCAGCGTATTTTTTTTCATATACGCGCAAGTGCCGTAGGGCCAGATAAAGGTTTTGTCTTTATATTCGGCTTCCAGCCGGTTGACTAGGCCAAACTCCGTCAAAACGCCGAAAAGTTTGTCTTTAGAGGCGGCCACATAATCGGTCATTGCTTTGGTGCTGCCCACATAATCGGCCGCGGCGCACACGTCGGGGCGACATTCGGGGTGGGCCATTATTTTAATGCCCGGGTATTGGCGGCGCAGGGCTTCAATGTCTTGCGGTGTGTATTTGTCGTGCACACAGCAGGAGCCGCCGGAAGCAATAATTTTTTTATGGATGCCGCGGCGTTTTAAATCGGCCTCTATATTTTGTGCCATCAGCAAATCCGGCACAAAAATCAGTTCTTTTTGCGGCATATTGGCGGCAATGTCAAACACATTGCCGGAGGTAACGCACACGTCGCTTTCCGCCTTTACGCCGGCCGTGCTGTTAACATAACAAAGCACCGGCACGCCCGGGTGGGCGGCTTTCAGTTTGCGCACATCTTCTTCGGTAATAGCGTCGGCCAAAGTGCAGCCTGCGTGGCCGGCAGGGATAATGACTTGTTTGGAAGGATTTAAAATTTTGGCTGTTTCCGCCATAAACCACACGCCGGCAAACACAATAATGTCGGCAGACACAGTTTCCGCTTTGCGGCTTAAGGCATAGGAATCACCGCTGAAATCGGCCACGCCGTACACCAATTCCGGCACGGTATATGAATGGGCCAGAATAACGGCGTTTTTTTCTTTTTTCAGCCGGTTAATCGCCAGTGTGTAGGGGGCTGCCTGCCGGCAGTCCTGCAAGGTCCATTTTACGCCTTTACTGCGAGAGACGGAACCAAGAAGCCCATAGAGTCTATGGGCTTCTTGTTCCAATGATTCTTTATTTTCTGCTTCTTGCAAAACCATATTTCTTACATTTCCGCGGCCATTTCTGCCCCTTGTTCATCGGGCAGGGCTTCCTGGTCGGTTACCGGCGCGGCAGCATCGGCGGGCAAGGGGTTGCCCTCTCCGTCCACCACGGTTTTTTGCACCGTCATCTTGCGGGCGGGTTTTTGGCCGGCTTTGCGGGTTGTGCTTTGAATATACGAAGACCCGCTGACTTGTTCTTCATACGGGGCCACGCGGTCATACCCGTCGTTAGGAACGACTAAATTGTCAAACTCTTGGTCCACAATTTGATATTTGGCATACTGGTCCGTCAACGTTTCTTGCGGTTGGGCCGTTTGCGCTTTGTCGGAAGAAGAAGCACATCCGACGGCTAATGCACCCAATGCGGCGAACAGAAAAAGTTTTTTCATAAACCCGTCTCCTTTGTTTCGACTTTACGGTCTGATATTATTGTATAAATTATATCGTTCCGTTTGCCAGTATTTTAAATATTTTCGTTCCTGCTTTTCAAGACTTTAGCCAACGGTAAAATATTTTTTGCTAAAATAAGCACTGTACCCTTTCCACTTTTACCAAGCGGAGAAATTATGGAATTGTTATTAAATTGCATTAACGCCCTCAATAATTTAATTTGGGGACCGCCGATGATTTTGCTTATTTTCGGCCTGGGGCTTTATTTTACCTTTCGATTGGGCTTTATTCAAAAGAACACGTTTAAGGCAATTAAACTTTCCGTACAAAAAGACAGCGGACAGGGAACCGTCAGCAGTTTCGGTTCTTTAGCGGTAATGGTAGGCGCTACCGTGGGAACGGGCAGCATTTTGGGCGTTACCACCGCCGTGGCGGAAGGCGGCCCCGGAGCCATATTTTGGATGGTGCTGGCCGGCGTGCTGAACTTTGCCGTTAAATATTGCGAATGCACCATAGCCGTTAAATACCGCGTGCGCAGGGAAGGCGAATACGTGGGCGGGCCGATGTACGTAATGGCACGGGTACTTAAAATGAAATGGCTGGCGGTTGTATTTGCCATAGGCACTTTGTCTATGGCTATTACCGCAGGGGCAATGCTGCAGGCAAACTCTATAGCCGATGTGCTGCGCGAAGGATACAGCTTAAACCCCTGGATAATCGGCCTGCTGGTGGCTGTTTTTACGGCCGTGGTGACTATCGGCGGCGTAAAACGCATTGCGGCCTATTCCGAATGGCTGGTGCCTGTTATGGGCGGCGTATATTTGCTGCTGGCCCTTATTGTGGTATGTATGAATATCCCCAAAATTCCGCACGCGCTGTGGGCGGTGCTGGCAGGGGCTTTTACGGGCAAAGCCGCTATAGGCGGGGCGGCCGGCAGTGCGGTATATGCGCTGTTTACGTCGGCCGTTAATGCCATTGGCATCGGGGTTTCGCGCAGTGTAATGTGCACCGAAGCCGGCCTGGGCAGCGCCGCTATTGCCGCTTCCGCCGCTAAAACCAAAGGGGCCGTACATATGGGGATGGTGTCGGCTACGTCGGTTTTTTGGACGATTTTTATCTGCGTGCTTTCCGGCCTGGTCGTAGTGCTGGCCGGCGATTGGCAAAACCCCGACGTCTATGCCGCCAATTTGTGCAACAGCGCCTTTAAAACCGTGCCTTATATCGGCACGCCGGTATTGATTTTCTCGCTGATTATTTTTTCCTTCACCACGATTATCGGCTGGTCGTATTACGGGGAAAAAGCCCTGCAGTTTTTAGGCGGCGGAAAATGGGCCAAGGGCTGGCGCGTATTTTACGTATTGGTCTGTATGGTGGGCGGCGGACTGGGAACGGCTTTTTCTTTAGGGTGGAAAATGGCCCCCAATGCCTTTGAAATCGGTTTAAGCACCCGCTTTGCCTGGGGCTTGGCCGTACTGACGATGACGATTATGACGCTGCCGAACTTATATATGCTGTGGCGCCTGCGGCATAAATTAGTCAATGAAACAAAACGCCATATGGCTAACCTGTTTAACTAAAAAATTCCCGCCCCTGACAGGGCGGGAATTTTGTCTGTAAACTTTATTTCGGGGTTATTTTCTTTCTTCCTGCAGCACTCCCCAGGAAGCCCCCTGTGTCGTCAACGTAAAATTGCGCCCCGCCGGTTGCTGGAACGGATAGAGTTCAAACTCCGGCATTACGGAATACAAGTGGTCAAACACGTCGGACTGTATATTTTCGTATTTTCCCCAGTCCGTGGTAGCCGTAAAGCAATACACCTCCAGCGGAAGGCCGGTAGTGGTAGGGTCCAGCTGGCGCACCATACAGGTTTGCTGATGGTCAATCGTCGGCAAACTTTGCAAATAGGCCAGCGCATAGGCGCGGAACGTGCCCACATTGGTCAGGTGGCGGCCGTTTAGGATATTGTCTTTGACATCGGCGCTTTCGTTATAGGTACGCACCTCTTTTATTTTTTCTTCCAAATAACCGGAAATCAAGCGTATTTTTTGCAGGCGTTCCAACAGACGCTTATCCAAAAATTTAATCGTGCCTACGTCAATATTAATAGCGCGTTTGATGCGTCTGGCGCCGCTTTGCACCATTCCGCACCAGTTTTGGAACGGCTGGGACACCAAATCATACGCCGGAATATTGATGATGGTATTGTCAAAATTCTGCACGCGCACGGTGGTAAGCGTAATGTCTATCACCGTACCGTCGGCCCCGTGGGAAGGCATTGTAATCCAGTCCCCTATTTTAAGCAGGCGGTTGCTGGCCAGCTGTATGCCGGCGGCAAAGCCCAAAATAGGGTCTTTAAAAATCAGCATAAACACGGCAGCCGCGGCAGACAAGCCGGTAATGACATACATCGGTTTTTTGCTGATTAAAATGGACACCACCACCAGCGCCGCCAGCAAATAGACCACAATTTTCCCCGCTTGGAACACCCCGCGGAGCGGCACATTGGGGTTGCGGCCGTACAAATGGTCCAAAATGTCAAAAACGGACACAAACAGCGCCATAAAACAGCCCACCACGTAAATGCCCACCAGCCGCGAGACGATGCCTTCCAGCGCGGCCCCTTCGGCCGGCACAAACACCGGATAGAGGTTTATGGCCACAATGGCGGAAATAACATATCCGCCCGCCACCAAAAAGCGGGCATATTTAACGGCTTTGATTAACTTGGGGAAGCGTTTTTCCATAAAACCGCTGCCCACAAACAGCAGCAATATCCATTTAAATACGCGGGCCGTCAAATAAATAATCACACCAAAAATGACTACGCTGAGCAATTCCGACACCATCGCCCAGGCTTTATCGGAAAGAAAACTTAAAGAAGAAAACCATTTCGTCAGCATTTCGGCAAACATAACCGCCTCCGTTCATCCGTGTTTTTTAACAGAAAAGTTATTATAATTAAGTGTATGAAAAAAGTTTTAATTTTGGCAATGTTATTTTTGGGTCTGTCTGCCTGTTATACCCCGCTAAACAACTCCGGCGTGGCCACCACCAAAGCGTGGCTGGATATCCCCGCCAAAAAGACGGATTTTGACGGCAAGCAGTTTGATTCCTGCTACCAATTCCGCCTGCATTTTGTGCCGCAGGAAGCCCAAGCCGCGCTGGACCTGCAAGACGCCTGCATAGACACCTGCTGCTGGAGAAGCGAAAAAGATGAAGTAGTGCTGGATTTCAACAAAAATTTTGAACGTAACCTAAAATATTACGGACGGGCCGATAAATTTACCCCCGCCAAAATTACCTTAAAAGTATCCCATTCTTCTTTGCTTAACACCACGGGCGTAAAGGTTTCCCCGCGCGGGGCTATCAGCAACAACGGCACCGTTAAGTTGAAACGGGAAACGGTGGAAGACCCCACCCGTCTGGCACAAATAGAAAACGCCGCCCGCCTGCTGCAGGTGCGCCGCAATGCCCGCCTGACCGACGAACGCACCCGTCGGGCCGAACAAGACGCGTTAGCCTCGTATGACGACCCTGCCGTGCAAAAGCGCGCCCAAGAACTGGTACAAAAAACGGAAGGCACCCGCATAGACCGCTATTTTTATAATTTAAACAAAACCTACAGCCGCAAAGGATACGTTTTTATGCTCAGCGACCGTTTTTATACTGCCAAACCGATAGGCGATTATCTGTTCCGCGTCGTCTGTAAAGCACAAGTACGAAGCGGCGTGAGCAGTGCCGCGCTTCAAAACCGCACCGTCAGCTGCGGCACCTGGCAGGCCGATTTAACAGAGCAAACCGTCCGTCCGTTAGACGGCACCGCCCGTAAAATAAAAGCATTAAACTAAATGATTTAAAAGCCCCGCTGGATAAAGCGGGGCTTTTATAATACGTTACGAGAAACGAACCCCTCCTTGAGGGCGGGGTTTTGTTTTTCTGTAAATTACATTCGGTACTCCAAGCAATTGCCCGTACCGCCGGCACATAAACTGACGTCTGAAGTACCGACCAATTGCCCTCCCATACTTTTGATAAGGTTTTGTATTTCTTTATTACCGGCTCTTGCCGTACAGATGGTTTCAGAAGGATGTTGTCTGTAATAAGGAGTATTGCTAACGGCCCCCTCCAAGCCACGGTAACAATGCACAATATTGTCATTACTCCAAGAAAGCCAGGCGTTTACATAGGTTCGACTAATGCGAAAACCACCTGTTGTCCCAATTTGTGTCCCACCGTACGAACCGCCAAAGCGGCATTTGTCGTTTAGTGCCTGGTAATCTTCGGTAGAGCCGTCATCGTGCACAGGATGAGCACAGGAGAACTGCCAGTCCAATTCGTCAAAACGGTAGGCATAGCGGCCATTGGCCATATAGTACATTTCCTGCGCTTTTTTTAAGCCGTCCAAATACACAAACACCTGCGCCATCTGGGCGTGACGCACGCTTTTTTGATATTGCGGCAAAGCCACTGCCGCCAATATGCCGATAATCAGCACCACCACCAGAAGCTCAATAAGCGTAAAACCGCCAAAAAGACTCTTTACGCGTGTTTTACCGTCGGATGTCTTTTTTTGATAAATTTTGCTCATAGGCAAA
Source organism: Candidatus Avelusimicrobium pullarium (assembly GCA_944323745.1). Lineage (GTDB taxonomy): Bacteria > Elusimicrobiota > Elusimicrobia > Elusimicrobiales > Elusimicrobiaceae > Avelusimicrobium > Avelusimicrobium pullorum. Next base: position 483,617 of record CALUTQ010000002.1, read on the forward strand.
ATTTATCAAAAAAAAAAAACAAATCAACCCCCCGCCTGCAGACACAAAAAAACAACGCAGCAGAAATGCTGCGTTGTTTTTACTGAAAAGAAAACCGATTAATAAACGGAATTCCAGTCCCTCGTCGTCAACACAAAATGGACACGGCGGTTGGTCATACGTCCTTCTTTACTGGTGTCGAGCGTCAGCGGGCGGTCGGAGCCGTATGAATGAATGCGGATACGGTCGGCCAGTACGCCGCGGCTGACCAGATAGGACTTCATTGCCGAAGCGCGCGAAGCCCCCAGCCAATAGTTGTAGTCTTTATCGCCCACAATATCGGTATTGCCTTCAATAATCAGCTTCATACTGGGGTGGGCATTAAGCACATTGGCCAATTTGTCCAAAAACTCGTATGAATAATCGGGCGGGCGGATAGAGTCAAATTTATACGTAATGTCGGGCAGTTTCATACTGTCGGCCATTTCGGCTTCCGTCTGGGCCAGCAGTTTGGCATTTTTGTCGGCCTCAATTTTAATAATCGGGTCCCGCTCCGGCAGACGCGGGATATCGGCTTCTTCCACTTCCGCCGGCCGGTTGGAAGCACAGGCGGCCAGCAGCAGGGCAAACATTCCGACGGACAAGCATTTAAAAATTTTCTTCATTGTTCCTCCTTATCGTTACCGGCTGTGCCAAAACGCACGCCAATAAGGCAAAATACTCTTTTCAAGATTATAGCAAAACCTTTCCCACATAAAGCAAATAAAACATTTTTTATAACTTATCAGATTTATCCACAAGATGTGGAAAACCTGTGGATAACCTGCCTTTTACTCTACAAAAACGCGGTCCGAAAAAATTTTTAACGGTCAATTGGGCTTTTGTGTCCGCAAAGCTGTGGATAACCCGCAAAAACTGTGGATAACTCTGCTTTTGTATAGCTAAAATTTAATTTTTCGGGCGTAAGCTCCGTCGGAGAAATGCTCTTTAGGCACTTTTTACGCTTTTTGGGGCCTTTTTAAAAAAACTGTTGACAAGTTGCAAAAATTTTATCTCAAAAACGCCCAAAAAGCCTTTTTTGCTTATTTTTTAAGCCTGATTTTGGCTTTAAATTGTTTTTTATCCACAGAACCGCTTATTTTGACTTTTCCGGCCGCCGCACCCGAAATAGGGGCCAACGTGCCCGCAGCGGCATTCCAGTCCAAATAATGCGGGCTTATGCGCAAAGAAAGCGGAATATAATCAAACACCTTTCCGTTTTTAAGCGTGGCCTGCACACGCAGGCGGGCGGAGTTATCTTCATTTAAATACAAGACCTCCGGCTCCGTCCGGCTTTTCAGTTTTTTTACGCTAAGCTGTTCTGCCGGCGCAAATAAATAATCTAAATCTATGGCTTCGGGCAATTTGGCAAAGTCGCCCAAAACCGTTACATAGTCCGGCCCATACACACGATTCATATCCTGCAGGGTTTGCTGCCATACGGCGGCCTGTTCCTGCTCTCCGGCCAGCAGCACACGCAAACCGGCCGCCGCACCGGCCAACGACACCGGCTCGGTACCGCCGTTTAAAATAATCGCTTTGGTAAAAAGTTCTTTTTTGGCCAGCAATGCCGCCAAGGCTTTGGCACCCGTCGGGCCGGCAGCCGCCACACCGCGCCAGGCCGGGCTGTCTTTTGTTAAATAGTTGACGTCAATATACGGCACCAACTCACGGGAAATAAAAGCGGCTATTTTATCCGTATCAGCCAGTTCCGTTTCGTCAAAATTAATGCCTACCAAAATGGCTTTTTGCGTATGGCGGTCCAAACACGCCTGCACGGCAGGTGCGTCTTTGGGGATGGCCCCCAGCAAATACACCACCGGATAGTGTTTGCTCAGCGGAATGGCGGGTTCCGGCAGAAAAACGGTGACCGTTTTGTCGTTGCCCATAATGGCGGAAGGAAAATTTAAAAAAGTTTCACGTCCGGGGTTAATCAGCATCAAAGGCTCGCCGCAAAAGGCAAGCACGGGCAGCAAAAAGGCTGCTAAAAGAAACAATTTTTTCATAAAAGTATTGTAACAAAAAAACGCCGTTCTGTTTAGCCTATTTGGCCGGTTTTCACCGACGTAGGCTGGGCCTTACGGCCCCCCGTCTTGGGCATCTTGGACGGCGTTTACCCGTTTCAGACCCAATGCTTTTGTGGGTCCAAAGACCCTTGTTTTGGCTGTTTCAAACCGCTAAAGTATAGTAAAGAAAGATACTTTTGATTTTATTGGAGCCTTTTATGATTAAAAAAACCCCCAGTCTGCGTTTTCTGCTTGCCTTGGGCGGCAAAAAAGTGGTGGTCGTGCAAAACCAGCAAGACCTTCAGGTGTACAGTGACCAAGCCCCCCGCAGCGGCCACGTGTTTGTAGAACGCATTTCTAACGCCATAGCCGCCAGATAATATCCTTTTAGCCTTTTTGCCGCGGCGGGACCGGCTGCGGCAAAATGCTATAATAAGGATATGAAAAAAAATCTTTTCAATGTCACGCTTTTAGCTGTATTTTTGTGCGGCAATACATTTGCATTTGCACAAAACAATCTTTCCGCTTTTTTGCCTTTGCTGCAAGCTCCTGCCCGCACAGCGGCCCAAAACCAGCAGGTTTTAAATCTTTTTGCTTCGTCCAAAGACCCCAATACCGTCTTTGCCGCAGGCGCCAGCCTGGTGCGCATTCCTCCTTCTTCGGCGCAGGAAGCCAAATTGCTTAATATCATCATCAAAGATGACAATATGCTTAAAAAGGTGTTTGCGGCCGTTATTTTGACCTCTATGGGCAGTATGCACGCGGAATTGTCCTCCCTGCTGCAGGATGCCGTTTCCAGCCAAGATCACGCCGTACGCGCCTATGCGGCCAGCGCCTATACGATTTTAAACCCGCAGGACAAAAACCATACCGAAGAAATTATTAATTTGTATATTTACGACCCCGCTTTTGCCCAACGCGCAATGAACCTGCTTGCCGATAATGAAAAAGACACCCTGAACTATTTAAAAGACGCTTCCAAATCTGCAGACGGCCAGGTGCGGGCCGCCGCGGCCGAGTGGCTGGGCGACTTGCAAACCCAAAACGCCGCCAAACAATTGTTAAAAATGGCAAAAACGGAACAAGATCAGCAGGCCATTTCTGCCATTGCTTCGGCCTTAGCCAAAAATAAACAATGGACCTTGCAAGACACCGTAAAAGGCCTTAAAACGCGCTATACGCAGCCGCAGGCCGCCACCTATGCATTGGCCCTCGGGTTTATGACAGGAAGCGCCATAGAGCCCGTTAAACAGGGCTTGGCGGACGACAATATCAACATCCGTATCAATGCCGCACGCGCCGCCGCTTATATGGCCGGTGTACTGGCCAGCACGGACGCCGGTTTGTATACCGATGACAAAGCCTTTGATATCACGCTGTTAAAGGGGCTTATCCCCCAATTAAACGCAATGGCCAGACGGGATAAATCTTCCGTTCAGGCTTATGCGGAAAACGCTTTAAAACAAATAGCCAAATTAATGTAATTTTATGAAAGTTAAAAAACTACATCCCGACGCTTTACTGCCCCAGCGGGCTCACGCCACCGATTCCGGCGCCGATTTGTTTGCGCTGCAGCGCACGGAGCTTTCGCCGCGCGCCATTACCCACGTACACACGGGTATTGCGGTGGAATTGCCGGAGGGAACTTCCGGCATTATTTGGGGCAAAAGTTCCGTAGAAAGCAAGGGCATAAAAGCAATGGCCGGCTTGGTGGACGCCCCTTACCGCGGAGAGCTGATTGTGTGTATGTATAATTTAAACGATACACCCTTTATTTTTGAAAAAGGCCAAAAAGTGGCACAACTGGTTGTTTTGCCTACGCTTTATCCGGAATTTGAAGAAGTGAAGGAACTTTCCGGCACGAGCCGCGGAACAGGCGGTTTTGGCAGCACGGGCAGCAAATAACTCCCTTTTTCTGCTGCAAAAACCCCGCTTTTGGTAAAAGCGGGGTTTTGTACTTTAAACAATACACCTATAAAAAACCCCTCAGTTTTGCTGAGGGGTTTTGTGTGTTACCAAATAGACGAGTAAGTATCTTTTTTGAAACGAGTATTGCACTTTATGTTATTTCCGTTGCTGGGCTTTATATCGTCTATGTCAACGGAGCACAAGGCCTTAATATAAGCCTGCACATCCTCGTACGCTATCGTTCCGCCCAAGCCGCAAGAACCGGAAGGCTGGAAAACATTTTTGTATTTCTCGTGGTACTTGTTTCTGTTGTACGAATCCAAGGTCCTATTGGTAGATATTTTACCCATCGTGTCCTCATCCCAGGCTTCAGCACGCTGGAACTTAACCTCGCTGGCTATTGCCTTGAGCGGGAAGTCTTTCCAAACCCCAGCAGCCAAGACGGCTTCAAAAGGCTGGCGATCCGTTTGGATAGACGCCAAGTCTCCCAGCTTTTGATAGTTCCAGTTATAGTGACCATAGTGGTATTTCTTGTTCTGCTTGACTTCTGCTCCGCCATCGCAGCCGTAGAAACGCTTATCCAGAACCGTCTTGCCGTTTTCCTTTTTATACAGCGCAGGGAAGAACGAAGAATCAGGGCCTACAAAGGCGGCAAAAGTACCAAACATATTATTGCCGTTCTCACCGTCTTTAGAGTTGGCGCCAATCGTCTTACCCAAGGCACACGCGGCATTTAACGCAAGCTCGCCTTTTACGATACTCATTGCATCCAGCAAGTTGGCTACCGTAATAGAATCTTCATCATATTGCAAGCTGTTGTTTTTGTCTTTGTTGGCCGCATTATACTTCTCTTGAGCGGATTTAAGCAGTGCCCTTACATCATCATCCACCGCCACCAACCGCTTGTTTTCTATATCCTTGAGCGAGGGGCAGACGCCAAAAGCCGGCATGTTCGGCGCAGGCGTTTGCGCTAAACGAGCATTCACATCCAACAGTTCCGTATCATCTTGCGGAATAAACGGAATGCTGTTAAAGAAGCTCACCGTTTGAAACGCAGGAGTCTGCTTGCCTTGCGGGCAATTCGGATCCGTTTTGACATAAGAGCCCCACGTTCCATTCTGTTGGCAAGTTCTCTGAATCTCGCATTTATCGCCGTCAACAGACGTTTCCGTTGCTCCAGGCGAGCACTGCGTCTGGGTGCTGGGCACCTGTTCCACCACATATTCGCCCAAATATTCCTCGGAGTCCATAGAAAGCTGGTCGCCGAAGCTCGCTTTCCACTTAGCGGTAATTCCGCCCGCCTCTGCGGCTTTAACCAACGCCTGGCGTTGGGAATCACTGAGCGGTTTAAACTCATAAGTAGCCGTAGCCTGACCGCCGGCACTTTGGACGTTTCCGTCGTGTTTTACAGGGACGCCGACAATGCCTGCTTCCGGAATATCCAGCGTTACCTTAATATTGCCGGCCGTTTTACCGTGCACCTCCGGATCAAAGGTCAACGTGGCAGCAATGCTTTCCGGCGAATCAATCACCAAGGCCGTAATACGGAAATTAGAGAAAGAACACGCCGTTCTGATGGCATTTTCTTTTCCGTCATTGGCCATTGCCGTTCTGCTGGAGCCGTCAACTCCGCGGACCGTACCGGCATAGCGGCGGGTTTTGTCTTTAAATTTCTCCGTATCTTTAGACAAATTGCCTTTGCGCAAAACATAATATGTTTCAAAGTCAGCATACGTGATGGGCAATACGTCCACCGGCATATTCTTGACCTTGACCTGATTATGCTCCGCGTCTTCAGACAGATTTTTACCCTTGGAAAGCTTATTCTTCATTGCATAGCCTTCAATAAAGTACAAATGCAAGGCGCTAAAAGCTTCTTCGGGGGAAACTTCCTGCCCGTCTTTGGTCAAACCCAAGCCGCTCAGTACATTCATCGTCTTGGCTTTAAAGTCCATCCAGTCAAACACACTGCTTTCCGCCACATAAATTACACAAGAATCATTAACGTCGTTGCGCTGCAAGTCATCGTAAAGACCTCCGGCGTAACTGCTTCTTGCTTTTTTCGTCGCATCAAACTGTCTGACGTCGGATTCACCGCCATTGGCTTTCTCACCGGCGGCAACACTTTGTTTGTTGGGGTTCTTTTTGCCAATGCCGCACAAATAATGAGAGCCGTTGTTGTCAAACGGAACGTAGTTTTTGACAACCACTGCAATATACTTATTCCATTTCCCCGCTTTGCCATTGGCCTGCAGTTCAAAATTGCGGGTAGTGTCAACTGCTTGGCAGTTAAAGCGGTCTCTTAACTGAGCAGGCCCCCGTGAGGCAAGTCCGTTTCCAAACACGCCATTGCTTAAGCAGTCAATACGGGCGGCAATAGGCCCTAAGTTTTGCCCGCCTTCTTTGCCTTCTTTCCACGGGTCTTGTATGCCGTCTTTCACTTTATAGCCATAGAAAGCGCGGCACTGGTCTTTATTGAAAGGAATAGTAGGATAAGCCACTTTCCAATCAGCTTCTTCCAAACCACCGCACTCAGCCGGTTTTCCATAGCCTTCTCTTACACCCAAGAAGCGCCCTGCCGTGCAGTCATCGGTGCCCATCACTACGCAGCAGCCAAGGTTTGTTGCTGCCGTAGCCAAGGCTTGAATAAGCGGCTCTACCAGGTTTTTTCTCCACAGGAAGTATTTCCATTCCCAGGCTTTCTGCGAGCGTTCCTTCATCATATCCCACCACCAAGGAGTCATACCTTTGTAGTCAATGACGTGTTCCATCTTGCCCGCTCCGCTACCGGGAGCAAACTCACCCGTGCCGATACCGCCGAGGCGGCCGGTTTCCACCGGTTTGAACATAGCGTCGCGCAGCGCTTGTGCGGCATTTGCTTTGCTTAAGGCATCGCGGGACGCACGTGCCTGAGCGGCACTGCCCTGCCCAAAATAAGAACGGGACGGCGTATCCGCCGCGCGCAACGGCTGCAAAGACACCGGTTTGGTGCCTTGTCTGGGCCCGCCGGAAGAATCTTCTCTGGCGGCCGCTTTCAGGTTAGCCCCGCCGAAACGGCCAAAACCGGCACCGCCGCCGCTGGCACGCGTCATAGACGCAGAGCCCAGCTCGTTAATCTTGGTGGCTTGGCGCTGGAAAGCCGCGCGGGTGGCAGGGGGTACCGTTTGACGATAATCGGAAGCAGGCGGGGTATAGGTGTCTTCCAACCCGTCTCTGCTGCTGAAGTCTTCATACGGCGGCAAAACGTCTGCTTCCTCCTCCTCATCGCTTCCCCAGCCTTTAATCAAGCTAAACGGATCACGCCCCGTTAACTGGGCGATTTGTCCGTTCGGATCCTCCACGCTGGGTTCATACCCAAAGCGTTCGGGGTCGAAAATAGTGTCCTCTGAACCGGGAGGAATGATGGGTTCCTCATTCATACTGCCGCTGTACTTGTACAGGAACGGAAGCATCAGCAAAGCGGCGGCGGCAGCCACAAAGAAAGGCGCGTCACGCTTGGTGCGTTCAAACAACGTCTTTTTGGGCTTGCCGTTGCTGCCGATTTTGGAGGAAACACGCTTAGAGAACGGATTAAAAGCAGGCTTGCTGTTTTTAATCTTATCGCTAAACGTGAATGAATCCTTTTTATTCTCAGGCATAACAGCCTCCTGTAAATTTCACGTCTATTGGCCGGCAAACATCACCGGGTACTGCCAAGACCTTAACGGCCGCTCGGACACGTCAAGGCCGGATACTGCCTACTACATAGAAAGCCAACTGGTGTTTGCTTCTGTCACCGGGAAGAAATCGTTGCTTCCGGCTCCTTCGCCGCTGCTATCGCTTACATTAAAACTATTAAAAACTTCTTCGTCTGTCAACCCGTCTATCACTTCGTCGCGGGCGGCTTCCAAGGCGGCAATTTCTTCTTCCGTGGCGCCCGCAGCCTGCGCTTGGGCCAATGCGTCACAGGCGGCTTCCAAATCACTGGCATAAGAATCAAGACGCACGGTTTCGCAACGCCCTTCGCTGACTAGCTTTACCCCGCAAGCCATTTTCATATTGCCGAAAATTTCTTTTACGTCACGGCAATTGGTTTGCACTTTAATTAAATCTTCTTTCCACGTCTGTATGCCGTCCCCGCAGGAACGGGGCACCGACCCGCGTATTTGCTGCACCAACCCCTTTGCTTCATCCAATTTAGGGGCTAAATTGCTGTTGGCCTCTGTCGTCAAATCACGGCATTGTTGTTCCGTAAGCAATTGTTGGTTGACGTCTTCAAAATCGCCAATCGTTTCATCCCCTGTCAGGCCAATGCCTGTCCCTGCACCGGACGAATCATACACTTTTTTGGGTATTTCCATTGCCATATATCCGGCCGAGGCCAACTGCTTTTTTAACATTAAATACTGCGCTCTGTTGGCGGCTTTGGAAAGCAGCCACACGGTGGCCAGGTCCCGCTGGGGTTTGTCCCCCGCGGTCAAAGAGCCAGACAAATTGCTCAGCGGCGAGGGAATTTGAGAGGCATCTTTCAAGGCCCCGTCCAACTGGCTGTTGGTCAGCAAAGAAGCTTTATCCACGGCCAGCCCCAACCAATCTACCGACGCAGCTCCTGCAATATTGCCCGACTTGACCAGCCAAGCCGTATTAGAGGAGCCTTTTACCGTTATGTCTTCTGCAGCGGCACGGACGGCTACATCGGCATCTGTACCAAAATAAACTTCTTCGGCATTTTTGGCTGCCGTTGCCGCTTTGGCCGCCTGACTCCATCCGTTAACCGTGCCATTGACGGCGGCACCGCCCTGCTGCTCGTTAGCACTGTAAGCCCCGTACAAACCGTCCGGCGACAGACCCTTTGCGCGGCGGGCGGCATTCACGGCACGTAAATCAAACAAGCCGGACTTTGGCCCCGACGCATTAAAACCCTGCGGTTGGTTTCTGTTAAAGAGCGAATATTCTTCGTTACCGTACCAACTACCCGATAAATGACGGCGGTCCGCGTCGCCAGCCCACGTCAAGAGTGTACGGAAAAAACTCATAGACTGGGTGTCCTGCGCGCTAAACCCCATCAGCCACGACAAATTACGAAGCACCGGTATATGACCCACCGGTATTATAAATATAACACAAAACAGGAAAAAAACAAGAGCCAGCCCAACCAGCAGACGCCGGCGGTTATGGCGTTTGTCTGCCTGCGTATTGGACGAAACCGGCTTAAGCTCCGGCTGTTTGTCCCCCGCTGCTGGCAAACGCACTATGGAATTGTTTTTTTCCTGTTTCATAAAACCTGCCTAATTAAGAACAGACGACTGCGCCTGACCGGCTACGCGCCCCTGATTGTACTCCCTGCGCAGTTTCTGTTCCTGCATTCTTTTTTCGTACTCTAACAGCCGTTGCTGTCGCTCACGCATAGATTGTTCCCGTGCTTTTAAATAAATCACTTCTCTCTGCGCGCGACGATACTGGCTATTAAAATGCACATAAGCGACTATCCCGCTTGTAATAATAATGAGCAATATAGCCCACGCAAAAACTCTTTTTAATAAGATGTCTACCTGTGCCATAGGCTGCCTCATTTATTATCCAGAGTACCCGTTTCATCATTTGATGCGGCAATACTCTTGCCGGAGTCCACTGCCCCTTTAACGATACCGCCCACGGCAGCCATTCCGGTGGTCACCACAGCCGCTCTTACTCCCATACCCAGCCAAGAGAAGACTTTGGCATAGATTTTGGCAAGCCAATTGGTAACTGTGGGGCTAAACATAGCCAAAGATACACCGGTAGCAAACAATGCACCGCCGCCGATAAACGCCCAAGCGTCCCCTGGCCAGCCGTATTTATCAGCATAGCGGAAAGCATCCACCAAATACAAGGCGATGACCGCCAGCATAACACCGCCCAAAATGTATGCAGCCGCCGTCGCCCACGGCCAAGGTACTTTTTTCAAAGCCGCAATGGTCAGCATCGCAGCAACGGTAGTAAACAACAGAGAAATCAAATTGGTTGCCAAACGATCTCTATGGGCTTTGCGTTCCTGCTCGGTGGTATCTATTTCCTCTACGGCTTGCCCGAGTGCGGCTTCCTGCCCTTGAAGCTTATCTTCAAAAGAAGCATCACTGCTGCCGGCAAATTCATTGGCGGTTTCACCCACCACTTGAATTCCGCCGGACAGTTTTTCCTTGGCCATAAAGGGGCTGGCCCCTTCGTTGGCAGCACGGTCTTTATTAGCCGCTACCTTGGAAGACGCCAACGCAATGTCGCGCAGACTGCGCCCTTCTTTAGAGTTACTCCCTTGTCCGATACGCGTGCGGGTATTGCCGGCTATAAAAGAAGAAGACGAAGATGCCGCGCCGCGTATATTGCCGTTAGACGCCAGTAACGTGCTACCTTTGGGCATAGCCCCGCTTAACGTGTAACCATCCGACGTACCCAAAGCCGAAGCGCGGGACGCAGCAGCGCTTTGACCGGAACGGGAAGAAGAAGTGCCGCCAAATCCCCCGCTGCTGGAAGAACCCATATTGCTGCCGCTGGCTTTGGCAATAGACGCGCGTTGCAGCCCGCCGGGTTTTTCTTCGCCCAATTTATTAATTTGCGTTTTTTGCGCTTGCTGGGCTGCTGCTGCCCCTACGGCAGATCCGTCGGCAGACACATTGCCCGTTAAGGGCTTGCCGTCCGGCCCTACTTGCGCCGCGGCATTGGCCCCCATCCCCAGGCCGGCTTCGCCGGAACCCAAGGCATAGCTGGGCACGGAAATGTTGTTTAATGCATTCACCGCTCCTTCCCCGCCGTCAAACAAGGTGCCTTCTTTTGCCGCAATTTCTTCTGCCGTGGCAAACTGAACATTGCCCGTATCAAAATTAATACCGGAATATTCAGCCGGCAAAGCACCGCCCGTTGACATAATAGAGCTTAAAGAGCGAATTTGTTGCTCTTGAGCCGCAGGGGTATTGGAGGCGAAGTTATAGACGTTAAAGCCAATCAACCCCACCGTTACCGCCATACCGGCCGTTCTGCCCGCGCTGACACTGATAGCGCCAATACGGCTGGTTAAGAATTTTAATATCCGCATATTGGTCTCCTTATTTTATTCTCCATAGTGAGATTTCAAATCGCCTTCATAAAAAGTTTTGCCCCAAACAGAGTTTTTGAACTCCTCTTTTTCTTCTTCCGTAGGCTGCGTCCAGTTTTTATCAGAGAAAGCACCCGGCACCCCCCAATAACGCACGCTGAATCTTTCGGTAAAATCTTTGGGACCGCCCGGGATGGCAATATTTCTAAATGCCGTTCTTACAACAGATTCAGAAAGATTGGCAAAGCTTCCCACGGTATTCTTCGTTTCGTAATCAGATTCACCCCAGGAATCTCTAAAAGATTCCACTTTATTAAGCATCTTTTTCTTGGCTCTGAGTTGCGCTAAATACCCTACCACGTTAATACCCCAGATCCAACTCCACGTGTTGCATTTTTTTACAAACTCTCTTAAATCACGCCGAAGTTCTTCTTTTGCTTCTTCGTAGGTAACCACTTCTGCGCCGGTTTGATTCAGGCTGTCACCCAAAGCGGAAATGGCGTCATCCGTAAAATCGCTGGAGCTGGCCGCACCGCCGGCAAGGGCTTCCCCGCCGTCCAAGCGAATGCCGCCCGATAAGCGGGTGCTGGCCATAAAGGCACGGGCGCCTTCGTTAGCGGAACGATTGCTGTGACGGGAAATTTCAACCGACTGTTTCTGCAAGGTTTCCAGCGAGTTGTCCCCTCTCATCCGGTTCCCTTGCCCGATAACCGAGCCTCTGCTCCCGTCAAATTTAGCTACTTGCGTAGCAGCCCCTAAGGCAGAAGGAACTGCGGCCTGCGCACCCCCCAATACGCCGGAAGAACTGACACCTTGCCCTTCGCGTGCATACTGACCGCTTTGCAGCGGCGTAGAATTTAAATTGTTTCCGGAGGCGCGGGCCATTCCTTCGGCCATACCAAACTGGCCGCCGCCCTGGCCTTTCATAGCGGCTGCCACTTTGGCGGCATTTCCGGTTCCGTCTGCCGTCGCAGCGGCCTCGGCGGCTTGTTTCTGAGCCGCAATAGAAGCCTGAATGTCCGCAATTTGTTTTTGCACCGCACTCATATCACCCGACATTGCGCCGCCCATTTCTTTGGCCACATTGCCGCCCATACCCAAACCGCCGGAAGCACCGTCCATTTTATAGGCGCTTATATTCTGCTCCTGCTGGACAAAAGCAGCCCCCTCTGCAATCTGTTGGGCAGATTGAGCATCAGCCTGCATTAATTGCAAATCTTTGGAAAGCGTGGTCTTAATACCGGAATGAATCTCTCCGCCTTCGCCATAAGAACCGCTGCCATAAACACCGCCTGCGGCGCCGGCTACAAAGACTACATCCTGATCCGCCGCATTGGAAGAAAAAACCGTATTTAAATTCGGCTGGGAAGAAGACCCCATCATCTGCCAAGCGGCAATGCCGGCCACCCCTACGGCGGCGGACAGTCCTACTGCCTGCATAGCAGACAAGGACCATTTACCTGCCTTGTTTTTTAAGAATTGAATAATTTTCATAAAGTGCTCCTGTCTTTTATTATTCCGTTGCTAATCTCCAACTACACCTGCTTGTACGTTAAATGTCATTTTCGTAATGGGTTCCATATTTACGCGGTAGGGCAGAGAACGCAGTCCACAAAACCGCTCAGCCGCCATTGCCGCCACCGCCGTTATAACCGCCGTAGCCGTTATAACCGCCGTAACCGTTATAACCGCCGTAACCGTTATAACCGACATACCCTCCATAGCCGTTATATCCGTTATAACCTCCATAGTTGTTAAACCCGTTTCTTACGTTGTTTTTAGCCTGCCGCTTGGCCGCACTCCACTGATCGGGATGTGCATCTTTTCTGTCTCTTACAAATTCCTTATAACTCATATCCTTATAAGTGTTATTAAATTGTGTTACTGCGTCTTGCCCGGGTTGCCCTAATTGGAGCGTCTTGCCTGTTTCTGTACTGTTAACCGTTTGTCCGTTACAAGAATAGGAAAAACCTTTGCCATCCGCAGCAGGCGTTTTAGTAATGCCGGCTACATCTAACTGCTCAGCAGTTAACTTATCCAAATTGGCAGCAGAAATTTTTCCACCCTCCTCCATAGGCACCATTCGGTTGTTCCAATCATTGGCAATCTGTCCTTCAAAGATAGCATTGGCTTGCGCGTTGCTTTTCATTGCATCATTAATCGCATTGCCCGCCCATTGTTTTAACAAATTCATCCCCAAATCCAAGGCTTTAGTTGCAAATTGCTCCAACAAAACTTTCCACAGACTTTTTTTATCTTCTTCTTTGGCTTCTTCTTCTCCCTCTTTCTGGGCTTCCTTCAAAGCATCATCAAAAGCACCGGTATCTACGCTGCTGACGGGGGCATTTGTATCCAAATTCAAACCGGACGCTTTGCTTAAGTCCACGGCACCGCTGTCATCCAGAAAGGCCTCGCTGCCTTTTACATTGCCGCCCATCATCGCTTTTTTGGCATTTAACAGTTTGTTGTCCTTCAAGCCTGCTGCGGCACGGCTGCCGGTAGCCGCTTGGAACAGTGCCTTGCGGGCATCGCCCGAACCGGGGCCTTGCGGAGTAAAACGGTCACTGCCTTTTTCCTGACTTTTAAAATTGGAAAAATCGCCGCTGGGACCGAACGTGCCGCTAATGCCGCTGCCGCTGCCGCTTTTTAAGCTGGCGCTGTTTAAACTGTTTACCTGCGTAGGCGTAACGGTTCTGTTGCTGCCTACGCCGCCGTAATAGCGGCCGGGAACGTATTGCGATGCGGTAGAAGAGGCCGAAGTGTCAAGCTCGGCGGCCGCCGCTTCAGCATCTTCTGCCTGGCGGGCTTCTTTTTCCTCTTTCGTATACAAGCCGCCCGATTTGGCATTTTGCATATCCGGATATTTGGAAGCCAGCAAATATTGTTCGGCTTCATCGGAAGAAAAGGGCATATTGGCCAAGTCGTATCCGCGCGTCTGCAAATCGGCAAAAGCATCTTCCCCGCCGGAGGAAGCCGCCGTGGCAAACATCACCAAAGCCACCAAAATCACCACGGCAATGGCGCCAAAGGTGTAGGCCTGTTTACGATCCATTTTGTTTAATTTGGCCCACGTTTTGCTCAAAGCGGCAAAGGGGGCGGGTTTCTTATTCTGCCCCGTTTGCCCGACGGCTGCGGCTGCCGGCTTTTTTTCTTCATTATTCTGTTTGCCGGAGCGGACTTTGCTTTTATTAAACAGGTTAAACATAATATAACCCCTTTATTTAGATATAAAAATTCACTCTTGCTGACCCGTATAATAACTTCTTATACGCTCAAACACAGAGTTTAAATTTTGCGCGCGGCATTGCGCTACTATTAGTATAAACGGTTTTAGTGCCTTTGTCAAGCACAAATTGGTTCATCTAAAATACGCCGCGTAACGGGGCAGGCTTATTGTTTATCAGCCCTCCGGCCGCACATAAGGCAGCACACGCTCGTTGGGGCCGACATACTTGATAACTTGCAGCTGACCGCCCGTTTCGCACAAAAACTCAAACCCTTTTAAACAAGCCAAATCATTTTGGCACAATTGCAATTTGTCGTAATCACACAAAAACTTAATACGCGGAGGGGCGGTATAGACCGTCAGCACCACTCTGGTCCACGTGCCGGAGGTATTAATATCTAACTTTACATTCCGCAAACTCAACAGTTTGCGCATTCCCTGATTATTAAAACCCAAATAATCTTCCACTTTCTTTTGAATGTCTTTGGCCAGATAGCGGCGGTCCCAGCGCTGCAGATAATCGGTGGTGTGGCTTTGCAGCTGAAAACGGCGCGCCGCATAAAAACCGGCAATTTCCATTTTTTGGCTCAGCACCAGCAAACCGAAAATTTTGATAATAAACAAAATAAAAATCACCAGCACCGGAAACAAAAGCACTGTTTCCGTCGTGGCCTGACCTTTACGGGAAAGAAACATTTTCATCACGGGCCCACCTTAATGCTGTATTTTGGAATAGGATCCGGCCACACGCAGTTGTTGCTGGAGCGCGGGCACTTAAGCGAAATGGTATTGCGCACATAAGGCTGATAGCGCTGCACCAAATTAATGTTGAAACGATTTTCGGGCAATTTATATTTTTGTTTCAGCACCACGCCGCGGGCCAGTTGTTTAAGCTTGGAACGGCTTTCCGGCGTTAAATATGCAAATTGGAACAAAGGAATGCCCATTACATTTTTCATATTTAAATCAATCGGATACGTATTAATGTGCCCCACGTAGCCCTTAAAGTCCGAACTGACGTAAAAACGGGTTTCTTCCAATTCAAACGGTTTGGTTTCCAATTCGTAACGTTCCAGGGTAGTAGCCGCCTGTTTGGCACATTCCGACTTACGGCAATTTTGGGTATTCAAGTAATAGCTTTGGCGGAACATACGGCCGTTGTCCACCACGTCTTCATACACATATTTCTGCGAAGCATAAATAGAACCGGTACGAATAAAAATGGTGGCATATTCTTTGATGGCACTCAACCCGATGGTGGTTGCGCCGAAGAAATAGTTGCTGATTAAATTTTGATCCGTCAGCACCACTTTGCCTTCTTCGTCAGCGGTTAATTCCGGGTCTTCTTTATTCCAATCGCCTCTTTTACCGCCATAATATTGAAACCCCCACGAAGTGGCCTCTGCCGAAGGCAAACCGTTGCTTACCGCCCCGTTGGGGCCAAGCTCGTGATTGGGGCCGATGGCCGGGAAGGCCCCCGCGGCGTAAAACACGTCAAACACCGTTACTTTTTGGTCCGGGTTTTCCGCCGTCTGTTTTGCCGGCAGCACCGTGCTCATTGTTTTCATTACGCGGTACGGGAGCGCGCCGTTTACCTGAGCTACGGCATTCAAATACACGCTGGCAGAAGACATTTGTGAATAAGCCGCATTGTCCAATGCGAACTGTTCACGCACTTTGCTCATAGAAATTTTGGATGTTTCAAACAGCAGATAAATCAGCAACATAAAAATAGGCGCAAGCATTACCGCGGGCAGCAATATTTGTGCCCGACGGCTGCGAAGCGTATTTTTAATAAGTGTTGCCGTGTTCATCATTTCATCAATAAATTTCCGATAAACATAAAGAACCAACGCACGATGTCATTATGAAAAGCGGTAATAAAGGCAGAAATAATCACCAATATGCTGCCCAGCATCAGCACATATTCAATAGAAGCCTGCCCCTGCCGCCCCCGTAAAAAGCGGCGGCCTACCGTTTTTATTTTATCGCGCATTATTCTTCGTCTTCAAATTTTGTGCCTTCGGAAGAGATAAGCCCCTTTTCAATGGCTTTTACCACTGCTTCCGTGCGGCTGCTTACGCCCAGTTTATGAAAGGCGCTGTTCAAATGGTTTTTAATGGTTTTTACGCTGCAGCCCAATTCTTTGGCCAGCTCTTTATTGCTCATCCCTTTGCCGAGCAAGTCCATAACTTTAATTTCCGTCTTTGTCAGCGTGGCCTGGCTGGGCATACCACCTTCGCCCATACGGCGCAAACCGTGCAGCAGTTTGCCCATCAGTTGCTGCGGGATCATCAACCCTTCTGCCGTAAAGGTTTTAATGGAGTTGACCAGCTCCGCCGCCGGCAGCATTTTAGACAAATAGCCGTTGGCGCCTGCCTGAATGGCGTCAAGCACGTGGGCTTCGTCTTCAAAAGAAGAAAGCATCAGCACATTTACTTCCGGCGCGGCTTGGCGAATCTGCTTGGTGGCGGAAATACCGTCCAGTTTAGGCAGTTTAATGTCCATTAAAACCACGTCCGGTTTTAATTTTTTGGAAAGCGCCACCGCTTCTAAACCGTCGGCCGCTTCGCCCACCACTTCTATCCACTTTTCGCCGTTGAGCACGTCTCTTATTCCTTCGCGGAAAAGGGTTTGGTCGTCTGCAATAAGCACTTTAACTTTTTTCTTTTTATTCATATGTTGTTCGCTCCCGTATTGCGTAAAATTAGTTAGCGGCTATGGGCAGCGTAAAAATAAACGTTGCGCCCTGCCCCAAACCGGTGCTTTGGGCCCAAATACGTCCGCCGTGATTGGTAACAATGTCTTTAGCAATAGACAACCCCAGCCCCAAACGGCCCACGCGGCTTTTGTCCCCCACTTGCGTAAAGCTGGTAAACAAGGCAGGGGCTTGCTGCGGGTCAATGCCGTCACCGGAGTCCTTTACCGACACTTTAGCATTTTTTTCGTCTAATTTGCTTACCGTTACCTCAATATGTCCGTTGTCGGGAGTATGACGGACGGCATTTTCCAAAATATTGGATATAACCTGACGGATACGTTTTTCATCTGCAAAAACGGGTATTTCCCCCACGCTTTCAAACGTAACGCTGATGCCGCGTTTGCTGGCTTTATCTTTAAAAATCTCGGCGGTTTTCTTCAGGCTGGCTGTCAATTCAAAGTTTGCTTTTTCAATGCGCAGCTTGCCTTTTTCAATGGCGGCCCAATCTACCAAGTCTTTAATCAAATGTTCAATTTGCCCAATACTCTCGTCCATATAAGACATTTTTTTAGCTTGGTCCGCATCCGGAGTCATTTTCTTTTTAAGCATATCAAAGCTCATCTTCAGCGTCATCAGCGAATTGGACAAATCGTGCGACACAATAGAAAAGAATTTAGATTTCATATTGTTCAATCTGTCCAAGTCGGCGTTGCGCAATTTTAACTGGGCCAATAATTCTTTATTGCTTTGTTCCAAGAAATACTTGTCCAACGCGCGGTTAATGGTGCGTTTTAAATAATCAAAATCTACCGGTTTAATCAAGAAATCATATACGGACTCCTTCATCGCTTCCATAATGGAGTTCAACGAAGCGTACGCCGTAATCATCAAAATTTGGCTGTCCTGGTTAAAAGAGCGGATCTTGCGTATCAAGTCCAAGCCGGTTTCGTCAGGCAGGTTATAGTCCATCAGAATAATGTTGAAAAATTCCGAAGCCACCAAGTCCAGACATTCTTTTCCGTTCCCTGCCTGATAGACCTTGTAGCCCTCTATTTCCAACAGGTCCGCCAGTGTTTCCCGCAGGTTATTGTCATCGTCAACGACTAAAATTTTAACTTGCTTATCCATATTTTGTATCTCCGCTTTTACGGTAAATTCTTAAATATATTGCAAAAACGGTGCCTTTGCCTTCTTCGCTTTTAATAAACAATTTGCCTTTGTGGCGGGTAATGGCTTTGCGCACCACCGCCAGCCCAAGCCCCGTCCCGCGCGCTTTTGTGGTAAAAAACGGCGAAAATATTTTGCTTTTTAATTCTTCGGAAATGCCGGGCCCTTCATCGGCTACATAAATACAAACCGCCTTCTTGCCCACTTTGCTGCCCACCGTTACATTGCCGTTGCCCTGCATCGCTTCACAGGCATTGGATATAATATTGCGCAACGCCTGTTTTATTTCTTCGGCGTCTATTTTTAAACGGGCGCTTTCGCAGTCCAGTTCTTCGTGCATATGAATGCCGGCAGGAACAGGAAAAGAAAGCAGCAAGTCGTGCAAATAACTGTTTAAATCTATGACGGACAAAATCATATCGCGGCTGCGGGCAAAACCAAGCACTTCGCTGATGATGCTGTTGGCTTGGCGAATTTCCGCATCAATAATGCTGAACTGTTTTATCAGCTTAGGGTTAGAGGGCGGCTCTATGGTTTTTATTAAACGCGTAGCATTGCTGATTACCGCCAGCGGATTGCGTATTTCGTGGCTGATGATGGAGGCCATTTGTCCAATGGCGGCCAAGCGTTCCGTTTTTACCAGTTCATCGGTGGCCTGCTTTAACTCCGCCGTGCGCTGCTGCACGCGCAGTTCCAAATCTTTATTCATATCCGCCAATTCTTTTTGGGCTTCCAAAATGGCGTTTTTGCGTTCACGCAATACGGCCGCCATATGCAAAAATACGCGGGCCAGCTGCCCAATTTCGTTGGCCGGAATAATCAAATCTTTTTCCGTCGGCATATAGTCATCGTCCTGCTCCAGCTTGACGGCGGCTTCCTGCAAACGTTGCACGGGGCGCACAATGGGAATGATGACCAAGTAGCTGACGGAAAGCAAAAAGACCGCCATTACCAGAAAAATCAACGCCACATCCCACACGGAATGGAAGGTGCTTTCCAAAAACAATTTACTGATTGTGTCGGAAGGCTGTTGGACGTACACCGTCCAGTTGAGCACCGGCACTTCCGCCCGGCTGATTAAAATCTGCTGCCCGCTGCCAGTTGTAATTTGCCCGCTGGAGCGGCCGTCTAAGGCCGGCCCCCAGGAGCGCACCTCATAGCGCAGCGGATTGTCGGCCGTCAGTGCCAGCCCTTCCGGCGCGCCGGAATAAGACACTAAATTTCCGTCCGCACTGACTACGACGGAAAACATATCTTCCGGATAAATCTGTTTTAAAGACTGCCCTAAACTGGCCAAATTCATTTCCGCCACCAGCACGCCCACCACCTCAACGTCTTTGCGGTGTTCTCGGATGGGGAAAGCCATCAATGCATACAACCGGTCGCTGACGCGGTTAATGGAGCCGACATATTCTTTGCCTTCGCTTACGCACGTGCGCAGAATGTTACCCAACTCCGGCGCATAGGTAAAGCGGGAATTGTCGTCCCCCGAATAAAATAGCAGCCGGCCGTTGGGGTTTAAAACGGAAATATGCGTTATTTCAGGGTTTTTCTCACGCAGATAGTCTACGTCTTCTTTATTGATAAAAGGGTGGCCGCCGAAATCGGTATGCAAATCGGTAAAAACGGAAAAGAACTGCGCCTTGCGGCTTACTTCTTCCCCCAGTACGGAAGCTATTTGGGAAACAACAGTGCGCTGCTTATCCAAAATTTCATTTTCCAGCACGCGGCTGTCCACACGCAGCACGTGCCAGCCGATCAGCAGCACGGGAACGGCTGATACAAACGTTAGCGCAATAATGGCTTTAGAAAACAAACTGCCTGTTTTTCTTTTCACGTGTGGCCTCGGGTATCTAACTTCCAAAAACGGGGGCTCGGAGATTTCCAAGCCCCCGCTTTTTTATAAAAACAAACTTAGCAGCTGCCGGCAGGGGCCGCGGCGCCGCCTTGCGGGCGGGAAGCAGCCGGGTTCAAAAATTCCAAGCCGGGTTTTTGGCTCACGCCGCCAAAGTCCAGTACTTCTTTTCCTTCCCACAAGAAGGTAGGGGAAGCATTAACACCGAATTCTTCGCCGTAGGCGGCTTCGGCTTTGAGCAATTCCACCCCTTCGGTATCAAATTTTTTCATAATTTTCTTGGGGTTAATGCCCGCTTCTTCCATCGCTTTATCCCAGCGGCTGGACTGATAGTTTTTGTTGCGAATTTCCAAATACTTCCACAGTTTTTTCGGGTAATATTTGGCAATTAACAATTGGCGGATGTTTTCTTCCCATTCGGCCGGGCCGTGCAAACTGCGGAAGCCGCTGTTGGGGTCATAGCTGACCACATAGCGCAAGTCAATGTCCTGTTCTTCGGTCATTTTGCCGTCTTTTTGGGCCTGAATAATCAGGTTTTCGGCCATAACACCAAAGGGGCACTGCGACATAACAAACACTTCCAGCTTGCCGGGTTTGGCTTCTTTTTCACGGTAAACACCCGTGCGGGTCATATGAGGGAAAATTAAATAATCGTCGTTTTCCAGCACATAGCCGGCCGCCAGCTGCTGCTCTAACTTAGCGCGCAGTTCAGGCGTTTTTTTAATCAGATACAACGGCAAAAAGCTATAGTCCAAATTGGCCAGTTTCGGGTCTTGCTGGGCCTGTTCATACGTCATAGCTTTTACGTCGGGCGTTCCACCCAAGAAAGCAGCCAAGCCGGGGGCCAGCTGCGGGTCTTGTTTGCCGGACTGATATTCTTCCGACTCTACCACCACGAATTCTATCGTGGGTTTGGCTTCTTTTTTAGCCGTTTTTGCTTTTTTGGCCGTCGTTTTGGCTGCCGCAAAAGCAGAGGCAGACAACAGACATACTGCCACTAAAATGACTAGCTTTTTCATCCCTCACTTCTCCTCACAAACAGATTTATTCTTTATCTTCCAGCACTACGCTTACCCCGCGGATACCGATGCCGCACAGAATATTGTAGGCCAGCAGAAAGAAAACGGTGTACACCAAAAACAGCAAGGTATTAATAATGGCGGACATAATCATATTCATCAAGAAAGATAAATTAAATGACACGTCCGGGCTGAACATTCCCAAAATGCCGCTGATAAGCATAATGACAAAAACGGCAACGGGAAATACGGAAAAAATTACGTTTAAAATACCAATTTTTTTGATTTCAACTTTCATATTCTCTCCCAAGGGGCTTTCCCTTTATCTATTATAAAGATTTTTCCGGCTCCAAAACAAGTATCATACGGTTCTTGCCGGCATCGTCGGGGAGCTGCACCGCTTTCACCGTGCATTTAACGTCTTTATTGATGACCGTTCCGCGCAGCACTTTTGTCGGGTTTTCCAAGGCTTCCCCCACCACCTGAATAATGCTTTGCTGGCGTCCGTCAAAAATGTCCAGCAAATGCACGGCACCTTTTTTCTTAATATTCATTTCAAAATTGGTGTAAAGAATATTGTTGTTTTCGTCAATCACCAAAGCACGTGCTCCGCGCGGCACCGTGACGGCCAAAATGGTTTTCCACCATTTTTGTTCTTTTTCCAAAGACATAATTTCCACATTTTCCAAGCCTTTTATGTCTTCTTTCAAACGGCCCAGCAGTGCCGTGATGGACGAGGCCACATCCCCAATTTCATCCGGCCGCGGCGTAAAGGGCAGTTCTAAACGGTTCAAAGATACAGCATCCACCCCGTCTTTTAAACTTTCCAGCGGGCGGATAATTTTGAGCAGCAGGAACAAATACAGCACCCCGCCGATGAGCAAAATCATAATAAAAGCACCTACGGCGTAACGCACCATAGACTGGCGAATCAGGGCTTTAGCCTCTTTTCTGGAAACGGTAATATTGACTACGCCGGCTACCGTATCTTTAGCCAAGAGCGGAATGGCCATATCGTAATAATTGCCGTCGTCAAACATTATGGCTTTGGGCACACGGTCCCGAATGGCAAGCGGCACCACCGGCGTATCAAACACCACTTGATTGTTGTAATCGGAATAAGACATCATCAAAAACTGCGTATTTTCGTGCCAGCGGATGGAGCCGTCGTCGTTTAAATACACCAGACTTTTAATTCTGTCATCGTTTCGGGTCCAGGCTTTCATTACTTCCGCCTCGCGGAAGGTGGCATCTTTACGCGGACGGGCAGACAAACTGGACACCAAAAGCGGCGCGCGGAAACGCACCATTTCCACCATTTCGTTTTGCAATTTCTTGTCAAAAACGAATTTGAACATATTGTAATAGAACAATCCGCCGATGATGGCCGCATACAGCGACACCAACACGAACCATAATGTCCACTTAGATGTCAGTTTCATACATTCTCCCAATTACCGGATACCCGTTAATTCTTCCACTTTGCGCAGACCCAAATCGGCATCGGTATTGCCCGGGTCAAGCTGCTTGGCCACGATCCACGCCTGGCGGGCGCGTTCGTAATCGTCTTGGTTAAACGCATCCAGCCCTTCAATGTATTTCTGGCGGGAGGCTGCACTGGCTTCGGCCGATACACGGCCCGCCGCTCCGCCGATGCCCTGCGTTACGTTATTGCTGTCCGAAAAAGTAGGCGACCCCGGCACGCCCGAGCCGATGGGGGTAAGGCTGTTGCCTTCCACCGTGACGGTCTCCACCGGTTCTTCTTCCTCCTCTATGGCTTGGGCTTCCTCTTCCGCCTGTTTTTGGGCGGCTTCGGCTGCTTTTTGAGCGGCTTCCTGTTTGCGTCTTAAAGCCTCTTCTTTGGCGTTGCGGGCCTTTTTAATCAGCCGGTCCATATGGGCGGCATCTGCCCCCCATTTTTTGGCATTGGTCCAATAGTTGATGGCCGTATCGTATTTTTGCGCATTATACGATTTGTTCCCCGCCGTAAAATAGGTTTGGGCAATTTCTTCTTTCAGCTGGCTCATATATTTTTGCGCACGGGTATCGCCGGGTTGTATTTTGGTGATGCGTTCAAACACGGCATAAGATTCCACAAAGCGCCCTTGGTTATAATAATTCATTGCTTCTTCCATTGCTTGCTGTACCTGCTGTTTGCGCAGCAGGTTTTCCGTCTGGGCAATGCGGTTGACCAAGGCGGGATCGTCCTTGCGAATCAGCAAGGCGTTATACCAGTTGTCCAAAGCGCGCTGATAGTCCTGTTCGTCATACGCCACATTGCCGCGGCGGTTATATTCCCGGGCAATGTCGCCGTCAATGCGCTTTTTCCAGGAAAGTGCTTTGGAATTGTGCGGTTGAATGGTTAAAATTTCGTCCAGTTTTTCATTGGCTTCCACCAAGCGGCCCGAATCATACATACGGTTGGCCTCTTGGAATTTGGCTTCAATTACCTCCGCCTCGGACGTGGTGCCGTACGCCCCCATATGGCTGGCCTGCTTGGCCAACGTTGAGGCCTGCGTAAAGTTGGGGTCAATGCTTAAAATGGTTTGTGCCATTTCCTGCGCGCGCTGATAGTCCCCGTGGCGGTAGAGCGTATAGGCGTTTTCATACACTTGGCGCAGCATATAGTTTTGGATGCGCTGCTTTTCCAGCTGGACGGTGGACAAGTACTGCTTTTTTTCTTCCACGTCATTAAGCGTGCCCAAGGTAATTTTATTCAGGTCCAGCATCATTCCCTCTTCTTTGCCGTGCTGGCGGATCGGGTTAGGCTGCCGCAGCGGTGCGGCAACCAATGCAGAGGCTAAACTGACAGCCAAGAATGACAAAAGATATTTTTTCATAAATTTTCCTCTCAAAAACTGAGCCCCTGCGAAAGCAGGCCTTTAATCATAGGCGACAATATTAAAATGAATATTGTCGGAAAAATGAAAATAAACAAAGGGAACAGCATTTTCGTAGAAGCCTGCGCAGCCAATTTCTCAGCGCGGCTCATACGGCGGGTGCGCAAATCGGACGAAAAGTTGCGCAGCAAGTCCACCAAGCTGGTACCCAATTCGTCGGACTGAATAATCAGCCCCACCAAAGAGCGCACTTCCTGCACATCGGTGCGGTTGGCAAAACGTTCCAATGCCTCGCGGCGGGAATAACCCAGTTTAATTTCTTTTAACGTTTTGTCCAGCTCTTCTTCCAAAATCGTTTTCTTTTTGGCAATATTGATGATTCTTTCAAAAGCGGTTAAATAGTCCAGGCCGGACTCAATAATCAAGGCGGCCAAATCTACCGTAGTGGAAAAATTGCCCAAAATTTCGGCCTGTCTTTTTTGAATGCGGCTCTTTAAAAACACATCCGGCAAATAAAACCCCACCGGCACGAAGATAATGCCCCAAATGCTTTGGAACATCAGCATCAAGGCCGCCGGCAAAAGCAGGGCGGAAATAATTTTGTAATACAAAATATCCACCGGCTGCGGCAAATCGGGGCTGCCCAGCTGCATATGCATTTGTTCCAGCGGTTTTTCCAAATGAAACGTATTTAAACAAAATACCGCCAGACGGTCTATCCATTTCGTTTCCGGCTGCAGACGGGCAAAGCTGGACGAAGATTTAAACCGACGGGCGGCTACGTCCACAATTTGTTCTTCTTCCCGTTTGGGAGCCAGCAAAAGAAAAACCGTTAAAAATACAGACACGGCCCCCAGCATCATCAGGAACATCAAAGAGAGAAAGAGTATTTTATTCATACCGTCACACCTTCACTTCGCCCAGTTTTTGGATCAGTTTCATACCGATCATAATCCAGATAAAGCAGCCGAACAATACAAACAAACCGATCGGCGTGGTATAAAAAGAAATCATCTCATCGGGGCGGAACATAAACATTACGCCCAACATAATCACCGGCATAATACCGACCACGATGGCCTGTATTTTCTGCTGTGCGGTCATAGCGTCCAGTTTTTCTTCCAGCTTGCTTTCTTCGCGAATGTTTTCCACCAGACGGGCAAAAATGACCGTCAAGTTACCGCCCACCTGACGCTGAATAATGATGGCTTTAATCGTGTACGAAAGCATACGGCTTTCCACGCGGTCGTCCAAGCCTTCCAGCGCTTTTTCAAAGGGGGTGCCCAGACGGTAGTTTTTAATTACCAGTCCGAATTCGTCCGCAATAGGCGGCTGCATATCGTGGGACACTAATTCAAACCCTTGCACGATATCCATACCCGAACGCAACGAGTTGGAAAGCAAAATCAGCGAGTCCATCAGCTGGGCATTAATTTTGCGCCCGCGGCTTTTTTTCAGTTTATCCAACACAATAGGCGGAATGCGTATGCCCAAGGCGGCGCCCATTGCCATAAACAGGAAGAAAACAAACACGCCGCTAAAGCCGCCTACGGAAATGCCCATCATTAAACCGAATATGCCAAATACGCCCACTGTGCCGAAAACGATGTAGCGCACGTCAATGGTCAAAAACTGGCGGTTAAAATCTTCAGCCCAAGCCACACTTTTTTCGCGGTAGCGGTCCCACGCATCCAGCAATTGCTCTTTTTTGTTTTCCAACAACAAAAACACGGCATAGGCCACACAAACGCCGCCAAAAATAAGCAACAATGCATTAAACAACCGTTCCCCTTCCGTAACCTGAAAAATTTTAGGATCAGGCGGGTTCATCGGAATAGGGACGGAGCGGAACTCGCTCCACAGCAAGTTGGCCATTGTTACCACGGCCATCACGGAACGACGGTATTTGTCTTCTTTTTCCGAAGCCGGACTGGTAAAAGATTCAATCGTGCTGTAAAACTCGCGGTTCATAAACTCAAGCGTTGCCAGCATAGCGCGCGCGCGGCCCTGCATACTGTCTTTCATTACGTAAATGTCGCGTCCGCGCACCAAATCTTTATTCAAACGGTCCAAGTTAGCCACCAAATTAATGCGGTTGCCCACATACCCGCGGGAAAGCTGTTCCAGCACAATGGGTTTGGTGGGGTCCAGTGCGTCATTGGCTCGGGCCAAAAAAGCATACACGTTGGCAAACGTGCGGTACCACAAGGTAGCTTCGCTTAGGGTGCCTTCCCCCTGAATATAGACCACCTTGGTGGCTTCCATTCGTTTGAGTTCTTCTTCAAACCAGCTGGGCATATTAATTACTTTGCCTTTTAAAGATGCACCGCAAGACGACGGATACTCATATTTTTTCTGTTCAGAGGGCTTATTTACGTCAAAATAATTGCCCAGCACCATCATTTTGAACATAGCGCATTCTATTTTTTGTTTATCCCTTTGGTCCAATGCACGCGCAGAAGCCGACTGCGGAGCAGCCGTAACCAAAAGCAACAACAAAGAAGTCAGCAACGTAATTTTTCTCATAGTTTACACCGTTTTACTGCGGTTTAGCCGGCGGCTGAGGCGCCTGCGGCAGGGAAGAAAGCACCGGCTCGCCGTTTTCATCCAACTTAACGGCCCCCTTGGTAAACACGCTTTCATCCACAGGCACGCCTTTTGCCTTAAAATCGTGGAAAAAGGTGGGCAGATTGCCCGTCGGGGCAAAAATACCCTGCACTTTTCCGTTCTCATCCACGCCCGTTTGCACATAGCGGAACAAATCGGTTGATTGAATTTGACCGTCTTTCTGACCGTGCATTTCCGTAATATAAGTTACTTTTCTGGACCCGTCGGAAAAACGGGACAGCTGCACAATCATATTCACGGCAGAAGAAATCATTTCACGAATGGCAAAAATGGGCAAGTCCCCGCTGGCCTGCATACACATAGCTTCCAAGCGGGACAGACCGTCACGCGGGGTATTGGCGTGAATAGTGGTCAAAGACCCTTCGTGACCGGTGTTCATAGCCTGCAACATATCCAACGCTTCCGCGCCGCGGCATTCCCCTACTACAATGCGGTCCGGACGCATACGCAAGCAGTTTTTTACCAAGTCCTGAATGGTAATTTGCCCTTTGCCTTCCACGTTGGGCGGACGGCTTTCCAAAGACACCCAGTGCGGCTGCTGCAGCCGAAGTTCGGCCGTATCTTCCACCGTAATAATACGTTCGTCGTTGGCAATATAGCCGGACAAAGCGTTTAAAAAGGTTGTTTTACCGGTACCGGTACCGCCGCAGACAATAATGTTTTTGCGGATACGCACGCATTTTTCCAAAAATTCCATACATTCGGGGCTGATTGTTCCGAAGCGGAAATAATCGGCCGGCCCAAAAGGCTTTTGGGAGAAACGGCGAATAGTCAGCGTCGGGCCGGACACGGCCAACGGCGCAATAATGGCGTTTACACGGGAACCGTCTTTCAAACGGGCGTCCACCAGCGGTACAGATTCGTCAATACGACGCCCCAACGGGGACACGATACGTTTAATGACCTGCACCACTTGCTCATTATTTCTAAATTTGTATTTCGTCAGGGTCAATTTACCTTTTTGTTCAATAAAAATCTTATCAAAGGCATTGACCATAATTTCTGTTACGCTGGGGTCTCTCATCAACGTTTCCAAAGGCCCCAAACCCAAAATTTCGTCCAACAGTTCCGAGGCAAAGCGCGTGCGCTGGTCGCGGGAGAACTGCAGGTTGGGCTGCTTTTGCAAAATGTCGTCCACAATAGCGGCCACACGTTTGCGGGTTTGGGCGCTGGCGGCGCTTTCGTCGCTGATGACAATACGCTCAATTTCCAATGTGCGAACCACGTCTTTGTGTACTTTTTGCTTTAAATCATCCCAGAAAGAAAGCTTCGTTCTTCCGGCTTCGCCTTCTTCTTCCACCGCCACGTGGCTTTCGGCCGCGGGGCCTGCCGCGCCGGCGCCCACGATGGGGTTCCAAATTTCTTTGGCCGCCTGCGTAAATTCTTCATCCGTTACAGAAGCAGTCCAGTCTTTCGGGGCGGGGGCCAAGTCCCGTATTTTGGCCAATACCAAACGAAGTCCTTTTATCCATTCCGACTGCGGATTGCGGATAATTTCCACCTCTCTGCGGTTGGAAGAAGCCATAATTTCTTCGTCCCACGGCAAAAATACGTCAATATCGCGGCCCAAAGAATTGTAAAAGCGTTCCACTTCTTCATACGGAATGGAGCCCGGCATATCATATTGGTTGCAAATCACGCTTACGCGTTCCATCGGGTAGCGCTGCTCTTTATAATCGTTAAAGAGCTGTACCGTAGAGTTTAAATGCGTACGGGTGGCGTTGGACACCCAAAAAATCTTATCGGCGATATCAAACGAAAACGCCTGCATCGGGAAAGAGGAGTCTACATCCAAAAAGATATCAAACGTCTGCGACAGGCGCGACAAAATGGGAATTAAAATTTTAGGGCTGATGGAAGCCACTTGCGCACGGGTATTGCCCAAAGGCAGCACGCCTACGCCCCACTGAGACATAGACACCTTCCCGCGCAAAAGCCCCCCCACCACGGCAATATTGGCATTACCCAGCGTGCGCAAAATATCGGCCACGCTGACGGGTTTTTTAATATCCAGATAAAAACTGTGTTCCTGACGCGCAAGCGGATCAAGCGGCACAATAAGCACAGGCCGTTTTTGGATACCGGCCCAGCCCAAAGCCAAGTTCAAAGTAAGCGTCGTTTTGCCGGCGCCTTCTTTGGGGCTGTTGAGGGCGATGATTTTCGCTTCGCTTTTCTGGGGTTCAATTTCTGGCATAGTTTTGTATTATTCCACCACTTCTACCGTAATAAACAGGAAGAGCGAGCGCTGTTCTTCCGTCACGTCTTTATATTTAAACAAAAGACCGATCAGCGGAATGCGGCCCAAGAAAGGCACGCGCGTTTCGCTTACGTTGCGGGAGCTGCTTTTTAAACCGCCGATGACCAGCGTCTCGCCGCTGTTAAGCTCCACGTGGGTTTCCACTTCGCGGTTATTGAAAGACGGTGCCGTAGAGGTACCCACGGAAACCGTGCGGGAATAGTCCACGGAAGACACGGACAATTGCACCTGCAAGTCAATAATATTGCCTCTTTCCGGAATGATGGTGGGCAATACGTTGAGCAAAATACCGTAATCTTCCAGCTGCGAACCCACGCCCTGATTGTTCACCACCGGTATAGGCACTTTACCGCCGACGGTAATCTTGGCGCTGTTGCCGGAGCTGGTCACAATTTTAGGGTTAGACAAAACCTGTGCGCGGCCTTCCGTTTCCGACAAACGCAAACGCGTAATAACGGCCGTTTTACGTTCAAACTCACCCAAAGACAAAATCCCGGGGATATTGGCTTCTTCAAAGTCAAATATTTGGTTCCATTCGAAGCCTTTGGCGGAAGTCATAGAGCCGCTAATTTCCACCACGTCGGCGCTTACCGCCACCAAACGCGTTTTTTTGGCAAACGCGGCCGGTGCGGCCAAAGCCAGCAACAGTACACACAATGTTATTTTTGAAGTAAATTTCATACGTTTTGTCATTCCTGTTTATTGAAATAATTTGTCAAATGTGGCAATTTCCATTACGTAGTTGGTCACATCACCCTGAGAACGCAAGATGACGGAAATTTCGCCGCCGTCCTGATTCTGGGCCAAGGCCAAATACTGGGCATCGGTGGGCGTTAAGGCCAAGCTCAACGCGCCCGTATCCGTATAGGCGTTGGCGTCTTCTTCTTGGTTACGCATTGCAGCCGCCGTTTTGGCGTCCAAACCTTGTCCTAAATCGGAGCCCACACCCAGCACCTTGACGTTTTGCAAAAGCGTGATGGTCACTTTCTGGCGGGAGCCGTTTTTCATAATGGCTTCAAAAGTAAGCAGAATGTCAATGTTGTCATCGGGTTTAATCATACTGGCAATATTGGTAGGCACCGTGATGACGTAGCCTCTCATCTGCACCGGGATTTTGCTGGAAAGGCCTGCCTCGGGAGAAAGCGAGGTGACGGCATATTTGGAAATTTGGTTTCCTTTAGGAATTTGAACGCGTGCGATGGCATTGTCAATTTTGGCAAAGTCGGCATCGGTCGTCCACGTAAAAGCGTCCTTTTGCACATACGCGGCAGGCACTTGGATGCGTTTTAAGTAATCGCGTTTGATTACTTCGCGCTCCTTAATGTCGCGCACGGGCACCAGCACCGTTTTCATATTCTGAGAAGCATTGAGCTTTTTCTGCCCGTTATTTAAGATTATCACATACACAAGCGTTGCCAATATGGCCAACACTAACGGAAGCATCATTCCTTTTTTCATTTTTTCTCCTTAACGTAATTCCCGGTAAAATAAAACCAAATCTTTTAACCGCTCCTTATTTCGGGTCAGAGCTGGCATACATTTTTTCCACTGGCATTCTGGTTGTTGCCTTTATTTTGCGTATCCCTTGCTTGCGGGGTTCGCTGGCCAGCAGCCAGCTGGTGCCCGGAAAAGCCAACTGTATCGGATACGTAACCGTTACAATAACATCTTCGTGCTGATGGCGCGAATACATCGGGTCCGTGCCCGTTGTCTGCACCTTGATAGCCACCGAAATACGCTGTGCGTCTGCGCCAAAAACCTTCTGTTTGGCTATCTCTATTTTATTTCTCATCGTACCCGTATTGGCGCGTCCGCTGGGTTTATTGGTGCCTACCAGAGCCGCTATACGGGCAAATTCATAGGAAGCGTGATTGGCAATAATGGTGTGATAGGCGATGTTGCCGTATTCCAATATAAAGAATATCATTAACATCAGCACCGGCAGAATAAGCATCAATTCTACCGTTACCTGCCCTTCACGCTCCCTACGAAATATTTTCATAGTCCTTTGAGGCGAAATTATTCGCCGGTCTGGTTGATACCGCCGATAATTTTCTGTTTGATGTTTTCAAACAATTCCGGCATCATATTTTTAACCAGAGTGCCCACCAACAGAGCAATACCCACCACCACGCCGAGCATAATGATATACTCAATGGTGTTCTGACCTTCTTGTTTTTTTACGCAGTTAAACGCGGCTTGTTTCAGGGCGTTCAACTTATTCTGCATAGCGATGACAAACTTCATGACGTCCTCCTGATTTTTTTAAAACTAAACATTCGCATCATATACTGACAAAATGATTTTGGCACCTTGGTCAAACTGCTGCGGCACCAAGTTGGAATATAAAGCGTAAAAAGCTAAAAAAGCACCAAACAGAAAGCCGGCCGTCAGCACATATTCAATAGCGGTCTGCCCTTTGTTCTTTTTAAGCCAAGCCACACACGCTTTACATTTCTTTTTCATACCGTTTTGCGGGCTTTATGCCGCCCGCCCAAGCTTTAGAACTGGATAGCCACGGCAATCTGCTGCGACGTGCCCAACGCGCCAAACGGCGTGACGGCATAGTCAATGCTGGCACCGTAGCCGAACAATTCAGAGCTGTAAATACCGAAACCGAACGAAATTTTAGACGTAGCGTCCAAACCCAAGCTCTTTAAGTTTTCGCTTTCGCTGTAGCCGGTGCTTTCGCGGTCATAATAACCAACACGCAAGTCAAAACGTGCCACCTGCAGCAAATCTTCCGGAATGTGAATCTCTAACCCTACGCCCAAGCGGCCTTCGTCGTCCACGTATTTCATATATTCGCCCGACACCGTCCAGTATTTGGTATTAATGTCGGCCCCTAAACGCCAGCCGCGCGGCATTTCGTCAGTATCGCCGATGTTTACAATAGCGCCGCCCAAACCCAGCCATTTCCAGGGGCGGGCCTTGGCACCCACGTCAAAACCTACGTTGGTATAGCGGTAGGTGTCCAATTTTTCATTGATATATTTAGCCGTGGCGCCAATTTGCAACCCTTGGTCAAAAAACCCGCGGGCTAAAGACAGGCTGCCCACAAAGTTCTGCACGGGCGTCGTAATGGTAGCCTGCTGGTTACCATATTCGTCGCGGAAATCAAACCCGTCCATATCCATATAGTTAAACGTCACGCCGATAATGGTTTTGCCCATAGGCTGCAAATACGCCAACGTGCGCGATTTATAGCCCTGCAGGTAGTCCTGATAGGAAAACTGCAGCTCGCGCGTCGTGGCGGATGCCGCACCGGCCGGGTTCCAAAACAAGGCTTCCGGCCCTTCGGCGATGGATACATACGCATTACCCAACGCTTGGGCACGAGGTGAGCCGGCGTCAATCTTCAAGAACGCGCTCGCGCTGGTACCGGCGTCGGAATAACTTTGGGCCAAGGCGGCCGGAGCCGCCAAAGCCAAGGTTAAAAAGGCAAACAGAACTGTGTTTTTTATCTTCATAAATTCCTGTCTTATCTGGGTATCAAGATTTTAACGACTTTCTGGCAGTGCTGTCTGCCGTTTTGAGCCCGGAAGTCCACCAAGCCGAAATATACGCCGCGGGCCACTTTCTTGCCGTGGTCATTGGTCCGGTCCCAGAAGCAGCGCAAGGCTGCGTTACGGACCGTAGGCATATTGCCTTCATAAGGCGTATTGCTGACTGTGTTATCCGGCTGCAAATCAATAGAGGTACCCATCGTTACCGTCATATTGTTGGCGTCCACACACTGATAACCGCCTTCGCGCACCAAGTCGCCGGCTAAGTTATAAAGTTTAATGGACATTTTGCCCGGCACCGGCAGTTTGGTAATTTCCATCGTCCCGTTAGCCGTCTTGAACGGGTTAGGATAGAAGAATACCGTTTTCTCCCAGTCTTCGCAGACGAACTCCCCGTCACCGATGGCCACCGTGGCGTGATGCAGGTTGACATACTGATACGTATCTGCCACGTTTTCAATGCTCCACTGGCTCGGGTCCGTGCTGGCATCGTCGGCGTTCAGAATTTCGCCGGTTACAGAGTCTATATCGGCCGAGTTCAAGGCCGTTACAAAGCGGAACGGATAGGTGCCGTCCGGCACGTCCTGCTGGGCATAGTCGCGGCCGTCCCACACTTCTTCAATCAGCGTAGTGGACGGGCGGATGCCCACAATGGCGCGCACCAGCACATCGCGGATATCGGTTACTTCTTTACCCGTGGCCGGGTCGCGCAAGGTACCTTTTTGATAATCGTAAATGGTGGTACCGGGTTTGAAAATTTGGATAGCCACTTTCATCGGCACGGAAATCTGATACGAAATCTTCATATCTGCCCCACGCTGGTTGAGCGCATAGGCTTCGGTTTCCGGCAAGTCGAACACTTTAAGCAGGTCCACATTTTGGGTCAGCTGCTTGACCGTGGGCTGATACAAGCCTTCATCGGGGTAGTTCTTAGCCGTCAAGCGGATTTCATAGTTCCCGTTGCGCACATAATAGCCGTTATTGTCGGTGCCGTCCCAATAGATTTTGCGTATCACATTGGGGTCAAAGTTCGGCGTATTGACAATAGTCATTGTGCTTAAGTATTTGCACACGTCACCGGCTTTGGCCATTTGTGCATTGGGGTCGCCCGGCACAACCGGCGTATTGGTGGTGGTGCACAGGCCGTCTTCCAACGCGACGATGGCAACTTCCACCGTAGCAGCGCGGGAAATGGCAAAGTTAATTTCATACGGCGGCACGAACACCGGCCCCGAAGACGTGTTAAACAACTGCGGGGCGTTGGGGTACACGGCTACCGTGCCGTCCAGGAAGTACACCGGTCCGCGGGTAATGTTAACGCGGTACACGGTTTTATCCGTGGCGTACAAGCCCGTCTGCGGGGTAACATCGTCCGCATTACGCACCGGCTGAGCCGTGGTGGCGTTATAGTACAGATCCACCGGTTCTTCCGTCTGCGCAGAGATATAGAACGGATAGGTACCGTCCGGAATCATTTCGTACGGGCAGGCCTTCAAGTCCGTCTGGTTGCTGCAGGCCGCTACGGCTTCCGGCGTGTTTTTGCCGCCGTCAAGCGTAGAAACCGGCGTCGGGTTATAGAAATACTGCGCGTCCCATTCTTCCGTAATGGTCACGCCGTCACCGGCTTTGAGTGCGGAGCGGTTGAAGGTTTTGACCGGCTGCAAGCGTACGTCCAAGGTCTGGGCGGCGCCTTCGCCATAATTGTATTTGGCCGCTTCCGGGTTGGTCGGATAATTGGTAAAGGTGGTATCGTTTACATAGATACACTGCGGATTCTTAGTCGGGGCCACATAGCCGTTAGTAAAGAAGGCCGCATCCGTCTGCTGGTCGCACACGCGCGGCGGCCAAGAGGTAACGTTTACCGTAAAGCGGACAATTTCGTTGACCGTATAATCTTCCGTCGTGTCCGTAACGGCAGTCACCTGTTTCTGGATGCGATAGTAGGTGTAATTCGTGCCGTTGTTCATCGGTTCGGTATATACATAGGAATAACCTACGGTATCGCCAGCCACCAGCGGAGCGCCCGCCACACTGACCGGCAGCGTGCCTCCGACCGTTAAATTCGGCAACGGATTGGGATTCAACGCCTCCACCGCTTTAAGCATATCCCCCGTGACATTATTTATTAATATCTGCGTAGTGGAACCGGTATCTTTATATGTCGGGATGACCACATCTTTATTATAGATGTTGATCTGCACGTTCATCGCTTTGGACAGCATATAATTAATGGTAGCTTTGGCTTCACTGTCGCCATACACGTCTGTCGTGCTTACGTCTACCAAACGATACAGATCCACCGGGAAAATGGCCGAAGCCGTCGTCTGCACGCTTTCCGGGAACATAGGGTCTTTGGTTTTGACCACAAACATATAGGTGCCGGGGCCCACCATACGGCCTTGGTCGTCGCGGCCGTCCCAGGTCAGCGTATTCATCTGCTGGGCAACATTGGTGTTACCGCCTTCATCGGTCAAGGTTTTAACCGTCACACCGGCGGTATTTTGCACATAAGCTTCCACCGTAGATTCACGCGCCACAGAATATTTAAAGACGAACGGGTCTAACCCGTACGCCGTCGGGCTGGAGCCGATGGTGGAATAGCTGACCGGTTGAATGGTAATGTCCACCACGCCCCGTTCCACCGGCATAATGCCGGAATAGTAACGCAAGGTTTTTACACCGGTATAGGTGCCGTTTTGAATCGTTTCTGCATCTGCATTGCCGGGGGTTGCACAACCCGCAGGGTTAGGATGGCAGGCAGCCCCATTATAATAGGTATCCGTATAAGGAACTTCCGCCCACAATACATATATATAGTCGCCGTCCGGCAGCGGAGCGCCGTTGGCATAGGTAATTACACAGTTACCGTTAGTTACGGTGCCGCCATCCTCGGTACACGTGTCGGCTGTTCCGTCAAAAACAGTACCGGTAATAGGCAGTTTCGTCCCTTGCGGATAGGGGATGGCACAGCCGTTTTCCTCGTCGTTTTCCTCGTGGCAAAGGCCGTCCCACTTGTCAGGATAACTTTGGCTGCGGCCGCGCTGCTGCTGGTTGCGGTAAACTCTTACACCGCTGCCATTAGCGATGACAGGAGAGGTACCTGTCGGCTGGTAACCGGCCGTGTAGAGGCTGTCAAAAGTGGTGCCGGGGGAATAAACTTCAAAATACACGTTGGAAGATTCCGTAGGCACATAGCGAATGGTAGCATAAGCCGTAGACTGTTTATTAAGCCCTTCCACCTGAATATCCGTCAATTTCAGCGGGTCTACAGACACTTGGCGCGTAACCGCACGCGAAAAGTCCGTTCCCGGCCATTCGTCTTGGCTCTTGGCTTGGATAGATACCAAATAGTTATTGGCCGGCAGCAAGCGGCCGGAATCATCACGCCCGTCCCACGGGTCAGATTCCACAATAATCTGGTCGCTGTCGGCGCCCTTCATCCCTTCGCCCAAGCGCGGCTGCCAGTCCACCAAATGGCGCACTACCGCATTTTGGTCAAGCACCAGTTTGGCAGCATTCGGGTCCATTTCAGAAATGCCGGTATTTTCACCACCAGGTCCTTCATCCCCATTTGAGCCAGTATAAGGAATTTGGGCAGACGCATCAAAAACCTCAATACGTACGTCGGAATCTTTACTCAAACGGTAAGCAAACGTATAAGGCAATGCCTGCACCGCCGTAATGGAACCGACCACCGTTGGCGTGCTGCGCACGGTGTGCACATTGGTTACGTCCACCTGAATAGGATATTGGGCGTCGCCCGGGTAAGAGAAACTGTCATTAATGGAAATAGATTCAATTGCGTCGCCGTCACCGGGGAATTCCGTTTGGATATTGGCGCGGAAACCAAACTGTCCGTTGGTTTTGCCGAACTCGCCTAAAATTTCGTAAGAACCGTCCCAAGACGTGCAGAAACGCATCGGCTGCCCGTAAGCGGCCCCGTTCTTGTCAAAAACGACACATTTGCCCACTCTGTTAGAATTTTCGCATAAACCTTTAACCGTTTTATTTTCACCAGTTTCGGTGCCATACTTTCTGCCATCCATTGTCAAACAATGCGCTGAGGCAGGCTCATCATCCGCTTCTCCTTTTTCCACATCGCAATAATATTCGGCCGCAGGGCACGTATATGTCGTTTCAAATTTGCTGGTTGCCCCCCAACAGTGATAGGAACCGCACATAAAATCTTTAACCGGCAAGGTCTGGCCGGCAGAACCCGGAGTAGTGCCACCCGTCACAATTTGGTTATCCACAATAGCCATATTAATGGTGCGCACGGCGGGGTTTGTTTCCGGATTTTCAATGCCTAAAGATTTATTGTATTTGGCAATTTCAAAACGAATACGCTGAATAGGGAAAGCAATAGAATAGGTGCTCTGCCCCATCGGGCGGTTGGTGCAGTACACATCAAAGCACAAAGCCAAACAGTGGTTAGGATATTTATTTTCTTTTCCAGGGGCAGGATACGGCTGGTCATATTCTATCAGGGCAGAAGTATCCCACGGATCATTGGTGTTGTGATCACCCACGTTAACTACAGCACCTTTATAGTTTTTGGCGGTAATAGTAGGGGAAGACGCGTCTGCGGGATCACCGAAAATTTCCGTATTTTTCCAGTTGCAATACACATCGTTAATGTCCGTTCCGCCGTCTACATAATAGACGCCGGCGGCGCGCAACTCGGCCGTTTGGGCATAGGCGGCGGGGGCAGCAAAGGCCAAACACAACAACGGCAAAACAGCCGCTAAGACCGTTTTGCCCGAGAGAAACTTCCAGAAATTTTTATGTGTCATATTCGTTTATGATATCCCGTTGTATAATATAAAATCTTTCCACGACTGAAAACCGCCGGCCCCTTATATTTTTAATATAAAAAGCGCGCGACGGAAACTTACTCTTAAATTTTTACAACTTTTGGCCTTCTTGTCAACTCTTTTATGTCGTTTGAGTACAATTTAAAGCACATACTATTTTCTTCTTTTTTTTCTTTCCTTTTGTTTTTCGTGCATTCTCCGTCGGAGAACTTACCGGACGGTCTAAATTATTGCGGCACTTCTTCGGCAACGTCGCGGTACACGGCAAAAGTGCCGCGGCGGCCGTCTTTAACCCAGTAAAGGGCTTTGTCGGCTTTTTCAAACAGCTCGGCAGCCGTTTGTCCGTCCTGCGGAAAAACGGATATGCCCTGGCTGATGCTAAGCGTTACGCGTTCGCCATCCGTGTACCGGTCCGGAATGGCGATGGCGTTAATGCGGTCTTTTAAACGCTTGGCAATAATTTTGGCTTCTTCGCCGTTGGTACGCGGCAGCATAATAATCATTTCGTCGCCGCCGTAACGGCACGGAAAATCCGTCTGGCGCAGGCTGGTGCGCAACACGCGGCTGACCTCTTTTAAGGCCCAGTCTCCGATTTGGTGACCATAGGTATCGTTGATTTGTTTGAACAAATCAATGTCCAGCAAAATGACGGACATTACCAAATCAAAGCGTTTGGAGCGGTAAATTTCTTCGGCAAATTTTTCGTTAAAGAAACGCCGCACCGGCAGTTTGGTCAGCTCGTCATAGTTAGACAATTCCTGCACGCGTTCAAACAGGGCGGCATTGTCTATGGCCAAGGCGATTTGGGTTGAAAACTGTTTTAAAGAAATAAAGTCCAGATAATTAATACGGCGGCGGGAAAGCAAATTGTCAAAAGTTAGGAAACCTACTTTATTGCGCTGCACTTTAAGCGGAATGTACACTACGTTATGAATGGTGCGGTACGTGGCGCCGGAATCAAAAATATCGCGCAGCAGCGTACGTTCGTCTTCGGGCAAATCGTCGCCGGTTTGGCGGGTGACCTCGCCGGAAATATCCACGCCCAAAATGGTTTTTATTTTGCTTCCGTCATAAGTGGTTTGATACAAACGCACACGGTCAAAGCGAAAATACTTTTGCACACCCTGTAAAATAAGTTCCAGCCCGTCGGACAAGCGCAAAGAAGAAGCAAAAATGGTGGCTAAATCGTTCAAGGCGGTGGCCGTATTTAACCGTTGGTTTTTGGCCTGGTCAATTTCCGTATTGGTCAAATTGTGGGAAATTTCCCCCGCTACGCTTTTAATCAGTTTCTTTTCCGCTTCGTTAAACACACGGTTTTTGCGGAAGCGCTCCAACCGCAGCACGCCCACGCTGTCTTTCATCACGGTGCGGACGTCCTCCCCCTGCAATAGCATACTGGGGCGTTTCCATTTTAGCAGCACATAAACGGCGGGATAGTTTAAATCGGTAGAGTCGGCAATGCCGTCCTGCAGCAGTTTTTTTAAAAATTCGGGTTCGTTTAATACGGATATATCTTCCTGCATATCCATACAATATTCTTTTTTGCACATCATATTTAAAGACAGCAAAGCCCGTTCCTGCTGCCAGTCAAAAAAATACACGCGGTCCAGTTTAAACAAATCGCGCAAAGCCGGCAGTGCGCAATCTAAAAGTTCGCGGCGGTTTTGAAAAGATTGGTTTAATTTTTTACCGAATTTAAAAAGAGTAAAAGCCTCTTTATCAAACATAATTACCCCTCGTAGAGAGAAAGCAGATATTCCACCTCTTTGGCGGCTTTGTCCAGTTCAATATCCAAGCTGGCCTGCGTAAAACGGCCCTCTACAATTTGCGTGGCGCTGACGGCCAATATTTTGTTTAAAATTTCCACCACCGTGCCCGTAATGGTCATATTGGGCAACGTGCGCGCCGAGGCCAAAATGCCCGAATAGGTACGCAAACGCTGGGAAGATGAAAAAATAAGTTGTTCAAAACTTTCTTCAAAGGCGGGGAACACTTCCATCATAGCGGCGTAGCGCATTTGATTATCCGTGCGTGCACACCACTTAATGAATTTTAAAGCCGTTTCTTTATCCGATCCGGCAACGTTAATCATCAGATTCATACCCGACAGATACGCCTGCGGCTGCGCCCCCGTACGCGGGACGGGCAGCGTTTTGATGCGCACGCCGATGTGCCCTTCAAAGCTGGCCACCCCTTGTTTGCGGGAAATGAGCATACTGGCTTTGCCCGAAAGCATAGTGCCCAAGCTGCCTCTTTCGCGCAAGATAGGCATATAGTTTTTAAGCGCCAGCGTCATATAATCTTTCATTCCTTCTTTAAACGCCGGCGTGCCGATCAGCGTGCCGCGCAAATCGGGCGTAAACATAGCCGCGCCGCGGCCCCAAATTTCCATAAAGGCACTGCGCGTGGACAAAGAACCGCGCCAGTCGCTGTTTTGCATAGGGAAATAGCCGTCAATGTCTTTAAAGTGGTCTTTAAGGCGTTGGCACACGTCCAACAGACCGCTCCATTCCGCCAAGTCTTCTTCCGGATTAGACGTAACGGCTTTCAAGTGGTCGGCGCGGAAGTGCAAGGCGCTCATATCAAACCACCACGGATAGGAATACAAATCTTTGGTGCCCGGTTTATAGCAATGCGGGCGCAGCGGATAAAGTGCCGAAGAAAGCGAAAGACCCGGGTCCATTTTAGACAGGTTTTCCGCCACGCCGGCCCGCGTTAAAAGGGCCGTCCAATAATGCGGAATTTGAATTAAATCGGGAATCACTTCGCCGACGGCGGGATTTTTAAGCGTAAAAATTTTCTTCCACAAAATATTGCGCGTAAATACCTGCACCGTAACGTCAGCGTCGGGATATTCTTTTTTAAACGCTTCCACTAAAAGTTTATAATCGGTTTTGGTTCTGGCACCGGAATCGGGCATTACCCACAAAATCATTATTTCCCCCAGTTATGCACTTTTAAATTCGGGTCAATATCAATATTCCATTTTTTTTGCAAAGCGCCTTCTCCGGCAAACTGCAGCTGTTTATACGCCGCCAGGGCGATCATTGCCGCATTGTCGGAAGACATTTTGCGCGGTACAAAGCGCACGTTAATACCGCGTTTTTGGCCTTCGGCCGTCATCATTTCGCGCAGAAGCGTATTGGCGGCTACGCCGCCGCCCACGGCCACTTGTTTTACCTTGTATTTTTCGGCCGCGAGCATCGTTTTTTTAACCAACGTTTCGTCAACGGCCTGTTCAAAACTGGCGCACACGTCGGGAATGCTGATATCTTTATGGTCGCGCAAATAATAACTGACGGCCGTTTTGATACCGCTGAACGAAAAATCCCACGTGCCCGGAAGCAGCGGACGCGGGAAATCAATGGCGTCTCGGCGGCCTTTTAACGCCTGAGCCGACACCTGCGGCCCACCCGGATAAGACAGCCCCAGCAACTTGGCCACCTTATCAAAAGCTTCCCCCGCCGCGTCGTCGCGCGTACGGCCCAGCACTTTATAATTACCGTAACCTTTGACGTACCAAAGTTCGGTATGTCCGCCAGACACAATCAAAGCCACCAGCGGGAAAGTGAGCGGATTTTTTGCTTCCCCGTCCTCAAACTCACACGCAAAAAGGTGACCCTCCAGGTGGTTTATTCCTATTATAGGAACTTTTTTGAAATTTGCAAGCGTCTGCGCGGCCACACGCCCCACCATCAACCCGCCGGGCAGGCCGGGGCCTTTGGCAAAAGCGACACAATCAATAGGGCGGCCTTGCAGGGCGCTGTCTATCACGGCCGCTATTTTGGCTGCGTGGGCGCGGCTGGCCAGCTCCGGCACGACGCCGTGATATTTTTTATGTTCTTCAATTTGGGAATATATAACATTGCTTTGCAACTTGCGTCCGTCCACCAACAGAGCCGCGGACGTTTCGTCACACGTACTTTCTATGCCCAGAATGGCAAAATCTTTCTTCATTTTGTTTTTCCTTCTTTTTGTTTGGAAATTTGCCCCTCTTTTTGTTTAGCCTGTGCTTGCGCCCCTGCTTTTTGTTCCGCCTGTTCGGCGGCGGCTTTTTCCATTTCCGCTTTTTGGGCAATTATTTTTTGCGTTCCTTCTTTTATTATTTCCACGGCCTTGTCCAGCACGGGGTCTTTTTCTTTAAACTCCGCTTTGGGCATTTCTTTACCGGGCGTATAGACGACATTGTTATATTGCATAAAAATTTTTACTTCGTCTTTGGAATCCATTTTTACTTCCACATCGGGGAAGATGCCGCCTTCTTTTTCTTTCTTTTTGTCGCGGTAATCGCGCTGGATCAACCGTCCCTTGGGTGTATAATATTTGGCAATGGTCAAGCGCAGACCCGCTCCGTCGTCAAGCGGCAGCACCTGCTGCACGCTGGCTTTGCCAAAGCTGCGCTGGCCGACGATAACGGCACGGTCGTTGTCCTGCAACGCGCCGGATACAATTTCGCTCGCGCTGGCAGACCCTTGGTTAATTAACACCACCAAAGGCAAATCGGGATAGTCGGCCTTGGCGCCGGTTCGGAACTCCTGATAAAACTCCGGCTTGCGCCCCTGAGTGTACACAATCATTTGTTTATCGCCCATAAACAGCTGGGCCAGTTCCACTGCGCCGTTAAGCAGGCCGCCCGGGTTAAAGCGCAAATCTAACACCAGGCCTTTCATCCCTTGTTTGCTTAACGTTTTTAAGGCTTTTTTCACTTCCTCGGTGCTGTGGCCGGAAAAGTCCACCAAATAAATATATCCGATATTATTTTCCAGCATCCGGTAATAGACCACTTCCGGCACGATTCGTTCGCGCTTGAAATGAAAGTCCGGCAAAGTTTCATATTTACCGGTTTTTTCATTTTTGCGGCTTATCGTAATTTTTACTTTGCTGCCCACCGGCCCGCGCATAATTTCCACGGCTTCGTCCAGCGTCATATCGGAAATATCGCGGTCGTCTACAAACAAAATGCGGTCCCCCGGCATAACGCCCGCTTTATACGCCGGCGTATTGGGCATAGGGCTCATTACCGTTACAAAACCGTCCACCTCCGACAGGCGTATCCCCAAGCCGCCAAAGTCCCCGCGGGTGTCATTTTTAAGCGCCTGATATTCTTTGGGCTCCAAATATTGCGAAAACGGATCCAACTCCCCCACCACGCCGCGAATGGCGCCGGAAATCAGCTGGTCGCTGTCGGTAGGTTCCACATAATTTTCCTTTACATACTGAAGCACATTAATAAAGGTGCGCAGCTGTTTTAAGCCCCCGTCCA
This sequence comes from Candidatus Avelusimicrobium pullarium, assembly GCA_944323745.1. Lineage (GTDB taxonomy): Bacteria > Elusimicrobiota > Elusimicrobia > Elusimicrobiales > Elusimicrobiaceae > Avelusimicrobium > Avelusimicrobium pullorum. Next base: position 525,873 of record CALUTQ010000002.1, read on the forward strand.
CGGCACCGTAAGCATACGGAAACAACGTGCCGATGAAAAAAATAACGGCCGCCCAAGCGGCAATTTTGGTTGTTTTTCTGCCTTTCATATTCATCCTCCGCCCTTGCGGGCGCAACAGTTACATTTTTTGCAGCCAGTCCATAGGATCCACCGCGGTGGTGCCTTGGCGGGTTTCAAAATAGACGGCATAGCGCCCCGTGCCGGAGCTTTGCTGCGTATCCAAGCCGGCGGTGCCGATGGCACTGCCCGTCTGTAATTTTTCACCCACAATAGCATCTATGCGGCTTAAAAAACCATAAATGGTAAAAAATCCTTTGCCGTGGTCCACAATGACCACATTGCCGTACGAGCGGAACGGGCCGGCGTAAATAACGTCCCCTGCCGCTACGCTGCGCACCGGCTCGCCGGCCTTGGCGGCAATTTTTATGCCGTCGCGGAAGATCCACGTATTCAAATCACGCCGATACTCTTTGCCAAACTTGCTGAGCACCTGCCCTTTTACCGGCCACGGCAGCGAATTGCGCGGCACGTCTATCTTGGCGATAGAAGACTGTTTTTTGGCCGTCGTGCCGGCTTTTTTGGCCGCGGCGTCTGCCTTGGCCTGCTGTTTGGCGGCGGCGGCTTTACGCTGTTTTTCAAACTTGGCAAGCAAATCGTCCAAAGCGCGGGCCGATTTGTTGAGTTCGTTTATTTCTTCGCGAATTTGCGCGGCTTTCTTTTTGGTTAAATTTAAATCTTTTTGTTTCTTTAAAAAATTGGTGGTAATTACTTTTTGTTTCTGCTCTATCTGTGAACTTTGCGCCAGCAGTTTTTTATTGCGGGCTTCAAAATCGTAAATTTTTTGTTTGGCGGCCTCGTTTTCTTCTTTTAAAGCGACAAAAAACTCCGCCTTATGCGTCAGCACGCGCTCCAAAAACAGTTCTTCTTCCGGCGAATTTTCCCCCGGACACCAGCTGCAGCGCGGGGTTAAATAAAAATCGGCCAGTTCATCGGCCATTACGCCGCGCCACATAGGCATACTGCGTTCCAACGCGGCCCGTTTGTCTTCGGTGGAAAGGATGGTCTGTTCCACATAATTAATATCGGACTCCAGCTTATTTTTTTCGCGCAAAGCGGCGGCTTTGCGGCTTTCCAGGGCGGAAATCTCCTTGGAAATGGCCGCTTCCTGCGCGCGGTATTTTTTCAGTTCTTCCTGTTTTTGGGCGGCCTGCTTTTTAAGCCGCGCCAGTTCTTCTTTCTTTTGCGCGGCCTCATCGGCGGCAAACGCCGGCGAGCATAAGCATAAAAGGCCCAGACAGGTAATTAAAATTTTTGCCATTTGCTAAGTGTCCAGCCAAACAGTCCGCAAAACACCAAAATGCCCAACTGCCGTTCTACGGATGTAAAATGTTGCAAAGCCGGCATTAAAAATCCGGTCGGGTACGTCAGTAATGCAAAAAAGCCGAAGGCCAAAACCCCCGCCAACAGCGCCGATACCACCGCTCCGCCCAAATGGCCTTTGCCGCGCATAGGGTAAGCCTCTACCATAAACATAAAAGCAAAAAACAGCACCAGCGCCAGCACAATGCCCACATTCAGCGTGCGCAGGCATAAGCCGCTGTAAAAAGCCAAGCGGGCCTGCTCCGGCGAATATTTCGGGGCCAGCTGCGGATATTCCGAAGCTAAGTTTTGCACAAACGGACGAATATTGTTAATGGCGCGGTTGGTCAGCTTTACCTCAAAATACGCCGGCATTTGTTCATAGCCAAGCACCACCAAGGCTTGCGTCAGGCGTTCATTTTTATCTTTAAGCGCTTCAAACGCGTCTTGCGGGGAAAAGAGTTTTACAGCCGTTATGTCTTCTTTGCTGCTCAGGCTGTCGCCCAAAGCGGCCAAGGCGGGGTTATCCACCGGCAGCGTAAGTGCCAGCACCAATTTAAAATCCTGCGTCAAAGCACGGTGATAATTCCCCATCTGTTTTTGCACAAAACTTACGCACTGCAGCAGCACCGCCACGGCAAACACCAGCACAAACAAACGCCGATGCCCGTGGAACACCACTGCAGAACCTTTGTTCTTTTTGGGTTTATCCTGCAAAAAATCGTCCATATGCGTCCTCCGCCTTAAAGCCCGAGCGCTTTTTCAAACTTGCCCTTGATGTCCGTGTTATGGTACACACCCGAAAATTCTTCCGCCCCGGGGCCGTACGCCACGCCCAAAAGCATACCGGAAGAATGGTTGCCGGTGGCCCACACCAGCCCCAAGGCTTCGTTGGTTTTTTCTATCAGTTCTTCATAGTCGGGCACTTCGCCTTCCAGTTTTAAATCTATATGGCCGCCAAAGGCTTCATCCGCCATTTGCTGCAATGTTGCGGCGGTTTGTTTTTCTTTGGGCAGTTTTTTAAATTCGGGATAAACATAGAATAGCAAATGTTTATGATTAAAAATTTTTTGATAATACGGGTAGTTCACGTAATCGGTATCGCCGCCGTAAAGCATTTCCCCCTGGGCAGATTTATGTTTTACGCTGTCTTGGTCCAAATGGCGGTAATGGAAAGCCGGTATGCCCGTTTCGTGGTCGGCGTTAAGGTAAACCAGCGTATCGCCGCTTTGGCGGGCAAAATTCCACACATACGCCAAGGTTTCGTCCAAGTTCACCATTTCCCACATAGACGGGCCGGCTTCGTTATCGTGCAGGGCCCAGTCTATTTTGCCCGCTTCCACCATCAGCACAAAGCCTTTTTCGTTTTGGCTGAGCACTTCAATGGCTTTTTGTGTCATTTCCTTCAGTGTCGGGGTTTGGGGATATTTTTCCATATCGCCGTAAAAAGGCATTGCTTCTTCGGCAAACAGCCCCAAGATGCGGCCTTTTTTGATTTTAGAAAGCTGCTTGGTGTTTTCGGCCACTTGCCAGCCTTGTTTTTTGGCTTCTTTTAACAGTTTTTTATTTTCCTTTTGGGTAAAATATTTTAGCCCGCCGCCCATAATTACCTGTGCGCCGCTATGAACCAGCTGGCGGGCAATTTCGTATCTTTCTTTGCGGCTTTGCACGTGGGCAAGAAAACCGGCCGGCGTGGCATCGGTTACGTACGCATCGGATATAATGCCGACAGATTTGCCTGCTTTTACGGCTTCTTCCAGCAAGGTGGCAACGGTTTTGCCGTCATAATCTACCCCGATGCGGTCCGGACGGGACAGCACCCCCGCCGCCATTTGGGTGGCGGCACCGGCCGAATCGGTAACAATCGTGTCATAGGTATTGTTAAAATAGACCCCGCTTACGGAAGCGTTAATAAAATTTTCCAGCGTGGATACTTTTTGCGGGTATTGTGCCAAATCGGCATAATGCACGCCCTGTATAAACATTCCTACAGTACCGGGGCCCATTCCGTCGCCAATCAGCCACACGGCATTTTTGGCCTGCCCCTGCAGATTTTGCGTGTTTTCAGCGGCCCATACGCCGGCCGCGCCAAACAGTACAACGGCAACAAACAAAAATAATTTTTTTAGCATAGTATCCTTCTTTTAAGAAACCGTCTTTTGATACAAGGCAATATAATCACGGGCCGACTTGTCCCAAGAATTATCCTTAAGCATCGCGTTCTTGACCAGCTTGTTCCACGTTCTTTTGTCTTCAAACACGTTCAAGGCTTTGTCCAGAGCATTATAAATGCCGTTTTCGCTGAAGGTTTGAATAAAAAAGCCCGTTGCGTTGGCATTGTCGGTGCCTTCTTTATAACCGGTAACGGTATCCACCAAGCCCCCCACTTTGCTGACTACGGGCAGGGTGCCGTATTTCATAGAAATCATCTGCGAAAGGCCGCACGGCTCAAAGCGCGAAGGCATCAAAAACAAATCGGCCCCGGCATAAATTTGATGGGCTAATTCTTCGTCCAATTTTCCTTCATAGGCAATATCGGCCGGATATTTTTTGGCCAAGTCGCGGTATTGTTTTTCAAGCACGGGATCCCCGCAGCCAAGCACCACAAACTGGGCACGGCCGTGCAGACGTTCCAACACGTTTACGGCAATATCCAAGCCTTTTTGATAGTCCAGGCGGGACACAATGCCCACCAGCGGCTTTTGCGGGTTTTCTTCCAAATTCAACTCCTGCTGCAAAGCCTGTTTGGACACCGGCTTGTTTTTGGCAAAACTGCCGGCATCATAACCGATGGGCAGCAGGGTGTCAATTTCCGGATCCCAAATTTCGGTATCAATACCGTTGACGATGCCGTAAAAATTTTTGCTGCGGTATTTAAGCAACCCTTCCAAACCAAAGCCCATTGCGGGGTCCGTCTGCACTTCTTTGGCGTAGTTGGGGCTTACGGTGCTGACGTTGTCGGCAAACACGATACCGCTTTTTAAAAAGCTGATTCCGCCGTAATATTCAAACTTGTCCGGCGTAAAATCGGCCGGATGAAAGCCTGCTTTTTCAAATGTGGAATAAGGAAAATGGCCCTGATAGGCAATATTGTGTATGGTCAGCAGGCTGCGCGTGCGCGTATAGAAAGCGTCCAATTTGTAAACGGTTTTTAAATACGCGGGAATTAACGCGCTCTGCCAGTCGTGGCAATGGATAATGTCGGGGCGGAAGCCGACAAATTTGCACCCTTCCAGCACGGCACGGCTAAACAAAATAAAGCGTTCGTCGTTATCCAAATAATCGCCCAGTTTGGTGCGGTAAAGTTCAGGGCGGTCAAAATACTTGCGGTTGCCCACAAAAAACACCAATACATTACCCCAGTTAATATAGGAAAGAGACACCTGTTCTATTTTGTCCCCTATCGGAATCAAATAAACGCCGGGCACCACTTTTAACGAAGACACGCGCCGTATATTGCGGTAATGCGGCAAAAACAAAAGCACTTTATTGCCTTTGCGTCCGGCCAACTGCTGGCTAAGCGCACCAACCACATCGGCCAGTCCTCCGGTCTTGCAAAACGGGAATGCCTCACTGGCGGCTAAAACAATATTCATACTTTTTCCTCCTCGTTAGACGGCTCTGTACCCTGCGTCCCGTCCGTTTCAGGCGTTGGAGCCTGCGCGGCCGGTTCGTCCTGTTGTGCAGCAGCTTGAGAGACGGCGCCCTCTGCCGGCTGCTGCGCTGCGGCGGCCGGGGTTTCTTCCTCCGGCTCAAACATATTTTTGGGCCGCTTAAAAAAATCGTCCGCCGCGTCCTGCGTTTCTTCTTCCAGAGCTAAAATAGCCGGTTCGCCCAACGGCGGCAGTTTTTCGTCAAACGGCAAATCTTCCTGTTTTTCCTGCAGCTGTTTGGCGGCAAACACTTGCAGGTCCGGCAATTCCGAAATTTTATTGAGCCCGAACAAACGCAAAAATTCATCCGTCGTGCCATACACCATCGGCCGGCCTATTGTGTCGCGCTTGCCCAGCACACGCACCAACCCGCGTTCCAGCAATTTTTCCAGCGGGGCGGCCACGTCCACGCCGCGTATCATTTCCATCTCGGCGCGCGTAACCGGCTGTTTGTAGGCGATAATGGCCAGCGTTTCCAGCGCCGCGTTGGAAAGGCGGGTCGTCATTTTTTCATTATACAGGCGGCGCACCCAGCGGCCGTATTCGGGCTTGGTGCACATTTGATAGCCGCCGCCGATTTCCAAAATGCGTATGGAACGGCCCGTTTCTTCGTACTCTTTGGCCAGCTCGCGGATAATTTCCAGCACGCGTTTGGCGTTGACGCTTTCCACCACTTCGGCAATGCGGGAAGGTTTTAACGGGCGGTCGGTAATAAAAAGCAAATTTTCAATAATCTTCTTGGCTTCCCCGTCGTCTAACAGGAGGGCATCTTCTTGCGACGGCTGCGTTTGCGCCGAATCGGCGGGCGCCGCAGGGGCCGCTTCCGCCGCGGCCGTTGGCACTGCATCTGCAGAAGAAGCTTGCGCCTGCTCTTGGGCTGCCGGCTGTGTTTGCAAATCGGGTGCCGTTTCCGGCGCCGGCTGCTGCGCACTTGCCGCCGGGGCGGGCTGTGTTTGGCCGTCCTCTTTTTGTATGGTCTGTTCCTTGGCGTCAGGCGCCGTTTGCAACGTTTCTTCCATAAAATCTCCGTATCAGGCGGTGGCTTCCCCGTGCATAAGCGTGCGGAAATCCGTATCCTTATTATCGGGGTTTAAGTAAAGGCGTATTTGTCCGTCCTGTTCGTCCTGCCGGGCCAGCAGTTTTTTAATTTTAATCAGCTCCAGCACGGCCATAAAGCAGGTGATAATACCGCGTTTTTTGGTTTCGCCCACAAAGACGTCGTCCAAAAGCACCCACGAACGGCTTTGCAACAGGCCGACCACTTTTTCCATTTTGGTTTCAATGGGGAATTCCTCAATCTTCAACAGCTCAATACGCTTTCTTTCGTCCAAGCGGTCAAAGGCCCGTTTTACGGCGGAAAGCAAATCAAACAACTGCAGGTTGAGCACCTTTTCGCCATTGTCAAAAATGGGGGCTGATTTATAAAAATTGTCTTTGTTTTCTTCCAGTTTTTCTTCCAGAAATTTGCCGGCTTCTTTATATTTTTGATATTCCAGCAGTTTGGCTATCAGCTCTTTGGCCGGGTCGGGGCCTTCGTTTTCGCTGGTAGGCACTTGGGAAGGCAGCAGGCTTTTGGCTTTTATCTGCATCAGCGTGCTGGCCATAACCAAAAATTCGCCGGCAATTTCCAAATTCAGCTCCTTCATCACGTTCAAGTAGTCTAAATACTGTTTGGTGATTTCGGACACGTTCACGTCGGTTACGTCCAAATTGTCTTTTTTGATAAGGTGCAGCAGAAGGTCCATCGGGCCTTCAAACACATTAATATGGACGTTAATCGGCGCGGTATTTATCATATTATTTAATCACTTTCATCGCCCGTTTGGCCTGCTGCAGCGTTGCGGCGGCCGAGGCGCGGGCGGCTTCTTTGCCGCTGTGCAAAATTTTCTCCAGCTGGGCTTTGTCGTTTTCAAACACTTTGCGTCTTTCCAAAAAGGCCTTCATTTCCGGCTCCATTAAGGCAAAGAGCTGTTTTTTGCAGGCCACGCAGCCCAACGCGCCGGCTTTGCATTCTTCGCAGCGTTTGGCGTAGTCGGGGTTATAAATTTTGTGGAAAGCATACACCACGCACCCTTCCGGATTGGCGGGATCGTTGACTTTCTTTTTGTTCGGGTCGGTAAACATAGACATCACTTTTTTACGCACGCTGTCCAAGTCTTCGCCCAAGTCGATAGTGTTGTGGTACGATTTGGACATCTTGTGCCCGTCCAACCCCGGCACTTTGGCCACTTTGGTAAACAGCGGCTTGGGTTCCACAAACACGTCTTCGGTTTTGTAAATTTCGTTAAAGCGACGCACGATGTCGCGTGCGATTTCCAAGTGGGCAGTCTGATCCTGCCCCACGGGCACAAAGGCGGCCTTATGAATCAAAATATCGGTAGCCATCAGCACCGGATAGCCTAAAAAGCCATAGACGGAAATATCCTCATCGGCCAAACCTTTGACGCGTTCGGCCAGCGGGGTATTTTCGTCGCCTTGCAGTTGACCGGCGTATTTGCGGGCAAGCAGTTCCTGAATTTGTTCTTTATACGTCGGGTTGCGCAGCAGCCAGCCCAGAGGCGTAATCATCCCCAGCAGGGTGTTCAGCTCGCTTACTTCCGGCACGTCGGACTGGATAAAAATGGTACATTTCTGCGGGTCCAAACCGGCCGAAAGCCAATCTACCAACATTTGTTCGCTGTTTTCGGCCAAGTTTTCGGTATGTTCGTACGCCGTGGTCAGCGCGTGCAAATCGGCCACGAAAAAGAAGCATTTATATTTATCCTGCAACTCCACCCAGTTTTTAAGCGCCCCGTGATAGTTGCCCAAATGCAATTTGCCCGTCGGGCGCATACCCGATACAATAATTTCTGTACGCATAATTCCTCTTTAAATGCCGAATATTTTGCCAAGCAAACCAACCAGCAAATACATCGGCGGATATAAAATAAAACGAAACAGCCCCGTAACAATCAGCCCCAGCACGATATACATTCCCCAGCGGCCGAACAACATAGCATACTTCAGCGCCGCCGCCGGCGGGAGCAGTGCCTCCACAATGTGTCCGCCGTCAAGCGGCGGGATGGGCATTAAATTAAACACGGCCAGCAACACGTTAATTTGCAAACCGTACACCAAAAATTTAACGGTTTGGGCCGCTCCCTGCGGGGAAAACACCCCCGTCACCAACACCAGCTTAATAAAAAACGCACACAGCACCGCCAGCAATAAATTGGCCGACGGGCCCGCCAAACCCACCTTGCCCATACTTTTGCGCGGGTTAGGCAAACGCAATGCATTCACCGGCACGGGCTTGGCCCAGCCGAACATCGGCACCCCCGTTATATAACACAAAGCCGGCACGGCCAGCGTGCCGATAAAATCAATATGTTTCAGCGGGTTAAGCGTAAGGCGCCCCATTACATAGGCGGTGTCATCCCCCAAACGATACGCGCAATAGCCGTGCGCAAACTCGTGCAGCACAATAGAAAAAAACAATATGGGCAAAACGATAAACAAATCCATAATGCTATTCTACTAAAATATGACGCGTTCGGGCACAGGGCTTTGCCGCAATAAAAAATCCCCCGCACACGCAGGGGATAAGCTAAAACGCCAAAACAGATTATTTGTCTTTATCGTCATCAAACCCTTTGGGGTTGGGAATAAGGTGTTTGGACATTTCTTTAAACGTTTTGAGCAGCAGCCCCTTCCGGCCCGACATTTTGCGTGCTTTTTCCGGCCGCTCGTAATCTACCGGTCCCACGCCTGCTTCTTTCTCTTTGTCAAAAGAAATGCGCTGGCTGCCATACACGCTTTGCTGGCCCGTCAGCAAAAAGCTGATGACGCACGCCACGGCGGCATAAGGGGCAATTTCGGCCCCGAAAAGCTCAATAGCCATAATACTTGCCGAAAGCGGCGTATTGGCTGCCCCCGCCAAAACCGCCACCAACCCTAAAGCGGCCATTGTGGTGGCGTCCACCCCCAAAAGCGGGGCCACGGTGGCGCCGGCCTGCGCACCGACAAAGAAAATAGGCGTTACAATACCGCCCACCCCGCCGGCGGCAAACGTAACGCCCGTGGTAAACGTTTTAATTAAAAAGCCGAAAGGCGACTGCAAATCTCCCCCTGCCAAAATGCCGTTAAAGCCGTCCATCCCTAAACCTAAATACAAAGGCGAGGTGGCCATCCCTACCAGCACCAAAATAACACCGCCTATAAAACAGCGCCAAAAAGGAGACGTTTTAAGCGAAATATAGCGGAAAAGCACCTTCATAAATTTCATCACTTCGGCAAACATAATGGATACGACACCAAAAAACAAACCCGCCAGCAGCACTTTTAAGAAAAACTGTTCCGCAAACACCGGTGCAAAATTCATCGGGTGATAAATATAGTCTACCCCCAGCCACGTGGTTACCTGAAAGGCGGTAATACCCGCAATAAAAGCCGGGAACATTACGTCATAAAAAATATGCCCCACCCACAGCACCTCCAGCCCGAACAACGCGCCGGATATCGGCACCCCGAACACGCCGGCAAAACCGGCGCTTACGCCGCAAATCATCATTTTGCGCTGGTCTTCCAAATTCATACGAAACAGCCTGCCGAAAACAGAACCAATCCCCGCACCGGCATCGGCGCACGGGGCTTCTTTACCGGCCGAACCGCCCACGGTCATCGTAAAAACAGACAGCACCAGCGATTTAACCGCCGAAAGCAACCCTATCGGACGGTAGGAGTTGATTTTATTAATTACCGCATCGGTGGAATAGTCCTGTGCTTGCGGGGCCGCTTTGCGGGCCAACAGCCAAATAACATATAAAAATAAAGGTAAGCCCAAATAAAAAAGAGGAATTTTGTTACGCCAGGCAATCGCCCCGTCCAGCGTCTTTAAAAACAGGGCGTCCACGCAGCCGACCACCACGCCGATAAACGTAGCGATAAAAAACCATTTAATAATATTCCAAAAATTGTGTCTTTGCCTGTTTAGCATAGGTTTATTGTAGCAAATAGCTTGACGGGCGGGGAATGTCTTTTTGATTAGACGGCAGGGGGTGTTCTTAAAAGTGTTAAATTGCTATACTATATGCATATCCGGCGGCATAAAAACCGACCGGTGTTTTGTATATTAAGGAGTTGTTTATGGACTTTTTCTTTTCCTCTGTAATTACGCTATGTCTGGTAATGGACCCCTTCGGCAATATACCGCTGTTTGTGTCCGCCCTTAAAAAAGTGGCGCCCGAACGCCGCACCACCGTGCTGGTGCGCGAACTGCTGATTGCTATGGGCATTACGGTGGCTTTCTTGTATTTGGGCAAATGGTTCTTGCAAATGTTTGGCATACAATCGTTTTCTATGAGTATTGCCGGCGGAATCATTTTGTTCATCATTTCCGTTAAACTGGTGTTCAGTAACGAAGAAGAAACCCACGCCAACCCCAAGGAAGAAGAACCCTTCATCGTGCCTTTGGCCATTCCGCTGGTGGCCGGGCCGGCCGTGCTGTCTATCGTAATGATTATTTCGGCCCAGCAGCCGCACAAACTGGTTACGCTGGCGGCCGTACTGACGGCTTCTGTCATTAACTCGGCTATTTTGATGCTTTCCTCCCCCATTACCAATTTATTGGGCAAACGCGGGTTGATTGCCATTGAACGTTTAAGCGGTATGATTTTGGTGCTGATGTCTGTAGATATGGTAATGAAAGGCGTATCCGAATTTATGAAGGCTGCCTTTTAACTATGAGGAAACTAATGCTTTGCTGCGCTTTTTTGGCAAGCGCTTTTGTATTTGCATACGCCGGCGAGTCCGCCCCTAAAGCGGACTTCGCTATTTTTGTCAGCCCCACGTGTGTGCATTGCCAGCATTTTAAAAACGAATATCTGCCCGTCCTGCAGGAAAAATACAAAGACCGCGTTAATTTTATTATTTATGACGTTTCCCAAGACGGCAACAACTTAATTCTGCAGCAGACGGCCCAAGCCTTCGGGCAGGATCCGGCCTATCCCACCGCAGTCGTGGGCGACACCTATATGGTAGGCTACCCGCACGAAATTAAAACTTATGCCGAAAGCGCCATAGAAAAAGCCCTTCTGCTGGGCCAAAAAACCGCCGTGCAAACCCAAAAGCCGGACACGCAAGCCGCCTTTAACCAAATTACGCTTTGGGCCATCATCGGCGCCGGTTTGGTGGACGGCATTAACCCGTGTGCATTTGCGGTCATTGTATTTTTTATTTCTTTTCTTACCGTGTATAAATACACCCGCAAAGAAATTATGGTGGTGGGGTTTTCTTATTGTGCGGCCGTATTTGCCGCTTATGTGCTGATCGGGTTGGGGCTGTTTCAATTTCTCTATGCTATGCGCGGGTTTTATTGGGTTATAAAGGCGTTCTATATTATTACGGCCCTGTTATGTTTGGCGTTTTTCGCTTTAAGTTTATATGACTTTTGGGTGTACAAAAAAACCAAACAGTCAGATAAAATGCTGCTGCAGCTGCCGCAAAGCCTCAAAGTGCGCATTCACAAAATTATGGGGTTTTTCCTGCGCGATAAGCACGAAAGCCTGTGGCGGCTGATGCTGGCGGCATTGGCCGTGGGGTTTGGCGTGTCTTTGGTGGAAGCCGTATGCACGGGGCAAGTATATTTGCCTACCGTCGTGCTTATTATGCAAGATCCGCAATATCGCGTCAAAGCCGTCATTTATTTGCTATTGTATAATTTGATGTTTATCGTACCGCTGCTGGGCGTGTTTGCATTGGCCTTGGCCGGCTACGAATCTAAAGAGTTTAATAACTTTTTAAAAAAACATCTGGGACTTACCAAACTTTTATTATGTATCGTTTTTTTAGGGTTATTTTTGTTGCTGGCGGGCAACATTTAATATACACTGTAAGTTAAACAGCAAAGCAGGGATGCCTATGAACAAAAAAGCGTTCACACTTATAGAAATGCTAGTCGTAGTTTTGATTATTGCTATCTTATCCGCCATTGGTATTATGCAATATACGCATATGGTGGAGCGTACCCGCGTGGGAGAAGCGCAAAATTTAATCGGGCTGGCCATTTACGCCCAAGAGCGGCAAATGATGCGCAAAGGCCGCTATACGACGGTGTGGACCTCGTTAGATGCCGGCCCGTTGGCTGCTTATATGGACAAAAAAGGGGACTTTATCAGCGATGACGGCGAGACCTTTTTTACCAAAGGCGGCGGGCCTGCAACCCCCCGCAACGGCTATGCCATTCATTTTGAAAGCGCGCAAGACCGCTGGTTTGCCGTCGCCCAGCGCGTAGGCAACGGCACGTATCAATACACGCTGGTTCGCCCTTTTGACGATGACGTAACGTATTGCATTCCTTCGTCGGGCAATCAAGACGACGAAAATATGTGTGTGGACATTATGGCGCTTGATTCCATTGCCGATTTACCCCCCGATCCGCGCGAAGGCGGCCCCACGGCATTTGCTTTATGGTTCTAAATGGTTTTTTAGAGAGGTTGTCTATGCATCATTTTTTAAAAGCAGGAAATAAAAACGGGGCTTCTAATTTCGGCATATTAATTGTCGCATTAATTCTTGCCTTGGCCGCGTGGCTGCTGCTGCCGCGCTACTTTTTCCAGCTGGAAAAAAATCAAAGTCTTTCTATGCAGGCAATGCTGGTAAATATTGCCATAGCAGAAGAAAGCTATTTTGCTAAACATCAGGCTTACACCGATAACTGGCAGGAACTTATCGGCCTAGTGGCGCAGCCCGCCACGCTGGAAATTACCGGCAAACCGTTGCCGCCGGCTTCTTCCGATTATTTCTTTGGCTTTGGGCGCAAAGGCACCCATCATTCCAACGGCTTTATCGTCACGTTGCGCCTGATGCCGGACGGAGCCTCCGGCATTATTACCGCAGCACGCAGCGGCAGCGTGCGCCACCGCTACGATTTAATACGCCCCTTTCCGCAAGGGCAAACAGACTGCTTGGCCGAAAGCGAAACCAGCAGCGAATTTTGCGACCAGTTTTTGCAAACGGTAGAAATATTTGAAGTAAAAAATCTCGTGCCCGTAAATAAAGAACCTATTCCAGAAGAATAAAAAACACCCCTGTCACCCGGCAGGGGTATTTTTTGTCTGTCAAACAGCCGCAAAAAGCGGCATTCCTCCGCTTCTTGATTTCATAAAAAGTACTTGATTTTATTAAACATTACTGCTAAACTAAAGGGGTAGCCTTATGGGCTATGTTTCTATCTTAAATAAAACTGTAGGAGGTTTTATGAATAAGAAGGGTTTTACCCTGATTGAATTGCTGGTGGTCGTCTTGATCCTCGGCATCTTGGCCGCTATGGCCTTGCCCGCGTACTTCCGCGCGGTAGAACGCTCCAGACTGAGCGAAGTGGAAATCCTGATGGGCAACGTTGTGCAGGCTCAGCAGCGCTATAAATTGCGCCGCGGATCCGGCTATGCCCAGAACTGGGTTGCCTTGGACGTGGCCCCTGCCGGCGTGGCGGACGGTTCTGCCCTGAAGAACGGCTCCACCTTCTGCACCAAAGTAGCCACTGCCGGCTCGGGCAACACTGGCGCTACCTGCGGCAACGGCTTTGAAGTGCAGTTGGTTGGCAACAGCTCCATCGACGGCAACAAATCCGGTGTAATCGCTACCCGCGTCAACAACGACCAGTTTGGTCAGTATAAGTTGGGCCGCTTGTATGATGACGGCAACAACACGGTGTACTGCGATGCGGCAGGCAATGACAATGCGGAAGCGCTTTGTATTGACTTCCTCAATGCTGACACCTATTCTGCCCCGGCTGACTGGCCGGCTGCTAGCGGTGGTACCGGTGGTGGCGGTGGTCAGAGCAATCCGTAATGTTTAAAGTTTTAAACCCGCCCGCAAGGGCGGGTTTTTTTTGCTCTTTTATCCTTTTTCCCGCTTGACCGAAAACAATGGCAACTGCTACCATAAAAACACAAAAATTTATGAAAAAATTAACTCCGCAAGAAGAACAAATTATTTTGCATAAGGGAACGGAAGCCCCCTTTTCCGGCAAGTTTTACCGCCACCATCAAAAAGGCATTTACATTTGCCGCCAATGCGGCGCGCCGCTTTACCGCTCCGAAAATAAATTTGACAGCGGCTGCGGCTGGCCCAGCTTTGACGAAGAAATAAAAGATGCCGTAAAACGCACCCCTGACCCCGACGGTCTGCGCACTGAAATTTCCTGCGCGCATTGCGGGGGGCATTTGGGGCACGTCTTTTCGGGCGAAGGGTTTACCGCCAAAAACACCCGCCACTGCGTTAATTCGCTCTCGCTTGATTTTGTAGCGGACCAAACGGTCCCGTCAGGCACAGAGCCCTCCTGCGCCCAAAAGACACCCGCCTTACAAACAGCCGTTTTTGCGGGCGGATGTTTCTGGGGTGTGGAACATCTGATGGCGCAGCAAAACGGCGTGAAAGCAATTCAATGCGGTTATACCGGCGGACATTTAGCCAACCCTACCTATGAGCAAGTCTGCAGCGGCAAAACCGGCCATTATGAAGCCGTACGCATCGTCTTTGACCCAAAGCTCGTCAGCTATGAAACGCTGGCCAAACTGTTTTTTGAAATTCACGACCCTACACAGGCCGATGGGCAAGGGCCCGATATTGGCGCCCAATACCGTTCGGTCATTTTTTACACCAATGACGAACAAAAACAGACGGCCCAAAAATTAATAGGCATACTTAAAAGCAAAGGACTGAATGTAAAAACAAAGGTACTGCCTCTGCAAGATTTTTGGCCGGCGGAAGAATATCACCAGCATTATTATCAGCGCAAAGGGACGCAGCCTTATTGTCACCGTCGGGTAAAACGCTTTGATTGATTGCCTTCAAAACAGCAAGACGGGCGTTTGGTTGCCGCAGGCTCGGGTTGCGTTTTGGCTCACGGGGAAACTGGCCGTTTACACCGACGGGCCGCTGCTCTGTTTTTATATACGCACAGCAAAACGGCTTTAAAAACCCGTTACCCGCCTGCTAGTTCTGTTATAAACCGACAAAACCCCGTTCACGAACGGGGTTTTCTGTCCAAATAAAGATTCTCTCGTGCTATACGGGGTTTGAAAAAGGCCGTGCCGCCCACCTACAGAGACGGCATAAAGATAAAAAAATTTTATTAAGCGTAAAAATGAAGGGACAAATACAAATAAAAAACCCCGGTTTTTGTCCGGGGTTTTTAAATTTACTACAGTTTTTACTACACTGTCTTCTGAAAATGGCGCCCTCTAGGAGAATCGAACTCCTCTTTTCGGATTGAAAATCCGACGTCCTAACCGATAGACGAAGAGGGCTTAAAAGTGCGCCCGGTGAGACTTGAACTCACGGCCCCCCGCTTAAAAGGCGGATGCTCTACCACTGAGCTACGAGCGCTAAAAAACGGTCAAGGAACTTCAAGGGTTTGTGTGCTGCGGGTCAAACCCTCAACATAAATATTATACTAAAAATTTTTCCTGAAGAAAAGTTTTATTTTTTCTGTCGGGATCTCGTACATTTATTATAACAAATTTGTAAACGTTTTTCTTTTTTTCTTTGCTTTTTACTTTTTCTTCGTCGCAAAAGCTTCTTTTGCGGCAGATTTTGCTAGAATATGTATATGCGCTACATTTTGTATCTTTTTACGCTGGGCTTGGTGTTTACGGCCGGAATGCTGGTGGGCAATTTTTACATTCCCACGCGCAATGCCAGCTTGGCCGCGGCCGTGTCCGTGCCGGACTTGGACCGCGTAAACCCCGCTTTAGACGAAGCCACTTTGCTGCAAACCCAGCGCAATATTGCCGTTTTAACTCAAGCCCTCAGCTCCTGCCCCGTAGTGGTGGAAGCAGAAAGAGACCGCTTGTTTAAACAAATTTCTTTATTTTTGGCCTTGCAAGATTTTGAGCTGAAAAAATCTGCTTACGAAGCCGAAATTGCCAAAAACGCCCGCCATTCCCGCCCTACGGCCCGCTTTTCCGAAGCGGCCGCGGCATATAGCGAAGCTAAAAACCGCACGGAACAATTGGCAGACGAACTGTTCCCTATGCAAGTACCGCAACCGACACAGGCTTCCTCCGCCACCGTTACGCAAGCGTCGTCTATGACGGCTACGCAGCCGTCTTCGGCTACGGCCGCGCAATCAACGGCTGACAATGCCGCCGACGCCGCTAAGCAGGTGCAGGCTTCTTCCGCCCCGTCAACAGACAACAAAAAAGCCGCTGCCGACAAAGAGGCAGCCGCTTCTAAAAAATAACCGCGTTTATTTACAATATTTGTCTAAAATGGCGTGTTCACGTTTTGTGTCAGTCAGGCAGGTGTCCTGCGAGACGATGGCGTCTTTGAGTTCGCAATTTTTCAGCTTTGCCCCGTGCGCCACCGACACATAAGGGCCCAAGGTGCAGCCGTCTATTTCCGCCGTATCATCCAGCCAGCAAGGCGCAATAATTTTATTATTCTGTAAAAATTTTTGCGGCAAATGGGCGTGCCGGTCCAGCAAAACCCGATTTGTCTGGAGCATAATTTCTATAGTGCCGCAGTCAAACCAATCTTTCATTGGTACAGGGATAATGGACAGGCCGCGGCGCAGCATACAGGACAGCGCGTCCGTCAACTGTATTTCGTTCTTAACGGTTTTGCCGGAGGCGATGACCTCTTGCAGACAAGAAAATAACTGGGCGGAATCTAAAAACGAATAAGCGCCAATCAAGGCCAAATTGCTTTTGGGATGTTCGGGCTTTTCTTCAAAACGGCAAATCAACCCGTCTTTCATTTCCACCACGCCAAAACGGCGCGGATCCTGCACGGTTTTGACGCCCACGGCATTTTGCCCGCACTGCACCAACGGGCGCAAATCTCCGTCAATAATCGTATCCCCCAGCACAATAAAACACGGCCCCTGCACCACCTCTTTGGCCAAATACACGGCGTGCCCCAACCCTTTGGGCTCTTTTTGTTCTACAAAGACGGTTTCCAAATGGGGGTATTGGGCGCGGATATAATCTATTAAAACGTCTTTTTTATAACCGACCACAAACACAACCCGCCGTATGCCGCAAGACTCTATTTGCTGCAAAATATGGGCAATAATCGGCTTGCCGCCTACGCTGAGCATCGTTTTGGGGCAATGCTCCGTGTAGGGCAACAGGCGTACGCCTTTGCCGGCAACGGGGATAATGGCGGTATATTCACTCATAGGTTCAGTATAACAAATAACACAAAAAAATGGCGGCAAACACAAAAATACCGGCGCCCAGACGGACGCCGGCAAAAATTATTGGCCCGTACGGCCCGTTTCTTTAAGTAACGACGAATAACTTTCCAGCTGCGTTTTGTATACCTCCGCCGCTTCCTGCGGGGTATATTCGCTGCGGTACGTCCAGTTTTCGTCCGATACGGTGCCGGGGATGTTCACGCGGTCCAGCGTGCCGATAACGTCCTGCCAGGAAAACATCGTCAACGCCGAGCCGGACGTCAACACACGACGGAAAATAGCCCGCTGCGTTTCTAAATTAAACGGCACATTGCCGTCGGTTTTTTGAGCAGAAATCATTTCCCAAATATTGGCGCGTTCCTGCTGGGGCATTGTTTCCCACCAGCCGCGCACCGTTTCCGTATCGTGGGTAGAGGTGGTGCACAAAGACACTGCCGGAAAATTACGCGGTTCGCGGTAATAGCCGTTGTCCTCTCTTTCCCAGCGGAGCACTTTATAGCCCGGTATTTTCAGCTCCATCAGCATACGGCGCACAAACGTGGGGATAACGCCCAAATCTTCCCCCACCGGCATAGCGCCGCCGGCACTTTCAAGCACCATACTCAAAAAGGCGTAACCGCGGTCAATTTGTTCTTGTTCCACCAAAATATCAAAGCCGCCCCTGTTATCGCCCATTTTAAAAACATATGTGCGGAAAAAGCCCACCAAATGGTCCAGGCGGAACAGATCGTACAGTTCCACCGCACGGCGTATTTTGCGCCGCCACAGGCCGAAATTGTCCTGCTGGATATGCCACCAGTTATAAGCAGGCAGCCCCCAGCATTGGCCGTTTTCGGAAAATTGGTCCGGCGGGGCCCCCACGGAACATTCCAAACGGAAATTTTCCCGCTCGCTCCACACTTCGGCGCTATCCAAATTGGTGCCGAACGGAATATCCCCAAACAAATGTACCCCGGCCGCCAAGGCCTGTATTTTGCTTTGGCGCAGCTGTAAATCGGCCTGCCATTGCACATACGAAAAGAAATCTACATATTCGCGGTATTGGGCTTCAAAAGCGTCCACGGCTTCTTTTTGGTAAGAGGCTAACTCCCGCGGCCAGGCCGTCCAGGTTTGCCAGCGGTAAAATTCCTTCAACGCGCGAAAAATGCTGTAGGGGCGGAGCCATTCTTTTTTGGCGTTGCAATACGCCTCAAAGGCTTGGGCCACCGGCGTATGCTGGGCCATTTCGTGTTCCAAAAAGAACTGATAGGCCTGCCAAAGCACCTTTAATTTGGCTTCTTTAACCACTTTAAACGGAGCCTTGCGCGAAAGACGCCACGCCGTAATATCCCCCTGCAAATTGCGCAATTCTTCCTGGGCGCGGGGCGAGAGGAATACTTCCCTTACGCTGTTTATGTCAATATATACAGGATCTATGGCAAAAGCGCTCAAAGCAGAATAAGGGCAGGTTTGCCCGGGGGCTGTTTCCTGCAAGGGCAAAATTTGCACAATTTTGGCCCCCAAACCGCCCAAAAAGCTCACCCATTGGTTCAAGGAGGAAAAATCGCCCACCCCCCAATCGTTTTCCGTTTTCATAGCAGCCAGCGGCATCAAAATACCGTTGGTGCGTTTAGAAAGCAGTTCTTCGTGTACGCTTGCCATATAGCTAACTATTTACGGACAATAGCCTCTATTTCAATGGCGCTGCCTTTGGGCAAAGCGGCCACTTGCACGGTGGTGCGGGCAGGCGGGTTTTCTTTAAAAAAAGTGGCGTACACCGCATTCATATCGGCAAAACCCGTCAAATCGGTCATATACACCGTTGTTTTGACCACGTGTTTTAACTGAGCGCCGGCCGCTTTAAGCACATTTTCCAAATTTTTAAGCACCAGCTCGGTTTGGCCTTTTACATCACCGCCGAAAATTTCGCCCGTCACGGGGTCCACCGGCAAAACGCCGGAAGTAAAAATAAAACCGCCTTCTTCCACCGCTTGGGAATAGGGGCCGATCGCCTTGGGAGCCTGGGGCGAGTTAATAATTTTTTTCATAAAAATTTTTCTCCTGATTTGTCTTGTTAAAATACCCTTGTATTATATGGTATAAAACCCCGTTTGCCCTGTCAAACAAAAACCCCGCTTGAGCGGGGTGTATTTAATTGAGCAAAAAATACTTTCCGTTTCCATATTCCGTATCCACGGGGCCTAATGTGCGGCAAATCCGTTTTTCCTCTTCCGTTAAGGCGTGACACCAATGCTTGCCGTGATAAGTCACATCGTTTAATAAGGTAAATTCTATTACAGGGCCTCCCCCTTGTCTGGGAGAGGCGGAACAAGCTCTGTTTTGAAAACATTGGAAATAATAATATTTTGTATATAAATATCCGTTTTGGTGAGTAGTGATACCCAAATCGGATAAATTATTGGTATAACTCCCGTTTGCCAAATAATAGACTTCCTGTGCATCCGTAATATGTTTGAGTTGCACAATGGCGTCCGCTATGCGCGCCTTTTCCACACTCAACTCATATTGCGGCAAAGCAATTGCTGCCAGGATACCAATAATCAGCACTACCACCAAAAGTTCAATAAGAGTAAAACCCTGTCTCATTTTTTCCTCATATCATAAATTGCAAGCAAAAAACATTCTTCTTTTCATTTGTATTTTATCTAGTCATAGTGTACCAAAAAAACCGGCCCCAGGGGAATGTATTCCGAATAAAAAACAGCGTCAAAACCCAAACCTTGACCTGTTTTCACATCAAATTTGTACAATAACAAAATCTTCTCTTATCTTTTTATGGAATGTGCTTTTAATCAAGACGGACTATGCGATATGGTTATTTCTAACGCAAACGCCCCTCATAAAAAACAAAAACCCCGCACAACACCGGTTTGTGCGGGGTGGAAAGTGAACTACTGTGAGAACCTGTTTTTCTGCAATCAGCACTTGCAGAACCGTTCCGGCGGCAAACGCCCAAACGGTTTATTTGGCTTCGGCCGGCGTTTCGGCTTTGGCGTTGGGGATGGTAGGTTCCACTTCGGTCAAGGCTTCAATTTTCACTTTAATTTTAGCCGTGACGG
This sequence comes from Candidatus Avelusimicrobium pullarium, assembly GCA_944323745.1. Classification (GTDB taxonomy): domain Bacteria; phylum Elusimicrobiota; class Elusimicrobia; order Elusimicrobiales; family Elusimicrobiaceae; genus Avelusimicrobium; species Avelusimicrobium pullorum. The sequence goes on from CALUTQ010000002.1 coordinate 546,125, forward strand.
TCGGTTTCAAATAAATGCCTACTTCAGTTTCGCCCAAGGCTTTCACCGGCATATTCAGCTCAATATTTTCTTTGGCAATTTTGTGGCCCAAAGCGGTTAAAGCTTTAAAGATATCGGCTTTGTTTACCGAGCCGAACACCACACCGTCGCTGTTGACGGTTTTGGTGAAGGGAAGCACAACGCCTTCCAATTTTTCGGCGATGGCACGGGCTTCTTTCAGTTCGGCTTCAATTTTTTTGGCACGGCGTTCGGCACCCAACTGCCAATTTTTCACGGCGCCCGGGGTGGCTACTTCAGCCAAGTTCTGCGGCACCAAAAAATTTCTGGCGTAGCCGTTTTTCACTTCCACAATGTCTCCGGCCATACCCAAGTTTTTTACGTTTTGTCTCAAAATAACTTTCATTTCAAATTCTCCCTAAAAAACACTTATTTCTTCGGCAACGAATACGGCAAGATGGCCAAGTTGCGGTCGCGTTTGATGGCTTTGGTAATTTGGCGCTGGTGTTTGGCGCAGGTGCCGGTAATGCGGCGGGAGAGAATTTTCCCGCTTTCCATCGTGAAAGACTTTACAAACTGAAAATTTTTGTAATCAATATTGTCAATTTTTTCAGCGCAGACTTTGCACACCTTGCGGCGGCTTTCAAAGCGTTTTTTTACAAACGGTCTGGCCGGTCTTTCCGGTCTGGCAGCCGCGGCAGGAGCAGCGGCAGCGGGAGCAGCATTGGTTTTAATTTCTTCGGACATTTTCACTTTCCTCTTAATGATTGGTTAAATTTAAAACGGAACATCATCTTCCATTACGGGTTGATCCACGTCTACGGAAGGAACATCGTCTTTAGCGGCCGGCTGGGCGGAATAATCGCCGGAGCCGGAAAAGTTACTTTCCAAAATCTGCAGACGGCGGCAGGTGATCTGCAGCGATTTGCGGGTTTGCCCCGTGTTTTTATCGGTATATTCGCTGCTGGTCAGGCGCCCTTCCACATAAACGGGAGTACCTTTTTTAAGACGGTCTTTGGAGCGTTCTGCGGCAGAGCCCCACACCACCACGGGCACAAACACCGTGTCGTCCTTCCATTCGTTATTGGCCTGATCCAAATAGCGGCGGTTGACGGCCACGTCAAAGCGGCACACCGCCTGCCCTTTTTGGGTAAAGGCCACATTGGGGTCGCGCGTTAAGCGGCCGGCAATAAGGACTTGGTTTTGTTCGGGAAGTTTAATCTGGCCTGCCATAAACGCCGCCTTATTTGGCCACCGGGGCCGGTTTGGCCTTTACTTCGGTGGACAGCATTACCATAGAACGCAACACTTTTTCGTTGAGTTTCATAGCTTCGTCCCACACTTTAATAAACTGCGGCTGGGCTTTGAATTTTAAGTACAAATAAAAGCCGTCGCGCACGTGATTAATGTCGTGGGTGAATTTCCGTCTGCCCAGTTTTTCTTCGCTGGTGACTTCGCCACCGTTCTTGGTGACCAATTCTTTCGCCTTGGTCACAAAATCCGCCACTTCCGCGTCGGAAAGCTGCGGCTTTACAATCGTTACAGTTTCGTAGGTTCTCATAGATTTATTATACTATTTTCTCTTTCTAATTTTCCATAAAAAAACCTCACAAGGCGTTCACTACCGCCTCGCATAGGTTTTATTGAATCTCTTTTGGGCACTGTTGCACCTGAGGCCCGGGCGATTCTTTCCTTAAGGTTATTATAACAATTTTACAGCAAAAGAGGCAACACAAAACTTTACGCTACAATCTGTATTGGGCAATTGTGGAACCCATAGAAGAAACGGTAGTTACAAACGTTCCCCCCATTGACTTGCAAACGCCTTCGGCCACATCGTTGGTGTCCGTCTTGGCCATACAATACAAATTGGGATAACGTACATAAAAATACAAATCAGTGATAGGATCCATCTGAAAAGTGGCATTTAAATTGGTATGCTGAATGTTAAAACCGGCACTTTTAAACTTTTCCAGAGGCTCACCATTTCCATTGCTGGTAAACTCGTAATTGTCTATATCATATTCCCAGCCCATATCTTCCAACTTTTCGCAGTTGCCGCCGGCCATTAAGTCCAAAGCGCACAAATCTTTAAAATGTTTGGCAAAAACATACAGTTGAGCCGTTTTAGATTTCAGCACCGCTTTTTCATACTGCGGCAGGGCAATAGCCGCCAAAATGCCGATAATCAGCACCACCACCAAAAGCTCAATAAGCGTAAAACCACTAAATTTGCTTTTTACGGGTCTTTCTACGTTGGGAATGTTTTTTTGATAAATTTTGCTCATAGGCAAAATTTATCAAAAAAAAAAAACAAGTCAAGGCATTCCAGCAAGCGCGTTTTGCCAAACGGCACCTTTGTCACCAAATCAGGCAAATAAGAATTAAAAAAATCTGAAGAGCCAGAGAAATTACTCCCTCAGCAGGAAGATTTTGGCCGGAGAGGTAGCCCCTTTAATAAGGAAAAGTTTATTTTCCGCCACGCCCAAATGCGCCGCCAAGGCCGCACGCACGGCGGCATTGGCCAAACCGCGTTCGGCAGGGGCTTTGACCCAAATTTCAAAAGTGTCGGCGGACTTTGGCAGCAGTTTTTCTTTTTTTTCACCGGCGTGCACTTTTACTTTTATATACCTTTCCATAGGCTTATTTTACTTTTTTTATTTTTATTCTAAAACAAAAACGGGGGCAAACTTGCGTTTGTCCCCGTTTGATACGGCAGTGAATTTATTTTTCAATCAGGCTCTTGGCAGTCATATCGGCCGGTTTTTTAAGGCCCATTACCTGCAGAACCGTTACGGCTATATCGCCCAAGTTGCCCGTGGCGGCCATTTTGGCTTTGGCGTCGTCGGGGTTGACATAGACGAAATCTACCAGATTGGTCGTATGCGCCGTTTTGGGCATATTGATTTTTTCGTCCCACATTTCTTCGGCGTTGCCGTGGTCGGCCGTAATCATTACGGCATAACCCTTGGACAGGGCGGCTTCGGTCACTTTACCCACACATTCGTCCACCACTTCAATGGCTTTGACGACGGAATTAAAGTTGCCGGTATGGCCCACCATATCGCCGTTGGCAAAGTTAATGACAATAAAGTCATACTTGCCGCCTTCCACCTGTTTGACGGCTTCGTCCGCCACGCGGTAGGCTTCCATTTCCGGATGTTCGGCAAAGGTGGCGGGATCAAAACGCCCCTTAATTTCAATGCGGTCTTCGCCTTTATACGGTTGAATTTGCTTGCCGTTAAAGAACGAAGTGACGTGTTTAAATTTTTGCGTTTCGGCCAGGCGCAGCTGCTTCAGGCCTGCGTCGGAAATGACCTGCCCCAGCAGGTTATCCATACCGCCGCCGTCGGTCATAGACGGCAGGGCATTATAGGGGAAGGAATCATAATATTTGGTCAGCCCGCAGTACACACACGGCACGCGGTTGATTTTGCCCGGATAAGCGGGGTCAATAAACGCTTTGGTCAGCTGAATGGCGCGGTCTTGGCGGAAGTTAAAGAAAATCACGCTGTCGCCTTCGCTCATTCCTTTATAGTCCCCCAATACCGTAGGCGGAATATATTCGTCTACCATCGGGCCGCCGTCGGGCGTTTTGAGGGTGTCATAGTCGGTCTGTACGGCTTCTTCGGCCGTGGCGGCGTGAGCGCCCTGGGCGTGCACAATCAGGTTATAGGCTTTGTCGGTCAGTTCCCAGTTTTCGCTGCGGTCCATAGCATAGTAGCGGCCCTGAATAGTGGCAATTTGCCCTACGCCGCATTGTTTGATGACGTCTTCCAACTTGCGGATAAACCCGATGGAAGATTTCGGCGGCGTGTCGCGTCCGTCGGAGAAAAAGTGAATATATACCTGTTTAATGCCTTTTCCGGCGGCGTATTTTAAAATAGCAAATAAATGGTCCTGATGCGCGTGGACGCCTTCGTCCTGCACCAAGCCCATTACGTGCAGCGCTTTATGGTTATTAAGGCAGTTGTCAATTACGGCCGAAAACGCAGCCGACTTAAACAAAGAACCGTCTTCAATGGTGTCTTTAAGGCGTTTGAGTTCCTGCACCACAATGCGCCCCGCCCCCATATTCAGGTGACCCACTTCCGAAGAGCCCATATAGCCTGCAGGCAACCCCACCTGCTCGCCGGACGCTTCAATTTGCGTATGCGGCCACGCAGCCAGATATTTGTCCATATTCGGCGTTTTGGCGTTGCTGACGGCATTGTATTTGCCGGGTTTGGCGTCACCCCAGCCGTCGCGAATAATTAAAACTACTTTTTTCATAAAACACTCCTTAATATGCCGCGCAAAGCGGCCCTGATTACTTATATTATATGAAAGTGTCCGCCTGTCCGTCACGGCAGGGGCGTCAGTCCCAGCACGGCCGTGGCGTGGCGTTTAAACTGATATTGCTGTAATTCTTCCAGCGTGCGCACGCCGCAGCGGGCAAACTCGTGCAAAAAGTTATACAGAATTTTTTCCGTCATACGCACGTCTGCCATAGCGCGGTGGGCGCCTTCTGCGCTGATGCCCAGCGAAGCGGCTATAACGCCCAAATTGTTGCGGTGGAAGCGGCCGTTTTTGCGGGCCAATTTCAGCGTATCCACCACCGGATAGTGCGGCAAGCGCAGCCCGCAGGAGGCGGTTTCGTTATCTAAAAAAGAGAGGTCAAACTCGGCATTGTGCGCCACTAATACGCAGCCGTCCAAAAGAGCCAAAAGACGCGGCAAAATATCGGCAAAAGACGGGGCGTCTTTTACCATTTCATTGGTAATGCCGTGTATGGCTATTACGTCGGGGTGCATAGGCATACCGGGGTTTAACAGGGTGGAAAATTCTTCCAGCCGGCGGCCATTTTGGCTGACGGAGACGGCAATTTCGCATATTTTGCCGCCTTCCTTCGGGGAAAGACCGGTCGTTTCGGTATCTAAACAGGCAAATTTTACTTCAGTAAGCGGTGTTGTCATTGCAAAAAGAAACTCCATTTTACCAGTAACCCTACCGCCATAGAACCGAATGCGCTGAAATACAGCGCAAAGCGCGAAAAATCCATCAGCCGGTTTTGCCGTGCCATACGGCAGGCCCACAGCCATACCGCACACCACAGCACCCAGCGCCAGCCGGGCAGCAAGGTCATCAGATAAAAAATCAGGCGCATAAGCATTGTTACAAAACTTTCGTCCATCGTGGGCACATCGCGGCCGTACCAATCTTGTTCCGTCATAAAAATAAATACGCTGAACATTTTGGTAACTACCAGCAGGCCCACCGCAAACACAAACCACGGCTCAGCCATCAGGTTGCCCGTTTCATAAAGCACCTTGGTCGGCGCACAAAGCAGAATAAACAAAAGCGCCAGCACATCGTGTATAACAAACGTAAGAATATGCCCTTTTTGCTGGCCGGCCCGATAGACCATCATTTTGTTGTTGGTGGCTTCAAACAAAGCAAACGCCGCCACACATATCACGGCCGGCAACGGCCAAAGCCCCAGCAAGGGCCACGGGATATTTAAATAAGGCCAGGTCAATGCACCGCCGATTAAAAAATAAGCGGCTACCTGCAACCCCCAAGCCAGCAGCGGCCGGCGGTCCCGCCAGGAAAAGAAAGTTTGATTGTAAAATAAAACCGCACAAATATAATACGCCAGCACTAAACGCCAGAAAACGCTCATTTTTCCTCCTTAGGCAAACGCAAAATAAACGTACTGCCCTGCCCGGGCAAAGACTGCACCGTCAAGTCGCCCCCGTGGGCGCGGGCCAGCTGGCGGCTGATAAAAAGCCCCAGTCCGTAACCTTCGGCCGTTTCGTCCACCTGGCGGTATTTTTCAAAAACTTCGCGGCATTGTTTTTCGTCCATTCCTTTGCCGCTGTCACGCACGGAAACGACCGTCTGGCCGTTTTCTTCGTACGCCTGTGTTTCTATAAAACCCTGTTGGGTAAATTTGACCGCATTGGAAAGCAAATTGGTCACAATACGCCGCAGCAGTTTCGGGTCGGCCCAAGCCGTTACGTTCTGGTCACAGGTCAGCTCCAGCCGCAAATTTTTTTCTTTGGCGGCCGGCTCTATAGTATGCAGCACATTTTGCAAAAGCGGCCGCACCGAAAGATTTTGCCGCTGCGGCAGCGTCATACCGGCCTGCACGCGGGAAACGGCCAATACGTCTTCCAAAAGAGACGACAAATTCTGTGTGCCTTCTTTCATACGCTGCAAATATTCTTTTTTTTGTTCTTCCGTAGCTTTGCCGCTGGAAAGCAGATAAATATATCCCTGCAAGCCAAGCAGCGGTGCGCGCAAATCGTGTGCAACGGAACGGAAAATCTGTTCTTTCATTTCGCTGACTTGGTTTTTAATCTGCAAAGCCTGATAATCTTTTAAATCTGCCGTCATTTTATTAAAAGAAACAATCAGCTGTTGCAGTTCCCCCCAGCCGGCGTCTTCGTTTACCCGGTGGTCCAAATTGCCGCGGCTAACTTCCCGCGCGCCTTGCGCCAGTGCGGCAATCGGCTCACCCAAACTGCGCGAAAACGTCAGCGCCCCAAAATAAGCCAGCGTGGCGATAGCCAGCAAAAACAAAAAAATCACAATGTTAGAAAAATACAGGCTGCGCAAGGCTTCTTCCCGCGGTTGCAAGACGGTTATATACACGCCCAACGGCGCCGCCGATGCATACGCCCCCACCATAACGCCGTTTTGGGAAGGCAGTTTTTTGATAAACCGGTTTTTGTTTTCAAACACTTTTTGCAAATCGGCCGCGTTTACACCCGGCTGCCATTGAAAGGGAAGCAAAAATAAATTGCCGTCCGCGGCGGCCAAATACACTTGCCCCGTACGGCCAATGCGCATTTGCTGCAGCCGGTCCAACAGTTCATACAAGCTTAATATCCCGTATAAAAAACGCCCGTCCGCCAGCGGATAAACGAACTCCGCCACCGGCGCGGCGGCCGTAGGCTGCAAGGCCGTCAAATAAATACGCGGGTTTGCGGCCATATCGTTTAAGGAAGCATCCGCGCTTAAATCTATTTTTTCGCCGGGTTCGGCGTCTGTGCCGCGGCGCACACGCAGTTGCTCGCGGCCGTTTTGGTCCAATACGGCCAAGAGCACGAAATCGGGGTTGGTATCCAGCGCGTTTGCAAGCAGGGCAGATACGTCTTGTTTTTTATCGGACAAAAAAGGAATCTGCCGGCTGAAAGCCAGGCGCCAGTTTAGCTCCTCCGTATAATGGTTGATGTTGTAGGAAACAATTTCCGCCAGATTGTAATGCGTCTCCAAGATATTGTCCTGCTGACGGTTCTGATAGTAGGCAAGCAGCAGCGCCATGGGAATAAGCGGCATAAGCACCACGGTCAGAAAAAGTTTAAAAAGTTTAGAAAATATGGACATATCCTTATTTATTATAGCAATTACACACCCCGCTTCGGCCCTATTGACTTGGAGGGAACTCCAGCATTTATAATAACTATTATACCCCAACCCTGCAAGGAGAATACTATGCAAAAAACAATACAATTTCTTTTACCTCTTTGTTTGCTGGCTTTGCAAAGCGTGCCGGCTTTTGCCGCAGACGAAAATAAAACCCGCGCACAAAAAGCCGACGAAACATTTAAACGCTTGTTTGCCGCGCAAAGGCAGGCCGACCCCACCGACCCGGAATTAATGCAAATACTGCAGGAGTTTATATTCGGCGAAGTGTTTTATATCGGCGATTTGGACGATAAAACCCGCGAACTGATTACCGTCGTTTCTTTAGCCAGCATCCAAACGCTGCCCCAATTAAAAGCCCATATCAATGCGGCTTTAAATGTGGGCAACACCCCGCTGGCTGTGCGGGAAGCACTTTATTTATGTGCGCCGTTCATCGGCTTTCCGCGCACACTTAACGCCATTGCCGTGTTTAACGAAGTGGCAAAAGAACGCGGCATTCCCCTTCCTTTAAAAGACCAAGGCACCGTTTCCGACCAAACCCGCTATGCCAAAGGGCTTGAAATACAAACGCCTTTATACGGTGATGAAGTAAAAACCGCTATGGCGGCCTTGCCCGCACCCTATGCCGAAAAAGTGCCTTATATTTTAACTTCGTTTGCGTTTGGAGATTTTTATACCCGCAAAGGGTTAAGCGAAAAAGAAAAAGAACTGCTGGTGTTGGTCATTTTGGCCGCCGGCGGGGCCGACAAACAACTAAGCGCCCATATTATAGGCAATTTTAAAGCGGGCAACAGTAAAGAAACCCTGCTGGCGGCTATGGTGCAGGCGATGCCTTATATCGGTATGCCCAATGCCTTAACGGCCATCAACCTGATTAAAAACGCCGATGCAGCCAACTATAAACCTATTTACGATTAACCCGTTTCCGTTTGTATCTACCCGCCGAAAGGCGGGTTTTTTATGGGTCTAAAGGCCTAGTTTGTCTGGGCCGGGCCGACACATTAAAAACAGGTCCAAAAAACAACCGGTTTTGGGCCTTAAGACTCTGTTTTTGTTCCGTCTAAAGCGATAGACTAATAATATGAAATACGCTTGGGAACAAATCAAAAGAAACATTCTGCTCTATACCTATCGCCGGCGGGTAAACGCCTTACGTTCGTACCTGACAAAAGCGGCCGTGGTAGATTTGAGCGCCAACGAACAAGATTTTATTGATTTTCAAACGAACCGTATGCTGCAGCGCAAAACCGCCCGCCAACGCCGGCTGGACCCTTCGCAAGATTGGACGGCGTCTTTGCCGTATATGCCCCGCCGCGGAAGCGCCCACGCTGTCTATACGGCCCGTTAAGGCTTACAGCCGCACCGATTAACATTCATCACCTCCTCCCCCGCGCTTTACCGCGCGGGGTTCTTTTTGCTATAAAATAAATTTGTTATGTAGGGCCTGCGCATAAAACGCGGCCCGACCGTTAAAAATATGATGGAATTAATTACCCAATACCCTGCAGAATGGGCCTATATTTGGCTTATTTTTCAAGCTTACTGGCTGATTAAAATGAACCGCAAAGTTTGGTCCGTTTTGGGGTTTGCCCTTTTGCACGGCTGTTTTTTGTGGTTTATGCTGGCCTACCGCACGGAAATGACACCCCTTTACGGCTGGCACGGGCGCACATCGGACAATGCAATGTCTTCCTTCGGGCTTATTTTTTTAGCCTGGTTGGCACTGGCCGTGGTATATATGACAAAGGTTCTTTTGCTGCCGCGCAAACACCCCGCACCGTCGGCGGCAGACCGGCGCACGCCCCGCTCATAAGGTTTTGTTTATCCTGCTAGCCGCCGCCACATACCCCGCCGCCGATAAAACACATTTTGCAAACAATAAAAAACCCCGCTCGCAGGAGCGGGGTTTTAGCATACGGAAAGACTTATTTGCCTTTGGCTTTTTTTACGGCGTCCACCACTTTGGGCAAAAGCTGCCGCGCATCACCCACAAAACCGTATTTGCATACGTTAAAGATGGGGGCGTTGGCGTCTTTGTTCACAGCAATAATCACGTCGCTGTGTTCCATACCCACAATGTGCTGCACCGCGCCGGAAATACCGCACGCCACATACAGCTTGGCCGCTACGGTTACGCCGGACTGACCGACCTGTTTTTCTTTGGGTCTGAGTCCCAAGTCAATGGCCGCGCGGGAAGCACCCACCGCACCGCCCAGCTCGGCAGCCAAATCATCCAGCAAGGCAAAGCCTGCCGCGTCTTTCATACCGCGGCCGCCGGCAATGACCACTTCGGCTTCGTCCAATTTTTCCTGGGCGGAAGTTTCGTCAAAGTGTTTGCTGATAATGCGCACCTTGCCCGCTTCGGCGGGCACGGCAATCGCTTCGTTGACGATTTGCGCCATACTGCCCGGGCGGGTAACCACTTTTTTAAACACGTTGGGGCGCACGGTGGACATTTGCGGACGATAGTCCGGGCATTTGATGTCTGCCATAATGTTGCCGCCGAAAGCGGGACGGGTTTGAATAAGCAAACCGTCCGCCACGGAAAGGCCCGTGCAGTCGGCCGTCAAGCCCACAAACAGTTCCGAAGAAATGCGCGGGGACAAATCGCGGCCGATATACGTGGAAGGAAACAGCACCACGCTGGGGTTATATTTTTTAATCAGCGTTACCATAGCATTGGCATACGCAATGGTATTGTAATCGTGATAGGCGGCACCGTTGACGGCATAAATTTTGTCGGCGCCGTAAGAAGACAGCTCGGCAAAATATTTATCCACGCCGTCGCCAATGACTACGGCGCAAAGTTCTTCGCCCAGCTGGTCGGCCAGTTCGCGGCCTTTGGACAAAAGTTCAAAGCCCACGGGGCGCACCTTTTGGGTTTTTCCGTCATCGGTAATTTCAATAAAGGCCCACACGCCTTTGTAGGCGGAAAGGTCTTTTTTAACATTGGCCGCACCCGTAGCCGGCAAAGACAGGGCTTTAACGGGGCACACGCTCACGCACGCGCCGCACATCGTGCAGCTGCTGTTGGGCACCGCTTTGCGGTTGACCAAGGAGAGCGCTCCGAACGGACAAGTGGCCACGCATTTGCCGCAGCCGACACAATTAGAAGCAACCTGAATCATTTGACAAAACTCTCCTTTTTCAAAATTTCAACAAACTTGGCGGCCATTTCTTCGGCAGAGCCGGAAATCATTTCGCCTTTGGCTCTGGCAGCCGGCGGGAAAATGCGCGCCACACGGGTGGGCGAGCCTTCCAACCCCACCTTATGCAGGTCGGCATTGATGTCCGCCGCGGACCAAACGTAAATTTGTTTATCCTGCGCTTTATGCGCCGCCATAAAAGACGGATATTTGGCCACATAGTCCACCGGCATCGTCATCGTGATGAGCACCGGCAGGTCGGCTTGCATAATCTGGTGGCCGCCTTCAATGAGCTTTTTGACTACGGCGTGCTGGCCGTCGCTGTCCACGCTGTCGCAGAACGTAATTTGCGGGATGCCCAGGTGGAAAGCAATGCCGGGGCCCGTTTGGGCCGTATCGCCGTCAATAGCCATTTGGCCGCAGAGGATCAAATCGTACTGGCCGACTTTCCGAATGGTGGTGGCCAATGCGTAAGACGTGGCCCACGTATCGGAACCGGCAAAGGCACGGTCGGAAAGCAATACGCCTTCGTCAGCGCCCAAGGCCAAGGCCAGGCGCAGCACGGCTACGGCCTGGTTGGGGCCCATAGACACCACCGTCACTTTGGCGCCCGTTTTGGCTTTAATGGCCAGGGCTTTTTCCAGCGCGTAGTGGTCATAGGGGTTTAAAATGCTGGGTACGCCGGCACGAATGAGGGTGCCGGTCTTCGGGTCCACCTTGACCTGGGTGGAATCGGGTACTTGTTTAATACATACGATAATGTTCATAGTATGTCCTTATGCTTTAAAAGTATCTCTGAGTTTGGCCGACACGAGGTCTTCGTCGTTAATCAAGCCGGTCATTTTTTCTTCAATGCCGACCAGATTGACGCCGGCGGACAAATCTTGCGCAGAGGCAGCGCCCACGCCCAAGATGAGTTTCATTCCTTCGGTGGCAATCTTAAACGCGCTCAAGCGGGCATTGACGCGAGACATTACTTTGAGCGTATTTAAGTCAAAGCGGCTGCCTTCGGTCACTTTGCCTTCGGCGCACTGGCGCGCAAAAACGGCGGCCACTTCCGCTTCGCTGATCAGGTCGCCCAGCATAAAGGTAATATACTGGTGGCGGGTCAGTTTCTGGGCGCGGCAGTCTTCCAGCACGCGGGCCAAAGCGCGCAAACCCAAGGCCACGCTGTCTGCACCCACATCGGGGTGCTGCGCGTGAATGGCTTCAAATTCTTCGGCTTGTTTGATGTAGTACTGACCGCGGGTCTTGAGGTGTTCCTGCCAGCGGCCGCGGAAGATGGTCATTTCCAGCACTTCGCTGGTGCCTTCGTAAATGCAGGTAATTTTGACGTCGCGTTTAATTTTTTCCACCGCAAATTCTTTGGTATAGCCGAAACCGCCCATCGCCTGAATGGAATCTTCGGCGGCCTTGTTGCCCGATTCGGTGGCATAGAGTTTGGCAATGGCGCCTTCAGTGGCTAAGCCGTGGTTATTGACTTCCAGCTGTTTGGCCGTCCAGTCAATGTACGCGCGGGCCGCTTCAAAGCGCACATAGTGCGGGGTGATGAGCTTAAGCATAAAGCCCTGCTTTTGGGCCAGCGGGCCGCCGGCCTGAATGCGCTGCTGGGCGTAAATTAAAGCGGTTTCTACGGCTTCTTCGCCGGCGCCCAAACCAAACGCGGCTACCATAAGGCGCGTATAGCCAAACACGGCCTGCGCCTGCAGGAACCCTTTGCCTTCTTCCAAACCGATTAAATTTTCGGCCGGCACGTACACTTCGTCAAAAGCCAAACCGGCAGTGTTGGACAAGCGAATGCCGTGTTTGTCTTCGTGCGCGTCCTGCGTAAAGCCGGGGGTGCCTTTTTCCACAATAAACCAGCTCGGGCCGCCCGGGGCCAAAGCCAGCACGGTGTAAATATCGGCTACGCCGCCGTTGGAAATCCACATTTTGCTGCCGGTGATTTTATAACCGACGATTTTGCCGTCCTTTTCCACGCGGTCGGCACGGGTGCGCAAAGACACCAGGTCAGAGCCGGCGTCGGCTTCCGTCGCGCCGTAAGCGACCAGTTTGTTTTCGTGCGCAATTTTTTGGAACCATTTGGCCTTTTGTTCCGGGGTGCCGCCTACGTTAATCGGGTCGCTGCCCAAGAAGGTGGCAAACACGCCGGTGGCGATACCCAAATCAATGCGCGCCAGCTGTTCGCAAACGCGGTAGATTTCGGTCGTCTGGCCGCCGAGGCCGCCGTATTCTTCGGGAATAAGCAAAAGATGCACGCCCAGCACGTCGTGGTCGTACATCTCTTTTAAAATATCTAGGGGAATTTCGTTCTTCGCGTCGTGTTCGCGGAGAAACTCGTGGGAAATCCTGTTCTTGGCATATTGCTTCAAACTGTCCAACATCAGGTTCCTGGTAGTCAGGTCATTTTTTGCCATGGGGTAATATCTCCATTACAATATATATATGTAAATGATACCAATTTTTGAGCCCCCGCGCATACACACGGGGGCTCTTTAAGCTAAGGATATCCATCTTTTTACAAAGCTAAAACTAAATTTATTAATTAAGTTTATAATAATTATTACTACCATTATTATGATCTATAACGGAAGACCCCAAAGATTTACAAATATTATTTAGTTTTTCATCCGCTTGCGGGGCTATACAGAATTGTGCCCCTCCCCAACCAGTAAACTGCTGACAAAACTCAAACCCCAAATTCTTTTGTGGATGATGGGCAATAATACCGCATCCCCCGTTTTCATATCTGTAATAACTGTTTTCGGGAACTTTAATATCCAAATCATCTAAGCTGGTAATTGTTTCCCCATTAGTCATTATATATACGTTTAGGGAATTCTGCAAAGCACGCAGCATAGTAACCGCTTCCACCGCGCGGGTTTTTTCCACCGCTTTTTCATATTGCGGCAGCGCAATAGCCGCCAAAATGCCAATAATCAGCACCACCACCAAAAGCTCAATAAGCGTAAACCCGCCCAATTTGCCTTTGGCGGGGTTTTCAGAACAAATAGTGTTTTTTTGATAAATTTTGCACATACGCAAAATTTATCAAAAAAAAAAAACAAGTCAAGCCGTTTGGTTTTATCAATAAAAAAGCCTCTGCCAAAGCAGAGGCCTTTTTAAAATCTCCGCGATTATATTCCGATACCTTCGGTATGGCGGTTTATATCACATTCTTCGTAGCCACACAAAGATTTACAGAATCTTTTGCCAAATTCTGTCTGGCCGGCGCAGGCCAATATTTCTTCCGTATCTCTGGAATGAGGAGCCCACGCAATGGCATAGTCTGCATCACTAGACGAAGCAAAAGATTTCGGCCAAAACATACCAAACCCATACGGGGTAGCCATAAAGGTATAATACTTTCCGCTTCCTTGATATCCTGTTCCGTCATCTACAGGCTCTGTAAAACCGATGCCGGAAAAATAAGGAACATCCCCTTCGCAGGTCTGCAGCTCACACATAGCAAAATTGGTGCGCATAACGCCTACAGCAGTATAGATTTCCGCCATTTTGCTTTTTTCAACGGATATACGATACTGCGGCAAGGCAACCGCGGCCAAAATGCCGATAATCAAGACAACTACAAGTAACTCAATTAAGGTAAACCCTTTGTTTTTCATTTTATCCTCGTCAGACTGATTTTTTTAAATTATAACAAAATAATGGGGCCTTATTCTTTTTGATATTCTCTTCGGTTTATTTTTCAATCGTTCCCGTTTTTTATCTATATTTGCTAAAATAATTTTATGCTACTTCCCCGTATTTTAACTGCCGTTATCGGCATACCTGTTATTTTGGCCGCCATTCACTTTGGCGGCGTGGTGTATATGGCCTTTACGGCCTGTGTCATCTTGCTGTGTTTATACGAATACGGCTTGGTGCTGACTGCCGGCAAAAAACCGGTGCATATGGTCTCGCTGATGCTTTTTGGGCTGATTATGGCGGCGGTGGCCATTTTGGGACGGGCCAATTTACCCTCGCTGGAATTGCCGGATAACCTTTATCCTTTTGCCATCAGCGTGGTCATTTTCGGCGTGCTTTTTATCGAAGTGCTTACCCCGCACCGCAGCTGGGAGCGGGTGGCCAACACATTTACGGGTATTTTTCTGATTCCATGGTCTTTGGCACACCTTATTAATATACGCGATATTGCCCAGTACGGCGAATACCTTACCTTATTTATGATTATCACCGTGTGGATTTGCGATACGGGGGCCTATTTTACCGGCCGTTTTTTGGGGCGCCATAAACTAAACCAAGAAGTCAGCCCCAAGAAAACGTGGGAAGGGGCCATCGGCGGTACGGTGCTGGCCGTAGCGGGTGCGCTGCTTATGCGCCATTTGTTTTTGCCTACGCTTTTTAGTGTGCAGGAAGCTATATGGCTGGGGCTTTTGGTGGCGGTTATCGGGCAGGTTTCCGACTTGGCCGAATCGGTCATCAAGCGCAGCACCGGCGTAAAGGACTCGTCTAACCTGCTGCCCGGCCACGGCGGTTTTTTAGACCGTTTTGATTCTTATCTTTTGCTGGCGCCGGTTTTCTATTACGTAGTTTTGTACACCTTATGAAAAACATCATCGTTCTGGGTTCAACCGGTTCTATAGGCACATCGTCGCTGGATGTGATTGCGCGGCTGGGGCCGCAGTACCGCGTGCTTGGAATGAGCGCCAACCGCAATACAGAGCTTTTTTTAAAGCAGGTACATCTTTTTAAACCGCGCTTTGCCGCCGTGCTGGACCCTGCCAGTTACGAAATTTTAAAAGGACAAATGCCCCGCGGCACGCAGCTGCTGCCGCCGGATATGGAAAGCCTTACTTTTTTGGCCGCACTGCCTTCGGCCCATTTGGTGATTAACGGTTTAGTCGGCTCGGTGGGGTTTCAACCCTTAATTGCCGCCATAAAAGCGGGCAAAACCATCGCTCTTGCCAACAAAGAGCCTATGGTAATGGCAGGGCAAACCGTTATGCAGGAATGCCGCCGCTGGAACGCCACCATTATTCCGGTGGACAGCGAGCCTTCGGCCATTTTCCAATGTATGGAAGAAACAGACGCCCACAATTACGACCGCGCCAACGAGTCTATTTCCCGCGTGTTTTTGACGGCATCAGGCGGGCCGTTTGCCAAGCGCAAAAAATCGCTTTCTACCGTCAAGCCGGCAGAAGCCCTCAACCACCCGCGCTGGAAGATGGGCAAAAAAATTACCGTAGATTCTGCCACGCTGATGAACAAAGGCTTTGAAGCCATAGAAATTATGAATTTGTTTTCGCTTCCGCAGGAAAAGGTGCAAATCGTTATTCATCCGCAATCGCTTATCCACTCTGCCGTAGAATATGTGGACGGCGCCATTTTGGCCGAAATGAGCGAGCCGGATATGCGCATTCCCATTCAATACGCCGTTACGTATCCCAAACGTATGCCCAGTCCGGTTAAGCCGCTGAACCTTTTTCAAGCGCAGAAGCTGGAATTTTTTGAGCCGGACTTTGACCGCTTCCCGTGCTTGGAGCTGGCCCTGTCGGCCCAGCAGCGCGGCAGCATTTTTCCGGCGGTGCTCAGCGCCGCGGACGAAGTGGCGGTGGACGCTTTCTTAAAAGAACAAATCAAATTTACCGATATAGCCAAACTGATTTACAGCGTGCTTAAAGAAACCTACGGCCGCACCGGCCGCATTACGCTAAACCAAGCGGCGGAAGCCGACGCCTGGGGCCGCGAAAAGGCTTTGGCTAATTTAAAAGAAAAGAAATACAAAAAAGTCATTTTATAAGGGGTATTTATGTTGCTTTCCGTTATAGCCGTTATCGTGGTGCTCAGCCCGATTGTCATTATTCACGAGTTCGGGCACTTTATCGCCTGCCGTTTGACCGGCATCGGGGTGAAAGAATTTTCCTTCGGGTTTGGCAAAATTTTGTGGCACAAAAAATCGGCCAAAGGGACGGACTTTCAAATTCGCGCCATTCCGTTTGGCGGTTTTGTGGAACCCGAAGGCCAAATGTTTGTGGAAGACGACAGCAAAGAAGCCCCCAAACCCAACGAATTTGCCGCCAAAAAATGGTATGCCAAATTTTTTATGGTTATCAACGGCGCTTTGTTTAATTATGTACTGGCGGCGGTCATCTTTTCCGCCTTGATTTACGCAAAAGGTATGCCGGAAACGGACCCCGTCAAACTGCCGGCCCAAGTAGGCGCCGTGGTGGAAAATTATCCCGCCGATAAAGCCGGCCTGCAGCAAGACGATATTATTACCATAATGAACGGGCAAAACATATCTTCCTGGAAAGATTTAATGGACTATATGAAAGACCGCCAAGGCGACCTGGCCCTAACGCTTACCCGCGGAACGGAAACCCTTAATTTGACCATTAAAGAACAAGACTTTTTGCAGGACAAACCCAATCTGCTGGGCATTGTGGTAGCCCCGCAAATGAAAGAAATGGGGTTGTTTTCCTCCGTCGGGTTGGGCGTCTATCAATGCTGGTACTGGACCAAATTTTCTTTGCTGTCCTTGTGGGACAGTATTACCCACAAAAAAGCGCCCGACGTGGCCGGCCCTATCGGCATTGTAAACATTATTCACCAGTCCGTGCACCGCGGCTGGCTGGACTTTATTTTCTTAATCGGTATGCTTTCTTTGGCGGTAGGTATGTTTAACCTGTTTCCCATTCCCATATTGGACGGCGGCTATGCGTTGGTCTATTTGTGGGAAGGGCTGACGGGCAAACTCCCCTCCACCAAAAACATTATGCGTGCGGCCAATGTAGGTTTTTACCTGCTGATGCTGCTGGTGGTGTATGCCTCGTATGCCGATATTAAACGCATTTTCTTTAAACCCAAAGCCGCCGTCACCGCTACGCAAACGGCAGGCGAAAACACTCCCGCGCCGGCGCAAAATGACGCCGCGCAAGAAGGCAAATAATGTATAAAACCAGACAAGTCAAAGTAGGTCCCTATATTTTGGGCACGGGCAACCCCGTGCGCGTGCAGAGTATGTGCAATACCGACACGCGCGATGCAGACGCAACAGTCGCCCAAATTATCCAGCTGGAAAACGCCGGCTGCGAAATTAACCGCGTGGCCGTGCCGGACATACAGGCCGCCCAAACCCTGGGCGAAATTAAAAAACGCATCCACACCCCGCTGGTGGCAGACATTCACTTTGACTATAAACTGGCGCTGGAAGCAGTGAAACAAGGCGTAGACAAAGTGCGCATTAACCCCGGCAATATCGGCTCTATAGAAAATACCAAAGAGGTGGTCAAAGCTTGTGCAGACCGCGGCGTGGCCATACGCATCGGCGTTAATGCAGGTTCGGTCAAATACCTTAAAAGCGTAGCCGGCCAGGTAGATTTAACCGATGATAAATGGGCCCAAATTATGGTGCAGGAAGCCTTGGAACAGGCCAATATTTTGGAACAACTGAACTTTAAAGATGTGGTCGTCTCTTTAAAGTCGGACGATTTTGCCCGCACCCTAAAAGCCAATGAACTTTTTGCCTCCCAAAGCGATATTCCCCTGCACATCGGCCTGACCGAAGCGGGCAGCTTTTTAAGCGGCACGGTCAAAAGCGCCATTGCGCTGGGCACGCTGTTGCAAAAAGGCATCGGGGCCACGATCCGCGTGTCTTTGACCGAAGACCCCGCCTTGCAGGTGCGCGCCGCGTATGAAATTTTAAAAGCCTTGCACTTGCGCCAGTACGGGCCGAATTTGATTTCCTGCCCCACGTGCGGCCGCACGCAGGTAAATGTGGCCGGCACCGTGCGCGAGCTGGAAAAACGCATTTACGGCAACAAAGAACTTTTGCGCAAAGCCACCGGCCTTAAAATTGCCGTTATGGGATGTGCCGTCAACGGCCCCGGCGAAGCGCGCGACGCCGACTTTGGCATTGCCGGCGGCCGCGGCGAAGGGCTGTACTTTGAAAAAGGGCAAACCCTTTTTAAGCTCCCCCAAGAAAAATGGGTAGATTTTTTAATTGAAAAAATAAACGAGTTCGGCCAAAAATAAACCCGAACGGGCCTTGCCGCACCGGCAGGCCGCAGAAAGGACATAAAATGAAATTATCCAATTACTACGTACCTACACTAAAAGAAGCGCCCAAAGACGCCGACAATTTATCTGCCAAACTGATGATCCGCGCGGGGCTTATCCGCAAACTGGGCAGCGGCCTGTATGAATGGCTGCCGCTGGGTTTGAAAGTGCTTAAAAAAGTGGAAAACATCGTGCGCGAAGAAATGGACCGCGCCGGCGCGTGCGAAGTGTGGCTGCCGGTAGTGCAGCCCAAAGAGCTGTGGCAGGAAACCGGCCGTTGGGAACACTTTGGCGACCAGCTGCTCAAAATACAGGACCGCAAAAAAGCCGAGTTCTGCGTGGCCCCCACGGCCGAAGAAGTCATCACCGATTTAGTCCGCAAAGACGTATCTTCCTACAAACAGCTGCCGTTCTGCCTCTATCAGTTCGGCACCAAATTCCGCGACGAAATACGCCCCCGCTTCGGCGTAATGCGCGCGCGCGAATTTTATATGAAAGACGCCTATTCCTTCTGCGCCACCGAAGAACAAGCTTCCGACTGGTATCAGCGTATGTATGATGCCTATACACGCGTGTTCACCCGCTGCGGCTTTAAGTTTAAAGCCGTGGAAGCCGACACCGGCGCCATCGGCGGCAACTTTTCGCACGAGTTTATGGTGCTGGCCGACAACGGCGAAGACGCCATTGCCGACTGCCCCTCCTGCGGGTACGCCGCCAATACGGAAAAGGCCGCCGTTAAAACGCCCGAATTTACCGTAAACGAAGCCGATTTTAAACCGATGGAAAAACGCCCCACCCCCAAAGCCTATACGGTGGAAGACGTGGCCAACCTGCTACACGTCGGCACGGACAAACTGATTAAACTGCTGGTATTTACCGCCGACGGCGAACCGGTGGTGGCCTTGGTGCGCGGCGATCACGAACTGAACGAACCCAAACTGCGCAGCCTGCTCAAATGCACCGAGCTGGAAAAAGCCAGCGAAGAAGTGTACACGCAGGTAACGGGTTCCCCCGTCGGATTTGCCGGCCCGCAGGGCTTGAAACAAAGAAACCCCAAAATCAAAATTTATGCCGATAACTACGTCAAAGGCGTGGTCAACGGCGTGGCCGGCGGCAACGAGGTGGACGTACACGTTATCAACGTCAACCCGTCGCGCGACATTGTGGTGGACGCTTACTGCGACCTGAAAATCGCTTCCGAAGGCGACTGCTGCGCCAAATGCGGCGCCAAGTTTAACTTTACCCGCGGCATTGAAGTGGGCCACGTGTTCAAACTGGGCACCAAATATTCCGCCGCGATGAAGGCCGAATTCTTGGACGAAAAACAAAAGGCTAACCCGTTTATTATGGGCTGCTACGGCATTGGCATCAGCCGTGTGGTGGCCGCCGCCATTGAGCAAAGCCACGACGACAACGGCATTATCTGGCCCGCGCCTATTGCCCCGTTTGACGTTTCGCTTATCGCCATTGATTACGACTCTAACCCCGACGTCAAAAAAGCCGCAGACGAAATGTCCGCCAAGCTGGAAGCGGCCGGCCTCACCGTGCTGATGGACGACCGTGACGAACGCCCGGGCGTTAAATTTAAAGACGCCGATTTAATGGGCCTGCCGCACCGCGTGGTCATCAGCAGCCGCACGGTAAAAGACGGCCAGTTTGAATATAAACGCCGCGCCGAAAAAGACGCCGTACGCAAAGACCTGGCGCAAACGGACGCGTTTATTGCAGAACTTAAAAAATAGTTTTACCCGCAAAACAAAACCCCCGCTTTTTGGCGGGGGTTTTGTTTTGCTTGGATTATAAATCCATTTTATAGCACTCTCTGGATAAACGGCATATGCCTTTTTGAACGCCCGGGGCAAGCATTTTGCATCTTGTTTCACCCCACTCCGGCTCCCGTCCGCCCGGGATACAATACAAAGCATAGGTTTCCTGATTGGGGCCGGGGTTATTAAAAGCCATAGATAACGTAACCGCCGAAGTGCGCGCCCCATTATAGTAACTAATACCTATTTCATTATTATTCCATTGGAACGTCTGTCCGTCCGGCAACTTCATCGTACTATAAGGGCCACACCAACCTTCTGCATTAATATTAGATTCTGGGCACGTAACTTCTCCTCCAGAAACGCCCGCCGCATTTAAAATTAAACGAAAATCCTGTGCCGAGCTGCCGCCTTCCATTACCACCATTCTTTTCCCCTCACGGAAAATTTTATACCACGGCAAAGCCGCCGCCACACGGCTTTTAAACACGGCCTTTTCATACTGCGGCAAAGCAATAGCTGCCAAAATGCCGATAATCAACACCACCACCAAAAGCTCAATAAGCGTAAAGCCGCCTGTATTGCTTTTAAAACGTTTTTTCATTCAAAACCTCTTTTTTGATAAATTTTATCATCTGATAAAATTTATCAAAAAAAAAAAACAAAGCAAGCTTTTTAAACTCCTTAGCCAACAAAAAACACCCCCACTCAACAGAACAGGGGGTGTTTATAATTTATCCGTTAATAACCCATACTTTTGCAAATTTGCTGACACTTGGGATGATTGGCACTCTGGTTCCCGTAACTGGGAATATTGTTATCCCCACAGGTAATAACGCCCGGGCTTGGAGAATTATCATAAAACATACGAATAAAACATTTTCCATTACTGTCCCATAAGCCTCCAATTACATCACCTCCTACACTAGGAGAACTAAGATTGTCTATATATATTCCATTGTCATATAAAATATGACTAGCCGACGTTTCCTTTCCTTCCGGTAACTGTATATCAAGAACAGATAAATCATCCGGATAAAAACCATTAATCATATAATAGCGTTCATTGGCTTCTTTAATTGCTTTCATCATAGGCAAAACCGTAGCCATTCTGGTTTTTAATACGGCTACCTCATACTGCGGCAGGGCAATAGCTGCCAAAATGCCGATAATCAGCACCACCACCAAAAGCTCAATAAGCGTAAAGCCGCCTGTATTGCTTTTAAAACGTTTTTTCATTCAAAACCTCTTTTTTGATAAATTTTATCGTCTGATAAAATTTATCAAAAAAAAAAAACAAAGCAAGTCCCTTCCTGTTGCGGCAGGCAAAAAAACAAATTTTGCTTTGCATACGGGGCAATTTGCCACAAAAAGCGGAAAGTTTTATATAATATATGTACCGATTTTTTGCTGGCAACAGAAGGTGGTGAAAAAGTTAATGGTTTTTGTGAAAGTCAGAGACGCTGAACACCTGGAAGAAGCAATCAAACGTTTCAAACGCGAATGCGAAAAGAACGGCATCCTCAAGGAAATCAAACGCCGCGAGACCTATATGCCGCCCAGCGTGAAGCGCAAAATCAAATCGCAGGAAGCGCAAAGACGCGCCCGCCGCACCAAACGCCGGCGCTATTAATACCAGCAGTTTTTCAGGCAATAGTCCGAGGGAGACCGAGGGCTATTGCCTTCTTTGGCCTGCGCGCGCGGGCGCATACGCGCGTACGGTATACCGACGACAATAAAGAGCTCTATGCAGGAAAATCTGGCAGAAAAAATCAAGCAGCGTATAGACATTGTGGAATTGGTGCGCCAGTATGTCCCGCATTTAAAAAAAACGGGCCGCACCTGGAAGGCCAGCTGCCCGTTCCATAAAGAAAAAACGCCCTCTTTTAACGTGGACGGCGAAAAGGGGCTGTATTATTGTTTCGGCTGTCAGGAAGGCGGCGACATTTTTGACTTCCTGATGAAAATTGAAAATTTAACTTTTAACGAGGCCGTACGCAAACTGGCCGATATGGCCGGCGTGGAATACCGCCCGCAGGGCGGGTTTTCGGCCGCGGAACAGCAGCGCATTAATGCGCGCAAAACGCTGGACTTTGCCAAAGGGTTCTATCATAAAAACCTGATGAGCGCCGGCGGCGAGTTTGCCCGCGAATATATTAAAAAACGCGGGCTTACCAAAGAAACCGCCCAAAAATTTGAACTCGGCTTTGCCAAAAACGATGCCGTCGGTCTGTGCAAGGCGGCCCAAGCGGCCAAATATACGGCCCAGCAACTTAAAGAAGTGGGGCTGTGCGTGCAGACGGCCTACGGCGCGCGCGATTATTTCCGCGGGCGGCTGATGTTCCCCATCATCAACCAACGCGGGGAAACGGTCGGCTTCGGCGGACGTATCTTGGGTGAAGGCGAGCCGAAATATTTAAACTCGCCCGAAACGCTGCTCTTTAGCAAAAGCCAAGTGCTTTACGGCTTAAATTTTGCAGGCCCCGCCATACGCAAGGCGGGCCGCAGTGTACTGTTGGAAGGCTATATGGACGTAATTGCCTGCCATCAGGCCGGCTTTGACAATACGGTGGCTCCGCTGGGCACCAGTTTAACGGCCGAGCACGCCAAGCTGCTTAAACGCTATGCAGACAACGTCATCGTGCTTTTTGACCCCGATGCCGCCGGTATTAAAGCGGCGCTGCGCGGGGCGTTGATTCTTATTGAACAGGGGCTGTTTGTTAAAGTGGCTTCCCTGTCCGGCGGGTTGGACCCTGACGAGTATATAGCCCAATACGGCAAAGAAAGTTTTGAAAACATACTTAACAACGCGCAAGATTTGATAGAGTTCCATACCCGCCTGCAGTTGGACTTATATCCGCAGCCGCTGCAGCCGCAAGCCAAAACGGCCATTGTGAGCGAGCTGACCGATACGTTGCTCAAACAGCCCGACCCGATTGTGCGCCGCGAATGGGCAAAATATATTGCCGAACGTGTTGGCGTAGATGAAGAACTGGTGCTGGAGCGCCTGCGCGAGCGGGAACGGGCGGCCTCGCGTTTTAAACAGCGTTTTAATGCCGTTCAAACGCCGCAAGCGCCGCAAAAGCAGGCAAGCGTTGCGTTCAATACGGCGGAAGAAAATTTGGTTTCGTGGCTGCTTCGCTTTCCGCAATATGCGGCGGGCTGTGAAGAATTGGCCGAATCTTTTGACAGCAAGGCCTTGGCAAGCCTGCTGCAAGCGGTCTGTGCCGCCGCCAAAGAAAACCCGCGGCAAGAAGGGTTTATAGACCGCGTATGCGATGCCCTGCCCCAGCAAAGCAAACTGGCGGTGCGGCTGTGTATGGAGGAATTGCCGAAAGATTTTCAGGCGCAGCGGGATATAGCTTCCTGCAAAAAAGCGGTGGAAAAAGAAGCTATCCAGCGCAAGCTGACCGCCGTGCGCCAACAGATTAAAACTGCCGGCGCGGGGCACGTGCCCGCCGGCCTTTTGCAGCAGCTGGCACAGTTGCAGAACAAATTAAAAAATTAGCGGAAAAGAGGTACAACACAAATGGCAAATTCGGGAAATAAGGCTTTAAAAGAGTTGGTGGAAACGGGCAAAGAAAGCGGGATGCTTTCGTTGGACGAAATCAACCGCTCGCTGACGACCAACGCTATGAGCGCCGAAGACATTGACGGTCTGATGGGTACGCTGGAAGATATGGGCATACAGGTGGTGGATGACAAAAAAATAAAGTCCGCCTCTTTGGCCGACAAAGAAGTGTATACCGACGAGTGGGCCTCCTCCAACCCGGATATTTCCAACTCTATCCGTATGTACCTTTCGGAAATGGGTAAAGTGCCGCTGCTGACCCGCGACGAAGAAATTACGCTGGCGCGCAATATACGCGAACGGGAAAAAGAACTGCGCAAACTGGTGCTGGAATCGCCCATCACGATGCGCGAAATATGCAACTGGGAAGAATTGGTGGATCAGGAAGAAATGACCACTAAAGAGCTTATGCCCCGCGGCAAACGCACCACGCGCGAGCTGAACAATATGCGCAAAAAACTTAAAGAAGCGGCGCAGTTTATCAGCAAACGCGAGCAGGAAATTACCAAACTGATGAAAGAATTGCGCGAAGGCAAATTGTCCGAAAAAAAACGCAACCACCATATTGAGCTGCTGGAAGAAAAACAGAAAGAAGTGGTGGCGCGCATTATCAAACTGAATTTAAACCAAAACAAAATTAAACGCTTAACAAACAAAATCAAGAACTTGGCCGACCGCCTGACCGAAACCCGCAATGATATGGAACGCTTTGACGCTTTTTTCGGTCCCTACGCCGAAGTAAAAAAACTGGTAAATGCCTATAAAAACAAAAAGATAAGCGAGAAAGAATTTAAAAAGAAAACCAAATTTTCTCTGGAAGAACTGGAAAAAGCCTTAGCTAACATTGAAGGCGTACGCGCCCGCCACGACCGTATGGTGGAAGCGCTGCCTATGACGGAAAAAGAATTTTTGTCCTTTAACGACCGCATCGTGTTTTTTGAAGATATGATTTTGCAAGACAAGCTTAAACTAATTAAAGCCAACCTGCGTTTGGTAGTGTCTATTGCCAAAAAACACGTTAACTCCAATTTGGAACTTTCCGATTTAATTCAGGAAGGCGGCCTGGGACTGATGAAAGCCGTGGAAAAATTTGAATATAAACGCGGTTTTAAATTTTCCACCTATGCCACCTGGTGGATACGCCAAAGCATTAACCGCGCCATTGCCGACCAGGCAAACACCATCCGCATTCCGGTGCATATGAAAGAGCTGGTGTCCAAACTGACCAAAGTTACCAATAAATTCCGCCAGGAACACGGCCGTGAACCGACGCTGGAAGATTATTCCAAAACGCTGCGCCTGTCGGTGGAAAAGGTGAAAAGCGTGCTTAAAATTATGCAGGACCCGATTTCTCTGTCCACGCCTATCGGCGAAGACGAAGACTCTAATTTGGAAGACTTTATTGAAGATAAAAACGGCCCCAACCCGACCACTTCTGCCGTAGATTTCCTGCGCAAGCAGGAAGTGGCCGAAGTGTTAAATACCCTTTCGGAACGGGAAGCCAAAATTATCCGCCTGCGCTTTGGTATTGATTCGGGCTATCCGCGCACCTTGGAAGAAGTGGGCAAAATGTTTAACGTTACCCGCGAACGCGTGCGCCAGATAGAAGCCAAAGCTATCCGCAAACTGCGCCACCCCAGCCGCACCAAAATGCTCAAAGACTATCAGGAATAACCGGCTGCGCCTTAAGCAAATTCAAGCCATAAAAAAGCCCCGCATAAAACGGGGCTTTTTTATTGTTGCATTAAGAATGTTCTTTTTTATCCTGCTGCTCTATTTGCGCTCGGAGGGCCTTTTCCAGGCTTTGCTCTTTGCGGCTTTGTTTAACTTCTTGGCGTTTTTGCCTTTTTTCTTTTCGTTTTAAATAACGACTTGCCTGTTTAGGTGTCATATATACCGTGGAGCCGTCCTCTAAAAAAACCGGCATCTTTTTAAGGTCTTTGCGCAGTAAATCTTCCCGCACATACACCGTTGATTCCCTCCCGTCGGCAAAAACCACTTTCTGGCCGGTGGACTGTACATCTTCGTTTAACTCGCGGGCTTTCTTTTTAATAGCCTTTTTGTCGGTTTTGTCTTCCGGATACGTGGCGGCATACGTCGGGTAGGTTTCCTTTGCTGAAGGATACGTTGCACCGCCGGACGGATATGTGGGAAAAGTGCTCTGCGGCGCAGGGAACGTCCCTACTGAAGACGGCCGGGCTGCTTGTCCGCCGGGGAAGGTTTCCTGCCCGACAGGGAAAGTTTCATTATTCAGCGCAGCCGCAGAAGCCTGCGGAAAAGTGCTTTCCGTCTGCGTCTTCTGGGCGGCATAGGCAGGCAGTGCCGCTAAAAAAGCGGTTGCAATAAGAAGCGTGGTAATATTTTTCATAAAAACTCCCGTTTATTTTACTCTATATCTATTATTATAGGATATAAACCCGATTTATCAAGTGTTGGCGTCCCTTTGCCCTGCATCGTGGCCCCGCAAAGACTGTGCGGCAAACCTTTTAAAACTGGCGCAAATATCCGGCAGCCAGCTCTTGTATCTTGTTTTGCAAAATTTGACGTTGCATCTGCTGCGCCAACGCATTATTTTTTCCTGTTTTAGCAGCGTCTTTGAAATTAACAAATTGATCTATTATTCTGCCCTGTCTGTCAAACTGCAAACGGATGTGCTGGAGCAGTTTGTCCTGTTCCAGCCCTTTTTGGTATATGGCAACGCCGGCCTTGCCGCGGCCCCGTACCGGACGACGATATTCTATCGCACTTACGTGACCGTCTTCCCCAAAGGAACGAATGAAAACGTTTTCTTTTTTCCCTTTCTGCAAATTAGGATAGCGGACGGTTTTTATTTCCGCCAAAAGCACTTTTCCATTCTTTGTAACCAGGCGCGTATATTGGTCATAGACATAGGCATAATAGATGTCTTCTCCCTGCGAGCCTTGCATCCGCAGCGGACGACCGGTTTTATCTTTTTCCGTTACGGTGCCCGTTATCGGTTGAAAAGGGGACATAGTGCCGTCTAAAGCCAAAGGCAAAATCTCTTGCGAAATAAGCTGCCCCCCTTTATAGCGCTCGATTTTCCATAAGCGGCTGTTATCCAAGAGCGTTAAGGCATAAGGAGATTTATCTGCCGGAGCGCCGTGCACATAATACACGTCCGACTTTTTGCACAGGCTTCGCCAGCCAAAGTCTCCCCCGCGGCTGCTGCCGCGGGTAAGGTCTATCAGGTTAATCATACCGTCGGCATCGTCGCAAGTTAAATGGAGGGAACTATTCATTACCGCAGGGCGGCTACCTTCCGTGCTGTATATTGTATGCGAAGTGCTGCTGCGGGCTTGCTCGTACTGGTCGCTAAGCCCCAACGAATGGCCCGTTTCGTGTAAAAAAAGATATTTTGCCCCGCCTTGGCCAAACGATAATACCTTGGAAAGCCATTTATCTTCCGTTATAATAATTTGAGGTAGGCTGTTTTCCGGCCGCTTATAGCAACCGTAAGCGGAAGGACCGCAAATTCTTCTCATCAGGGCAAAAGGGAGCACACTAATGGTAATATCAGCCTGCGTGCTATCGTCACAAAATTCCACCTGTATGCCTTTATCCAGCAAAGGCAAGATGTCGGCAAATTCTTCCTCTCTGCCGCTTTGGCGAATTAATCGGGCCGGATAAGAAAACCACTGATTATAGGCTTGTTCTATCTTTTGGGCATACACCTTCTTTTTTTCCGAAAACGGTTTTTTGAAGCTTAATGTTACCCGCAGCGGCTGGCCGACCAGCACCCTTTTGAGCAGATAGTTTTCCCCCACTCGGCCGGGCGTAACGTGTCCTTGCGACGTACGGTTGTAATCTTGCAAAGCACCCCACGGCGCCGCAAAAGCATACGCGGCGCTGCTAACGCACAGACTTAGGGCAAACAGCCGTTGCAAGCATTTTTTCATAGAGAATCTCCCTCTTATAATTATAAGACTTATGGCTAAAAAAACCAATAAAAAACTCCCGCCCGTATGTTGGGCGGGAGTTAAAGGGACTCGTGTTATTTGTCTTTATTTTTCAGTTCCTGCTCAAATATACTCCGCAGGAATTCTTCCGCCAGCGGCTTAGCCCCCAGCCCTATGGCAATGGCAAAAGCCAACCCCAAGGACGCCAGCACCACGACGGCCACATTGTTGACCAGCTGGCTGGCAAAACCCAAATTTTCCACCGCAATCAGCGCACAGAAAAACACCACAAACGCGTATACCGCACGCGAAAGCAAAGCCCCGCCGCGCAGCCCGTTGGCTTTGGCGGAATTTTCAATAATATTAGAGAGCAATTTGCCAAACAGCAGACCGGCAAACAAAATAAGTACGGAAACAAACAACGTGGGAATAAATTCCAAAAAGCGGGTGAACAAATCGCGGATGACCGTTAAATGCAATACGTCTGCCGCCAACACCACCGCATAAAAAATAACCGCCCAAGCCAATACAAATGAAATAATGTACGTAGGCGATTTGCCCAACCCAAAGCGCACGCACAGCTCGTTAATGCCCAATTTGGAGGTCTTGTCGTCAAAAGCGATTTTTGCCAGAAATTTCTTTACATACGACCCCACAAAGCGTGATAAATACAACCCGATTACCAAAATTAAAATGGCAATCACCAGCGCGCCCAATACGCGGCCCGTCTGTTCGGCCAGCGTAATAAAGTGTTCGCTGACGCGGGAAGAAATGAGTTCTAAATTCATAACGCCTCCTTTTTTTCATTGTAGCAAAAATTAAATTGCTAAAATAGACGTATGAGCAGTGTGGAATATTTAAAGGGCATCGGCCCGGCCAAAGCAAAAATACTGGCGCGGCTGGATATTCTTTCCGTGGCGGATCTGCTGCATTACTATCCGCGCACGTATCAGGACCGCCGCGAAAACGCCGCCAACAACGGTTTAAACCCGCCGTCTTTAACGGTATTTAAAGGACGCGTGCTGCGCACGCAAACCATACCGGCCCGTTCCGTGCTGATATTTAAAGCCTTTTTGGCCGATGAGGTCAACAATCAAATAGAATGCACGTGGTTTAAACGGCGTACGTTTCATAATTTTCGGTTTGACCCGTTCGGAATGCTTAAAAAAGATTTTAAAATAAATGCCGAAATTTGGGTAATCGGCCGCAAAGAAAGCCGCAACAATTTTTTTGACAATAAAATAACCGTGGAAGAATATTACCCCGCCAACGCGCCCGAAAGCGCCTGGCAGACGGGGCGAATCACTCCCATTTACGGTTTAACCGAAGGGCTGACCAACAAGCAAATGCGCCAGTATATGCACGAAGCCCTTTTTAGCGCCGAAGCGCAAAACGAACCGGACATTCTGCCCCCCGCCTTGGTCCAGAAACGCCGCCTTTTAGCCAGTACGCAGGCGCTGAAGGCCATTCATTTCCCCGCCGGTCTGGCCGAGCTGGAAAATGCCCGCGCGCGGCTGGCCTACGAAGAATTTTTGCTCTTGGCCACCGCTTGGGGCATTAAACGTACGCAGACAAAAGCCATTGCCAAAGGCTACAGTTATGAAATAAAGAAAAATCTGCTTACCCCCTTCCGCAAAAACCTGGGGTTTGATTTTACGCCCAGCCAAAAAAAGGTTATTAACGAAATCTTTGCCGATTTGCAGTCCCCTCTGCCTATGAACCGGCTGCTGCAGGGGGATGTAGGCTCGGGCAAGACGCTGGTGGCGCTTTCGGCTATGCTGCTGGCGGCCGAAAACGGCTATCAAAGCGCCATTATGGCCCCCACGGAAATTTTAGCCGAACAACACTTTTTAACCTTTCAAAAAATATTAAAAAAATTAAAAGTACCGGTAGCCGTGCTGACCTCCAGCACCAAAACGCCCGAACGCAAAAAAATTTTAGCCGCTTTGGCCGACGGCTCTCTGTCCGTTATAGTCGGCACACACGCCCTTATACAGGATGACGTTCAATTTAAAAATCTTAAACTGGCCGTTATTGACGAACAGCACCGCTTTGGCGTCAAACAGCGCGCCAAATTGAAAGAAAAAACGGCCCGTTTAGATTTGCTTACGATGACCGCCACCCCCATTCCGCGCACGCTGGCTTTGGCCTTTTACGGGGATCTGGCCGTATCCACCATTACGCAGCTGCCGCCGGGGCGCCGGCCCATCGCCACGCAAATGGCCGACGAATACCAGGCGCGGCATATTGTTGCCGAAGAAGTGCAAAAAGGGCGCCAAGCCTATATCGTTTATCCTTTAATAGAAGAAAGCGAAAACATATCCGCCAAAGCCGTCAGTGAAGAATTTGAAAAGCTAAAAGAAGTGTTCCCGCAATTTAAACTGGCAATGCTGCACGGGCAAATGAGCCGCACGGAAAAAGAAAACGTGATGAAAGATTTTGCCGCCCACAAAACCGACATTTTGGTGGCTACCCCCGTTATTGAAGTGGGCATAGACGTGCCCAATGCCACCGTGATGGTTATTGAAAACGCCGAACGCTTTGGGCTGGCCAGCCTGCACCAGCTGCGCGGGCGCGTTGGCCGCGGCCAATACGACAGCCGCTGCATTCTGGTGGCGGAGCACAAAGGCAGCGTCGCCCGCGAGCGTTTGGGCATCATCTGCCAAACCTGTGACGGTTTTAAAATAGGCGAGCGGGATATGCAGCTGCGCGGCCCGGGGGAAATTTTGGGCACGCGTCAAAGCGGCGAGCTGGAGTTTAAAGCCGGCGATTTGTTTAAAGACCGCAATATTTTACAATGGGCCATTGAAGACCGCGACGAACTGCTTACCGACGACCCGCTGCTGCAAAAGCCGCAGCACGCCGCCTTTAAGCAAAGGCTGCTGGAACTGTATCAAAAGAACTGGCATCTGATAGATTTAAGCTAAGGTCAGTTAATTTCCACCCGAACCCAAGATTCATCTTCCAAAAACGGATCTCCGAAACTTCGGCAAATGCGCACGGCCTTGTCGTTAGACTTTTGCGCCGCACAATAATTTTTATCGGCTCCTTCGGCAGAAGAACGGTTCGCGTAACTGAAAGTTAAACTATATCCCTGAAAATTGCGCGGACGGATGACAAATTTGGCCTCCCCTTCGCTGGCAGAAAAATCACATTCATAGTCGTCGGGGCATTCCACCGTAATATCCAAATTTTCCGGATCATTGGTATAGCTGCCGTAAGCCATATAATACGCATCCTGCGCCATACGCACCGAACGCCCCAACGGCAACAAGGCGGCCAAACGGCTTTTTTCCACCGCTACCTCATATTGGGGCAGGGCAATGGCAGCTAAAATGCCGATAATTAACACAACCACCAGCAGTTCTATAAGAGTAAAACCTGCCTTTTGATGTCTGAAACGAGAGAATAAAGAAATTTTACGCATATTTTACTTTCCAAGAGTCCGTCAGAATTGTGTTTAGTCTATCATACAGCTGCCGTCGGCAGATAAGTCATCCACCCCGCATATAAGCAGGCATATTTTACGGCCATACTCGTCATCGGAATGGCAGCTGCGCACCCCTTTATTGCCGGAGGTATCCATCCCCGTCAGACGAATCTCATACAGGTGTCCGCCGTCGTCCTCTTTGCGGAAAGCGGAAATGCTGCACTCCCCGTACGTACAGCCGGAAATGTCATATTCAAAAAATTGGCTCTCGCCGCGGCTGTCCTGACTGTCCCAGCCATAGGTGGCCTGGGCGGGTCTTTCCAAAGGGATATCCAGCATCAAGTCCGAAAAGTTAGGCGTAAACGAACCGCTTTGCAGCAGCTGCATTTCCTGCGCGGTAACGATGTTGCCGATTGTAACAATTGCGTCCGACGAACGGCTGCTTTCCAGTGCACGCTGATACTGCGGCACGCCGATGGCTGCCAATATGCCTATAATCAGCACAATGACAATCACTTCCATCAGCGTAAACCCTTTTTTATTTAAAGCGCCCGCCGCCCATAAATATTTTTTATTTCCCCTCATACTATCACTTCCCTTATTTATAAAGTTTAACAAACTTAAAGCAAAAAGCAAGCACTAAAACGGTCTGATTATAAAAAATTTGTTGTACAATAAATATATGAATTTTGCCAGACTGGTCCAAACAAGCTTACTGCTTTTAAGTTTAACACTGCCGCTGTGCGCCCAAGAACCCGAAATTATTTTGTGCGCCAAGGCAGGCGACTTAGGCTGCATTAAAAAAGCCGTCAAAAAAGATAAAAGCGCTCTGTTCGCGGCCGACAAAGACGGCAATACCGTGCTTATTTTAGCCGCGGCGCGCGGGGCCAATGCCATTATCAGCTACGTAGCTTACCAATGGCCGGACTGGCGCACCAATGACAAAGGCTCCAACCCGCTGCACGCAGCCGCCGCCGCCAACCACGCCGATACCGCCAAACTGATTATTTCTTTTACCAAAGATGACCCCGATATAAACTTTGAACGTTTTCTAAACGCCAAAGACACACAAAACGGCGCCACCCCCCTGCATTTGGCCGCCGCCCGCTGCAACAGGCAATTGTACGACTATTTGCTGGAACAGGGAGCCAAGGCAGACCTGACGGACTTTGCCGGCCGTACGCCTGCCCAAGTATTAGCCCTTTGCAAAAACAGCCAAGCCAAAAAAACAAAACAGGCCGCCGGCAAGAAAACACCCGAAAAGCCATCCCAAACCAGTTCGGCTCTGCCAATGCCGGCCGCAAAACCGGCTGCCGTATCTGCAGCCGACAGTGCCAATTTCCCCTCAAGCAATTAAAAACCCCGCCAAACGGCGGGGTTTTGTTTGGCCGAAATAAGTTATTTTTTATCTTCCAACCGCGGGAAAAGCGGCGGGTATTTTTCAATTTTGCCCGGGGCCAGACGGCGCTGCATTTCTTTGGCCACCGTAGGCATAAACGGTTCTATCCATTGGGCAATAAAGCGCAGCCCGCACACCAGCTCCAAAAGCACGGCGCAGGCGGCTTCTTTATCGGTTTTGGCCAGTTCCCAGGGTTTCTTTTCATCCACCAGTTTATTCAGTTCGCCGGCAAAACCGTAAATGCTTTCCAGCACTTTGTCAAAAGCCAATTCATCATAAAAACCGTCAATGGCTTTTTCCGTCTCCAGGGCCCGTTGCTGCGTGTGGGTGCCCTGGCCGGCGTTTTCCGGCAAGTCGCCAACGTTTTTGGCGGCCATATTCAGCGTGCGGGAAAGCAAATTGCCGATATTGTTGGCCAAGTCCGAGTTATAGCGGTTTTTAAAGCTGAGCATAGAAAAATCGCCGTCCTGGCCAAAGGGCACTTCGCGGAACAGAAAAGCACGCACCGGATCGGTGCCGTATTTATGAGCCAGCTCCACGGGGTTGACCACATTGCCCAACGATTTGGACATCTTTTCCCCCTCCACCGTCCACCAGCCGTGGGCAAACACTTTTTTGGGCAGCGGCAGTTCCAGCGCCATCAGCATAGCGGGCCAAATGACCGTGTGAAAGCGGAAAATCTCTTTGCCCACCATATGCAAATCGGCCGGCCAGAAGTCTTCAAATTTTTCCGCGCCCAGTTTTTTAAGATGTTCCTCGTGTTCTGTTTTGTCTTCACACAAAATGGTCCCTACGCCGGTGGCCGAAATATAGTTCAGCAAGGCGTCAAACCACACATACACCGTGTGGGCCGGATCGGACTTTACGGGCACGCCCCATTTTACTTTCGTGCGCGTGACGGACAAGTCCCGCAGGCCGCCTTTGACGAAATTGATGATTTCGTTGGCGCGGTATTTGGGGCTCAAGAAATCGGGATGTTCGGCGTAAAATTTAAGCAGTGCATCCTGATATTTGGAAAGTTTAAAGAAATAGGTTTCTTCGTGCACTTCGGTCAACGGGCGTTTGTGCACGGGGCACAGGCCGCCTTCCAGCATTTCGCTCTCGTCGTAATATTGTTCGCAGGACAGGCAGTATTTGCCGGAGTAAGAGCCTTTGTAAATGTCGCCTTTTTTAATTAATTTTTCAAAAACGGCCTGCACCACGTGTTCGTGTTTGGGGTCCGTGGTGCGGATAAAATCGTCATAAGAGATATTCAATTCCTTCCACATCTGCCGGTACTGAGCCGACACATTATCGGCCCATTCTTTGGGCGTTACGCCCTGCGCCGCGGCTGATTTTTCAATATTGGCGCCGTGTTCGTCCGTGCCGGTCAAAAAGTGCACGTCTACGCCCTTCTGGCGTTTATGACGGGCTAAAATATCCAAAGCCAGCGTTGTGTAGGCGTGGCCGATATGCGGTACCGAGTTCACATAATAAATAGGGGTGGTGATAAAGAATTTCTTGCTCATAGTTTCTCCGTTAAATTTGTATATGCAGCTTGTCCAGCCCCATCAGGGCGGTTTCCACCGTCAGCGCGGGCGACACATTGCGCGCAACGGCAATTTTATAATTTTCCAATTTTTTAAGCGCCTGTTGGCAGGCCTTGCGTTCGGCTTCATTTTGTGCCTGCCGCCAAACACGATGCACCGCCAGCGTGACCACGTCCAGCACGGCTTGCGCGTCTTGGCGCGCGGCCGTCATGGTGCGCGGCAAAGCCGCAGCCGCCGCAGCCGGCCAGGCAGGCCCCTGCGGGGCGGCCTGCAAAATTTCCAGTGCTTCTGCCGCGCGCTGCGCGCGCGTAAGGGAGCCTTGGGCATATTTGGCCGCCAAGGCAGGGTCTGCCACATCGGGGTTTGTTTGAGCCAGTAACTGCTGCACCGTTTCTTGCGGCAACGGCGCAAACTGCAACGGCTGACAGCGCGACAAAATGGTTTTCAGCATAGACGCTTTTTTATCGGTCAGCAAAACCCAAACGGTTTTTTGCGGCGGTTCTTCAATAAATTTAAGCAGGGCGTTAGCAGCTTCGGTCTGCATACTTTGCGCTTCGTCCACAATAAACACTTTCCAGCCGTTGACAGCGCTTTTTTGCTGGCTTTTGGCCGTAATGTCGCGGATAGTGTCCACCTTAATACGCTGCTGTTTGGCCAATTCTTTTTCCAGTTCGTCTTCGTAGCCTTTGTCGCCGGGGTCTTTTTTAAGTTCCAAACGCGCCTGATACAAAAAATCGGCCACCACCACATCGGGATAGGTGCCGTTGTCTATGGCTTTGCAGTGGGCGCACAAGCCGCACGCGTCGCCGTTTTGGCGGGCAACGGGGTCCAAACAGTTAAGCGCTTTGGCAAATTCCAGCGCGGCCTTCTTTTTCCCCACGCCGGACGGGCCGCAAAAAAGCAGCGCCTGCGGCACGCGCCCCAGTACGCTTTTTTTAAGGTAGTCCGTCGCTGACGGTTGGTCTAAGACTTCACTGAAGGGCATAAATCGGTAATATGATGTTCCTTTAGCAGTTCAATTACCTGCTGGCGTATGGCATCCACATCGGCATCGGCGTCTATCAGGTAAGCGTTTTCGGTGCGCGATACCATATTTTTGTATCCCAACCGCATATTCTGCCGAAACTCGCGGTCCTCGCGTTCCAATCGGTCGGAAAACAAATATTCCCCGCGGGAGGAAAAATATTTGTCGGACATTAAAAACACAATCGTTAAATCCGGCTTAAGGCCGCTGGTGGCAATACGATTGACCGTTTCAATCATATCTAAGTCCAACCCGCGCGCATAGCCCTGATAAGCACAGGTGGACATTGTATAGCGTTCGCAAATGACAATTTTGCCTGCCTGCAAAGCGGGAATAATTTTTTCCTGCGTGTGTTGGGCGCGGCTGGCTTCGTAGAGCAGCAGTTCCGCCACGGGGCGTACGTCCAAGCCCGGCTCCAGCACGATTTGGCGAATTTTTTCCGCCGTGGGCGTGCCGCCCGGCTCCCGCGTGAGCACCACATCAAAACCTTGTTCCAATAAATAGTTGTAAAGCAATTTGGCCTGGGTGGACTTGCCGCAACGGTCAGGCCCCTCCAGCACAATAAATTTTCCTTTCATATCAGGCAATTCCTTCCTGAGAAGTAACAATGCGTATTTCGCCCGCTTCGGGCCGCGTCCAGCAAGACGCTTTAATATCGGCCAAAATGGCGGGCATTTTGCCTTGGGCAGTAACAATCAAATCGGCCAGTTCGCGGTAGGCACCGGCTCCGCCGGCGCGCTGCGTAATGTAATGGGCGGATTTTTTAACCTCGTCCATCGCATTGGGCACGGTAACGGCCAGACCTACTTTTTCCAGCAAGGGCAAGTCCGTCAAATCATCGCCGATAAAGGCTACTTCCTCGGCGCTGACGCCTTCGCGTTTCATAATATCCTGCAAGGGGCCCAGTTTCGTCAAAAACCCCTGATAAAAATAATTCATTCCCAACCCGCGCGCACGGCTTAAGGTAGTTTCGTGGCGGCGGCCGGTAATTACGCCGCTTTTTATGCCGGCAGAACGCAGCAGCATTACGGCTATGCCGTCCAAGGCGTTAAACGATTTCATTTCTTCCACTTTTCCGTCTGGCGTAAGAAAGAAATTCAGCTTTCCGTCCGTCCAAATGCCGTCCACATCGTTTAAAACAATTTTAATCTTGCGCGCACGCGCCAAAAGTTCTTCTGTCATATATACCTATTATAGCAAAAACCCCGCCACAGGGCGGGGTTAACAAAAGCACAGTATACTACGGCAATGTATAAACGTCACACCCCATACAACTGCCGTGGTTTGAACTGCCTATTTTTTGTCCGCCCATAGCTTTGCAAACAGCTTGTCCGTCTGCAAAATCGACCGGCGCCCAGCATTGTCTTTGATTGGACTCTGGGCCAAACCATTGAGCATAAGCTATATGTTGTGAATCGCTCATATTTAAAAAGCACACAATATTCTCATCTGCGCCACCATATAAATCACAACTGATTCGGCTATTAGGAGGACAGGCGAACCAACCTTTTTCTTTTCCTCCATCCGTACACCCGCTTGGCAAGGCCAAATCCAAGTCAGACCAATAAGAAGGACCGTGTCCATTTGCCAAATAGTACCTAGTGGCTGCATCCGCAAAGTTCCGAGCCAGCGTTTGCGCTTGCACAAAGCGGGAACGCAATACCGCACGGTTATACTGCGGCAAGGCAATCGCGGCCAAAATGCCGATAATCAGTACCACCACCAAAAGCTCAATAAGCGTAAACCCGCTTAACCACCTTTTAGCAGGTGTTTTATTTGTTTTTGTTCTTTTTTTGATAAATTTTGCCATAGTCAAAATTTATCAAAAAAAAAAAACAATACAAGCCCTTCCGCTTTTGCACACTGCCGCGGCGTTTGGCACGTATCCAACGGCAAACACATTTTATATAATAAAGGTACATTTTATTTAGAGGGTTTACAGATGGCCAAACGATTTACCGAAAATGCGCAAAAAATCATTCTCATCGCGCAGGAAGAAGCAAAACGTTTAAATCACGATTATGTAGGTACGGAGCACATTTTGCTGGGGCTGACGGCGCTGGACGGCACCGTATCCAACAAAATTTTGTCTTCTTTGGGGGTTACTTTCCGCAAAGTACGGCTGGAAATTGAAAAAATGGTCGGCGTGGGGGACGCCATTATGCTTTTGGGGGAAATTCCCTTCACGCCGCGCGCCAAAAAAGTGCTGGAATATGCGGTGGAAGAGTCCCAATCTTTAGGGATGGAGCACATCGGCACGGAGCACATTTTGCTGGGGCTGGTGCGGGAAGAAGAAGGAATGGCCGGCACCATTTTGCAAAACCTCGGGGTAACCCTTAGCGCCGTGCGCGAAAGCACCTTGGGATTCTTGGAAGGAGCCCAGCCGGAAGATTTAACGGAAACGTTTACGTCCTCTGCCGCCCGCCCCGAACCGGAAGACGAAGCCGAAGAAGAAAAACCGGCCCGCCGTCCGACCCCGCGGCAAAACACGCCCAAAAAGAGCAAAACGCCCACGCTGGACGAATATACGCGCGACTTAACGGCGCTGGCGGCGCAAAACACGTTAGACCCCGTCATCGGCCGCGAAGAAGAAATTGAGCGTCTGGTGCAAATTTTGGCCCGCCGCACCAAAAACAATCCGGTTCTGATCGGCGAACCGGGCGTAGGCAAAACCGCCATTGTGGAAGGCTTGGCCCAAAAAATGGCCAATAACGACATTTCCGACGTACTGGCCGGCAAACGTCTGCTGGCGCTGGACTTAGCCTCCGTAGTAGCAGGCACCAAATACCGCGGCGAGTTTGAACAACGCCTCAAAAACATTATTGACGAAGCCGCCGAAGACAAAAACAGCATTATTTTTATTGACGAGCTGCACACGCTTATAGGTGCCGGCGCGGCGGAAGGGTCTATAGACGCTTCAAATATGTTAAAGCCCGCATTGGCCCGCGGCGAAATACAGTGCATCGGCGCTACCACCTTTGACGAATACCGCAAATATATTGAGGCAGACAGCGCCTTTGAACGCCGCTTCCAGCCCGTTACCGTGGACCCGCCCGACGTGGCCCAAACGGAAGAAATTTTAGCCGGCATTCGCCCCAAATACGAAGAGCATCACCACGTGCGCTATACGGACTCGGCCGTGCACGCCGCGGCCGCTATTGCCGACCGCTACATCACCGACCGTGCTTTGCCCGACAAAGCCATAGACCTTTTTGACGAGGCCGGTGCCCGCGCGCGGCTTAAAAATGCGGCTCTTCCGCCGCAGATCCGCGAGCAACAGCAAAAATATCAGGCAGCTGTTACGGAAAAAAATGCCGCCATTGCCAATAAAGAATTTGAAAAAGCCGCCCAAATCAAAAAACAGGAAGACCAATTGAAGAAACACTTGGACGCAATGAAGGAAAAATGGCAGGCTGAAAGGGCTGCACAAAAAGTGGAAGTGACGGAAGAAGACATTGCGCTGGTGGCTTCCAAATGGACAGGCATCCCCGTTACGCGCCTGACACAAAGCGAAACGGACAAAATTTTGCATATGGAAGAACACCTGCACGAACGCATTATCGGACAGGAAGATGCCGTGCGTGCCGTTTCGCAAGCTATACGCCGCAACCGCACCGGTTTGGGCAACCCCCATCGTCCCATTGGCGGTTTTCTGTTTTTGGGCCCTACGGGCGTGGGCAAAACCGAGCTGGCCAAAAGTTTGGCAATGTTTCTTTTTGGCGACGAAGACGCTATGGTGCGTATTGATATGTCGGAATATATGGAAAAATTTGCCGTCTCGCGCTTAATCGGCGCGCCCCCGGGCTATGTGGGCTACGAAGAAGGCGGCCAATTGACCGAAGCCGTACGCCGCCGCCCCTACAGCGTGGTCGTGCTGGACGAGCTGGAAAAAGCCCACCCCGACATTTACAACATTTTGCTGCAGGTGCTGGACGAAGGCGCCCTGACCGACAATTTAGGCCACCGCGTGAGTTTTAAAAACTGCGTGATCATTATGACCTCTAACGTCGGCGCGCGCGAAATTACCAACAAAGGCTCCGGCCTGGGCTTTACGGCCTCGGCCACGCAACAGCAGCAGTATGACGAAATGCGCAAATCGGTTATGGACGAAGTCAAAAAAACGTTCAACCCCGAATTCATCAACCGTATTGACGAAATCGTGGTGTTCCACTCCCTGACCAAAAAAGACATCGGCGCTATTTTGGACTTGCAGCTTAAAAAAGTGGCCGCCAAACTGGCAGACCGCGGACTGGAGTTGGAACTGACCAAGGAAGCCAAAGACTATCTTATTGAACAAGGCTTTGACGAAAAATATGGTGCGCGTCCGCTTTTGCGCACGCTGCAGCGCCTGCTGGAAGACCCGCTGGCCGAAAATATTTTGGTCAGCCAATATCCCGAAGGGACCAAAATTATTGTAAACTTTGATAAAGAAGCCAAAAAACTCGGTTTTTCAAACGCCGCCGCCTCTAAACCGGTGGCAGCATAACCGTTTTTCATCGGAGGAAATATGGACGCAAACAAACAAAAGGCTTTAAATTTAGCTTTAGGGCAAATTGAAAAGGCCTTTGGCAAAGAAGCTATTACCACGCTGGGCAGCGCCAACGTAAAAAAAGTGGACGCCATTCCCACCGGGGCTTTGTCCTTGGACTTGGCCTTGGGCGTGGGCGGCATTCCCCGCGGGCGTGTGATTGAAATTTACGGCCCCGAAGCCGGCGGCAAGACCACCTTGTCTTTGCACGTGGCGGCGCAGGCGCAAAAAAACGGCGGCGTGGTAGCCTTTATTGACGCCGAACACGCATTGGACCCCGTTTATGCCGCTTCCATCGGCGTGAATGTGGACGAACTGCTCATTTCCCAGCCTGATTCGGGCGAACAAGCCCTGGAAATTGCCGAAAAACTGGTGCGCTCCGGTGCGGTAGATTTGATTATCATAGACTCGGTAGCCGCCTTGGTGCCCAAAGCCGAAATTGAAGGCGAAATGGGCGATGCGCACGTCGGTTTGCAGGCCAGACTGATGAGCCAGGCCCTGCGCAAGCTGACCAGCATTTTGAACAAAACCAAAACCAGCATTATTTTTATTAACCAGCTGCGCCAAAAAATCGGCGTGATGTTCGGCAACCCCGAAACCACCCCCGGCGGCTTGGCGCTCAAATTTTACGCTTCGGTGCGCATTGACGTGCGCCGTATTGAAAACCTGAAAAAAGGCGATGAAATTATCGGCACCCGTGTACGCGCCAAAGTGACCAAAAACAAAGTGGCGCCCCCGTACCGCCAGGCCGAATTTACGATG
Organism: Candidatus Avelusimicrobium pullarium; assembly: GCA_944323745.1. Lineage (GTDB taxonomy): Bacteria > Elusimicrobiota > Elusimicrobia > Elusimicrobiales > Elusimicrobiaceae > Avelusimicrobium > Avelusimicrobium pullorum. Next base: position 586,629 of record CALUTQ010000002.1, read on the forward strand.
CTGCACGGAGAAGGCATTTCCCGCGAGGCCTGCCTGTTGGACAAAGGCGTAGAATCGGGCCTGCTGGAAAAAAGCGGCAGCTGGTACCTGTACGGCGACGAGAAACTGGGCCAAGGGGCCGAAAATGCCCGCCAGTATTTAAAAGACAACCCGCAATTGGCGGCCGAAATTGAGGACAAGCTTTACGTCAAATATTTGGGCCACCACTACAACGGCGGCAAGGTAACCCCGCAGGAAAAAGAAGCCGCGGCTGCCCAACCGGAAGCCAAAGCCAAAACCGCTAAAAAATAGTTTGCACAACAACAAAAAAACACCCCGCCAAAAGCGGGGTGTTTTTTATTTGCAATTTATTATCTTAATGCGCTTTTCATAGCCGCACAGAACGCCCTGGAAGGAGAGGTACAAATTGTTTTGCCCGGGGATACGGGATGCTGGTCATAAAACAGGGTAATTCGTCCTTTATCGGTATTGCCGTTGCAGGAAGATGTACCGCGTCCATTTTGCCCGGGACAATAATGCACTTCCAATTGACGCACCGGAGAAGGGTTTCCCCCGCCGCTGCCTAAATTATCCAGCACCCAATCATCACCGCATAATATCTGATTTTTAATAGTGGAGCCACCATAAATTCGGCAACCAGAAGGAACAGATATGTCTAAATTTTCCAAATCTAACGTGTAATTTCCGTTAGCCATATAATAACGTTCTTGCGCGTCTTTTATAGCACGGGCGGCAGGCATAAAACTCATTACTCTGCTGGCCATAACGGCTGTTTCATATTTCGGCAAAGCAACTGCCGCCAAAATGCCGATAATCAATACCACTACCAAAAGTTCAATAAGCGTAAAACCGCCGAATTTGGCCTTAACGGCGTTTTTATGGTGTTCTATTCTTTTTTTGATAAATTTTTCCATAGTCAAAATTTATCAAAAAAAAAAAACAATACAAGCCCTTTTACAAAACCTATGCAAAAAATAATTTTCGGGCACATTTCTCTTCCAAAAAATTATAATACATATAATATTATGTTAATTATCCCCAGTGCAGGAACGGGGCCTTCGGCCGTTTTCTGCTCAACCAAGGCGGGAACCGCATATGCCTGAGCCCATACTGGAAGATTTTAAAAATCATTTGGCTTTTGAACGCCAATTAAGCGCCAACACGCTAGAAGCATACGTGTCTGACGTGGCCCATTATTTGGAATATTGCGCAGCTAATGAGCTTTCCCCTCTGCAGGTGCCGCCACAATTTTTGGACAGTTACACCTATCAGCTGCGCACCATAGAAAAACTTTCCGCCGCCAGCGTGTTCCGCAAGCAGGAAGCGGTAAAATGTTTTTATAAATTCCTTATTATAGACGGGCGAATAAAAGAAGACCCCACCCGCTTTTTAAAATCTCCCAAGCTCCCCCAGCGTATGCCGGAGCAACTTTCCCGTCAGGAAATGGATCGCCTGCTTTCTTATCCGGCCGAAAAATTTGACGAAGTGCGCACGCTGACTATTGTAGAACTGCTTTATGCCGCCGGCTTGCGCGTAAGCGAACTGATTAACCTGCAACTGGAAAACGTCAATATAGACGAAGGTTGGGTGCTGGCTTTTGGCAAAGGGGGCAAACAACGTTTTGTGCCGCTGCATCCGGCCTGCTGCCAAAGACTGAAATATTATTTGTCCGTGCGGGAAGCACACTTTGCCGGCAAAACCGATGTAGGCTCTGAACTGTTTTTAAACCGCAACGGCAAAAAAATAAGCCGCCAAAGCGTGTGGAAAGACTTGGCCGCACTGGGGCGCAAGGCGGGCATTGCCCAACCGCTGCACCCGCATTTGTTCCGCCATACGTTTGCCAGCCACCTTTTACAGGGCGGGGCGGACTTGCGCAGCCTGCAGGAAATGCTGGGCCACGCCAATTTGACCACTACGCAAATTTACACCCATTTAGACGTAAGCGACTTAAAAGAAAAACACAAAAAATTCCACCCGCGGGGCTGAACAAACCATACGGCGGCCGGTTTTGTTTTTCCCTCTGCAGGGGGGCTTATTTTTTAGCTTGAAAATTGTTAGAATAAACCTATGAGTACCGATAACTTCCAAGACATTGACAAAAAACAACAAGCGCGCTGGGAAAAAGAAAGACTTTTTGCCAGTCCCCGCATACCCAAAGGCAAAAAATTCTATTGCCTGGATATGTTTCCTTACCCGTCCGGAGCGGGTTTGCACGTAGGCCATCCCGAAGGCTACACCGCTTCCGACATACTAACGCGCTACAAACTAATGAACGGATTTGACGTACTCCATCCTATGGGCTGGGACGCTTTTGGTCTGCCGGCCGAAAACTACGCCATTGCCACCGGCATTCATCCGGCGGTAACTACCCATAAAAACATAGACAATTTCCGCCGTCAAATTAAATCGTTGGGCTTAGCCTACGACTGGGACCGCGAAATTAACACGACAGACCCCAGTTATTACAAATGGACGCAGTGGATCTTTTTGCAGCTTTTCAAAAAAGGCTTGGCATATGAGTCCACCGTGCCCATCAACTGGTGCCCTTCCTGCAAAACGGGCCTTGCCAACGAAGAAGTTTTCAACGGCAAATGCGAACGCTGCGGCCACCCCATTGAACGCAAAATGCTGCGCCAATGGATGCTTAAAATTACCGCCTATGCCGAACGCCTGCTGGAAGACTTGCAGGGGCTGGACTGGCCCGAAAGCACCTTGGCTATGCAGAAAAACTGGATCGGCAAAAGCAAAGGGGCGGAAGTTATTTTTCAAATTGACGGCACCAAAGACAAACTGACCGTTTTTACCACCCGACCGGACACGCTGTTCGGGGCGACGTATATGGTCGTCTCGCCCGAGCACCCCATTCTGCAGCGTATTGTAACCCCGCAGCAGAAAGACGCCGTGGCCGCCTATCAGGCACAGGCCGCTTCCAAGAGCGACTTGGAACGTGCCGATTTAAATAAAGAAAAAACGGGCGTATTTACCGGCGCTTATGCCATTAACCCCGTTAACGGCAAAAAAATACCCGTCTGGACGTCCGATTACGTGCTGATGGGTTATGGCACCGGCGCCATTATGGCCGTGCCGGCGCACGACGAGCGCGACTATGCCTTTGCCAAAAAGTTCGGGCTGGAAATTATTGAAGTAATTAAATCGGACAAAGGCGTAAAAGAAGAAGCCTTCACCGGCGACGGGGAGCTGATAAACTCCGGCTTTTTAAACGGCCTTCGCGTGCGCGAGTCCAAAGCCAAGATGATTGAGTGGCTTAAGGAAAAAGGCTTTGGCCAAGGCAAAACAATGTATAAACTGCGCGACTGGGTGTTTGCCCGCCAGCGCTATTGGGGCGAACCGATCCCCTTGGTACATTGCGAAAAATGCGGCGTGGTGCCCTTGCCCGAAGACCAGCTGCCTTTGGTCTTGCCGGATATGAAAAATTTTGAACCGTCCGGCACGGGTGAATCTCCTTTAGCCAACGCCACGGAATGGGTGAACACCACCTGCCCCAAATGCGGCGGCCCGGCCAAGCGCGAAACAAATACGATGCCGCAGTGGGCCGGCTCCTGCTGGTACTATCTGCGCTATATGGACCCGCATAACGACAAAGCGTTGGTGGACCCCGAGATAGAAAAGGCCTACGGGCCGGTGGACTGCTATATCGGCGGGGCCGAACACGCGGTGCTGCACCTGCTCTACGCCCGCTTCTGGCACAAAGTGCTGTATGATTTGGGCGTGGTACACACCAAAGAGCCTTTCCAAAAACTGCGCCACCAAGGGATGATTTTGGCTTTCTCTTACCGCGACAAGCTGGGCGCTTACCACGGTTATGACGAAATAGATTTTAAAGACGGAAAAGCATTTTTAAAATCAAACGGAGAAGAACTCTCCCCGATGATTGAAAAAATGTCCAAGTCTAAAAAGAACGTTATTAACCCCGACGATATCCTTTCCCAATACGGGGCGGACGCCTTCCGTATGTATGAGATGTTTATGGGGCCTTTTGAAGCCAGCAAACCCTGGGATATGAAAGGCATAGAAGGCGTAACGCGCTTTTTGCGCCGCATTATGACTTGGAACGAATCGGTAAAACTGACCACGGCCAGCAACCCCAAAGAAATTGAAATACTGAAAAATAAAACCGTAGCCAAAGTAACCGAAGACATTGAAACCTTCCATTTCAATACGGCTATTTCCGCCTTAATGGTAATGTTTAACGAAATAAGCAAATTGGACGCCATCAGCCAAGACACGTTTGAAACGTTCCTTAAGCTGCTGCACCCGTTTGCCCCGCATATTACCGAAGAAATCTGGCAAACCAGCGGCCACAGCGGTTTTTTGGTAAAACAGCCTTGGCCCAAAGCCGATGCCAACCTGATTGCCCAGGAAATGGTGGAAGTGGCCATCCAGGTAAACGGCAAAGTGCGCGACCGCCTGAAAATTGCCGCCAATGCTTCCAAAGAAGAAATGGAAAAAGCGGCCCTGTCTTCCGAAAAAATCAAACGCAATTTGGAAGGGCTGGAAATCAAAAAAATCATCGTCGTGCCGGCGCGTATCGTCAGCATTATGGCTGCGCCCAAAAAATAAGGAGTGTTTATGAAAAAAATTCTTTTCTCCCTATGTGCTGCTCTATGCCTCTGCGCGTGCGGGACGGAAGGGTCTTATTACAAGCCGCAGGCCCAAATTATGCCGCAGCATATTAAAAAAATAGCCATTCGGCCGATACTCAACAAGACGGAAATCTTTGCTATGGAAGACAAACTGTATATCGCCTTGTATGACGAATTTTTGAAAAACGGCAGCTATCAAATCGTCAGCGAAGACAACGGTGCCGAAGGCGTCATTGTCACCACGATTACCCGCTATTTAAACGTGCCCATTCAGTACGACAGCCAGTTAATCCCCACCGTATACAAAATGGATGTGTGGCTGGACGTGGTGCTGATGGACAAGTCCACCAATGCCCCCGTCTGGCGCGAGCCGGCCTTTTTGGGCACGCAAACATACTCCGCCTCCACCCTGCCCGGCGGGCTGACCGAACAGCAGGCGCGCGAACGCGTGTGGGAAAAACTTTCCAAAGACATTGTTAAACGCACGGTGGACGGCTTCGGTTCCGTGATGAGCGAAAACAAAAAGAAAGTAATGCAAAACCCCGAATATACCACCATTACCCAATAATGCCTAAAACGACTGCTGCCAAAATAACGGCCTCCCTTGCAAAAGGTTCTGTTTCCCCCGTCTATCTGCTGACGGGGGAAGATTTGTTCCGCAAACAAGAGCTGATTAAACAAATTACGGCAGCCGTACATCCGGACGATTTTAATATTTATTCTTCTTCCGCCGACAAAGCCGATTTGGGCGAAGCGCTGGCACTGGCCAATACGGCGCCGGTATTTTCCGACCGGAGAATGGTGGTGCTAAGCGGTATTGAAAAACTGCGTAAAGACCCCAAAGAAGCCCTCATACGCTATCTGGAAAACCCGCTGGACACCACGGTACTGGTGCTGACGTATGACGACAGCAAAAAATTTAAGACGGAAAAAGCCCTCGCCGCGGCCGCGGCCGCCAATGGCGACGTGGCCAACTTTGACGAACTGAAACACGAAGAACTGGCTATGTGGGTCAAAAACCGCCTTAAAGAGCAGGGCTTGAACAGCACTTTTGACGCGGTGGAAACGCTGTGCGAAGCCGTCGGAGCCGACCTAAACGCCTTGGCACAGGAAATAGAAAAGCTGGCCCTTTATACGGCCGACCGTACGGAAAAGACCGTTTCCAAAGAAGACGTACTGGCTGGCATCGGGTTTTCTAAGGAAGAAAACCCCTTTGCTCTTTCCAATGCCGTGCAATATATGAACAAAAACAAAGCCTTTGCACTGGCCGACAAATTGCTTGACAGCGGGGAAGAACCCGTGGCCGTATTGGGCAAAATTTCTTATCCGGTGCTGAAAATGGCCCGTATTAAACGGATGTCCAATGCCGGTATGGCCCCGGCCGAAATTACCCGTGCCGCCGGCCTGATGTTCTGGGAAAGCAGTTTAATAAACAATGCGCGCAATTTCCCGTCCGAAACTGTTTTTCTTAAAACCTTAGACCGTATTATAGAAACGGACAAGGCGTTTAAAACTTCCGCCTCGTCCGATCCCAAAACCGCCATTAAAGGCATACTGATGACGCTCTTTGCCGGCCGCTAGTCAAAAATTCCTTTAAAAAGCGGTGCATAGTTTGCTTCCTTTATCATTCTTTCCTTCACAAACAGGGCTCCCCCCTTTGAACATCCAATTGCCCCATATCAAAGGTATAAGTGCCATTACTCATATATTAAACTTTCTGCGTATTAATAAAAACTCATAAAGCGGCTTTTGGCTACGGCTATCTCATATTGCGGCAGCGCCACCGCCGCCAAAATGCCGATAATAAGAACTAAAACCAACGACTCAAGCAGCGTAAAACCACTGAATTTGCATTTTAGTGCATTCCCCCATTGGGGAATGTGTTTTGATAAATTTTATTCATAGTCAAAACTTATCAAAAAAAATGTGTCAAGGTTTTTGTTAATCTTAGTAATAAATAAAAAACCCCGCCTTTGGGGCAGGGTTTAAAAAAACAAAGAACCGTGTTATTTGGCTTTAGCGGCGGCTTTTTTGGCCGGAGCTTTATTGCCTTTATTTACGGCTTTGGCCAAGCGCGATTTTTTGCGCGCGGCGGTTTTCCAGTGAATGGTTTTCTTTTTGGCGGCTTTATCAATGCTAGAGGCAGCCGCTTTCAAGTCTTCCGCCACGGTGGCGGCTTCGGCCTTTACGGCAGCAAGCACCTTTTTGGTGGCCGTGCGCACTTTTTTCATCAGGCCTTTGTTCTGGGAAGTTCTCTTCTCAGCTTGTCTTTGCGCTTTTAAAGCGCCGGTATGTCTTCCGGTTTTCAATTTTGCCATTGTAATTGTTTCCTCGCGAGAAAATCTCTCTTGGTATATATTTTACTCTATTTGGAAGGCGGGGGTCAAATTTCTTTACACTTTAAAAAACGCCCAAGCCCTAAGCCTAAGCATATAAAATACGGACAAAATTAGCGTAAATGTTAGAATGTATATATGGACCCGCGCATAGAACTGTTACCTAAAAAACCCGGCGTATACATTATGCGTTCCCGTGAAGGAACGGTCATTTACGTCGGCAAAGCAAAAAACCTGTCGGACCGCGTCAAACAATATTTTCAGGACAGCAACCTCTATTCCCGCGGCTGGAAGCTGCCCAGCCTGCTGCCGCTGATTTGGAAAATAGACTACGTAACGGCGGCCTCTGAACGGGATGCGCTGGTGTTGGAAGAAAAATTAATCAAAAAATACCAGCCGTTTTTTAACTCGTTAGGCAAAGACGACAAGCGCTATCCGTATTTGAAACTTTCTATGTCGGAAGATTTCCCCCGTCTTTGCATTTCCCGCAAGCCGGTGCACGGCAAAGATTTGTATTTCGGGCCCTATCCGAAATCCAGCATTGTGCGCAGTTTAATGCGGTTTTTGTGGAAAAGCAAATACGCCCCGCTGCGGCCGTGCAAATGGAATTTTTCGCGCAGCAAACCGCTAGACGAACGCAAAATTAACGCTTGTTTGTATTATCATACGGGCCTATGCCCCGCACCGTGCGCAGGTAAAATTTCGTATGAGGACTACCGGCAAATTGCCAATCGGATGGCTTTATTTTTGGAAGGGGATTTTAAAGAAATCACCCAAAAAATTACCGCCCAGATGAAGCAGTGTTCCGATGCAATGCAATATGAAAAAGCCGCCGTATACCGCAATTTTCTGCAAGCGCTGGACCATATGCGCGAACGTGTGGTAGTCAGCCAATACAAAGACGAAAAAATTACGCAGGCTATTGCCAATTCCGACAAGTTAAAACACTTAGCCCACGTAGTGGGCCTCACGCGCTTGCCGGCACACATTGAAGCATTTGATAACTCGCACCTGTTCGGGCGCGAAGCCGTAGGCTGTATGGTTTGTTACATAAACGGCGAAAAAAATCACGAACACTACCGCCGCTTTAAAATACGCTCGCCTTTACCCGAAAAAGGAGGCAGCGACTTTACGATGATGCAGGAAAGCGTCTATCGCCGTTTGCGCCAAATTAAGCGCGACCCTTCCCAAAAGCCCGACTTACTTTTGCTTGACGGCGGCAAAGCCCAAATTACGGCCGCGCTTAACGCCTGCGAAAAGGCGGGGCTGTATATTCCGCTTATTTCGCTGGCGGAAACGCACGAAGGCATTTATGTCCCCGGGCAGGAGCAAAGCATTAAACTGCCGCTGGGCGACCCTGCCTTAAACCTGCTGATGGAAATACGCGACGAAGTGCACCGCTTTGCCGTCACCTACCACCGCAAACTGCGAGACAAGGCCTCCATTTCCAACGAGGGGCACTTGCCCACCGACGGAAAATCCTCTTTTAATCCATAGCGAACCAAATGGAAGGGCTATATGTGGTAATTTTCTCACCGCCGGCAGCTATCTTGCACAAACTTTCTCTAACGTCATCTTTTCCATCATTTCGACTCACATAATAGCAGTAATAATGTTTACCCTGCACAGGGGAAGGCATAGTTATAGCCACATCAGAAACATACAAAAAAGAAGGATAACGAATATCGTCCAAGCTCCCTGCATCTATACGGCCATCCAGTAAATTATATCTATAATATTTGCCTTTTCTTTCTTCTTCCGTTACTACTTCTCCGGGGATTTGTATGGATAGCTGAGAAAAATCCGTTGGCCACGAGCTCGTTTCTAAGCGATATACTTCTGCCGCCTGTGCTAACGTCTTCAATTTACTTAATGCTTCGGTGCTCCTGGCACGCCCTACGGCTTTTTCATATTGCGGCAAAGCCACCGCGGCCAAGATGCCAATGATCAGCACTACCACCAGCAACTCAATAAGCGTAAAGCCGCTTAATTTGCTTTTAGCGGCGTTTTTACGATAAAGAAATGATTTTTGATAAATTTTGTTCATAGCCAAAATTTATCAAAAAAAAAAAATGAGTCAAGGGTTTGGGGTTTTTCCAAATAACGGCAAATACCGATTAGGCCGCCTTAAAACGCCAATGTCCAAGTTGATGACTAAGGTTTATGTTGTATCAAAAAACCCGCCCGAAAGGGCGGGTTTTTGTTTTGCGGCGGCTTATTTAAAATGTGTTTCGCCTGTTTTCTGCTGCAGGTAACCTTTTAAGCCGGAAGGATCGCTGGAGTGGGTAAGCGCTTCCTGAAAGGTAATTTTCTTTTGAATGTACAAGTCGCCCAATGTCTGGTTCATCGTTACCATACCCATACCGGCATTGGTTTGCATTGTACTCATAATCTGTTCGGCTTTCCCGTCGCGAATTAAGTTACGCACGGCGGAGTTGGCAATCAGCACTTCGGCCGCCATTACGCGCTTGCCGTCCACCCCCTGCAGCAACTGCTGCGAGATGATAGCCTCCAGCACGAAGGACAGCTGCGTGCGCACCTGCGGCTGTTGGTTGGCGGGGAAGACGTCAATAATACGGTTGATGGACTGAATAGCATCGTTGGTATGCAAAGTGGCAAACACCAAGTGGCCCGTTTCCGCCAGCGTCAAGCAGGCTTCAATAGTTTCAATATCGCGCAACTCGCCTACCAGAATGATGTCAGGGTCTTCACGCAAGAAGTGTTTCAGCGCGGCCTGAAAGGAATGGGTATCGGCCCCCACTTCACGCTGGTTTACGATACTGCGTTTGTGCGGGTGGACAAATTCGATAGGGTCTTCCACGGTAATGATGTGGTTGCTTTCGTGCATATTCAAATAGTTAATCATACTGGCCAAAGACGTAGATTTACCGGACCCCGTAGCACCGGTTACCAGCACCAAGCCTTTATTTAACTTCATCAAATTGTACACCACGGCCGGCAGTCCCAATTCTTCAAAGCTTTTAAACTCATTGGGAATGGAACGCAAAGCGGCCGCCACACATCCTTTTTGTTTATATACGTTTACACGAAGACGACCCAAATTTTTAAGCCCGAAAGAAAAGTCCGATTCCAAGGTTTCTTCAAACTGCTGGCGCTGTTCGTCGGTCATAATGGAATAAATAAGCGCCTGTGCCGTTTCCGGCGTGAGCGTTTCAAATTGCGTGGCATACAGCCGGCCCTGGATACGCAATACGGGCGGCACGCCAACCGTCAGGTGAATATCGGACGCGCCCTTTGCTTTCATCAGTTTAAACAAATCGTCCATCAATATCATAAAAACCCTCTCCTCATTAACTAATTTTGCCCACTAAATCAAGTGTAATATTATTTAGCGCGCCGGTCAATTTCTTCTTGGCGGTATCCGCTTGGAAAATATAGACAATCGGCTCCTTGCGCGTTTTGGCCAAACGGTATTTGACCACATACGAGTTGCGGTGCAACGGTTCGGCCGACCACATAGCGGCATAGCCGCTTTTTAATTGTTTGGCATACAGTTTATTAAGATATTCTTCCACCGTGCCGCGGCCTTTGTCCAGCTGATAATTCTTCACAATGTCTTTGGCCAGTTCCAACGGGTCTTGCGTTTGTTCCGGCGCGGCATTAACGGCGGCCCGGGCGTCCGGAAGCACATCGGCAGCTTGTGGTACAGCCGGAACCTGCGCCTGCTGCGGCTGTTCCTCCGGCGCCTGCTGCGGGGCTTCTGCGTGCGTCCAGTTCAAATACGCTCCCGCCAGCAAGACGCAAACTCCCAAAAACAAAAATACGAATTTCAGTTTCCCTCCGGCCGGTTTTTTGACTACATATTCGTCGTTAGGCACCACCTGTTCCGCTTTATGATGCGGCACATAATCCGGCTCCGGCGGGACTTCTTTTATCGGCTCCGGTATTTCCTGACGCAGGGTGTCCACCTTCAATTTGCCTTCCAAAATGGTTTTTACCGTTTTGTCGTTCGGGTCATCTTCCTGTTCGGGCACGATCATTTCCTGCACTAACGGGGGCTGGGTGTCTTCCGGCACGGCCAAGGCGGGCTGCGCATCTTGCGCGGCCGCCAACGGCGGACGGGTCTGGCCGGCCAAGGGCAACGCCTCGGCTGATTTTAAATCAGGCAGGGAACGGGTTAAATTTTCTTCGGTTTGCTTATCTGCCTGAGCAGGGGTCTGCTCAAAAAGACTTTCATCCAGTTCCTCTTTATTTTTTTTCTCGGAAACAAACTCGTCAAAGGGGTCTTCTTCTTTTTCTGCAAATGCCAGGGCAGGGTCCGTCTTGGCAAATTGGCTTTCCAGCGCGCGGGCCAGATTCATATCGGAGTTTTCCTTCGGGTCCGGTATTCCCAGAATATTGCCCAAATCGCCGCTTTTAATCGTATTAAAATATTCTTCAATCGGGCTGAGGGAAGAAGCGGAGTGGGTTTCTTTTTCCACCGCGGCGGTAAAAGCGTCTTTTGCTTGCTTGGCAGACTGCTTCGGCGCCGGCTTAGGCGTTTGATCCTTCGGTTCTTGCGCGGGCGCATTTTCGGGTGCGGCGGTTTTTTCCGGTGCGGGTTGCGCTGCAGAAGATGCCGGTTCCTTATTTGGCGAAACAGGCGGCAAATGACCGGCCTTTTTTTGTTTTTCGGCCTCCGTCACCGCGGCACGGGCCACCCGCTGCCGCTTCATTTCTTCGGACTCCCGCATCAAAATAGACGAGATGGACGGAGCTTGCTTTTTCTTGTTTTCCTTTTTTGCTTCCGGCGTCGGTTTTTGTTTTTCTTGAGCAGGCGCCGCCTGCTGCGGTACGGAAGCAGTTTCCGTTTTCGGCGGGACGGCTTGCGTATTTGCCGGTTGGTGCGGGGCGGCAGACGCCTTGGTTTCTTTCTGGGCGGCCGGTGCCGGCTGTGCAGCAGACGGCTGCACAGAGGGCTTCTTCTCCTCTACTTTAATGGAAGAAATTTCCGTCATTGCCTGATTCATTTCTTCCAAAAATTTTTCAGACGGAAATTCTTCCTCTTTCGGCAAAGCTTGCTCTGGCGGGACAGCCGGTTTGGCTTCAAAGCCGAACGCTGCGTAAGCGCGGGCTTCTTTCCAATAGGCTTCTTCGTCACTGTACTCTTCGGGGCAGACCAAACTGTGCGCGCCAAACCCCGGCCGGTGCAAAAGCTGCTCCGCCGTGAAAGGCCCGATTACATCGCCGCCGTCAAAGAGACAGTATTTCATTTATTATTTGCAGTACTGCAACGCATTTTGCAAGCGTTTCAGCACCGTATCTTTGCCCATATACTCCAGCATTTTAAACAGCGTCGGCCCGTGCGTACGGCCCGACACCGCCACGCGGAGCGGATGGAACACCTGCCCCGCTTTATACCCGTTGGCTTTGGCAAAACCGCGTGCGGTTGTTTCCAGCGGGCCTTCGGTAAAATCGGTCAATTCGCCGTAGGCTTTTATCATTCCTTCCAATACGGCTTTAGCTTCCGGTTTAGAGAAGACCTTATCAATCGCTTCCTGTTCAAATACGGGTTCCTCAAAAAAGAAGCGAATCAAATCGGGAATTTCCGTCAATAATTTATATTTTTCCTGCTCCAGCCCCACAATGCCTTCCAGCTGTGCGCGGGATACTTTGCTGACGTCTATGCCGGCCTTTTCAATAAACGGCAGGGCATAGTCGGTCAATTTGGCAATGGGCGTTTGGCGGATGTATTCGCCGTTCATCCAGTTCAGCTTTTCCGGATCCATCACGGCAGGGCTGGGCTGGCAGCCGGAAATATCAAATTTTTCTTCCAGTTCGCCTTCGGCAAAAATCTGCTGGGAATCAGACGTCGCCCACCCCAGCAAGGCCAAATAATTTTTCAGCGCTTCGGGCAAATAACCCATATTGCGGAATTCCACCACATTGGTGGCACCGTGGCGCTTGGAAAGCTTTTTGCCGTCGGGGCCGTGAATCATAGACAGGTGCGCAAAAATAGGCTCTTTCCAGCCCAAGGCGCGGTAAATCTGAATTTGGGACGGCGTATTGGAAATATGGTCGTCGCCGCGGATAACGTGCGTCATACGCATCAGGTGGTCGTCTACCACTACGGCAAAGTTATACGTCGGGTAACCGCTGGTTTTTTGAATAACCAAATCATACAAATCTTTGCTGGCAAATTTAACGTGCCCGCGAATCATATCGTCCCATTCCACATCGCCTTCTTCCGGCATACGGAAGCGGATGACGTATTTGCGGCCCTGCGCTTCCAGCTCTTTTTGCTGTTCGGGCGTCAAATGACGGCATTTGCCGCTGTATTTGGGCGGACGGTGTTCGGCCAGACATTTCTGGCGGTTGGCTTCCAGTTCTTCTTCCGTGCAATAGCATTTATAGGCTTTGCCTTCGGCCAGCAGCTGGTCAATGTATTTTTTATAAATGCCCATATCGGCCCGCTGTGCCTGATAATACGGCGCGTCGGGGCCTTTGCTGGTGCCGTCGGGCATAGGGCCTTCGTCCCAGGTCAGTTTCATCCACTGCATTCCTTCAAAAATAGCGTCCGTGGAAGCCTGCGTGCTGCGTTCTTCGTCGGTGTCTTCTATACGAAGCAAAAAGATGCCTTTGTTTTTCTTGGCAAAAAGATAGTTAAATAGCGCGGTGCGCACGCCCCCGATATGCAAAAAACCGGTTGGGGAAGGGGCAAATCTGACTCTGACTGTCATAGCGATAAAACCTCTGTAATAATAATATTAATGCGTATAGATATATTATACTTATTATGCGAAATTTTTTAAAATAAGAAAGAGGGCTTTTGCTCTGCACAAAATTTACATTCGTCTTTTGTAAAAAACATTTATGAGTTTTTTTGTTTTTGCCAGTTTGATTTTATTTGTTATGCAGGTTGTTATTGGCCTGTGGTTTTATTTCCTGTTTCCGTCTTTGGGGTGGAAGATACCCGCCGTGGCACTGCCCGTTTTGTTTACGGCCGCTATGCGCCTGGCTATGATTTACACCCGCACCCATTACGGCACGCTGGAAAGCCTGCTGTATTTTTTGGCCTACGGCTATGCAGGGCTGGTGTTTATTGTTTTCTTTATCGTTATGGCTTTTGCAATTTTGCAGGGGATGTGCAGCTTGGCACACATACAAAGCAAAGCCTTTTTAGGGCCGACAAGCCTGGCGGCTATTGCACTGGCCTGTATATTGTCTATATACGGCGGGATGAGCCAGCCCAAAATAAAACATATTGACATTGTTATCCCCGGCGCGCCGGAAATGACGGCCGCCGTCATATCCGACAGCCACCTTGGCGTGGGCGTCAGCTTAAAACGTTTTCAAAAAGCGCTTAAAAGTATAGAGGCCCAAAACCCCGACGCCGTGTTTGTGCTGGGCGATTTGTTTGAATACGGCGCGGGCCGCAAAGCATATGCCCAAGCCTTAGCCGGCGTCAAAACCAAATACGGCACGTTTGGCGTACTGGGCAATCACGAATATTATACCGGCTACGACAACGCGCTGGACTTTTACCGTATGGCCGGCATTGATTTGTTGCAAAACCAAACCATAACACTTTCCAACGGGGTGCAGCTGATAGGGATAAACGACGTCAAAACCTCCCGCGTAACCCCGCAGCAGCTGGAACAACTGCTTGCCCGCACCGATCCGGCCCGCACCCGCATTTTGCTCAGTCATCAGCCGCTGCTGACGCAAACCGCGGCCCGGCACGGCGTGGCGCTTATGCTTAGCGGACACACGCATAACGGTCAAATTTTCCCGTTTAACTTTTTTGTTAAAAAAGTATATCCTTACGTATATGGGCTGTATCAAACGGGTGAAAATTCCCGCCTGTATGTTACGTCGGGTATGTTTTACTGGGGCGTTCCTTTGCGCTTTTTAGCGCCGGCGGAAATACCCCTCATTCACATTCAGGGCTATGATTAAAAAACTTTTTTTGATTGTCTGTTTGTGTTGGTGGGCATCTTCGGCCGTTGCACAGCAAACCGCCGCAGCGCACCCCCCCGTGCCGGCCCCGCAGCCTGCAGTCCCGCAAGTGCGTTTTGAAGATTTATCGCTGGAAGAAAAACTGGGCCAAACGCTTGTGGTGTTTGCCGATGTGGACAGTGCCGATATGTTCCGCCCCGTCATTGAAAGCGGCAAAGTGGGCGGCGTGCTGATCCAATGGGGCAACTACTCGTTGGAACAAACTCGCCAGCTGATTGAAAAATTGCAAAGCTGGGCACAAAACAGCCCGCACAAAATTCCGCTGCTTATTGCCATTGACTACGAAGGCGGCACCGTTTACACCCCCATTACGCTGGGCTTTGATTATTTGCCCACCAATATGATGCTGGCCGCCGCCGGCGATGAAGAAGGCACCGCCTCTATTGCCTATTTGGCCGGGCTGGAGCTGCGCCGCGCGGGCGTGCACATCAATTTTTCGCCGGTGTTGGACGTAAACAGCAACCCCCATAACCCGATTATCGGCGTGCGCTCCTTCGGTTCCGACCCCGAAAACGTGACCAAAATGGGGATTTCGTTGATGAACGGGTTCAAGGCCGCCGGCATTGTAAGCATCGTAAAGCACTTTCCCGGGCACGGGGACACTTCGGTGGACTCCCACTATCAGGTGCCTGTGGTACAAGCCACGGACAAAGAACTGCGCCAAGTGCACATTGCGCCTTTTGCCAAAGCGGTGCAGCACGGCGCGCAAGGGGTAATGACCAGCCACGTGCTTTACCCCGCTTTAGACAACAAAAATATTGCCACTTTTTCCCGCCCGATTTTGCAAGACCTGCTACGTACACAGCTTGGCTTTGACGGGCTGATTGTAACCGACAGTTTGGATATGAAAGCCGCCACCACTTTTTGCACGATTGCCGACTGTGCCGTACGGGCACTGAACGCCGGAACGGATATGGTGCTTTTGGGCCGTTACATTAAACCGCAGACCACCTTTAACCGCATTTACAAACAGATAAAAGACAGCGCCGCCGGCATAGAACGGGTAAATGAAGCCTCACTGAAAATTTTTAATCTAAAAAAACAACTGGGCCTTTTAGACGGCCCCCGCCCCGTGCCCGACCCGATAGACAAAGCCTATCAGGCCGAGTTGGAAAAGATAAGCGACGAGGCCGTTACCTTAGTGCGCGACCGCGCCAACCTGCTGCCTTTTGTGCCGCAGCTGCCGGCAGGGCAAAGCCCGACGGTATGCGCGGTGTTTTTTGCGCCTTCGCGTTTTGCAGACCAACTGATGAGTTTTTCCAAACCGTTTTTGGAAAAAGGCTGGCGCATCCGCAGTTATAACGCCGCTATGACGCCCCGCGCCAAAGACGCCCGCCGCGCACGCGAATGCGCCGAAGGAGCGGACTTATTGATTGTAACCAGCCTGCAATGGGCCGACAAAACAAATATCAACCAAAAAAACACCATTAATGCTTTGTTTAAGGAATATCCCCATAATGTGTTTATCTCCACGATGAGCCCCTACGATATTCCCAACTATCCCAACGCCAACACGGTGCTGGCCACATACGGGCTGAACAAATACGTCCTGCAGACGGCGGCGGACATTATTTTGGGCAACATTAAGCCCCGCGGGCATTTGCCCGTGGAGCTGCCGCAGGAAGAAAACAATCAATAAAATTTTAAACTTAACTACGGAAGCAAATAATAATTAATGTTATTCCAACTTTCCTGATAGACACCGCCTAAATTTTTGCAGACGGTATTAGCGGGCGTATCATCTTTGCCAGCCATACATTTTGACACGTTTTTATTCTCATAATGCCCTATTATATTTCCGCTATTCATAGCCATACAATAGCCGGACAAATAACAATAATACGTTTGACTATTGCAGTGAGTACCGTCAGCACTTATTTCACATTCCCCCAACCGAATATCCAAATCATTCATATCGGTAGGCGTTTGTCCATTGGCCAATATATAACGTTCTTTAGCTTGGTCTAAACTTACAGCAGCCATACGCACTTGCGTATAACGAGCTTTCATAACGGCAATTTCATATTTAGGCAACGCGATAGCCGCCAAAATGCCGATAATCAGTACCACAACCAAAAGCTCAATCAGCGTAAAACCGCTGAAATTGCGTTTTAAACAACTTTTTGCACGACGAATGATTTTTTGATAAATTTTGCACATACGCAAAATTTATCAAAAAAAAAAAACGAGTCAAGGCATTCTCGTTTTGCCGCCTCAAAAAAGGCCCCTTTGCTTTTGGCAAAGAGGCCCTTAAACAAAAAATAAAAATTTCAGCGACGGCTCTTTCGGTGTTCGGCCCAAACCTCGTATACGGCAGGCAAAATGGAAATAACGATAATGGCCACAATTACGTAATGAAAGTGATTTTGCACCACGGGCAAATCGGCAAACCAATAGCCGCCCAAACAAAAAGCCAGCACCCAAATGGCCGCACCGATAAGGTTATAAGAAATGAAGTGCAAATACGTCATCTTGCCAATGCCCGCCACGAACGGGGCAAAGGTGCGAATAATGGGAATAAAACGGGCCAAAATAATCGTTTTGCCGCCGTATTTTTCGTAAAAGGCGTGTGCCTTATGTAGGTGATTTTGATTTAAAAGCCAGCTGTCTTTGCGCGTAAACACCTTAGGGCCCAGCCATTTGCCTATTTCATAGTTGGCGCTGTCGCCCAATACGGCAGAGGCAAACATCACGGGTATCAAAATCCATAAATCAATCGGGCTGCCCGTACGCGAAGCCAGCGCCCCCGCGGCAAACAGCAAAGAGTCCCCCGGCAAAAAGGGCGTAACCACCAGCCCCGTTTCGCAAAATACTACACAAAAAAGCACCACATACAACCACGGACCCATTGTGCCGGCCCAAGCGTTAAGGTGCACATCCAAATGAATAAACACATCCCAAATTTGCGCTAAGAGTTCCATATATATATTTTACAAAACCTCGGCCTGCTCCCAAAAAAGTTTAGGGCATTTTTCCAAAGAGTTCCTTTTGCATTATGCGGAAGTTTTTGCCAAATCAAATTTAGGGCTTTTTATCCGCGGGGGAATGACACCCTTTCGCATTTTTTCGGGCAGCTAAACAATCATAAAAAAAACCGCGTTTTGCAACGCGGTTTTTTTAAGAACAAACTTTTTACTTTTCCAACCGGCCTAAGCGCCCTTGTGCGCGGGAAGCATAATTATCCGTCGGATAATTGATAATCAGGCGTTTATACGTTTCGGCGGCTTGGCTGGGCTTGCCGGCTTTTTCGTAGGAATAGGCTAAATCGTAAAGCACTTGCGGGGCTTTTTGCGTTTTGGGGTAAGCCAGCAGAATTTTTTCCAGGGCGGCCGCACGCAAAGACAAATCTTTCAAGCGGCGCTGGGCAATTTCGGCCGCTTCCTGCAAAGCTGCTACGTATTTGTCTTCGTCGGAAGCAAACACCTGCGCCGCAGCCAGCAGCGTGTTGTAGGCGGCCTGATAGTCTTTCATTTTCACCTGTACGTCTGCTTTGCCGCGCCAGGCGTCATAAGCGGCAGGCTGGCTGCCCAAGTCGGAAATGGCTTTATCGTACCAGGCCAAAGCGGCGGCGTATTCTTTGCGGTTTTCTTCCATTACGGCCAAATGTTTGTACACTACGCCGATTTCGTTGGACGCGGGATATTGTTTCAGCACCTGGTTATAGATGGCGGCGGCGGTTTCGTAATCTTCCAAATCGCCGGCATACACGTCGCCTGTCATACGCAGGCTGGCGGCTTTATACACCGTATGGGGGAACAGTTCGTTCACTTTTTTATAGGCCGTAACCGCGGCATTGTAGTTTTCGTTCTGGCGGTGCCAGTCCCCTTGCAGCAGGGTCAGTTTATCGGCCAGTTTGCTGTTGGGATACTGCACGAAAAATTCATCAAACAGGTCATTAACCGGCTGATAGGTGTCTTTTAAATTGCCTTTGACCAAAGTTTCCAGCAAGAGAGCATACTGTTCTTCGCGCGTTTTGCCTTCCGTATTGACGGCCAGCATTTTGAGGGCCTGCCCTTTTTGGCCGCGGTCCAAATTGTCCATTGCCTGTTCCACGTTAGAAGAAAGCAATGTCAAATCTTGCGCAGAAGGGAAGAAAAAGCGTATCTGATACATTGCCACCAAAGCTTTTGCGTCCTCGCGGGCGCGCAAATAATAGTCGGCCTGCATCAGAAGTGCGGTTTTAAGCTCCGGACTTTTGGCATTTTGGCGGGCCCATAATTTGGCCTCGCGCGCCAAATCTGCCGCAAAAGCGCGGTCTGCACGGGAGCTGTCCCCTTTCATTACGGCTTGACGCTGATAAAAAGCCAGCACTGCGTCCTGCGCGGCAAAAGCCGGCACGCACAAAGCCAGCAGAAGAAGCGATAAAACGGTTTTTTTCATAAAGTCTCCTTATCTGTAGTTGGTAAATTGCAAATCCAGACCGAAATCTTTTTCGCGCAGCAGTGCCTGGGTGGCCTGCAGCTCGTCTTTAGACTTGGAAGAAACGCGCAATTGGTCGCCTTGGATAGACGCGGCCACTTTCAGTTTGGCGTCTTTAATGCAGCGGGAAATTTCTTTGGCCTTTTCCGACGGGATACCCTGCTGAATTTTGATGCTTTGTTTGGCGTTGCCGCCCAAAGCGGCTTCTATTTTGCCTTGGTTAAAATTTTTCAGGGCAACGCCGCGTTTGGCCAGACGCGTAAAAAGCACGTCGCGCAAAGCGCCCACTTTATATTCGTCGGAAGACGTCAGCTTTAATTCGCTTTCTTTTTCGTTTAGTTCAATGTTAGAGTTGGTGCCTTTAAAATCGTACCGGTTGGCAATCTCTTTGCCGGCGGCGCTGACCGCTTCGGCAATTACGTTCAGATCCACTTTGCTTACCACGTCAAAACTGTAATCGGCCATATACCCTCCCCGCGCGCGGCGCGCGTTGTGTTTTCTTACACATATTATATATTTTTTGTACAATGGGTTTTGGAAGCGGCCCCCGGCCGCCCCGCTAAAAAGCTGCTTAAACTTCATACGGAGAGCGTGTAAAAGCTGTTTGGCTTATCATAAAACTATGAATATGAAATTCCGCCTTATTGTGATGAATTTCCTCCAGTACGCCGTCTGGGGGGCTTATCTTACCTCCATGGGGGCCTTTTTGGCCAACGTGGGGCAGGCGCAGCACATTGGTTTGTTCTACGCCACGCAGGGTTTTGTGTCCCTGTTTATGCCGGCAGTCATCGGCATTTTGGCCGACCGCTGGATGCCCGCCCAAAAAATGTTGGGGCTGTGCCATATGCTGGCCGGCGTGTTTATGATGTGCGCGGCTTACTTTGGCTCTCAAACGCCGGTAAGCTTTGGCTACATTTACACGTTCTATTTGCTCAGCGTGGCTTTGTATATGCCCACGATTGCTCTTTCCAACTCGGTGGCGTACACGGCTTTGCATAAAGTAAATTTGGACCCCGTCCGCGCTTTCCCCCCTATCCGCATTTGGGGTACGGTGGGTTTTATCTGCACGATGCTGGTGTCTAACTTTACCGGTTTTCAAAACACCTATGCGCAGTGGTATCTGTCCGGCATTTTGGGTTTAGTGTTGGGTTTTTACAGCTTTACCCTGCCGCAATGCCCCGTCTGCAAAACCGGCGAAAAGAAATCGTTTGCCGAAGCTATGGGCCTGAATGCTTTTAAACTGTTCAAAGAAAAAAGAATGGCCGTTTTCTTTATCTTCTCTATGCTTTTGGGCAGCTGCCTGCAAATTACCAACGGCTATGCCAACCCGTTTATCAACAGCTACAACTCCCTGGCGGGGTTGGCCGGCTCTTGGGGGGCCAGCAATGCCAACGCATTGATTTCGCTTTCCCAGTTGTCTGAAACGTTCTGTATTTTGCTCATTCCGTTCTTCTTAAAACGCTACGGCATCAAAAAGGTAATGCTGATCAGTATGTTTGCCTGGGTGCTGCGCTTTGGGCTGTTCGGCATTGGCAACCCGGTCACCTTTGCGGGTATTTCTATGCTGGTGCTTTCTATGATCGTATACGGCGTGGCGTTTGATTTCTTTAACGTGTCTGGCTCGTTGTTTGTGGAAAAGGAAACCGACGTGTCTATCCGCTCCAGCGCGCAGGGCTTGTTTATGCTGATGACCAACGGCGTAGGCGCCACTATCGGCACCTTGGGCGCGCAGGAAATTATTAACCGCTTTGTGTATGCACCGCAAAACGCCTACACCGCCGCGCACGGTATGCTGGCACAAGGGGCGGTGTATCCGGCCGATGTGTCTCAGGCGATTGCTTCGGGCTGGTCGCACTCCTGGTTTATCTTTGCCGGATATGCCTTGGTGGTGGCCGTTGTGTTTGCCTTTGTGTTTAAATACAAACACGTGCCGGAAGCCAACTAACCTTTGTCATACA
Organism: Candidatus Avelusimicrobium pullarium; assembly: GCA_944323745.1. Taxonomy (GTDB): domain Bacteria; phylum Elusimicrobiota; class Elusimicrobia; order Elusimicrobiales; family Elusimicrobiaceae; genus Avelusimicrobium; species Avelusimicrobium pullorum. The sequence goes on from CALUTQ010000002.1 coordinate 607,905, forward strand.
AAAACCCCGCTCCAAAGAGCGGGGTTTTTGTATGGGCAAAAAACTTAAGGCAGTTTATAGAAGCGGAAACAATAGGAACCATTTACAATAGGCTCACCCGTCGCCCCCATTACATCTTTGCAAAAACTGCCGGCCGGCGTACCATAACAAGAATACTCCGAGCACAAAAGCGTTTCGTTTTTAACCGTCCCTTTGGACTGCAGCCACGCGCCGTAACCGCCGGCATCTACACCATATTTTTTGATGGGTTCCCCCACGTACACTCTAAAGATATACCCTTCATAATCCCACAGATAAATTCCATCCCCTATAGAACTGGTTGAATATCCATTGGGGTATGCTTCCGGGGTAAGATGGGGCCATTTGCCCTTATAATCTAAATTTAATTGTTCAATATTGCCGGTGTAGCGTCCGTTAGCCATAAAATATTCCTGCTCGGCCTCTACAATGCGTTTCACCCATATGGCATATTCGGCCGCTTTAGAACGGCGCACCGCTTTTTGATATTGCGGCAAGGCAATGCCCGCCAAAATGCCGATAATCAGCACCACCACCAAAAGTTCAATAAGCGTAAAACCGCCGAATTTGGCTTTGACGGCGTTTTTATGGTGTTCTATTCTTTTTTTGATAAATTTTTCCATAGTCAAAATTTATCAAAAAAAAAAAACAATACAACCCCCCTCTGGCCCTTGCCCGAAAAAGTAACGGCTACCAACTAAAAAATACGGAAGTCGCAAAATCCCATTCTTCGCCAGCAACGCGTAAAAAGCAAAACCCCGCTCCAAAGAGCGGGGTTTTTTATTTCCAAAAAATCAGGAAACAGATTTTTCCGTAACAGACCCCGTGTGCAAACACGGGGATCTAAAAGACCGGCCGGAAAAGTTACTTCATTTTTTCTTCCATAATATCTACAATCATCGGGTCTACCGCGCTCATACCCACGGTGGAAATACTGCCCAGGTTTTGTATGGTTTCTTCGGCACTTTTGCCCACAAAACCTTCCACCTCCGTAATGCCGTAGTCGTGCATACCCATAAACGCCGCGCGGATAGCCGCGTCGGTTGAGCTGACCACCTTCAGCGCGCAGCCGCTTTTGGCACCGTCGCAAAGCATACCGCCGATATCGCTGATAATGTTGTTAATGGCCAGCGTAATGGCCGGCACATTGGCCCCGCGCTGCTGATAGACAATAGCCGCCGAAGCACCCACGCCCGCGGCAATGGCACAGCCGCAAATGGGAGCCAACTCGCCGGTAAAAACTTTTACATAGCCGTTCAAGAGGTGGGAAAGGGCAATGCTTTTTAAAATTTTTTCTTCCGGCACGTCCATTTCCTTACCCACTTTCCAAGGCACTAAAATGGTTACCACCCCTTGATTGCCCGACTCTCCGCTGCTCATCACGGCAATGGACTGCCCGTCCATACGTGCGTCTGCGGCGCAGGCGGTTAGAATTTTGGTGGAAGAAATCAAATCCATTTGCAGCAGTTTTTTGCGCACCAATTCTTTAATATAAAACCCTACTTTTTGCAAAGCCTGGCCCAGTTCGGCGGCTTTTAAGTTCATTTCCACACCTTTTTTGATGTAGGCCAAATCGTCCGCGTCGGCCGCTTCGGCCGCGGCAATCAAATCGGCCAGTTTGGCTTTTTTCAGTTCTTCTTTAAAGGCCCACGTGGCGGTTTGCTGCGCTTTGGCGCGGGCGTCTTTTAACACCTTTTCGCCTTTAGCCAAATACACTACGTCGGTATGGCTGCCGGCAATAATGCAACGGGCGTCGGTACCGTCTTTAGCCTGCACGGAAGCTTCAATATAAAACCCGTGTTTATCCGGTGCCACTTCCAGCCGGACGCGTTTTTCCTGCACCATTTTTTTGGCACGGGCCAAAAGAGCTTTGTCCGCACCGGACAAAATTTCCATTTGCAGCTCGGGTTTAGCAATCAAAAGCCCCATCGCCGCGGCCAGCAAATTGCCTTTTTCGCCGTCCGTATTAGGAATGCGCACCCCGCAGCCGTTTTTATAGGTGCCCGGGTCCAACCGAAACACCGCCTGATGCACCTCTTGCCCCAGCAGCTGCGCCGCATACGCGCCGCAGAGCGCCACCGACACGGGTTCCGTGCACCCCATAGCGGGGTAAACTTGGTGTTTAAGTACTTCTTTTAACAGATTCATTATATTTTTCCTTTTGCCTTTAAACTGTAATGTGCGCCTTTGCCGATAATGATATGATCGTGTACGGCAATACCCAGCAAAGCGGCGGCGCGGGCCACTTCTTTGGTTAAAATGATGTCTTCCAGAGACGGTGTGGGATCCCCCGACGGATGATTATGCACCAAAATCAGCGCTGCGGCTTTAGCCGCCAATGCGCGCTCTACAATTTTGCGCGGCGACACACTGACCCTGTCCAAACTGCCGGTGGATACTATTTCCGTCCCGATTACCGTATTGCGTACCGAAAGATAAATCAGCTCTAAACATTCGTCGCTGTTGCCCGCCAGCGAAGCATTACAATATTCCAGCACCTGCTCGGGCGTACGCACGGTAATTTTATTTTTCACTTCCCCCAATGAATATTTTTTAAATACCGCACGAATCAGTTTTAAAAATTGGGCACTTTCCGGCCCGATTCCTTTTACACTTATTAACTCTTCCGTCGGGGCATCCAGCACGGCCGACAAGCTGCCAAAGCGCTTAATAAGCGCCCAAGCGATGGGCTTGGTGTCACGGCGGGCGATGCAATAGGTTAGCAACAGCTCCAGCGTTTCGTGGTCCAAAAAGTTATCCAGCCCGCCTTGGGCGAATTTTTCGCGCATACGCCGGCGGTGTCCCATATAGGAGGGTTTTTCATTTTGCGGCATACTTTAATTATATGTTTTTTCCCCGCTTTTTTAATGCTAAAATACAAGAAAGTTTACACCTTTATTATTTATGGAGATTTTATGCCCTCTAAAATTTTGATTATCGGTGCCGGTCCTGCCGGCTATCCGGCCGCTTTAACGGCGGCCAAGCTGGGCGCCCAAGTAACCGTGGTGGAAAAAGCCCTCGCCGGCGGCGTGTGCCTGCACAGCGGGTGCATTCCTTCCAAGTCCCTGCTGGAAGCCGCCCACCGCTTTGACGCCGTACGCGGTATTGGCGCCCTCTGCCAAAACGACGTACAGCCCCAAACGCAAGCCATTTTAAAAGAACTCTCTTGGCCCAAAATTCAGCAACGCCAGCTGAATGTGTCCAACAAGCTGGCGGCCGGCATTTTAAGCCTGTTCCGTATGGCCAAAATCAACTATATAGAAGGCGTGGCCTCTTTTAAAGACGAGCACACCGTAACCGTTGCCCAAAAAGACCAAACGACGGAAATAACTTTTGATTATGTCATCATCGCCAGCGGCACCACGGCTTTTATCCCCGCACCTTTTGACAAAATACGCTCCGCTATTTACGACAACAGCACCATTTTTAAAATGCCGGCCTTGCCGCAAAAAATGGTCATTGTCGGCGGCGGGGCTATCGGATGCGAGTTTGCCACCCTGATGTCATCTCTGGGCGTAGCGGTTACGCTGGTGGAAATGCAGCCGCGCCTGCTGCCCAATATGGACGAAAATATTTCCCGTCTGGTGGGGCAAAGTCTGCAAAAACGCGGGGTTACCCTGCTTTTAGGCCAAAGCACCACCGACGCCCGTGTGGAAGGCGATAAAAAGATTTTGACCCTTCAAAACGGCACCAAGCTGGAAACGGATGAAGTGCTGGTGGCTATCGGCCGCCAGTGCGATATGACGCAGCTGCACCCCGAAAACGCAGGCCTGAGCTGGAACCGCAAAGGGCTGCAGGGCGTTAATGCGCAAACGCTGCAGGTAAAGGAGCATATTTACGCCGCTGGCGACGTAACCGGCCTGACGCTGCTGGCCCACGCCGGCACCCGCCAAGGAATCGTGGCCGCGCACAATATTTGCGGTCAAGCAATGACCTATAACAATGATTTAGTGCCCAACGCCGTTTACACCGTGCCGGAAGTGGCCGGCGTGGGCTTAACCCGCGCCCAGGCACAAGCCCGCGGACTGGACGTAAAAGTGCAAAAGGCCTTTATGATGGCCAACGGCCGCGCGCTGACGATGGACGCACCCGAAGGCTTTGTGGAAATCGTAAGCGAAAAATCCACCGGCAAATTGCTGGGGGCTGTACTGGCCGGGCCGAACGCTTCGGAAATCATCAGCGCATTTACCGTTGCGCTGGAAGCCGGCTTTACCGTCCAACAGCTAAGCCGGGTCATTTTCCCGCATCCGGCCGTAAGCGAAGCCATCGGCGACGCTTTAGCCAAATGACCCGTTCTTTTGCCGTGGTGCTGGTGGCCCCGCGCGACCCCAACAATATAGGGGCCGCCGCCCGTGCGATGGCCAATTTCGGCCTGAGCGATTTGCGCGTAGTCAACCCGTATGCGCCCAGCTGGCGCTGCGCGGTCAGTGCGGTAGGAGCAGAAGACATTCTGCAGTCGGCCCGCTTGTTTGATTCCTTGCCGCAGGCACTCTCGGACTGTCAGCTTTCACTGGCGACCACGGCCTTACGCAACAGGAGACTGGACCAAAATTTTGTGATTCTGCCGCACCTGACGCAGTGGCTTAACGACCAACCGCAAGGCAAAACGGCTTTGGTCTTCGGCAACGAAAAAACGGGGCTTTCCAACGAGGATATAGAAATGTGCAGCGCCGTGCTGACCATTCCCACCACGGCCAAACAGCCTTCGGTCAATTTGGCGCAGGCCGTTATTTTAACCTGCTATGAACTGGCCCGCGAGGCCCGGCCGCTGCCGCACAAAGAGCACTTGGCCCCCAAAGCCACGTTTGCCGATACCGAACGGGTGGTGGACGAGCTGGAAAGCCTGATGCGCGCCGTCAGCTTCCGCGATGATTACACCGCTGAGCAGCGCAAAGCCATTATGCGCACGTTTCTGCGCAAAGGGAATTTATCCAAGAACGATTTGTTTTTCCTTAAGAATTTTGCCTTTTATCTACACGGACATTTAAAAGGGGGTGCCGATGACGCAACACATTGATGCGATGGATATTTTGACCAAAATCAAAAAAAAGGCCCGCGCGCTGGGCCCCGCAGGCGTAAGAGCGCGCAAAATGTTAGAATATAGAAAAAAGCACGGGGCACACGCGATGGAACCAAACATTTTAGTTATCAATCCGGGCTCTACCTCCGATGACATCGGTTATTATCGGGGCGATAAACCCGTTTTTGAAGTAACCGTGCGCTATTCGCTGACCGATTTGGAGCCCTATGAAGGCAAAAACGTTACCGAACAGCTCCCCCTGCGCAAAAAACTGATTTTAGACTACCTTATTGACCATAAAGTCCCCCTTAAAGAAATCAATGCCGTCATCGGCCGCGGCGGGTTCATCCGCTCCGTGGAAGGCGGCGTGTACGAAGTAAACGATAAAATGGTCAGCGATTTGGAAACCGGCCGCTACGGCGGCATTCATCCGTGTAATTTGGGCGGCATTTTGGCGCGCGAAATTGCCAAATACGCAAAATGCCCCAGCTTTATTGCCAACCCGGTGGTGATTGACGAACTGCAGCCGCTGGCACGTTACAGCGGTATGCCGGAAAACCCGCGTATTTCCATTTTTCACGCATTAAGCCAAAAACGCGTGGCCCGTATGATTGCCGAAAAACAGGGCACTACCTACGAAAAAGTAAACTGCATTGTATGCCACGGCGGGGGAGGCATTTCCATCGGTGCGCACCGTAAAGGCAAAGTGGTGGACGTCAGCAACGGCTACGAAGGCGAAGGCCCGATGACCCCGCAAAGAAGCGGCACCGTGCCGTGCGCCGGCCTGACGGCTATGTGCTTTTCGGGCAAATACACGCAAAAGGACATTCGCCTTAAAATGCGCGGCAAAGGCGGGCTGGCCGCTTATACGGGCACCTATGACGTAAAAGAATTGGAAGAATTTATACACAACGGCAAAAAACGCCCCGGTTCGCTGATTAACTGCACGCGCGAAAAAGCCAAAGAAGCGTTGGATGCGATGATTTACCAAATGTCCAAAGAAATAGGCGCACAAGCCGTGGTGCTGGAAGGAAAAGTAGATTTTATCGCTTTAACGGGCGGGCTGATGTACAGCAAATACATCCCGCACGAAATCGGCCGGCAGGTGGGGTGGATTGCCCCCATTTACGTATTCCCCGGCAGCGAAGAAAAAGACGCCCTGCGCGACGCCGCCCGCCGCGCCTTGGCCAACCCCTCTATAATTAAACATTATTCATAAGGAGCAGAAACAAGTATGAAATTTAACAGTTTTGAAGACCTGATTAATCAGGTAAAAGGCAAATCTAACCGCGTAGTCGTCCCGGGCGCCAACAATGCAGAAGCCCTGCAAGCCATTAAAATGGCTGATGACAACGGCCTTATTTCCCACGGCATTTTAATCGGCCCTATGGCCCAGGTAAAAGAAATGGTCAAAGCCGCCGGTTTGGATGAAGCCAAGTTTGAGTTTATTGACTGCGAAGACATCCCCACGATGTGCAAACTGGCCGTGGATCAAATTTTGGCCGGCAAAGGCGACTTTTTGATTAAAGGCCTGGTGGACACCAAATACTATATGAAAGCCATTTTGAACAAAGAAGCCCATTTGGTGCCGGAAGGAGCTTTGCTTTCCCACTTTGTGCTTTTCAGCACGCCGAAATACAAAAAACCTTTTGCCGTGACGGACTCCGCCGTCGTCATAGCCCCGACGTTGGAACAGAAGGCCAAAATCATTCAAAACGCCGTTAACACGATGCACAAACTGGGCTTGGAACACCCCAAAGTGTCCTGCGTGTGCCCGGTGGAAAAAGTAAACGAAAAAATCCCCAGCACCGTGGAAGCGGCCGCTTTGGCACAAATGAATGCCGAAGGCAAAATTACGGGCTGCACCGTGGAAGGGCCGTATGATTTGTATATTTCCCTTTCCGCCCAAAAAGCGGCCGAAAAAGGCATTAAGGACAAACAAGTGGCCGGCGATGCCGATATTTTGATGCTGCCGGACTTGGACGCCGCCAACCCGCTTTACAAAGCGTTGGCTTTCTTTGGCGACCATATGGAAGCGGCGGCCATCTTGGTCGGGCCGACCATTCCGGTCATTTTGCCCTCCCGTGCCGATGACCCGAAAGTCAAACTCAATGCCATTGCATTGTGCTCTTTCTTAAAAGACCAAAAATAATTATGATATAAGGCGGCCGGAACAAACTTTCCGGCCGCCGTTTTACGCCTATGTACAAAAAACTGATTGCCCTTTTTAACCGGCACTACCGCAGATACCACGACCTGATGTTTTATTCGCTTACATTGGCCGTGATTGTGCTGGCCACCTCTTTGACCATTATCATTACGCGCGACAAACACGAACAGGAACTGATTAATTCACGCGAAAAAGAAATACAAGTAACCGATTTTACCGTTGAAGAAAAACCCATTTACGTAGCCTTGCAGGAAGCGGGCCTGAACAATGTGGAAGTATCGCAAATTGTAGATAAATTAAACTCCGTGGTGGACACGCGCAAACTGCAAAAAGATGACGAATATTCCATATCCACCACTACGGACGGCGATTTTGCTATGCTGCTTTTAAACCAGGGGCTTACGCGCTATTTTGTGGCTAACGCGGCGGGGCAACTGGTGGCGGGCAAGTCCGACGTGGAAATTTTAACCCGCGTCAAAAGCACCGCCGGCGAAATACACAACTCGCTTTTTGAATCTATGCTCAAAGACGACGTTACCGTTCCGCTGATTGTGGATCTGACGGACGCCTTCTCTTGGAATATAGACTTTAATACCGAAACCCGCAACGGCGACGAATTTGCCGCCGTCTGGGAAGAACATTATACCCGCGACGGCGCCATCACCGGCCAAGATTTGGTGGCCGCTATGTACAAAGGCCAAACCACCGGCGATAACTACGCCTTTTACTATAATGATGAGTTCTTTGACAAAACGGGCAAAATTACCAAAAAGATGTTCTTAAAGTCCCCCATCAGCTTCCGCGGGGTGCGTATTTCTTCCCGTTTTAACCCCAACCGGATGCACCCCATTCTGCGCATTCGCCGCCCGCATCTGGGCATAGATTATGCCGCCCCCACGGGCACGCCGGTGCAAGTGGTGGCAGACGGCGTAGTAACCTTTGCCGGCCGTAAAGGCGGCTTTGGCAATTATGTGGAAGTGCGCCACGCCAACAATTACGTTACTTCGTACGGCCATTTAAGCCGCTTTGCCAAAAAAACCCGTAAAGGGGCCAAGGTAACCCAGGGCGATACAATCGCCTATGTGGGCAGCACGGGGCTTTCTACCGGCCCGCATTTAGATTTCCGCATCAAACAGAACAATAAATTTATAGACTTTTTAAAGATGAAAAACCGCAACTCCGCTTTGCGTTCCGTTCCCAAAGAACAGCGGGAAGATTTTGAAGAATTGAAAAGTTTGTATTTGGAAGCGTTAAACGATGCCGTTGCCAAAGCACAGGCCGAAAGCCAAAATGCCGCCGGCGACGCGCAGCAGGAGGCTAAATGACCAAACGCATTGCCATTACCGGAGGGCCCAACGGCGGAAAGACGACCGCGCTTTCCGTACTCAAAGAAACGTTCGGCAACCGCATAGAAGTAGTGCCGGAAGCAGCCACGATGATTTTTAGCGGCGGTTTCCCGCGCAAGGACGGCAGCCTAGAACACGTGCACGCCGCACAGCGTATTATTTTTTATGCCACCCAGCAGCTGGAAAGCCTGGCTATGCAGACGTCCTCGGCAGATTTGATTGTGTGCGACCGCGGCACCGTGGACGCTGCCGTGTACTGGCCGGAAGGTGTGGACGATTTTTTTGCGCAAATGGGAACTACGCTGGACGAACAAATTGCCCGCTATGACGCAGTTATTCATTTGTCCCCCCCGCTGAAGGCAGAATTTTATCAGTCCACGCGCGTGCGCACCGAAACGCTGGAAGAAGCTTCGCGCATTGACCGCAAAATTTTAAAAATTTGGGAAAAACATCCTAACCGTATGGTGTTGCCTTCTATGGATCATTTCTTCCAGAAAGCGGGCATCATTAAAGATTTTATTGAAACTCTTCTTCCCCAGGAGGAGAAAAAATGAGCAAAAAGAAAATCGTTTTAACCGGCGGCCCCAGCGGCGGCAAGACGACCGCGCTGTCTATCTTAAAAGAAACATTCGGCAACCAAATTGAACTGGTGCAGGAAGCGGCCACACTTATTTACAGCGGCGGCTTTCCGCGCAAAGATAACAGCCCGCTGCATATTGAACACGCCCAGCGCATTATTTTTTACACGGTGCACCAGCTGGAACAACTGGCCGATGTAACGTCCAATGCACCGCTGATCGTGTGCGACCGCGGCTCCATTGACGGGGCCGTGTATTGGCCGAAAGGGCCGGAAGACTTCTTTAAAGCGATGGGTACCACGCTGGAGGCGGAATTGGCCCGCTACGACGCAGTCATCCACTTGTCCCCTCCGCCGGAGAAAGATTTTTATCAGGCTACCAATGTACGCACGGAAACCTTGCAGCAAGCGTTTGAGATTGACGACAAGATTTTAAAAATCTGGTCCAAACATCCCAACCGGCTGGTGGTTCCGCGCAGCAAACATTATTTTGAAAAGGCCGAAATTATTAAAAATTTTGTGGAGAATTTGCTTCACTAATTTGTGCAAGGAGTTAAAGAAGTATGTGGAATCCGTTTAAGAAAAAAACCGAAGCAGAAGGCGCTGCGGCGGGCGTTACCGCCACGGCAGACGCCCCTCAATCGGAACAAAAAGCCCCCAAAGAAAGCATTGAACAACGCATAGAGCGGGAAATTGAAGCTTTGCCGGCAATGATTAAAAACAAACTCAAAGACCCGCAAATTAAACAGCGTTTTATAGACATTGCCAAACGTATGGAAAAGGACGGCGTGGACTTTAAAAGCATTCGTCAAATGAAAAAATGGATGAAAGCCCACGAAGCCGAACTGAAGGCCGAGCAGGCCGGCGGCGTGCCCAAAGTGGAAACCGTCGTGCACGAAGGTCCCAAAATCGGCCGTAACGACCCTTGCCCGTGCGGCAGCGGCAAAAAATACAAAAAATGCTGCGGCAGAGACAAATAAGTTTAAACAAAAACCCCGCCTGATTGGCGGGGTTTTTAATTTTAATGTACATTTTTGACTAAGAAGTAATTCTCTCTGCCGGCAATACTGGCTTGCGTGCCATATTCTTTACAAACTGAACGTCCTGCTTGTGTAGTTCCAATACAATAAATACTATAACTGCGGTAATCCTGACCGAAAGACATTTCCCAACCAACTCCCTCCGTTGGAAAGGACTGGCAAAATTGCTGATTACTATTACTTGAAGCATTACAGCTCCAAACTCCCGTATCTATGCTTAGTACGGACAAATCCCCCGTATAATATCCCGTTGTCATCTGATACTCTTTTTCCGCCATCTCCAAAGCATAGATACGAGGCAAAAAAGAAGCAGTACGACTTTTTAATACAGCCTTTTCATATTGAGGCACAGCAATAGCCGCTAATATGCCGATAATCAGCACTACCACCAAAAGCTCTATTAGCGTAAACCCGCCAAAATTGCGTTTTACAAAAGTAAAATTCTGCAAGATACTTTTTTGATAAATTTTGTTCATAAACAAAATTTATCAAAAAAAAAAAACAATACAAGTCTTTTCAAACGGGTTTATTTCACGTGCATCTTTCATAAAAAGCCCCTGTCTTTAAGGCAGGGGCTCATCGGCAAAAACAGTTTAATCTAAAGGGTACCAATAATAGCCGCTTGCCGTTGGGCTAGAAATACGATTTCCACCGCCGAGCATCGTACAGATTTTGTTTTCTTCGGCCTCTGTGCCGGCTTGTTCAAAACAATAAAACTTTTTGCCGGCCACACCGGGGCTGGCTGAACTGGGATACCAGATGAAACCCCAAGTGCCCGTTTTTAAATCCCACGCCTGCAACCGCAGCCCGCTTTCAAAACCAAATCTAAAATATTTCCCTTTTAAAAAACCGTATCCGTCCATTGCCGTGCCGGACGGGCGAATGGAAAGGTTGTCCCAACTTGTGGGCAATGTGCCGGTGGTAAGCACATATTCTTCCACCGCGGGAGCCAGGCTTTTCATCATAGCCAAGCCTTCCGCCGCCTGCGATTTAAGCACCGCTTTTTCATACTGGGGCAAAGCGATAGCCGCCAATATGCCAATAATCAAAACCACTACCAAAAGTTCAATCAGCGTGAACCCTTTAGCCGTAACGGTCCGTTTTGCCATAGCGCTTTCCTGCCTATTATTCATATGAGCGATTTTCTGTAACTAAATGCTCTGTTAAAACCCCGCCTGGACGGCGGGGTTTTTAATTTACATCAGTTCAAATTCCAAGTCCGACTTTTTCCTAAAACACGTTTGGGCGTCTAACTGTTTGTCGCCATATACGCAGTCCAGTTCCAAGTTGACCATTTCTCTCACTTTTTTGGCTGTGTCAGCCAAATCTACATTGGTACCGGCCGACATCGTGTTTAACGATTTACCGTTTATAAAAATGTTGTCTTTGCGGTTAATGTCCAGCGGCGTCCCCGTGCGCACTTTCACGTTCGTACGCTGCGCAATGGCTTTTTCCATCACGTTTACCGGTCGGGAAAGCAGCTCATAAATATTTCCGGCCAGCACCGTGCTGCCGGCTACGCGCTGCAATTCCTGCTGCGGCAGCACCGTCCACGTTTTAATCGGCGCCGGAGAAATGCGTTTTACGCTCTCCATATAATCAAGCCATTCAAAAACCGTCTGCAGGAAAAGGATACGCACTTTTAAATTGGCCTGCGCCTGTTCCTGCGTCCACATTCCGCTGCTGGCAAGCTCGGTCTTTAAATCAATATTCCCGTCAATAAAAGAAGAAGGCTCAAACTCTTTAACAGGCACCTTGGCCTGCAGGGCACTGTTAAGTGCACTTTCCTGCCCGGCCGCCGAAGAAGCGGCATATTGCGGCTGGGCAGATGCTCTACCTGCCCCCGGGTATGTGCCGGAAGCCGCTGCCGCCGCACAAGACGGCACAGCCGCCGCCAAAAATACTGCCATTAAAAGTTTTTTCATAGACGCTCCTTTCTAAGCACAGCCCTATATTTTCATTATAACACTATTTGCCGCTTTTACCAGCCGTGTTTATACCGACAACACATAAAAACGGGGTTTGCCGCCCCCGTTTAAGCGTTTACAAATAATCTTTGATTTCTTTGTACACTTTATCGGCCACCATTTGATAGCCGGTGGCATTGGGGTGTATTTGGTCAGACATCAGCTCCCGTTCCCCGAAAATGCCGTCTAAAATGCCGGGCACAAACACAGCACCCTTTTCTTTGGCCAGTTTTTTATAGGCTTTGGTATATTTTTTCATACCGTAATAGCCGCCCGTATCCACCAGCACGGCTATGGCGCCGGCCGCTTGCACGTCATCTATCATCTTGGAAATGGCAGAAATGGTTTGCTCAAAAGACACCGAACGCATAAAATCGTTGCCGCCAAATTCTATCAGCACCATATAAGGGTCTTGCGCCAAAGCCTGCGGCAGACGGCGCGGTGCGGCGGCGCCGGTATCGCCGTTTAACCCCATATTAATCACATTCCGCCCGCTCAACTGAGCCAAACGGGCCGGATAGGTTTGTTCCCGCGAGGCTCCTTTGCCGTAGGTCAGGCTGTCGCCAAACGCTACGATATTGGTGCCCGCATTCCCCACATTTTGGACGGGGGCTTCTTCCCCGCCGAGCAAAAACCAGCCGACAAAAGCCAGCAAAAGCACAATAACAATAATTTTTTTCATTCCACATTGTAGCAAAAGAAAGCCCTTTAATAAATTGTTTTTTCGTCGTATAAAGGCCTTGACTTTTGCCGCCACAAAGTTAGAATAAAAGTATGAAGAAGAAAATAGATAACCAAACACTGGACGCTTTGGCGCAAGCCGCCGTAGCCGTCAAAAAAAATTCTTATTCTCCTTATTCCCGTTTTAAGGTAGGCGCCGCCGTATTGGCCGAGGACGGACAAATCTATGCCGGCACCAATATAGAAAACGCCTCTTACGGGTTGACGGTATGTGCCGAACGCAATGCGATGTTTAAAGGCGTATGCGACGGGCAACGCAAATTTGCGGCTTTAGCCGTCTGCACAGATCCGGTCAAAGAAGCCTTTGGTACGCCTTGCGGAGCCTGCCGGCAGGTAATGCTGGAGTTTATGGATTTAGATGCCGTCCTGCTGCTGGTGGCCGTAGACAAAAAAGGAAAAATTAAAACCTTAAAAAAGAAGCTTAAAGATTTCATTCCGTTTCCTTTTTTAAAACCGGGCAATTAACCCGTTTGCACTTTATAAACGCGCTTTAACCGGCGCGCAGGGGAGCGTATGGGAAAAAAACAATATAAAGGCTTGCAAGCCATCGTGCTGGAAAACGATTTGCTGTCTGTGGCTTTCCTGCCCGAGTACGGCTGCAAAATGGCCAGCCTGATAAAAAAAGACACGGGGCGGGAATTTTTATTTCAAAGTGCCTTGGAGCGTCTGACGCCCCCGCCTTACGGGGCGGCTTTCAGCGAATATGATTCCAGCGGCTTTGACGAGGTTTTCCCCTCCATTGACGCCTGCCCCTATCCGGACGGGGGCTACAAAGGCGTTCCCATTCCCGACCACGGGGAAATATGGGCGCTGCCTTGGCAGCACGTGCTGCATCCCAACGGCAACGGGCTGACCGCTTGGGTCAAAAGCCAACATTTGCCTTATCAGTTCTCGCGCGATTTGACTTTAAAAGGCAATGAAATCATCTTTCACTATATGGTGGAAAATTTGGCCGATGAACCCTTTGAGTTTATTTGGACGCCGCATTGCCTGCTGGCTTGTTCCACCGACACCCAACTGCTGGTGCCCAGCAATCTGACCGAAATTATCACGGTGGAACATTCCACCAAAACGCTTGGCCCTTGGGGCACGCGCCACCGCTACCCGCATACAATGTCTGCGGCGGGGCGGCCGGTGGATCTGTCCAAAACGATGCCCGAGTCGGACAATTCCTGCGAAAAATTTTATTTCACCCAGCCCAATACCCACGGCTGGTGCGCCATTAAACATAACGACAACGGCGACACCCTCACCTATCGCTACGATGCCGATAAAGTGCCCTATTTGGCCGTATGGAAAACCCAGGGCGGCTACCGAGGCGATTACAATTTGGCCTTGGAACCCTGCACCGGCGAATGGGACGATTTGTACGTGGCACACAAAGTGCGCCGCGCGGCCGTATGTGCGGCCAAAGAAAGGTATGAATGGAACTTTAAAATGATTGTAAATCAGGAGCCTGTATGAACAAAGGGGAACTAAAAGCACAATTTGGCAAAATCTTTGGCGGCGGGCAGATCCCGCGGCTGTTTTGTGCGCCGGCGCGCGTTAATTTAATCGGCGAACACACCGACTATAACGGCGGACACGTTTTCCCGTGTGCGCTGTCGTTTAACACCTATGTAGCCGCAACCAAACGTACCGACGGGAAATGGCGGCTTTATTCGCTTAATTTCCCGCAGGTCGGCCTGGTGGAAGCGGAAGGCAATGCGTTAGCTTTTGACAAAAAACAGGATTGGGCCAACTATCCTTTAGGCGTCGTATGGGCTATGCAGCAGCGCGGAATGGACGTAAAGGGCGGGGCCGATATGCTCTTTTGGGGCGACGTGCCGCTGGGGGCGGGGCTGTCTTCTTCGGCTTCTATAGAATTGGCAACCGCCGTGGCGCTTAACACCCTGTTCGGGCTGAATATTGCGCAAACGGAACTGGCCAAAATCGGGCAGGAGGCGGAAAATAAATTTGTGGGAATGAACTGCGGCATTATGGATCAGTTCGCTTCGGCTATGGGCAAGAAAAACCACGCTATCTTGCTGGACTGCAACACGCTTACTTATGAGTATGCTCCGCTGGACTTAAAAGGCGTATCCATTTTAATTTGCAACACCAACAAGCCGCATAACTTAATTGAATCTAAATACAACGAACGCCGCGCCCAAAGCGAACACGCCCTTAAACAGCTGCAAAGCAAACTGCCCATTAAAGCACTGGGCGAATTGAGCGAAAAAGCATTTGAGGAAAACAAAGATTTGATTACCGACCCCGTAGAACGCAAACGCGCCAAACACGCCGTGTACGAAAATCAACGTACACTGAAGGCTGAACAGGCGCTGAAAGCAGGCCGGCTGGAAGAATTCGGCAAATTGATGAATGCTTCGCACGTATCGCTGCGCGATGACTATGAAGTAACCGGCAAAGAACTGGACGCTATGGCACAGGCCGCCTGGGAACAGCCCGGCGTGCTGGGCGCACGTATGACGGGCGGCGGCTTTGGCGGATGTGTGGTGGCCTTGGTTAAAAACGACGCGGTGGAAGCGTTCAAACAAAACGTAGCCAAAGAATATAAAGCCAAAACCGGCTATACGCCGGACTTTTACATCGCCGCCGCAGACGACGGCGCACGGGAACTAAAAGACTAACGGAGCAGCTATGGCAGACATTTATACCTTAACAGACCGATTGGTCAATTATGCTTTGGCCAATAATCTAATAGAAAAAGAAGACAGTATTTGGGCCCGCAACGAACTGCTGGCCGTATTGGGTTTAAGCACGTACAAAGCAGGCAAAAAAACCAAAACGCCCAAAACGGCGGCCGAGGTGTTAAACCCCATTTGCGATTGGGCCGCCGCACAAGGGCTTATTTCGCCGGATACCGTTACGCAGCGCGATCTGTTTGACACAAGGCTGATGAATGTGTTTGCCGCCCGCCCGTCGGAAGTCATCAGCGAGTTTGCCGTGCTCTACAAAACCCGCGGCCCCCAAGCCGCCACGGACAAGTTTTATCACGACGCCCGCGCTTTAAACTACATTCGCACCGACCGCGTAGCCAAAAACAAAGTGTGGCAGGCGGACACTCCGTACGGCAAATTGGACATCACAATTAATATGTCCAAGCCGGAAAAGGATCCCAAAGACATTGCCGCCGCTTTGCAGATAAAAGCTTCCGGCTATCCCGAATGTCTGCTCTGTAAAGAAAACGAAGGCTACGCCGGCCACGCCGCACATCCGGCGCGGCAAAATTTGCGCCTCATCCCGCTGGATTTGCTCCGCGACGGCAACCCTTGGTTTTTGCAATATTCGCCTTATGTGTATTACAACGAACATTGTATTTGCCTTTCGGGCAAGCACGAACCGATGAAGCTGACCAAAAACAGTTTTGCCCGCCTGCTTAATTTTGTGGAAATACTGCCCCATTATTTTATCGGCTCCAATGCGGACTTGCCCATTGTCGGCGGTTCCATTTTAACGCACGACCATTTTCAGGGCGGGCATTATACGTTTGCAATGGAAAAGGCGCCGACGGAAAAGCATTTTAAACTTAAAAAATTCCCCCGCGTAAAAGCCGGCCTTGTGCGCTGGCCGATGAGCGTCATCCGCCTAAACGGCAGCAAAAAAGATTTAATAGACGCCGCCGACTATATCTTAAAAAAATGGCGTGCTTACAGCGACCCGCAGGCCGACATTTTAGCCTTCAGCGGCAAAACGCCGCATAACACCGTTACGCCCATTGCCCGCCGCCGCGGCAAACTGTTTGAGCTGGACCTTGTGCTGCGCAACAACCGCACCACCAAAGCGTTTCCGCTGGGCATTTTCCACCCGCATCAGGAAGTGCACCATATCAAAAAGGAAAATATCGGCCTGATAGAAGTAATGGGCCTTGCCGTGCTGCCCGCACGCCTGGCAGCAGAACTGGCCGCTTTGCAAAAACCGCTTATCAAGCGGGATATCAAAGCCATACAAAAAGACCCCGCCTTAAACAAACACGCCGCCTGGGCGCAGGAACTGCTTGCCAAATATGCGTTCACCGCCAAAAATGCCAAAACCATTTTGCAAAAAGAGGTGGGCGCCGTGTTTGCCAAGGTGCTGGAATATGCCGGCGTATACAAGCGCACGCCGCAGGGCCGGCAAGCCTTTGAAAGGTTCTTAAAAACGCTGTAAAAAAAGCCCCTCCGAAACAAAGGAGGGGCTTTAAATTCATCTCTTGGCAGGCATTATTTGCTCATCCACAAATAGCAACCGTAATTGCTTTTCACTTTTGTATACCCTTTGCTTGCCAATACGCTGCGCCACATTTTGGCGGCCGCATCGCTTACCCCGCTTCGGCAGCCGTTAGCCAAACCGCAAATTTGAGCTTTCTCCGTGTTCCAATCACATATGCCAAAGCCCAAGTCTTTATATTTGCCCGAAGAAAACACCACTCTCGGCCCAAAACAAAAACTGACATAAAAATCTTCGGCGCCGTCGCCGGTTTTAAAATTGTTGTATATGGAACAGGCCGCATCGGAAGGCACGTGCTGCGGAAAGGTTTTATCGGAATAAATGTCTAAATCTTCAAAATAAGACGTCACCTTACCATTTGCCATACGATAGCGGTCTACCGATTTTTTCACTTCTCCTGCCCACATCTCTAAAGAAGCGGCCCTAGAAGTTAAAACCGCTTTTTCATACTGCGGCAAGGCTATCGCCGCCAGTATGCCGATTATCAGTACCACTACCAAAAGCTCTATAAGCGTAAACCCGCCCAAATTGCGTTTTACGGGCTTTTGTCCGCGTTGATTGTTTTTTTGATAAATTTTGCTCATAAGCAAAATTTATCAAAAAAAAAAAACAATACAAGCCTCTTTGTATTTTGCCGGCAAACGTAACCCTTTTGCCGGCGAAAACTTACAAAAAGCTTTACAAAGCCGCACAAAAATTATAGAACAAAATATAGAACTTTTTGAAAAGGGTTAAAAATATGAAACAACTTCACCCCAAACAAATAGAACTGCTGGAAATTTTAAAAAATAATATTTCCGACCCGCTGACGCTGGAAGAACTGGCCGCGCGGCTGGGGGTTTCGGGCAAGAGTGTGGCGTTTCATCACGTAAAGCAACTGGAAAAGAAGGGCTACCTTAAACGCAACCCAGAAAACCCGCGTGACTACATCATTTTAAAAGACCCCGAACGCAATGTCGTATATCTGCCGATGTACGGCTGTGCCAAATGCGGGCCGGAAGGCACCATTTTAAGCGGCACCCCTACCCGCGTGGTGCCGGTGGACCCGAGTATGATTTATTTCCCGGCCTGCAAAGGTTTTATGGTGGAAGCGAAAGGCGACTCTATGGAAAACATCATCGCCCCGCGCGACTGGCTGATTGTAGAACAAAATGCCTGCCCCAAAAACCGCGACATTGTGGTGTGCGTCAACCAAGGGGAAGTGATGGTTAAACGCTTCAGCCAAGACGGAAAAAATATTATTTTGGAATCACAAAACAAAAAATATTCCCCCATTGTGGCCGACAAACACAGCTTTCACGTGGAAGGCATTGTGCGAAGCATTATTAAAAGAAATTTTTAGTTTTATCCCTCCCGTTGGGATAATTAGTTGTAACCTCCGGCGCGGCCGAAATGCCGCGCCGTTTTTGTGCCCCGCCGGTGTTAAGCCGGCAAAAGGCTTTTCACTTTGCGCCACAACGTTTTATGGTGCCTTTCACGTCTGCTTCTTTGAAGATAAAACAAAAAACGCGCCCGCAGGAGCGCGTTCTTTATTACGATACATAAAAATTAACCGTTCCGTTTTTTGCCCTGTTTATGCAGGAAGGCGTGCAGTTTTTCCAAGGTTTCTTTGCTGACGGTATGTTCCATTTTGCAGGCATCAATGTTGGCCGTTTTGGGGGCCACACCCAGCACATCGGTTAAAAAGCGGCTCAAAATGGCGTGCCGTTTTTTTACGTCTTCGGCCGTGCGGCGGCCTTTGGCCGTAAGCGTAACGCCGCGGTAAGGTTCGTGCTTTAAATATCCCCCTTCGGCCAGCACGCGCAGCGCCCCCGTTACGCTGGGCGTTTTTACTTTCAGCAAATCGCGGATATCCGTCACGCGGGCCAGGCCTTCTTCGTTGCTGGCCAGCGAGATAGCTTCCAGATAATCTTCCATATTGGAGCTTAGATTTTTCTTCATACCATTGCCTAAATATAAGTAAAACTAACTTTAGTTATATCATAACATATTCGCGCCTTTTTGCACGTAAAATACAGCCGAAATACGCTTTAAAAACTTTGCTTGCTTTCCCGCCATTTGTTGCTATAATAGAGGGAAGCCGTACCCCAAAGGAGAACTTATGGACATTCAACAATATACTGCAGATTTTCTAGGCCGTATGGCCAAGCGCGACCCTGCGCAAAAAGTGTTCCAGCAAGCCGTAAAAGAAGTGGTAGGCAGTTTGGCCCCCGTCTTGGAGCAAAACCCCAAGTATATCAAAGAATGTATTTTAGACCGTATTGTAGAACCCGAAAGGATGATCATCTTCCGCGTACCGTGGAAAGACGACAAAGGCAATATTCACGTCAACCGCGGCTTCCGCATCCAATACAACAGCGCTCTGGGGCCTTATAAAGGCGGCATTCGCTTTCACGAAACCGTAAACCAGGACGCCCTGAAATTTTTGGCCTTTGAACAAACTTTTAAAAACTCTTTAACCACGTTGCCTTTAGGCGGCGGAAAAGGCGGTTCCGACTTTGACACCCGCGGCAAAAGCGACGACGAAGTAATGCGCTTCTGCCATTCGTTTATTAACGAACTGTACCACCACATCGGCTATCATACCGACGTGCCTGCCGGAGACTTGGGCTGCGGCGCGCGCGAAATCGGCTATATGTTTGGCCAATACAAAAAACTGACCAACGACTTTACCGGTGCTTTTACCGGCAAAAAACCCAACTGGGGCGGCAGTTTGCTGCGCCCCGAAGCCACCGGCTACGGGGTGGCCTATTTTACGCAGGATATGCTCGCTACCCGCGGCGACAGTCTGAAAGGCAAAACAGCCATTGTGTCCGGCACCGGAAACGTGGGCATTTATACCATTGAAAAACTGACGCAGCTGGGGGCCAAAGTAGTCGGCTTTATGGACTACGACGGAAGCATTTACGACAAAGACGGCGTGGATGCCGAAAAACTGGCTTTCCTGAAAGATCTGGTTTTTGTGCGCAGAGGCAGCCTGAAAGAGTATGCCGCCAAATTTAAAAATGCGCTGTTCCGCCCGGGCAAAAAAACGTGGGATATCCCGTGCCAAATCGCCTGCCCGACCGCCTGCGAAAATGAACTGCATACCGAAGACGCCAACACTCTGCTTAAAAACGGATGCATTTGCCTGACGGAAGGCTCCAATATGCCCTGCACCCCCGGCGCCATTGACGCGTTCCACGCGGCAGGCATTTTATATTCCCCCGGCAAAGCGTCCAACGCCGGCGGCGTGGCCGTATCGGGCCTGGAAATGACGCAAAACAGTATGCGCATTTATTGGACGCGCGAAGAAGTGGACCAATATTTGCAGCGCATTATGCGCAGCATACACGACAGCTGCTTGGCCGCCGCCGAACAATACGGTATGAAAGGCGACTATATGGCCGGGGCCAATATTGCCGGCTTTATTAAAGTGGCCGACGCGATGATTGACCAAGGGCTGGTGTAAAATTCTTTAGGCAACAAAAAACGCTTTGGCCAAAAGCCAAAGCGTTTTTATTTGTTTCTATCTTACCAATACGTAAACCAAGGGGTCCATTCGTAAACTTGTTTCCCTAATGACTGGCAGATCCAAGCTTTTATGTCAGAGTCATATCCGTTGCAATAAAATTTTCCTTTAACGGGATGCGTCGTGTCTCCGTTAGTAAAATAATAACCAACAGACGGAACGTCTGATAGGTAATTAAAAGAAGCCTGTATCCCAGAAGAAGAAAATACCCACCGGGCCCCTTTCCCGTCCTGCAAATAAAGCTCTGCACTGACGTCCAAATCATCCATTTCCATAGCGTAATAGCCATTTGCCATATAAAAACGTTCCTCGGCTTCTGCCAAGCTGCGCAGCAAAGGCAGTACGCGGGCCGTTCTGGCTTTGGCTACCGCTTTTTTGTATTGCGGCAATGCAATAGCCGCCAAGATGCCGATAATTAATACCACCACTAAAAGTTCAATAAGCGTAAAACCGCCCAAACGGCCTGTTAGAAAAGATTTTTTGCCGACGGGCCTTTTTCGATAAATTTTGTTCATAAACAAAATTTATCAAAAAAAAAAAACGACGCAAGGCCTTTTAAAAAGCCCTGCACCGTTTTGATAAAACACGCATTTCTATTTCTTTTTTTTATAAAGCTTGTTGATAATAACGGCAATGGCACCGTCCCCCGTTACGTTGCAGGCCGTGCCAAAGCTGTCCATTGCAATATAAAGCGCAATCATCAGGCCCAGCATTTCATCGTTAAAGCCGAGCATTTTTTGCAATACGCCCAAAGAAGCCATAATCGCCCCGCCCGGCACCCCCGGCCCCGCAACGATGGAAACGCCCAACATACAAATAAACCCGGCAAATTGCCAAAAATGCAATTCTCCGCCGCTCAATAAAACAATCGCCATTGCACAGGCCGTAATTTTAATGGTACTGCCCGACATATGAATATTGGCACAAAGCGGCACGGTGAAACCGGCAATGTCTTCCTGCACCCCCAATTCCTGCACCTGTTTGTACGTCACGGGGATCGTCGCGGCGGAAGAAGATGTGCCCAGCGCCGTAAAATAAGCGGGGAGCATCGTTTTAAGCATAGAAAGCGGGTTCTTGCCGCTGACCAGCCCCGCAACGGAAAACTGCAACAGCAAAATGACCAGCGTGATGATAAAAATCAGCACGATAATTTTGGCAAATACACCCAAAACCTCCGCCGCCTGCCCCGTTACCGTCATATTCAAAAATATACCAAACACATACAGCGGCAGCAGCGGAATGATAACGGTGCCGATTACCTTATGTATAATTTCCCGAAAATCATACATTACGTTTTTGAGGGTTTCCCCTTTGCCAAAAGCAAGCCCCAACCCCAGCATAAAAGCCAGCACCAAAGAGGTGGTCACGTCCATCAGCGGCGGTATGGGCAGCGTAAAATAAGCGGCCAGTTCCGCCGGAGCGGCAAAAGCCACCAAAGAAGCGGACGCATCCAAAATACACGGGTAGAGCAGCACCGCCGTACCGAACGTAAAAAAGCCGGCAAAAAGCGTAAAGCCGTACGCCAAAAGCACCGTAAACAACAGCAAACGGCCCGAATCTTTGCCCAATTCGGCAATACCCGGGGTAATTAAACCCAAAATTAAAAGCGGTACAATAAACCCCAAAAACTGCCCGAACAAGCCGTTAAACGTAACAAACAGGCGCACCAGCCACGTCGGGAAAAACAAACCGCACACAATGCCCAGCACAATGGCCAAAGCCACCCACGGCAATAAACCCAATTTACACATTTTCTTAAGCATAGCCACCTCTTGCGCAAGATACCTTTATTATAGCAAGAGATTACCCCAGCCATACCCGCTCATTTGCTAAAATATTTTTATGCGCGTAACCATAAACATAGACGGCGGAAGCCGCGGTAACCCCGGGCCGGGGGCTTCGGCTTTTGTTATTAAGGACTTAAACGGAAAAATACTCTCGCAGGAAGGGTATTTTATCCCGCATTGCACCAATAACCAGGCCGAATATACCGCACTTAAATTGGCCTTAATTAAAGCAGCCGAGCTGGGCGCCCAAGAGCTGGATATTATTTCGGACTCGCTGCTTCTGGTCAAACAATATTTGGGGGAATATAAAATAAAACATCCCGATCTGGCCGCCCGTATGCAGGAAATACGCCAGCTGGCCCGTCCTTTCAAAATATCCATTCGCCACGTATTGCGTCACCTGAACAAAGAGCCGGACGCTTTGGCCAATAAAGCGATGGATTTAAAACAATCGGTTGGCTTTAACCCCATTGAAAATTTAAACCCGTCTGTACCGCCCGCTATACAAGCAGACAATACGGTAAACGGGGTACAAGTGAAGCCCGTGCACCACGCACCGCTCCAAACGGCTGCCGATACGCCGGCACAAAACACACAGGCGGCTTGTAAAGCGGGCCCGAAAAAAAAGGCCGCGGCAAAAACTAAAACCGCGCAGCCTTCGTTGTTTGAAGATTTTTAATTGCCGCCCACCGCGGCAAAGCATTTGACGGCCCAGAGAGCCGCCTTTGGCGTAACAGCCTTAGGAGGAACTTCCGGACTCCGCAGGGAAATGCGCCTTGCGAAAGCAAGGGCCGCACGGGGTAAAAGCCGTGCGGACGGAAAGTGCCACAGAAAACATACCGCCTTCGGGTAAGGGTGAAATGGTGCGGTAAGAGCGCACCGCGCACAAGGCAACGCGTGCGGCAGGGCAAACCCCGCAGGGAGCAAGGCCAAATATGCCCATACGTGTCCCGCGTCAGAGGCAGAGTAGGCCGCTTAGAGTAATGGTTCTCACGGTCCGCAAGGGCCGACAGAATCTGGGGTATGGGCCGTCAAACCATAAAAAAGCCGCTCTTTAAAGAGCGGCTTTTTTGTGCGGCTAAATTTATTTAATCACGCCATTTTCCTTCAGCATTTCTTTTACGTTTTCAAACACAATGTCGGGCGTAATTAAGCGCATACATTTAAAGTGGCCCTGCGGGCACTTTTTGCCGCCGTGCAAAGCGCAGGGGCGGCAGTCCAAGCCCTTTACTTCCAGCACGCGGTGACCGTGCCCGTACGGGAAAAACCCCAGCTCACGCGTCGTCGGGCCGAAGATGGCCAGCGTCGGCACGTTGAAAGCCGTGGCAATGTGCATCGGGCCGGAATCGTTGGTAATAAACAATTTAAAATGCGGCATCAGGGCCATTAAATCGGCCAGGCTGGTTTTGCCGCACAGATTGGCACAGTGGCCCTGAGAAATTTGGCAGAGTTTTTCGCCCAGGTCGGCGTCTTTTTTGCCGCCGCCCACAATGACCGTCTGCAAATGCAGCTGCGTTTCAATGCGGCTGATAAGGTCTGCAAAGTTTTCAAACGGCCAGCATTTGGTCGGCCAGGCAGAGCCCGGGTGAATGCCGATAAGCGTTTTGCCTTCCAAATTAAAGTCCTTCATCAGGCGGGCCACGTTCTCTTCGGCCGAAGGGGCATAGCGCATATTGAGCTTTTCGGCCTTAAAGTTTTCTTTCACAATGCCATGCAGCAAAGACAGGTTGCGTTCGGCGTCGTGAATCATCCAGTTAAACGGAATGGTTTTTGTGTAGAAAAACCAGCCTTCGCTGGAGGTAAACCCGATGCGTATGGGCACACGGCTGAGCCAGGCAATCAGCGCACTGCGGAAGCTGCGGTGCGGCACCAGCAAAATATCAATGCCGGCTTCTTTAATGGCTTTGGCGGTTTTCCATACGCCAAATATTTTGTTCCAGCCTTTTTTATCGTTTAGAATAATTTGGTCCACTTCTTTCATCGGACGGAAAATGTCTTCCGTCTGCGGACGGGTGATGACCACAATTTTGGTGTCGGGGAACAGCTTGGCCGTTTTTTGGATAAGCGGCGTGGTCAGCACGCTGTCACCGATAAACGAGGTTTGAAAAATGCCGATTTTGTTAATCTTTTTGCCGTCCAAATTGGCGTGTTTGTACGCCCAGTCGCCCAGTTCGGGGTTTTTGTATTTGACGGGCACATTCCAACCTTGCAGCGTTTCCAAATATTTGTCCAGCGTATGTTTTTCCAGCACGGGGGAGTTCTTTTTAAACTTTACATACAGCCGGCGCGCCACGGGGTTTTTGTGGTAGCGCAGCTTGTTGGGGATACGGCTGAAAAGGCCGATTAAAATGCTTTTTAAATTGGAATGCAAATCTAAATAATGCGTAAAGTGCCCTGCACGCACCTGACGGATGTTGGCCCAAAGCCCTTTTTTGGCCACCATAATTTCGTCAATATCCGGATGGCCGGCCAGCACCTGCGCAAACTGGGGTTTGACCAGCAAGGTAATATGGCTTTCGGGCCATTTGGCCTTTAGATTTTTATATACCGGAGACGAAAGCACAATGTCGCCCAACGAAGACAAACGCACCACTAAAATCTTAGGCTGATTTTCGCTCATAATTTTTCACCGCTTCCATAATTTTTTGAGTAGCCCCTTTAAAACTCAGGGCTGTTTGCCGCGCTTTGGCGGCCATATTTTCCAGCACGGCCGGTTCCTTAAACAAACGGGATACGGTCGCGCCAAAATTGTTTTCATCCACCAGCACTCCGCCGCCGCGCGACAAAAGCGCGTGGGCGGTATCCGGCGTGTTATAAAAACTTTTACCAAACAAAACGGTTTTGCCCAAAATAGCCGGCTCCAGCAAATTATGCGCACCGCGCGGAGCGATACTGCCCCCTACAAAGGCCAAGCCGGCGCAGGCATATAAAGACTGCAAAAAACCCATTGTGTCTGCACAAATTAAAACGGCGTTTTTGGGCAATTTCTTTTCGCTCAACATACCGTAAGCCAACGGCTGTTTTTTAAGGGCCGCTTTAATTTCTTCGCGCCGCTCCAAGTGGCGCGGGGCAAAAATAATTTTGATACCCTGCTGCGCCCAAGCAGGTGCGTATTTTAAAATCAGTTCTTCTTCCTGCGGGTGGGTGCTGCCGCACACCAAAACGGGGGCTTGCGCCCAACCTAGTTTTTTTATCAGCGCTTTGGCTTCCTTTAATTTGGCGGGCTGGTCGTTTAACGTGTCGTATTTTACGTTGCCGCATACCAAAATGCGCTCCTGCGGCAGGCCCAGGCTGGCGTAGCGGCTGGCGGCGTCTTCATCCTGCATACAGGCCAAACCCACGTGGGAAAAAAGCATTTTAAAAAGAGGCAGCACATAATGATACGCTTTGGTACTTTTGCGGGAAATGCGCGCATTGAGCAACAGTACGGGCACGCCTTCTTTTTCACAGGCGGCTATCATATTGGGCCAAATTTCACGCTCTATAATAAACAACCGGTGCGGACGGGCCGCGCGCAAAAAACGGCGGACATTGGGATAAAAATCTAACGGGGCCAAAAGGGCTTGGGAAATATCGGGGTTTTTTTCGGCTTCGGCTTTGCCGGCGGCTGTGCTGGTGGTAAGCAAAATGTCTTTTTGGTAAAACGCTTTGAGTTCTTTGATTAACCCCGCCACCGATTTAACCTCCCCCACGCTGGCACAATGCACCCAAAGCGCGCCCTGTATAATAGCGGAGGGATCTTCCAGCGCAAAACGTTCCTTCAGCTCCTGTTTTAGGGTCTTAAGCACCCGCCGCCGCGCAGAAAACAAGAACCCCAGCAATACGCCTGCGGCGGCAAAGGGAAAGGCTAAATTGGTTAGAAACAGCAGGAAATTACCCATATATTTCATTATATTAATTTTAGACAGCGCCACCAAACGCCTTAACGGCTTTGCCCTATCTTTCTGCCGGACACATCGCTTTAAACGTCCCGTGCCAGCGTATACGCCATTACTTGTTTGGCCCCCGCCTGTTTTAAAGCGGCGGCGCAAGCTTCCAGCGTGGCGCCTGTGGTGGCCACATCATCTATCAGCAGCACCACTTTGCCTTTGACTGCTTCCGGCTGGCGGCATACAAAAGCCCCTTTCATATTTTCCGCGCGTTGCTCACGGCCAAAGCCCGTTTGGCTGGGTGTATTACGGATGCGGCAAAGGTTGTTTTCGTCCACCATCAGCCCCGTTATGCGCCCCAATTGGCGGGCCAACAGGGCGGCCTGATTGTAGCCTCGCTTTTTTTGTTTGGCCGGATAAAGCGGCACCGGCATAAGCAGCTGTGCCGTATGCAGTACGTCAAAATCAGGCCAAGCCTGCCCCAGCCAGCCGCCCAAATAAGCCGCCAAATAGGTTTGATGTGCGTATTTAAACGGATGCACCAAAGCACGTACCTGCGGGTTAAATACCACGGCAGAGCGGATATACGCACAAGGATACTTTTTTGATTTGCTCCCGCGGCAATGAAAACAATGCGCGCCCCCTTGCCTCAGCGGCTGGCCGCAGCGCCGGCAATAAAGCCCGTCCGCCACAAAACGCACTTGGGCCGCACAGGCGGCGCACAAAGGATCTTCCGCCCGAAAAGGCAAATCTTTGCCGCACGCATAACACGTGCGCGGCAGCAGCAGATGCAGCAGCGCGTCTTTGGCAAAATTAAAACTGGATCGTAATATTGGCACCCAGGTTATAGGCCATATAATCTTCCGTTTCCACATAGGCGTGTTTAAGCCATTGCACCGTACCGGCCAGATTTAAACGCAAGTTCTGCGAAATTTCATAATCAAGCGAAGACGTAATATCCAACAAATTATAGTTATCTTTCACTTCCACCGGCGATTCCCGCGTGGTGTAGGCAATCGTCGTGTTCCAAATGACGCGGTTGGTGGCATTATACATCCGGTTAATAAACGGCAGTTTAATGCCGCGCGGCAAATTAAAGTCCAAACGGACGTTTAAGCTGGGGGTTACTTCTTTGTGGCTTTCGCTCAGCTGGCCGCGCACCAGCCGTTTTTCATAATTGCTGTACACCACCTTGGGCGTAAAACGCCAATTGCCCAAATAGAAAGAAGTCTGGGCGGAGAAGTCTTCCCCGTTGATGGCTTCTAAACTTTGAAAAGCGCGCAAGTCATCGGAATCGGAGGTTTGTTTGTCATACACCAGCACCGTATCAAACATATTAAAAAGCATAAAGCGCAGGTCCCCGCCGTATTTGCGCTCCAGCTGTTCGCGGCTGTCCACGGTGGTATTTTCCACCTCACTGTAGCGCAATTTTATGTTGGTGGAGGTAATCCAACGGCCGCCGTAGAAAAAACGTTCCACGTCGGATATAGAAAACACCATATCCGGCAGCGTTAAACTTTCGGACTCATATTCCGTGCCCGTTTGGTTGTTTTGCTGGATGCTGTGGGTAAAGTTGTTTAAAATAGAAATCGTTTTTAACGGAGAGAGCGCCCCCGTAAAATTGTACTCCGACAGCGGGCTCCAGCGTTGAGACGAAGTAAACGTATCGCGCAGAATTAAGCTTTGCAAGTTGGAATGTTTGCCGGTGCCGGAAAGGGAAGAACGGATCCACAAATCGGTTTTGGAATCAAACCCTTCGTCCACATAGCTCCAGGAATCGGCGTCCTGCAGGCGGTAACTGGATGAGATGACAAAACTCTTAAACAGCTTGCTTTGCGGCAAAATTTCGTTGCCGTTAAGCGTAAGCGACACACCGCCGTCAGCATTACGGTTGACGCTTTTTAACTCGCCGATGTCATAGGCTTCTTCGTCTGCTTTGCCCTGGTTAAAAATTTTCTCCGTCAGGTTGTTGGTTTCCGTCGTGGAAATACTGTAGCTGACCGAAGGCGCCAGCCATTTGGCAATGCGCCACGTGCTGTTAAAACCCGCATTTTGGTTCATCCCTTTGGGGTAGCGGTTTACGTCGGCACTGTCCATTGTTTTAAACTTGGTGCGTTCTTCTTTGCTTTGCGTCAGGCTGTAATTGGGGGTAATGTTAAAATTGCCCGTCGGCTCATAATTCATTTTAAAATTCATACGCTGGGTTTCTTCCTGCGTGTTGTAATTGCTGCTGGAAGTTAAATGCGTTTCTTTGGCGTAGTCAATGGTCGTATCCGTATAAGAATAACCCGCGTTTAAACTTTTAACCGCGCCTTGCGAATTATGCGTTACCGTAACGGCGTAAGTTTGCGCTTTGTCTTTGCGCTGCATTAAATTATAGTCCACCTGCTCCAGGGTATATTGCAAACCCACCTGGGGCAAATTGTCTTTAATAAAGTCCCCCCGCACATTGGCGCGCTGACGTTCCACCGTGCCTTTGTCCAACGAACTGACGGTGTTGTAATCTTCCGTATCGGACACATTGGGCGTAACGGTGGTGCTGCGGTTTAAGGTGGCCTGCATCGGAAAGTTTTTAAATTTATCCACGTTTAAGAAATATTCTTCTTCCGTCACTTCCTGCTCTTTGGACACCGTTAAAGGCGTTTGAAACGTACCGTCCATATACTTGTATTTGGCGCCGGCGCTGCCCCAGCCGTTAAGACGCACCACCCCGTCCACCTTATATGCGGTGCCTTCGGTGGTGACCGATTCGGCCAAGTGAATCACGTTCAGCCACACCTCGCCGGCACTGCCGGTGCCGATATACGCGTCCGGA
Organism: Candidatus Avelusimicrobium pullarium; assembly: GCA_944323745.1. Taxonomy (GTDB): domain Bacteria; phylum Elusimicrobiota; class Elusimicrobia; order Elusimicrobiales; family Elusimicrobiaceae; genus Avelusimicrobium; species Avelusimicrobium pullorum. The sequence goes on from CALUTQ010000002.1 coordinate 636,978, forward strand.
TTATCGGGGTCGGTTTCCCGCTCCACGCCGGCTACAATCATACTGATTTGTTTAAAATTCATTATGCCGCCCGAAACACGGCGGTTGACCACACGTACGTTATATTCTTCTTTGGAGGCATTTTCCAGCGTGTCGGCAATGCCGTCGCCGTCGCTGTCCACCATTTTTAAAGAAATCAAACGCCATTGGGCCGTATCAAAGTTTAACGGGACGATGACTTTGTCATAGTTTTCGTCCGTACCTACGCGCAGGAAAAATTCGCTGCCGGCATTTTGCGGTTTGCTGTACACCAAAAAGCGAATTTCCTTGTGTTGCGTAAAATCCATAGAGCTGAAGTTGCGGTTGGCGTACAAACTGTCGTCGTACACTTGGCGCGTGTCAAACGTCAGGTTTAAGGCCTGGTCCATCACGTTAGCGGTGTCGTTTTGTTCTTTATACTCCGCCACGGAGCCGTACAAATACTTAAACACTTCCGTTCCGTCACCGTTATTAGAGGCAAATATAGGCACATAGTTGGTGTTATCCACATTGTTAATGCCGGAAACGGACAGCTGCTCGGGCTCTATGCCCTGCTGCACGTTCCAAGCCGTGCCGGACAAAGACACATTGGCAATTTTAACCGTCCCTTTATAGCGGCCCTGTGCTTTCATTTCATCGGTCAGCTTTAAAGTGATACGCAGGTGGCGCACCGCCGTCCAGTTGCTTTTGGCACTGTCTGCAATATTAAGCGGAGACGTAAACGTCTGCCACCCGTTATAGGCCAAGCTGCTGTTGGTCAGGCCGTCAATTTCCATACCGCCATAGCCGAAATGGCCGCCCACGGTGTAATCTTCGGCATCGTATTTACCGTTTTTGTTTAAGTCCTGGCTGTCTATACGACCGTTGGGCTGGCGTTCGGGGTTGAACTGGTTGTTTACAAACGGGTTAAAGCGCACGACGGTTCCGTCCGGGTTGGTGAACCACCAGCCCTGGTCTTCGTTCGGGGCCAGTGTGGTCAGACAATTTACGTCTTCGGTCTTAGGAGCGCCTATCAGCGTGCCGCCTTCTTCCGTAGCGGTGGGAGAGCAGCTTGTCAGCATACCGTAACCGTTTGCCACCAGACTTTCGGGCCCGGAAGCGGGGTTGACAGAGTCTGAATATTCGCTGATGTTACCAAAGGTAATGTCAATCTGCGGGGCGGCCGTGGTGCTGCCTTCGCCCAGCATCGTCAGTTCAAAAGAGGTCTTGTCCGACAGGTCCACCCCGCTGGTGCTTAACGGATAGACGATGGAAATTTCGTCATTGTCCTGCAGGGAAGAACCGTCCGGCGCGCGTTTGGTCATAATATCGGTAAAGTCGTAATTAATGACCAGCACCTGCTGTTTTTCGTTATACGTGCCCACGGCATTGGGGTTAATTTCCAGCATAGGCAATTCCTGCGTGTCCCAGGAAACGGAATCAATAAACGCCGGACGGCCGTTGGGGTTGGCCGCAATTGTCCAGTCATAGAAAATATTGCTGCCTGCAGTTTGAATGGTGGCCTCGTTCATACTGTCCACCATCGCATAGCCAAATGCATTTTCGTTTTTAACGCTGTGGGCCACTTCCGCGCCGAAATCTACAGACAAATTATCCGTTACGTTTAAATCTTTGGCGTTGATGTCTGCCCCGTACACCAGCAAGTCCTGCGCGTAATTGCCCACTTGCGGCACGGTATCGGGCTGGTCCCAGCCTTCTTTTAATGCCGTGGCGCCCAGCTTGATTTTGTCAAACAGTTTATAATCAAGCCGCCCGCCGATTAACGAGTTGTTGGAGCTGGAGCCGCCGGTTGTATCGTAGGTAATGTCTATGACGGAGTTTTCCGTAATTCTTTCTCCGTCGTAAATCGTCAAATAGCCCGACGTATAGTCAATGTAATAATCGTTATTGCGCTGCAGCTGAGCACCGTTCAAACGCACCGATTCGGACTCTACCACAATGCCCGCTTCCACAAAATAGGTTTTGACCGTGGACGTATATTCCACCTGAAACGTGCGGTTGCGGGAAGATACCGGCGTGGCGTTATACAAGCCCAAGTCGTCTGTCATACGGCTTTGCAATTCAAACACGCCTTTGTCAAAATCTACCTCAATGGTGTTGGGGTACACCTGCTGGGGGTTGGCGCTATAGCCCACTTCCTGCCCGTTGGCGTCCAGTAAATTAAGCAAAAAGTTGCCTTTGCCGTTGTCGCGCGTAATCTGCTGGGCACCGATGTTATAAAAGGTTTTCATTTCCAGCTGATAGCCGATTTCGTCGGAAGAATCAACATATTTTTCGTTGGCGGTTTTGATGACATAAGGCTGGGTTTGGTTATCGCTAAGCCATTTGCCGGCGCTGTTTTGATAGTTCACCGCAATCACGCTGGCGGCGGTTTGGGCGCTGGTGAACTGGATAATGCCGCGCGTATAGTCCACCGTATAGTCCACCCCGCGCTGCAGCAATTTAAATGTGCCCGGATACACCACCTTCCCCGTGACATAGTCGCGCGCCTGCAGGGAAACGGGCACATAGTCGCCTGTGGTGGTATTGGTATCCACATACACTTCTTCGCTGCCGGCGGCAATGCTGCCTATATCCAAAGACCAGTTGTTTACCGGAAGGCCGGCGATATTGGTGCCGAAAGTCAAATCGTAATAGGTGCGGCGTACATAATCGGTGTCTTTAATAGTCACGATTTCAAACACGCTGCTGCCCACGAACTGCTTTTGTTTGCTGGAACCTTTGGTCTGGCTGCCGATGATATTAAGGTCCAAATTTTTATGCTGCAGATGCACCTTGGCACCGAAAAGTTGTTTTTCGTAAGCGATAAATTCCGTCTGCGGCAGGGAAAGGTTAATGTCGCCGAACTCGGCCGACTGCACCAGCTCCCCGGGTTTGCCGCGGTAAGCTACGGAGAGGGTTTTTTCTTCTTCCCGTTTGTCGTCATAGTCAATATCCACAAAAATGCGGTCCAAAATTTTACCCTGCATTTTAAGCTGCATTTCCTGCTGCATTTCAAAATTGCGGATATTGCGTTCTTCTATGTCGTTGTTGGCGTCTTCCGTATAGCGTTTGGCATCCAGCTTAAAACCGATTACGTAACGCCCCGTCAAGGCCACATTGGTGCCGTAAAGCGGCAAAGACAGCGTAGGGTTAAGAAGCGTCAGGTCGGGGATAGGTTCGGGCTCTTTATCCAAAGAATAGTCGCCCTCCACCGCGGTAACCGCCTGGCGCCAAAACTCGTTGGTGTATTTAAGCAGTTGGGCGTCATCGGGAGCGTCTTCTATAATCAATTCCTGTTCGGCCTGGGCTTTGCGTTCGTCTTCAAACAGGTCGTACTTGTCCCTGTCCACCAGCTGATAAGGCAGCGTTTCGGCCTGCAGATACGGACCGAAAATAAACTGGGGGATTAAAAAAAGGCACAAAACCAGCCGTGCGGTTTTCATAGGATGATAAAAAACCTCATGTTCTCATTGTATAATATCTCACGTCAAAAATCAGACGGTTTTAGCCCCCCCTTTCCAGGCGCCGGCACACCCGCGCAAACAGCCCGTCTTTTTTATGTTTTCTTCGGTCTTTGTACTTTGCGCTTACGAACGCGCGCGCAATTTGTTAGAATAAAAATAATTATGAAAATTTCCAAACCTTCTATTTTTACGCGCTACATCGCCAAAAGCCTGCTGACGTTTTTTGCCGGTGTAGTGGGTATTTTGATGTTTGTTATTTTCATGAACCAGTTTATCCGCATTATGGATATGGCGATGACCTACGGCACCAGCTGGGCGTGGATAGCATCTTCGCTGCTTAACGTAATGCCCGACGTGTTTACAATGGCCGCGCCGATGGCTTTTCAAATTGCCATTTTGCTCACGCTTACCAATATGAGCGAGCACGGCGAACTGATTGCGCTGCGCGCAGCCGGTTTTTCCTTTAAAGAAATTGTCCGCCCGTTGCTTTTTTGCGCTATTGCCTTATTTGTGCTTTTATTTTTTATGGCCAACTGGGTCACCCCGCGCAGCTATAAACGGCTTATTGACCGCCGGCAGGAAGCCCGCCAGAAAATTACCAAAGTAACCTTAGAGCCCAAAACATTTTTAAACCTGGGGGAATGGGATTTGTATTTGGAAGAACTGGACGAAGACACCGATGAAGCCAAACTTATCCACCTCATCCGCAAACAGGATGCAGGTGCGCTGAGCACCAAAGTAAATGCCACCTCGGGCAAAATTATCCTTACCGACCGCGCCATCGGTTTGCAGCTGCAGGACGGCCAAATGCAACGCATTGACGCCAAAGACCCCACCGCCATTGTAGCGGCTAATTTTGACAATTACACAATGAGTATATCCCTTACCAGAGAATATCAACGCAAACAGCGCGTGGGGGAATTGACCAGCACCAAAATTCTGCGTCTGTTGCGCCAGGGCGGGCTTTCGCCGGAGGAAAAAGCCGAGTACCGCACCGAAGTCAGCCTGCGCAATATGATGGCATTTGCCCCGCTGATTTTGCTTTTTGTCAGCTGCCCGTTGGGGTTTTCGTTAGGCAAACGCAGCAATAAAGGCTGGGGGATGCTTTTTAGCGTAATTATCATCTTTACGTTTTATTTGCTGATGACGCTGGGCCTGAGTTTGGGCAAAAAATACGTTCTGTTGTCTTACCCCGGGCCGTGGCTGCCCATTGTAGTGGGGGCCGTGGCCGGCTGGTATTTGTGGAAAAAGAGGTTAAACATTTAATGAGCCGCATTTTTCGTTACATCGCCAAAAAATTCTGGGGCCCTTTCTTTTTTGCTATGGGGGTTTTTGCCGCACTGGTGGTTTTGGGCGACACATTTGAAAAACTAAAAACGCTCAGCAACGGGTATTCCACTTTGGGAGCGGTGCTAAGCTATTCTTTGCTCACTTTCCCGATGTGGCTGGCCACCATTATGCCGGTGGCTTGTTTGTTGGGGGCCATATCCGTAATTTCCGAAATGGTGGCCAGCGGGGAATGGACCGCCTGCGTGGCCAGCGGGTTTTCCCCCAAGCAGCTTTTCAAACCCGTCATTATGTGTATTATTCTGGTAGCGGTGTTGACGATGGCCTTGCAGGAGTTTGTTGTCCCGCCGCTAAATATGAAGGCCGAAGTGCTCTACTATACTAAAATCAGCCCCGAAGCCAATTTTAACATCAATGCCGAAACCGACGTAGCAATGAAAGTGGCCGACAATCAGATGCTCTATGCCAAATCGGTGGATCTGGGGCGGGGCATTATGGAAGGCGTATCGCTGGACACGTATGACAATTTGTGGAATATTGCCTCGCAGTTTATTGCCAAGCGTATGGTCTGGGACGAACAAAACCGCCGCTGGGTGTTTGAAAAAGGGACCTATCGCACCTTTGTAGACGAATTGGACACCGAAGACGAACACTTTGAAAAAACGGACAGCCCGGTGGAAATGCAGCCAAAGGATATGTCCCTCAACCGTACGGAGAACAAACTTTTAAGCATACGCGGGCTGACCAAACGCATCAACTTTTTTAAGCGCACGGGGCTGGCTTCTTACTCGGCCGAAACGGAGCGGCAGGCCAAGCTGGCCACGCCGTTTGTAACACTGATTATGTGCCTGCTTGGGATGCCGTTTGCCATCAGTTTAAAACGCAAAAGCAAAATTTTAAACATCATCGCTTCTATGGTCATTGCGTTTACGTTTTGGTGGCTGATCAGTATGATTACTTCCATCGGGGAAAACGGCTACATCAACCCGTATCTGGCCGGATGGGGGCCCGTCATTATTTTTGGGGCCGTTGTGTTTTTTGAGTTTAAATGGCTTAAATTATAAACAAAAACCCCGGGCAACCGGGGTTTTTATTTGTTACTTACCTGTCAATGTTTTTACCGCTGCGTGATATAAAGCGTATAAATTTTGAAAAATGGGCTTTTCGCCAAAGTGCGGTTCCCATTTCAAACGGAAAAGTTCATCACTTATCACAAAAGCGGCCGCAGCCTTTACCTTCTTTTGCGTGCAAATGGCAAAAAAGGCGGAAGCTTCCATTTCCACCGTTAAAATATTCTTTTTTTGGTAATGCGCCACTTCCTGCGCCGTTTCGCGGAAGATGGCGTCCGTCGTCCACGTCGGGCCGGTGTGATGATAGATGTTGTTTTTCTGCATTACGCCGGCCAATTTTTTGCTAAGTACGGCAGAGGGGTGCAAAAATTCCTGCGGCACATAATGGGCGGAAATACCTTCATCGGCCAATGCGCCGTCGCACAGCACCACATCGGCGGCCAGCACTTCCGGCTGCAAGGACCCCGCCAACCCGATAAGCACAAACTCTTTTACCCCCAACGCAATCAGCACTTCCAGTGCCATTGCCATCGCCGGGGCACCCACGCCAAAGCCCGTTACATAACAAAAGCCTTTTTGCTCTTCCACATAAATATCGGCTTCGCAGTTATAATGTTTAAATTTGCCTTGGCTTAAGGCGTATTTGGTCAACGAAGAAAGCGGGCAGACCACCGCTTTTTTAGGCAGTTTTAAATTGCAATGCAAATGTTTTAAATACGTCTTGGCGCCGGAAAGTTCTTTTAGTCCGGCTTTGCGTTTTTTAGGAAAAAGAAGCGTCATATATATAGTCCTGTAATTAAGATATATATACTATACAAAAAAACCGCCCAAGACCTATTGCTCGGGCGGCCGTAAACCGGCCGTTCCTGTCTACCCCCGCCGGAGACCGGCCTTTTTGTCGGCCGCCAGCAATCACTACGCCTCAGAACGCTTATAAAAAACTTTACAACCTACGCCCGAGGTGTTATCATATAAAAAGAACCTAAAAAAGCGGGTGTTTTATGTTGACCAAATACATTATTCAGGACCGCAAACTTTGCACCACCGAAGAAGAAAAAGCCCAGGTTTACGTATTTACTAATCCGACGGTAGAAGAACAGCGCACGCTGGTAAGCGATTTTCAAATAGACGAACATACGCTGGCTTCCGCGCTGGACCCCGATGAACTCCCGCGCTTGGAATTTGAGCCCGAACACATCGTGATGATTTACAAGCGCCCCAAAAACTATTCCGGCAAAGACCAGCTGGAGTTTAAGGTGGCCTCTGTCGGCACGTTTTTGTTTGAAGACAAACTGGTCATCGTGCTGGCCGAAGACATTCCGCTTTTTGTGGGCAAACGCTTCCAGCAGGTGCTTTCCATTAAAAATGTTTTCCTGAAATTGGTTTATAATGCCATTTCCCACTACATTGAACACTTGCGCATCATTCACTTGATATCGGAAGAAATTGAAGACAAGATGAATGAATCAATGGACAACACTTACCTTTTAAACTTGTTCAGCCTGGAAAAGAGCTTGGTCTATTACGCCGAGGCTATTGCCGCCAACGGTTTTGTGTTTGAAAAAATGCGTAACCTTTCCGCCCGCATCGGCTTTGACGACAATGACGACGAAATGTTGGACGACATTATCGTAGAAAACCTGCAGTGCAAAACACAGGCGGATATTTACTCCAACATTTTGGCGCAGATGCTTGGCGCGCGCGCCAGCATTGTAAGCAACAACTTAAACCTGCTGATTAAAAAGCTCAACATTATTACCATCTCGCTGATGGTGCCCACTTTAATTGCCAGCGTATACGGTATGAACGTAGCCTTGCCTATGGAACATCATCCGGACGCTTTTTGGATGCTGCTGGGGCTGGGGCTTATTTCCGTATGGCTGGTAATGATATACTGGCGCCACAAAAACTGGTAAACGCACCGGACGCAATTGCCCTGCCAATTTATACATAAAAAAGGCCGCCTCAAAGGCGGCCTTTTGATTTATTAATAGTGGGTTTTTTCCAACTCCTCTTCGGGCAGAGGCTGTATGGCATTTAAGCGGGACCAGAACTCGTCAATACTTTGGATACGTTCCCGCGGGTCTTCGCGCAAAGCGTCTTCCAGCAATTTATCCACCTCTTTGGGTATACCCGGGGCCAAACGGGACGGCGGATACACTTTTTTGGTGGCAATATCAAAGCCTTTTACGCTCCAGGGCACCTGCCCCACCAGCGCTTCATACAAGCACAAAGCCAACGAGTACACGTCAGACTGTTTGCGCATAAAACCTTTTTGCTGTTCCGGCGCCATATACGCCGGCGTACCGGCCACGGTGCGGGCGCCGGTGTCGCCTTCCATACTTTTTTTGGCTACACCAAAGTCCATTACTTTGGCGGTGCCGTCTTCTTTAATCATAATGTTGCCGGGCTTTAAATCACAATGGATAATATCCTGCGAATGGGCGTAATGCAGGCCGCGGCACACATAGTCAAAAATGCGTTTGGCTTCCGAAAACGGAATGCGCCCGTCTATATCCAAACGGGTTTCCAGCGTTTGCCCGTCCACATATTCAAACACCAAATACAGGCTGCTTTCCGACTCAATAACCGTATAAATTTCCACAATGCACGGATGACGCAAAAGCGCCACCATACGCGCTTCCGCCAAGAATTGTTCGCGCACGTATGCGCTGCGCACCAACTCGGGCCGTACGCGCTTAATGGCCACTTTGCGTTTGAGCACTTTATCATAAGCCTCATACACTTTACCCATACCGCCTTCGCCTATTTGCCGCAAAAAGTCGTACTGTTCTTTCACTTCCACCTCTTTGCGGTTAAAAGCCGTCTTGGGGCCGCGGCGAAACACGTCTTCATAACGCAAATACACAAAAATGGCAATGGCTACGATAATGGCCACAAAGTACACAATCAGCCACAGCGGCGTAGAATTTTGATTGCCGGAGGAAGGAGTTATCGGTTTGGCACGGGTTTTTTCGTCCAGTTCCCGTTTTACTTTTAACGCCAGCTGGGACTTGGGGGAAAGGCGCAATGCCTTATCCACGTCTATACGGCAGCGGTCATAATCTTTTTTCTGCAGGTAAGCCTGCGCCCGCAAAATATAAGCGCGCGCATCCTGCGGGGCCACAGCGATGGCCTCTCCTGCCGAATAAATGACGTCGTCATATTGCTGCAAGCCGTCATAAGCAATAGCCAAAAGAAGGTAAAAACGCTGGTCTAAAAAATTTTGGGAGGCCAGCTCGTTAATACGCCGTATGGTGCCGGCAAAATCTTTATTTTTAAGGCGGGCGTTTAAATTGGCAATTTCCGCATCGCGGGCCTGTTGGTCAAAAATCAACGGACGCGTCGCGCTGGTACTTTCGGAAAACGTCCCCCCCACCATCAGCGGCGCACCGCTTTGCGCAGGCGCGGCAAACACGGCCGTCCCCGTAATCAAAAGAAGCAAGCAAAAACAGAGCCTTCTAAACATATTCATATTCTAGCACAATATAACCTAAATTTGTCAGGCAAAGGCAACCCGTGCCCAACAAAAGACAAAACCCCCCGCAATTAATATAATAAATATATGAACACGCGTCCAATAGGGGTGTTTGACTCCGGCCTGGGCGGGCTGACCATTTTAAAAACGCTTTCCAAGGCCCTGCCCAAAGAAAAGTTGATTTATTTCGGCGATACGGTCAACGTGCCTTACGGCTCCAAGTCCAAGGCGGCCGTAACCCGCTTTTCGCTTGATATTGCCCGCTTTATGGAAAAACAGGGCGTCAAATTGATTGTGGTAGCCTGCAACACGGCTTCTGCCCTGGCTTTGGCCGAACTGCAAAAGAAAATTTCCGTTCCCGTCATCGGCGTTATTTTCCCCGGCGCTATGAAAGCCGCCCAATGCACCAAAAACGGCAAAGTGGCCATCATCGCCACCGAAGCTACCGTGCAAAGCAAGGCCTACCCCAAAGCGCTTAAACGCCTGGACAAGCGCATACGCACCTATCAGCGCGCGTGCCCCGTTTTCGTACCGCTGATTGAAGAAGGCTGGATACACAAAACCGCGGGGCAATATATTATTGCCGACTATTTGGACGGCGTGGCCAAAAGCGGGGCAGACACCGTTATTTTGGGCTGCACGCATTACCCCGTTATCAAAAAACTGATTGCTGCCAAGCTGGGCAAAAACGTCAAACTGGTGGACTCGGCCGAAGTACTGGCGCAGGAAGTTAAAACCCGTCTGACGCAAACCGACCAGTTAAACCCTTCCGGCCGCGGCAGTATGAAGATTTACGCCAGCGACGCACCGGCGCGTTTTAAACGGCTGGCCAAAAACATCTTGGGGCGCGAACTCAAACGCGTTTACCTTAAAAAATTAAACTGATGAAGCTGATCTCCGACCCCCGACTGCTTGCTTTAGGCGTTGTGCACGGCACCACATTGCGCAATGCCGGCAATATGCGTTTGGCGCAAAACACCCGCACCCTATTTGACCAATTAAACATACCGGAAGAGAAAATTCTGCGCTTTAAACAAATTCATTCCGACAAACTCGTCTGCGTTTCTTCCGCCGCGCAAATGCGCCAAATTCAAAACGGCCCGCTGCCCGAGGCCGACGGCTGGATCATCCGCGGATATGGTATGGGCGCGGCCATTTTGACGGCCGACTGCGTGCCGCTGATTGTATGGGACGAAAAAGCCGAAGTGGTCGGCCTTGCCCATTGCGGGTGGCGCGGCGTATCCGCCGCATTGCCCCGGCTGACGGCCGAAGCGGTGTTACGCAACGGCGGCAAAGGCCGTTTAAGCGCTTGGGCCGGCCCGCATATACAAAGCTGCTGTTTTGAGGTGCAGCAGGACGTAGCCGATTTATTCCCCGGCTGCGTACTGCATAAAAACAGCAAACTGTATGTAGATTTAAACCAAGAAATTGCCCGCCAGCTCACCGCCGTCGGGCTAAAAAAAGAAGACATTAAATTGCCTTATTACTGCACCTGCGGCGACAAAGAAAAATTTTTCTCTTACCGCAGGGACCACACCAAAGACGCAATGCTTACGTTTGTCTACCGCCCTTAAGCCTGCGGTCCTTGCTCGGGCTGCGGGGCAGGCTGTTCTGCCGCGGCGGCAGGCGTTGCCGATGCGGTGCTATCTTCTGTGTGGCGGGCAAAAAATGTTCGTCCTATCCAACGCAGTCCGCCTTTTTCTATGCGGAAAGACATCAGGCTGGAAAGAATCACACTAAAGAAAATGACGGAGTAAATAATATCCGGAATGACTTTGCCGTTTCCGTCCAGCTGCTGGGCAATCATCGCGGCCAGTACGGCGCTGACCAGCCCGTTGGGGCACATTGCCAGCATAACGGAACAGTCGCTGCGGGTGGTGCTTTTGCCTACGCACCAGTTGACGCACGGCGTACGCACCAGCAGTTTGACCAACGCAAAGAACAACCCCAGCAACACCAAATGTATTTCGCCAATGTGCATAGAAATACCCATATACACAAAAAACAGCGTTTTAAAAATAAATTCCACTTCTTCAAAAAAGCCTTTTTCGCCTTTGTTAAAAGGAATGGTGTTAAAATTCCATTTTTTAAGCCACAGCCGTTTTATCAGCCGTATATTGCCGGCCACCACGCCAAAAGCCAAGGTGGCAATGGCACCGTCCCCGCCCACCAGTTCGCTGACGCTGTAGACAAGCAGCACAAAAGCAAAAGTTAAGGAGACGGCATTTTCAAGCCCGCGCACACGGTTTAAAATGCGCATCCAAAAAAGCCCCGCCACGATGCTTAAAAGCAGGCCCAGCCCGAACGAGCGCAAAATATCCAGCCCCACGCCCTGGGCCGAAAATTTGCCCCCCTGCACAGCCACGCCCATCAGGGCCAAGGCCACCACAATGGAGTAAACCCCCGTCACGTTGGCTTCCAAAAAGAGAATGGTTTTTGTTTTATCGGCAATTTTTAATTTGTCCAGCAGCGGCGTAATGACGGCGGTGGAATTATCCGCCACGATGGAACCGATAATCAGCGCGTAAATCTGCGGTATGCCCAGCACCAAATGCACCAGCCCCGCAATGACCAGCATAATCAGCCCGAAAGCCACCGTGGTCAACAAAAACCCGGGGCCCATCGCACCGCGCAGCGAAAGCACTTTAAACTCTATCCCGCTTTGAAACAATACCACAATTAAGGCCAGCGTGGTAAATATCTGCCCGGCCTGACCAAACATTTCCGGTTTGACGATGCCGGTCAGCGGGCCCATAATCATCCCTAAAATCATCAGCGGCAGCACATCGGGCAGACGCGTTTTTTCAAATAAAGAAGAAAACACCTGCCCCAAAAATAATACAACACCAATAAACAATATAGCCGAAGTCATATTCTTTATTATATAAAATACGCCTCTATGGGCCACGATGCGCAGCAGCCGCGGCACGCCCCTCTTGCGAAAAAGACGGAGATTTCGTTTAATAGAAAAATATGGAACACAAAGCAAAAATCTTATTGGCAGACGACAGTGCCGCCATTCGTATGCTGGTGTCCGAAATTTTGACCGACGCCGGCTTTACCGTCATCACTGCAGAGGACGGACAGGACGCGTTGGATAAAATCTACAAAGAAAACCCCGATTTGTTAATTCTGGACTATGAAATGCCCCGAAAAACGGGCTTTGAAGTAGTGCAAGACGTGCGCAGCCACACCGGTTATTTGCACACCCCGATTATTATCTTTACGGCCGTGACCGACAAACACACCAAACTGGAAGGCCTGGGGCTGGACATTGACGACTATTTGACCAAACCCGCCGACGCAGACGAAGTGGTGGCCCGCGTAAAACTTTTGCTTAAACGCAATAAACAAAAAATGGACTGCAACCCGCTTACCCGCCTGCCGGGCAACCCATCCATTCAGGCCCGCATTGAGCAGGAAATTGTCTCCGGCCGTAAATTTGCCGTTTTGTACTGTGATTTAAACAATTTTAAATCTTATAACGATAAATACGGCTTCGGTGCAGGCGATAAAGTGCTTTTGGCTACCGCCAAGCTGATTGTGGACAGCGCCCAGCAGGATCCGCAGTCTTTTGTGGGCCACGTGGGAGGAGACGATTTTATTGTGGTGTGCGCCTTAGACAAGGCCGAACCGATTGCCCAGCAAATTGTGGCCGGTATGAACCGTATGGGGCCTTCTTTCTATAACGATACGGACCGCGCCCAAGGTTATATGGTGTCGGTCAACCGTAAAGGGGAAAGCGAAAAATTCGGCTTTCTTTCCATTGGCATCGGCATCGTGCACAATTCCCTTAAAGAGCTTACTTCGTTTGCGCAGGTAAGCAATATCGGCAGCGAGCTCAAATGCCTGGCCAAAAAGCACGAAGGCAGTTATTACGCCATAGACAGAAGAAGCTGATAAATTACAGTGCGTTTATGAATTTTGTTATTTAAAATTCATAAATTCTGCACTTTCCATCCCCGCAAGATCGATTAAATACACCGCCAAATGAAGCACAGGCTTTTTCAGCGGCTTTATTGTCATCATACGCATAACACCAGTGCTTATTCTTATAGGTCGGGTTGTTTTGTTGCTCCAAAAAAAAGGACATTCCTGCCCCGTATGACTGACTGCCGGTACCTCGCCGACCGCAATAGACATAATTTGTATCCGCCAAATTAACCATACAATTGCTGCTTTCCGGTAAGGTAACATCCAAATCCGTCAAATCTGTTGTATAACTGCCTGTTGCAAGCAGATAACGCTCCTGCGCATCTTTCAAGGTGCGACACCACACAAACAATTCTGTCATTCGGTTTTTAGTAACCGCCGTTTGATATTGCGGCAAAGCAATGGCAGCCAAAATGCCGATGATCAGTACCACCACCAAAAGTTCAATAAGCGTAAAACCGCCAAATTTGCGTTTTACAGGGGTTTTTAGCTCGGAAATGTTTTTTTGATAAATTTTGCTCATAGGCAAAATTTATCAAAAAAAAAAAACGAGTCAACCCCTTATAAAACAAGCGCCCCGCTTACTTAACGGAGCGCCTGTTTGTTTCACAAAATTTCCGCTATACACCAAAGTACTTGCGGCCTTCTGCAATAATTTCCTGCAGATGTTCTTGGCTGATAAACGTTTCGGCATAGAATTTTAAAATATTTTCCGTGCCGGAAGGACGCACCAAAAACCACGAGCTTTGCAAATATACTTTTATGCCGTCCGTGTCGCGTATGTTTTGCACTTTTTCACCGGCAACGACAGCCAAGTCTTTTAAGTCTTCTTTCTTAAAGGACTGCACCTTCTTTTTCAGTGCTTCATCGGTAGGCACATCCACGCGGGTATAATAGGGCTTGCCATATTTTTGCGTAAGGTTATCGTAGAGTTTGGCTATGTCGCCGCATTTGGAAGCAATTTCCAGCAACAGGCACACGGCCAAAATGCCGTCCTTTTCCGGCGTCCAGCCGCTCATACTCATACCGGCGCTTTCTTCACCGGCCAAAATATAGCGCCCGTTTACAATGCCGTCCACAAAATATTTAAACCCGACGTTTACTTCGTCAATGCCGTAGCCGGCGTCTTGGGCGATACGGTCCAGCAGGGCCGTGGTGCCCAAGGTGCGCCCGATAAGCATATTTTCCTGCGGGCGGCGGGTTTTAATCAGATAGTCGGCCAACACGCACAAAGCGTGGTTGGGGGAAATCAGCCCTCCTGCCTTCGTGGCGCAGCCGAAGCGGTCGGCATCGGGGTCGCTGGCGCCGGCAAAATCATATTCGCCGTTTTTTACCAAATCAATCAGCGGTTTCATCGGATAGACAGAAGAAGGATCCATACGAATTTTGCCGTCGTGGTCTATGGGAATAAAATAAAAAGTAGGGTCTAAGGTTTCGTTGACGATGCGCATATTGTCCAAGCCGTACTTTTCTTTAATGGCGCGGTAAAAAGGCAAGCTGCTGCCGCCCAGCGGATGAATGGCCGCTTTCAAACCGGCTTTTTTGATAGCCGCAAAATCTACCATACGCCCTAAAGCGCTTACGTAGGGCGTAATTAAATCGGCCGTTACCACCAAGCCTTTTTGACGGGCTTGCGCCAAAGGCATACGTTTAATCTGCGACGGGTTTTTTAAATATTGATTGGCGTATTTTTCTATGCGGCCGGTCAATTCGCTGCCGGCGGGGCCGCCGTGGGACGGATTATATTTCAGCCCCATATCCTGCGGCGGGTTATGGCTGGCGGTGCCGTTTAAACAGGCACTGGCGCGGCCGTTTATAATTTCAAACGAAAATACCGGCGTAGGAAGCGGCATATCCGGCAGAATAACGGATAACCCGTTGCCGGCCAATACTTCCGCACACAGCTGTGCCACAGTCTGCGACATCAAACGCGTATCCCCCCCGCACAAGACCGGCCCTTTGACGCCGTCTTCCAAATGAATTTGCGCCACGGCTTGCGCAATGGCCAAAGCGTGGGCGGCGGCAAACCCGCGGCCCAGCTGCCCGCGGTGGCCCGAGGTGCCGAATTTAACGGGAGCTATATCCCCTTCCGGCTGCCAAAATAAGGTGCGTAGTTTTTCTACATCAATGCGTTCTTTGGTTAACGTTCCTGCCAGCGGACTGACCATATCTATCCCCTCACTTGCGTAAAATGCGCGCGGCGTTCTTGCGCGGCGCGTTCTCTTTTTCTATGATATGATATGTAATTAAATTTATCAACAAGGACTTGTGTATGAAAAAACTGCTTGCCGCCTTTTTATTTGCTTTTGCTTTCGCGCTGCCTGCCAGCGCCAGTATGAACAGCGATTTTGCCGACCACTTTTCCGTCGGCGGTCTGGCTGACTATAACCGCGATATTTCTACAATGATCGGCTTGGCCGATTTCCACACCGGCAAAGGGGTTACCTTCCCCGGGTTTGACATTGGCGCTTCCGTTTCCGCCGTAAAAACATCGTCCGGTAATTTTTCTTCCGAAGATTATCTTTATGCGCCTTTTATTACGGCCGAAACGCAGCTGCCCATTTTGGGTATGGGTATTGCCCTTCGCGGCACGCAGTATGACGGGTTCAAATCGTTGGGCGGCGGCCTGAAATGGCACGGCTCTTTGGCTTTGATTAACCTTTCCGCCGCGGCCTTTTACGACCGCTACGGCACGGACTATTACGACGGAGACCACTATTCTGTGTCCGCCTCGGCTTCCGTCAACATATTGTTCCTGACCCCGTATGTGGGCATTGGCTACGACTACAGCGAACTGTCCACCAAAGGATTGGACAACTATCGTGATGAATGGGGGAATATCATTGGAAATCGCTCTACTTCTGACGGCGTGGTGCGCTATACCGCCGGCGTCAACTTTCACCCGCTGCCGCTGTTCTACGTATACGGTGCCTATACCTATACCAAATACAGCCAAGGCTTTCAGGGCGGTATCGGGCTGAACTTTTAAGGCCGCATATGGACTATAAAAAAGAACTTGCCGCCTATTTTAAAGAAAATTGTTTGTTTGACGAGCCGATGGCCCGCCACACCACCTATCGCACGGGCGGGCCGGCACAGGTTTACGTTTATCCCGCCAGCAGCGAAGACTGGAGCTTTGTGCTTAAACTGGCCCGCACGGAAAACATCCCCCTGCACATTATCGGCTTCGGCTCCAATATTTTAGTGGGCGGAAAGGGCTTGTCGGGCATTGTTTGCTCCACCAAACATATGAATCAAACCGCCGTAAAAGGCAACCGCATTACCGCACAGGCCGGTGCCGCGCTGGACAAAGTGTGCGAAATAGCCGTTGAAGCAGGCTTGGCCGGGATGGAAAAACTTTCCGGCATACCGGGCAGTATAGGCGGGGCCGTGTATATGAATGCCGGCGCCTTTGGGCAAGAAACGTTTGATTGCTTGGAATACGTGGAAGTGATTGACTTTGAAGGCAGGCCGGCAATGCTGCTTAAAAAAGATTTGCCTCATTCTTACCGCCACGTGGAAGGCATAGAAGATTATATTGTGCTCAGCGCGGGTTTTATTTTAGAACCGAAAGATTTTGCTTCTTTAACCGAAACGCGCAACTCTATTTTGCACAAACGCATTGAAAAACAACCGCTTGATTTCCCGTCCGCCGGAAGCGTTTTTAAACGCCCGACAGGCGACTATGCCTCCCGCCTGATTGACGAAGCCGGTCTGCGGGGGCTGAGCATAGGCGGGGCCAAGGTGTCTGAAAAGCACGCGGGGTTCATTATTAATTTTAACCACGCCACGCCCGAAGACATTAAAGACCTTATGGCCGAAGTGCGCAGACAGGTAAAGGAAAAAAGCGGCATTGAGCTGGAACTGGAGCAAATCTTGTGGGGAGATTTTGCCCGCTGAGCCGTGTGCTTTGAAAAAAAATTGACGCACCCCCCGCAATTAAGTTAAAATATAAGTACGAAAGAATTTAAGTCGTTGGAGTCGTGGTGTAGCCTGGTCTAACACGCTGCCCTGTCAAGGCAGAGACCGCGGGTTCGAATCCCGTCGACTCCGCCATTTAAAAACATACCCGCCGCAAGGCGGGTTTTTTAATGTCTTTGCGCCCCTGCCTTTGCGCATATATCCTTCTGCCGCGGTTTTTCCCGTGCGGCGTCCGGGGCACCCATTTGTCCGGCCTGTTCGTCACTTGCCACTTTTGTTCCCGCACGTCACCTGCCGCACCGGTCGTTTTTTATTTATACTATAGCTATGCAGATACAAAAAGCCAGCCCCCTTTTTTGGCCGCAGCTGTTGCAGCTTTACGCCCAAGCCCGCACTTTTATGGCGCAAAACGGCAATCCCTATCAATGGGTTAACGGCTATCCTTCGCGCACGGTTTTGCTGCAAGATATACAGCAAGGGCATCTGTATGTGTGTATGGACGGCACGCGGGTGGCGGCGGCCTTTTGTTTCAGGCCGGGGCCGGACCCCACGTACCGCCACATAGAAAAAGGCCGCTGGCTTAATGAGCTGCCTTATTATGTGGTGCACCGTTTGGCCGTGGCCGAACCAGGGCGAGGGACAGGTGCTTTTTGTCTGCGCTGGTGCCTGCAGCAAAACCCCAATCTGCGGGCGGACACCCATCAAGACAACCTGCCTATGCAGAAACTCATTTTAAAAAGCGGCTTTGTTTATTGCGGCATTATTTACACCCGCGACGGCTCTGCGCGGTTGGCGTACCAGCACGCAGCAGCAAACTAATTAAAAAAGGCAGGGCTGGGGAACGCCGCCTTCTTTTTTAAAAAGCTATCATATACATATGAGAAAACTTTTCTGTCTGCTGCTTTGTCTGCTGGGCACGTCGTCTTGGGCAAGCGATACGTCCGTCGTGGGCGACATTTCCATTTCCACCACCCGTGTAGATCCTGCCGTGGTAGCGCATAAATTTCCGTTAAAAAAAGGCGACCCTTTCAGCTGGCAGGCGTTTGAAGAAGCTCAAAACAAACTGCACGATATGCGTTTGTTTAAAAAACTTGATTTTTCCGCCAAGCCCAACGGCAACCAAACCGATATTTCCATCGCGGCCGAAGACGGCTATTACTTTTTTCCGCTGACGTTTTTTTCTTCCGGCGATAAAGATGTCTTTTTCCTTTCGCTGTTTGAAGGCAACTTTTTAAAAAAAGGCGAAACGCTTTTTGCCACCGCCGGCATTAGCGACGACGGCTATGCCTTTTCCGGCGGGTTAAGCATTTTGGACAATTTTTTTATGGCCAGCTTTACCAAACTGGACGCCGAACAACGTTTTTACGAAGATTATTGGTCCAGCACGCACGGGGTGCTCAGCGTATCCAAAGACGAAGGAGAATTCGGCGACCCGCTTTATAAATGGGATATGCGCGACTATGATTTGCGTCTGCTTTATGCGCGTCAAATGGGCGATTTCAGCGCATTTATTTCGCCGGAGTTCAAGCACGTGTCTTATTCGGCCCGTGTGGACGCGGGCAACCACAACCAATGGACGGTGGGGCTTTCGTACCGGCACAATGTGCGCACCTCGTCCGGAATGGGGGCTTTGTTCGGTTTCGGTCTTTCCGACAAAAAGAAAATGCTGGCCGATTTGCCCGCCCCGCTCTATGCCTATGCGGCAGACGTTTCTTTTACGGCCGGCGGGGCGTGGTCCGGCGCCGATTATGACATTACCAAACTTACGCTTAACGGCCTTTGGCAGACGGAAACAAAAACACATCACACCTTTTTTGTACAGGTTAAAGCGCAGGACACTTACGGCTCGCCTTTCTCCGACCAAGTACTCTCCACCGATTTGCTGGGCGGCCAAGGCCGCTACCGCCGTTTGATACGCGGCAAACGCGGGGCGGGAATGACGGTGTCCGTGCTATATTATTTACTGCGCAACAATACGGGCCTTTTGTCTCTGCAGCCCTTTTATGATTTGGCTTACGTTTATGCAGGCGGCGCCTACCGCGACCATAGCGGCGCGGGCGCCACGCTGGCTTATAAATTCTGGCGCTTTCCTTTTCCGCTGGGCATTAACTACACGCGCAATTTAAGCGACCAAAGCAATGTGGTGGCTTTTGTGGTGGGCGGCTCGTTTTAAAAACCGCAGGCAAAAGCCCGCGGTGCTTCTTTCCGACGTTTTGATGCGCAAACCGAAACGGCCTGCCCGTTCTGTTGACCTTCCGGCAAAGACAAATATCCGTCTTTTTTAAACCACTCTTTTTAGGGGTTAGAATGAAACCTCTTTTTGCCAAATTTCACGCCCTATTTTTGTCCGTTTATATTATAATGAAAAAGAGGTTTTGATTCTTCTAAGGAGGGTGATATGTGGTATGGAATATCTTCCCTGCGCCCCTTTGAACAATATGCGCTTTTCGGCGTATTGTTTATTGCGGTGCTGGGGCTGTTGTATGCGCTGTTTCTGCGCAACCAAGTATTGCACGAAGACACCGGCACACCGGCTATGCTAAAAGTATGGACGGCCATTAAGGAAGGTGCCAATGCGTATTTAAAAAGACAATTAAAGACCATTCTGCCTTTAATTGCTTTGCTGACAGTTTGTCTTTTTCTTTCCGTTTACATTGTGCCCGTATCGCACGATGCCACGGAACGCTTTGCCGGCCTGACGCCGGAAACAGTTAAACTTATTGCCGCTTTCGGGCGCGCGGGTGCGTTTATTTTGGGGGCGGTATTTTCGCTGTTAGTAGGCCAGCTGGGTATGCGTATTGCCGTGGACGCCAACGTACGCGTGGCGGCCGCTTCCAAACGCAGCTTTGGCGACGCACTCAAAATAGCTTACCGCGCAGGCACCGTAACGGGTATGCTGACTGACGGGCTGGGCCTGTTGGGCGGTACGGTCATCTTTATTATTTTCGGCATTGCCGCGCCGGACGCGTTGCTGGGGTTTGGTTTCGGCGGTACGCTGCTGGCGTTGTTTATGCGCGTAGGCGGCGGCATTTACACCAAAGCCGCTGACGTAGGGGCCGACCTGGTGGGCAAGGTGGAAGCAGGCATCCCCGAAGATGACCCGCGCAACCCCGCCGTAGTGGCCGATTTGGTGGGCGACAACGTGGGCGACTGCGCCGGTATGGCGGCAGACATTTTTGAGTCTTACGAAGTAACCATCGTTTCGGGCCTTATTTTGGGCATTTCGCTTTGGCGCATTACGGGCCACCACGAGTGGATCGTCTATCCGCTTTTGGTGCGCGGTATCGGCGTGTTGTGCTCTATCATCGGCACCTATGCCGTAAAAGACTCCAACCGCACGGCCGGCAACGCGATGAAAGCCATTTTTAAAGGCTACAGCATTTCAGCCATTATTTCCATTGTCATCTTTGGCACGCTGGCGTATTTTTATATGAACCAGGTGCCCGGCGGCTGGTGGCGGCCCTTTGCCGTAACGACTATCGGCATTTTGCTGGCCATCTGCATTGACCGCCTGACCGAATACTTTACGGGGACGGACAAAAAACCCGTACAGGAAGTGAAAAAAGCCACCACCACAGGTTCCGCCACGACCATTCTTTCCGGTCTTGCCGTGGGGATGGAATCTGCCGTCTGGACGACGGTTGTGCTGGCGGCTTCCATTTTTGCTTCCGTGCTGATTTTCGGCACCATTGACGGACTGACGGCTTCGGAATCGTTTACCTTTGTGCTCTACGGCGTGGCGATGACCGGTATCGGTATGCTGACACTGACGGGCAACAACGTGGCGATGGACTCCTTCGGCCCGATTGCCGACAATGCCAACGGCATCGGCGAAATGGCCTGGCACGGACAGGATGACACCGACACCAAAAAAGCCCGCCAGATTATGGCCGATTTGGACGGCGTGGGCAACACCACCAAAGCCATTACCAAAGGGGTGGCCATCGGCTCGGCCGTTATTGCGGCGGTGGCGCTGTTTGCTTCCTATATGGTAGACGTAAGCAATGTGCAAACCCTGCTTAACGACGCCTGGAAAGCCGCCGGCGAAAATAAGGTGCTGGAGCTTTTGTCCCAGGTGGGCATTGTGGTGTCTAACCCGACGGTGTTTGTGGGGATGCTCATCGGCGCGGCACTGCCGTGGTTGTTTTCTTCTTTTGCCATTAACGCCGTCAACCGCGCGGCCGGCCTGATTGTGCTGGAAGTGCGCCGTCAGTTTAAACTGGGCGTGCTGGAAGGCAAAGCCGAGCCCGATTACACACGTGCGGTGGGCATTTCCACCATTGCGGCACAAAAAGAGCTGATTGTGCTGGCCACGCTGGGTATTGTGTCGCCTATTGTGGTAGGGCTGGCGATGGGTGTAGAAGCACTGGGCGGCTTTTTGGCGGGCATTATCGTATCCGGCCAATTGCTGGCGGTGTTTATGGCAAACTCCGGCGGGGCTTGGGATAACGCCAAAAAAGTGGTGGAAGACGAACCTTCCGACCTTGCCGCCAACACCGGCAAAGGCTCCGAACGCCACAAAGCCAGCGTGGTGGGCGATACGGTAGGCGACCCGTTAAAGGATACCGCCGGCCCGGCAGTCAACCCGCTGATTAAGGTGGTCAATATGGTGGCGGTTATCGTGGCACCTATCATCGTCAACTACCACAACGACTATACGCCGCTTGGCAAAATCGGCTGGGTGTGCGTGATTGTGCTGCTGGCCGTATTGACGTGGGCTATCCTTAAAAGCAAAGCCCCCGCGCAAGACTTCACCGCACAGAAATAATTTGCAGCAAACAAAACCCCCGCTCGATTGAGCGGGGGTTTTTTATAAAACATATTCTAAGCCGCCTGTACTGTTTGTTTGTTGTATTCCAAGAGTTTTACAAATATTTTCTCCTTCCGTATTATAATAACGACAAACAATTTTTCTATTATCTAAACGCGCAATAGCATACGTTGTATTTTTCGGCAATCGATGACAAGTACTTATGCTGTCTTTCCAACATCCCAAATGATCGCTCTTGCAAGCAGCACGGCAAACAAAATATTTTGTTTGTACACAATTCGACGACCACTCCTTGACTATTTCTCCTGGGAGAGTAATATCCAACAAATCAACATCTTCCGCATACTGTCCATTTGCCATATAATAACGTTCCTCCGCATCAGCTATACTTCGTATCAGCATAATAGCTTCTGCCGCACGGCTTTTTTCCACCGCTTTTTCATATTGAGGCAACGCGATGGCGGCCAATATGCCGATGATCAGCACCACCACCAAAAGTTCTATTAGCGTAAAACCGCCAAATTTACGTTTTGCGGAGGTTTTAAAAGGAAGAATGTTTTTTTGATAAATTTTGCTCATAGGCAAAATTTATCAAAAAAAAAAAACGAGTCAACCCCTTTAAAACAGCGAAAGGTTTGCAATCATTCATTGTATGATACTTACCCGGTCGGGTATATTAATTAAAATTACTATTGGTTGAATTGTTTACCAGTGTTGCACATACTCAGCCCATTCTTCACATAACTGACGCTGATAATCGGAAGCACGGCCATATAAAAAACACACACGGTGGTCGTCTTTATCAATAGCCAAACTATACACTTTTGCGCCTTTGGTATCACTGTCGTCTAGCCGTCTGCTTACCAAGGCGATATAATCAGGAAGGCCAGATGCAGTTGACGAAAAAATAAAATATTTTCCTACTGCGGCTGGAATCCTTCCGCTATACCGGCCTTGTCCACCATATTGCACATCCAAGTTATTAATATCCGAACTATATTCTCCGTTGGCCATATAATAAACTTTATTTGCATTGGCTATTTCCTGCACGGCCAATATCGCTTCACTCATACGGCTTTTTTCCACCGCTTTTTCATATTGAGGCAACGCAATAGCGGCCAATATGCCGATGATCAGCACCACCACCAAAAGTTCTATTAGCGTAAAACCGCCAAATTTACGTTTTACGGAGGTTTTAAAAGAAAGAATGTTTTTTTGATAAATTTTGCTCATAGGCAAAATTTATCAAAAAAAAAAAACGAGTCAAGCCCTTCTGTTTTTATCAGCCAAAAAATATCTTGCGCCCAAAAATCTTCTACCTTATCCGTTTTTAAGCCAAACAAAACCCCCGCTCGATTGAGCGGGGGTTTTTGTTTAACCAAATGTTTACGGGCATTTATAAATCAGCCCGCCGTAGCGCACGCCGTCCACGTAAAAGTCCCTAAAATATTCTTCCGACGCACCGGCCTGCGCCACCGCAGCAGAACGCAAATACACCACATTGCCCCCCAAATTGGCCGCATTGTTGCGGATATTGGCCAGCATATCTTGACTCCATTGACCGCTTACGTCGTTTTGGTCGCCCAGCACACCAGCTAAAAACTGACAGCCCTGCGGCTTTTGCGTTACGATTTTAACTTCGCTGTTGGTTTGGCTGACTTTTGTTTGCGGCACCACCACACACGCTGCCAAACAGAAACAGCCCATTACAAACAAAAAAATATTTTTCATAGGTTCCTCCGCTGTAACATTATAACAAATCGTTTTTGTTTTCTTTTTGTTTTTGCGCATACGCGGCCGACCGCGTTTTTGATAAGATGAATCTTATGACAGTTTGTTTTTTCGGTTTGCTTTTTTTATCGGGCGGAGCCTTGCTGTGGAGCAAGCTTCTCTGCCGTGCCGCCCGTTTAAAACAAACGGCTGCCCGTCTGCACGGTATTTTTAGGCAGCATAAAGACGAGCTGGTTACGCCGGTCAATGCCCAAAAGCTGGAGTTTTTTACCCAAACCAATTGGCGTTTTACAAATGTAATCACTTGCCGTGAACCGCTTGCTTTTACCCGTATGGCAGACTGCACCGCACCCAAACAGTCTTGGCAAAAACAGCAAGCGGCTGTAACCGTTTTTACCGCCGAACGTTTTGACGGCGGCTGGCCGGCTTTAAAAATTATGCCAAAAGACGGCCTGTTTATCCCAAGCCGCTTAAAAGAGGTGCCCGTGCATCACACGCAAATCAGTGCCAAATACCATATTTTACTGTCTTCCCCGCAAGCGGCGCGCCTGCTTTCCCCCGCCGTTCAGCAACTGCTGCTAACGCACGCTTATGTGTATTTGGAAATTTACGATAATGCCTTTGTTTACCACGAAGGAAGACTCCTCTCTCCTGCTCAATGGGAAGAAATGCACCTGCGTGCCAACCGGTTTTTGACGGCGCTGGCCCCGCAGCAAACGCCTATTCCCGCCGCGTTTAAAATGCCCATTTGGGCAGATCAACCCCCCGACGCGCAAGTGCAGGCGTTGCTTGCGGCGGCGCGGCCCCAAGGCAATGCACCGAGCCGCCCGGGGAACGCTTTCAGCGCATACAAGGCCGTCGTGCTGGTTTTATTGCTGCTGCTGATACCGGCCTTGCTTTACTTTATTGTGCGCCATCTGCCGCATTAAAAACCCCGCCGTTCGGCGGGGCTTTTTTATTTTTCTTTAACACCCAAACTTTTCAGGAAGGCTTTGTTGTTATACGGACGGCCCAAAAAGGCTTGCACCATTTCGTTTTCGTCCTTAGCCGTGCCCGGTGTGTAAATATACTGCCTCAGTTTGGCGCCCAGCTGTTCATTAAACAAGCCCTGCTGTTCAAACTGGGCAAAAATGTCTTCGGCAATGACCAAAGACCAGGCATACACGTAATAACCTACGTCATAGGGGTCGGTCAGGCTCATAATGTGCCCGAAGCTGGCCTGCGGATAGGTTCCCTTGGTCATAGGCGTAGCAGTAATTTCCTTCATCAAGCGGCCATAAAACTTGGTGCTGTTAATACGTTTGTCGGCCATATGCGCCTGCAAATCAAACTGGCCCAAAAAGTTCTGGCGCAAAAAAGCCGTTGCTTCGCCGGCACGGCGTGAACGCACCAAAGAGGCTATCATATCGTCGGGCAACGGCTCGCCGGTTTTGTAATGGGCGGAAATCTTTTTAAGCACCTGCGGCTGCCAGGCCCAATTTTCCAAAAGCTGGGAATGGGTTTCAATATAGTCCCACGCCACATTGTCCCCCGTTAAACTGGCATAGCGGGCAGTAGCCAAAGACATTTGCAGTACGTGGCCAAACTCGTGGAACAAAGTTTCCACATCACTGTGCGTCAGAAGCGCGGGCATCCCCCCGCCGGCAGGCGTAAAGTTGGCCGCTATCACAACGGACGGTATTTGATAGGAGCCGTCCGGCAATTGGAAGCGGTCTATAAAACTCCACGTGGCGGCGTGGGTATATTTGCCGTCGCGCGGGTAGGCGTCCAAATAAAAATAAGAAATCGTTTCGCCGCTTTTGCCGTCTTTAATGATATAGGTTTGCACATCCGGATGCCAAGCGGGCAGTTGGGCCGGCTCAAACGTCAGCCCGAAAAGCGGGCCAAACGTGCCGAACATACCGTCTATCACTTTTTGCGCGGGGAAATATTCCTTTATTTTTTCATCATCTACCGCGTATTTTTGTTTTTTGTATTGATTGGCCCAATACGGCAATTCCCACGCGTTTAACGTATCGCTCTGTACGCCGGTCATTTCTTTTTTAAGCGCCAGATACTGCTGCATTTCTTCCTGCGCAAGCGGGGTGACCTGTTTTTGCAAATCTTTTAAAAACGCTTCCAGCGTGTCATAATTTTGGGCCATACGCTGGGGAAGCACATAGTCAGGATATTTTTCAAAACCCAGCAAACGCGCCTGTTTGGTGCGCAGCAGCAGGGTATCTTCCAGCAGTTTTACGTTCTGTTTGCCGCCGCGTTTGGCAAATTTGCTCTGCAGGGCTTTGCGGGCTTGGTCGTCTTTGGCATTGGCCATAAACGGGTTATAATCGGGATATTTAAGCGTAACGATGTATTTGCCGTCGTCAGTGCGCTGCAGGCGGTTGATATAGGTGTCTTCCATTCCGTCCAGTTGCTCGCGCGTCAGTTCCAGCTGGTCCTGATAATTGTTTAAATTAACGTTATAGTGCGTAATTTTATCCAAACGCTGTGTATTGAGTTTGACAAATTTTTTAAGGTCTTTGTCGCTTAGCCCCATTCCGTTGCGCTCAAAACGCTCCAGCCATTTGCGGGTAAGACGCTGCTGCTGTTCATCCAAGACGGGGTTGGTGTCCAAATAGCTCTTTAGTGCGCGGTATACGTCGCGCCGCGTAAACACGTCGGTTTTTACGCGGCTGCCTTTGCTTTCCAGTCCGGCCGCGGCACTGCGCACGGCGCCGTCTTGGTGAAAGTATGTCAACAGCGAAAGCGCTTTTGCCACCATCCAATAGTTGGTATAGGCATTCTCCAGCGCCAGAGGCGTGTTTTCAAAACTGCGCTGTTCATCAGGCACAGCCACCAAAGCGGAAAGATTTTGCTCCAACTCCTTTTGCGCCTCACCTTCCAAAGCGGTTAATTCTGCCGCGGTATAATTAAAACGAAGCAGGCCCTTATCAAACATTTTGTCATAAGCGCCGCCAAACAAAGCCGGCGTAACGGCTACACTGGTTAAAACGGTCATTAATTTTTTCATTTTATCCTCCGTTTTAAATTATAACTTTTTCGCCTGCCCTTCCATAAAAACACTTCTTTTTGCCTCCCCAAGGAAAGGCACTAATTTCCTATAATATACATATGGACAAAGAACAAGGCGTTACCGTAGCCAAATCGGCCGGTTTTTGCCCCGGCGTAAAAGGGGCCATAGACAAAGTGCTTGAGTTGGAAGCCTCCGGCAAGAAACCCATATACACCTTGGGGCCGCTGATTCACAACAAACAAGTTACCGATATGCTGGCCGCCAAACAAATTACGTCCGTGGACAGACCCGAACAAGCCGCCGACAAAAAAGGCGTGCTGGTCATCCGCGCGCACGGCATTACGCCCGCCTTTCGCGCAGAGGTGCTGCAAAGCGGTATGGAAGTGGTGGACGCCACCTGTCCGCTGGTCAAACACGCCCACGACGTAATTGCCCAATACGCCGCGCAAGGTTATCACACCGTCATTGTGGGCGACAGCGGCCACGCCGAAGTCATCGGCCTTTTGGGCTGCACGCAGGGCAAAGGCACCGTGGTGTCCGGCCCACAGGAAGCGCAAAAGCTGCCTCATTTTGACAAAGTAAACGTCGTAGCGCAAACCACGCAAAAAGAAAGCGTTTTTTTGGAAACGGCCGAAGTAATTAAACAAAATTCCGATGTTTGCCAAATATCCAATACCATTTGCCACCCCACCAAACAGCGTCAAAGCGAAACCATACAAATGGCAAAAAATGCCGATTTGGTTATCGTTGTGGGCGGCAAACACAGCGCCAATACGGCGCGTTTGGCCCTTTTATGCCAAGAACTGGCCCCCGCAGTGCTGCATATTGAAACGGAAAAGGAACTCACTCCGCAGCAGGTGCTGGCCCCCAAACGCATTTTTATTACCGCCGGCGCGTCTACGCCCAACTGGGTAATTGACCAAGTGGCCGATTGGGTGCGCCAAACCCGCAAAAACCGCGGCTTTGCCCTGCTGGGGCTTTTGCAGCGGCTGTGGGCCAAGCTGGTGTCTTATTCCATTTACACGGCGTTTGCCGCTTCCGCCCTAACGTATGTGTGTTTAAAGCTAGAAGGCCTGCACGCCCAAGCAAAACCCCTTTTGTTTGCCTGGCTTTTTGTGTTCAGCCTTACCACGGTAAACAGAGCCTTTGAAGACCGCACCCGCCCCGCAGGCCGTCTGCCTGCGTGGACCGGCTTTGCCGCAGCCGTACTGGCGCTGGCCGTGGCCGCCGGTATGGGAATGCAGGTGTTTTTGCTGGCGGCGGCATTTATGGCGGCGGGGCTGCTTTATCCTTTCAGACACTTTATTAAATCTAAAATTCTGGCGCTGCCCGGCACTAAGGACTTTTTTACCGCACTGGGCTGGGGCTTTGCCTGCGCTTTTCTGCCCGCGTTTGCCAACGGTATGATGCTGCGCAAAGCCTTGTACTTGGCCATTTTCTATACGGTGCTTTTGGTGTTTATGCGTTCGGTTACGCTGGGGTTTACTTCGGCCAATAAAGACCTGATGATCGGCAAAGAAAGCTTTTATAAAGCCTTCGGTTTCGGCAAGACCAAACTGGCCGTGGCCGCTTTGCTGACGCTTTTGACCGCCGTGCTGGTGGGGCTGCTGATGATCACCTGGAAACCCGCCCTGGTAGCTATGTTGCTGTTAGGCAACGTATACACCATTTTTATAGTAATATACTATTATAGTCACGCCGCTTCGCGCGGGGTAAAGGAAGAAACGCTGATAGACGGCCAGTTCTTTGTGCTGTGGCTGCTGGCGTGGCTTTCGCGTTTTATTTAATTTCGGAGGGAATATGTCTATCAAAAAAATCGGCATTTTAACCGCAGGCGGGGACTGCCCGGGCCTCAACGCCGTGGTACGCGCCGTCAGCAAAAACGCGCTGCGCCACGGGGTAAAAGTATTGGGCTTCAAAAACGGTTTTGACGGCTTGGTGCGCAACGAATTTATTGAAATTGACGAACAAACCGTCTCCGGCATCTTAACGCTGGGCGGCACCATTTTGGGCACCAGCAATATCGCCAACCCTTTCCGTTATACGCTTGAACCGTTCGGCACGCCGCAGGAACCCAAAGATTTATCCTCGGTGGCTATGCACAACTTTAAGGCCAACGGTTTGGACGCGTTAATTGCTGTCGGCGGCGACGGTACCCTGCATATGGCCCAGCAATTTGTAGATATGGGTATGCCGGTGGTAGGCATTCCCAAAACCATAGACAATGACCTTTCCTGCACCGATTTGACCTTTGGCTTTGACTCGGCTATGTCCGTAGCTACCGACGCCGTAGACCGCATTCACACCACAGCGCAAAGCCACCACCGCGTAATGATTATTGAGACAATGGGCCGTTACGCCGGCTGGATCGCCCTGCGTTCCGCCATTGCCGGCGGGGGCGACATTGTGCTCATCCCCGAAATTCCCTATAACGAAAAAGTAATTGCCGATTTTATTATGGAACGCCGCGCCAGAGGCAAAAATTTCAGCATTATTGTAGCGGCCGAAGGCGCCAAAAACGAAGCCGGCGAACAGGCCGTTACGCGCACGGTGGCGGCATCTACCGATCCGGTGCGTTTGGGCGGCATCGGCTACAAAATCAGCGATATGGTGGAGCAAACCTGCCACGTGGAAAGCCGCGTGGTAGTGCTGGGGCACTTGCAGCGCGGCGGCACGCCTACGCCTTTTGACCGCTGGCTTTCCACCCGCTTCGGCGCCCGCGCGATGGACTTGGTGTTGGAACAAAAATTTGGCTATATGGTGGCGTTGCAGGGGCTTTCCATAGGCGAATGCAAAATTGCCGATGCCATTTCCAAGCTCAAATTGGTGGACCCCAACAGCGAAGAAGTTAAAACTGCGTTGGAAGTGGGAATGAGCTTCGGCTCGGCCCAAATCGGCTAAACGGAGACAAAAAATGAGTGAAAATTTAGATACGCTTTTTGGCATTCACGCCGTAATGGAAGCGTTAAAAAGCAAAAAACGCAACGTGGTGCAGTTGTACGTGGCAGACAATAAAGCCGGCCACCGCGCCGTGGAAGAAATCATCCGTCTGGCCAAACGCAACAACGTCAAAATAGACCGTATGGACGTAAAAATGATGGACCGCCTGACCAAGGGCGGCAACCACCAGGGCGTGTTGGCCAAAGCCCAGCCCGTACGGCTGATGAAACTCTCCACCGCTTTGTATGAGTCGGACGGAAACAAAAAAGACCTGTGGCTGGCCGTGGACGAAATGACTGACCCGCAAAACTTGGGCGCCATCATCCGCAGTGCGGCCTGTTTGGGTTTTTCCACCATTATTTTGCCGCAGCGGCGCACCGTGGGGCTGACGCCGGCCGTGTATAAAGTAGCGTGCGGTGCGGTAGAACGAATTAATATTGTGGAAGTGAGCAACCTCTCCAATGCACTGCTGGACCTGAAAGAAGAAGGGTTTTGGGTATACGGCGCCGATATGGACGGACAGCCTATCACGCAGACGGACTATGCTTCCCCCGCGGTACTGGTCATCGGTTCCGAAGGCACCGGCATACGCGAAAAAACGGCCGAAAACTGTGACCAAATCATCTCTATTCCGCAAAAAGGCGGTGTGGAAAGTTTAAACGCTTCCGCCGCGGCCAGTATTATTATGTACGATATGTTTTCCAAAGTACAGCTTAAAAAATAAAGCATAACAAACAAAAACCCGGGTGCCAAAGCGCCCGGGTTTTTTATGTCTTAAAAAACTAATTATACAGTTCCACTTTGTCCAACTGTTTGCCGGTTTCGCTGTAGACGGTCATCGTCAGTTTGCGGTCTGTTATGCGCACGTCCGCATAATGGTAAGCCGACACAAAGCGCGCCGTGGAACGATCGCTGCCGGCGCGGCGCGTGGGGGTAGCTCCGCCGCCGCCCAACGTAACATACGTTACGCCGCGGGTATTGGGCTCGTCTTTATACATAGGGAATGTACGCTCGTAATTGGCTTCCGCCCCCTGCAGAACAAGGTCCACCCCGTAACGTTCAAACAACGGCACAAAATTGGCGGCCGCTTCATTGGCAGGGCCCTTTTGGCCGGTGGAGTACATCGGCGCATTGACGACCACAATTTTCCACTTTTCGCCCGCGCCCGCCAAGGTGCTTTGCAGCCATTTATATTGGGCCGATTTCGGGTCTATATTGGGGGCCCACACCGCCCCGTAAGCGGCATTGGCGTCCAAGAAAATAAAGCGGGCATTGGCTGTATCAAAGGAATAATATTTAGGGGTGGCGTTGGACCAGCTCATATCGTGAAAGCGGGAATAATTGGCCCGCACGAAAGATTTGCTGTCGCGGTTATCGCGTTCGGGCCCGTATTCATTGGCTCCGATGGCAATAAACAACGGCGTTTTGGCCAAAACGTCTTTAAAGGGAATAAAGAACTCGCTGTCCGCATCGGCATTTAAGCCGCTATAGGTTAAATCGCCGGTGTGAATAACAAAATCGGCGTCTTTTTGGGCCATTTGTTCCGCCAGCAGTTCTTTGGGCGGAACGGGCGGCAAGCCGTTTTCCGTCTGTTTGGCCATTTCTTCTTCGGTCAGCGGAGTTTGCGCCGTATTGCCAAAAGCCAAAAAGTGCACCTCTTTTCTTTCGGCGCTGTAAAGCGTTTTAAAATGCCCTTCCACGGGCGCTTGCACGCCGTCGCGCGCGGCATTATACACATACAGGCGGTAGCAAAACTCCTGATTGGGCACCAGCCCGTACAAGATGGCTTTATGTTCGGTGCCTTCCGGATTTACCTTTAAAATCTGATTGCAGCGCGGTGCCGGCCCATATTCCAGCCACGCGGGGGTAGGTTCGTCGGTTTCCCACCGCAGCACCATTGTGCTTTGTGTGGGGTCTTCTATATACGGCCCGCGGATAATCTGCGCCGCATACGCGCCAAAGGCCGAAAAAATCATTAAAAGGGAAAGAAAAATTTTCATAAAGATATTCTAGCAAAATATGGCCGCTTGCCGTATTTTGAAACTTCCCGTTTAGAAAAGCTTTTCCCTGCTGCTACGTACAAAAAACCCTGTTCGGGTGCCATAAATTTTGCTAAATTATGAATATGAAGAAAATTATTGCTTTGTGTGTTTTATTTTCGGCTGCGCTGTGCGCGCAGGCCGCTTCCGTCAACACGTTGGCGACATACGTCTATTCCGCCGACCATAACCAAGCCCGTTTGGGCGCGGCCGTACCGCTGGGGCTGAATGCTTCCGTCGGGCTGGAAGGCCGCTGGGTAGAAGATAAATTTTCCGTGCAAGACGGCGCTTTTAAAGACCCTGTCTATTCGGTTTATTTGCCTATTGCGCTGGACTTGGATTTAGTGAAACTAAATTTAACGCCGTTTTATTATTTTAAAAACAAATCGGAGGATCCGCGCTTTCAAGATGCTTCCGCTTACGGCATTAATGCACAGTTTGTGATGAATTTGCGCGAAGATGAAGTGGACCAGCTTTATACCCGTGCGTATGTCGGCGTGTCTTACGCCAACCAAAAGGGCACGTTGTTTAAAGAAGGCAAAGACGCTTCCGACGAAGATTACGGCCAGCTGGCCTACAGCTTGGGCCTGCAGCAAAATTTCTTCGGCTCGTTTACGTTTCACGCGGCGGGCACGGCCTATCAATATCCCAACGGTATAGACGGGGTGGAATATTTCCGCGGTGTATTGGACCAAAACGACTTGGCTTTTACTCAGTCTTACGACGTCAACCGCGCTTTAGGCAAATATACGCTTTCCGCGCGCATTACCCGTATTTGGCCGGAAAACCATTCCACGCTGTATTTCGGATACCATTATGCAGAGTTTTACACTGCCGACCCGCAGCATTCTTTTTTGCTGGGCAACTCTTTCTTTGTCGCCAACAATGCCAGCATCAATGCCGCCTATAACCATCTGCAAAACACCGACGGCAATAACAAAAGAGACATTCTGTTTGTAAACCTTAATATCGCATTTTAAAGGATAACGATATGGAACAAGAACCCGTTATAACCAATTTGCAGGACGAAGAAAAATCTACCAAAATGCTTTCTTTGGTGTCGCACAAGCTCAAAACGCCGCTCTCTATCATCAACGGGTATTCGGAAGCGATTTTGTCGCAGTCTTCCAAAGAAAAGTTTTCCCCCTTTACGGCCAAAGCCTTGGAAGAAATTAACAAACAGGGCACCAAGCTGTGCAATCTGGTGGACAAACTGCTTTTCTTTAACCGGGTAGAAACGTTGCAAGCCAAAGATTTGGCCAAAAAATCCATCAATCTTAAAAACCTGATTAAGGCCTGCGCCAACGACGCCATTTCCCACGACGAAGAAACGGCCACCGTATCGGCGGGGTCTTCCGTTTCCAAAAAAGGCACTTTTATAGAAATAGACTGCCCCTCCAACCTGGAAATTCAGGCCGACGAAGAAATGATGAGTTTTTTGTTGGAAGAACTTTTGTCCAATGCCATTAAGTTTAACAACAAAGCCGAAAAAATCATTAAAGTACAAGGCACCCACCACGGGGACAGTATTTCCATTTCCGTGCGGGACTACGGCGCCGGCATACGTCCGCAGGATGTTAACCGTATTTTTGAACGCTTCTATCAGGTGGACGATTATTTTACCGGCCAGATAGACGGCTGGGGGCTGGGCTTGCCGATGGTGAAAAAAATTGTGGAATTGCACGGCGGCACCATCAGCGTGATTTCCGACAGGGGGTTGGGGTCCATCTTCACGGTGAGTCTGCCCGTAGTATGAAACAAGCCGGCTTAGTAGACGATATTCTAACACAGACCGACAACCTGCGCGTTATGACCGTGCAGGCTGCGCGTAATCTGCGCGATTTCAGCCGACGGCTGGAATTGATTTTAAGTCAGGATCACAAAAACATCGCCGTGCGCGACACCGCCTTTGCAGAAGAATTTGCCGCTTTTTGCACGGCCTTGCGCAAGGATACAGACGAACAAATGGACTACTGGCAGCAAGCCCGCACCCAATTGCGCTCCGGCCCCGATAAAAACGGCTACGAGCTGGGGCTGGCCGCCAAAAGTTTTGTCAGCCGTGCCAAAACTCTCTCCCGCGCCACCGATGATTTTACCACGGCGTATGACTGTTTTAACCGCTTTTACAAAAACTATACCTTAGCCAAACTGCCCGTTTGGCTGCTGACTGCCTGCTGCGACGATTTAAACAATTTAACGGGCAAAATTCTGTTTCTTTCACGCGAGCTTGCCAAAAAAACTGAAAAAACTCGGGGGTATTAACTTATGATAGACAAAACCAATTGGTACTATCAAAAGATGAGCACCATTTGTCTGACTATCATCGCGGCCGGTGTCATCACGGCCGGTTTGGCTTACACCAAAAGCCTGATGATTCCGCTGGTTATAGCGCTTTTCTTTTACACCATTTTGGTGCAAATGGGCGCTTTTCTGCACAAAAAGCTGCACTTTCCCGCCTGGCTGGCGCTGACGGTGAGTATTTTGTTTTTTGCGCTTTGTTTCGGCGGTATTATTTATTTTACGGTCAACTCCGTCGGCGGTTTTTTGAAAGGGGCGGAAGTATACAAAGAAAACCTGCTTGCCACCACGGCCGATTTAGTTTCCAAATTGGCCGCGCACGGCATAGAGCTGGACCAGGCCTCTATCGTCAACTATGTAAAAGGCTTGCCGCTGTTTGACTGGTTTAAAAACTTTGGCGGGCAGTTATTCTCGCTGATGTCTAACGCTACGCTGATTATTTTGTTTATCATCTTTTTGTTTATCGGCGAAAAAAAGGCCATTCCCACCAATTCCAACCCGCTGCTGCAGGAAATGATAGCCAACGTGTCCAAATATTTATCGGTCAAAATTATGACCTCGCTGGTTACGGCAATTATTGTGGGTATTATTCTGTTGGCTTTTAAAGTAAAACTGGCGTTTTTGTTTGCACTGATGACGTTCCTGCTTAATTTCATTCCCAGCATCGGCTCTATTATTGCCGTGCTGCTGCCGGCCCCCGTGCTGTTTTTGCAATACGGTCTGGGGACGAACTTTTTTGTCGTCATCGGCCTTATGACCTGCACCCAGTTTACCATCGGCAACCTGATAGAACCGCGTTTAATGGGGGAAGGGATGGATCTGCATCCGGTGGTGGTTATCGCATCTTTAATTTTTTGGGGGCTTGTGTGGGGTGTAATGGGGGCTTTCCTGTCCGTACCCATAACGGCGTCCATTAAAATTATCTTAAGCAAAATCAAGCATACGCGCCCCGTGGCCGAACTGCTGGCCGGCCGCTTGCCACATTAACGCCCTTTTCACAAAAACCCGCGTTTGCACGCGGGTTTTTTATGTAGCGGTCTGCTTTCTTCAAAAAAACAAACAAAACGATTTTTATGCTCCGGCGCCTGCTCTCGGGCCGGCCGGTTAAGAAAACCTCGTTTTACGGCGCGATAAAACCGCATAGCGGCTTTCCGTACGGGGAAAAGCCCCTTATAATATACGACTTCGTGCCGCATTGGCCGAAGAAACGGTGCAGGCGGCATTGTCTGCAAACAAAACCCGTAAAAAGTACAGCACTTGCTATGCGGGCAAAATTAGTACAGGGCCCACCGGAGACTGGAGCAAAAGGGCAGGCTTTTTGGGCCAAAGAAGCTCCCGCAAAAATAAGAGTCTTCCCGCGCGGGCAAAAATTTGGGCAAAGGGTGCGCCGTCAAAAACGGTAGGTTTTACCGCACAGACAGAGATAAAAAAACTCCCTTCCGTAGAAGGGAGTTTTTAAAACAGTTACTCAGCCGCCGGTGCCGGCTGTGTCTGCTCGGCTGGCAGCGGGGGCATTTCTTGGCGGACTTTGTTAAATAAGTCCGAAGCCGTAGCCCGCTGCAGGAAACTTTCCCATTCCGTGGGGGACATTTCAAAATCGTCCATTACCACAAAGGAAATCTCGCGCGAAGCGTCCTTACCCAGTGTTTTGTTTTGCGCATATTCCCGTTCCAGCTCCACATACCGGCTGGCGATGGCGTAATCAATATCCTGTTGGGAATAAATAGGCTGGACGGTTTGGTCCTGCAGGGTGTTGGTGTCAAACACGCCTTCTTCGGTATAAGGGATATAGGCGCCGTCTTCGCTGATGGTGCCGGAAGAAGATATCGTTTCGCCCTGTTCGGAGCCGGTGCCTTGCGTTTGGGTATTTTGCCCGTCGGAAGAACGCACCTCGCGTCCGGCCATCATATTAGAACAGGCTGACGGATTAACAATAAAATAAATGCTAAAAACAATAAACAGCAATACGGCTGCTTTAAGTAATATTTTAGCCACGGAAGCCTCCTTTCCTACAGCATAGCAAATTTAATTGCCTGACGGCGCAGAAACGTTTGCCCCCTGCAGCACCTGTACGCTGCTTACAAACTGGGGGTTGCTGAATATTTCCTGCAGCATTTTTACAAATTCCGGATCTTTGGAATATTCCGCCACTACTTGCTGGAGCTGCGGATATTGCTGCAGCAGTTGGCTTAATTGTTCCGAACTAAGCACCGCCAAATCAATATCGCTGCGGCCGGTAGCTTTGCGCAAATCGGCCACAAAAGCCTGCATTTTGGGCTCTTGGCGGTAATCGTTTAATATAGATTTTACCGTTTCACGGGCTTGCCGGGCCTGCTGCGGGGCCGGAAGATTACCGTCCTCTAAAAAAATTTCTTTGGGTTCGTCACTCCAGCGTTTATAGACGCTTTCTTCCGCCCGCGGCGGGACGCGTTGAATTGGAACATTATTAAACGTCATTGTGGGCGTGGGTGTTTCGGCTTCCTGCGCGGCGTGGCGTTCATACGCGCGGTAGAGACGTACGCCCGCAATAAACGCCAAGCCCACAATAATTACCCACAGAAAAAAGCGGCTGGTTTTAGACATATTAGTCGTCTATGCTGATTAACTCCACCGTAAACACCAAGGCCGAGTTGGGCGGAATGACACCCACCGGCCGGTTGCCGTATGCCGTATCGGCCGGACAAACCACCGTTGCCTTAGAAGAAGGGCGCATTTGCTGCAGTGCTTTGGTCCAGCACGGAATAACGCCGGCCAAGCTGGCCGAAAACGGCTCGTTGCGGTCATAAGAACTGTCAAATTTTGTTCCGTCAATCAGTTTGCCTTCGTAATTAACCGTCACTTTGCTGTCAGCCTTGGGGGTGCGGCCTTTGCCCTTTTTGGACAATTTAATCATTGCGCCGTTATCCAGCACTTTAACGCCTTTTTCTTTGGAAAAGTTTTCCAGATATTCCTTTTGTTCGGCTTCGCGTTTTTGGCTGATAATTTGCGCGTCCTGTTTGTATTTTTCAATAATTTGCGGTTTATATTCGTCCAAATTGGTTTGGGAATCTTTATTGAGCAGGCTGTCGCGCATTCCCTGAGACAAGGCCTTGTAGTCGTCCTCGTTATCCAGCACCAGCTGGCGTTTTAAATTGTCCCCCAACAAAAAGCCCAACGAATAAAGCATTTTATTGCGTTCGGCCGGATCTTGCACGGTTTGTGCCGCCGTGGCCGTGTCGGTAGAGGCTTGCGTGGTTTCCTGCGCAAAAGCGGGGCTTACCAGTAAAATCAGTAAAAACAGACTTATTGCTTTCTTCATAGTTGCTCCTTTATTTTGTTTTCAAATATTCCGTCATTCTTTTGACGATTTCCGCCGAAACCTTATCGCCCACGCCTTCCATACTTTTGCGCGTGGAATCGGCCTTGCGGCCCGTGCCGGCGCGGTCATAGACATTAAAACGGGCAAACGTGGTGCCGGCCTGCAAATCGCGCAGGCTGACGGCAGCGCTGGTGGCGGCCCAGATAAGCCCTTTTAAACGTTCCGAGCCGTAACCGTCCACCTGGGCGTCCACCTCTACGGAAAGCAGTGCCGAGGAATCTTCCGGCCCGACTACGCTTAACCCCATCTGGTTGACGGCGTCGGTAATGCGCGAAAGCAAAACGGCGTTTTCTTCCCCGCGCACGACGGCCGCTACTTTAACAGCGGAAAGGCGGTCATTATAAAGCTTTTTATAATTTTCAAAACGCTGCGTTTCATAACCGGTTTGATTTTCGCTGACGAAAACGTACAGATCCTGCACTACGTTGCGCTGCACAATAAGCGGCTTCATCGCAAAGGCGGCGCGCAGGCCGGCAAATTTGTCTTCCGTGCTTTGCAGCTGGCCGGCCAAAGCACCCAGCCGCGCGTCCAACGCATTGGCGGGCACCTGCAAAATCAGCTCCGCCGTTTGACGTTTCAGCACGGCCAAAGCAAAGTAGTTCTTTTTATTTTTGCTGCTTTTATCGCGCCATACTTTGTCCACATAGGCATTGGCCATTATATCGTCAATTTGGGGCAAATCGGCCGCGTCCGGCACGTTTTGGGCAAAACTCAGGCGCATATTGGCCAAGGCATTGGCGGAGGCGGCTTCTTTATCGGCTCCTTCGCCGGCCACCACGTAATAGGCGTGTTGGTCATACTTGGACATTTGATAGCTGACGGTGTTTTTATTAACACCCGCGCACGCACCCAAACCAAAAGCGCAAAGTAAAACAAACAGTTTTTTCATATATTCCTCACTTAGCCGTACGGTAATGCAAATAAACACGCCCGCCGGCAGGGACGCAGACGTCCTTAAAGGTGTATTCTTCTACTATATTACCATATCCGTCTTTAAAACGCAGGACAATATCCTGCACGCCGGCCGGAACATAAAAACGCGTCATACGAAACTGTGCCGGCAGGGTAAACCATTGGCGCGTGTCGGCCTTTTCCGTCACCGTGCCCAGAATGCTGACAATCAGCCCTGCCAAATCTCCCGCCGATTCATTGTCCGAACTTTGCGCCACCATATGGCGCGCCTGCACCGCCGCAGTGCGCTTGGCGGCCGCACGCAAGGCCATACGCAAAAAGGACGCGGTCTGATTATCCTGCAAATCTGCCTGCTGGGCGGCGGCCACATTTTCCATCAATACGGTGGGGAACACCCGTCCGTCCGCCGTTACCGCCTCCGAAGAACGTATCCGATACGGCTGGGGCATCAGCACCGGATAGGCCACCGTAACCGAGTTGCCCAAAAGACCCGTCATAATGGCATTTTGAAGGGCAGGCGAAGGCTCTTGGTCTTCCTGTGTGCTGTGCATCCAAAAAAGAACGTCCCCCCAGGATACCTGAAAAGTTTGGCTTATCTTCAGCGGCAGCAGGCCGTTAGCGTGCACCAGCACCACTTCCCCCCCGTTTTGAACGGCGGAAGAAGCAAAGTCCGGCCGGGCGGGCAAACCGTCGGCCCCGTCTAATGCCGCATAGCCCTGCAAGGCGCGGGTGCGGGCAATGCGGGCGTCGTCCCGTTTGCCGGCTGACTCAAACACCAGACTGGCAAAATACTGCACAAAAGGGCTGGTCAAACGAGGCTTGTTTTGCACATCAGGCAAATGATCCAAATAAAAAACTGCTTTATTGGCTTCCACCAAAGCGTCGGCAACGTCGTCTTGCTGCAGAAAATTCATCGCGCGGTAATAATACGTCAGCGCCTGTTCATACGGGGCGGGATAATAGGGGACGGTCAAATCATTAATAATGTAGCGGCCGGCGTGGGCCGTAAGGCTTTGGGTGAACAGCTCATCGGTGCGCTGCTGGGCCTTGGCAAACAGCAGGTCGCTCTGGGCCGGCTTTCCCCCGTCGTGCAAAACGGTGCCCATATCCAAATAATACAACAGCGCGTCACGCTGTTTATATTGTTTGCCTTTTTCTTCTTCCAGCTTTTGTTCCGCGGCGGCAAAGTCTCCTTGGGCAAGCAAATGACCGACTTCTTTTTTATGACGCAAAGAAGGCGCGCCGCACGCCGAGCAGCACAAAACCACTGTCAGTAGCGTAAGCCAACGCGCCTTCATAAAAATTACCAGCTTACTTTGCTTCTTTTTACGTATTTTTTAATCTGTTTTTGGCCGTTCCAAACAATTTGGTTCGTTTCAATATCAATCAGCTTCATATTGACTTGATAGAACACCACGGCGTTTTTGCTTTGGGAATCTACAATAGAGTTTAACGTGCCCGAAAGCATATAGTCCGCACCCACTTCGCGTCCGAACGCTTTGCGCGTTTCTTCGGAGGCGAACTCATCCTGCTCCAGCCGTTCCTGACGCACCTCACCGCGTTCGTCGGCGCTGGCCACAAAGGACACTTTGCCCGAGTTAATCAGCGCGCGCTGCATTTCTTCCACAAAAGCGCCGGTGTTAATGTGCTCCATACTGTTGTTGGTAACACTGCCCACAATAACTGTCGGTTCTTTGCCCAAACGGCTCGTGGCTTTGCTGTACCAGCCGGAGTTTAAACAGTCGTTAATCATTTCCTGCGCGACCATCTGCGAATCGGTGTCATTCCAACGGCCGCTGACGTCTTTAATTTCGTGCGTGTCCATACGCTCCACTTTCGTAGCGCAGGCAAACAGAAACGGCAAAATTAAAAGCCCCAACCATACTTTTTTCATAATACGCTCCTTTTTTTATAAATTCACTTTGGAACAAATGCGCGCCCCTACCAGTGATTCTTCCTCGTGCCGGCAGACGATGGAACCGTCTTCTAAAGATACTTCAAACCATTTCGGATATTTGGTGTTGCTTACGCGCAAGACGGAAGCTTCTTCCAGCACAAAGTCGTAATGCGGACAATGCAGCAGACTGCGGTTGTCTTTTACGGCCACGGGGCACGGCAAGGCCATTTCCAACTGTTCAAAATCGGCCGTATAAAAACCGTTTTTGGCATAAAAAGCCTGCTCGGCCTTGGCCAGCTGACGGCCGGTTTGCGCCGCTTGGCGCGCATAGTGAATGTCTATTTGCTTTTGCACCTGCGGCCAAACCAGCGCCACACCGAAGCCTACCACCAAAATAAGGAACAACATCAGTTTATGCAAAACGCCGGACTTATTCATACCACTCCCGTACAAGAGATTTTTTATATTGTAGCAAAAGGCGCCTTGTAATTCTAACGCGGAGCCCTGAGGCCCGGGTGTTTGCCTTGCACTTCGGTAATGTAATAATACTTAAAACGTCTGAAAAAAGGCGTCAGCCACGGGGCAAGCACCACTACCAGCACGGCCGTAATAATAAGCATAATGCCCAACGCCAGCGCCGGCGTGAACACTTCGCCAAAAACCCATACGCCCACGGAAACGGCGGTGACGGACTCCATAGCACCCAAAACCGATGTAAGCGTAGAGCCCAAATGTTTGACCGCATATACCAGCGTCATATTAGACCCTACCGTACAAACCAAGGCCAGCAATGTCAAATTGACGTCACTTTGCATATCCGGCACGCGCTGGAACTGCCCCATA
Source organism: Candidatus Avelusimicrobium pullarium (assembly GCA_944323745.1). Taxonomy (GTDB): domain Bacteria; phylum Elusimicrobiota; class Elusimicrobia; order Elusimicrobiales; family Elusimicrobiaceae; genus Avelusimicrobium; species Avelusimicrobium pullorum. The sequence goes on from CALUTQ010000002.1 coordinate 677,930, forward strand.
GCAAGCGCCAAAAACAGCATACCCAACGCAGCAAACATAAACACATAGAAATTTAGCTTCAACAGCCCCATATCTTTTACACACGAATGATTCAGAAAAACGATGTAAAGGGCATACGACACCGCCGAGCACAAGTCTATCCCTACACCCAGCAGGCTGGGGTGCCCGCCGCTGCCGCCGCCCAAAGAAAGAATCGCCACCCCGCTAAACGCAAGCACCAGGGCGGTAATCGTCCAAAAAGATTTCTTTTCTTTAAACCAACCGATCATTATCAGCATCACAAAGACCGGATACAAAAAGTTGATGGTGGTAGCCACCCCGCTGGACAAATATTTATAAGACCAAAACAAAAACACGGCAGAGCCGTCATAAAATAGGCTTAACCCCGCCAGCGTAAACAGTTCTTTTTGCGTTACACGCAAGTTTTGCTGCGTCAAAAGCAACACCCCGCACAGCATTAAAGCCGCAATGGCAAAACGATAAAACAATATGGAAGCAAACACCATCCCCGCCGCCATCAGCGGCAAGGTAAACAGCGCAATCAGCCCAAAGGTGGAAGATGTGGCCAGTGCGGCTAAAAAACCTTTAAAACGCATATATATATTTTATAAATTGCGTATGCTTGGGATAAAGGCTCCCCGAGCGATAAGACAAAAAAGCGGCGCAATAGAATATCTATTGCGCCGCTTTGTCAGTTACAACTTTTTACCAATATATTGGCGTAGATTCTTTCTTACACTGCTCTAACGGCTGTCCTTTAAAGCTATCACACCAACCATTTGAAAGGTTAGCATTCTCCAGTATAGTAGTGCAGTTGCAATAATACGGGTCGGCATTGTCTTCCAGACAGATTTGTCCTTCCGTTTCTGCATTGCAGGTTTGTGAACCGCAGCGCGGATACTCATTGAAAGGATATTTTTCCCAGCAGGGGGTTTGATCGTCCCAGCAATAAGTGCTGGTCAACCATTTATCCACAGGTTCTCTGTAATAGCGAACATCATAACACGACTCTTCCAAATCATAGCCCGGCGGCACCGTTTCATCCATACAGCATTCTTTGGGATGCTTTTCAAACGAAGACGCTATCTGACAGCAAGAATACCAGGAAACGTCGCCGCCGGCATATATTTTTTGGAAGCTGTCATCGCTCATTTTGTTGCAGCAGAAAGCCACATTGCTGTCAAAGAAATCGGAATTCAAACAGCATTGCTCCTGATCCGGATTTTCTTCGCAGCTTTCTTGTTTCGGTTCGCATCGTCCGGTTTGGCTGTTCCACTGTTCCTGGCTGGTGCAGCATTTGGCCTGATTGGGGTTTTGGGCACAAGTCTGTTCTGCAGACACTATTTGCCCGTCTCCGCAGCAGGTTACTTCCCGCTTATACGTCCACACCACAGGTTCAAATTCTTCCGATCCTTCGCCTTCCGATATTTTTACGCATTCGCCCAAAGACGCATCCCATACTTCATCCTCGGCGCAAATATCCACTTCTTCCGGCGTGTCGGGTCTTTGCCCAACCTTACACGTACCTGTACGCGTTTCGTTCGGGTTGCTGCCCGGCGTAAGCACATAGTCGTCCCAATCGCAATAATAGCCTTCGGGGCAGCATACAGTCATAGAGCCGTTCATCCCGCAATATTCCCCGTTGCCGCACAAGCCCGTATTACCAGCCAACCAATAATTATTTTTAAACATTAAAAACGGATCTTGCGTCACGGAAGATAAAGACATTGAGGTAGCATTAGCCGTATACACGTCCGTACACGTACCGTTAAAGTGTCCGTCACACGTGTATTTGCTCGTGCCGTCCCCGTCACACGTATCAGAGCCCGCACTCACTTTTACCGCTTCCCCATATTTCTCTATACATTCGTCCGTAGGCTCGCAGGCTCCCGTCTGCGGGTTCCATTCTTCCCCTTCCCCGCAGCAAGCCGCCGTGCTCGGGTTACATTCACACGCATTGAGCGACGCATAGTCTGCATCGCATTCACACCGGTGACCGGCCGCATACGTGGAACAAGCACAGCTGTTTGGGTCCGTATCGCACGGATCTGTAGGCTGTACTACATCACTGGCCGCACATTCGTCCGAAGCAGGCAACGACAAAGACGCGCAGGACGGATAGCTCTTATTTAATGCATCGCATCCGCTCCCTTCACAGCACATCTGCCCCGTTTTATACGACGGAATCTTAATTACGTAGTCCTTCCCGCTGCGGCTGGCTTCTATGCCCGTGCTCGTCAGCGTATATGTATAGTTGCTCGTCTTGCCTTGAGACGCTGACGTCTTGGCATACGCTACCGTGGGAATATTGCCTAAATCACCCGTGTAATTTTGCCCTAAAGAACAGCGCTTTTCCTGTTCCATACGCACGGCTGCAAGCATTTCCTCCGCTTCACCCGTGCGGCGTGTTTCCAACACGCGCGAGAACTTCGGCACCGCTACGGCGGCCAATGTTCCCAATACAATAACCACCACCAGCAATTCGGTTAATGTAAAAGCTCTTTTTTTGTTTTTCATATTGCTCCCACAATATAAAGTTCTACAAGATCCTTTTTATATTATTAGACTTTCCAAGTATCTTGTCAAATTTATTATTTGGGACAAATTAAAAGCCCTGCAATAAAAAATATTGCAGGGCTTTGTACTATAATGATGTCTTTTATTGGAAAACAACTCCTCCCCCGGGTATTTGCAGGCCCGGGTTAATCGTGAAAGTATGTCCACACGAATAGCGCGTATCTCTGGAAGGATCCCACAGTCGCGTATATTGTGTGTAGTTACTCGCCACGCATTCCTTCATCGTTACACTAAAGTCACACATTTTGGCCGGTCCGCTCGTAGGCATAGAAGTCAACGAAGGATCACACGTAACGTTACAAGCAGAAATGCATTTCTGTCCTATCGGTGAACATTCCTGCACTGCCGCGACCGGCTCGGTAGTAGACCCGCTACCCGCCCCCAGTGAAGAGCAAGACGGCAACCCGGAAGGCACCCCTACGTTAGCCAAATCCCAACCGCCATTCAGTCCGTAACGATCCCCGATCATCACACACTGATAAGATTGATTTGTACGATACAAACTGCCATAATGATCTTTTACTAAGGATTGCCAACTCGATTTAATCTGCTTTACAGACCAGCATTTTGTATTGCTCTTAGGCGTTGAAGCAGAGCAGCATTCCCCATTGTGAAAATACTGGTTAGAGCCAGGGCATTCGCACCGTTTTTCCGTCGCGTTCCAGAAGGTACGCGCATCGGCCGTACAATCCCCTTCTATGTCTTCACATTTACATGTGTCTGGGTTAAGCTCTTGCCCCAAAGTACAGACCGGCGTGGCACAACGGCTTCCATTCCACGAAGAGCAACCCGTGCAGCATTTGGCTTGATTCGGGTTCTTTTGGCAGCTTTCTTCTACCCGCGACGGAGCTCCGTCTCCGCAGCAGGTTACTTCCCGCTTATAGATTGTCGGCGCATCCAATTCAGAATCTTCTTCCTCGGAGTCCTCTACACATTCTCCCAATGTTTCGTCATAATGATACCCGATCCTGCACAAATGTTCATTCGGCAGTTCTATACCCAGCGCCACACACTTTCCCGTGTCGGCATTCCATACTTGCCCTTCCGGACATTGATCCACTGGCTTGGCGTCATCAACGCTTAACTGAGAACAAGAATATCCCGACGGCAAGCAGCAGCAACCGTAGGGCGCATTGGCAGGGCATTGCCCAACCCCCGCAGAAAAGAACTCTCTCCCGTTCGTGCACGCCGTTGGACTGTATGCCAAAAACACCGCTTCTTTAAACATTAAAAATGGATCTTGAACCGAGGAAGATAAAGATTTTACCGTCCTGCCTTGTGTATATACGTCCGTACACGTACCGTTAAAGTGCCCGTCACACGTGTATTTGCTCGTGCCGTCCCCGTCACACGTATCAGAGGCCGCACTCACTTTTACCGCTTCCCCATATTCCTCTATACATTCATCCGTAGGCTCGCAGGCTCCCGTCTGCGGGTTCCATTCTTCCCCTTCCCCGCAGCAAGCCGCCGTGCTCGGGTTACATTCACACGCATTGAGCGACGCATAGTCTGCATCGCATTCACACCGGTGACCGGCCGCATACGTGGAACAAGCACAGCTGTTTGGGTCCGTATCGCACGGATCTGTAGGCTGCACTACATCACTGGCTGCACATTCGTCCGAAGCAGGCAACGACAAAGACGTACAGGACGGATAGCTCTTATTTAACGCATCGCATCCGCTCCCTTCACAGCACATCTGCCCCGTTTTATACGACGGTATCTTAATTACGTAGTCCTTCCCGCTGCGGCTGGCTTCTATACCCGTGCTCGTCAGCGTATACGTATAGTTGCTCGTCTTGCCCTGAGACGCTGACGTCTTGGCATACGCTACCGTGGGAATATTGCCCAAATCGCCCGTGTAATTTTGCCCTAAAGAACAGCGCTTTTCCTGTTCTGTTCTCACGGCCGAAAGGAGTTTCTCCGCTTCACTCGTGCGGCGTGTTTCCAACACGCGCGAGAACTTCGGCACCGCTACGGCGGCCAATGTTCCCAATACAATAACCACCACCAGCAATTCGGTTAATGTAAAAGCTCTTTTTTTGTTTTTCATAGGTCTCCCCAAAAACTTTCCAACATATACTTTTAATTATTGACAAAAAAAAATCTAAAGTCAAGCCAAAACCCCCATTAAAAATGGGGGTTTTAAGCTGTTTTTGGCAAGGCTTCTTAATCTTGGTATTTTTTTGATTTATAGTGCGTATGCAGCAGCTCGTGCGCCACCGGTCCGCCTATTTTATCCAAGATCCGGCCATACAAGGCCTGTACACCGCTGTTATCCTGCGATTTATAGGCAAGCTCCGTATCTTCTTTATACAGTCCTTCCGCACGGACTTTGCGCAAGGCCCAGCCCTCAAACTGCGGCTGACCGGCACCAGCCACGCAGCCGCCTTGGCAAGACATTACTTCAATAAAGTCGTAATGCTTTTTGCCGGCTTTAATGTCGTCAAGCAGTTTGCGCGCATTTTTAAGACCGCTGACCACCGCTACGCGAATGGTCACGTCTCCAATCTTTACGGTTTTTTCCTTAAACACTTTGCTTTCGCGCAGGCTGGAAAATTTAACGCTGCGGGCATTTTCGGGGTCCAGCTCCGCCACGGCATAACGCAGGGCCGCTTCCATCACGCCGCCGGACGCGCCGAAAATAACGCCGGCGCCCGTTTTGGTGCCAAAGGGCATATCAAACCATTCGTTTTCCAAATTCACAAAGTCAATGCCGGCCTCTTTAATCATACGGGCCAGGCCCACGGTGGTGACCACATAGTCCGTATCGGGGTTGCCGTTGACGTAAAACTCGCCGCGTTTGGCTTCGGCCTTCTTGGCAGAACACGGCATAACCGCCACGACCACCAAATCTTCGCGTTTGCCGCCTTTGTCTTCAAAGTCGGCCTTTAAAACGGGCCCCATCATTTGCATAGGGGAACGCGCGGTGGACAGATTAGGAATAAATTCGGGGGCGAACTTTTCCACATAATTTACCCACGCGGGGCAGCAGCTGGTCAGCTGCGGCAGATTGGTGCCTTTTTTAAAGCGGTTTAAAAATTCCGTCGCTTCTTCCACAATCGTCAGGTCCGCCGCAAAAGCCGTATCGTACACGTAATCAAAGCCCAGCATACGCAGGGCGGTGGCGATTTTACCGTCTATCGGCTCGCCGGCCGGCAAACCGAAAATTTCCCCCAAGCCCACACGCACGGCCGGCGCAATATGCACCGCCACTTTTTTGTTGGGGTCATTAATGGCTTTAAACACGTCTTCAATTTCCGACGAGTTCGGCATCAAAGCGCCCGTCGGGCAGACGCGGGCACACTGTCCGCAGGACACGCATTCGTGGCTTTCGCCCAGCTCTTTGTTAAAAGCGGTGGCGATTTTAGATTTAAACCCGCGGAAGGCAAAATCAATGGCGCCAATGCCCTGCACCTCATTGCAGATGCGCACGCAGTTGCCGCACAAAATACATTTGCTGTGGTCACGCACCAAAGCGGGAGAGGTGGCGTCTTTATGGCTGTCCAGCTTTTTGGACTTAAAACGAATTTCCGTCACGTCCATATCTTTGGCCAGCTTCTGCAATTTGCAGTTGGTAGATTTACTGCAAAGCGTGCAGTCGTGATTGCCCGAAGAAAGCAGCAGTTCCAAATTAATACGGCGCAATTTGCGTATTTCGTCGCTGTTTACGTGCACTTTCATTCCGTCTTTGGGCGTTACCGTGCAGGAAGCCAAAATGCCCATCCCTTCAATTTCCACCAGACACAAACGGCACGCGCCGTACACGGCCAGTTCGGGGTGATAACAAAACGTAACGATGTTAAACCCCGCTTTGCGGATGAGCTCCAGCAAGTTTTTTTCGCCTTGGATAGCGACTCTTTTCCCTTCAATAGTTACAAAACCTTGTTCTTTATTTTCCATATTACGCTCCCGTCACCACGGCGCCGAATTTGCAGGTGCTCTTGCAGCCGCCGCATTTGATGCATTTCTTGGGGTCAATATGATGGGGTTTGCCCACTTCGCCCGTAATGGCCTGCACGGGGCAGGCGCGTTTGCACATACCGCAGCCTTTGCATTTGTCCGCCACGATTTCAAAACGCGCCAACGCCTTGCATACGCCGGCGGGGCAGCGTTTTTCCACCACGTGGGCCAAATATTCGTCGCGGAAGTGCTTCATTGTAGAAAGCACCGGGTTGGGAGCCGTCTTGCCCAAAGCGCACAAAGAAGCTTTCTGCACGGCTTTGGCCAAATCTTCCAAATTTTCCAAGGTTTTCAGCGTGGCACGGCCTTCCACAATGTCGTTAAGCATTGTCAGCATCTGTTCCGTACCTTCGCGGCAGGGCACGCATTTGCCGCACGATTCACGCTGGGTAAACTCCAAAAAGAAACGGGCCACGTTGACCATACAGGTCTTTTCGTTCATCACCACCAAACCGCCCGAGCCTACCATCGCACCGACCGATTTAAGCGAATCAAAGTCCAGCGGAATGTCCAAATGTTCCTTGGTCAAACACCCGCCCGAAGGCCCGCCGATTTGCGCTGCCTTAAAAGCTTTTTTGTTGACAGTGCCGTCATCATTGGTGGTGCCTCCGGCCACGTCGTCAATTACCTGGCGCAGGGTGGTGCCCATAGGCACTTCCACCAAACCGGTGTTGGCAATATGCCCCGTTACGGCAAACGTTTTGGTGCCGGGGCTGGTCAGCGTGCCGATTTTCTTAAATTCTTTGGCGCCCATTTCCATAATTTTGGGGACGGTGGCCAAGGTTTCCACGTTATTAATTACGGTCGGTTTGCCAAACAACCCTTTTTGGCTGGGGAAGGGCGGCTTAACATTGGGCATACCGCGTTTGCCTTCTACAGAAGCAATCAGCGCCGTTTCCTCGCCGCAGACAAAAGCGCCCGCGCCTTCCATTACGTGAATGTCAAAATCTTTGCCGGAGCCGAAAATATTTTTACCCAAAAGCCCCAGTTCTTCGGCCTGTTTAATAGCCGTGCGCATACGCTGCACCGCCAGCGGATATTCCATACGCACGTACACATACCCTTCGTCGGCACCGATGGCGCGGGCGGCAATCATCATCCCTTCCAACACGGCATTGGGGTTGCCTTCCATTACGCTGCGGTCCATAAAGGCGCCCGGGTCACCTTCGTCGGCGTTGCAGATAACGTATTTTTTGGGGCCCGGTTCAATGCGGGTTAAGTCCCACTTTTTGCCGGTGGGAAAGCCGCCGCCGCCGCGGCCGCGCAGGCCGGACTCTATCATTTCTTTGCACACTTCTTCATCGGTCATTTGCGTATACGCGCGTTTGGCCTGGGCATAACCGCCGTGGGCAATATATTCGTTGATGTCTTCGGGGTTAATGCGCCCGCAGTCGTGCAGCAAAATACGTTCCTGCTTGGAATAAAAAGGAATTTCCGCCGTGGTTTTGCAATGTTTATGGGAGTTGGGGTCCACATAAAGCAGCCGCTCCACCACCTCGCCCTTTACGATGGTTTTTTCCACAATTTCGGGCACGTCTTCGGGCTTTACGTGCGTATAAAAAACGTCATTTACGCTCACCAGCGGGCCGGCGGCGCAAAAACCGCGGCAGCCGCTGATGCTGATGTAATTTTCGTGGCAGCCTTTGGTGATGTTTAAGCAATAGCCGATTTTGCGTTTTTCCAACTCTTTCTGAAAAGCGTCATACACTTTCATACTGCCGCCGGCTATACAGCCCGTGCCGCCGCAAATGGTTACGCGTCCGGTTACTTTTTTATACGCGTCGTTGTACTCTTTGGAAATTTGTTCAATGGTCTTAGGCATTTTTGGCCTCCGCGGCGATAATTTCGTCAATCAGCTTTACGGCCTGCGCAGGCGTAATTTGCCCGTGTACCGTTTCGTCAATCACCATCACAGGCGCCAAACCGCACGCCCCCAGACACGACACACATTCCAGCGTAAAAAGGCCGTCCTGTGTGGTGTCCTGCCCGTCTTTTAATTTCAGTTTGTCTTTCACGGTATTGATTACGAAAGAAGAACCTTTCACGTGGCAGGCGGTACCGTTGCACACTTTAATGATGTGTTTGCCTTTGGGTGTTATGGCAAAATGGGCAAAAAATGTCGCCACGCCAAAAACACGGGCGGGCGAAATTTCCAGTTTATCGGCAATATGCCGCATTACGTCTTCGGGCAAATAGCGGTAGAGGTCCTGCACTTGCTGTAGTATGGGGATGAGTTTGGCCGGGTCGCAGCCATTCTCTTTGAGTATCTTATCGACGGGGGCGAACTTTTCTGTCATGGTGTCTCCTGTTTGAGATTACAACAAAAAGGTAACTCCGGATACGGCAAAGCCAACCGCGCATAAAACATAGGCGCGGCAAACTACTTCAAAAAAACGATGAAACGTCAGGACGGCTTATTCCCTTATTATAGTAACACGCGGGCGGCGTGTCAACGCGGCGTCAACCTGGCCAAACAGGCGGGCCTGCCAAGATAAGCGCAAGGGTTACAGGGCTATCCAAAGGGCGATAAAATAGCCCCCCATCAGCGTAAGCCCTGCCGGCACCGCCACGCGGGCCCATTCGCGGCTTTTGATGCCCAGTTTTTCGGCCGCCACGATGTTAGGCAAATTGCCCTGAATGAGCATACTGCCAAACGCCGCCAGCCCGATGACCATATACATCAGGTTGGGCAGGGTTACGTCCGGCGTTACTTCTATGGCGGCCAGTGTGGCATTGTCAATAATGACCGATACCGCATTGGCCCAAAACAAAATTTTGCCGTTTAAATAAGCAATGGTACTGGCCGCAAACGGTCTAAGCCCCGTACTGATTAAATGCAAAGCTGCCACAAACAAATAAATATGCCAGGTACGCCGCAGCATAGAACGGCTGCTTTCTTTATCTTCGCGGATATGCAGTTGCACGCGGGCAGTGGCATTACGCACGGTGTAACCGGCCGCCAGCGCCATCAGCACAAGCCCGGGGAAGATCCACCAAAAGAAATGCCGCAGCATAAAGAAGAAATCCGCTTTATGCACCCCGGCGGCCAGTTCATTGTAAATGACCAGCCCCAGCGGTTCGGCCAGCGGCAAAAGCACCGCGCCCATTCCGATGGCATAACAGGCATAGACGGTTACTTTAACGGTTTGGTCCCGCTCCAAATTGACTACCTGCAACACCTCTGCCAGCACCAGCGCAGCCACCGTAACGCTGAAAATACTGCTGGTCAGCCCCAGCAAAAGCACCAATACGGCAAAGCTGTATTGCGGCTCCAAATAGCGAAACAGAATAAAAAGCACGCGAAAAATGTAGCGGGAATAATAATTAAAAATAATACTGACCACCAGTACAATAAACGCCACATTGACGGGAGCATTTAAGGTTTGATAAACAAATTCTTTGCTCCAGCCGCCGCTGATCGTTACCGCCGCCACGCCCACCAGCAGCAAAAAAATCTCCAAATGGTTTTCCACCCATTTGGACACCAACGGCCAGACCAGCAGGTTAAGCACCACCAGCCCCAGCAAAATTTTGGCAAGCAAAGAAATTTCCATGGTCATATTTTACAAAAATACGGGTTTTACGAGTTAAAAAGAAAATAATAAGAACAAAAAGCCAACTAATACGTTTATTTTACGTCCGTCCTTTTATATTTTGCTACAATAAACAAACACTATTTTTAAAAGGAGACGAAATATGAAAAAGACCCTGCTTATCGCAGCGTTCATCGTTGCGGCCGGCGCCGTCTACGCCGCCGACACCTGTGACTGTGCCAAAGGAGATTTGCTTTGCCTTAGCAACTGCACCCGCGCCAAAGTGCAAACGGCAAAAGACAACGTAAAAGCGAAGCAACAAGACGCCAAAGCGCAAAAAGAGGCAAAATCTGCCCAAGCCAAGGCAGACAAAAAAGCCGCCAAAGAAAAGCTGGAACAGGCCAAACAAAACGCAAAAAACAAATTAGACCAAGCCAAAGAAAACGCCAAAGCCAAACAGTCTGCCAAAAAGGCCGAAAACAAAGCCAAAAAGGAAGAAGCCAAAAAGCAGTTAAAAGCCAAAAAAACGGCAGCAAAAAAAGAACTTAATGCTTGGAAACAGCTGGGCAAATAAAATTTGCCTAATAAAAACCCGCGCTTTTTGGGCGCGGGTTTTTTATTTGACTGCCAAATTAAAGACCTAAAGAGCGGCACAGACGATTGCCGCGCGCGGAATAGCCGGCACACTGCGTCCCCTGCCGCACAGGGTTCATATCATAATAGAATCGTAACAGAAATTCTTTTTCCTGCGTGCAATCTCCCACGGAATGACTTGTTTGATTAGGGCAATAGATAATTTGCAGTTGGGGAGCTTGATACGTATTATCCAAAATCACTTCATCATCGCAACCGATTGTATTTTTATCGGCAGTTATTTCCAACAGGCGGCAGTTGGCCGGATAGGCGACATCCACCTCGCTTAAATCAGACGCATATCGTCCGTTTGCCATATAATACACTTCCTGCGCGTCTTTAATGGCACGTGCCAACGGAATGTATTTTGTGATGCGGGCCTTATCCACCGCGGTTTGATACTGCGGCAAAGCGACGGCTGCCAAAATACCGATAATTAAAACAACGACTAACAGCTCTATAAGCGTAAAGGCGGCATTTTCCTTGATATTCATATGAAAAATGTATCAAAAAAAAAAAACGAGTCAAGGCAAATTGTTTTTACGGCAGGAAATTCAAATAAAAAACGGCAACGGCAAAGAAACAGCTTTAAACAAACGGGAGAGTTGAGTACACTAAAATAAAGCGGCGCAAACAAAAGCTTACGCCGCTCAAATCAAAACGTTACAACCTGCTGTTACAACACAATCATTCGTATGGCCATAATGACCAATATTAAGCCGGCCACAAATTCCGCCTTTTTGGTAACAATGTTTTTGGAAGTTTTGCTTCCCAAATGAAAGCCGAACACCGTCATTGCAAACGTAATCACCAGCAGGAACAAAATCTGCGGGAACCAGCCTTTATTCATAATTTCAATGGCATAGCCCACCAAAAAGAACGGCGCCGAAGCCAATGCGGCCACGCGCACCATTTTTTTGCTGTCGTCCACTTCATTCTCTTTAAAACTGGGCGATTTTTCAATTGTTTCCAACATATATTTAATGCCCAACAGCAACAAAAAAGCAAAGGCTATCCAATTGTTTGCGTTTACAAAGTAACCGCGGAAAAACAACATACTGAACAAATAACCCAACGTAAAAACGACCGCATTAAAACCGGCAAAATAAAACGCCGCTTTAATGGAAAACACGCTCTTGGTCTTGATGTCCATATTCATAGCCGACATATTGGCCGTAACCATATGGTCGGTGCACAGACAAATAAAAATAATGACGACTGCAATTAAGCCCATATTTTCTCCTTTGCTGCACGGGTTGTTTTTATATTACCAAATTCCAAGCCCGCTGAGCAGTACTTTTGTGCCTACGGCCGCCAAAGCCAGTCCGCCCAGCACTTCCATCAACGTACCGAACCGTTTGCCCAAATAACTGCCCAAAAAGAACCCCGTATAGCTGGTTACAAAAACACAGCCGGTCATAAAGGCAAGCGTCAGTCCAAACGGCGCCGCCGTAAGCGAAAGCGCCATTCCCACCAACAAAGCGTCCAAACTGGTGGCAATGGCCAAAGCCAGCACCGTTTTGGCCGAAAGCCGGCGGCACAAATCAGGCCCGTTCTTTTTTTCAAAGGCTTCTTTTATCATTTTAACGCCGATAAACACCAAAACGACAAACGCGATCCAATGGTCAAAGCGGTCTATAAAGCGCCCCAGCTCCCGTCCGCCCAGCCAACCGGCCGAAAGCATCACCACGTGCGCCGTTACAAAAGCCAGGCTGACCCAAAAGGTGCGGCCGTGGCGCACCTGGGCACGGTCGGCACAGCCCGAAGCAATGGTGACGGCAAAGTTGTCCATAGACAAACCCAGCGCCACAATGAAAGTGGATAGAATGTTCATTTAAATTATGATAACATTTTTACTAAGGGAAACAACCGTATGGAAACACTCAGAGAACTCTATAAAATAGGCTGCGGGCCTTCCAGCAGCCACACGATGGGCCCCCGCAAAGCGGGCGACGCCTTTAACCGCCGCTATCCGCAGGCCAGCTCTTTCCGCGTGACGCTCTACGGCTCATTGGCGGCCACCGGCAAAGGGCACTTGACCGATTTTACTTTGCGTGAAGCCTTTTATCCCAAACCGGTGGAAATTATTTTTGACTATCAAACCGTCGTCAAAAAACACCCTAATGCCTTAAAATTTGAAGCCTTGGACCAAGCCGGCCATATGATTGGCGACTATATGGTGTACAGCATTGGCGGCGGCGCCATTCGTGATGACGAAACCTTCGGCAAACAGTTAAACAATGTTTATCCGCATAAATCAATGAACGAAATTTTGCAGTATACGTCCGAAAAAAGAATGCTTTTGTGGGAATATGTGGAAGAATGCGAAGGCGCCGACATTTGGGACTATTTGACCGAAGTATGGCTGACGATGAAAGAAACCATAAAGCGCGGCCTTTCCAAACGCGGCGTACTGCCCGGCTCTTTAAATTTGGAACGCAAAGCACAGCGCTATTTGTATAAGGCGGAAAATTCCCCGCAGTACCTGCGCCGTATGAACAATTTGTTTGCCTATGCCTTGGCCTGCGCCGAAGAAAATGCTTCCGGCGGTATTGTGGTCACCGCGCCGACTTGCGGCTCCTGCGGGGTGGTGCCTTCTGTTTGCCGGCTGGTGCAGGAAATTTGTGAGTTTGAAGACAACACCATTATCCGCGCTTTAGCCACCGCCAGCCTGTTTGGCAATATGGCCAAAGCCAATGCCTCCATTTCCGGGGCGGAAGTGGGCTGCCAGGGTGAAATCGGCGTAGCTTGCGCGATGGCTGCCGCCGCCACCTGCCAGCTGGAAGGCGGGGACAATAAACGCATTGAATATTCCGCCGAAATGGGTTTGGAACATCACTTGGGCCTTACGTGCGACCCCGTGGACGGCTTGGTGCAAATTCCCTGTATAGAACGCAATGCGTTGGCGGCTTCGCGCGCGCTGGACTGCGCCACCTATGCCCTGATGTCCGACGGGCACAACCGCGTTTCGTACGACGATGTATTAGCCACTATGATGCAAACCGGCAAAGATATGAATCAGGCCTACCGCGAAACGGCCCAAGGCGGGCTGGCGCGGTTTTTCCATTTAAGCAAGGGAGATAAATAATATGAACACACTGCAAGCCATTACCAAAAGACGTTCTATTCGCAAATTTACCAATCAGCCGCTTTCCCAACAGCAAATAGAAACACTGCTCAATGCGGCTATGCTGGTGCCTACGGCGCGCAATTGTCAAGAGTGGGACTTTGTGGTCGTGCGTGACCGCAATATGCTGAACCAATTGATGAAAGCACACCCGTATGCCCATATGCTTTCTACGGCCGACTGTGCCATTATCGTTTGCGGGGACACCCGCCGCGAAACGGCCGCCGGCTATTGGCCCGGGGACTGCGGCGCCGCCACGCAAAACATTCTGCTGGCCGCCACAGATTTGGGCTTAGGCTCCGTCTGGCTGGGCGTGTACCCCACGCAAGAACGTATGCAGGCGGTAGCCCAAGTGCTGGGCCTGCCCAAAGAAGTGCTGCCGTTTAACATCATCGCTTTAGGCTATCCGGACGAAAAGAAAGAAGACGTGGACCGCTTTGACCCCGCCAAAGTGCATTACGAAAAATGGTGATGGACGTTTAAATACGGCATCCGTTTTAAGATCCCCCGCCAGGCTGTACCTGCGGGGGTTTTGTTTATCGGTACCAGCGGGGGAGTTGTCGGCAGATTTTACAATTGACCGGCACTGTCCCCCCGCAGCCCACAGGATGAGCGTGCAAGTTTTGGCAACAGCCCTGCTTAAAATGTTTCAGACAGAAGCCCATCGTCTGCCATTGAATTTCCCCTGTATTGCGGTAATAGTTGCAATGTAAAAGCGAACAGGCCGCGGCCTTCAAGAACTATTTCCACACCGCCTCCGAGCCCTGTCCGCAGGGCCGATCATCGGCCTATACGGCGCAAACCGCCCGCTCTATTTTACGGCCGCCCCGCTTTGCCAGAGGCAAGGCGTATTATTGACAGGTTTTATTGCCATTTAGCTTATTGTTTAGCTTTACAGAGAGGTTGCTTTGTTGTATCCTGTAAACAAGGTTTCGGCGGAGGATAAAATGGCCAAAATTTCAAAATCAGTCATACGGGCTTTATGGATTTTTTCCATTTGTATTATCGTTTTGGGAACGGGGATTTTTTTATACGTCCACCATTTGCGGGCCGCTCTTAATGAAGAACTAACCACTTATTTAAACGAAGTGGCCCATCAGGGTGTACACATTTTAAATACCCAAATAAAGGGAGACGTCAGCTCTCTGCAATCGGCCGCTACTGCTATAGCTACTTACAAAACATTAGACAACAAACCTTGGACGGAGTTATTAAAAGAAGAAACACGTCAAAACGAATTTAAACGTATGGGGTTTATTCTGCCCAACGGCGTAGCTTATTTAAGTGACGGTTTTATGTTGGATCTGGACCACCGCGACTATTTTAAAAACGGAATGGCCGGCAAAACGTCTGTTACCGACCCGCTTACCGATGCCGTAGACCAAGGCAAAGCTATTATTTTAGCTGTGCCCGTCAAGGGGGAAGACGATACCGTACGCGGTGTGCTGATGGCGGCACATCCTACTGCGATGTATGGCCGGCTGATTGCTTCCGACAGTTTTAACGGAGCGGGATATTCTTTAATTGTTAAAGCCAATGGCGATAAAGTGGCGTCTTCCGCAAAATCCAATTTAGACAACAGCGTAACGAATATTTTTCAATCTGCCAAAAACAGTCGTTTGGATCCCACCGGTATTATGCGCAAAAATATGCAGGAAGGCAAAAGCGGCACCGTCCGCTTTTTCCGCCAAGGGGAAGGATGGCTCTATTTAAGCTATGTTCCCGTGGGGCTGAATGATTGGTACTTTCTTTCCGTCGTGCCGGAAAAAGTGGCCGTACAAAAAACAAAAAATTTGCTGCGGCTTTCTTTCCTTTTGTTCGGTACGGGGCTGGCGGTTTTTATTGCCCTTTTAATTTATATTTACAGGCAAAACAAATACAGTCACGCCGTCCTTTACAGGGCCGCTTATATTGACCCGATATTAAACCGCCCCAATTGGGCAAAAACAAGCCGGGAAATAGAAGACATCTTACGCCAATCGCAGGATGTTTCGTATGCATTTGTGGTGTTTGATATTAATAAATTTAAGGTGGCCAACGACCGTTTGGGCTACAGCAAAGCCAACGAACTGTTGCAGTATATTGCCAAAAGCGTAGCCGATGAATTGAAGGCCGGAGAGCTTTTCTGCCGTGTGCAAGGTGACATTTTTGCCCTGCTGCTTACGATGCAAAGCCCCGAACAACTGAAAAACCGGCTGGAAGTGCTCAACGAAAAAATTGTCAATTTCCATCCTGTGGATAAAGATAAATTTCAATTAATACTATCCTTTGGGGTTTATCCGGTAACGGATACGGCCCTTTCCGCCGATGAATTGTTCCTCCGTGCGGTATTGGCCCGCGATACGGTAAAAGGCAATTATAATGATATTGTCGCTTTTTATGATGAAAAATTGCACCAACGTCTGACCCAAGAGCAAAATATTGAAAACAATATGGAAGAGGCGCTGCTTAAAAAAGAATTTTCGTTAGAATTGGCCCCCGTCCGCTCCGTAGACGGCACGGTAGCCGCGGCCGAAGCGGTTGCCGTTTGGAAACAAGGGCCGCAGCAAACCCCCATCCCGACCGACTTGTTTTTGACCGTCTTTAACAAAAACGGGTTTATTGCCCGATTGGATATTTATTTGGCCGAAGAAGCATGCCGCACATTACAACAGTGGAAAACGCAGCATTTGCCGACTATACCTATTCTATTGAATATATCTTCCGCCAGTCTGCGCAGCCCGTATTTTTCTTCCGTTCTGCTGCAACTGACTAAACAATATGAAGTGGCGGCCGCTGATTTAATTTTACAGCTCAGCCCGCATACCTCCCCGCAAGATTTGCCGCTTTTTAAACAACTTGCCCAAAAACTGCATACCGAAGGCTTTAAACTCTCTTTAAACCACTTCGGCCGCGGAACCGTATCGCTAGATTTAATCCAAACGCTTCCCATAGACATCGTCAAAATGGAAGGCGTTTTTATAAACGATATTGAAGACAATGCCAGAATTCCGCCCGTGCTGACGGCATTTATTGAAATGGCTAAATCGCTTCATCTACGCCTGATTTTTGACGGAGTAAAAGAGGAAAGCCAACTGCAGTCACTTAAAAAATTAGGTGCCCAGTGGTGGAGTGGCCCCTTGGCAGGGGCGCCGCTGTCCCCGCAGCAGTTGTTTTCAGGCAAATAGCCGTTAAATTTAGGCACGGTTTGTGCAGGCATAGCGGGGCGTTCCCCCTTGCATTTGCCTAACGAAATTGAAAAATAGTAAAATAAAGAAAACGCAGCTTTTGCGTTTCCCTTTTATGGTGGATGTAGCTCAGCTGGTTAGAGCGCCGGTCTGTGGAACCGGAGGTCGCGGGTTCAAATCTCGTCATCCACCCCATATTTATTCCCATCGAACTTTTTTGTGGGATTTTTTAATGCCTTTTTAGCTTGTTTATCCCCGACTATCGTCGGGGATTTTTTATTTTAAGCCTCTCTGGGGCAAACGGATACTTTTGCCTACGGCGCATTTTTCCCTCAAAAGCAAGGGAAAAAGGTATCTTTGTATCCTTTTTCCCTTCATTTAACTGCCCGAAATTTAATTTTGTATATTCTTCAATCTATTTTTTAAAATATCAACTGCATTTTTAAAAGGGATACGGTGCAACATCCGGTGGCAATTGGAACATACTAAAATCAAATCTTCTAATTTCGTTTTATGCAATCCTTTTACCTCTGCTAATGGAACAATATGGTGGGCTTCTATAAAATTTTTCCCCACATTTCCATAGACCTTTTCAAAGTTGAAATGGCAGATTTCACACTCTAATTCACCTTTTAAAGCGGCCTGTTGTTTCTTTTTATTTACAATACATCTATTCCGTTCATACAATAAATGTGTGACTGTAATCTGCTTTCCCTCTGCTGCATTTACAATTTCTTGAAAATACCAGGGAATTGCATATTCCTGCCACACCTGTTTATCTAATTTACTGACATGGGGCAACCCTTTTTGGTTTAGAAGACTTGTAAAATTGCCCAATTTCATGGCAATACTAGCCGCAGAAGGATATGTCTCTCTCTTCCTTTCTATTGCCTCTCTTTTAAATAATTCTGCCAGTTCAAGGACTTTAACATTGTTTTTGGATAAATTTCTATTTCCATTTTTCAAAAACAATTTCAAAACAGCGACCGTTTCTTCTTTATTCCACAAATGTTTAAGCGTTCCCATATCAACTAACCTCTTGTTTTTTCCCAAACTATAATTTATCTATACCAAATCTATATCTTCAGCGGGAAATGTTATAATGGGCATATGTTGAAAAAAATCATTTTCCCACTTCTATTTCTTTGTTTTTCTATCACCCTTTGTGCGACCACCATCAACACATCAAACTATAAAACTTTTATTGGGGAAAAAGTTAAATTTTCCGAAACAATTCCTGACAAACAATATTACAAGATAGGAAGAAAAAAACTTTCAACAAAAAAATATAAAGGCAAAATATCGCTTCTGTCTAACATTGAGCTAGATAAAAAAGGAAATATTATCGTCTTTTTAACCACCTCTTTTGAAAAGAATAAAGAAAAAACTATAAAAATAAAAACAAAATCAAAAGAAGTAGTATTACAGAATATTTCTATTCTCCCTCCGCCAAGGCCCAAGCGAGCCACATCTTCAAAAGCATCTAATTTCTCACATAAACAATCTGAAAGAGATTCTAGCTATCAGAATGATAAGCGACCAACTTTTATTGTTATTGTATTTATTGCGTTTATTGTTATTTGGTTAAAAAGCTTGATAAAAGACCGAACGCTGGTAGCCGAAGTTACAAATACAGACCGAGGTGAAAAATCCGAACGAGACCTTATTCTAAAACTGCGTCATGCGGGTTTTTCCTCTGAAGAGATATTCCACGATTTATACATCCCTTTAGGAAATAATCATTTTTCGCAAATTGATTTAGTATTAGTAAGCAACGTAGGATTAATCGTTTTTGAAGTAAAAGATTACAGCGGATGGCTTTTTGGAAATGAAACACAACGTCAATGGACACAGGTGCTAAATTACGGCAGAGAAAAACACCGCTTTTACAATCCTATTATGCAAAATGCTCAACACATCAGACATTTAAAATCCTATCTAGGCCAAAACATTCCCTGTTTCTCTGTTATTGTATTTTATGGAAACTGCGAATTAAAAAATATTAGTTTTATGCCACAGAACACATATCTTACGACAAAACGTCATGCTATGCGGGTTATAAATAAAATATTAGCCACAGAGCCGCCCATTACCTATGCAAAGCATATTATTCCTTTATTGCAAAACGCCGTCTATAATGGTAACAACCCTAATATCCGGCAACAACATATTTACAACATCTATAACAGGCTGGATAAAGATTAGCTATTATGTCTAAGCAATTGGCTCACGCGGGCGGGGCTCATACCCAGTGCCGCGGCACATTCCCGCTGGGAAAGGTTATTTACCCTCATATATTCCCGTATCTGCAAGGCAAGTGCTTTATAATACGTCTTTTTGTCTATCTTGGGTGCTTCGGGGTTGGCTTTAACCCGTTTGTTGCGCCGCACATAATTGGGTTTTACCGCCGCGTGAAATGCAAAACTTACCCCGTTGGGAAGCAAAACCTCTATATTTTCCCCTTGGTATGCGTAAGTAATCCGCCGTACTACCTGGACCAGCGTTTCCGTTTGTTGCTCTAATTTCTGCTGTTCCAGTTCCGCCCTATTGATTAACCCGCGTTCTGCCAGCTGTTTCAAAACCGCCTCATTAAACTCGGGCTGGCGTACCGTTCTGGTGGGGCAGGAGGCATACCCCTCCTTTTGACAGCGGTGGCATATATAATAAAAATGTTTTATTCCATTTTTCTTAGCATACACCGGCACCATATCTGCGCCGCACTCCTTACAGTAGAGGAGGCCCCGTAAAAGCCCGGGTATCCGTTTGCGGGCAAAGCCGTGGTTTATGCGCCGGGAACGCAGTAGCTCCTGCACCTTATCATATGTTTCCCGCGAAATAATGCCTTCGTGTTCACCTTCGTATATTTTTCCTTTATAAAGCACTTGGCCGATATAGGTGGGGTTGTGGATAATGCGGTATAAATGGGCGCGGGATATTGGCCGGGCCTGCCATACTCCTCCATGGCGCAGTTTGCGTTCCGGGAAGCCGATACCTTTTGCATTCAAAACATCCAGTACTTTGGAAACATTTTCCGCCCGCAAAACACTTTCAAAAATAAACCGCACCTGCTCGTCATAAGGTGGGTTTGGAACCAGCAAATGCCGTTCTCTATCTAACCGATATCCAAATGGGATGAGCCCGCCCACAAATTTGCCTTTCATACGGGAGGCCGCCATTTTGTCCCGCGTGCGCTCCCCGATGATTTCCCGTTCAAACTGGGCAAAAGACAGCAATATGTTAAGCGTCAAGCGGCCCATAGAGGTTTTGGTATTAAAGTTCTGTGTAACGGATACAAACGATACGGAATGTTTATCAAAAAATTCCAGCAACTGGGAAAAATCCAGGAGGGAGCGGGACAGGCGGTCCACTTTATACACTACTACACAGTTCACTAATCCTTGTTTGATATCCCGGATTAACTGCTGGAGACCGGGCCTGTCCGTATTGGCGCCGGTAAAGCCGCCATCATCATAATGGGTATTAAGGGGGTGCCACCCCTCCCCGCGTTGACTGGCGATATAGGCCATGCAGGCCTCGCGCTGGGCATCCAAGGAGTTAAAGTCCTGTTCCAGCCCCTCACTGGTGGATTTGCGCGTATATACGGCACAATACAGAGGACGGACAATTTCGCTCATAAGCCAAAGAAGTGATACCCGCTAATATGCTGCCCGGTAATAGCACAGGCGACCGCGGAAAGGCTTTTATAGTATTTGCCGTTATACTCAAAGCCAATTTCCAATACTTTGACGGATATTTCCCGCCCTTTATATTTCTTTTCTAACACGGCCCCTGCCAGCGGCAGGCGAACATCCCGCAGGGATTTTTTGTTCTCTGTGGCGCGCTTTTCGGCCCGATACTTATTTTTACGCATGAGTTGAGCCAAGGGATTTACAGTATTGGCAATTTCTCGCAGGTCATTTGTGGAAGGGGTTATTGATTTCTGCGCCAGGGTGGAATCAAGGGCGGGCTGTGTATCCGGAAGGGGTTTTGCGGGCAAAATGGATTGTCCGGCTTTGGTTTCCGTTCCCAAATCGTGCGGAACGGGGTTTTTCTTGTTCTTAGACGAGGGTGTGGTTGCTTTTTTCTTTAAGGCAATGGCTTTTTGAGAAGCCTTTTTAGTGTTATGTTTGGTCATATTTCCTCCCTATAGTTTTAACGTACCTACATATACGCTTACTATAGGGAGAGAAGTCAAGACATATTCAAACGTTCTCTTTGCTAGGCGCTAGGCAGTTGCAATAACAAATTATCACAATATATACAAGGAATTTATTAATTATAGGGAGGACTTATGAACACTTCTTTTGCACAATATCTCACTAATAAAAACCTAGCATTTAACACGATCAATTCGTATTTATATACGTTAAAATTATTTAACAAAATATATCACAAACGTTTTAATAAACAAAATTTACAAAAATTTAAAAGTTTCCTTTTAGACAAGTATACTGCCAACACTATTAATTTAAGAATCCGTGGGATTAATTGCTACCTCGAGTTTATAAATAAAAAACAGCTAAAACTAAGCTGCGTAAAAGTACAAACGAAAAACTTTTTGGAAAATGTTATTAGCGAAGCAGATTATGAATACTTCAAGAAGAAACTTAAAAAATATAATCTATTTTGGTATTTCGTAATACGTTTTTTAGCCGCGACAGGAGCCCGCGTCAGCGAGTTAATTCAAATCAAAGCTGAACACATACAATTAGGATATTTAGATTTGTATTCTAAAGGAGGGAAAATAAGACGAATTTATATTCCTATCAAACTACAACAAGAGGCCCTCTTATGGCTAAAGGAACAAGATCTCTCTTCTGGATTTATTTTTCGAAATCGATTTGGAGACAGAATTACTCCCAGAGGAATATCTAGCCAACTAAAACAACTAGCCTTAAGATACAAAATTAATACAAAAGTAGTTTATCCTCATTCTTTTAGACATCGTTTTGCCAAAAATTTTTTAGCAAAATATAATGATATCTCCCTACTTGCAGATCTTATGGGACATGAAAGCATCGAAACTACACGCATTTATCTTCGAAAAACAAGTCTAGAACAAAGAGCCATTGTGGATAGTATTATAGATTGGTAGCCTACCTACGATATAACAACTATTATGAGAAGATTGGCACCGAATTCCGCAACATTACGGATGAAATCCCTTTTGAAATACCGGGTAGT